>CAWFPP010000015.1:0-14173 GCA_963817735.1 uncultured Acidimicrobiaceae bacterium | reverse complement strand
GCGGTCGGGCGGGCCGAACACCGCGTCGAGCCACGTCGCCGTCTCTTCGAAGGTGGCGCCGCGCCCGCTGATCATGTCCATGTGCCCGACGCCCGGGAGCGGGACGTAGACGGCGGGGTCACCGGCCGCCGCCGCCGCCGCCGCGTAGCGCTCGCTGAGCGACGGTGGGACCGAGTCGTCCGCCAGACCGTGCAGCAGGAACTGCGGCTTGCCGATGGGGAGGAGTGCCGCCGGGGAGCCCAGCCGGTAGCGCTCCGGGACGTCGTCGGGTCCACCGCCCATGAGGGCGTCCACCGCTCCGCGCCCGACGCCCTCTCGTGCCGCGGCCTCGAGGTCCACCACCCCGGCCAGGGATGCACCGGCCACCACGTCGACCGCCACCGCCGGCCGCTGGGGGTCTCCGGTCGACCGCGTCGAAGCCGCCCACAGCGCCAGATGCCCTCCGGCCGAATGGCCGCAGGTCGCCACCCGCTGGAGATCCACGCCGTCGACCCCGGCCAGCGCGTCGATCGCGTCCGAGACATCCTCGAAGGTCCCGGGCCAGCCGCCAGGGCCGAAGCGCCCGACGCGTCGGTACTCAATGTTGTAGGCCATCCACCCCCGGCCCGTGACCGCCCGCGCCAGCCGGTGCATGAGCGACTTCGTGTACTGCTGGCGCCAGAAGCCGCCGTGGATCAGCACGACGACGGGCACCGGTCCCTCCGGCGCGACCGGCCGCCAGACCTCGGCCACCTGCGCCCGCTCGCTGCCGTAGCGAACCGTCTCCGGGCTCATGGCAGCAGCAGGACGGCGCGCGCATGGCGCACGACCGCGTCGTTCACGCCCAGCAGGGTGAGGTCTCGCTCATAGGTCGCAAAGTCTACGAAGAGGTCCCGGAGCGACGCGGGGGATGCGTCCTGCGTGGCCGCCAGGCGCGCCGCCACCTCGACCTGGCCGGCGAGGTCGACGTCGGCGCTCCCGGACTCCTCCGGCGTGCGGACGACCACGGCGGCGAGGCGGCAGAGCTCTTCGGTCTGCGCCCACGAGGAGTACGTGGGAGTGACCCGGGAGAGCTGTGCTTCCAGGTCGGCGGTGACGGCGCGCACGGTGGTCAACGCGGTCATTGACCAGTCAGCGACCCGGCGCATCGGTCGATCGTCAGACGGTGCACGCTCGCCGCCTGCTCCGACTTCGACAGGGGTCACAGACGTGTTCGTGACGCCGAGATTTCTGGATGTCGGGTTGGTATGGTGCCGGGGCACACAAGAACGGTTCTGAGTTTCCGGGGGGAAACAGGGCGCAGCAACCGCGTTGTGCGGACGGGGGTTGGGCCATGGCAAGGATCACTGGCACGAGGGCAGTGGGGGCGGCCCTGTTGCTCACAGCACTCATCGCGAGCGGCGTGCTGCTCACCCCGGCGACGAGCGGCGCATCGTCGTCGACCGAGACGTTCGGCACACTGCCGTCGCCGTGCGGCCATGGACATGCCACAGGTGCCACCGAGCAGGGCGTCACCGACTCCACCATCAACATCGCCTACGGCGACGACCGGGGGTTCTCGGGCAGCCCCGGGCTCGACCAGGAGATGGGGGACGCGGTCAAGGCGATGATCGCCTGGTGCGACGCCCAGGGGGGCATCAACGGCCGCAAAATCGTGGGCGACTACTACGACTCCGCGGTGACGAATGTCGGCTCGGTGATGACCCAAGCCTGCAAGACCGACTTCATGCTGGTCGGCGAAGGTTTCGCCCTCGACGGTCTGGCGGAACAGACCCGCCTCGCCTGCAACCTGGCGGCGGTCCCTGGCTTCACCGTCTCCCCGGTCGTGGCCAACGCGTACGAGATGTACCAGGCCGCGCCGAACCCGGCGAACGCCAGCCCGGTGTCGATCGCCTACCAGGGGGAGAAGCTCTTCGGCTCCAAGACGCAGCACGTCGGTCAGTACAACTCGACCCTCTCGACCCAGGAAGCGTCCATGGCCAAGGCCGTCCAGGCCTACACGACCGCGGGCTGGAAGTTCGTCAACTGCCCGTTCGAGGTGAACTACAACGGCGAGGCGAACTACACGCCGTTCATGCAGAAGCTGCAGAGCTGCGGGGCGCAGATCATCTTCAACGATGCCACCCCCGGACCGACCCTGTACGGGGCCCTGCAAGCGGAGAACCAGATCGGCTACAACCCGATCTGGTTGCTGGACGCGGCCGAGTACACGGAATCCTTCGCGCAGTGGAACACCAGTGGGCTGGGTAACAACGTCTACGTCCGCATCGGGTTCGAGCCGCTCGAGGCGGCCAAGGTCGTGCCGGCGGTGGCGCAGTACCTGTCCATCGTGAAGAAATCGGGTGGCCTGACCTCGGCGCTGGGCGAGCAGGCCACGTCGTCCTTCCTGCTGTGGGCCACTGAGGCGAAGGCCTGCGGCTCCACGCTGACCCGCCAGTGCATGATCAACCACCTCTCGAAGGTGACGACCTGGACCGGCGGCGGGCTCAACGCACCGTCGGACCCAGCCAAGAACCAGCCCGCGCCGTGCGGGATCCTGATGAAACTCGACAACACCAAGTGGGTGCAGTACTACCCGAAGAAGCTCGGGGAGTTCGACTGCTCACCGAAGTACATCGTGCCGAACACGGGTTCGGTCATCGGCACCCCGCTCAACGCGCAGGGCTACGCGACCGAGTACGCCACCGGTACGGTGATCAAGCCCCAGGGCTGAGCACCGACGGGCCATCGGCAGCGCAGCAGGGCTACGTTCCCAACTCTGCTCGCCACGGACCGAGATCGAGCGCGGGATAGCGCTCCTGCGTCCGTTCGAGGAGGCGCTCGTTCCAGACCGGGTGACCGGGGGCGGGCCAGCCGAAGAGCGCCAGTTCGCGTGGCGTCGAGCCCTCGACGAAGACGGTCCACTCCGTCCCGGTCGATCGGCTCTGTTGGGTGTCGTAGCCGATCCAGTCGGTGACGGCGTTCTTGAAGGCGATGGCGACCACAATGCGCGCACCGGCGCCCGAGCCGAACGGGGCGCCCCGGTGGTACGTGTCCGACCGGTAGGCCAGATAGGACCCCCGGATCCCCGCGGCGCGCCGCTCGCCGGCATACACCTCGGGATTGCCCCGGGGCATGAGGACGCCGTATGGGTTGTCGATGTGCTCGGTGTCGCGCACCGAGACCAGACGCGTCGGGTTGTCCTCTTCGGTGACGTCGGTCAGGTAGAGGAATCCCTCCAGGTTCCACCAGGGTGACTCGCTCGCCGGCGGGAGCCACGAGTGATTCCGGTCGAGGTGCATCGGCTGCTCGTAGTTGGTCACGCCGGCGTACTTGGCGCTGGCGTGGGCCTGGTAGAGGCGGACGTCGTCGTTGTCGAGTGCCCGCTCGGCGAAATCGACGATGGAGGGGTGCACGCAGACCCGATTGAGGGCTCCGCTCCCCGGGAAGGGGAAGGCGGCCATCCACCGCTGCTGGGCGGGGCGAAATCCGGGCCCTTCGTCAGGCCACACGAAGGCCTCCTCGGGTTGCTTCGGGCGGCCCTTCCACTCCTCGTACACGCCCTCGGGGTCGGCGTGCAGATCCTCTGCGCTCGGGAAGATCTCTCCCACGTCGTCGACCAGGGCGTCGATCTCCTCGGTGCCGACGAGTCCGTCGAGCAGGACCCACCCCTCCGCCGCGCCAGGTCTCGACCTCGGCGTCGGTCGCCCGTCGTGACGTCACGCCGGCGTCATCGGGGACGTACGGGTCGGCATCCATCGGTCATTCCTCATCGGCCTCGACCAAGGTAATCAGCGATGGCGCGGCTCGCTCGGGGCTCGGTTTCGAGGACCACGCCCTCCGTATCGTCGAATCAGCCGGAGCCGCCAGGATCATCCGCCGCCGGCTGATGATCCTCCAGCGCCTTCACCAGCAGACGACGGAACTCCGCCCGCTCCGGACCGCTCAAGCCGCTGAGGATCTCGTCCTCGATACTCCCCTGCGCCGCCTCGGCCTGCTCGAGCGCCTCGAGGCCGGCGACGGTGATGTCGACGAGATGGCGGCGCCGGTCGGCCGGGTCGCGCCGGCGCTCCACGTACTCGAGGTCCTCGAGGTCGTTGAGGACGAGGACGCCCGTGTTGGAGTCCATGGAGAGCTGCTCGGCCATGACCTGCTGGGAGACACCCGGATGGTCGCGCAGGTAGGCCAGGGTGACCATGTTCCTGAGGTTCATGCCGACCAGTTCGATGGAGCTGCGCAGGAAGACGGCCCGGGACAGCCGGGTCAGGAGCACGATCGTCCCCGTGGTGGAGCGGGCCGCGGCTCGAGGGCTCACGGCTCCGAGCCTACCTGTACGGCTGCATCGATCACCGCTATAGGATAGTCCCGAAATCATGACTATCCAAGAGGTGGGGACCATTCCCCAGGACTCCGGCGGGGTCGGCGACCGCCGCCGCTGGATAGCCCTGGTCGTCGTCTGCCTGGCCATGTTCATGAACGCCCTCGACGGCTCCATCGTCAACGTGGCGCTGCCCGACATCCAGAAGAGCCTGCTCTTCAGCCAGTCCGGGCTGACCTGGGTCGTCGACGCCTACCTCATCTCCTTCGGCAGCTTCCTCCTTCTCGCCGGGCGCCTCGGCGACCTGGTCGGCCGCAAGAAGGTCTTCCTGGCCGGGGTGACCCTCTTCACCCTGGCGTCCATCGTCTGTGGATCGGCCGACAGCCAGACCATGCTGATTGTGTCCCGGTTCGTGCAGGGCATCGGCGGGGCGCTGTCCTCCTCCGTGATCGTCGCCATCATCGTCACCGAGTTCCCGAGCGCGCTGGAGCGGGGCAAGGCCATGAGCGCCTACGTCTTCGTCGCCGTGGGTGGCGGCTCCATCGGGCTGTTCGCCGGCGGCGTGCTGACCCAGTTCCTGAGCTGGCACTGGATCTTCTTCGTGAATGTGCCTATCGGCATCACCACGCTGATCCTCGGCCGATTCCTCATTGTGGAGAACATCGGCCTGGGCATCAAACAGGGCGTCGACTGGGTCGGGTCCGCACTGGTGACCTTGTCGGTCATGGTGGCGATCTACGCCATCGTCACGGTGACCAACTACGGCTGGGCGTCCACCCACACCTACCTCTACGTCGGTATCGCGCTGGCGCTGTTCGTCGCGTTCGTGGTGCTGGAGTCGAAGCTGTCGAATCCCATCATGCCGCTGCGGATCTTCAAGCTGCGCACGCTCACCGGCTCGAGCGTCATCCGGGGCCTGCTCATCACGGGCATGTTCTCGACGTTCTTCATCGGTGCCCTCTTCTTCGAGCACGTACTGCACTACAGCCCGCTCAAGACCGGGTTGGCCTTCCTTCCCCAGGCCCTCATGATGGGGCTCCTCTCGACCGGCATCACGGCGAAGCTCGTGAACCGCTTCGGGGCGAAGATCGTGATGTACCCGGGCATGCTCCTCGCCGTCGGCGGATTGCTCCTGTTCGCGTCGGCGGGACCGGATGCGGGCTACTTCCCGCGCATCTTCTTCGGCTTTCTCATGCTGGGAGCGGGGGCCGGACTGTCGTTCATGCCGCTGCTCCAGATCGGCATGTCGGAGATTCCCAACGCGGACGCCGGACTCGGGTCCGGCGTGGTCAACGTCTCCCAGCAGATGGCCGGTGCCATCGGCCTGGCCGTGTTGAGCACCGTCGCGGCGAACCGGACCAAGTCCCTGCTCGCCACCGGCCACGCCGCCGTCCACTCGCTGACGCTCGGCTACCAGCTGGCGCTCTACCTCGCCGCGGCCTGCGTTCTGCTGGGCCTCTTGGTCTCGCCGTTCCTGCTGGGGACCAACGAGTCACCTGAGGAGCAGAAGAGGCACATCGAAGAGAACATGCAGACCCCCGAGGCGATGGAGCACCTCGTTCTCTGACCCTGCGGCCGGCGACGTGCATCCTGAGACCGACCGCAAGAACCTGTTCGTCAATCCGAAGTTCACCGTTCGCATCGAGGTCATGCCTGAACGTCAGAGCGACGGCTTGCTGCGGCTCCTCTACGAGCACATGACGAGCCCGCAGTTCGTGGTGCGCGACCACTGGAAGCCGAACACCCTGCCCTTCTGGGACAACCGGGCCACCATGCACTTCGGGGTCTTCGACTACGAGGGTGAGCGTCGCGTCGTGCACCGGGTCACGCTGCGCGGCGACACCCCTGTTGGCCCCGGGCGCGACATTTCGGCATCCTGAGCCAGGGCCGAAGAGGGCCTGACCGGAGGACTTCGGGGTTCTTGGCTACCATTCCCGCGTGTTCGGGGGGATTGGCCGGGTCTACGGCTACCGGGGACGACTAGGGATGCTGGCCGCTCTGGCCTTCGTCGCGCTCGGGGTGACTTCCTGCTCCGGTGGATCGAACTCGCCCGACGTGGTCATGATTCAAGCGGGACAGGCGCAACCGGGTGCCCTCCCGACCGGCACCAATGCCAAGACCGCCGACAACGCCACGGCGGCCACCGTCCCGTTGGCGCAGCAGAATCCGACCACCGCGCTGTTCTCTTCCATCGGCGTCTTCCAATCCTGTCTCAACAATCTCGGGGTCACGTTCGTCGGTGCGCCCAACCCGAGCGATCCGTCCTCGCCCGCGAACAACCCGAGCTACCTGAAGAACCTGGTCACCTGCGCGACCAAGAGCAAGATCCTGCAGGCCCTCAAGGCGGCCCAATCCGCGCAGGACAATCTGACTCCGGCGCAGGTGAAGAAGGAGAACAAGGAGTACCTGTCGTGGCGCAAGTGCATGATCGGCCGGGGCTGGGGCATCCCCCAGCCCACGCCGAACGCCAAGGGACTGTTGTTCTCGTTCGGAGGCACCGGGGGAGGCGCGAGCAGTGCAGCGGCCGGGTTCAAAGCACCGCCCGGGCAGAGCCTGCTCAACAGCAGCGACTTGCAGCAGTGCGCGGCCGTCGCGCAGGGCGGCTCATGACCGGCCCGACCACTATCGGGGGATGACCACATGACCCGCAAGCAGAAGACCATCGGCGTCGTCGTCGCGGTAGCGGTACTCGCCGCGGCCGGGATCTCGTACGCCGTCGCCTCGAGCGGCAGCGGTTCCTCGGGGAAGCAGGTCGTCGTGCTCAGCACGGTGCAGCGGCGCACCCTGCAGGGAACCGTGAACCTGACGGGCACCCTGGCGCGCAAGGAGACCACCAAGGTGACCGCCGCCAGCCAGGGTCTGGTCAGCGACGTGTCGGTGAAGGATGGATCGGTCACCAACACGGGCGATGTGATGTTCTCGCTCAACGGGCGCAACGCCATCGCCGAGAGTGGGACCCTGCCGTTCTTCCGCTCCCTGGTCCCAGGTGACACCGGAGCCGACGTGGTGGAGCTCAAGCAGATCCTCAATGCGGCGGGGGACTACCCGGGGCCGAGCAACAACCTCTTCACGGAGCAGACCCAGTTCGCGCTGGCCCAGTGGCAGGCCCAACAGAACTACCCGAACTCCACTCCGGCCACGCCGCAGTCGGTGAGCGTGGCCCTGGAGCAAGGCCCGGGCTACCAGCTCGGCGACCAGGACACCGCCGGCCTGATCATCGGGCCACCCGCGACGCAGGCCGCCTCCGTCACGCGGTCGACCCACGGTGCGGCACAGCCGACGGCGGTCCTGGCCGACGACCCGGTCCCTGTGCTGACCATCGCATCGGTGGCCGATCAGGTGGCGGCGGGCCAGCCGGCGAACTTCGTGATCAGCGCGTCGACGACGTCGACGTCGGCCATCACGGTCGACCTCACCCCCGGCGGCACCGCCGGGCCCGACAACGTGATCTCGCCCCCGACCACGGTGACCCTCCCGGCCGAGGCGCTGCAGACCACGGTCACCGTGCAGACGCGCGCCACGACCACGGTCCAACCGAATACCACGATCTCCATGGCCCTCGCTTCGGGGACGGGCTATTCCGTGGGGTCTCCGAGCTCGGCCCAGACCACCATTGCGAACGGTGCGGTGCCGACGCTGCAGATCACCGGCGGCACCAATGTGTCCCCGGGGGGGACCGTCACGTTGACGGTGACGGCCAACCAGGCGCCGCTGCAGAACACCCAGGTGGCCCTGAGCTTCGGGGGGAATGCCTCCGCCGGGACCGACTACATGGTTCCTGACCCGGTCATCACGCTCGATGCGGGCGCCACCACCGCCACGCTGACCCTCACGACCGAGCAGACGAGCACGATCAAGCCCAACGACTACATCGTCGTCACCATCTCCCCGGACCCTTCCCAGTACACCGTCGGCTCTTCCGGCTCGGCCGTCGTGACGATCAACGGCACTCTGACCCAGCCGACTGTCACGCTCACGTCGGCCACGACCTACCTGCAGAAGGGGGAGCCCTACCCCGTCTCCATCGGGCTGAGTCAGGCGCTCAGCCAGCCCCTCACCATCAACCTCTCCTACGGGGGCACGGCGCAGCAGGGCATCGACTACTCC
This sequence comes from uncultured Acidimicrobiaceae bacterium, assembly GCA_963817735.1. GTDB lineage: Bacteria > Actinomycetota > Acidimicrobiia > Acidimicrobiales > RAAP-2 > Bog-473. The sequence goes on along the minus strand of CAWFPP010000015.1, from coordinate 5,790 downwards.
CTCCCGGCCGGCATCCTGACCGTTCCCGCCGGCCAGACCGCATTGAGTGTGCAGATCCCCACCGTCACCGACAACCTGGTCGAGCCCAACCGGGTGTTGACGGTCTCGCTCGCCGCGAGCTCCTCGTACGTGGTCGGGTCGCCGTCGAGTGCCTCGGTGACCATCACGTCCCAGGTGGTGCCCAAGCTCACCATCGCCGCCGCGACACCCAGCGTGTCGCAGGGCGGATCGGCTGCCTTCGTCATCACCTCCACCCAGGCGCCGGCCATGGACACCTCGGTCAACTTCGCGGTGCAGGGCACCGCGCAGCCGGGCACGAACTACCAGCCCCTCACCGGTACGGCGCTGCTGAAGGCGGGCCAGACCTCGGTCACGGTGACCATCCAGTCGCTGCAGCGGAACATCAGCTTCGAGCCCACCGACATGATCGTGGGCTCGTGGCCCACCCGCGTCGGCACTGTCTATGTGAAGGCGGGGCAACCGGTCACGACCGGCACGGCCATCCTGTCGCTGACCGAGCCGAACCTCACGGTCACCCTCGACGCGTCGGCGTCGAACCGCACGCAGCTCGCCGTCGGCCAGACCTGCACGGTCCAGATCGACGGCGAGAACAACTCGGTCTCGGGCACCATCACCGAGCTCGACTCCACTCCGACTCAGCAGACCGCGGCCGCGGGGCAGGCATCCACCCAGGTCTACGAGGGGACGATCGAGGCACCTGGGCTCGACGGCGCCGACGGGTCGTCGGTGTCCATCGATGTCGTGACCGAGCAGAAGAGCGATGCGCTGACCGTGCCGATCGCGGCAGTGAAGCAGAACGGGACCGGTCAGGACGTCGTGCGGGTGGTCAACCTGGCTCATGGCGGACGGATCGTCGAGGTCCCGGTCACGACGGGGCTCACCGAGGGCTCGTACATCGAGATCACGCGTGGGCTGCGGGCCGGCCAGACCATCGTCGTGGAGGTCGACTCGTCGTCGTGACGTCCGAGCCCGTCGCGGAACCGACGACCGAGGAGACGGTCCTGGAGCAGCCCCTCCTCGAGCTCGAGCACGTGTCGCGCCTGTACGGCGAGGAGGTGATCGTCTACGCCATGCGCGACGTATCACTGCGCATCATGGCCGGTGAGTTCATCTCCATCGTGGGGCCGTCGGGATCGGGGAAGTCGACCATGCTGGGTCTGCTGGGCCTGCTCGACCTCCCCAGCGCCGGCAAGGTGCGCGTGGCGGGCCGCGACGTCAGCCGGCTCGACGACGTCACCCGCTCACACGTGCGCGGCGACTCCATCGGGTTCGTCTTCCAGCAGTTCCATCTCATCCCCCACCTGAGCGCGCTCGGGAACGTCGAGACCGCCCTGCTCTACCGGGACATGCGGCCCCGCCAACGCAGGGAGAAGGCGTACGACGCGCTCGATCAGCTCGGTCTGGGTGCCCGCGTGGACCATCGGCCGGTGCAGATGTCAGGCGGCGAGCAACAGCGGGTGGCCCTGGCCCGGGCCATCGTGACGGACCCCCTGATGGTCCTGGCCGACGAGCCGACCGGCGCGTTGGACTCGGTCAACGCGGCGCACGTCCTCGATATCTTCCGGAGCCTCCAGACGCCCGAGCGCGCCGTCGTCATGGTGACCCACGACCCCACGGTGGCCAATACGGCGGCACGCCGGATCTCCATGCGAGACGGCCAGATCGTGGCCGACGAGCATCTGGCCGGGACCCCCGCGTGAGCCAGGCCCGCGACCTCATCGGCGTCGCCCTGAATGGCCTGACGGCGCGGAAAACCAGGACGCTCATGATCATGCTCGGGCCGATCATCGGGGTGGCCGCCATGGTCTGTGCCATCGGCCTGACCGAAAGCGCCAAGGGCCAGCTGCAGGCCCAGCTGGCCCAGCTCGGCACGAACCTGATCGTCGCCCAGGCTGGCGGCACGTTCGGTTCGCAGAGCCCGACCTTCCCGTCCAACGCGGTGGCGCGGGTCGAAGCCGTCACGAGCGTGACCGCCGCCGCCGCCACGGCCAACCTCTCCGACGTCGTGTCGGTGCCGGTCCAGGGAGCCAAGGATTACTACGAGGCGTTCCCCGTCCCGGTGCGGGCGGCGGGAGTCGGCCTGCCGAGCGTGCTGCAGGTGCCGGTGACGAGCGGACGCTGGCTCGATCTGGCCGATCTGCGCCTGCACACCAGAGCCGCAGTGCTCGGCGAGGGCATCGCCAAGCAATACGGCTACCTGCCCGGCGAGACCCGCACCATCAGTCTCAACGGCGCCAACTTCGCGGTGGTCGGCGTCCTCGGCGCGGTCACGCTCGACCCCGAGCTCGACAATGCGGTGTTCGTCACCGAGTGGTCGGCCCAACACGTGCTCGGCACCAACGGCGAGCCGAACCAGCTCTACATCCGCGCCGCGCCCGGCACCACCCAGTCCACCGCCAACGCCGTCCAGACCGCCATCAGCCTCGGGGGCTCCAACCAGGTGTCGACGCAGATCCCGAGCGACGTCCTCCAGGCAGCGGCGCAGGCCAACAAGACGCTGCAGCAGGTGGCATTCCTGGCCGGCCTGTTGGCCCTCATCGTCGGCGGGGTCGGCATTGCAAATGTGATGTCGATCTCGGTGATTCAGCGGTCGTCGGAGATCGGGATCCGCCGGGCCGTCGGCCACAGTCGCTCGAAGATCGCCGGGCAATTCTTGCTCGAGTCGCTCTTCGTCGGCCTGCTCGGTGGCCTGATCGGCGCGGCCCTGGGTGTGGGGATCGTCTACGGGGTGTCGGCCCTCTCCGGGTGGGTGGTCGTCCTCGACTACAAGACGATCCCAATCTGGATGGGCCTCGCCCTCGTCGTCGCAGTGGTGGCCGGACTCTTCCCCTCCATTAAGGCAGCGCGCCTGGAGCCGCTCGAGACCCTGCGCCTGGGCTGACCGACAGACTGGGCTGACCGACAGACTGGGCTGACCGACAGACTGGGCTGATCGACAGACTGGGCTGATCGACAGACTGGGCTGACCGACCGAGCAGCCTTCGTTCAGGGGATGGAGGTCCCCGTCGTCCCACCCGACAGCGAGCCCGAACCTGCTCCGACAGTTCCCTGCGTCGTCCCGGCTCCGCTCCCGGTCCCGCTGCCCTCGGACGTCGCGCCGGCACCAGCGGCCCCGCTCGCACTTCCGCTGCCGGCTGAGGCCGCGCTCGAGCCCGCTGCTCCGCTTCCCTGGGTCTGACTCGCCCCCGAGGACGACCCCGACCCCGCGCCGGCCGAGCCGGGCGACCCCGACCCCGCCCCCGCCCCGGCCGCGCTGAGCCGGGACGCCGCGCTCGCGCCGGCACCCGAATTGCCGGCCCCCGTGCTCCCGGTTGAGCCGGCCGAGAGGCCCTCCGCCGCCGCCCCGGTGCCGCCCGTGTCACCTGTGGACCCTGTGGCGCCGGTCGCCCCGGTGCCGCTGGTCGCAGGGGTCGCCGCTGAACCCGCCCCGGAGTTGCCGCCCCCTGTCGAGCCGCTGTTCGCCGTCCCGGTGCTGCCCGTGGCGCCCGAGGGATGGGGAATCTGGGTGATACCCGAGCTCTGTGGGCTCGTGCCGAGCCAGGCCCCGAACGCGACGCCGCCGGCGACCAGCAGCACCGCGGAGAGGCCGAGGGCAGCGAGCCGCGCCGTCCTGTCGGTCCACCGACCCTGGGGCAGGTCTTCGGTGTCCGCGGCATCGTCGAATTCGAGATGCGGGACTACCGGCACTTCGTCGGTCTTGTCGGCCTCTTCCCCCACCACAGCCAGATCGTAGTGTTGGCGCAGGTCAACCGCGCATCGGGGTTGCGCCCAGCTTCGGGCCTACTTCGGGCTTACTCCGTGGCGGCCGCGATGGACGGGAGGCTCTGCGCCGGCCCGCTTAGCCAGTCCCGCAGTGCCGCTGTCGCCCGCACGTCGTCCTCGTTGTACTGCAGGATCCACGCCTGCGCCGCGGCCCGGGCTCCTCCGTCGGCCGCTTCGTCGATCGCCTGCTCGTACTTGACCATGGCCAGGGTCCCCCCGCCGTCGTCGGTCCGCCAGGAGAAGCCGGCCAGCGGCGCCGTCTCCTTCAGCCCCATGCTGCGGCCGGTGATCAGCTGGGCCCGCACGACCTCCAGCAGGTCGACCCAGTCGACGGAGGCCAAGAACTCGTCGACCTCGTCGCGCAGGCCGAGCCGGTCGGCGATGCGGGTCATCTGCCCCTGCTCGGCGCTCCTGCTGTAGCAGTAGGCCCCGAACGTGGCGCCCTCTGCGGCGGCCCTGGCCCGCTCGCCGGTGAACCAGGACCAGAACTCCTTGAAGGCGATCAGCTCGCCGGCCTCGATGTCGGGGTCCCACGAAACGAACGCCACGTAACGAGCCGTCGGCGCCATAGCCGTCGGCGCCGTCGTCGTCGCCGTCACCCCGCGTCGATCGGTGACGAGCGCGCCCCACAGATAACAGCCGTCGTTGGTGTTCTCCATGTCCACGTCGACCTCGATGTCGGCGCGAGGAACGACGACCGCATGGACGTCGCGCCGCCGGTAGGCCGGTGACGCACCGATGCGGGCCCGGGCCAGCTCGATCTGGCCGGCCGCGTTCGACGCGCCGGCCCCACACACCTGCAGCGTCTTCGCATCGATGGTGTCCAGATCGCCCACCGTGTACAGGCCGATCTCGGCCAGCACCTCGACCTGCTTGGGCCGGTTCCCGATCACCTCGGCAAGCGGAGTCGACGCCGGCCGATCCGCCGCCTTCGAGAGCAATCCCTCGACATCGACCTTGCCGCGGACGAGCTCGGCCGTCCGCCAGTCGAGCGCCGCCAACTCATGGAGGCTCCCGATCCCGTAGGCCTTGTACAGCGCCCGCCGCCCGCGCCGACACCCGCAATCAGGCTCAGGTCGGCCACCTCCTCGAGCCGGTCGCCGCACCACTCCCGCCACCGGCACATGTCGCACTGGTCGCACACGACCGGCTCCGCCAACAACGGTGCCGTCTCGTCGACCAGGTACTCCTCGGCCGCGGCAAGGATCTCGAGCCGCAGGGCGAACTCGAGGTCGTAGCGGACCAGGGGGCTCATGCGTTCGAGCGGACCACCGTCGGCGTATTCGGGCGGAGAAAGGCAGGGCTCCGAAGGTCGTGCCAGACGATCACCCCCTCCGTGCCGATGACGCCGGCGGCGAAGCAACCCGGCGAGGCGATGCCGGCCGTCTCGAGTAGGGCGTGGTAGTGCGCCAGCTGCAGCAGGTCGCCAACGTGCCTCCGGGCGACGAACTCGACATCGACCGCCGCGGCATCCAAGAACGGTGCCCCGACCTCGGACACCAACGCCGTCCCCGTCCCCTCCTTGCGGACGCGCTCGAGCGCCTTGTGCGCCTTGACCTCCACGGGCAAATAGCCCTCACCGCACCGCACGAGCAGATCAGGCTGCCCCACTCGATGCGCTTCGTGGTCCACCGGGAGCCGCCCGCCGGCGATGACCAGCGCCCGGGCCTTCACGGCCTGCAGGGTCTGCCACTCCCGGGCATCGAGGTCTTCGGCTTCGATGACAACGGCACCCTCCACCCCCTCGAAGAGAGCGACGAAGGTCTCGCTCTCGAACGCCTCGCCGGCCCGGTAGAGCATCTGCAGGAAGGGCGGGTCGGGCAGAGGATCACAGGGCTGCAGCACGTCGAGCTGCACGCGTTGGGGGCACTGCTTGGCAAAGCGGGAATCCCTCGGCCTGATGTCGACGGCGACCACACGAGCATTGTGACCGGTGGCGGTGACACTCGGCGGGATTCGTTGGTGGATCCGGGTCAGGCCGCCGCCGCGATCCGGGCGGAACCGGCG
>CAWFPP010000014.1:0-436857 GCA_963817735.1 uncultured Acidimicrobiaceae bacterium | reverse complement strand
AGACGGCGAAGGTGACCGGTGCGACGCAACCGTTCGAGTTCGTGCTCGGCGAGAGCGTCGACAAGGGATGGAAAGCAACGGCGCGGCCCCACAAGCAGACACGCCCCGAGCGGGATCACATGCCGTCAACCTCGTTTTCTCGCAGCTGACGGACAGCTTCGCCAACGGCTGGCAGATCACGATGGCCGACCTGCACACGCTCGGCGGGCCGGACTTCACCGTGACGCTGACGTGGACACCGCAGAAGGTGGAATGGGGTGCGCTGGCGCTGTCCGCGGGCACGCTGTTCCTCTGCCTCCTCCTCGCCTTCATGCCGACGCGGCCCCGCCGGCTGGCTGCGCGCCCGCCTGCCGCGGCGCCTGCGCGGGCCGGCCGGTCCGGACGCACCCGTGCGGCCGGCGGCCCCCTTCGACGCCCCCGCCACGACCCTGCCGTTCTTCCGTGATCCGGCGGTGCGCCTCTCCGCCCACCCGCTGACCTCTCCGTGCGGGCGCTCTTGATGAGCGCGGTGACAAGCAGCATCTCCTCACTCCCCCTTCCCAACGACATCGCCCTGGCCGTCGGTGCGGTCGTGGTGGCGGGGCTGCTCCTGCCCTGGGTCCGGGCCATCGCCACCGTCAGCGGCGTGGCGTTCGCTGGTCGCCGGAGCGTTCAACGTCATTGCGGGCCAGCAGGTGCACCACCCGGCACCTGGGTCGAACTGGGCCGGCGCTTTCCAGCACGCCGGCAACCTCGTCTGGATCGGCGTGGCGCTGCTCCTCGCAGACGGCGTCGTCTCGGGCCTTCGGGCTGCGCACGAAGCGGCTGCACGGCCACCGGGCCTGGAGGGCGCGCCCGGCTGGTCAGACCGGCGCCGACGACGGAGACGGCCCCGGGGGCGGTGGTCCGGGCGGTGGCGGGGAGGGCCCCGACGACCCCTCCGGACCCGACGGCGGGGATGGCGCCCTTCCCGTGGACGCCACCGAGGCGACAGGAGCGGGCAGCGACCCCGCGGGCAACGAGGCCGATGGGGGCCAGAGACCGAGGTCACGACCTCCGATGCCGCCGACGACGCGGACGAAGCCGATCCGGACGAGGCAGACGACGCCGATGCGGACAAGGAGCGCGTCCCCGAGCCCGCCACCACCACCTGAGCCGCAAACCCCAGCCCTCAGCCCTCGGGCGTCTTCCCCGCCTCTGCCGCCAGCGCTTCGAGCGCCCGCCGGGCGGTGGCGTCCCAGGTGAACCAGCGCGCCCGGCTGAGTGCACCCCGGGCCAGGCGGTTGCGGAGCACCTCGTCACCGAGCACCCGCTGGAGCGCCCCGGGCAGGTCTTCCACGTCCACGAGGAGCCCTGACTCGCCGTCGACGATGGCGTCGGCATGGCCGGCGATGGCAGTCGCCACCGCAGGCGTGCCGCAGGCGGCCGCCTCGGTGAGGGTCATCCCCCATCCCTCGCGCTGCGAGCTGCTGGCGACCACCCAGGCCCGCCGGTAGTAGGACACCAACTCCTCGTCGCTGACCCGTCCGGGCAGGTGCAGCCAGTCCGCCGCGCCCAGCTCGTCCCGCAGTGCCTCGAGGGCCGGGCGCTCGTATCCCTCACCCACGATCACGGCCTCGAGCGCAGGCTGGGCCGCCTTCGCCTCCACCAGCGCCCGCATGAGGACGTCGAACCGCTTCACTGGCACCAGCCGGCCGACGGCGACGACCAGCGGGGTGGCCGACCGCGGCCCGCCGGGCGTGTAGCGCGTGTCCACGCCGGGGGGCGCCACCGTCACCCGCTCGCTGCGGAACCCCAGAAGGTCCACGATCTCGTCCCGCGAGGAGCCGGACAGGGTCACGATGCGGCTCGAGCGGTAGAAGCGAGGGGCGATCGACTGCTCGGCCAGGTTGCCCAGACGGGCCAGCGTCGGCGGCAGCACCATGCCCCACATTTCGGCGTGGACATGGTGCAGGAAGACGATCCGCGGCCCCCGGTACCAGACGGGCGACAAGAAGGGCATGCCGTTCCAGATCTCGACCAGGGCGTCCCCGGGGCGGTGCCCCATGCGGATCCCCTCCCAGGCCGCACCGGGGAATACGGCATAGCGGCCGGACCGGCGCAGCACGCGGTAGCCGTCACGGGAGAGCGCAGCCGGCGCGCCCGGCACGGCCGAGCTGCGGAAGGTCACGTCGAGGCCCGCGGCGGCCCACCGGGAGGCGACCTCGTGGGCGTGCAGCTCCGAGCCGCCTGCCTCAGGGTCGTCGAGATCCCGCCAGGCCACGAAGTGGATCCGGCGCAGGCCGGCCCCGGCTGCGATGGCCGCCAGCCCGTCGGATGCCGAGCCCCCTGACTCGTCGGGGGCCCCCTCGGGCGCGGCCGGCACCGGCCCCAGGTCGTCACGCATTGGGCGTCAGGTTAGCCCTACGACCTGCCCCGATCGTCGGACCCTGTGGACGATGACGAAGCCGCAGACGATCACGATCAGGAGCGCCGCCTGGACCACCACGTCCACCCAGGCGGTGGCCAGGGGTGCCCCGTGCACGCGCAGCACGGCCACCGTGAGGGCCGCGGCGCCGCCCACGAGCACCACGGTCACCCAGCGGCGGCCCACCGTGAGCAGGTACATGGTCAGGACGACCGTGACGCTGAGCATGATCATGGCGAACGCGAGGGGTGCCAGCGCGTCGGCGGCCGACGTGTAGGCGTGGTGATAGAAGATCTGGAGGAATTGCTCGGGCGCCAGGACGGCCACGGACAGGAGCAGGGCCGACGGGACGGCGAGAATGACCAGCACCACGGCCAGCTGCTTGAGCGTGTGCCCGCCCTGGCGCCAGCGGATGGCCGCCTCGGGGAGCAGGTAGCCACCCAGCACGACGGCCCCGAAGACGATCGCCTTGGAGGTGACCGAGACGGCGGCGTAGGCGCCGCTGTGCGACCCGTTGTCACGGGCGACCACGAGCACGTCGATGTTCTGGAGGACCGCCACCATCGACAGGCAGATGGAGGCGGCGACCAGGTCCACGACCACGGTGTGGCGTGCGGCGCTGTCGTCGGCGAACTGCGTGTCCCGGCGGACGACCTGCACCCAGCTGCCGGCGTCGAGGAGAGCGAACAGTTTGACCGCCGTGCCGTCCGCCCACGCCCGCACCGAGGCCCAGCGGGCATGCACCGCCGCCGCCGCCTCGGCGATCAGGATCCCGAACGCCGCGCCTGAGGCACCGAAGCCGGCCCCCACCAGCGCCACCACGGCGACCACCCGGACGCCGATCTCGACCAGCAGGTTGACGGCCAGCGGCCGGTAGGACCGGTGGGCCTGCAGAAGGCCCCGGTCGAGCGAGAGCAAGACGAAGAAGCCGGCCGCCGTGAGGATGGCGGCGATGCCGATGCCGCTCTGTTGGTTGAGCAGCACGGCCAGGCCGTGCCGGCTGGCGAAGACCACCGCCGCCCAGACCAGGACGAGCAGGGTGCACCGGCGGTGCACCCTGCCGGCCCAACGGCGGACGAGGTGTCCGCTGCCGTCCTCGTGCCACACGGTCACGCGCCGCACCACCGCCACCACGACGGCCGAGCCCGGCATGGAAAGGATCAGGTAGAGCCCCGTCAACTGATTGAGGACGCCGTAGCCGTGCGGGGTGAGGAGCCGGGCGAGCGCCACCGTGAGGACGACGGCCGCGCCGTTCGCCAGCACGGCGGCGGCGGCGAGCGGGCTGACCTGCAGCAGGCCGGCCCGCATCGAATCGCCGGGCCCCTTCTCCTCTTCGACGAGGAGCTCGGCCCCCAGGTTGGGCCCGGTGGGCGCGAACGCCATGGCGGTCGGCATCGCCTCGACCACGACCTCGGCGGCAGGGGTCTCGTCGCCGGGCGCCGACGCGACCTCGGGATCGATCACACGCCGGCCTTCGCCGCCGCTTCGTCTTCCATGCCGATCTTGTCGACCTTCGGCAAGATCTCCCGTTGCAGCCACTGGCCTCCGGCGAGGCTCACGTGGATGCCGTCGGTGTAGCGCACCCGGATCCCGTCGACCCTGGATGTGTAGGTGCCGCCCGGGCCCAGCATCTTGTTGAGGTCGATCACGCTGACGTCGTCAGCCCGCTGGGACCGGGCCACCTGCTCCACGACCGCGTTGTAGGAGCGGGCGCGGGCGGGGTCGTTCTCCGCGAAGGGGACGCCGTCGAGCTGGCGCTGACTGGGGTCGATATAGGGCATGGTGAACAGCACCACTCTGGCACCAACCGAGTGGAAGATGGCGATGGCGCTGTCCAGATCGGCGGCCAGGTGGACGTCCCAGGCCGGTTCGCCCACGTGGACCCAGCTCCCGTCGAGGAGGTGGTCGGCGACCTCCCAGCGGCCCAGCCCGAGGGCCACCACCTGGGGTCGCTGGCTGTCCATCAGTTGCGCCCATGTCGTCCGCCAGCCCACACAACCCTGGGTGGCCGGGCCGACCGCGTCGGAGGTGATCACCTCGAGCTGGGGGTCGAGGTCACACCCGATGGTGGCATCGTCGGCTACCGAGACCCCGTAGGAGGACTGGGCGTCCTCCGACAGCCCCATACCCAGGGTCATGGCGATGGAGTCGCCGAGGATCAGCAGGCGGACAGGGTGAGCTCCGAAGGCGCCGGCCCGGCTCAGTGCCGAACGCTCCGCCGAGGTCAGGCCCAGCGCCAGCGGCTGCTCTGCACGGGCCCCACCGGTGGGTCCGGCCGTCGACGCGGTCCGGTGGTGCGACGGCAAGGCGGCGGAGGCGGGGACGGCCACAGCAGCCCCGGCGAGTGTCAACACGCCCGCCACGCCGCACAGAGCCCGCCCAGCCGATTGCCTCAGGATCCCCACGGTCCTCCTCGCTGATGGGCCCACGGGGCCGTGCGCCGGCGCGGACGATTCGTGACGGCGCCCTCCGGGCTTGTGTCGGCCCGAGAAGGCCCAGGGTTGACAAGTTTCCCGCCACGCTCAGGGTTGCGCCAGGGCCAGAAGTCCCACGCAGGTTGGGGCTTTGAGGGTGGTCGTCACCCGCCCCGATCTCCCCTCCGCCTTCCGCGTGCAGGCGCCGAGCACGTCGCTGCCCGTGCGCAAGGGAGGGGTGGAATCGGCCTGGACGTCGTGCCAGACCCAGGCGCCGGACTCGACCTGCGGCAGATGGCCCAGCGCCGCCGTCATGAAGGCGGCGGCGTAGACCGGGTCCTGGCCCTGCTGCAGCTTCGGAGCCGCCGGGTCGGTCGAGATCACGACGCTGTCCACCCGCCAGACGCGCAGCGCCTTGCGGACGGCGGCGTACTGCGCCGGCGTCCCGGTGGGGCTCGGGACGTCGTAATCGAACGTCAGTTGCACGAGGACACGGAACCCGCCGGCCGCCGCGCCGGCGCGCGTCACTGCCCCCTGGGGGCCCCCGCCCCCGGCCTGGCTGTAGTGCATGCGGTCGACGGCCTGCCAGGCCATGGCCGCCTGGATCCCGGTGAAGGGGGCCGGATACGACAGGAGCACCTGCCCCGACGGCAGCGTCGGCGCCACCTCGGTGTACCAGCGGGGCAACAAGACCGGTGTCATGGCGAAGGGGAGCCGGGTCCCGAAGGTCACGCCCATGGGCACCAGCGCCACCGCGGCGACCGCCACCGCGCTCAGGGCGCCCCGCCAGTTCGGCGCCCAGGCATGCACGCGGTCGAGCACGAGGGCGAGCATCACCGCGGCGGCCAGAAAGCCGACGGCCATGAAGCGCTGCACGATCACGTTCTCCATGAGCGGGATGTGGGCGAACAGGCCGGCCACCTCCCACCACTGGCCCCGCCGGTCCCCCAGCCCGAAGAGCGCGCAGAGCGCCAGGACGAAGGCGAAGAACCACAGGCGCCGGTCCCGCCGGAAGGCCACCAGGCCCCCGACGAGCACCGCGAGGAACCCCCAGCCGAGGTACCCCGAGGACCCCAGCTGCGGGCCCGAGTACCCGCCCAGGAGGAGGAAGACGTTCGAGCCCTGGATGTAATGGGGCGACACGTAGTTGGCGGGGACGTATCCCCCAAGCGCCGCGATGTTGGGCCAGATGCTGCCGGAGAGGTGTCCCGGGCCGTCGAGCGCGAACCACAGTGGCCAGGCCAGCAGCACGGCCCCGACGCCGACGCCGACGCCGAGGCCGGCGGCCGCATGGCCGGCGCGCCGGCGCACCTCGTCCCTTTCGGTCAGCCACCCGAAGACGACCAGCACCACGAGGGCGATCACCACGACGATGACAGCGATGACCAGGAGCTCGGTGGAGAGGAAGAACTGCACGCACACCAGCAGGCCGAGGAGCACGCCGGACCACAGGACGCTGTGCCTCTGGCGCACGACGATCTCGTCCAGCACGATGAGGATGAGCGGCAGCACCATGAGCGCGGCCGTCATGAGGTGTGCGCCCTCCAGGCTGGTCAGCACGAAGGGCGAGAAGCCGTAGAGGAGGCCGCCGAGGAAGGCCGCCGGGGTCCAGCGCGCCCAGCGCCGGACGGCGATGAAGGCCGTGTAGGCGGTGAGCGCGGGCGCCACCGTTGCGGCGACGTTGAGCGAGGCCACTGGCCCCCAGATCCACGTGACCGGGGCCAGAGGGATGCTCATCCCCGTCACCGACGTCTGGGCCAGCAGGTTGATGCCGGTGGGATGGAAGAGCGCCGTCGAGAAGAAAGGGTTCTCCCCGTGCGCTAACGCGGTGGCGGGCCACTGGAAGAACCAGAGGAAGAGGGCGGGATCGCCGCAGCCGCAGAGCGTGTTGGTGGTGCCGCCCGCCGTCCAGGCGTGCACCCAGAGGGCGAAGCCGAGGGTGAGATAGATCAGGCCGACCGTGACGAAGGTCATCCACCGGCGCCACCATCCGGTCCCCCGCCGCTCCCGATCGACCTCGCCGGGCGGTTCGCGGTCGGTCCGCTGCGGCGCCTCGGTTCCAGCGCGCGTGGGCGCCCGGTCAGCCAGCGTCGAAGGCACTTGCGCCGGCTGCCGTCGCACTCGAGCGGCGCGGCAGCACCGGGGCGTCCCGTCCGGTCGACCCCGACTCGTGGTACTCCTCCTCGACGTTGACCGACCAGATGTCGTGGGTGGCGCCGAACATGTTCTCCACCGTGAGCATGGCGGTGTACATGGAGTGGTCCTGGTTGTTGTACTTGTGCATCCCGTTGCGTCCAACCGGATGGATGTTGGGCGCCTCGGTCTCGATCCACTTGCGAATGGTGTTGACGTTGGCCTTGTAGCTGAAGTCGTAGTACGGATATGCCTTGGGCACGCGCACGACGTAGCCGTGCTCGACGTCGCCCTCGGCGGCCAACCCGAGCGCAATCAGCTCCCTCGTCCCCAGCGCGATCAGCTCGTCGTCGGGCATGTTCCACGTGGCGTCGCCCTCGAAGACGAAGTACTCGAGACCGAGGCAGGTGCGCCCGTCCTTGACGAGATACGGCGACCACGATCCGTAGTTCTGAATGCGCCCAACCTCGACGTCGGTGGCGTGGATGTAGATCCAGTTGTCGGGGAAGCTGCGCGACTCGGGTACCACGAGCGCCACCGTCAGGTAGTCGCGGTAGTGCAGGTCGTCGGCGGCCGCCAGCACCTCGGGCGGCGGGGGCGGCGAAATCGTGTGCACCAGCTCGCGCATGGGCATGGTCGAGACGACGTGCGAGGCGGGGACCGTGTGCTCGGTCCCGCCCTGGCGGTACGTGGCGGCCACGGCGCGGCCACCCTCGACCGTGATGCCGGTCAGCCGCGCCTCCATCTCCAGGGTCCCCCCGGCGGCCTGCACCTTGCCGGCGCACACCTCCCACATCATGCCGGGGCCGTACTTGGGGTACTGGAACTCCTCAATGAGGGTGGTGATGTCGGTCTGGCCGCGCTTGGGGAGGATGGAGTTGAGCACCGCCTTGCGCAGGTCGAGGTTCTTGACCCGCTGGGCCGCCCAGTCGGCCGGCATGTCCGACACCGGCACGCCCCAGACCTTCTCGGTGTACGTCTTGAAGAAAGTGCGGTAGAGACGCCAGCCGAACCGCTTCACGAGCCAGTTCTCGTAGTTGGACTCGTCCTTGGGGGGGCGGATGCGGGACCACAGGTAGGAGAAGACGATGAGAATCCCCTCCCAGAGCGCGATGTTGCGGAGCACGTTGAGCGCCCGCAGCGGGTAGTCCAGGAACTTGCCTTTGTAATAGATGCGGCTCATGCGGGGCCGGAGCATGAAATCGCCCTCGGGCAGGATCTCGTGCCAGAGGGCCTCCACCTCGGGGACCTTGGTGAAGAAGCGGTGTCCCCCCAGGTCGAAGCGCCAACCGTCGCGCACCACGGTCCGGCTGATGCCGCCCACCACGTCGTCGGCCTCGAGCACGACCGGGTGCTCCCCCCGCTTGGTCAGGAGATAGGCCGCCGTGAGCCCCCCGGGGCCCGCGCCCACGATCACGGCGGGCGATTCTTCGGTGGCAGTCACGAAGTAGGCAGGTTAGTGGACCCCCCAGAAGCCCTCGGGGAGGGTTCCGGTCCCGGGGACGCAGCCGGCGCCGGGGGCGCGGCAGTCGTCAGGAGCCCCCGGTGGCGAACTCGGTGAGGTTCATGGGCTCGTAGTAGTAGAGGGGGCGGGCGACGACCACGTTGCGCCCTCCCCCGCCGTTCTTCGTGGCGGCGTCCAGCAGGTCCGTGGCGATCGTCTCGCACTTCACGCCATAGGTCTGGTACATCGACTGCCAGACCAGCCAGACGTGGTGGGTGGACCCCGCCTTTTGGGCCAGGTCGGCCGCGAAGGCATTCGGGTCGGCCGCGTGCACGGTGTCGGCGTAGTCGACCCAGTCCACGATGGCGGGCCCCGTGCGGCGGGGGAACGTCAACATATCGTATTGCGATGGATTGCGTATCTGGCGGTAGACGGAGGGGCCGAGCTGGTCGGGACAGAAGGCGATGATGTCCCCCGGCTTGGCCTGGGCGTTGATGGCGGCCGCCACGCTGGTGGCCTGCGTCCGCTGCGTGGTCACGTTCTGGGCGGACGAGATCAGCCCGGCCACGACAGCCAGCCCGACGACCACGACCCGCACCCGTGGATTGAGCAGTGTCGTGGTCCCCAGCGCAATGAGGAGGAGAAAGGGGAAGAAGACCACCGCGGCGTAGCGCGAGGAGAACGCGCTCGCGGTGAGGATCCCCCCGGCGATGGCGGCGAACAGCGTCCCGAGCACCACGAAGCCGAGGCTGCGGGCACGCGGGCGGGTGCGCAGGTCCAGCTCGATGATGCGGCCGGACCGGCCGAGGCCGAACACGGCCAACGCCAGCATGGCGAAGTAGATGACCGCCAGCAGCCGGCCCTGGTTCGTGCCCGTCTGCAATGTGGAGCCCTGGTTGTCGGTGAAGCCCGTGAGGGCATTGATCACGGCGGAGAAGTTGGGCGGCGCCGCCCACGGTGTGCCGGTGTGCGCGGTCTGGTAGAAGAACGTCGGCAGCCACGGGACGAAGAGCAGGCAGCCGATGGCGAGCGCGATGAGGGCCGGCCAGGGGGCGTCGTCCGGCCGCCCGTGCCGGCGGGCGCGCGCGACGGAGAAGACCAGCCAGATGCCGACCATGGCGACGAGGTAGATCGACCAGTACTGCGTATAGAGCAGCGCCGCCGCGACGACCGCGACCGCCACGAGATTGCCGGGACGCGGGGTGGTGACGGCGCGCCCCAGGGCGAGATAGCCGCAGCCGGTCAAGAGGATGACCAGCGCGTACATGCGGGATTCGGTGGCGTAGTACACCGCGAACGGGGCGCTGGCCAGCAACACGAGCATCGTCCAGGCCAGCGCCCGCCCGCCCAGCCGCCGCCCGCAGAGCCAGGCGACCGGGAGCGTCGCCACGGCGAAGATGCCCGAGAGCGACCGCACGGCGTCGTTGGATTGCCCGAACAGGACTATCCAGAAGTGCAGCAGGTAGTAGTAGAGCGGCGGGGCACCGTCGTGTTTCAGCGCCTCGGGGATCTGGTTCAGAGGCAGCCGGGCGATGTCGACGGTGAGGGCCTCGTCGAGCCAGAGGCCCGAACGGGTCCAGAAGCGCAGGAGCAGCCCGGCGGCGACGACCACCCCCACGGCGACCGCGACAACCGTGCGCGTACGGCCCGTGAGAGCGGGAACCTCCTCAGACATGGGGCGCATGGTAGGACAAGGGCCCAGAGGTCTAGGATCATCCGCCGCCGGAGGAGGACGGCGCGGGGAAGGGAATCGACACAGCGACGGGGGAAAGGGGCGCCGTGACCCGTTACATCACTAAGCGGTTGGTGCTGCTCATCATCATCATCATCTTCGTGTCGATCGCTACCTTCTTCCTGGTCCACCTCCTCCCGGGCAACCCCACCGACACCATTCTCGGCCCGAACTCGACGCCGCAGAACGTGGCCACGCTCAACCACCAGCTCGGCCTGGACAAGCCTCTGTGGCAGCAGTACTTCATCTGGATCGGCCACGTCTTCCAGGGCAACCTGGGTCAGTCGTACACGACGCACCAGTCGACGTGGACCATCATCTCCCAGTCGTTCCCCATCGACCTGGAGCTGATCATCTTCTCGCAGATCCTCGCCTTCGCCATCGCCTTCCCGATGGCCATGCACTCGGCCCGGCGCCCGAACGGCCTGTTCGACCAGGCGTCGAACAGCACCACCTTCGCCTTCCTGGCGCTGCCGCCCTTCGTGATCGCGCCGGTGCTGGTGCTGATCTTCGCCGTGCACTGGCACATCTTCCCGGGACCGGCCTCCTATGTACCGATCGGCCAGGCCTTCTGGTCGAACATCCACACCATGCTGTTGCCGTCCATCGTCCTCGCCCTCGGGTCGATCGTCGTCTACTTCCGGCTCCTGCGGAACGACCTCATCTCCACACTGCAAGAGGACTTCATCACGATGGCCCGCTCGAAGGGCTTGTCCGACCGTCGCATCATGTGGCGCCACGCGTTGCGCCCCTCCTCCATTTCGTTGCTGGCGTCGGCCGGTGTCACCATCGGTGGCCTGATCGCCGGGACGTTCATCGTCGAACTTCTGTTGCAGATGCCCGGTTTGGGCTATCAGCTCATCTCGGCCGTCAACCAGGACGACTACACAGTGGTGCAGGGCATCACCCTGTTCGTCGCCGTCGCCATCGTTCTGATCAACTTCATCTTCGACTTCCTGTTCACCATCGTCGACCCGAGGATTGCCCGTGAGTAGCGTCAGCCTGACGAACCCGACCAATGAGGCCTTTGCCGACATCAAAGAGGAGATCCAGGCCGAGGCGGCGGCGGACCCGGTCAAGAAGAAGCTCGGCCTGCTCTTCTGGCTCTGTGTCGGCTGGATCGTCCTGGTCGCCCTGGCGGCAACCTTCGCCAGCCTGCTGCCGCTGCCCAACCCCGATCTGGGGAACTACAACAGCGTGCAGAACGCCGGACCGGGCTGGGGCCACCTCCTCGGCACCGACGACCTCTATCGGGACATCTTCAGCCGCCTGATCTACGGGGCGAGGGTCTCCCTGGTGGTCGGGTTCGGCGGCGCCCTGATCGGCCTGGTCGTCGGCGGCATTCCGGCCATGATCTCGGCCTACCGCAGAGGGCGCATCGACACGGCCCTCAACACCGGTTCCTACGTGGTCCTGGCCTTCCCGGCCATCGTCGCCGTCATCGCCATCGTGTCCTTCTGGGGCAAGTCGATGTTCAAGATCACGCTCGTCATCGGCCTCTTCGCCGCGCCTCTGATCTTCCGCGTGGTGCGGGCCTCGACCTTGTCCTACGCCACCCGCGACTTCGTGTTGGCCGCCAAGGCGCTCGGCGCCAGCGACACGCGGATCCTCTCCCGCGAGATCCTGCCCAACATCATGCCGACCATCGTGTCCTTCGGGCTGATCGCTGTGGCCACCATCGTCGTGCTCGAGGGGTCGCTGGCCTTCCTCGGTTTGTCGGTGCCGCCGCCGACGCCCAGCTGGGGCAACATGCTCAACGAGGGTTCTTCCCTGCTGACCGGCGCCAAGGGGCAGACGAACCCGTGGCTGGTCATCTTCCCGGCGTCCGCCATGTTCCTGCTCCTCATCAGCCTCAACGTCGTGGCGGACAAACTGCGCGCGTACTTCGACGTCTCGGACATAAAGCTGTGAGCGGGCGCCGGCTGCTCGATGTCGAGGACCTGCACGTGTCCTTCGCCACCAGCCGCGGGCCGCTCCAGGCCGTCCAGGGCGTGTCGCTCACGCTCGACCAGGGCAAGACCCTCGGGATCGTCGGCGAGTCCGGCTCTGGGAAGACCGTTTTGTCGCGGGCCATCATGGGGCTGCTGCCCCGCGCATCGACCACCCAGACCGGATCGGTCCGCTACGACGGCACCGAGCTGCTCAACGCGCCGAACGACGAGCTGCGCAAGCTCTGGAGCACGCATATCGCCATGGTGTTCCAGGACCCCATGACGTCGCTCAACCCCGTGCAGCGGATCGGCAACCAGATCACCGAGCCCCTCAAGATCCACCTCAAGCTCTCCAAGAGCGAGGCCAAGGAGACGGCACTGTCGCTCCTGATGCAGGTGGGCATCCCCTCTCCCGTGGAGCGCTACGAGGCTTACCCGGCCCAGCTCTCGGGCGGCATGCGCCAGCGCGTCATGATCGCCATCGCCCTGGCCTGCGCGCCGCGGCTCCTGATGGCCGACGAACCGACCACCGGCCTCGACGTGACGGTGCAGGCGCAGATCCTCGACCTGCTGGGCCAGCTCCAGCGCGATCGCGACATGGCGATGATCCTGGTGACGCACGACCTCGGCGTGGTGGCCACCCGCACGGACGAGATCATCGTGATGTACGCCGGCAACGTGGTCGAGCGGGCGCCCACCAACGTGCTCTTCAAGAGCATGGCCATGCCCTACACGGAGGCGCTGCTCAAGTCGACGCCGCGCATCGCCGAGCCGAGCCATACCCGGCTGATCGCCATAGAGGGACGGCCCCCGGACCTGCTCAACCCCGCGTCGGGCTGTCCCTTCTCCCCCCGCTGCCCCTACGCACGCGAGAAGTGCCACGTCGAGAAGCCCCCGCTGGTGGAGGCGTCGCCGGGGCACAGCTACGCCTGCTGGTTCCCGCTGACGACGAGCGACCCCGCGCCGCCGCGCCAGCCCGATCCGGTTCGGGCATGACCGACACCACGCTGGAGCCGTCCGCGGTGGCGACCGAGCCGCTCCTCTCCGTCGAGGACCTCCACGTCTCCTTCGGCCGGGGCAACACGGCCGTGCAGGCCGTCGCGGGCATCACGTTCACCATGCGCCAGGGTGAGACGCTCGGCCTGGTCGGCGAGTCGGGCTGCGGCAAGTCGACGACCGGGCGTGCCATCATCCAGGTCGAGAAGGCCACCTCGGGCAGGATCTTGTTCGGCGAGACCGACTTGACGTCGCTCAGCCGGGGCGACCTGCGCACGCTCCGCACGCAGGTGCAGATGATTTTCCAGGACCCGATCTCCTCGCTGAACCCACGCCGGCGCATCATCGACATCGTCGCCGAGCCGTTGACCATCTGGAAGATCGGGTCCAAGGAGGAGCGCGTCGAGACGGCGCGCGCCATGCTGGACCACGTCGGCATCGACCCCTACGTCAACGGCTCCCGACGGCCCCGCGAGTTCTCCGGCGGCCAGTGCCAGCGCATCAGCATCGCCCGCGCCCTGGTGCTGAAGCCCAAGCTCCTGGTGTGCGACGAGGTCGTCTCGGCGCTCGACGTGTCCGTGCAGGCACAGATCCTCAACCTGCTGCAGGATCTGAAACAGGAGTACGACCTGACGATCCTCTTCATTGCGCACGATCTCGCCGTCGTGAAGAACGTCAGCGACCGGGTCGCGGTCATGTACCTCGGGCGCCTGTGCGAAAGCGCACCCTCAGACCTGCTCTACGAGACGCCGGCCCACCACTACACCGCCGCTCTGCTCGCTTCCGCCGTGGAGCCCGATCCCGAGGCGCCACGCAACCAGGCTGTGCTGACGGGCGAGCCCCCGAGCCCGATCAACCCGCCGTCGGGATGCCGCTTCCGCACCCGCTGCCCGCGAGCCGAGGCCCGTTGCGCCCAGGAGGTCCCCGAGATGCGGGAGATCGGCCCCGGCCACCAGGTGGCCTGCCACTTCCCCATCGGCACTTGACCGGCCCCGCCCCGGGCGAGGCGGACACCACGGACCCGCGACCGCGCCTGGCCGTGGCAGCCTGTGCCCGCTTCCCCGACCTGCACGACGACTGGCCCCTCTTGCGTCAGGCGCTGACCGGCGCCGGGGTGGATGCCACCACCGCGGTCTGGAACGACCCCACCGTCGACTGGAGCGCGTACGACCTGGTGCTGGCCAGCGGCGTCTGGGACAACATCCATCACGTCGACGCGTTCTTATCGTGGGCCGACAGGATCGCCGCCTCCGGCGTGCCGGTGCACAACTCCCCGGGCACGCTGCGGTGGAACATCGATAAGCGCTATCTGCTCGACCTGGAGCGGGCCGGCGTCCCGACGGTCCCGACGACGTGGGTGGAACCGGGAGCCGACGGCGACAGCGACCGCGACATGCCGGACCTCCCCGACGGCGAGGTCGTGGTCAAGCCCTCGGTCTCCGGCGGTGGCTACCGCACGGCACGCTACGAGCCCCACGAGCACGCTGCGGCCCGGGCACATGTGCGGGAGCTGACCGCCGCCGGACGGACCGCCATGGTGCAGCCCTACGAGCACCGGGTCGATGCCGAGGGTGAGGCCGCCCTCATCTACATCGGGGGTCGCTTCAGCCACGCCGTGCGCAAGGGCCCGATGATCCGCCGCGGCGTGGGGCCCACCGACAGCCTGGTCGACAACCAGGTGATGACGGGGGCCACGGCGACGCCGGCGCAACTCCGCCTGGCCGGACGGGCCCTGGCCGCTGCGGAGAACCTCCTCGGCCCGACCACCTACGCCCGCGTCGACATGGTGGAGACGACCGCGGCCGGTCCCGCGCTGCTCGAGCTCGAGCTGCTCGATCCGGTGCTGTTCTTCACGCTCCACCCCCCGGCAGCGGAGCTGTTGGCCCAGGAGTTGGCCCGCCTGCTCGAACGGCCGTAAGCGCCGGCCAGACAGGCATCACGCGGTAGCGAATTTTAAGGGCTATCCCTTTCACTGCGCGACCCACAAGATGTTGTTTGGGCCTTCCAGGGTGACTTCGCCCGACGCCCCGCCCCGAACCGGAAATGTACGGGGGCACCCCCGCCATAACCTGGAGGTACGTCGAAGAACGAGGCGAACGCACCCGTCGAGGTCCCGGAGGACATCGCCAAGCGGATACGCGCTCTATGCCTGGCGCTGCCGGAGGTGACGGAACGCATAGACCATTCACTGACCAGGAGTCGATCGACGGCGCACTCGTACGACATCCGCCGAAGGTCGTTTTGCCTCCTGGTGGCAGTGAAGTCATCGACCGGCAAGGTCGTACCCTTGGTCGTGTTGCGTGTGGACCCTGAAGAGCGCGAGGCGTTGCTGTCCATTGGCCACCCGTTCTTCGTCCCTCGACGAGCTCGCCCCGACCGCATTGGAGTCTTTCTCACCGGCAACACGGACTGGGAGGAAATCCGAGAACTCGTGATTGAGAGCTACAAGACTCTCGCTCCGAAGAAGCTCATTGCCTTGCTCGATGAGTAGCAACGGGGTCCCCGATGTGTCCCACCCTCCCGGCGAAATGGGATACCCGCTACGGATCTGCGCAGCCGTTCTCCACGCGACGCTCGTGGGCTTTTCTGGCATAGTCATCGGGATGCTGGCACATGGTAAATCTCGGAATGGCCGAATCGCGTGGATTTCATTCAGCGTCGTGATTGCAGCACTCTGTTGGGACGGCACCGTCGTGAGCCCGGCTTACGGCTCGGGAGATGTAACCCTACAGAGCCTCATTGTTCATGATCCCCTACGTGGAGGAATCTCACTCCCTTCGACGGATCTCGATGCACTCATTAGCAGCTTGCAGCAGGCGGAAACATCAGCCGGCGCCAACTATGGCATTTCAACATCCGCCGCAGCCTTGGGTTGGCACAGAGTGAGCTCTAAGTCCAAGACCATCGTTGTCATCTTGGTGGCCCTCTCGTCATCTGGTCATAGCGCATCAAGCCTGAACCAAGCTGCCGTGTCGGCCTCATCCTCATCTGCCGCAACAGTATGTGCCGGTGCAGTCGCTTCTCCACCCGCGGTCGACGTAAGGGTCAAGGGCCTTCCCAACTCACATTACATTCGCTGTACTCGAAGTCCCACAGGCGTCTATCTCGATGGCGTCACGACGGCTCGAGCGAACATCTTCGCGATGCTGATCTCGTCAACAGCCACAATGTCAAAATCTGATCTAGAGGCAATCGCGATTCGGCAGTTCAAGACACTCCCAACTCAGCCAGTGACCGCTGGAATCACCTAAGCGGCTACGCCCCGGAGTTGTCCCACCGTCCCGCGTTCGGGGGGCAGGTGCTAGTCCCAGTTTCGTTGTACATCGACCGACTTCTCGTGCTCCCACTAAGAACGGCACGTATCACTCCTCGCAACGGCGAAGCCGGTGGAAGTGCCGTCTTCTGGGAGGATCGCACTGGGGGGTGGTGCGGCGACGTGCACCGGCTTGCCGAACTTCGAGAACGTGAGCGTGGCGACCGTGGTCACGGGTCCCTGGGGAAAGCCGGCCAAGCCGCCGTGAGGTAACCGGCCGCTGAAGTAGAGCGTGGATCGCACTTGCACGAGGCGGCCGGCGCGGTCGATCCAGACGCTGCTCGGATGCTGGGTGAGGGTCTGAGGCGCCTGATGCGGCGCGCAAACGTGAAGCGGAGCGTAGCCGACCTCGTACTTAGTGGTGGCGACGCCGTCCACCTCGGCTGGTCCGAGGTCAGTGAGCGAGGCCACCGCGTAGGTCTCGTCCAGTGCGTCGAGGGCGACCGCCGCGTTGAGCGCCAAAGAGAGTCCACGTTGCGAGCGTGCCAACGCGGGGAACGCAAGCACGCTGTACTTCTCGGTGAACGCCAGTCCTGAGATCGGATTGGCCTGGTAGACGGTCCCGCCCATGACGATGGCGTCCTCAGTAGTCGTTGAGTGAGCCGGGTGCAGTGGCTGGTTGCCCGTCGAAGTGAAGGTGATGTCGTGATCTATCTCGGTGACGCGCACGTCGCCCGTGGCGAAGTTGACCACCCCGTGGCCCGACAAGGTGCCACGGAGATCGGGGTTGGGACTCGTGGTGACATGGGAGTACGAGAAGTGCGCGCTTCCTGCTTTTTCGGTCGCGGCCAGCACATCGGTGACCCACTGCGACGGAGACGCTGAGGTGGACTTCTGTGCGACGCCGAGCTCGGTGCCGGCGGCGGCGCCCAGCAGGACGAGGGAAATCAGAAGCCACGGAATCAGACGACGCACGGTAGCGAATTGTGCCCCATATGAACCCCAGATGCTGCAGTCACCTACCCGGCAGCGTACTGGGGTGCTTTGCTCCCTGACGTGGGCTGCTCTGTGTGTGAAATGAAATGACGAGCAGAGCGGCCTCGCCCGGGCAGGACAGAGCCGCTCACTCGACGACGCAGCCGCCGAACTCTCGTCGCTTACGCTCAGGGCTACCCGTACGGCCAGGTTCCTCCCAAGCCGGCCCAGGTCGTCCGCATGAGTAGCGCCGGGACGTCGTGGCTACTTTCCAGCTATCTCCCGTGCCTCATCCTCCAAGGACACGAGGGACTCAAGTGAAAGAGCGGTCTGCGTCTGCGAGATGAAGGCTCCACGGCTCCCGATAGCGAGAGCCGATTAGTGAGCCGCCGCCTCGTCGGGATACTCGACAATGCTGAGCAGGCAGTTCTCGCTCATCAATACGTACTGAGCTTTGACCGACCCGCCACACTTCGCGACGATCTCGTATGCCCACGTCTGTTCCGCGGCACGATCGTCGTCGCTCATATCGTCCCACTTGGGAGAGAACGTCAGCTTCGAAGCGCTCAAATGGGCCATCGGCGATGAACCCCCTTCTTTTCCCCGGTGTCACACGCACCGTCGATTGGAATGGCCTAACAGACTCTTGTTCTCTTCTGCAACTGGGATGTGAGCGGCTCAGATAGACCCTGGCATCCTCGGCGCTGCACCGGATTCAGCCGTCTTGATGTCAACATCAACCCGGGACCCCAACAGGACACTGTGACATCACCCTCGACACGAAGCTGGTTGTCCTGATTCTCGTCGCGTAGCGGCCAGCACCCCGCTCATAGCTGTGGTGCGGTGTGGTGCGGTGTCGCCGTCCCGGCAAACGAACGGGGCAGGCTCCGGAAGATTCCACCCGCCATCACTAGAACGGCGAGCGCGGTGACGATCGCCAACACCAAACCCGCAGCGCTGATTCCGAAATCTTGACCAGCGCAGAAGTGGCACCCGGTCCCGGCGAACGGGCTCACCCTCAGGAGCTTGCCTCAAATGTCCGTGCAGCGACCTCCGACCGACGACGAAGCAGCTCATGGAGGACAGAATGAACTGAGCCAGATCGCAGGGAGACCGAGGGAGACGTGATGGAGATCATCAACTTGGGGGCGACCGACGGGCTACCCCCGGTGAACTGGGAGAGTGTCCTCGAAAAGCTCGGTGCCGGATCGCCGCCGGCACCAGACGCCCACAACGCTCGCACGACGTGGCTTTCGACGTTGAACGAGGACGGGAGCCCCCACGTGACAGCGGTCGGTGCTCTCTGGCTCGACGGAAGCTTCTGGTTTCAAACCGGATCGAGTACCCGCAAGGCACGCAACGTCGCCCGCGACCCGCGATGCTCGATAGCAGTGTCGATCCTCGATGCCGACGTCGTCGCCGAAGGTCGAGCAGGGCGCGAGGCTGACCCGGCCACACTCACGCGCCTCGCCCTGGCTTGGGCGGACCAGGGGTGGCCCGCCGCACTCGATGAGACCCGGACAGGTATCACCGCCCCATTCAACGCGCCCTCGCAGGGAGCACCCCCGTGGAACGTCTATCGCATCGAGCCAGATTCGGTCGTCGTGACACTGGGTACTGAGCCGGGCGGGCTGACTCGCTTCAGGTTCTAGCCTCAGCCCCAGCCCGGCGTACTGAACTCACCCGTCGTCGTTTGACTTGGTTGAGTCACTGCCACCAGCAGAACGAGGTCACACTCGGTAGCATTCGCCACCTGACGACGGTGGGGGCAGCAGCTATACGCGAAGGGCGACGCTTCAGTCCACTGGTCCTCATTTTCCTCGGGGCAATTACACTTGTGATCTGTTCGCCGTTCGGTGCAGCATCTTCCTCACTTGCTGGAGCTGCCCCGAACTACCAATGGATGCCAACGAACGGTCCTGGCGGAGCAAGCATCGGCCAGCCGTCGTGCCCCGCAGTCGGATGGTGTGTCGCCGCCGTCTCCTTGTTCTTGTCTCCAAGGCCCGGGGTCGCCATGCTCTCAGGTGGCGCGTGGACATTTTCAGACCTTCCCGTGCCCGCCGACGACAGCATCGGTGGTATCGGTGACGTGACTTGTCCAGCAGTTGGCTGGTGTGTCGCTGTCGGAAGCGCTGGCATCGGCTCTCCAAGCCCGCTGGTCTGGACTTTCTCCAGTGGGACTTGGACGGATACAACACTCGCCGGCCCGAGTCCGGGCGGTCTCAGCGCAGTGTCCTGTGCCGCGGTTGGATCGTGCACCGCCGTGGGCGATGGCACGATCGAGACGCTTTCAGATGGGAGCTGGGTTTTTACCGCAGCCCCTGTGGCCGGACTGAACCCGTCGAGCGCTAGCTCGGCGAATCTTCAGGCCGTCACATGCCCCTCGGCCAATGCGTGCCTGTCTGTGGGGACCTATTCCGATGGGGGAGGAAATGCGTGGGGAGTCATCGAAACCCTCACCGGAGGAGCCTGGAGTGCGAGCACGGCGCCACTCGTCGGGTTGAACACCGGTGCTGACCCCTCGGTCCATCTCTCCCGCCTGACGTGCCCCGCTCAGAACTCATGTGCCGCGGTCGGAACATACCAAGACACGTCTGGGTCGACCCAGGGGTTGATCGAAACTCTCGATGCAGGAACCTGGACGGCGCAACCGGCCCCCCTTGCTGGGCTGGATCCACCAGCGGGAGGCAGTCCGGCCGTGGGCTTTGGGACCAACCTCTCCTGCCCCTCAGCGAACTCGTGCGTAAGTGTCGGGTCCTATAAGGACGCTGCTGGCAACCAACATGGCCTTATCGAGACATCGACGAATGGAATCTGGTCGGCTGTCACAGCCTCCGCCGTGGGTTTGTATCCGCCGGCATCGTCGGCGCTGTACCTGGCTGATGTCTCCTGTCCCACCGTCGGCTCGTGCGTGGCTGTTGGGGGCTATTTATCCGCGCCGATCTCGCTCGGAATGGGGGTCATTGAGACCCTCTCCGACGGGGTGTGGTCTGCCACGACCATCAACCCCCCGGGAGGTGGCTCGTATCTGGGGACGGTTGCGTGCCCGGCCATGGGATCGTGTGAGTCGACTGGCGGTTCAGATCTAAACAACGACACTGAGCAATACACCGCTTTGATCGAGAGCCAGTCGGTCGTTTCGCTTGGATATTGGGAGGTGGCTGCCGACGGCGGGATCTTCAACTTCGGAGGGGCCAACTTCTACAACTCGATGGGGGGCATGAAGCTGAACTCACCGATCGTGGGGATGGCCGCCACCGCCGACGGCAAGGGCTACTGGCTCGTGGCGTCCGACGGCGGGGTCTTCGCCTTCGGTGATGCGCAGTACTACGGCTCCATGGGAGGCAAGAAGTTGAGTGCGCCTGTGGTCGGTATCGCCTCGACCCCTAGTGGCAGGGGCTACTGGCTCGTGGCGTCAGACGGTGGGATCTTCAACTTTGGCGATGCTCCTTTCGTAGGCTCGATGGGCGGTCAGCATCTCAATGCGCCGATCGTGGGTCTCGCATCGAACAATGGATGGGGGTATTGGGAAGTCGCCTCCGACGGTGGGATCTTCAGCTTTGGTGGTGCTCCATTCGAAGGCTCGATGGGCGGCCAGCATCTCAACGCTCCCATTGTCGGCATCGCCCCGACCCCCGACAGTGGGGGCTACTGGGAAGTGGGTTCTGACGGCGGAATCTTCAGCTTTGGCGACGCCTATTTCTACGGCTCCATGGGAGGCCAGCATCTAAACAAAGCAATCGTCGGCATCGCTTCGACCTTCGACGGTGGGGGGTATTGGGAAGTTGCCGCCGACGGTGGGATCTTCAACTTTGGCGACGCTCCTTTCGTAGGCTCGATGGGCGGCCAGCATCTCAACTCTCCTGTGGTGGGGTTGGGTTCAAGCTGATAGCCCTTCCGACCGCTAGCCCATAAGTGTCGGTTCAGCCACGCCCAGGTACGGCGTTAGGGGCACCTCGCCGCCGCTATCGGCACCTACCATCGGCTCCATGGATACTCCGCGGTCGGCCTGGGATTCCGTGGGCTCGACGTGGCAAATCGCAATCGAGGAAGCGTGGAACTCTTGGACCGCGGGTTCAGCCGGGGTCGGTGCCGTCCTCGTCGATGGCACCGGATCAGTGGTTGCGAAGGGTCGCAATAGGACTACTGAAAAATCAGATTCTCACTTGTCCGGAACGATCATGGCCCACGCCGAGATGGACGCCTTGTCGCAAGTGCCTTTTGGGACCCGGCTCACAGGTTCGCTCTACACCACTTTCGAACCCTGCATCATGTGCGCGGCAACGATCGCGTTTTATCGGGTCCCAGAGGTCCGTTTCGCTGCGGCTGATCCATTTTTTGATGGCCTCCACGACTGGATGGGCGGCTATCCGTTCACCGCCGAACGTTTACCCGATCGAGTCAGACTCGGAGGACCGATCGGCGCCTTTTGCCATGTCTTGCACCTCGCCTGGCTGGTTGCGTATCCGGCACCACCCAATGTCATCGATGCCCATAGACGCCTCACGCCTTCGACACTCGAATGCGCAAACACGATCGCTGATCGTCATCGCCTCCGGCAGATCAGCACTCAAGGCGCAACCGTTCTCGAAGCGATCCAGGAGCTCTGGCCGGACCTCTTGACGCTCAATGTGTGACAGCTTCCCGGCGATAGGGGATACGCCGACCCCGTCTGTCTCCTCGGCACTATCCGACGCGGACGGGTAGCTCGCTCATAAAGCACAGGATGGGGTTGAAGATCCCTAGTGAAGTGCAAGAGGGGCGTCCGACGATCTCGATGCCTCGGGTGCGATCGAAGAGCACCTCAAAGAATGTCGCGAGTTCGCGTCGTGCCAGATTCGCCCCGAGGCAGAAATGCACGCCACCGCCGCCGAACGTGACGTGAGGGTTCGGAGTGCGACCAATGTCGAATCGGAATGGGGTCTCGAAGACATCTTCATCGCGATTGGCCGAGGGGAACCACATTGTGACCCGATCTCCCTCTGATATGCGGACACCGCGGATTTCGGTGTCGCGAGTTGCTCGACGAGCGAAGTAAAAGATCGGGGAAGACCAACGCAGCACTTCTTCCACAGCAAGGGGAATGGCCTCGGGATCCTGCCGTAGCCGGTCAAACTGGTCCGGGTGATTGAGCAACGCAACAACACCCTGTGTGACCGCGTTGCGGGTTGTCTCGCTTCCTGCCGCAACGAGTAACATGAAGAAGAGATCAAGTTCGGTCTGGTTAAGGGCGGTCATTTCGCCGCCGTTGGTTTTGATCTCAACATTCGACAAGATCGTCCAAACGTCGTCTTGAGGATTGTCCCGCTTTTCCTGACCCAGCCTGTGGGCATACTCGAACATTTGGACTTGCCCCTGCTGTCGCTGTTCGATGGAGCGCTCGTCGTCGTCGAATCCGGCGAGAAGCATGTCGTTTGTGAGCCGGAACAGCCACTCGCGGTCCTCTGATGGGATCCCGACAATGTCGGCAATGACGTGCATCGGCAGCTTGTATGCGATGTCTGCGACCAGGTCGCATTCGCCCCGCTCTAGTGCGCCGTCGATGATCGACTCAGCCCACCCGCGAATCTGATGCTCTAGTTGCTTCACCATGCGAGGCGTAAACCCGGCACTGATCAAGCGTCGAAGTCGGTGGTGATCGTCGCCATCCATGCTCACCAGCATCGATCCTGCGATCTCTGGGTGATAGCCGAGCATGGGACCGTCAAATGACGAGTAAAGATCAGGATTCCGGCTTACCTCCTGCACATCGTCATGTTTGGACAGCACCCAGAAGCCAGTGTCCTGAACGCCGGGGAAATCCTCAGGGAAGGGCTGCCACTTGACCGGCTCCGAATGGCGCAGCTCGGTGAAAACTTGGTGCGGAAAGCCGTCCGCATAGAGGGTGCTGTCGGTGAGATTGATTTCAAGACCCCGATTTACGGCCTTTGGCATAGGTCCTCCCGCTGGACATTCGGCACTCACCGTAACCCGAACTTTTGTCCCGCGCCCCAGGGTCGATGAACCCCGATCAGGTGGTCCTAGTTCCGGCATACTGGGGCAGGGAACACGTCGACCCCGTTAGGAGCCAGTCGCTGCGACGATCACCCCGTTGAGGTGGCTAGCAGACATGCCACCGTCATCGCGGCGTCGCCGTAGGCGTACACCGCCCCATTGGTCGTAGTCACCCAGTACCCATTGCCATCCGAGGTGGCAAAGATCGCTGAAGTGGGGTTCGAGAACTCGATTTGGCCAAACGGGCTGCCCAGGTAGGTCGCATCGCCATACGAATAAATCTGCCCGTCGGAGAAGAGAATCCAGTAGCCATTTCCACTCGCGGTGCGGACTGCTGAGCGGACCACCGTCGCATACGGCAAGTAGGAAGCGGGTCCTCCGTAGTTGATGGCGTCACCGAAGGCATGAACGTCACCGGAGTAGCTGACGACCCAGTAGCCGCTGCCGCTGCCGTCCGTCATCACGTCGGCAATACCGCTGCTAAAGCACCCACCGATTCCTGGGCACGAGCCCTCGAACTTCGCGTCCCCGAACGCAAAGACTCCACCATCGTTGGCGACGAGGAAGTAGCCCCGTCCGTCGTACGAAGGAACTATGCCAACAATGGGAGCGTTCAAACTGGGCAGAACGGAAGAGTCGACAGGTGAGAGTCCCAGACCGGGAATCGACCCGTAGAAGCCTGCATCCCCAAAAGCGAAGACACCGCCATCTGACGCCACCAGCCAATAGCCACCCCGATCAGGGGTCGGGGCAATACCAATGACCGGCGACTGAAGCTGAAGGTTGGCCACTGAGCCGTAGAACTGGGTCGATCCAAAGGAAAAGACTCCTCCGTCGGACCCCACTAACCAATAACCATGCTGTGTGTTTCCAACCTGGGGCCTCGTTAGGGATGCAGCATCGGCCCCCCTGGATGACATCGTCGGCTCCTGAGCCGAGGACGGACTCAACCCGGCAAGCAGCAACGCTGCGACCGCTACCGAGGCGCTGGCGACCTGCACCAACATTCGCCACCACGATGATTCCACCATTGCACGCCCTTTCGGCAGGCCTGAGGTCACTCTACGCGTCCTCTAGCAGCGGTCCGGGGTGCCAGAGTGCCCGGCGCCCAAGTCCGGCGTACTGGGCTAGGTCTAGGTGGCCCTGACTTCGGGTGACAACGACCGGCATCGCCTCGGTATCCGTGCCTCGGCCTACACAACAAGGGTCTTATACTGCCCCGTCGCCGGCTTCCGGGAGGTCCAGATGCCGATCCGACTGGGTCCCCACCGTGCACGTTCTCTTCCTGATCCTCGAGCTCACGCTGCTGAGCGCCGGCACCGTCGGGCTGCTCGCCCTGGTCGGATTTGGTCCAGTCGCTCTCGCGGTCCCCGACCTCGGAGGTACCGCCCTCCTGGCGGCGCCCCTGGTCGGGTTGGGGCTCCTCTACTGGGCCTGCCAGTGGCTGTCGCCCCACTTCGCCAGCGGGACGATCGTCGTCACCATGTGCGTGGTTTTGGGCATCGCCTCGGCCCTCGTGGGCTGGCGACGACGCCAGCCCCTCTTCGACACGATCCGGCGCACGCGCCTGGAAGTCGCCCTCCTGGGCACGACCTGCCTCGGCCTGTTCATCGTCCTGGAGCTGAAGGTGCTGCAGGGAGGTGCGTTCACCATCACCTCCATCGGCGGCGACGATCTCTACACCTGGGCGCCCACCGCCACCTTCATGCACACGCACACGTTCTCGGTCGGTCAGAGCATTGACAATCAGACCCTTTGGATCCTGCCGACCAACATCTATCCCGGCAGCGCTGGAACCGTTGACGGTGGATTCCTCAGCGTCTTCCACATGCAGGGATACCAATACGTTGGGCCCTTCACGGCCATCTGTATCGTGCTGAGTACCTGCGCAGTGTATGGGCTCCTCAGGTCGGCGCTTTCGGCGCCGAGGTGGGTCGCCACCTTGGGGTTCTTCCTAATCTGCGCCAGCGAATCTCGGAGCGATATCGCCATTCTTGGGTTTGCGCAATCCGCGGGGGTACCGTGCTCATGCTCGCGGCCATGCTGTTCTTCGTTCTGGCTCTCAAGCGCCGAAGCGTCGGGATGGCCGTCCTAGCGGGAGGGGTAGCGGCCGTACTCCCCGCCGTATACATGCCCGTGTTCCCGGTGGTGTTGGCCGCCGTCGCTGGGGGCGGGCTCGTGGTCGCCTGGCGCGGTTTCCGGAGCGGTTGGGCTGCCGTGCCGTGGCGCGTGCTGGTGTCGTTCGGCTTCGCGGGCATTGTGTTCGGGCTCTTGAACATCTGGTGGCTGCTCTTTGGAGGTGGGCTGCACGCCTGGGAGCTGCAGACCAGTGCCGCCAAGATCCCGTCGTACCAGACGTTCTCCGAAATGGTGGGAACGACACCCTTCCTCGTCGCGGCCCATCCGTTCTTTTGGAATGGCACGTGGAGTGCCGTCGGTGCCCTTGCCGCCTGGGTGGCCGTCGCCCTGGTGATCGTGGGCGCGTGGGGCATGGCGACCCGCCAGCCCCTCGTTGCCGCCATGCTCGGCGTGCCCCTCTTCTATGGGTGCGCGGTGTGCGTGGCTGAGCGCCATGGCTTCGGCGCCTTCATGACGGTGATGTACCTCTTGCCGGTCGCCACCATCTTCGCCGCCTACGGTATCGCCTGCGCCGGTCGCTCCCCATACCACTCCGCTCGACGGCGCCCGGCCGCCCACCGTCGCCGTGCGTTCGCCGAAATCACCAGGGTGGCGGTGGCGGCGTTCGTCGCGCTGGTCGTCGTGTTCGAACTGGCGGCGACCACCGAGCTCACGGCATTCGCCCTCCAGCAGCCGGATCTCCTGCCTCCGACCAACCTCGGCCTGGCCGCACTGGGCTCCAAGGTGCCCGTCGGATCGACCATCCTGGTGTACAGCATCAACGGAGCGACCGATGCAGCCTCGT
The DNA here is from genome assembly GCA_963817735.1 of uncultured Acidimicrobiaceae bacterium. Taxonomy (GTDB): domain Bacteria; phylum Actinomycetota; class Acidimicrobiia; order Acidimicrobiales; family RAAP-2; genus Bog-473. The sequence continues at coordinate 410,676 of CAWFPP010000014.1, read as the reverse complement.
ACCAAAAGACCCTGACGTTGCTGGATGGCATCACCTTTCTACCCGGCCGCATGATCACTCTGCCCGGGGTCCCCTTCACGGATCGGTTCAGCCCTCAGGAGGCTGTGGGTGTCTCGGGCGATTTGAAAGACGACGACCAATTCATCCTCCATGAGGAGGACCCGACCATCCACGATCCAGCGGTGCCAGCCGGGTACCACGTCATCTGGACATTTCCCCCTGACCACCTGGTTCTCTACCGACGTTCCCGCAACTGAGGGCGGGCTCACCCGGGAGCGCGTCGGAGGCTTTCATGTGCTTTTGAGGAGTAGGGAACGGTCGTCTGGCGCGTGGGACAGAGGTCTCTGAAGCATGTTGAACGGAAAGCGAGTTGCGGTCGTCCACCCCGTGTACAGTGCGGCGGTCGTTCGCCCGCTCCTCTCCGATCCATTGTGGGAGGACATGCTCCACGGTCAGCGACTTCTGTGAACTGAAGAACACACTGCGGCATTGGGGCAATACGGGTGGCCCGCCTTCTCCCGTGACCCTATCCCGGCGAATGGGGGCAGTGTCGCCGGTCCTAGCGCTCGAAGACGAGCAGAGCGCTTGTCTCGAACTGGGGCCCGTCGTCGAGTGTAGGGAGCGCTGCCTGAATCCTGACAAAACCCGCCTCGATCTCCTCCTCACTCATATGTTCGAAAAGTGACGTGGGACGCAGCCTCAGCCTCTCGTAATCCTCGGCCAGGCTCATTGAGCGAAGCCAGGTGATCTCGTCACGAGCGGCGAGCGTCCATCCGGCGTCGGTGAAGTCACGGAGTACTTCTTCCTCAGACTGGTAAAGACCTTGGTGGACGTCCATCCATTCGGGACGGTGTGTAACCACCATGCATTAGGATTCCGGTCGGAGAAGTTCGCCTGGACAAAGAGTCTGCCGCCCGGCACCACCCGGCGTATCTCCGCTGCGGCGCTATCTCGATCGACGACGTGGTGCCAGACGAAGAACAGCAATGCTGCGTCACACGAGGTATCCGGCAATGGGATGTTTTCGGCAGACCCATCCTCATAGGAGACGGCAGGATGGTCAGCTTGGGCGATGGCCTGACACGCATCTTGTCCGCTGGTTCGACACCGTAAACGGGGCCGCCGAAGGTGTTCGCCAAAGACGGCGTCATACGCCCGATCCCCGAGCCCAAGTCGAGCCAGGCCACTGGCCGTCTCTCCGGCAGGTGGCGGGCGAACCCCTCCATCCAGGTCTGTAGCGCATCGGGTGACATCTGCCTGCCAGCGGCTAGACGGCGTGCTGGCGCTCGTCGTAGTCGACCTTCCTCATTCCACCTCCAAGTCCGGTCCGACCAGATAGCCAGCATAAGACGTCCCCACGGGTGCGCCCAGGACCGGCGGATAGGGGCAGTTTACCTGATACGGGTCCCACACCTCAATGGTCACCCACGTTGGTCGCTCCGGGGGGTAAGTGGCCGGGCGTTGTAGCTGAGTGCCGATCTCTGCACAGATTGGGCATCTGAAGTGATCGGGGTACAGCCAGGCATTTGCCAGGCTGGTGTCGCAGTTTGGGCACGATTCGTTGGTTCGTTTCTGATCCCAAGCTGGACCAACGTAGGTCCCGTCGGCCTCTCGACTCACGCCGATCAACTGACCGCAGCCACCGCAGCATTGGTAAAAGGTCTGGTGCGTCCAGCCGTAATCGGGCCAGGGTGACAAAGAGCAGCTCGCAGCCGATGTGGCCTGTCGAGGGGGACATGTACCGGTGAACCTGCGTAGCCGCCTACAGCTAGAACGCCGACATCCCTCCATCTTGGACCAGGGCAGGTGGGTATCCCCCCCTCGTGACCGTTTAGCCCAACGCCCACCAGGTCCGGCGATAGGGGATGCTCTATCGGTAGTTCCAGATTCAAGCATCGGTAGAATTTCTTCCTCGCTCTTTCCCGTCCACCTCGTGGCTGAGCACCCGAACCATGGCGCCCAGCAGCGGCAATCGCCTGATACTGCTCGGCAGGGGACCAATCCGGACGCTGCATGGGGCGACCCATGGCTCCAAGCCACCCGCACGAAGCCCCATTACGTCGTCTCCGGCCTCTTCTGGTCGACTCCTGGACTGCTGATAGATCTTCGAACATCTCCCGAACAGCCGCCAGAATCGCCCGGCCCTGCATTTCTCCCTGCATCGGGTTCGTTTCTCCAGCCATGCCACCCATCATGCCTGCCAAATTGGCACCTACCCGATGCTCCTATGGATTTTGTCAACCCCTTCGGGAGTGAGGACGGCGGACAGACCAATGACGGGCCACTCGTGGGAATGGGCAAGCTCTTATCAGGTCACACGTCTTCGAGTTCGGTGAGCCCGGATCATGGACCGGCAAATCGGTTACAGGTCAGTCACACCGACGACAGGCGTATAGGTCGAAACACATCCATGATCCAGGGATCTCGCCGCGAGGCAGGTAGCGGTAGACCTAGCGGGCGACATAGCGCTTCAGCATGCGGATGGCTTCGCGCTTGGAGCGACCGTCTTTGACGCGGCGCTCCATGTAGGCCTGCGTTCGGGGATCAGAGGCGAGCCGCGTGATCACGATGTGCCACAGCGCCCGGTTGGCCTGGCGATCGCCGCCACGATTGAGCCGGTGCCGCGTCACCTTGCCCGATGAGGCCTCGAGCGGCGAGACACCGCACAGGTGGGCCCAGGGCGGCTTCAGTAGCAGTCGCTCGGGGTTGTCGCAGGCCGCGACCAACGACCGCGGCAGCAGCATCGATGCCGACGCCGTAGACGGCGAGGAGCTCTGGTGCAGTCTCTTCGAGGAGCGGGGTGATCATGGCGTCGAGGTCGGAGATCTCGTCCTCGAGATCGGCCACTCGGTGGGCCAACATGGACAGCGATGCCTTGGTGGCCGCAGTCACGAGAACATTGGGCGAACACGTCGGTCGCAATCCTTGGGCGGCCACGACGAGCTGGGTGATCGGAAAGGTCCTTGAGTCGGCTCTGGAGCTGGTCAAGGGCACTGAAGGTCAGCTGGCGCATCTGGGTGAGCGCCTTGACCCGGGCAGCTCGAGCGGAGCGCTTGGCCACGACGAGGACCCGGATCGCCTCGACCGAGCCGTCTCTGCTCTTGGCCTTTCCCTGCGCTCGGCCCGACAGGACGGCCCGGGCCGCCTCAACGGCGTCGAGGGGATCGGACTTGCCGCTGTGCCGTCGGGCCTGGCGGTTCTGACGATCCACTTCGACGACCGCGATCCCTGCTCGAGCGAGGTGACGGGCGACGCCGGCGCCGTAAGAACCCCTTGCCCTCGATGCCGACCTTGGAGATCGCGCCGAAGTCACTCAGCCAGGCCAACAGGGCCGAATAGCCGTCGGGCTCCGCTGCAAACGAGCCGGGTCCCGAGCAGGACACCGACCTCGTCGAGCACGGCGGCCACGTGGACTTCTCCGTGGGTGTCGATGCCGCCGGTGACGGTCCGCGTGGCTTCTACGATGGTCATGCCATCCCTTCCTTTCCTTAAGCGGTGAGGGGTGGGCACGGCCGTCCCGAGATGGAGTGACGGTGTAGGTCGATCTGGTCTGAACAGACCGGCCAATCACCCCTCTGGAACGGGGCACGCCGCGCCCTATCTGATGTGCCCGGAGCTCCAGTCGACGGGGTGCGGACGCCATGACTCGTCCACGTGATCTGAAGTCAGACCGGCGACTCCGGTGCTCCCAAAATTACCGACGGCCAACCTTGCAGCGGTGGACCCTCACGGGAGCTTCACAACATCATTGGCGTATGGGGCTAGTGCGTTTACTCAGCCTCGTCCCAACCGGCGCTCATTGATGAGCGCTGCCGCCTTATCAATGAGCTGTTCGGTTGGCTTCGGATTCGTTGACCGTTGTCACATCCAGATGCGAACCGGACTTGAGAGTGCAATCTGACGCAGACTCGCTGATAGACGCCGATCGGGCGACTAACTGCCTCGGCACCTGATAGGTCGCCATAGGCGACTGACCTGGTGCGCAGCAGGGACTCGACCAGCAAGCTTGGGCCGCCAACTTTGATGCTGTTCGAGACGAGAGCACGCAATCCGATGCCGAGGCAGGCGACCGCAAGGACGGCCGTGGAGACCCTGCCGCCGGCACCGTGCGCCCCGGCAGTGGCGCCGAGCATCACCGCTCCGAGGGCAAATGCCAAAGATCGCCATGAGGACCCGCACCCGACGATTGGCGAACGACGCCCCGTGCTGCACGACGGTGGCCACTCGGTCAACGGTAGCGCCACGTTCCGGCGAACTGGGCGACCCCTTTGCGACCACGCACGGGCCTACTCGGGCAAGATGGGGTCATGTCCGTCGTTCGACTCCGCACTTCGTCCGACCTTGACGAACTCGTGGATCTGGCAGGCCGTGTACGGGCTGTGGATGATTATCCTTTGTTTCTCCCCAAGGAGGGACTTCGTCGATTTCTGACCGATCCGAGTCCCGCTTGCCGCATGGGTTGCTGAGGACGGCGGGCGTATCGTGGGACACATCGCGACGAACCCACATTCCCATCGGGCAGTAATGGACCTTGTTTGCAGCGCCGGGATCGACTGCGAAGTTGGCATCATTGCCCGATTGCTGGTCGATCCTGGCTCACGCAGACAGGGAACGGGTGCGAAGCTCTTGGATCAGGCAAGAAGTCACCTCGTATCCCAAGGAGCTCGCGCCGGTGCTCGATGTTGTTAAGAGCGCCTTGCCCGCGGTTTCGCTCTACAGGAGCACTGGGTGGATAGAGATTGGCGAGGTCACCTTCGAGATACCGGGGCGGACGATCAGCGAGCTGGTCTTTCTGGCACCAAGTTGACGACCCCCAAGGCCGGCGTATGGGGACAGGGAGCTCATCCAAACTCAGCTGGCACCCGAGGTAGCGTCAATTGTTGACGGTGTTGGGTGAGCCGACCGGGAGGTACTTCATGATTCGTCATCGAGTTTGCAGTGCTGTCGGAGCTTCCATTCTTCTGGGTGGAGTCGGTTTCATCCTCTTCCTTGGAGATACCCCTTACGCTGAATCAGTCACTCCTAGTCCTGTGTACAGTGCGACCGGCGTCTGCGTGAGCGGCGTTCCCGAGTTTGCCTTCTCCTTCACCGGCTTTCCGGCCGGACAGAGCACGCCGGTGAACCTTGACCTCTACGACGGCCCCGACGCGACCGGAATGCAGGAGACCACTGTCGGCCCGAGCGGAATGGCGACGGTGCTCTGGAACACGAGTTCGCCCGACTTCGGACCCGGGACCCACGTTGTCGCCGCCTACATCGCCTCCTCCTCGAGCGTCCCAGGACAGAACGTCTCGGGTCTTCCTGCGCAGAACTTGACTCCCGTTTCACCCTGGCCGCTTGCTGACGCCTATGACGTAACACTGCCGCATTGCAGCGCAGGAGCGCCTTTATTCGTCGGTCTTGCCAGCACCCATGACGGCCAGGGCTACTGGCAGGCAACCTCGGACGGCCAGGTGCTTGCCTTTGGGGATGCGCGATGGTTCGGCTCGATGAGCGGCAGCCCGCTCAATCACCCAATCGTGGGGATTGCATCGACCCCTACCGGCAACGGGTACTGGCTCGTCGCCTCTGACGGCGGCGTGTTCAGCTTTGGGGACGCACAGTTCTACGGATCGACAGGCGGAATCACCCTGAACAGACCGATTGTCGGTATCGCCAGTACTCCCGACGGAGGTGGCTACTACCTGGTGGCTTCGGACGGCGGCGTGTTCGCCTTCGGAGACGCAAAGTTCATCGGCTCGATGGGTGGAACCCATATCAATCAACCGGTCGTGGGGATGTCGGTCGATCCCAGCACCGGCGGCTATTGGCTCGTGGCTGCTGACGGCGGTGTCTTCTCGTACGGCGCCCCATTTCTTGGGTCCACCGGCTCTATCCATCTGAACCGCCCCGTGGTGGGCATGGAAACGGGGACCGGCACGGGCTACCGATTTGTGGCCAATGACGGCGGAGTCTTCACGTTCGGCACGAGCATCTTCTTCGGGTCTCTCGGGAGCACGCCTCCATCCCACGCCGTAGTGGGCATTGCTCCCTCAGGTAGCGATGAGGGATACACGATTCTCGATTCAGCCGGAGGCGTCTACCCCTTTGGAAATGCCAGCAGCTTTGGTTCGATTTTTGGGGCCATCACCCTCCTCTGAAGCCAAGTTATCCGCACACCCGAAAGTGCCGCAGGGTGGCACCTCTGCCGGCGACGCTCCTATCACTTGTCAACCCCTCTTTGGGGGTTCGGGAGTGGAAACAGCGGACAGAACATTGATGAGTCACTCGAGTCGAGGACAGGCTCTTATTGAGTCACGCGTTTTCGAGATGGTGGGCCCGAGCCGAGGGTCGGCGAATCGCTGGAAAGTCAGCCCCGAGGGACGACAGTACTGGGGAAAGCCAGACCCTGAGCTCGGGGATCTAGGCGCGAGGCAAGTAGCGATAGACCTCGCGGGCGACGTAGCGCTTCAAGATGCGGATGACCTCGTGCGTGGTCTTGCCTTCCTTCACCCGGCGCTCGAAGTAGAGCTGGGTCTCGGGATCGTGGGCGATGCGCACCATGACGATGCGCCACAGCGCGCTGTTGGCCTGGCGGTCCCCACCGTCGTGCGCCTTGACCCGGCCGCTGTTCTTGCCCGAGCCCTTGGGGATGGGCGACACGCCGCAGAGGTGGGCCCAGGCTCCTTCTGAGTGGAGGCGCTCGGGGTTGTCGCCGGCCGCCATGACGAGGGCGGCCGCTGTGTCGGGACCGACGCCGAAGAGGTCGAGCAGATCGGGCACCGTGGCGACGAGGAGGGCTTCGATCCTCTCGTTGAGCTCGGCCAGCTCGTCGTCGAGCGAGCTGATCCGGTGGGCCAACGACGACAGCGATGCCTTGGTGGCCGCCGTCACCGGATCGGGAGAGCGACCGGGACGGAGCCCTTTTCCTTCGGCCACGAGTGCGGGCACCGAGAGGCCCTTCATGCGACAACGGAGCTGTTCAGGAGCGCTGTAGCCGAGGTGGCGCATCTGGACCAAGGCCTTGCCCCTGGCCTGGCGGGCCGAACGCTTGGCCACGACGAGGACCCGGATGGCCTCGACGGCACCGTCTCGCGACTTGGGCTTGCCCTTGGCCCGACCGCTCAAGGCGGCCCGGGCGGCCTCGATGGCGTCGAGGGGATCGGACTTGCCGGCCCGACGCCGCTTCTGGCGGTCCGGTCGGTCGACCTCGAGGACCTCGACGCCGACTCGACGCAGGTAGCGGGCCAGGCCCGAGCCATAGGACCCGGTGCCCTCCACGCCGACCTTGGTGACGTCGCCGAAGGTTCCGAGCCAGCCGAGCAGCGCCTTGTAGCCCGCAGCGTTGGTCTCGAAGCGCTCCGTGCCGAGCAACCCGCCGAGGGGATCGAGGGCGGCCGCCACATGGACATCGAGGTGCGTATCGACACCACCAGTCACACCACGCGCAGCTTCTACGATGGTCATGGTCATCCCTTCTCTCTTTGGTGTGAGGGATGGCACGGCCGTTCCGGATCGGAGCGACGGGCGGTCCAGGTTGTTGGTAGCAACCCGGACCAATCACCCCAACTCGGAGACGGGACGTGCCGCTGTCAAAGTGCCGCTGGTTGGTCTCGGTCGACGACGTCTTGCAACGTCACGGGACTCCAAGTCAGACCGGACCCGCCAGCACTCCCGAAGCTATTCAGGACCAGCAATCAAGCGGTGGACCCTCAGAGAAGTATCAATGAACTGGGGCAGTCTGTCGGATTGTCAACGAAATGGCGCCCCCTCGGTTTTTTTTTTTTTTTTTTTTTTTTTTTTTTTTTTTTTTTTTTTTTTTTTTTTTTTTTTTTTTTTTTTTTTTTTTTTTTTTTTTTTTTTTTTTTTTTTTTTTTTTTTTTTTTTTTTTTTTTTTTTTTTTTTTATTATAGAAGATGATGAGGAAATCTACGCAGAGCTGAACTTGAGGGGCAAGCTGATTCGGGGGCCGGACGAGCGTACGGACGCAGTGATCAACTTTCTCGGGCACTCAGCACAAGACGTCGAAAAATTGATTGCTGAGGTGCGACGGGTCAAAGACGCTGACTGACCGGCACCTTGTTCCGTTTTGGGGGATCCTGTGCGGCGGGAGGCACCTCGGTAAGGAGGATGCTCCCTTGGTGACCCCACCCTCCCTCATCGTGCTCGTCACGACTTCGGCCTGCTCATGCGCTCGACTGATGCCAACTGGCATTTGCCGAGACCGACACTCGTAGGTGTACACAGAACCAGGCGCCGCGTCGAGAGCAACCTCGTCACTGCAGTACGCACCTCTGTGTGACCAGATCACAAGGGAATGACGACCAGGGGCAACGGCAAATCGCACGGACTTGCCTTGCGGGATCTCGCCGGCCCAGAGCCCGTCGATGAACACCCGCCATCCAATCGCCATGACCTCGGAGACTCGACGCCGTCGCCGAACTTCGATGACAGCGTCAGCGGTTGCCGGGGCGGAGGGTTGCTCGTCGGTCATCGCACCAATAGTGACACCCGGTCCCGGCGTAAGAGGGCACCTCATTTCGCCAGAGCTTTAGGACGAGAATAGGACCATGGCACCAAGCACCGATGATCTTCCTCACCCGGTGCTCGAACGAATTACTGGGTCGAGCGAAAGCTGTGGGGTACTGCGCTCGAACGTCAATACCGAAGCCAAGGATCCTCGTACAGGCGGAATCTGCGCTGGTATGGCGAAGTCGGCGCCACCTATCTAAGCGTTGCGAACCTGTGGCTTTTGCTGAGTGTCACGCCCATCGTATTCATGTTCGTCAGCCAGATCGTTGAAAATGGCCCTCTATTCGTAGTGGCCCTTGTCGGAGGGTTGTCCTGCCTAGGCGCAGCCGCAATTCGCACCTATCAGGCCATTCGAGTTGGCCGCAGCTGGCGACAGGAACACGGCGTCCAGCCACCTCCGAGGTGGAGGTCACGGACTGGATACCAGCCGCCCGAAGGGGCCGAGACCACGCCTCCTATCGGATGGGCACAGACGTCGAAGGTTCCACCAGGATGGAAGGAACCCGACGTCGATCCGGATAGATAGGCCACTCCCGGCGATAGGGGGCGGTGTGGTTCTCCTCCGTGTGGGTCCCTACGTTCCGCAAGGACTCATGCACGCGGCGAGATTTCCCGATCGATCAAGGAGGAAATATCTGTCGGCAGGTGATGAGGCAATACCCACGATCGGGCCTGAGGGATCGACCGCCCAAGAGCCATAGAAGGGTGATCCGAAGGCAAAGACACCACCATCAGAGGCGGCAAGCCAGTAGCCACCTGTGGTCACATCGGTGGCGATGCCAACGATCGGCCGGGCCAATGCGGTCCCGGCCATTGAACCTAGAAACGGCGCTCCAAAGCCGAACACCCCTCCGTCGGCGGCGACAAGTCGGTAGCCCCCGGTGAATGGATCGGTGGCGATTCCTACGATGGGAGCATTCAGAGGCTTTCCACCCATCGATCCCTGGAAGACGGCGTCCCCGAAGGCGAACACGCCGCCGTCTGCTGCGACGAGGTAATAACCCTGACCGTCAGGGGTTGCGGCGATACCCACGATCGGCGCATTGAGGCGCATGGTCGCGGCGGAGCCGAAGAATCCAACACCGCCCACGGCGAACACGCCGCCGTCTGCTGCAACGAGCCAGTAGCCCGGCGAATTGTTGGCCGAGGCGATGCCTACGATCGGCGCATTGAGGTGCCCGGGGGGCAGGTAGCTAGATACCGTGCTTCCCGTGTCTCCTTCGGAGGTTGTAACAATGAAGAATCCGCCGCAGTTGTTGGAGTCGGCGTAGCTAACTCCTACCGCTGACTGAAGACCCGTGTCTAGCGGTTGGGGGGGCGGGAGGCAGGGGGCACCCGGCTGGGTTACAGACGACGTGGCACGAAGAGTGCCAGCTGATGCGTTCGCCGAAAGACCAAAGGACAAACTGCAGCTGAACAAAGACAGCAGACAAATTGCTTTGGCAGATGCGGTCATCGGGCCCGCCAAGTTTTACCAGACCTAGAAGCCAAACCGGATTTCATGGTCCAACTCCTTCATCGACTCTCCTCTCGCATGATACCGAGGAGGGCAGTCGCATGCCCCCCGAAGTGCCGTTCAGCCACGCCCAGGTCCAACAACGAACAGGGGAAGTTCAGTGCCCCCACCTCCCGATGCCTAGGCTTCCGTGAGTGGGGCGACTGCATTGGTCGTACGAACTATCGGGAGTCGTGAACGCACGCCCGGAAACGGTTGCATCTTGGTGGGGCGATCCAAACCGAGCCAGAGAGTTTCCGCTTTGCGCAAAGGACAGTGGTCTTCAGGAAATCTCCTTAACTGACACCGTTGAGGACGAGGTTCGCATTCTGAAAGTTTTACTCATGGATGCCAAAGGCATCGAATACTCACATCGGATCGAAATGGACCACTCGCGTAGTGGGGGGTTCGGTTGGAGGGACGGCACCTTCGAGATGCCGATGCGCGAGATCATCACCTTTCACTCTCAGTTGGGTAGCGAAATGACAAAGACGTGCGAAGCTCAGATCGCCATTGCTGCGATCCCCGGTGACTGCACCGCGGTCAGAGCGACCTTTGAGGTGTCATTGGTCGGTGGTCAGTGGCTTTATCGACGAAGAATAAAGGACCGCGGACCAAAATGCCACAGCCGCCCTTTTCAGGGACTCGATCGACCAATGTCAGTGGGCATTGGGCACCGAGTCTGACCAGGCGATTGATGAAAGTCGCGATTGAAGATCAGTGGCGGATGCCCCATCCTGGGTCGCACCATTTCAAAGGAACAGTTTTTACACAAGGAAGTGTATGGCCCTCATCCGGCGTTGATGTGGAACGGCCTGTCAACCCCCCGCGCGAAGGTCCTGATCACTGTCTTTTGGACGCGACGCACCAGAGGTGCGGCGCTCGAGTGTGAATGAGCAGTCGGAGGGGCCCCGACGTCAATACGGAGCGCCCGCAGCCCGAAGGGCGAGGACGAACGGTATTGACGTCGGGGTGGAGGCTGCTACTCGTCTCCCCGTGCGGATGGCGGTGGCGGCCGGGCGAGCCATCGACGACGCGCCGGAGCGCAGTGGATCGGAGAACCGCCACGATGATGTACGCGTATCGAAATCGCAGTAAAGCCATTCGCAGGTAGTTGCCTCTGAATCGGGGCGCCCGTGACATCCTCACGAGGAGCGATGCTGGGCGTAACGCCGGCGAGGATCGGATCTGCTGCGGCGGTGCTCCGGCGCGTCGTGGAGGGCTCGACCAGACGCGGCGCCGATCGCGCGCTGGCCGACGGGAAGATCACGGTGTCAGACCTCGGCCACCATCTCGGCCCAGAGGAACCCGGCGAGCTCCCGGGCGATGGCGGCGGCCACGACCGAGCGCACGTTCTTGTGGGCAGCGAGTTGTCGGAAGCGGCGGGACAGACGGACCTGCGCGGCCCACGAGCGGGCCACCGTCTCTGGTGGCACACCTTGTTGACGCTCTCTGATGCCGACGCCGACGTTGGGGCTGTGCTGGTAGGCCCAGGCTGCTTCGCAGAGCTGGCCCCGCAGATGGGCATTGCCGGCCCGGGTGATCGAGCCACGACGTTGGGTGAGGCCCGTCGAGTTCTCCCCGGGCACGAGGCCGGTGAAGCTCATGAAGGGTCTGGCCTTGGGGAAGCGACGCCAGTCGAACACCTCGGCCGCCAGACACAGCGCACCGATTCTGGTCACGCCCCGGTAGGCGGCCAGGCGTGGCACTTGGTCGCCGAAGGGGTCCTTTGTGCACCACGGCATGAGATCGGCCTCGACCGACTCGAGCGCGGTGTCGCGCAGCTTCACGGTGGCCAGGTAGTGGGAGTAGGTCGAGGCGATGGCCGGGTCGTCGAAGGACAACGTGGCGAGCCAGCGTCGATGGCGTTCGGTCCACTTCGACCCTCCCCGCCACACGACACTGTGACGAAGGAGGAACCCACTCAGCCGGTTGCGGGCCCGGGTGAGGTCTTGGACCATGTCGCCACGCGTGCGACACAGGTCGCGCACTCCTTCTTGGGCGGGCGTCGGGATGGCGATCGGAGTGAGCTCGCCGGCGCGGTGTAACCCGGCCAGTCGTCTGGCATCCCTGCGGTCGGTCTTCACCCGGTCGCCCGAGCCCTTCGGGATGAAGGACGGGGCCACCACGTCGCAGCGCACCCCCATCGAGGTGAGCAGGCGTTGGAGGTCATAACCGGTCGGGCCCGCTTCGTAGCAGGCCCAGATCTCCTTCGGCTTCCCCAGTCGTTTGACCAGGCGTCGTACCGAATCGGCATCGTGGAAGATCTTGTCGACCTCGGCGGTGTCGCGATCGGGCGAGAGCACCGCAACCGAGATCGAGTCCTTCGACACGTCCATCCCCAGGTGGACGAACCCTCGGTGGGCAATACTGGACACGGCTGGCTCCTTCCTTCCGTATGTCGGCTCCGTTCACCGACAAGTGAATGATCCACGCAAATGCGGATGCCGGAGGAGCCGGCCGTTCCATACTGAATCGGGGGCACGCTGGAGGAGCCTTCAACTAGCGGTCAGGTCGGTCGGTAGTCGTCATCCTCGTCCTCCGGGTAGGGCGTGCCATCGTCACGGAGCATGCGCTCCCAGGTGCCCATCCCCTGTAGTCGTACATCGCCTGCATGGCTGAATCCGTTCCTTTGGCCGTGGTCTCCCATTCGAGCTTCAGGCCGTCTTCTAGAGCCATTGTCCGGGCCTGGTCGTTGTCCTCAGGGAAGAACGACTGACCGTTTTCATCGGACCACAACTCCCAGCGCCGCACCTTGACATTTTTGCACCCAACCTGCCTACGACAATGACTCCGGTCCGGCGATCTGGGATACCCACCCCGGAGTCTGGGCTACGGGGTGACGTGAAGTGTCGGCATGGATCAGGTCGCACCCCGGGCGTTGTCGGATGGCCGACGACATCCACGGAACTCAGACGACTTCTGTCTCCTCGACAGCTCCCGGGGGGAGCGTTTCCGTGGCAGCCTTCCAGCCGATAGCAGCGAGGCGGGTGCTCATCATCTTGGCGACGGCGAGGCCGATGCCCGCTGCGGCCCCCCACAGCAGGGCGTCAGGCCACGAGAACCGCGGGTTGGTGGGGTCGAACGGCGTTGCGGGGGCTGTGTCTTTGCGTACTGCCTATACGTGGCCCTGATGAGCTTTTGAGCAATCAGCCCGCCCAACAGGCCGGTGGTGAGGGAAACCACCTTCCACATTCGTTCACGGCCGACCGTGTTGGGCGCCTCTCGCATGGCCACGCCTGAAAATCTACATCGTCGATTCTGCGTCCGAGAGACCGAACCCTATCCCCGAAGTGCCGTTCAGCCACGCCCAGGTCCGGCGTACGGGGACAGGCGCGGCCTTTACATTTTCCAGCGGCGGAATCCGCCCTCTGAGTTGAGGACTTGACCCGTGATCCAGGCGCTCTCGTCAGAGACGAGCCAGCTCACCAAACGGGCGACGTCTTCGGGTGAACCCCACCGCTTTGCCGGAAGTGCGTCCTTGACCTGATCGGAGAACTCCGGATCGGCCCATCCGGTGTCGGTCGGTCCCGGATTGACAGCGTTCACGGTTATCCCGCGGTCAACAAGGGCATCTGCCAAGGTCAGAGTCATTTGATGGATTGCCCCCTTACTGATCGCGTAGGGAAGCTCTTGTGTCATTGGGGCTAGGTGCTGTCCAGAGGTGAAGAGGATCACCCTGCCGCCAGCTCGGCGATCGTCGTGCTGGGCTGCAAAGGCCTGGGTTAGTAGCACGCTGGCACGAGCATTGATGGCCCAGCTGAGGTCCAACTCCTCCGCCGTGACATCGCCCAGCGTCTGGGGTCGAGAACTTGTCGCATGATTGGCCACGATGACATCGACGTGCCCAAAGAGCTGAACCGCTTTGTCCACAACTGTGGCCGGTGTGTCGGGCATGGCGAAATCGGCCTCCAGATGTTCGAGGTGCTCTCCTTGGAGGCGGAGCGCCTCGATGACTCCAGGCATGCCAGCGGGATCACGCCCCCATGGCTGTTGGGAGTCATGTTCGGTCCACGACTGGATCATCACGGTCATTCCTGATTGCAGCAAAGTCCGAGCAATGGCAAACCCGATCCCTGCCCGGCGACTCACCCCAGTCACGATGGCGACTCGGCCCACCAATGACGTCATTATTCAATCCTAGGAAGTTGGGTCATCCCACGTGGGCCGACTACTCGGGAGATATCGGCGGCATTGCTGGATGACGCCGTACCATCCCACCATCCCGCCGAACGGGGACACCCTAAGAAGTAGGTTGCTGGCCGTGGCTCTATCGACGCTGCCGCAGATTGATCGTCTGGTCCTGGCGACCGTGACCACGGTGCCAGAGTGGCACCCCGAGCACGACACGTTCGTGCCCTTTCCGGTTCATGCGTGGCTTATTCGACACCCTGACGGGGCCATCTTGGTGGACACAGGCGTCGGAGTAGGCAACGAAGCAATCAACGAGTGGTACCACCCACGAACCACTTCGCTGTTCGATGCCCTCGCTGGAATCGGTGTCGCATCCTCGGACATCTCCGCCGTGATCATGTCTCATCTGCATTTTGACCACTGTGGTCAACAGGGGGCGGTGCCAGCTCCTGTGTACGTGCAGGCCTCCGAGTTCGAGGTAGCCCAGACGCCGGGTTACACCGTGCCGGAGTGGGCGGCTATCCCCAACGACCGGTTGCGGCTGGTACACGGGGACCAGCTAATCGCCGAGGGAATCTCCCTATTGGCCACACCAGGCCATACCCCCGGCCATCAATCGGTGCTTCTCGAAGCGGTGGGCGAGCGTGTTGTAATCGCAGCACAGTGCGCCTTTCGGGCAACGGAACTCCGTACCGGCGAACCAGTGGCTTCGAATTGCCACGGAGAAACCTGGGAGGTTGCGGCACGGGACTCCCTCGAACGCCTCCGGCGCTCGCACCTGTTAGGGCGCATCTGAGCCACGACCCGGAGATCGTCGAAATCGCCAGGTGACCCGACTGCGCCAGTAGGGCTCGATACTGCCGCCTCCCGGCGTACGGGGTCACCCTCTGGCCTCCCGAGAATCCCCCGCACGATTCTCGAAGCGGTCTAATGTCCCCGCCGTGAAAGCTCCGCAGCTGGTTGACGAGAGTAATGGCGACCCTACTCATCTGCTCTGCTGATCCCGCTCGGTGGCGGACGTGAGTCATGCCGGAGCCACTCCAGCACCGCTGAACTTGACTTATCTCGAATACACGAGCTCACCGAACGCACCATTGACGGTTAGTCAGTGGACGGAGAGTCCTCAGATCACGGTTTCACCTATCGCAGATCATGGTCCACTTCGACATTGAGATGACCGACCCCAGCACTGGGCGAATTCGGGCTGAGTTTCGTCACTCACGCCGGTGGATGCCCCCATCACCGCCGGGAATGTCTACGACACGAGCGACGGATCACTTAGCCAGGTCGGAATCGGAACGCATGCGCACCGGGTCTTGTGATGACGCCAGCTCTGCAACCATCGAGGTCGATCAAGCCACCTATGACAACAGCGGCCAGCTGACGACACTCGGCCTCCAGTTCGACGTCATCTGTGGTGCTGGCTCCAGTGAGTACTCGGGCACCATCGCCGACAATCTCACGCCCACCACTCCGCATCAGGGTTACTACCTAAGTGGTAGCGACGGAAGTCTCTACGGCGCCTTCGGCAACGATTCGTACCTGAACTACCTGGGCGATCTGAGTACAGCAGATCTGAACGCGCCGGTGGTCGGGATGGCACAGACCGCCGATGGCGGCGGCTATTGGATGGTGGCCTCCGACGGCGGCATCTTCACCTTCGGCGACGCCCAGTTCTACGGCACCACGGGAGCATGCACCTCAACGAGCCCGTGGTCGACATGGCCTCAACCCCGGATGGGAAGGGCTACTGGTTCGTGGCCTCCGACGGCGGCATCTTCGCCTACGGGGACGCCGAGTTCTACGGCTCGACGGGGAGCCATGCACCTCAATGAGCCCATCGTCGGCATGGCCGCCACCCCCGATGGGCAGGGCTACTGGCTCGTGGCCTCCGACGGCGGCATCTTCACGTACGGCGATGCCCAGTTCTACGGCTCCACCGGGGCCATCCACTTGAACCAGTCCATCGTCGGGATGGCGCCCACGCCCACGACGGGCAGGGTTACTGGCTTGTGGCCTCCGACGGCGGCGTCTTCACCTACGGCGACGCCCAGTTCTACGGCTCGACCGGCAGCATTCACCTGAATCAGCCCATCGTCGGGATGGCGGCGGCTCCCGATGGCAACGGCTACTGGTTCGTGGCGGCCGATGGAGGGGTGTTCAATTACGGTTCCGCCGCCTTTGAGGGAAGCCTCGGCGGCCTGGGTGTCACGAACATCTCCGGAATCATGAGCTGATCTCTGCTTGAGGGCTTCCGAGTTGGGCTGGCCAGAGTCCAAAGACAGCTAGCCCTGGCTGTTCAAAGGCCCGCCTCTTCGCTTAGAACGGGCACGTCCAGATAGCAAGGCTCCACTTTTGTCGGCGTCCCACCTACCCGGCGGTCGGGGGCACTCCCTCGGCAGGATCACCCATGTAACCAACCGGATGGGGACACGATCGCCCGTATAACCGAACGGGGGCACCACCTTTCGATCGGATACGGAGATCTATTGCAAGCGCCTTGGGATGGTGAGCACCTTCCAAGGACGCAGCGGCTCTTTCTGGGTTGCTCGTAACCAACGAAGGGCGAGATGAGCCGTCAATGGCTGACCCGAGTTGGCGTTGGTGAGGACGACGATTCCGCTGCCGCGATCGGGCAACGCCAGAAGGAGGCTTCGCCAACCCGGTCGACTGCCCTGGTTGGCCACGAAGCGCCGGCCGCTAGCCAGCAGACCCCAGATCTGGCCCAGACCGTATCCACCGTGTCGCAAGAACAGGCGCGCAGCGGGCGGAGAGGACCACATCTCTTCGACCAGCTCTGGTGGGAGGACTCCTGCCCCCCGATTGACCGGGCCAATTGCGGCGGTGAGTTTGAGCAGATCGGGCACCGTGGACCAGAGCCCTCCCGATGCGAGATAGCCGAAGATGACCTGAGGCAGTGGGTGTCCAATGCGGCTGTACGGAGTCACCGCCTCAGGGTCGGCCGATGCGGCGCGATCGAAGGAACTCGACGTCATTCCCAGGGCTCAAGGACCATGGTGCGTGTCCACTCAGCGAACTCTGTGCCGGTTGCTCTCTGGATCAGGAGTTCAATAAGCGCGTATCCCGGATTGGAGTATCGAAAGGTGGTCCCCGGGGCTGCCTCCAAAGCCACGGGGACCCCTTGTGTCCACGTCAGGAGCTGGGCGAGTGGCGGAATCGACGCTTCGTCGGGAAACTGTGGCGACGTTGCCCGAGGCAGGCCTGCGGTGTGACTGAGGATGGCCCGCAGCGTCACATCGTGGCCATCGCTGTAGCCGTTGAGCGGAAGCTCCCAGCCGAGACGAGGGAGCACAGGCTCGTCGAGATCGATCAACCCATTGGCCACCAGCTTCAAGGCGGCCCATGCACTGATGACCTTGGTAAGCGATGCGACCTGGAATCGAGAGTCGATGGTTACCGGGCGACCAGAGGGATCGGCGAGCCCAGCTGCCTGCACCGTGACAGCACCCTCCCCGTCAATGGTTCCAACGGTCGTTCCGGGCACTCGGTAGGTCCGCCGCAGGAGATCCAGGTGTTTAGGAATCGGAGCCGAAACTCGGTTGCCCATGGCGCTCAGTCTGGTCGCTGAGGGTCCGCGGCATCCGCTACCCGGCAATGTACGGGGGCAGGCAAGAATCTCCGAACGGTCTTCGGCCGCTCTTAACGCTCGGCGTGGAGGACATAATCGAGAAATGAGGACCGATCAGTATCCGCGTCCTCGCTCCGGCAGCCTCGGTCGAGTCTTGATTACTGGAAGCTCTGGTGCCATTGGGAGCGCTGTAGCGGCGTTGGCCGCGGCGCACGGGTGGAGCGTTCACGGCGTTGACCGAGTGCCGGGTCAATGGACCACGGTGGTGGGTGATCTTCTTGAACCTCGTGTTCGGCGGATGGCGGTCGCCGGCATGGACGCCGTAGTGCACGTCGCTGCGCTTCACGCGCCGCATGTCACGCAGTTTCCCGACGCGGAGTTCAGAACAACCAACGTCTCGATCACAGATGCCCTACTCGCCGAATCGGCTAAGAAGGCGACGTGCCGGTTTGTCTACACCAGCAGTACGTCGGTCTATGGGCACTCGCTCGTTCCAATTGAGCGAACCGTGTGGGTCACCGAAGACCTGCGTCCACGTCCGCGTGACATCTACGACGAGACCAAGCTGGCGGCTGAATCTCTCGTCGCTGGTTCAGCAGCTTCGGCTGTCGTGCTGCGGATCGCCCGCTGCTTCCCTGAACCACTGCCGCTGCTGGCCCGGTACCGCCTCCATCGCGGTGTTGCACTCTCCGATGTCGCTGCAGCTCATGTCAATGCCCTGGCCAGGCCCGACGTGACTGGCGTCTTCAACGTCGCTGGACCCCTACTTTTCGAGGAGACCGATGTCACCGAGCTCTATTGGTCAGCGGCAACGGTCATTCGACGTAGAGCGCCCGAGGTGGCTCGTTGGTTCAACGAGCTCGGCTGGGCGCTCCCCGATCAACTCGACCGGGTATACGACTCACGAGCTGCCAGCCGCGCTCTCGGTTATGCGCCCAGCGAAGGCGTCCTCCAGCTCCTGTCTTCGACCTAACCGCTGTCTCGCACCAAGGTCGAAGCGGCGCGTGGTCGCCCTTCCAGCGTTCCGGGGGGTTATGGGACAATGAGTGAGTGAGCGCCGTTCTGACGCTGCGTGGCATCACAAAGAAGTACCACTGGCGGGGACCCTGGGTGCTCTCCGGGGCCGACCTTTCGCTTGAACGGGGTTCGCTCACGTCCATCGTGGGATCGAATGGCTCTGGTAAATCCACCCTGCTCCGTATATCCGCCGGCGTGAGCTCCCCGTCGGGTGGCGTCGCTGACATCCCCAAACGGGTGGGCTTCGTACCAGAGCGTCAAGCGGGCCGTGGCAAGTTCACGGGGGCCGAGTACCTGGCGTACATGGGCCGCATTCGCGGACTCGACTCTCAAGAGGCAACTGCGGCGGGAGCCGAACTACTGCGACGTCTCGGAGTGCGACCAGGGCCTGGGATCCCTTGGGACCAGCTGTCAAAGGGAAACCGCCAGAAGGTCGTCCTCGCGCAGGCCTTTCTCGGACCTCTCGACGCCATCATCCTCGACGAGCCCTACAGCGGACTCGACGACGACGCGCGAGTTGCGCTCAACGATCTGATTTCCACCGCCCGAGGTCAAGGGACGTCAGTCATGTTGAGCAGCCATGACGTCCCCCCAGGTGTCCGGCAGACTTATCGGATCGTTGGAGGCCGCATGGAGCGAGCAGACTCGGCGTCTCCGTCATCGAAGACCTATTTGCGACGGGTTGAATTGCTCCGAAACAGAGGAGAGGCAGCACCTGAGGAACTGACTGGACGGACCGAGGTTCTCAAATGGGAAATCGATCCATGGGAGCCCCGCCTCGTTCTCGAAGTCATTCCAGCGGGTTGTGACGAACTGATCAAGGCGGCTCTCGACCTCGGGTGGTCCGTGATTTCAGTCGCTTCCCTCCAAGCAAACGAAAAGGACTGATCGATGTTCGCACTATTGCGCTACACGTTCGCCGACACGTTTGACACGCAACGATGGGTGGCTCCCGTCGTGAGTTTGGCTGTGATCGTTTCCGTCGTAAGTGCGCAGACCGGCTCGCTCCTTCCGACATACGCCATCTTGGCGACGGCCATGGTGTTCGTCGGCACCTGGCTCACGGTGGTGGTGATCAACAACGAGGACCCGGTGCAGCAGCACATCACCGAGGTCTGTGCGGGAAGTAGGGCGAAGGTGCGCCTCGGCAAGCTGCTCTTCAGTTTTGTGTTCTGTACGACCCTCGGACTGCTGGCGATGGTGCCTCCCATCTTCGTCTCGAGCGATGGAGTGCAGGGACGCGCTCTGTTGGCCGGAGTCTGTGCACAGGCCATTGCCGCACTCGCTGCAGTAGCTCTGGGGTCGGCATGCAGCCGACCCATCGTGCGGCGTCACGCATGGTCCTTGCTTGTAGGAGTACTGGTCGGCCTCGGAACCGTACTCATTCCGGACGGTGTCCCGTCTCGCCAGCTGCTCGTCCTGTTCAACAAGACGGGCCAATTCGCTCTCGTGGTGCCGATTCTCCTGATTGGGCTCGAGACCCTCGCCATCTGTGTGGTAGTCGTTGCCGCATCGATCAAGCTGTCGTCAGCCCGGTCATAAAACCGAGAGTCACCCATCCCGGCGTACAGTGCCGTTGAAACACGTCGGCCTCGCTCAGACGACTCCGAGGAGCTTCTCGAACAGCGCGTCTCGGTCCAAGAGAGGCACACATCCGTCGAGCACGACCCGTGCCGTGCCGGGATCCACGGGATCCGTATCGGTCCAGTTCGGTGGGGCGAAGCCGAACTCAATCTCCAATCCACTTGCCAATCTGAGCCGGCGCTCCGTCATGGGCCCCCACTCCTGAGTTCTGATGATTTCGGCGGGTTGCGATACCGCCGCCGAAGCCCAATCTTCGCTGGCTGAGTAAGCGCCCTGCTCCGTCGTCAGAATGACCAGATCGACGTCAGAATCCATCCTTGGTTCCGACCTGGCCCACGAACCCACGACGGCCACTCCCTTGATGTCGGGCCGCTCGCTTGCCCAGTTCATAACGGCGTCGCAGACGTTGGTGTACTCCCTTCGCCTCTCGTCGGTCACCATGACTTCTAGTGTCCCACCGTCCCGGCGTAAGGGGGCACCCCTCAGCCAGTGCCGGTGTCGATTTCCGCGTCCACCATGGCCAACATTCTTTCCGCAGCATGGCGCAAGTCGGGCACCGAAGCGTCTGGCAATTTCTGGGTCTTCGGCTTCGAGGGCAAGCGCGTAGAAGACTTCGAGCGTCCCCCACTCTTCTTGGAAGGATCGGCGCCATTTTTCGGGCGTCTCTTCGAGGGCGTAGAGAAGGCCTTCCAAATCCGAGATGGCTTTGTCAATCCTTACGCTGCCATCAAGGAAACCCCGAAGCCGGTCCTCCATCAGACGGTATTGGCGTAACTCACGACCTGATTTCGCCATCGACCACATTTCATCAGACTGGAGCGCCTGGCAGCCGCCGAACCGGCGTTAGGGGGCGTTCCTCGACCCTGATTGTGATCGCCGATGCGAAAGGCGTTCGACGAGTCGGGCGATGAGGAACACCGCCGTGATACCAATCGCCACGGTCATCGTGGTGCGATTCACGGGCAAGACCGTCACGAGGGCAATCCAGATGCCCAAGACGACGAGCGTCACCAGGAGGACCAGAGTTTGCCTCTTGGTGTATCTGGCCATGCCCCAATCTTCCCTGATATGGCCGCTGCGGCCCAGCCATGGTGCCCCACCGATCCGGCGTTTGGGGACAGTCCAGCGGAGTCAGGTCCCTCCAAATGCAATGCTGGGCGGCATGAGTCGTGACTCGGGAGTGGATGCCGAGGCAGCGGCTTCGATCCTCTCAGAAGTGACGGGGAAGCCATTCCGCCACGTGTGTCAACTCAGTGGCGGCGAAACCGGAGCACACCAGTTCCTCGGACCCGATGGCCGACCGATCGTCGTGAAATGGGACACCACGCCCGATGGCCGTGCCTTTCGAGGTGAGGCAGTCGTCCTCTCCGAGCGGCTTCGATGTGAGGCGGGCTGGCCAGTTCCAGCCGAATCAGTCATCGATGCCGAGGAGGTCAGCTTCATCATCCAAGAGTTCATGCCGGGGACTCCGCCCACTGCAATCGATCATGGACTCATCGATCGGCTCTTGGACCTTCACTCACGCCGTCTCGGACTGGCAGATCCACACGACCCCGTCCGTTGGCCCGAGAACCTCATCACGACGCTCGCCATCGGTGGGAATGGATACTGCCGCCACGAATCCTTCCATGGGTACGACGAACGCACTCGATCCCTGATTGAGCGAATCGAATCGTTCGGGTACTCGCTGAAGGGCGAAGACTTCATCGGCCACGACGTGGTCCACTGGGACCTTCATCCGGGCAATCTCCTCGTTGATGGCGGTGACCTTTCGGCGGTCGTGGATACCGACTTCGCCATCGTCGGAGACGCTGGCTTCGATTTGGTCATGTTGGCCCTGACGAGCCTGAATGTGGAGTGCGATCCGGGGGTACGGTCTCGACTCTTTGCTGAGGCTTTCGATCACCTCGATGAGTTGAGGGCACAGGCGTACCTCGGGCACCTGTTCGTCCGGCTGATCGATTGGCCGATCCGGCGCAACAGCCCTACCGAAGTGGACTTCTGGTTGGCGAAGCTGACGAGCTGCTCACAATCTGAACCAGCCGCCGTCGGACCGGAGGTGGCACCCACTCCCGGCGAACGGGGGCACCCCTTTCGGCTCCCACGGTGCGGTAGGAAGGTGACGATGACCGCGCCGCTGGAGGTCCCCGAACTCGTTCGCCAGCGGGCCATGGCATACGGCGATCTCGGGCGCCGGTGGCTCGATGAGCTCCCCTTGGTAGTGGCCACGTTGGCCGAGCGGTGGGAACTTCAGATCGGGCACGCTTTCCGAGGCGGGACCGCAGCGTTCGTGACCTCAGCCACTGAGGGGTCAGGTCGGGCCTGTGCGTTGAAGGTGGCGATGCCGCCTGAGATCGATCCGCTTGAGTCGTTCCGTCGGAGCGTGCTCGTCCATCGGCTTGCCGCGGGCCACGGTTGTGCTGAGCTGATCCGTCACGACGAGTCGATACCAGCCATGCTGCTCGAGCGCCTCGGCCCGAACCTCGATGATCTGGGCATGTCAGTTCCACAGATTCTCGAAACGGTCACGACAACGCTTCGCTCGTTCTGGCAACCCTTGGTCGAGGACTGCGGCCTTCCGTCCGGTCCCGAGAAGGCGGCCTGGCTGGCCGACTACATCACGACGACATGGGATGAACTGGGACGACCATGCGAGCGCACGGTCATCGAGCGCGCGGTGAGGTACTGCGACGAGCGAGCGACGGCGTACGATCCGTCGCGAGCGGTGCTGGTACACGGAGACGCTCACGGCTGGAACACGCTTGACGCCGGTGGAGGCACCTTCAAGTTCGTCGATCCCGAAGGGCTGAGGTCCGAAAGGGCGCATGATCTGAGTGTGCCGATCCGCGAGTACAACCAACCCCTCCTCCTCGGAGACACGGCGCAGCTTGGTTCGCGAACGAGCCGAGCTCCTGGCTTCGTGGTGCGAGATTGACCCCGAACCGGTGTGGCAGTGGGGGTTCATCGAACGGGTGTCCACCGGACTGGCCAACGTTCGTGACTTCGAGGGCGACGAAGGTCTGGACTTCCTCGAAGTCGCAGCCCGTTGTCTGTGAACGACTGAACCGACCGGGAACCTGACGTAGCCCCCCTGGTGCGATTACATGGGTGATCCGCCGGACCTGGGCTGAGGCCATGGAAGCACACTCAGCCTCCGGTCGATCTCCTTGAGGAAGCCGTCGAGGAGCTCAGCCCGGTCTTCTTGGCCGTGGCCGACGGCATCGTCTCGCTGGCGGCGCAGGATGGTGAGGAACTGGGGTCCGGTCTCGAAGAAGCCGCATCGCTCGCAGACCGACTCGAAGGTGCAGTCGAGCCCTGCCGGCCGGGTGCAGTGACCATTCCCCAAGAGGCGTCGGTGCTCGGCGGCGATGCGGCGCATGTTGGCTCCCTCGACGCTGGCCGGGAGCGGTTCGCCGCTCTCGTAGCTGGCCTCGACGGCCTGGGTCACCCGGAAGTACTCCTCGGCCACGGTCCGGTTCGAGATGCGGGCATAGGTCAACGTCATGCGCATGGAGCGGTGACCGAGGAGCGCAGCGATGGCCTCGAGGCTCATGCCCCGGTTGATCATCCGGGTGGCGAGTGTGTGGCGGAGTTGGTGGGGATGGACGTGACCGACGCCGGCACGCTTGGCCACCCGATCGACGTAGCGATGGATGGTGCGCCGGTCGAAGGGCTGGCCGTCGTCTCGTTCGACGAATCGTCCTGAGCGGCTCGGACCCCGGAACTTCTGGTAGTCGGTGATGAGGCGCACCAGTTCGGGTCCGATCGGCACGTAGCGGTCGTTGTGCAGCTTGCCGACCGGGATGCGCAACGAGAAGGTGTCGCCGAGCAAGGTCACGGCCTTGTCGTCGAGTCCGGAAGCTCGCCCACCCGGATGCCGGTCTGGGCCAGGATCTCGACCATGACCCGTCGACGAGGATCGGGGTCGCTCGCCAGTGCAGCGGTGAACTTCTCCATCGTCGGGTCGTCGAGGAACTTCGGCAGCGGCTCGTCGGCCTGTGGGAAGTCGCCGGGGAAGATCAACGTCTGGGTCGGCGCGTCGTCGTAGTCCCAGTCGCGCAGGCGCTCGAAGAAAGTGCGCAACAGTCCGAGTCGGTGCCGGATGGTGACGGCGGCGAGGGCTTTCCGGCCTTGCCGGGCCGAGCGGCCAGCCAGAGCTTGTGCGCCTCGATGTGGCGGCGCTCGACGACGGCCATGGAGGTGCAGTCGGATCGGCCTCTGTGACCTGGCCGGCGAAGTGACGCAGTGCCTGTCGGCCGCACCGACGTCATCGGACGGGCCGAGACGCCCAGTTGATCCAGGTAGGAGGCCATGGTGGCCACCATCACCGGTGCCCTGCGGGCCGTCTCGGCCCAGGGGAACTCCATCGGCTCCACCACGGCGACGGAGCTTCTGATGCCTTGGGAGGGCGTTCATCGGGCCACCTCCACCGGTGCGTGGAGGGATTCCATGGCCTTGCGGTACTCCTCGGCCAGCCAGTCGATGCTGAGGTGCAGGTAGATCCTCGTCGACGCGATGGAGCGGTGACCGGCCTGGGCCTGGACGGCCTCGATGGCCATGCCCCCTTCGCGCAATCTGGTGAAGCAGGTGTGGCGCAGCTCGTGGCAGGTGCCGTGGGTGAGTCCGGCCCGCTCTGCGTGCCGCACTGAAGATCTCGATGATCCCCTCGGCCGAGAGCGGCTGGCCCCGCCTTGGACCCTTGAGCGAGACGAAGAGCCGATCGGTCGGCGCATCGGGTGGTCGCTCCTTGTTCATGTAGTCCGCCACCGTGGTGAAGAAGGTCGGCGAGATCGGGACGAGCCGTTGGTGGCCGCCCTTGCCCTCGGCGATGAAGACCCGCCACTCGCCCAGACGAAGGTCTTCGAGTCGCAGCCCCAGCACCTCGCCACGCCGCAGACCGCCGAGCAGCATGGCCTGGGCCATGGCCCGGTCCCGATCGGTGCGCAGCGCCGCCATGAGCGCTTCGACCTCGTCGGGGTTCAAGATGCGCGGCAAACGCCGCACCCCGCGCACGAGCGGCGCACCGCGTTCGCCACGGTGACGGTTGCGCCGGGTGGGCAGACCCCGTGGCACCGGATTGGTCACCACGCCGGCGTCGCCTCGGATGACGAGATAGCCATAGAGACTCGAGACCGCGGCCAGGCGCCGCTTGATGGTCGAGGTCGACAACCCCGATTCGCCGTCGGAGATCCGCACCACGTTCTCGGCCCCTCTCCTCGGGCGCCGCTGGGCGGTCACGAAGCGCAGCACGTCCTTCGGGGTCACATCGGCGGGCTCCTTGCCGACGACCCCGAAGAACACGCTCAGGTCATGGGCATAGGCCCGCACCGTGCTCGGCCGGGCACGTCCTGAGGCGAACTCCAAGAACTCGTCGACCAGCTCGTGGCCGACCCGATACTCGCGCACGCCGTCTGGGCGAAGACGATTCTGAAACGACGGACTCCACACCACCGCACACCTCCTTGTCGGACTTTCGTCCGAAGAAGGCTCCCCGGACGCTTAGTCCAGGTGGCGGATCACCCATGTAAGTGCCGTACGGTGGCACCCTCTCTTTGCGCTTCGAACACAACATCTTGTGGGTCGCGCAGTCGAGGGGTTAGCCCCTCGAACTTTGGTGCAGTGAGCCACCCTTCGGTCAGCGGCAGAGCGGCCGAGATACGCGTCACTCGCCGGGGGAATGAAAGCCTGGCAGCCCGACGACGGCTAGCGTCGACCGGCGTGTTCGTGCGCGCCTTTAGAACGTCCGCTAGAGCAGCCTTCTGACGCGGCCTGCTCACCAGGCGGCACACACGGCGCCCGGGAAGCGTTCGAGCGGCGCCCTGGCGGAGACATCGCCTTTCGCGACCATCATCGTGGCGGTCCTCGCCGGAGCGCTGCTGCGCGCCTGGTATTTCTTCCACATCCCGACGAGCTCGGACAGCGCCGTCGTCGGGCTGATGGCGATGCCATTCTCCACGGCGAATTCGGTCGCTTCTATTGGGGACAGCCTTACGGAGGGGTCGAGCCCTACGCCGTGGCGGCGCTGTTCGCTCTCTTCGGCCACAGTGCCGCCGTCCTCAGCCTCACGCCGGCCCTCCTCTCGTGCGCGGCCGCCCTGGTGACCTGGCGCGTGGCTTTCCGACTTGTGCGGATCCGCGTTGGCCGCCATCGCCGGGGTCCTCGTCTGGGTCGCTCCCGACGCCTTTGTCGCCAACTCCACGCGAGAGGGCGGATTTCGTGGCGTGACGATGCTGTGCGGGTTGGTCTGCATCCTGTGCGCACTGCGGCTGCTCGACGGTTCGCATCGGTTCGTAGACGTCGTCGTGCTCGGGCTCGTGGCCGGGCTGGGCTGGTGGTCCTCGCCCGAGGTGGTGTACTTCCTCGTCCCGGCCGGCCTCCTGGCGCTGGGCGCCGTCTTCGGCGGCCGGCTGTCGTTGCGGGAATGGCTCATTCGCCTGAGTGTCGGGGTGGCGGCACTCGTCGTCGGAGCGCTGCCCTGGCTCTGGGCCAACGTGCGTTCAGGATTCCTCTCCCTGAAGCCCTCGAGTTTCCCTGCCGGATCGGCCAGCGCGCTGCAACTCGGGGTACTGGGGGAGGCTCAACGTCTTCGTCCGCTACTCGCTGCCAACCGAGCTGCAACCTCCGCCGGCTGGGGACGGGAAACTTCCTCCTCAGCGACACCGGCTCGGGAGCGCGGCACGCGTTGGGCGTCTCCATCACGATCGCCGTTCTCGTCGTGCTCGCCGCCGCCGTGGTGTTGTGCGCCTGCCGGGGCGGGCGCTGGCTCGCCATGGCGGCGGGCGTCGTCGTCTTCCCGTTCCTGTTCGCCGCGCAGCCGGGAACGTGGTTCTGGAACAACGGCCAATACATCACGTTTCTCGGCCCACTCCTGGTGTTGGCCGTCGTCCCGGGGCTGGAGGAGGCCTTCCAGAGGCTTGGACGCCACCGCGTTCGGGACAGCCAGGCCGTGACCACCGCAGCGCTCTGTGTCACCCTCGTCGCCGCCCTGGCGCTCTCCCTCTTCGCGTTGTCCGGGGACAACCAGACCTCCGTCGGGCACTTCGCTTCGGACTGGGGACCCGACGCGCCGAGCCGTCCGCCATCAGCGTGCTGCAGGCACACGGGGTGCGCGACGGGTTCGCCGACTACTGGGTGGCCTACAAGCTCAACCTTCTCAGTGACCAGACGCTCACCATCACGCCGGCCCAGGGTGACGTCGACCGTCAACCGCAATTCGCAACGGCCGTGGCGCGCGCCGCACAGCAGGCCTGGCTCTTCGTCCCACCGTCCCAGATGAGCGCCGCGCTGGCGCAGTTCTTCACCACGATCCCCGGGCCCGATGACATCACCGAGTCACGGTTCCTCGTCGCGCTCGACATCCTGCACGTTCGTTACCGGGAGGTGCATGCCGGCATCCCTGACGGCGGTCGTGCCGGACGGGCACATCACCATCGCCGAGGTGGCGGTGGTTCCCGCCGGCGCCTAAGTCACGCGCCTTGTGCGGGGGCCTCCGCCGCCTCGGACGCTTCCATCGTGGGCGCCTCGTCCGCGGCCTCAGCGGCGGCCGGGACGGGCGCCGCATCGGCCTCGGCCTCGGCCTCGGCGGAAGCTTCGGCGGCAGCCGGTGCGTCACCGGCGACCGCCGGGACCTCGTTCCCGCCCTCGCCGGGCGGCGGCACCACGTGCGTGCCCGCCTCTTCGGCGAAGTCGGCCCAGGCCGCCTGCGCCTCGGTCTCGGGGGTGAACTCGCCCTCGGCGTAGTCGAAGCCGATGTAGTTGCCCTCTTCGTCGTAGGCGTGCTCGCCGAAGGCCTCGCGGTACTCCTCGGAGACCTCGCCGCCCTCGGCGGCCTGCTTGATCGACAGGGAGATCCGGCGGCGCTGCAGGTCGATGTCGATGATCTTGACCCAGAGCTCCTCCCCCGGCGTGACGACCTGTTCCGGCAGGTCCACGTGGTGCACCGCCATCTCCGAGATGTGCACCAGGCCCTCGATCCCGTCACCCACCTGCACGAAGGCGCCGAACGGCACCAGCTTGGTGATACGGCCGTAGACGAGCTGACCCACCGCGTGCGAGTCGGCGAACTCCTGCCAGGGGTCGGACTGCGTGGCCTTGAGCGACAGGCTGATGCGCTCCTTGTCGAGGTCGACGTCGAGCACCTCCACCTCGATCTCGTCGCCCACCGAGACCACCGACGACGGGTGGTCGACGTGCTTCCAGCTGAGCTCGGAGACGTGCACGAGCCCGTCCATGCCGCCCAGGTCGACGAAGGCACCGAAGTTGACGACCGAGGAGACGACGCCCGTGCGACGCTCGCCCGGCTTGAGGTTCTGCAGGAAGTCGCCCCGCTGCTCCTTCTGGGCCTCTTCCAGCCAGGCCCGGCGCGACAGCACCACGTTGTTGCGGTTGCGGTCGAGCTCGATGATCTTGGCCTCAATCACCTTGCCCACGTACGGCTGCAGCTCGCGCACACGGCGCAGCTCGACGAGCGAAGCGGGCAGGAAGCCGCGCAGGCCGATGTCGACGATCAGGCCGCCCTTGACGACCTCGATGACGGGACCGGACACCATCTCGCCGTTGTTCTTCTTCTCTTCAATGGTCGTCCAGGCCCGCTCGTACTGGGCGCGCTTCTTGGACAGGACGAGGCGTCCCTCCTTGTCCTCCTTCTGGAGCACGAGGGCCTCGACGTGGTCGCCCAGCGAGACGATCTCTGCCGGGTCGACGTCATTGCGGATGGAGAGCTCGCGGGCGGGGATGACCCCTTCGGACTTGAAGCCGATGTCGAGGAGGACCTCGTCGCGGTCGATCTTGACGACCGTCCCCTCAATGACGTCGCCGTCGTCGAACTCGATGATGGAGTCACCCATCGCCTGTTCGAGATCGGCGTCACCGAGATCGTCGTCGACGATGGTGCGGGGGGTGTAGTTCCCCTCGGCGTCGAAGCTGCCCATCGCTTCGGGGGAGAGGAGAGAGGTGCGTGCTGCGTCAGCCATGGTGAAGCTCCTTGCGGCGGGTGCGACTTGCACCCGCAGGACCGCGCCGGGGTCAGTTCGAGGAATACGGGTTGCGCCGCCTCCGGAGCCGGCGGGCAAGACGGGCAAGCGTAGCAGCTGCTCAGGGGGGTTCTCCCCCTCGCGCCGCCTCAGCTACCCCTTCGCGGCAGCCCAGCTCGCCCCCGTCGCCATGGAGATGGTGAGGGGGACTTTGAGGTCGGCCGCCCCGGTCAGGGCGGACTCGGTGAGGCGGCGCACATCCCCCTCCTCGCCGGCGGCAACCTCGACGATGACCTCGTCGTGCACCTGGAGCACGAGGCGGCTGGCCAGCTTCTGCGCCTCGAGGTCACGGTCCAGGCGCACCAGGGCCAGCTTGAAGATGTCGGCGGCCAGTCCCTGAATGCCGGCGTTCATGGCCTGGCGCTCGGCCGCCTGGCGCACCCGGTAGTTCGCCGAGAGCAGGTCGGGCAGCGGCCGGATGCGGCCGAAGAGCGTGCGGGTAGCGCCCTGAATCTTGGCATCGGCCACGGCATGGTCCATGTACTGCTTCACGAGCGGGAAGGCGCCGAAGTAGCTCTCCATGATGGCGGCCGCCTCCTCGACCGCGACGCCGAGGCGCTGGCTCAGCCCGTAGGCCTCCATGCCGTAGGCCAGGCCGTAGGAGACCATCTTGGAGTACTCGCGCTGGGTATGGCTCACCTCTTCGGGCAGGATCCCGTAGACGGCCGCCGCCACCGTCCGGTGCACGTCGGACCCGGTCGTCAGCGCGTCGATCAACCCCGGGTCACCCGAGAGGTGCGCGATGCAGCGCAGCTCCACCTGGTCGTAGTCGGCCACCAGGAACGTGCAGCCCTCCGCCGGCACGAAGGCCCGCCGGAACTGCTTGCCCTGCTCTGTCCGCACCGGGATGTTGTGCAGGTTGGGGCGGTCCGACGAGATGCGCCCGGTTCGGGCCACCGTCTGCCCGAACGACGCATGGATGCGCCCGTCGGGGGCCACCTCGGCCAGCAGGCTCTCGCCGTAGGTCGAGCGCAGCTTCTCCACCTCGCGGTAGGCCAGCAGCGCCTCGATGATCGGGTGGTCGTCCCGCAGGCTCTCGAGCGTCTGCGCGTCGGTCGAGAAACCGGTCTTGGTCTTCTTGCCCGGGGTCAGGCCGAGCTCCTCGTAGAGCACGGTCCGCAACTGGGGCGTCGAGTTGACGTTGAACTCGTGGCCGGCGTGCTCCTGCACCTCGGCCTGCAGGCTGGCCGCCGACTCCTTGAGGGCATCCGTGATCACCTGCAGCTCGGCCCGGTCCACGCCGATGCCGGCCACTTCCATCTTGGCCAGGACCCGCACCAGCGGCGTCTCGATGTCGTCGTGCAGCTGCACCATGTTCTCGACGTCGATGCGGTGACGGAAGCCCAGGGCCATGCCCGCGACGTCGGCCGCTTCGGCCGCGACGTCCTGGGCGAGGTCCCGCTCGGGCTCGCCGGGCTCCACGATGTCGAGGCTCAGCTGGCCCGTCTGCTCGCGCAGCTGCGACAGCTCGTACTCGCCCGTCGAGGCGTCGAGCAGGTAGGCGGCCACGGCGGTGTCCATCTCCAGGCCCGTCAGGTCGATGCCGAGCGGCAGCAGCGAGCGCATGACCTCCTTGACCCCGTGGCCGACGAATGGGCGGGCGAGGAGTGCGTTCAGCTTCTTCGCCACCGAAGCGGCGCCCAGCAAGGCCGCCGGCACCAGGACGCCGAGGCCCGCCTCCTCGCCCACGGTGGCCAGCAGGACGAGTGCCACGAGCTCGCTGCGCCCCGGCATGCCCTCCCAGCGGGCCGCCAGGGCGAGGCGCCCGGTGCCGAGCGTGGACAACGCCGCAGTCACCTCGGCCGCCGTGGTGGGCAGCGCCACCTCGCGCAGGTCGAAGGGCGGAACGACCGGTTCCGCCGGTGGGGGGTGCCCCTCGGTGGAGGCGGCGACCGCCGCCTCGGCGCCCTTCGCGGCCGGGCCCGCACTGCCGGGGACGGGCGTGCCGAGCGCGCCGGCGTCGAGCAACTCCTCCAGGCGGCCCCAGACCGTCTTCATCTCGAAGCGGTCGAACGTGGCCGCCGCCGTGCTCCGGTCCCAGGCCCCCAGCGTCAGGTGAGCCACGTCGACGTCGAGCGGCACGTCGCGCACGAGCGGGATGATGCGGGCGTTGGAGCGGGCCAGCTCCTCGTTCTCGGCGAGGTTCTGCCGCAGCTTTGGGGTCTGCTCATCGAGGTGGGAGAAGATGCCGTCGAGGTCGCCGTACTTGGTCAGCAGCTTGGCCGCGGTCTTCTCCCCCACGCCCGGGATCCCGGGCAGGTTGTCCGACGGGTCGCCGCGCAGCGAGGCCAGCAGCACGTACTGCGACGGCGGGACTCCGGTGCGCTCGATGATGCCGGCCTCGTCGTAGAGCGCGTAGTCGCTCACGCCGCGCTTGTTGTAGAGCACGCGCACCCACGGGTCCTGCACCAGCTGGAAGCTGTCGCGGTCGCCGGTGACGATCACAACCTCGGTCTCTCTGGCGACCGCCTCGGTGGCCAGAGTGGCGAGGACGTCGTCGGCCTCGAACCCCGGCGCCTCGATCACGGGGATGGCGAGCGCGGCCATGACCTCACGGATCATGTCGAACTGGGGCGGGAGCAACCACGGCGTCTCGGCCCGGCCGGCCTTGTAGTCCTCGAGGATCTCGTCGCGGAAGGTGGCGCCGGGGGCGTCGAATGCCACCGCCAGGGCGGAGGGGTGCTGCTCCCGGATCAGGTACACCAGCATGGAGGTGAAGCCGTGCACGGCGTTGGTGACGACGCCGGCCGTGGTGGCCAGGGTGTCCGGCAGCGCGAAGTAGGCCCGGAAAGCCAGCGACATGCCGTCGAGGAGCAGCAGCGGTCCCGATCGCTCCTGCGTCGAGGCCGAGGCCAAGGCCGGTGCCGACGTCATGGCGTCGACTCTACGGGGTCAGTGTGCCGTCGACGACCTGCTGCGCCACGTCGCGCATGCGGGCGCGCGTCTGCATGGCGGTGCGCTGAATGAAGCCGAACGCCTCGTCCTCGGGGAGGTCGTCCCGCTCCATCAGGACCTGCTTGGCCTCGTCGACCACGCGCCGGGTGGCGATCTTGTCCTCGGCCCCGTCGGCCCCGTCGGCGGCGTGCTCGGCCTCGTCCGCCGCAATGGCCCAGTCCTGGCGCGCCCGGGCCAGGATGCCGGCGATGGCCGGCAGGAGCTCGCGGGGTTGGAAGGGCTTGATCAGGTAGGCCGACACCCCGGAGTCCCGCGCCTCCTCAATGAGGTCGCGCTGGCTGAACGCCGTCAGGAGGAGGACGGCCACCTGGTGGCGGGAGGTGATCTCGCGGGCGGCCCGCAGGCCGTCCATCCCGGGCATCTTGACGTCGAGGATGGCCAGATCGGGCTGGTGCTCCTCGACCAGGGTCACCGCCTCGTCGCCGCGCCCGGTCTCCCCCACCACGTCGTAGCCGGCGGTCACCAGGATCTCCTTGAGGTCGAGGCGCACGATCGCCTCGTCCTCGGCGATCACCACGCGGGCCAGCGTCGCCGACCCGTCGCCCGCCGTCACCCCTGGACCCCGGTCGTCACCGCCCGACGGGGTGCCGTCACTGCTTGCCCGTGGCGACGGCGGCCAGGAGCTCGTCCTGGCGGCGCTCCAGGTCGCCCACCACCTTGCCCAGCGCATCGCGCGCCCGCACCATGGCGTCGGCATGCCGCGCGGCCTCGTTGTGCTCCTGGCTGGCGAGCGGGGTCTCCGAGACGAGGGCGCGCACGCGCGCCTCGTCGGCCGATTCCTGGACAACCGCCAACTGCTCATTCAGCACGGCCAACTCCTCCCGCGCCCGGACCAGCCGGGTGTGGACGTCTCTGATCCGCCGCTCCAAGAGGACGCGATGCATGGAGCGTCAAGTGTAGGTGGCAGCGAACCAGCGACGCTGCGCTTCCAGCCGCTGAAGAATGGCGCCGTCGGGTGGGCTCCCGACGCCCGGCCCCGCCGGCACCCGGACCCAGCCGTCGTGCACGGGCGGGTACCCGCAGGGATCCACGGCGAGATACTCGGCCGGGTCCCCCAGGTCGCTGACCAGGCCTGTCGCGTCCTGGCTCAGGCGGGCCGCCAACGCCAGGTTCGAGGCCCGTCCCAGCCCTGCCTCGAAGAACCCGCCGACGAAGGCAGGCACGCCGGCGGCAGCGCAGGCGGCGTGGGCGGCCCGGGTAGCGCGCAGTCCCCCGAGGCGGGCCGGCTTGAGGCAGGCCATGGCGCAGGCGCCGTTGCGCAGGGCGTCGGCGACCCGCCGCGGCGTGGAGAGGGACTCGTCCAGGCAGATGGGGACCGGGAGCAAGCGGGCCAGCCGGGCGTGCGCCACCAGATCCGCCGGCGGCAGAGGTTGCTCAATGCAGAGCACGTCGAACTCGGCCAGCCGGCTCAGCACCGCCACGTCCGCGGCCGCGGCGGTGAAGGATCCGTTGGCGTCGACCTGCAGCACGAGGCTGGGGTGGTCGGCCCGAACGGCGCGCACCGGTTCGACCTCCCAGCCGGGTTCGATCTTCAGCCGCACCCGCGCCGCGCCGGCCTCGACGGCGGAGTCGACCTCCCGGCGCAGGGCGGCGACGTCGCGCCCGTCGGGGATCCCTACGACGGCACCCACCGCCATCGCCTCGAACCCCTCGGTCACGCCGAGGTCCTCGGCCAGCGGGCGCCCGGCGGCGCGCAGCTCGGCGTCGGCCACGGCCATCTCGAACGCGGCGGCGAGCATCCGGTCCACCGCCGTGCTCCCGAAGAGCTGCGACACCTCTGCGGCCGTGGGCAGCTGACCGCCCCGGGCCGCCGTGGCCTGGAGGAGGCGGGGCACACCCCGTTCCGCCGCGGCCTGCGCCACCACGGGCAGAGCCGGGTCGACCGTCGTGCCCTCGGCCAGGGCGGCGCACTCGCCCCAGCCCTCGCCCTCCTCGGTGGCGACCCGCACGAAGAGCAGTGGACGCACCCGATGGACGCCGGCGGCCGTGCCGATGGCCTGGCGGAAGGGAAGGTCCACCTGCACGAGCTCGACGCCGGAGAGCTTCATGCCGGGGACGCTCCCACCCCGCCACCGTAGATCGAAGCTTGTACGATCAAGCGTTCTCGCCCGGATGGCGGAATGGCAGACGCGGCGGCCTCAAAAGCCGCTGTCCGAAAGGGCGTGCGGGTTCGAGTCCCGCTCCGGGCACGGTTGATGTCTCAAGACATCGGAGACCGATGGTCGAGGGAACCATCCTCCCTTCCTGTCCATGATTGCTGGAGCGCCATGATTCGGCATCGAGTCACGTTGCCGGGGGTTGTGGCGGCCGACTGCCTCCTTCCTCGGCGCAGGCTGTGCGTCTCCTTCGACTGCACCACATTCATTCGCGGTCGTGTAACCAGCCGTTCACCAGGACAATTGCGGACTATGCGGACGGGCCGGATGGTCTTTGCGGGAGTTCCAGTTCTGCTCCAGGCACCCACCGCGACCAGCGGCTTCGTGGAAATTGTTCCAGCGCCGAAGTCGTCGGGGCGGTCGCCCGCCGCGATCCCCGCTTGCGGCCACACCCATGTTTTGCACAACGGGGATCACCCCGTTCGCCCGATGGGCCGATAGTCGCGTGGGAGCGCGGCGCAGAACGTGCAAACCTGGGGCGGTCCATGGCTGCCGTCCCGGTGCGGAAACGTGGACATGAGCGCTCCACTGGCGGAGCCACCGACCCTGATCGTTTTCTCATGACTCGCATCTTCCGAAGCGTTGGATTCGTTCTGGCCCTGGCCGTAGCCGGCCTCGGCGCGGGCGCGGGCGCGTTCGCGTCGCCGGCGGGTGGGAACGTCGCAGTGTCGTCGAGCGGCTTCACCCCGCTCCCGCCGGGCTGGGAGCTGTGCATCCTCGAGGGTTTAACCGCACCGGCGACTGCGGCCAACGTCGCCGACCTCGACCAGTGGCAGGCCGCCGAGGGCGGTTCGACCAACAACACGGCGGCCTTCAACCCCTTCAATACGCAGCGGACGACCGACAACTCGGGAGCCCCCATCCCCGGCATCACGTCGGCCAACGGGTTCCCTGCCTTCCCATCCTGGTCCGCAGGGTGTGCGGCGACGGTGGCGACGCTCTTCCAACCGAACATGTGGGTGATCACCGCCGCTCTGCGGGCGGGCAACGTGACACCGGCCCCCGCGTTCCTCGCCGTCGTCGACCAGAGCTCGTGGTGTGCGCCGTCGCCCGGGGGCGTGCCTTGCTACGTCAATGCCATGGAGGTGACTCCCGGCAGCCTTGTCCTCGACGTTCCCGCATCGTCTGCGCTCGACGTCTACTCCAACGTCAACACGGACCTCAAGTCCTACCAACAGTCCCTCACCACGGTGGCAGCCGACGAGAACGTCGAGGCCATCCGCAATTTGTCCCTTGCCGCTACGGAATCAGAGGTGGCCGCGGCCCAGGACCACTTCGCCGCATCGTCGCGCGCCCTGCGGAGCTTTGCCATCAGTGAGTACGTGAACAGCGGCCTCTACTCGGGCGCCCCGCTGGTCAGTAACGGGAGCACGCAACCGCTCACTGCGAAGACGCCCCAGAGTTCTGA
This sequence comes from uncultured Acidimicrobiaceae bacterium, assembly GCA_963817735.1. Lineage (GTDB taxonomy): Bacteria > Actinomycetota > Acidimicrobiia > Acidimicrobiales > RAAP-2 > Bog-473. Next base: position 374,795 of record CAWFPP010000014.1, on the reverse strand, counting down.
CGGCGTCGTGGCGCAGCAGTATCTCGGAGTGGCGACCACCAATCTCGTCTCGGCCAACAATGCGGCCGTCGGGGCGGTCAAGGACTCCAAACAGCACCGCAGCGCGGCCGCCAAGGCTCTGGCGCGGGCCGCACTGGCGCTGACGACGGACGAGGTGGCGGAGAACCGCGACCTGACGCAACTCATCAAGGACGTCGGTACCCTCGAACACGCCGGAGCATGCGCAACGGTGACCATCACCCCGCCTCCGTCGTCGACGGTGACCGCGACGCCCGGCGTGACGACCAGCACCACGACGACGACCACGACCACGACGACCGTCCCGCCGACGACCACGACGACACTCCCACCGACCACGACCACGACCACAACGACGACGACGATCCCACCGACGACCACGACCACCGTGCCCACGAGCATCCCGCTGATCGTGCCGACGCCGACGACAACGACAACGACCACGACGATCCCGCCGAGCACGACCACGACGATGCTCCCACCGACGACGACCACGACCACGCTCCCTGCGGCGGCGCAACCTGCCACCGCGACCGCTCCTCCCGCCGAGGCCGCGGGCGTCTCGGCGCTCCAGGGTTGCATCGCCACCTTCGCTCCCCCCGCCACCACGACCTGATCGGGCCCAGGGTTGCGGGGCTCCCGCCTCTTGCGTCGCCGGCCTCAGCGGTCCGGGACGTGGGCGCCGCGCGCCCTCGGGAAGAGGTGCTCAGAACCCCGTCGCCGCGATGATGGAGCCATTCAGATGGTTCCCGGCCATCGATCCGTCATTGGGTGCGTCCCCGTACGAGAAGACGGAACCCTGTCCCGAAGCGACCCAATAACCGCCGCCGTCAGCATCCGAGAAGATCGCCGACGCCGGGTTGAATCCCCCGACCGATCCCGTCGGGCCGCCTCGACCGACGGCGTCGCCGTAGGCATACACGGTCCCGTCGGCCAGCAGGACCCAATACCCGTGCCCATCGGCGGTACGGACGGCCGATGTCACCGGCGAGCCCTGGTTCCCGGGGGAGCCGTAGAAGGGCGCATCGCCGAAGGCGTACACGTTGCCGGTCTGGGTGACCAGCCAGTACCCGTTGCCCGATGCGTCCGGCACGACGGCGACGGCGGCACCCGAGCAGCCTCCCATGCCCGGGCACGAACCCTCGAAGCGGGCGTCGCCGAAGGCGAAGACGCCGCCGTCGGAGGCGACCATGAAGTAGCCGCCGCCGTCGGAGGACGGCACCATGCCGACGATGGGTGCGTTGAGGCTGTGCGGCAGCCCCGAACCCGCCGGCGCCAGCCCAGCGCCCGGTATCGAGCCGTAGTAGCCGGCGTTGCCGAAGGCGAAGACCCCACCGTCGGAAGCGACCAGCCAGTACCCTGCCTTGTTCGCCGTCGGGCTGATGCCGACCACAGGTCGCTGCAACGCGATGTTGCCGGTCGACCCGTAGAACTGGGCAGAACCGAACGTGAAGATGCCACCATCGGAACCGACGAGCCAGTAGCCGTGTGCGGGTGCCGGCGGCGGGGGCGGCGGCGGCGGCGGCACCGGCCCGCCGGTCACGGTGAAATCACCGGTGTTGCTGGTGTAACTCGGCGTGTAGTCACCGCCGTTGGGCCCGCTCAGCGTCACCCCGTCACACGACGACGGGGTGAGCATGTAGCTGCCGGAGGCCAGGCTCCCGCTGATGGGAGTCGAAGGGGCGACCTGGGTGCAGGTGAGCCCGGACGTGTCAATGGTCACGCCGGCAGGTGGGCTGCCGTAGGTCCCGGAGAAGTTCGGCGCACCTCCGCTCGCCTGGCTCCCGCTCACGGCCACGGGGAGGGTCAGCGGCGTCACCGTTGTGGAACCGGCGGCGTACGTGATGGTGTAGTTCGGGTCGGAGGCACCGGTGCACGACGCCGCATACGGTGAGCCGCTGACCGGGCTGGTGTTCGTGGCCGTCGTCGTGCATGTCGGTTGCGGCGTCAGCGACGAGGCGGTGTCACCTCCGACGAGGGTCGTGTAGATCGGGGTGACGGTACGGGTGGACCCGTACGGCACGGACCCGCTCGAGGCGGTGATGAGCAGCGGGGCCGGGGTAACGGTGACAGATCCGCTGACATAGCCGATCGTGTAGTTGCCGTCCACGGCGCCACTGCACGTCGTCGCGTACGGCGATCCGGACACCGTGCTCGACATGCTGTCGGTGGTCGAACATGTCGGCTTTGTCGTGAGCGATGACGCCGTGTCACCGGAAACGAAGCCCGAGTACATCGCCGTGACCGCCGCCACTGTGCCGTAGGCAACCGTCGGGCTCGATGCCGTGATCGTCAGCGGGACAGGGGTGACGGTGACCGACCCGGCCACGTAGCTGAAGGAGTAATTCGGGTCCACCGCCCCCGAACACGTCGATGCATACGGCGAGTCGGCGACACGGCTCGAGCTGGTGGCTGTGGTCGAACAGGTTGCCCTGGTGGTGAGGGAGGAGACGTTCTCCTCGTTGACGAATCCAGCGTACATGGGTGTGATCGCCGGCGGTGTGGCGCCATAGTCCATGGGCCCGCCCGACGCGGTGATGGTCAACGGCGCCTGGGTCACGGCGAAGTCCCCCGCCACGCTGGTGTAGGCGATGGTGTAGTTCGGTGCGTTGGCGCCCGACAGCGTGGCCCCGCTGCAGGACGACGCCGCCAGCGCGTACTCGCCGGCGGGCAGGGTCGGCGCGATCGTCGCCGTCCCCGCCTGGCTGCAACTCAACCCCGTCGTGGTCACCGTGACACCGGAAGTCGGGGTCGCGTTGCCGACGAACGCCGGCGTGCCCCCGTACATCTGGCTGCCAGAGACGGCAATGTCGAAGGGGCCCGGATTGACGGTGAAGTCGTTCGCTGTGCTCGCGTAGACGACGGCATAGTCGCTGCCGTCGGCGCCGGAGAACGTGAGGCCGCTGCAAGAAGAGGCGAGCAGCGTGTACTGGCCCAGGGCCATGGAAGGGCTGATGGGCGTCGAGGAGCCCACGGTGGCACAGCTGAGCCCACTCGTGTTGAGCGTGACGCCAAAGGGCGCACTCCCCGAGCCCCCGTAGTTGGCCGTGGCGGTGAAGGCGGGAGACTGTCCGTAGGGCATGGTGCCCGACACGTCAACAGTCAGCGGAATGGCAGTGAGCCCGGTGGCGAGCGCCGACGCCACCGGCGTGCCCAGCCCGGTAGCCATGTCGTAGCCGGTCATGGCCGGATACTTCCCGTCCCCGGTGGCGTTGTAGTCGTTGTTACCGGAGGAGACGTCGTTGAGATACGTACCCGGTGTCTGCTGGGCCAGGAGGTACAACGCGGGGTTCAAGAGGCCGTAGCCGGCGGTGTTGCCGTTGGCCGAGGCAACCACGGCGACCACGGCCGCCCAGAGCGGTGCGGCGCCGCTCGTCCCACCCAGCGCATTCCAGCCCAACCCGTTGACCGTGTCGTAGATGATGTAGCCGCTGCTCGGGTCGGCGTCGGCCGACACGTCTGGTACCTCGCGGCAGTCACCGCCCGTGTTCTCGCAGGGGGCTCCGCTGCTGCCGGTCACGGTGCCGAGCGGCTGCTGGTAGGTCGGCATGGCGAACGTCTGGGAGATCCCGCCCCCACCCGCCCCCTCCGAGTAATACAGCGCGTCGTTCCATGCCTGTTCCGCTGGTGGAGGCCCGAGCGTCCGCGCCCCGTGCCCGAGCGACGTTCCTCCGACGGACGTGACATCGGGCTGGCTGGCGGGGTCCGAGACGGCCAGGTTCAGGTTCTGGATCACGTCGCCACCGTTGGTCTCGTCGGTGACCCACACGTACCCCAGTGTCCCGTCGCTCACGAGCTGACCCATGGAGTCCGTGCCGGTCTCGAGCGACACCGTCGCCGTGATGGACTCGCTCGAGGTGTCGATCGTCGCCATCACGTCGCCGGGAAAACTCAGGCCATTCAACACGGCAATGACCTCGTTGTTGTCCGGCGACATGCCGATGGACTGCACGAGGCCGGTGCCGTTCTGCGGTTGCGTGGTGGCAATGGTCTTGACCACCGTGTCCGTGCTCAGGCTGACGACGGAGATCCCACCCCCGCTCCCTGCGTTGGCCACGTAGAGGTCACCCGCAGCGCTGGCGACGACCAGGGCCACTGGGTCGTTGCCCACGCTGACGGTCGCCGGCGTCATCGCGCAACCGCTCGTCGTCGTGGCATTGCAGGTCGACGCGGCGAAATACTCGATCCGGTTGTTCGCCCCGTCTGCGACGTAGACCGAGCCGCCGGCACTGCCGTCAATGGCCAGCGCCGTCGGCACGGTGGACGAAGGGAGCGTGACCGTGGTCACAAAAGCGTTCGTGTGGGCGTTGTAGACGGCAAGGGATCCTGTGTCGTTCGCCACATAGAGGGTGGACCCGCTGACCGCGAGTGCCGCCGGGCCGCTGAGATCACCGTTCGAGGGAATCTGCGTGGGCGAACCGCAACCCGACGTCGTGGTCTGGTTGCAGCTGCTGGTGGGGATCACCGTCAGCGTGCTGTTGGCGTTGGCTACGAACACCTTGCCGTCGGCCGCATCCAGCGCGACCGCATCGGGACCCGTGCCGGTGGAGACCAAGCCCGACGTCGCGAAGTTCGTCGGGTTACTTGCGCTCCCTTCGCTGTCCACGCTGACCGTGTTGCTGGACTTGTTCGCAATGTACAAGGTCCCCGTTGACGGGTCGACGGCCTGTGCCACCGGATCGGATGCCGTGGTCGCTTCGATCTCCCCGTTGATGTTGCAACCCTGTGCGCCTTGGTCACCGGAAGCCACGAAGATCGACTGCCCTTCGGCTGCCGCCGCCTGGAAGAGCGTGTTCTCCGAGTCCTGCAGCGACTGGCCGACGTAGGCCTCGCAGCCGTTCGTCCAACTGGCACTCACGATTTTGGCCGAGTCGTTGCCGACGATCTGGCTGAAGACGTCGTAGAGGCTGTCGGAGATGCCTCCCTCGTACACTTTGATGTTGGCTTTCGGCGCCAGGGAGAGGACTGTCTCGATGTCGAGCTCCGCTTCGGCGGTACCGGCTCCGGTTCCGGTGCCTCCCCCGACCGGCACCTTCGTGATCTGGCCGTTCACGAGGGTGATGCCATAGCAGGCGGCAAAGGTCGAGATGTCGCTCGACGAGTAGCCCGCACCGGACATCTCGAGGAGGGCGATCGTCGTTCCCGCCCCATAGTGGTTCGCCGCATAGAGGGGGCCGAACGAGTAGGCCTGTGCGAGGTCGGGGGCGTCGACGGCGCCGGTGCTGTTCGCCACGTCACCGATGCTGTTGTTGCAACTCGTCCCGGTCGGAGTCGGCTGCCCGGGCGCCAGCGCCGGCGCGCTCACGCCGGAGTTGATTTGCGGGCCGGCCCGGCTGGCTTGGGGAATGCTCGTCGAGGGCTGCGGTGGGCTCAGGGTGTCGAGTCCGAGGATGCCCTCTACGGCGGGTGCCACCGAAGCATCCAGCTCGGGTGCGGTCGCGTTGTTGTACCCGGTCCTTCCCGAAGAGAGACGGTATTTCGAAATCGGCGTCGAGAAGGCGGACTGGACCTGCGCGACCGTGCCCGAGACCGGCAGCGCCAATCCAGTCGCCGATGGCGGGCCCACCGTCAGGCCTTCCGCTCGGAGGCTGGACGTCACCTGCGCGATCGTGGCCCACGACGGCCCGAACTCCTTCGCAAACTGCTCAGGGGTCAGGAAGTGGTGATACTCCGCAGAGTCCGGATCCGATACCTGCTGCACCTCGGCCGCCAACGCGGCGGGATCGCGCGGCTTGAGCGTGACGGTCAGGGGGAGGGAGGTCGACGTCGGCGCCGGCCCGAGCAGTGTCGCCCCGGGTGGAACGAGACCCTGGTGGCCGGGCAACCTCTCGCGTGCAGCACCGGCGGCCACTGCGTTCGACGTGGTGGCGGCGCCAAAGGCCACCGTGAAACCCAGCGTCACCGCCACTCCGAGCACGCAGGAAACGAGGCGGTGCGCCCGGCTCCCACCGCGTCGATACACCTTCATCTGTGCGTCCTCCACAGGTGCCCCCCGGCGGGAAAGGCTAATCCTCCCCACCAGGTCCGCTTGCCGCGCCGACCGGCATCTTCGCACGCGCCGCACGGCGGTTCGCGTCTTTGTTGTTCCCTTGTTGTCGGCACACGACGGCCCGGGACTTAGGGGTCAACCTGCGGATGCAGGAACGCCCCAGACCCGGGCCCAGTCGACGGACGTCGTGGCCGGCAGCGGCGTCGTGCCGGCGACGAACTGGTTCGTCCCGATGCCCAGCGCCTGGGTGAGGCAGATGTAGAAGGGCTCGTTGAACGGCGCGGGATCGACCAACGGCGAGGCGGCGCTCCAGTGGTCCACCAGACACGTCTGGCCGTCGTACAGGAACGTCAGCGACTGTGGCGTCCACTCCACCGCATAGGTGTGGAATTGGGTCGGATCGCCGATGGCGCAGTCATCGTTCGTGTCGTCGGGTTCGCTGGCCGAGCTGTTGTAGTGCACGAAGGGGATGGCCAGGGTCGGGTATTCGCTGTACAGCTCGGCGATGTCGATCTCACCGGACGCCGGCCACGGTCCGTAGGTCAGCTGAGCCGGATACAGCCAGAACGAGCTCTGCAGTCCCGGCGTCGTGGCCCCCGACACCTTGGCGCGGACCTCGAACAGGCCGTCGGTCTGTGCGAAGTGCTGGTCGGTCGAGACCATGCCGCTCGTGTATTGCGTGTAGTAGGGCGGGTCGCCGGGGCAGAGAAAGGGCGAGGGCGCCTGGTCCGCCGTGAGGTTCAACGTGCCCCCCGACACCGACACGTTGTCGGGGCTGTCCTCGAAGCACTCGACACCCGAGTGGTACCCGCCGTCGGCGGTCTGCTGGACGACCCACTTGCTGGTGTCCAGCGTGCTCCCGTTGAACTCGTCGTCAAAGGTGCATTGCCACTGCTGGCCGTCCACGCTCACGGTCGGCTGCCCGCCACATTCGGTGCCCGAACCGGAAGACGTCGTCGCGGGAGGAGCGGCAACGGGGACGGTGCTCGTTGTCGTGGCCGGCGTTGTTGGCGGCCCGCTGGTCGGCGCGACCGTTCGGGCCGCGCCCGTCCCCGATCCCTGGGACAGCGCCGCCGGCTGAGTCGTCGGGGTTGTGGTGGGCGCCGGAAGCGGCACGCTCGAGGCGACCGGGGCACCAGCCGGTTCTGCGGGGTGGCTCGCCGGTGGCGCCGTGCCGCCAGCCAGGACAGCGCTCATCAAGACGAGGCCGATCGGGGTGCACGCCACCGCGAGGCCAGGGCCGGCGCGCCCGGCCCTGGTCCGGGGCCGCACCACAGGAGGCGCGGCCTGCCATGGTGCAGCAGGTCTCTCTGGCTCTTCCGATTCGTGCACCTGATCCCCCGCGACGTCGCGCGATCCCTCTGGCAGCAGAAAACCGTCCTGCGCGGTTTCCACGGGAACGCACACGGCTGTTCGTTCTGGCGATCCGAGTGCAAAAACGTGCCGCGGAGCGCCGCCCGCCCTCTTTTCGGTCGCTGGTCGTACCGCACGTGGCACCGGGTTTCCCCCGGGTAACCAGCACTGCGCTGCCCTGCCGCGTGGGTAATCGCACCGGTGGTGCGATTTGCGGCCTGGACGCGACCCGGCAGCGCGCCCGCATGCCACACTGTGGGTTCCTCAGCCCGCCGTCGATGGGAGCCGTCGGACACGTGTTGGTTTTCACCTTCCCCGGACAGGGATCGCAGCGCGCCGGAATGGGTGAACCGTGGGTCGACCACCCTTCGTGGGAAGTCGTGGAGGAGGCCTCCGCTGCAGCTGACCGCGATCTTTCCTACCTTCTGCTGCGCGCGCCCATCGAAGAGCTCACCCAGACCGAGAACGCGCAGCTGGCCACGACGGTGCTCAGCCTCGTCGTCCTGGACGCGGTCGAGCGCATCGGGCTCACCCCCGCCGCCTGCGCCGGCCACAGCCTGGGGGAATACACGGCGTTGGTCGCCAGCGGCTCGCTGCGCTTCGACCACGGCATTCAGCTGGTGGTTGCCCGCGGCGAGGCCATGGCGCGGGCCGGTGAAGAGGCCCCCGGGACCATGGCGGCCCTGCTCGGGATCGCGGACGACGACGCCGAAGCGGCCTGCATGCGTGCCGAAGGTGACGTCTGGATCGCCAACTACAACGCACCCGGCCAGGTCGTGATCGCCGGTACGGTCGAAGCGGTGGCCCTGGCCGGTGAGTTGGCCAAGGGATTGGGCGCCAAGAGGGTCATGCCGATTCAGGTCTCGGGGGCCTTCCACACCCCGCTGATGCAAGGTGCGAGGGCTGACCTCCGCAAGGCCCTGGCGGAGGTCACCTTTCAGACGCCGGAGGTGCGCGTCGTGGCCAACGTCGATGCCCACGTGCATGACGACCCGGCCGAGTGGCCAGGACTGCTCTCGGCCCAGCTCTGCAGCCCTGTCCGCTGGCGGCAGACCCTCGAGACCTTCGCCGGGCTCGGCCTGACCTCGCTGGTGGAGCTGGGACCCGGCGGGGTGCTGAGCGGGCTGGCCAAGCGCAGCCTGCCCGAGATCCAGTCGCTGGCCGTCTCCAAGCCCGAGGACCTGGACACGTTGATGGACCAGATCGGTGCCGCCGGGACATGGCGGGCCGAACCCGCCTTGCACCAGGGCGAGCACCTCTACATGTCCGAGCGTGTCGTGGTCAGCCCCTCGAGCGGCATCTTCAACCCCGAATCGTCCTTGCAGGCGCCGGGGACGGGCCTGCTGCCCGGGACCGATTCGGGCGCCGACCAGTCTTCTGCGGTCGACGTCGGCGAGCTGATAGGCCGGGTGGGGATCTCCGAGGTGCGGACGCCTTTCGCCGGGCAGGTGATCGGATGGCTGGCGGCCGACGGCGAACGGGTGCAGGAAGGTCAGCCGCTCGTCTGGCTGAGAGTGCCCGACTCCCGCTGATGGCCATCGTCCTCGTCACCGGTGGGACCCGCGGCATCGGTGCGGCCTGCGTCGCGTGGTTCATGGCCAACGGGGACCAGGTAGCCACGACCTATCGCTCGGCCGATCCACCGGAGCCACCCGACGGCGCCGATCCCGAGCGGTTCCTCGCGGTGCGCTGCGACGTGCGCAACGCCGAGGAGGTGGAGTCGGCCTTCAGCGCCATCGAGGAGAGCTGGGGCCCCGTCGAGGTGCTGGTGGCCAACGCGGGCATCACGTCGGACTCACTGATGCTCCGCATGAGCGACCAGGCGTTTCTGGACGTCATCGACGCCAACCTGACGGGTTCCTTTCGGGTGGCCAAACGGGCCGTGGCCAAGATGCTGCGGCTACACACGGGTCGCATCGTCTTCGTCTCATCGGTGGGCGCCTTCGTCGGGCTGCCGGGACAGGCGAACTATGCGGCCTCCAAGGCCGGCCTGGTTGGCATGGCCCGGGCCATCGCCCGTGAGGTGGGCAGCCGGCAGATCACGGTGAACGTCGTGGCCCCGGGGCTGATCGACACCGACATGACGGCCGCCCTCGGCGCGGACCGGGTCGCCCTCATGGCGGGTCAGGTGCCGCTCGGGCACGCCGGGAGCCCTGCTGACGTCGCCGCCGTCGTGGGCTTCCTGGCCTCGGACTCCGCCGCATACGTGACCGGCGCCATCGTGCCGGTCGACGGTGGGCTGGGCATGGGCCTGTAGCGTTCAAGGGACCGACGACAAAGGAGCAGATTGTGGACAGCGACGCAGCGTTCGAGAAGTTTCGCGAGTGCGCCGTGGAAGTACTGCAGGTGCCGGCGGACAAGATCACCAAGGAAGCGAAGTTCGCCGACGACCTCGACGCCGACAGCCTCGACCTGGTGGAGCTCGTCATGGCACTCGAAGAGGCGTTCGACATCACGGTCGAGGAGACCGAGCTCGAGGACATCACCACCATCGGACAGGCATTCGACTTGATCTCGACCAAGCTCTGATGCAGATCGGGATCGGCGCCGAGGGCCCGATCCGGGGACGGCGCGTCGCTGTCACCGGCCTGGGAGCGGTCACCTGCTGCGGGGTCGGCGTCGAGGCCTTGTGGGACGGGCTGCTTCATCCGACCGTGGTCGGCGGGGTGGTGCGCGACTACGAGCCGACCGATTGGTTCGGGCCGAAGGAAGTGCGCCAGCTCGACCGCTTTGCCCAGCTCTCCATGGTGTCAGCCGACCAGGCCGTGCGCGCGGCGGGCGACCTGGCCGTCGACCCGGCCAAGGCGGGCGTGGTCTTCGCCACCGGTGTCGGCGGTTTCGAGACCCTGGCCAACCAGGTCGGTGTGTACAACGAGAAGGGCGCCGACCGTGTCTCCCCCCGGCTGGTGCCGATGATGATGGCCAACGCCGGTGCCGCCGGCATCTCCATGCGCCTGGGCTGGCGGGGCCCGTCGGAGGTCATCTGCACGGCCTGTGCGGCCGGCACGCACGCCATCGCCGCCGCGGCGCGCCTGGTGGCTTCCGGGCGCTGCGACGTCGCCATCGGCGGCGGCTCCGAAGCGAGCATGCACCCGGTGGCGTTGGCCGCGTTTTCGAACATGACGGCCTTGTCGACCTCGGGGAACTCGCGTCCCTTCGACCTTCGCCGTGACGGCTTCGTCATGACCGAAGGCGCGGGCGCGCTCGTCCTCGAGGACTGGGACCGCGCCGTGGCGCGGGGTGCGACGATCTACGCCGAGCTCGCCGGCGCGGCCAGCACGGCCGACGCCCACCACATCACCGCACCCGCCCCCGACGGTGCGGGTGCCGTCGCCTGCATGGAGTTGGCGCTGGGCGACGCCGGGATCGGGCCGTCCGACGTGGGACACATCAACGCCCACGGAACCTCGACGCCTCTCAACGACCTGGCCGAGGCGCGCGCCATCGCCAAGGTCTTCGGCGAGCCCGCGCCGCTCGTCACCTCGACCAAGGGTGTGACCGGACACGGGCTCGCTGCGGCCGGCGCCATCGAAGCCGTCGCCGCCGTGCTCACCATCGATCGGGCCATCATCCCGCCGACGGCCGGCTACGAAGAGCCCGACCCCGAAATCACCATCCCGATCGTGCACGGCGAGCCGCGTCCGTGGCAGCCGGCTGCGGTCCTCTCCAATTCCTTCGGTTTCGGCGGTCACAACGGCTGCCTGGTGCTGCTGCCCCCTGGCTGACACCAGCCGGTAAGGTCGCACCTCCGCTGCCGCCGGGGCCGCGACTTCGTGAGGTCAGTTGATGGGAAGGCTGCAGAGCTGGGGCGCCGCGGCACGCCACTCCCGCCTCGTGCAGGTCGTGGCCGCCGTCGTGGTCATCGCCCTGGTCGTCGGGGGTGTCGTCCTGGCGACCCACCGTTCTCCGGCGCCCTCCCCGGAGCCTCACGCCGGCGCACTCGACCAGGGCTGTGGCGCTCGGTGACTCCGTCCCCTACGGGCATGGGCTGGCCAACCCCTACCTGACGCCCCAGATCGGCCTCCCGTCCACCGCCGTCTCCCAGGGGCCCTCGACGCAGGCCTACCCGAGCATGGTGGCGGCGGACTTCGGGTTGACGATGACCGTGCGCACCACGAACTGCCACCTGACCGGCGATCAGCTCGCCATCAGCGGCGCCGTGGCCGACGGCATCGACAACACCAGCCGGGACGGGCAGTGCCCGGTCCCACCCCTGCCCGCCCGGAACCTGGGGGACGAGCTGGCGGCCGCCGACCTGGCTCGCCATCCGGCCCGCCTCGTCCTGCTGCAGGACGGCGCCGATGACATCGACTTCAGCGCTTGCCTCGAGTATCAGCTGGCCCGCGTGCTCGGCGTCGGCATCGGGCTGGGCAGCGCGCTGCGTCGCCGACGGGTCCGTGACTCCGAAGATCGCAGCCGACCTGGCCCATGTCCGTTCGAGCCTGGCCCAGGCCATTGAAGAGCTGGCCCCGCACGCCTCGACCATCGCCGTCCTGGACTACTACCAGCCCATTCCCGAACCGTCACAGATCGCCGACGGCACGGCCACGTCGGGCCTGCACACCAACCTGGTGTGCAGCGGCCTCGAGCCCAACGCGGGCAGCACCTTCGCCGCCGCCCAGATCGTGCTGACCGCGCTCAACCGGGCCGTGGCCGGCGCGGTGGCCGACGCCCGCACCCACGACGTCAAGAACGCGATGCTGATCGACGTGTCCGGCGCCCTCGACGGCCACGGGATCTGCACGGCGCACCCATGGGTCTTCTCCGGCGAGCCGATCCCCGACACGACGCTGGCCGCCGACGCCGAGCACATTGTGGCCGCCAAGGCCTGTTCGGAGACCACGGCGCTGCACGGAGCCATGAGCTGCGCCGGCCTGACGGGATCCGCCTTGACGGCAGAACGCAACCTGCAGGACTACGTGTGGCGCGCCGCGCACCCGACGGCGGCAGGGCAGCGCGCCATCGCAGCGGTGGTGACGCACCAGCTCCGCGGGCGGGCTAGTCGATGGCGTCCCGGAACGAACCGATGAAGGCGGCCGCTCCGTCGGGCCCCTGCTCCTCGAGCAGGCGACGCACGAGAGCGGAACCGACGACCACGCCATCGGCCACCTCGCATACCTGCGCCGCCTGATCCGGTGTCGAGACGCCGACGCCGACGCAGACCGGCAGGTCCGTGCAGCGGCGTATCCGCTCGACGACTTTCGCCACGTCCGAGCCCATGTCGACACGCTCCCCCGTCACCCCCATGCGGGCGACGGCGTAGACGAAGCCACGCGCCCGGGCACAGATGCGTTCCACCCGGTCCGGCGGTGAGGAGGGCGCCACCAGCAGGACGGTGTCGACACCGGCGGCGTCCGCCTCGAGCGCCCAGGGGGCGATCTCCTCTATCGGGAGGTCGGGAATGATCGCCCCGCCGATCCCGGCCGCGGCCAGCGAACGGGCCATGCGCTTGTGTCCCGCCCGGAAGATCAGGTTGTAGTACGTCATCACCGCGATGGGCACCGTGGCCTCGGAGCGCCCGATGTCCTCCACGACCTGGTCGGGGACCGTGCCCCGCTGCAGCGAGCGCAATGCCGCCTGCTGGATCACCGGCCCGTCCATCATCGGGTCGGAGAAGGGGATGCCGACCTCGACGGCATCGGCGCCGGCGTGGATCACCGCTGCCAGCGACTGCGTCCAATCGTCGGACATGCCGCCCATGAGATAGGGGATCAACAGCTTGCGGCCCCGCTCCCGGGCGGACCGGAGCTCCTTCTCGAGATCAGCCATCGTGTCGGCGCCCGAAGATCTCGCGCACCTGGGCGACGTCCTTGTCGCCGCGGCCCGACAGGGTGATCAACACGGTGGATCCAGCGGGCAGGTCATCGGTGCCGGCGTTCCGGGCCACCCAGGCGACCGCGTGCGACGACTCCAGCGCGGGGATGATGCCCTCGGTGTGGCTGAGCAGCCGGAAGGCTTCGAGCACCTCGTCGTCGGTCGCCATCGAGTACTCGGCCCGTCCCGTGGCGGCCAGGTGCGCGTGCTCGGGACCGAGCCCGGGGTAGTCCAAGCCGGCCGAGATCGACTTCGCCTCTTCGATCTGACCCGCCTCGTCCTGCAGCAGCCGGGAATGCATGCCGTGCAGGATCCCCGGGATGCCGTTCGTGATGGCGGCGCCGCCGGCCGCTTCGACGCCGACGAGCCGGGCATGCGTGTCGACGAAGCCGGCGAAGGTCCCCGCCGCATTCGAGCCGCCGCCGATGCAGGCAACGACGACATCGGGCACAGCACCCTCCAGCAGGTCGGCGCACTGGGCCCGCGCTTCGTCGCCGATGACGCGCTGCAGCTGGCGCACCATGTAGGGGAATGGATGCGGCCCCATGACCGAACCGAGGCAGTAGTGCGTCGTGTCCACCGTGGCCACCCACTCGCGCATGGCCTCGTTCACTGCGTCCTTGAGCGTCCGGCTGCCCGATGTCACCGTCTTGACCTCGGCGCCCAGCAGCTCCATGCGGAAGACGTTGAGCTCCTGGCGTTGCGTGTCCACCTCGCCCATGAACACGGTGCACTCCAGGCCGAACAGCGCCGCGGCGGTGGCGGAGGCCACGCCGTGCTGGCCCGCTCCCGTCTCGGCGATCAGGCGCGACTTGCCCATGCGCCTGGTCAACAGCGCCTGGCCCACGACGTTGTTCAGCTTGTGCGAACCGGTGTGGGCCAGGTCCTCCCGCTTCAGGAGGACGCGGACGCCGAGGCGCTCCGACAGACGCGTGCACTCGGTCACCGGGGTGGGGCGCCCGCCGTAGTGGCGCAGCAGGCCGTCCAACTCGGCACGGAAGGCCGGGTCGCCCCAGGCATCGTCGAACCACTTCTCGAGCTCCAGGCAGGCGGGCATGAGCGACTCGGGGACGAAACGTCCTCCGAACTCGCCGAAGCGACCGTCCGCGCCGGGCCGGCCCATCAGGCTCTCGTGCTCCTCGCTCACCCGTCCCTCCAGTCGTAGGGCTCCTCCGCCTCGGCGTCGTCGAGCGGGTTACGGGCGGCGACCTCGGCATAGGCCTGCCGCGCGTTGGCGATGAACTCGCGCAGGAGCAGCGGGTCTTTCCGACCCGGAGCGGACTCGACCCCGCTCGACACGTCGACCCCGCGCGGTCGCAGGTGGGCCACGGCCTGGGCCACGTTGTCGGGGCGCAGGCCACCTGCGACGATCAACCGATCGTGGTTGGCCACCCCCTCGGCGAGGCGCCAGTCGAAGACCTGGCCCGAACCCGGGTTGTCGCCGTCGACCAGGAGGAAGTCGGCTCCGAACTCGTCGAAGCGAATGATGGTGCGGTCACCGGCGGGGAACGCCTTGATCACCGTCGGGACGCGGGAGCGGACCCATCTGGTCTCCTCGGCCGACTCGTGCCCGTGCATCTGCGCCGCACCCAGCCCGGCGAGCCGGATCGCCTCGACGACGCGCTGGGGAGCCTCGTCGCGGAAGACGCCCACCGTCAGGACGTGCTCGGGCAGCCGCTTGGCGATATCGCCGGCGAGCTGGACCGAGACCTGCCGCGGGGAGGGGGCGAAGATGAACCCCACCGCCGAGGCCCCGAGGCTGACCGAGAGCAGCGCGTCGGCCTCGGACGTGATGCCGTCGATCTTCACGAACAGGTCCCCGCTCATCGTGCTCCGACCGGATGCCCGACCAGCTCGCGCAGTTGTGCCGGCCGGTCCGCCGCCCGCATCAGCGTCTCGCCGACCAGAATGGCGTCGTAGCCGGCCTCGGCCAGGCGCCGGGCATCGGCCGCGTCGCGAATGCCCGACTCGGCGACCGCGACGACGCCGGCGGGGATGTCGGCCGCCAACGCGCAGGCACGCTCGTGATCCACCTGGAACGTGCGCAGGTCGCGCTGGTTCACCCCGATCAGTGCCGCACCCGCACCGAGCGCGCGGGCGAGCTCCTCGTCGTCGTGCACCTCCACCAGGGCGGCCAGTCCGAGCCGCCCGGCCAGCGCGGCGCAGGCCGCCAACTCGGCATCCGAAAGCGCGGCGGCGATCAGGAGCACGGCGTCGGCTCCCATCAGGCGGGCATCGGCCACGTCGGCCTCCTGGACCGTGAAGTCCTTGCGCAGCACGGGCAGGCCCGACGCCTGGCGGGCCGAGGCCAGGTCGGCCGTCGACCCCCCGAAGAACTCGACGTCGGTCAGGACCGACAGGCAGGCGGCGCCGCCCGTGACGTAGTCCTTGGCCACGAGATCCGCCTGCAGGCCGGGGTCGAGGTCGCCCTTGGAGGGTGACCGTCGCTTGATCTCGGCGATGCACGACAGGCCGTCGGCCCGCAGCGCACCCGTGAAGTCCCGGGGCGGAGCCGTGCTCGCCGCCTGTTCGACCAGGTCGGGAAGGGCGCGGCGGTCACCCTCGGCGCGGGCCCGGTGAGCAGCGAGAATGTCCGCCAGGTAGGTGGGCATGACGCTTCAGCGTAGTGGCGCACCCTTTCGCGCCTGGTCCACTCCCCTGTCCAGAGCAGTACGGGAGTCCCGGGGAGTCCCGGGGAGCCCCGACGGCCCCGGTGCGTCGTCGCCACAGGCGTGGGGGCGAAAGGAAACGGTCAGTCGCGCAAACGGCTGAGGACGCGCTGGCGGCGCTGGCGGGCGTCACGCGGCAGCTCGCAGGCGGGCGCCGATGCCGGCGGTCGTGCCGCGACGGCGTCACGCAGCATCTCGGCCAGCCCCGAGTAGATGACCTCCATGGTGAAGTCGTCGACTTCGATGGATGCCGTCTCCGTGCCGTCGTCCGCCACCTGAATGAGCTTGACCATCAGTCCGCCAGCACCCGGGAGCGCAGGCGTTCGCCCTGCCGCTCGATGGCGATGGAGTCCCCGTCGCGGAAGATCCAACCGACCTGACGCCACGGCGCCAGGTCGGGCAGCGACTCCTCGTCCTCCTCGCTCCCGCCGTCCGTGTCGACCTCGCCGTCCGTGTCGACCTCGCCTTCCCCCATGGGCAAAGCTTGTGCCCCGGTTGTCTCAGGTTCGGTGGCGTCCGGTTGCCATCGCGGTGCGTGGGCGCACGGCCGTTGCCGGGGTCCCGGGGCCTACTCAACGGGCGAACAGGTGCCACCCCGCCCACATCCAGGACAGGACCAGCACGATGCGCAGGAACGGCCCCGTCGCCAGCCGTTGCAGCACCACTGCGGGGCGGGCCGGCGAGGAGCGTCCGGTATGCGAGGCGGCCAATACGCCGACCGTGGCCAGACCCAGGACCCCCCACACCGCGTACGAGAGCGCCGAGCTCACGACGACACCGGCCCGGTGCGCTGTTCACGGTGCTGCCGTCCGCTGCGCACGATGGCGGCGCCGAGGCAGAGCCAGAGGAAGAATACGAGCGCCTTCAGCCCGTACTGGCGGTCCACTGCATCGAGCATGGAGCTCAGCGTGGGGTGGGCGGCGCGGCTGCCCCGGGCGAGGTACTCGGCGAGCTCCCACGCCACCAACGCGAAGAAGAGGACGGCCCAGGCCCGCCACGGATGCTCGACCCCTGGCGGCGGCGCCGCGGGCCGCGATCGCAGCGGCCACCGCACCAGCACCAGGACGGCGACGCCGACGATCGGCACGGCGGTCACCACGTCGGCCGACCCACTGAACGCCGTCGTGGTCGCCGCCCCGAGCGCGTAGGCCGCGGCCAGCGCCAGGAACACGGTGCGCCGCGTACGCCGCAGCTGCAGCCGCAGCCGCCGCCCCAGCCGCACGGGCCGCACGGGCCGAGGAGGGCGTGGCGGCCGGTCCCGGCTTCCTCCGCCCGGCCCTTCCCCTGCGGACACCGGTGCGGCCGTCCCTCAGCCGGCTTCGGTCCCCGCCGGTCCCGCTCCGGTCAGGGGCAGCCGGCTCACCCGGGCGGGGCGGGAGCCGCCGACGCCGTCGCCCGAGCGCACCCGGACCGGGCCCGGGGACTCCACGCTGCGGTGGAGGTAGCCCAGGGCGACCCACGTCCCGAGCTCGCTGCTCCAGGCGGCGGAGGTGATCGTCCCCACCACCTTGTCCTCGGCGGCGCCGTCACCAGCCGGCGCGTCGCCCGCGTGCAGGGTCATGCCCCGGGTCAGCGCCGCCTCGTCGCCGGCCGGGGCCACGACACCGACCAGGCGACGGGCCACGTTGGAGCCGCGGGCGTCCAGGCGCGCCACCAGCTCCTGCCCGGTGTAGCAGCCCTTGGTGAAGCTGACCGTGCGCTCGACCAGGCCCGCCTCCGCGGCGATGGTCTTGGCGGTGAGCTCGGTCCCCATGGCGGGGATCCCCGTCACGATCCGGCAGGCCTCGACCGCGTCGGCACCACAGGCGGTGATGCCCTCCGGCAGGGCGGCGTCACCCGGACCCAGCACCACGTCCTCGGGTCCGAGGAGGTCGATGCCGGTCCAGCCGTTCCAGGCGAAGGGCAGGCCCAGCACGCCCCGCTCGGCCAGCACCGTCAGCAGCCCGGCCGCGGCCGACGCCACGCCCTCGCCGCGCAGGGACAGGCCGCGCCAGTCGAGCGTCTCGAGCTCGACCTTCGAGCGCAGCAGAAAGCGGCGCAGCCGCGCCAGCACGGCGTCGCCGTAGCCGCGGTCCACATCGAGCACGAAGCCCTGGCCGTCGGTGCGGGTCACGCGCAGCAGGGCCGACAACTTGCCGTCCGGCTCGAGGAGCAGGCTGTCGGCCGTGGCGCCCACCGTCAGTGCGGCCACGTCCTGGCTCAGCTGGCCCTGCAGGTACGCCTCAGCGTCGGGCCCGCGCACGGCCAGGATGTCGCGGCCGGTTCCGAAGGCGCCGGCACCATGACGCAACGCGGCCGTCTCGGCGTCGAGCGCGGCCGCGGTCACGACGCCGTCCCGGGCCGGCGGGCCGCGCTCATGTCGCGTGCGGCGCTGACGGCGACCAGCAGCGCCCCGGCCTTGTGCGCGCACTCCTCGTCCTCGCTCTGCGGGTCGCTGTCGGCCACTATGCCGGCGCCCGCCTGCACGCTGGCGCGCCCGTCCGGTGTCACCACCATGGTCCGGATGGCGATGGCGGTGTCGACGTTGCCCGAGAAGTCGATGTAGCCGACCACGCCCCCGTAGACCCCTCGTTTGGTCGGCTCGAGCTCATCGATGATCTCCATGGCGCGCACCTTGGGCGCGCCCGAGAGGGTCCCGGCCGGCAGCGTCGCCCGCAACACGTCGATCGGGCCCTTGCCCTCGGCCAGCTCGCCCGACACCTGTGACGTGATGTGCATGATGTGGCTGTAGCGCTCGATCGTCATGAGCTCGTCCACCTTCTCGGTGCCGAAGCGGACCACGCGGCCGACGTCGTTGCGGGCCAGGTCCACCAGCATGATGTGCTCGGCCAGTTCCTTGGGGTCCTCGGCCAGCTCGGCCTCGAGCAGTCGGTCGTGCTGCTCGTTCTCGCCGCGGGGCCGCGACCCGGCGATCGGGCGGGAGATGACCACGCCGTCGCGCAACCGGACCATCGGCTCGGGCGAGGCCCCGACGACAGTCAGCTCTGGGAACCGAAGGAAATACATGTAGGGGCTCGGGTTGAGCAGGCGCAGGGCGCGGTAGACGTCATAGGGGTCGGCCTCGAGGTCGAGGTCGAAGCGCTGCGACAGCACCACCTGAAAGATGTCGCCGGCCCGGATGTACTCCTTGGCCACGCCGATCGACGCCTTGTACTCCTCCGAGCTGACCGTCCGCTGCGCCTCGGCCTTCGGGAGCCCTGGGCGCGGTGCGGCCACCATGGGCCGGGGGTCCGAGCCGTCCGCCGGCCGCGCGCAGTCGGCGGCCAGCTCGACGAGCCGCGCGCAGGCCGTCTCGTAGGCGGCGCGC
Organism: uncultured Acidimicrobiaceae bacterium; assembly: GCA_963817735.1. Lineage (GTDB taxonomy): Bacteria > Actinomycetota > Acidimicrobiia > Acidimicrobiales > RAAP-2 > Bog-473. The sequence continues at coordinate 355,645 of CAWFPP010000014.1, read as the reverse complement.
ACGGCACCGGCGGGATCGGCCTCGGCGTCGGGGCCGTCGGAGAGGACGGGCACCACCACGTTGTCGACGAGCACGATGCGCTGGCGCCAGTGGTCGAACGCGCAGAACTGGCCGATGACGACCAGGGCGGCGTCGGGATGGCCCAGGTCGTCGGCGGGCACGTCGGGGAGGCGCTCGACCTCACGCACGACGTCGTAGCCGAGATACCCGACCAGGCCCCCGTGCAGCGGCGGCAGCCCCGGCAGCGCGGGCGACTCGTAGCGCGCCACCAAGGCCTCGACCGCGGCGAGGATGCCCTCGTCGGAGTCATGCAGGCCCAAGGTGCCTGTGGTCTCGACGTGCCGTCCCCGGGCCGTGAGCGTGGCCAGCGGGCGGCGCCCCACGAAGGAGTAGCGACCCCAGCGCTCGCCACCCTCGACCGACTCGAAGAGGAAGCCGTCGCCCTCCCCCACCACGTTGGCGAAACAGGTCACGGGCGTCAGCGTGTCGGCGACGACCTCGCACCAGACGGGCACGATCGTGTGCGCCTTGGCCAGCGCGGCGAACTCCGCGGCATCGGGGTGGAAGCGCAGAGCCCCCGCCGACGACGCGGGGCCCGGCCCACCGCCGGCGGTCACGGCGCGGGCACTCCCGGGCCCGTGCCGATGGTCCGGAAGAAGCACGTCCGCTCCCCCGTGTGACAGGCCCCGCGGCCGTGCTGGTCGACCAGGACGACCAGGGCGTCGCCGTCGCAGTCCATCCGCACCTCGCGCACGTACTGGCGGTCGCCGGACGTCTCGCCCTTCTGCCAGTACTCCTGGCGGCTGCGGCTGTAGAACCAGGTGCGTCCCGTCTCGATGGTGCGGCGCAGCGCCTCGGCATCCATGTAGGCCACGGTCAGGACGGTCCCGTCGGCGGCGTCCTGCACGATGGCCGGCACGAGGCCGCCCGCCTTGTCGAAGTCCACCAGCCGCGCCAGCTCCGCGTCGAACGTCAGCGGCACCCCTTCAGGCACGGCCGCCGCCGCGGCTCCTGCTCCGGGCGCGCTCAAAGGTAGAGCCCCGTGCCGCTGTCGTTGCGCGGCGAGGCGATGGCGTGGATGTCGCGCTCGCGCAGTATGACGTACTCCTCGCCGTGCACCTCGACCTCGAAGCGGTCCTCGGGATTGAACAGCACGGTGTCGCCGACCTTGACCGTGCGCACGTGCGGCCCGACGGCCACCGCCTCGGCCCAGGTGAGGCGCCGGCTGATCTGGGCCGTGGCCGGGATCAGGATGCCGGCCCGCGAGCGCCGCTCACCGTCGGTCGGCGAGATCTGCACCATGACCCGGTCGAAGAGCACCGAGATCGGCTGCTTGTCCTCACTCACCGCCGGTTTTCCGGTCTTGGCCCGGCCGGACCCGTCTTTCGTCGTCGACGTGGGCACCGTTGCACGGTACCGCACGATTGCGCCCTCCCAGGTCAGCGGGCACGCCTCACGTCGGGCGGACGGTGACTCCGTGCGCCACCATGTAGGCCTTGGCCTCCCCGATGGTGAACTCGCGCCGGTGGAAGATCGAAGCAGCCAGAACGGCGTCCGCCCCGCCTTCGACCGCCCCGTCGACGAGGTGCTGCAAGCCACCCACGCCACCCGAGGCCACCACGGGGATGTCGACCGCGTCCACCACGGCCCGCGTCAGCGCCAGGTCGAACCCGTGGCGGGTGCCGTCACGGTCCATGGACGTCAGGAGGATCTCGCCGGCGCCGTTGGCCGCGCACTCGACGGCCCAGGCCACCACGTCCCGGTCCACCGGCGTCCGTCCGCCGTGCGTGTGGACCTCCCACCCGGCGGAGCCGTCGGTGCGCGCCCGGGCGTCGATGGCCACGACGGCGCACTGGCCGCCGAACTCGTCCGCGATGTCGCGCACCAGCTCCGGACGTTCCACGGCGGCTGTGTTCACCGCGACCTTGTCCGCGCCGGCCCGGAGGAGGCGGCGTGCGTCCTCCGCCGCCCGGACGCCACCCCCGACGGTCAACGGGATGAAGACCTGCTCGGCGGTGCGGGCGACGACGTCGACCATCGTGGCCCGGTCGTCCGAGGACGCAGTGATGTCGAGGAAGGTCACCTCGTCGGCGCCCTCGAGGTCGTAGCGGGACGCCAGCTCGACCGGGTCGCCCTCGTCGGTGAGGTCGACGAAGCGCACACCCTTGACCACGCGCCCCCCGGTGACGTCGAGGCAGGGGATCAGGCGGATGCTGCGCACGCCGCGACCCCCTCCTGCACGCTGAGACGGCCCTCCACGATGGCCTTGCCCACGATGGCCCCGGCCAGCCGCCGGCCGCCCGAGTCGAGGCCGGCCAGTGCGACCAGGTCCTCCATCCCCGACACGCCGCCCGACGCCACCACCGGCAGCGACGTGGCGGCCAGCAGCGCCTGCAGGCCGGCCAGATCGGGTCCCGCCAGCATTCCGTCGCGGGCCACCGACGTGGCCACGACGGCGCCGATGGGCTCCTTCGCCCACAGCTCCAACAGGTCGGTCACGGCCCAGCCCGAGCCGGCCAGCCACCCCTGGGCCTGGGCCTCGGCCACGCCGTCGGCACCGACCCGGTAGTCGAGGCCGACGGCCACCCGTCCCGGCCAGCGCCGGGCGCAGCGGCCGGCCAACGCCGGCTCCTCGAGCGCCGCCGTCCCCAGGACGACGCGCGCCACCCCGGATTCGAGCACCTCCTCGGCATCGTCCTCGGAGCGGATACCGCCGCCGAACTCGACGCGCACGCCGGCGGCGCGGGTGAGGCGCACGATCCGGGCCAGCACGCCGCGCTCGTGGGCCACTCCGGTGCGGGCCCCGTCGAGGTCCACGACGTGGATCCAGCGCGCACCGCCGGCGATGTAGCCGGCCGCCAGGTCCGCCGGATTGCCGTAGCGCTCCTCGCGCCCGAAGTCGCCCTGGGTGAGCCGCACCGCCGTCCCGGCGCGCAGGTCGATCGCCGGCAACAGTTCCATCAGGCCGCCGCCCGGGCCATGCGTACGAAGTTGGCCAGCAGCGCCAACCCCGTCGCCCCGGATTTCTCGGGGTGGAACTGCGCGCCCCAGAGGACGCCGCGCGTCGCCAGGGCCGCCACGTCGCCGCCGTAGTCGCACACCGCCGCCGTCTCGGCGGCGATCGGTGGCGCGAAGGAGTGGACGAAGTAGACCCAGGGCCGCGGGCCCAGCCCCTGCAGGGGCTCGGGCTCTTCCACCGCGCCGCGCACCTCAAGGGTGTTCCATTGCATCTGGGGGTGTTTCACCCCGGCGGGCAGGGACCCCACGCTCCCCGGGAAGACGCCGAGACCGGTTGCGCCCGGGCTCTCCACCGAACCTTCGTAGAGCAGTTGGAACCCCACGCACACGCCGAAGAACGGCGCACCGGCCTCGAGCGCGTTGCGGGCCGCCTCTTCGAGCCCGCTCTCGCGCAGCGCCCGCGCGCACGCGCCGAAGGCACCGACGCCGGGAAGGACGACGGCGTCGGCCGCGGCCACGGTCGCCGCGTCGTCGACGAGGCGCGCCGCCGCTCCGACGTGTTGCAGCGCCTTCTCGGCGGAGCGCAGGTTGCCGATGCCGTAGTCGAGGACGGCGATGCGTGGCTCCGCCGTCACAAACTGCCCTTGGTGGAGGGGATGCCACCCCCCTCGACGCGCACGGCATCGCGCAGGCACCGGGCCACCCCCTTGAAGCTGGCCTCCAGCATGTGGTGCGTGTTCTTCCCCTCGAGCCGGCGGATGTGCAGGGTCAGGTTGGCCGCCGTGGCGAAGGCGCGCCAGAACTCCTCCGCCAGCTGCGGGTCGAAGGGCGGCGTGCCCAGTCCGGGCGTGTCGGGGGCGAATGCGAGCGAGTAGGCCAGGTACGGGCGGCCCGACAGGTCGAGGGCCACTTCGATGAGCGCCTCGTCGAGAGGCAACAGCACGGAGGCGAAACGGCGCACGCCGGCCTTGTCGCCCAGAGCCTCGCCGAGCAGGGCACCGACGACGATGCCGACATCTTCCACGGTGTGGTGCGCGTCCACGTGCAGGTCGCCCGTGGCGTGCACGGTGAGGTCGAAGCCGGCGTGCTTGCCGAGTTGCTCGACCATGTGGTCGAAGAAAGGCAGGCCGGTCGAGACGTCGGTGCGTCCGGTGCCGTCGAGCACCAGCTCGGCCTCAATGGTGGTCTCCTTGGTGGCGCGCGTCCTGGCGGCGCGGCGGGCATCGGTGGTCACAGGCTCTCCTTGAGGGCGTGGAGGAAGCGGTCGTTCTCGTCGGCCGTCCCGATGGTGACACGCAGGCAACCGCGCAGCCCGTCCCAGCCGGCGCAGTTGCGGATCAGGACCGAGTGGTCGAGCAGGCTGCGCCAGACCTCGGTGGCATCGCGGTCGCGGGGCCGGAACAGGATGAAGTTGGCGTCGGAGGGCCAGCTGTCCACCGGCAGGTCACCCAGTGCGGCCGCCACCCTGCCCCGCTCCTCGGCGATGCGCGCCACCCTGGCCTCCATCTCGGGCACGTGCCGCAGGGCGATCAGGCCCGCGATCTGCGTCTGCGCCGACAGGTGGTAGGGCAGCACCACCGACTCGCACGCCGCCACGACCGCCGGATCCGCCACGAGGTAGCCCAGGCGCGCCCCGGCCATGGCCCAGGTCTTGGAGAAGGTGCGCGTCACCACGAGGCCGGGTTGTTCGGGGCCGCGCAACGTCAGGGCCGACCACGAGGAGAACTGTCCGTAGGCCTCGTCCACGATCACCAGTCCGGGCGCGGCCCCGCTGACCGCCGCGACGGTCCCGGGCGGCTCGGCCCGGCCCGTCGGGTTGTTGGGTGAGCAGAGGAAGGTGACGTCGGGCCGCTGCGCCGCGATCACGTCCAGGGCGTGCGCCGGGTCGATCAGGAAGTCGTCGTCCCGCGCTCCCTCGACCACCTCGGTCCCGGCGATGCGGGCGATGTGGCGGTGCAGGGCGTAGGTGGGCTCGAAGACCAGGGCGCGCCGGCCCGGGCCCCCGAAGGCCAGGAGCAGGCTCTGCAGCACCTCGTTCGAGCCGTTGGCGCAGAACACCTCGTCGAGCGTGACGCCGTGCAGGTCGGCCACGGCCAGCCGCAGCTCGGTGGCCGGTCGGTCGGGATAGCGGTGGAACGACACGTCGGCCAACGCCGCCAGCAGCTCCTCGCGCCAGGCGTCGGGCGGCGCGAACGGGGACTCGTTGGTGTTGAGGCGGACCTCCGCCTCCACCTGCGGCGAGTGGTAGCCCTCGGTCAGCGCCAGGTCGGGGCGGACCGGCGGGACGGCGCTCACGGCGCACCGTCCTCGTCGAGCGCGCTCAGGCGTCGGCGCACCGAGTCGGCGTGGGCGGGCAGGCCCTCCGTCTCGGCCAAGGTCACGACCAGTGGCCCGAGCGCGCGCAGCGCGTCGGGCGTCACCCGCACCGCGTGCACGTGCTTGCGGAAATCGTCGGCGCGCAGGGCCGACGCGAAGCGCGCCGTCCGGTTGGTGGGCAACACGTGGTTGGGCCCGGCGATGTAGTCACCCATGCTGGCCGGTGACCACGGGCCGATGAAGACCGCGCCGGCGTTCCGCACGAGGCCCAACAGGGCGAAGCCTTCCTCCTCGGGCACCATCAGCTGCAGGTGCTCGGGTGCGATGGCGTTGGCCACGGCGAGTGCCTGCACCGGTCCGTCGACCAGGCAGACGATCCCGGCCGTGGCCAGCGTGGCCTCCAGGTCGGCCCGACGGCTCGACGCGGCGACGATGCGGTCCACCTCGGCCGCGACCTGTTCGGCCACGCCGGGGTCCCAGGTCACCAGCCAGGCCAGCCCGTCGGGCCCGTGCTCTGCCTGCACCACCAGGTCCACGGCGGCGAAGGCCGGCGGGGCGCTCGGGCCGGCGACGACCACGATCTCTGAAGGGCCAGCGAAGGCCGAGGCCACGCCGACGATGCCCGACAGCTGGCGCTTGGCCTCCGCCACGTAGGCGTTGCCGGGGCCGGCGACGACGTCGACGGCGGGCACGCTGGCCGTCCCGTAAGCCAGGGCGGCGATGGCCTGGGCCCCGCCGATCCGGTAGACCTCGTCGACCCCGGCTATGGAGGCGGCGCACAACGTCGCCGTGTCGATCCTCCCGTCCGCGGCGGGGGGCACGCACAGGGCGATGCTCCCCACACCGGCCACCCGGGCCGGCGCCGCGCACATGAGCACGGTGGACGGATAGCGGGCCCGCCCGCCCGGCGCGTAGATGCCTGCTCGCTCGACGGCGCGCGTCAGGTGCCCCACGGTGATCCCGCCCGAGACCAGGTCGCCTGGCGGTGTGCCCTCGTGCGCGTGGTAGGTCAGGATGCGGCCGAACGCCACCTCGAGCGCCTGCCAGAGGGCGGGCTCGGCATCGGCACACGCCTTCTCGATCTCCGCCTCGGGGACCCGCAGGGCATCGGACACATCGACCTTGTCCAGCAGTGCGGTGTAGCGCACAAGGGCGTCGTCACCGTCGGCCCGCACCTGTCGCAGGATCTCGGCCACCACGTCGTGGACGTCGGACCCCGGTGCCGACGGGCGCGGCAGGACCGCTTCGTACGGCGGCGCCGTGCCGCGTAGGTCCAGGATACGGAGGGGCATGAGGGCACAAGGCTACCGGCGCCTTCTGCCCGTCCTTGTCCGGTATGTCTCTGGGGGATCGAGCATGGGCCATCATCGGGGCATGACTTCCGCCGCCGAGATCTCGTCGCTCTCCTCCACCCTGTCCGAATTGCACGACCGGGTGACCGCGCTGGCGGAGAGCTCGCTGGCCAGCGGCGACGAGGACATGGCCCATGAGTTGATCGCCGTCGAACGCGCCCTGGGCGGGGCGCTCCGGCGCCTGCGGCGCTTCGGCCAGGGCCAGGGCCAGGGCCGGCGCCGCTGAGGGACGGCGCCGCTGAGGACGGCGCCGCTGAGGGACGGCGGGGTCGCCGGTCAGACCGCGTAGAGCACGAGTTCGTGGCCGAGCAGCGACGCCGCCGTCCGCAGCACGGCCTGGCGCTGCGCCACCACGGCGCAGTTGCGCCGCTCCGCCACCTCGACCACGGCCACGACGCTCAGGTCGGAGGTGTCGCAGCGCGCCGCGATCTCGCCGGACCGGCGGGCTGCCTCCCCGCTGAACGGCTCGACCTCGGTCCCGGCGAGCAATTCGCCGATCCGGTCACTACGCGCCTCGGTCCGGTAGCCCTCGGCCACCGTCACCGCCGGGATCACGGGCACGATCCCGTTGGACAACGCGGCGCGGTGCAGCGCCCACATCATGCGGTCGCCGCGGGCCGCCGCGTGGAGCGCGCCCAGTCCGTAGACGAGGCCCTCGCGGCGCGCCGAACTCACCGTCGCCGGACGCGCGAGGCCACGCCGGACACGCCGGAACGCAGGCGGGCGAGCAAGGCCTCACCGGCAGCGAGTTCCTCGGCGCTCAGGGATCCTGTCTCGCCCTCCCACGCCGCCACGCCGCGCAGACCTTGGCGCACCTTCAGCTGCTTCTCAGCGGCAGACGAGAGCCACGCGCTGAAGGAGACACTGTCCTGTTTGGCGGCCTCTTCGACTGCCAGGGCCACCTCGTCATCGAGAGAAACCGAACGTTTGGTGACCATGCTCCGAGGGTAACACCTCAAGTAGTACCGTCGGCCCCTCACCCCGTGTGACCTGCCCGGGAAACACCAATGCCGGCCCGAAGGCCGGCATTGGGCGAGTCGGCCGGGAGGCGGATCCCAGCATCGACTCTTTTGGAACCAGGTGGCGGGAACCGGTTCCGGGGGTCATGGTAGCGCCTGCCCTTTTCGATTTCACCCTGAGTTAACCGAATCGCCCAAAAAGGGGGTGAATGCCCTCGTGCGCGCCGATTACCGTACCGAAGGGCAGAAATCAGCCAATGGACATGCGTCGCAGTGTGGTTTCCGGGCAACACACGTGTTGCGTCCGTGCAGAATGACGCGGAGGCTGAATGCGCCCCGCTCGGCCGGCGGGACGAGCGAATTCAGCTCGTGTTCCACCTTCACCGCATCACGGCGGGCCGGGGCGGGCAGGCCTTCGGTGAGGTGCAAACGCTCGCTGACGCGCAACACGTGGGTGTCGACGGGCAGCCCCGGCAGACCGAACGCCACACTGCGCACGACGTTGCCCGTCTTGCGGCCGACACCGGGAATGGTCACCAGGTCTTCGAGCGCGCTGGGCACGAGGCCGCCGAAGCGGTCCGCCACCGCGCCGGCCATGCCGATGAGGCTCCGCGTCTTGGCGCGGAAGAATCCGGTGGAGCGGACGAGCTCCTCCACGTCCTCGGGGTTGGCGGCGGCGAGCGACGCGGCGTCGGGATACGCAGCAAAGAGGGCCGGCGTCACCATGTTGACCCGAGCGTCGGTGCTCTGCGCCGACAGGATCGTCGCCGCCAGCAGTTGGAACGGATCCTTGAAGTCGAGCGCGCAGAGCTCCGCAGCCGTACCGGGATACTCCTCCGCCAGTCGCTCCGTGGTCAGGCGGGCCCGGCCTTTCGCTGTCCTGGGCTTCGCCACCGGTTCACGGTACCGGGTTACGTTGGCCGCAGTGGACGGTCTGGACATGACGGTGGTCGATCTGCGCGAGCTTCCCGCGCCCGACCGGAGGGCATTGCTGGCGCTGGTGCAACGGGCTGGCGAGGCGAGCGATCACCCGCCTCTGCCCGAACCCCAGCAGCTGGCGGTCACGCACCCCGACGAGGCCCACCACGGCGAACGCATCGTGCTCGCCCGGTCTGGGACGACGTTGGCGGGCTGCGCCGTCCTCTCCCCCGCCCGCGACGGGTCCACCGTCGTGCACGTGGTGGTCGACCCGGAGCAGCCGGCTTCCTCACTCGGTCCAGCCCTCCTGCGCCGGGCCGTCGCGGAGGCGCCGCTGGCCGCACCGGTGCACCTGTGGGTCATGCAGGCGACGGAGGCCGACGACGACCGGGCCCGCGCCGAGGGCTTCAGCCCCGAACGCGACGTGCTCCAGATGCGCGTCACGCTCCCGCTCGCCCACGAGGTGGTGGCGGCGACCCGACCGCTGACCACCCGTCCTTTCGTCCCGGGCCGCGACGAGGACGCGTGGGTCGAGTCCAACAACCGGGCCTTCGCCGGCCATCCCGAGCAGGGTGCCTGGTCTGTGGCAGAGCTCCGCGAGCGCATGGCCGCCGACTGGGTCGAGCTCGACGGCTTCCTCGTGGCCGACGACCCGGACGGGCCCGGCCTCCTCGGAGCCTGCTGGACCAAGATCCACCGCGACCACACACCGGTGCTGGGCGAGATCTACGTCATCGACGTCGATCCGCGCCACCACGGGCAGGGCTGGGGCCGTTCGCTCACCGTGGCCGGCCTGGTGTACCTGGCCGGCCGGGGCATCACGGTCGGCATGCTCTACACCGACGCCACCAACGAGGCGGCGGTGGCGCTCTACCGGACGCTCGGCTTCACCGACGACCACATCGACCGGTCCTACCGGCGCGATCCGCCAGCAACTCCGAGCCCGACCCCGGTCAGCTGACGCCGCTGCCGATCGCCTTGCCCACTCCGAACGTGACGCCGGCCGCCACCACCATCACCGCCAATTGCCGGAAGGCCGAGACCAGCGCGGGCCGCTCGGTGTAGCGGGCCAGCACGATGCCGACGGCGACCGACGCCAGCGCGCCCAGGACGACCGACAGCACGATGGCCAGGGTGCCCGAGGTGAAGAGCCAGGGCACCAGCGGGATGAAGGCCCCCAGGGCGAAGGTCACGAAGGAGGCCGCGGCGGCTTGCCACGGCGACCCCAGGCTGTGCGGCGTGATGCCCAGCTCTTCGCGGGCATGGGTCTCGAGGGCGAGGTCGGGATCCTGCATGACCTCGTTGACCATGTCGGAGGCCACCGCCGGGTCGATGCCGCGGCGCACGTACATGCCGCGCAGCTCGGCCGCCTCGCCTTCGGGGCTGTGACTGAGCGAGCGCCGTTCGACCTCGAGCTCGCGCTCCATCAGCTCGCGCTGTGCCGTCATGGAGAGGTACTCGCCGGCCGCCATGGAGAAGGAGCCGGCGATCAGGCCCGCCACCCCGGCCAGCCGGACGATCGAGCCTCCGGGGTTGGCGCCCGCCACGCCCAGGACCAGGGAGACGTTCGTCACCAGCCCGTCGCTGACCCCGAAGACCGCGGCCCGCGCCCCGCCGCCCCGGAAGTCCCGGTGCTGGTGCGGCGGCGCCGCCTCGTGATCGTGCTCGTGCATGGAGCTCACCCGCGTCAGCGTAGTGAGGCACTCCCACGCGGGTAGCGTCCTGCTGCGGAATCAGACCCTGACCAGCGAGGAGCGCACCATGACCACCACCGTCGACGGCGTCGACGCCTTTCACGAGCTCGTCGGCAAGGAGCTCGGCCACTCGGAATGGCAGCCGATCACCCAGGAACGGGTGAACCTCTTCGCCGACGCCACCGACGACCACCAGTGGATCCACGTCGACCCTGAGCGGGCCAAGGATGGCCCGTTCGGCGTGGCCATCGCGCACGGCTACCTGACGCTGTCGCTGGCACCGGTCCTCTTGAACAAGGTCATCCGCGTCGACAACATGAAGTTCGGCGTCAACTACGGCTGCAACAAGGTCCGCTTCCCCTCCCCCGTGCCCGTCGGCTCGGAGCTGCGCATGGGCGTCACCGTCGCCGCCGTCGACGACACCGAAGGCGGCGTGCAGGTCACCTACGATCTCGTGATGGAGGTCAAGGGCGCGCCCAAGCCCGCCTGCGTGGCCCAAGTGGTCTACCGCTACTACCGCTGACACCGACTGACGCCATGGCGCGACGCCGGCCCGGGTCGGGATCACCGGCGCCGCTGCCCACCGGGGACGAGAAGACGGCGCGGGTGCGCGCCATGTTCGACACCATTGCGCCGCGCTATGACCTGATCAACCGTCTGATGACGTTCGGGCTCGACCAGGCCTGGCGGCGAGGGACAGTGGCCGCACTGGCACTGCCCGCAGGGTCGCTGGTCCTGGACCTCGCCTGCGGCACCGGCGACCTCTCGCGGCTCGCGTTGCGGAGCGGCTACCGGGTCGTCGGCACCGACCTGAGCGCGGGCATGCTCGGTTCCAACGGGACCGCCACGCCGCTGGTCGAGGCCGACGGCAGCCACCTCCCTTTCGCCGCCGGGGCCTTCGACGGCCTCGTCTGCGGCTACGCCCTGCGCAACTTCACCGATCTCGTGGCCACCCTGGCCGAGTCGGCCCGGGTTCTGCGGCCGGGCGGGCGCCTGGCCGTGCTCGAGGTGGACACGCCCACCCAACCGCTCTGGCGCGCCGGCTACGACCTCTGGTTCACCAAGGCCGTGCCGGTGCTCGGTGCGGCCCTCTCGGACAAGGAGGCCTACCGCTACCTGCCCCAGTCGGTCGCCTACCTGCCTCCCACCCCGGTGCTGCGCACGATGCTGCGCGACGCGGGCTTCTCCGCCGTGGGGATCCGGCCGCTCGCCGGCGGACTGAGCCAGATGGTGGTGGCCACGCCGCGCCGGCACACCGTGACGGCCCGGGTGGCCACGGCCCTGCACGCCCGCACCGTCCCGCTCGAGTACGGGCCCGACGCACTGGAGTTCGACGGCAGCCCCACCGTGCTCTTCGACCGACCGGGGCTGACACTGGTCGGATGGGGCACCGCCTTGCTCGTGCCCGGCACCGAGGCGGCGGCGGCGCTGGCCGCCATCCCCAGCGACGACGCCGTCGGTGTCCTGGGCTCGGGGCCCGTGGCCCTCGGCGCGCTCCCCTTCACCGACACCTTCGGCGGTCATCTCGTCGTCCCGCGCTTCACCATGGGAACCTCGCGCGACGCCGACGGTGTCACGCGTCGCTGGGCCACCGCGGTCGGTCCGGCCGACGTGGCGTTGCCCGACACCGGCGAGCTCTTCGACGCCGTCATCTGGCAGTACGGGAGCTCGCCCCCACAGTCAGTGGAGGCCGGCGTGGACGAGCTCACGGCTCCCATGGACTCCGACGGGTACGCCGCCCTGGTCGCCGACGCCGTCGCTGTCATGGCGGCGCCCGGCGCCGGCCTGCGCAAGGTGGTGCTGTCGCGGCCGGTCGAGGTCCGGCTCCACGGACAGCTCTCGCTGTCGGCCGTCTTGCGCCGGCTGCGGGCCGGCGAGCCGAATTGCACCATCTTCTCCATGCCGGTCCCCGAAGGCTCCTTCTTCGGCGCCAGCCCCGAGCTCCTGGTGGCCCGCCACGGGACCAGGGTCTCGAGCCACCCCCTGGCCGGGACCGTGTCGCGGGGCGACACCGCCCGGTCCGACGCCGACGCCCAGCGCGACCTGGCGGAGTCGGCCAAGAACCGCGCCGAGCACCGCTTCGTCGTCGACGACATCGCCGCCGTCCTGGCCCCGTTCTGCGCGGACCTGACCGTGCCGCACCAGCCCTCGGTGGTCTCCTTCCGCTCGGTGGCGCATCTCGGCACGAGAATCGAGGGCCGCCTGACCGGGGCCGAGCCCGCCGGGGTGCTCGAGCTCCTGCAGCGCCTGCATCCCACGCCGGCCGTGGGCGGCACGCCGCGCGCCGAGGCCCTCGCCTACATCGCGGCCCACGAGGCGGGTGAGCGGGGCCATTGGGCCGGGCCGGTGGGCTGGGTCGGTGCCAATGGCGACGGGGAATGGATGATCGGCATCCGCAGCGCCCAGCTCGGCGCCGACGGGGCCACCCTCGAGCTACGGGCCGGCGGGGGGATCGTGGCCGACTCGGACCCCGATGCCGAGGCGATCGAGGCCAACGTCAAGCTGGCCACGGTGCTCGATGCCGTGGTGCCCGGAGCTGCCGCCCTGCTGCGCTGAGACCGGGACTCAGTGCAGCTGCGGTGAGCGCACCGGCGCCGGCGGGCCCGCCGCCGCTTCGACATGGATGCCGGCCAGCGGGACCTTGACCTCCATGGTGGCCCCGCCCGGGGGCGAGGTCGCCACCTCGGCCGTGCCGTGCAGGGCCTCGGCGATGGCCTGCACGATGGCGAGGCCGAGCCCGGTGCCCGAGACCGAGCGCGAGGGGTCGCCCTGGTAGAAGCGGTCGAAGACCCGGCCGGCCGCCCCGGGCGGGATGCCCGGGCCGTTGTCGGATACCCGGATGAAGCCCATGGAGCCGGTCACCCCGGTCGAGACGACGACCTCGGTCCCCTCCGGCGTGTGGGCCACGGCGTTGCGCACCAGGTTGTGGGCCACCTGGGTCAGGCGCTCGTCGTCCCCCAGCACCACGACCGGCGGCCCCGCCTGCAGGCTGAGCTGGTGGCCGTGGGGCAGCGCGTTGGAGTCGTCCACCGCGTCGGCGCAGATCCGGTGGAGGTCGACCGGTTCCGCCCGCAGCGGCCGGCCGCGGTCCAGCTCGGCCAGCAACAAGAGATCCTCGACCAGGCCTCCCATCCGGGTGGCCTCCTCCTCGATGCGCTGGAGGGCCTTTTTGCGCCCGGCCTCGTCGGAGAAGCCGCCCCGGCGCAGTAGCTCGGCGTAGCCGCGGATGGAGGTGAGGGGCGTGCGCAACTCGTGGGACGCGTCGGCCACGAATTGGCGCAGGCGCTCCTCGGAGGCCGACTTGGCGTCGAATGCCACCTCGATCTGGGCCAGCATGGCGTTGAGGGCCGAACCCAGGCGGCCGATCTCGGTGCCGGGACGCCCCTCGGGGACACGGCGGGTCAGGTCCCCCGACGCGATGGCGTCAGCCGTGCCGGCCATCTGGCGCAAGGGGCGCAACCCTCGGCGCACCACGACCAGGACCAGGAGGGCCATGGCCAGCAGGACGGCCAGGCTGGCGATCAGCTCCACCTTGCGCAGCGAGGCGAGCGTGTCGTTCGTCGGGTTGAGTGACAGCGAGGTGACGAGCGTGCCCTGGGGGACCGAGACGGCGACCGTGCGGTACTGGCCGTCAGGGTCGCCGGTGCTCGCCAGGACCACTGCGTCGGGGTCGGGCCGGAAGGTGCCGGCGTAGCGCCCGACGCGCACACGGCGGTCGATTTCGGGCACCTGCTGCACCGGGATGTCCTGGGTCAGGACCGGAGCCGGGTCCGGATGCGCAATCGACCCCGAGGGCCGTGCCAGCACGACCGTTCCATTGTGGTCCAACAGCTGCACGTAGACGTCCTGGGAGACCCGCCGCGACAGGTTGGACTCGTTGACCTGCAAGCCGCGCTCGGCCGTATACGTGAAGTAGTTGAAGCCCAGCAGCTCGTTCTGGGCCAGCGTGTTGTCGGCCTGGCCGTAGAGGAACGAGCGCACCGACGTGTAGGTCACGACATCGGCCACCACGAGGCCGAGCGCGAGCAGCAAGGCCACCAGGGCGATGAGCCGCTTCTGGAGGCTCATCCGTCCCGGGGCAGGCGGAGGGTGTAGCCCACGCGCCGGATCGTGTGGATGAGCGCCGGCTCGCGGTCATCGACCTTCTTGCGCAGGTAGCTGATGTAGGTCTCGACGATGTTGGGATCGCCGTGGAAGTCATAACCCCAGACGTTGTCGAGGAGCTCGGACTTGGAGATCACCCGTCGGGCGTTCTCGAGCAGGTAGTGGAGCAGGTTGAACTCCGTGGCCGTCAGCTCGATGGCGAGCTCGTCGCGCCAGACCTCATGGGTGTCGATGTTCATCATCAGGTCGGCGAAGCGCAGGAGCGAGGTGTCGGCCGCCGCCATCTCGCCGGCGCGCCGCAGGATCGCGCCGACCCGCGCCATGAGCTCCTCGATGCTGAAGGGCTTCGTCACGTAGTCGTCGCCCATGCTCAGCCCTTCGACCTTGTCCTCGGTCGTGTCGCGCGCCGTGAGGAAGACGATCGGCATCTGCTCGCCCTGGTGGCGCAGCCGCCGGCAGACCTCGTTGCCGTCGAAGTCGGGCAGCATGACGTCGAGCATGACGAGATGCGGGCGGAAGCTGCGCACCTGCTCGAGCGCCTCCGCGCCCGTGGCGGCGACGCCGACCTGATAGCCCTCGAAGACGAGCGCGGCGGAGAGCAGCTCCGCGATGCTCGGCTCGTCGTCGACGACGAGGATGCGGGCGGCGGGTGCCTCGACCGTCACGCCGAACGGACCGAGCCCTCGGTGCCGCTGGCGGTGCTGGCCCCGGTGCTCGTGGCGGCACTGGTTGCCGCCTGCCCGAAGTCCCCGGCGGCGCCGGTGGCGCCGGCACCGGCCACCGCTCCGCTCACCGGCGCCTTGACACGCGAGCCCGAAGAGAGGCGCTTCGCGCCGTGCACGATCCGGCCCAGGCCCCACCACGTCACCAGGCCCAGCGCCTCGACGACGATGAACGAGGACATCTTCGACTCGCCGGCCTCGCGGTCGACGAACTTGATCGGCACTTCGGTGATGGCGCCGCCGTGCTGGCGCGCCCGGTATGTCATCTCGATCTGGAAGCCGTAGCCCTCGGCCCGGATGCGGTCGAGGTCGAGCTGGCGCAAGATGCCGGCCGAGTAGGCGCGGTACCCCGCCGTCGAGTCCGCCACGCCGAGACCGAGTACGGCGGAGGCGTAGGCGTTGCCACCGCGCGAGAGCAGGTGCCGATGCCAGGCCCAGTTGGGGATGGAGCCCCCCTCGATGTAACGCGAGCCGATCACGACTTCGAAGCCCTCGCTGAGCGGCGCCACCAAGGTCGGCAGCGCGGCAGGGTCGTGCGAGAAGTCGGCATCGATCTCGATGTAGGCGTCGTAGCCGCGCTCGAGACCCCAGGCGAAACCGGCGCGGTACGCGCTGCCGAGCCCGGACTTGGACGTCCGCGACAGCAGGTGCACGTCGGGCAGCTCGGCCGCCACCCCCTTCACGATCTCCGCGGTGCCATCGGGGCTGCCGTCGTCGACCACCAGCACGCCGGCACCGGGCAGGCACTCGTGAATCCGGCGCAGCATCCGCTCGATGTTCTCCGACTCGTTGTAGGTCGGAATGACCACCAGCGGTCGCATACAGCCATTGTAGGGGAGGTTGCCGCGCCAACCTCTTCGCCGGCCGGCGCGGCGGCCGGGCCTGGTTCCGCCCCTGGCCTGCCTCTTTCGTCTTGGATGCACGCCGGCGCGCCGCTCAGATGTCGACCGGCTCCCCAGCGGGCGCGACCAAGCCCTCCTCGTCCGGAGCGCCGACCGCATCGGGCCCCCGGCGCAATTCCCGCACAATCACCTGGATTGCGCCACCCACGGGGATGCCGATCAGCGCCCCGACGAAGGTGCCGAGGCCCCCGGCGATCTTGCCGCCCAAGGTGGCAGCGACCAGGACGGAAATCAAGACCCAAAAGGGGTTCAGCTGCACCGTCTTGCTCATGATGACCGGGTTGAGGACATGGTTCTCGATCTGCTGGTACACCAGGAACACGATCAGCATGACGATTCCGGCCGGGACCGAGTGGATGGCGGCGATGATGACGACCGGGACACCCGCCAGCAGGCCGCCCACCAGCGGCAGGAGATCGACCATGGCGACGAACACGCCGAGCAGCAGCGCGAAGGGCACCCCCAGTATCTGCAGCGTGATGCCCACGATGACCCCGGCGATCACCGAGGTGGCGGAATTCCCGAGCATGTAGCCCGTGACCGACCGGATCGACTGGTCGACGACCCGGTGCAGCCGTTCCCCCGTGCTCGGATGGAAGAGGCTGAGGAAACCACGCCACATGCGGGGCGCCTCCAGCATCGTGAAGAAGGTCAGGATGGCGATGGTCACAATGGCGACGACGGTCGACGCCGCGGCCGCGCCGACCGACAGCGCGGTGGCCGGCTTCAGCACCTTGGTGATCTGCGACGTGAGCTTGGACGAATCCTCCGACAGGTACTTTTCGAGATGCAGGCGGTAGACCAGGCGCCCGATCGGGCCGCGTCCTTTCTTGGTCTGGCTGACCAGGTGCGGCACCTCATGGCCGAAGTTGATGGCCGCCGAGACCAGGGGCTCGGCGAAGAGGTACACCAGGCCGCCGAGGGCCAAGGCACCGAGTAGGAAGACGAGCAACGTGGCGCCGCCGTGGCTCAGTCCCTTTCGGCGCAGGAAGCGCGTGGGGGGGTCAAGAGGAGCGTGATGAAGAAGGCAACGACCATGTAGACCAGGATCGTGCGCAGGACCCACAGCCCGAGGATGAGGGCGGCGTTGAGGTCCAGCAGAAGGATGACGGTGGCGACCGAGACGACGATCGTCCCCAGCGGGATCCCACGCCGGTCTGCACTTCCCGAAAATCTCGAGCGCCAGGTCTCCTGGGCCTTCGGGGGCATGGCGTCCAGCTTGGCAGCTGCTGACCGCCGAGCGGCGGTTCCTCTGGTGCAGGTGGCCCACGTGCAAGCATGAGATCCGATGCACGAGGAGGAACAGGGAGCACTGGGAAAGCAGGAGGAAGAACCGGCGCCCGTACCGGCGCCTGCACCGGCCGTCGAGCCGGCACCGGCGGTCGAGCCGGCACCCGCCGTCGAGCCGGCACCGGCCGCTGAGGCGCCCGCACCGCCCCCTCGGGTCCGCCGCAGGTTCCTGCCGCGCAACGTGAAGATCACGCTGATGGTCCTGCTGCTCTTCTTCGTCGGCGAGTACATCCTGCTCCCCGAGCTGGCCAGCGCCCGCCGCGAAGCACACCAACTGCGACAGCTCAATGTCGTCTGGCTGATCCTCGGGGCTCTGCTCGAGGTGGCGGCACTGGTCGCGTACACGCAGTTGACCCACACGGTGCTCTCCCCCGACGCGCCCGACCGCTGGCGCCTCTTCCGCATCAA
Source organism: uncultured Acidimicrobiaceae bacterium (assembly GCA_963817735.1). Classification (GTDB taxonomy): domain Bacteria; phylum Actinomycetota; class Acidimicrobiia; order Acidimicrobiales; family RAAP-2; genus Bog-473. The sequence goes on along the minus strand of CAWFPP010000014.1, from coordinate 338,022 downwards.
CATGTGGGCGCTGGCCATCAGCCACACGCTGCCGGGCGGCCAGGTGCCAGGCACCGCGGCCAGCTACAGACTGCTGACCGAGGGCAACGTGTCGGGCAGCACCGCCGCCTTCGGCCTGGCCACCCAGGGCATCGGCTCGGCCGTCGTGCTCAACGTGATCTTCTGGTTGGCGCTCCTGATCTCCATCCCCTTGCAGGGGTACAACCCGCTGTACGGGTTCGCCGCCATTCTGGGGGTGCTCCTCCTCGCCATCTTCGCTGCCGTGATCTTCTTCCTCACGCGGGGCGAGAAGCAGGCCGGTGTCTTCTTGCGCAAGGTGGCGGACCGGCTGCCCTTCGTGCGGGCCGAGACGGTGACCTCGCTGGTCCAAAAGGTGGCGGACCGGATGAAGATCCTGTTCACGAGCTCGGAGCTGATGGTGAAGGCCAGCAGCTGGGCCGCCGCCAACTGGCTGCTCGACTGCGCCTCCCTCTTTGTCTTCCTGCTCGCCTTCGGCGCGCACGTGTCGCCGATCGACGTGCTCGTGGCCTACGGCCTGGCCAACATCTTGGCCGTCATCCCGATCACCCCGAGCGGCCTCGGCGTCGTCGAGATCACGATCATCGCCGTGCTGAAGGGCTTCGGGGTGCCCGGCGGCGTGGCGGCGGCCGGTGTCCTGAGCTGGCGCTTGGTGAACTTCTGGCTGCCCATCCCCTTCGGGGGCGCCTCGTACCTGTCGCTGCGCTTCGGGCACCCGAGGACGGCGACGGCCAAGGCGATCCCCTCCTGACCCGCCGGCACCCCGTGGTGCACCGCTGATGCGCGCCGGCCATCGGTCCCTGACGGCCCGCTGGGTCGCGGCGCAGCGGCTCCGCCTGGAGCGCACGCGCCCCTCCACGCCCGGGGGTGACGTCGAGGCGGAGCGTCGCCTCTATCGCGCCGTCGCCGGGGGCATGAGCGTGCCGCTCGGCAAGGCCACGGCGCTGGCCCGTCGCACGCAGCTGATCGACGCCGAGGTGGCGCGCGCCCTGGGCCGCGGGACGGCGCAGATCGTGCTCCTCGGGGCGGGCGACGACGGCCGCGCCCTGCGCTTCGGTGGCGGGCCCGTGCGATGGTTCGAGATCGACCGGGCCGACGCGCAGGCAGACAAGCGCAGCCGCCTCGGCGCGCTGGGCATCGCGACCGCGGCGACGACCTACGTTCCCCTCGACCTCCTGGCCGACGACCTCGGCGCCGCGCTCGCGGCGGCGGGACACGACGGCTCTGCGCCCTCCCTGTTCGTCGCCGAAACCGTGTTCGACACGTTGACGCTGGAGGCGACAGCCTCGTCCTGCGCCGCCATGCGGGAGCGGGCGGCTCCCGGCAGCGTGTTGGTCGCCACCTTCGCGGTGGCGCCCGACGGGAGCGGGCCGGTCCGTGCGCTCCGCTCCGCCACCGACCTCCTGCGTCAGGCCGGCGCCGAGCCGCGGCGCAACGAGTGGCGTCCGGGCGATCCCGAGAAGCTGCTGGTCGTGACCGGCTGGCGGGTCACCCATGGCGAATCGTCGTCCGTGCGCCGCCTCGACCCGGGGGCCCACCTGCGCATGGTGGTCGGCGAGCCCGACCAGGCCCGGGTCGGCTGAGTCAGGAGCCCGCGCCCGCGCCGGCACCGGTCGGGGCCATCGTCCGCCGGCGCAATCGCAGCGGTCGCGCCGCGTACGAGCGGGTCACGCGCACCGCCGACCCGATCAGCACCACTATGAAGACGAGCACGTCGGCGTCGCCCAACGGGAGCAGCCAACCCCGCCCGGCGAAGCGGACGCTCGGCCCGTGCGGCACCCACCAGTAGGGCGCGGCCCACAGGAGCACCGCCACGGCCAACGCGTACCATTCGCCGGCGCGGGGCCGGTCCTCGGCCAGGGCCAGCCACGCCACCAGGAGCACCACCCAAATGAAGTGGTGGGACCACGACACCGGGCTGGCCAACGACTCGGTCGCCTCGACGACCAGCAAACCGAGAACCGCAGAGGAACGGCGGGCGGCGCCGGCGGCAATCAGCAGGCCGACCACGCCGACGGTGACCACCATCACGAACGCAGTGGGCGTCGTCACCGTGTGGCCCAGCATGCGCTCGGTCGCGCCCAGCACGCCCTGGTTGCCGATCCACGACAACATGCCCGCCCGCTGCGGGTCGTGGATGTAGTGCGTCCAGTACGACCACGACGTCGAGGCATTGAAGGCGACGGCCAGCGCGGCGGCGGCCAGGAACGAGGCGCTGGCCCGGATGCCGGCCCGACCCTGTCGGGTCAGGAAGAGGTACGGGATCAGAATGACCGGTGTCACCTTGATGGCGGCAGCCAGGCCGACCAGGATGCCGCGCGGCAACGGCAGGTCCATCGTCAGGTCGGCCACGATCATCAGCGCCAGAATGATGTTGACCTGGCCGAGCAGGAAGGTCTGGCGCACCGGGTCGAAGAGCAGCACCGGCAGCACGAGCGCCAGGCCCCACCACACCAAGGTGCGCTTGTCGAGCGCCTTGCACACGGCGCGCAGGCTCACGACGATCATGCCGAAGAGCGCAGCGAGGTTGATCCAGGAGAAGGCCACCTCGCAGAGGCGCGGCGGGAAGTGGGCGAACGGCGCGAACAGGAGCGCGGAGAACGGCGGATAGGTGAAGCCGAGATGGTCGGTCGGGTAGGTCACGGTGAAGAGGTCGTTCGACGCCGCGTGCGCCCCGCCCAGGAGATAGGTGCTCAGGTCCAACTGCTGGTGGAACAGTGCCAGGACGGTCGTCCCGACGAAGGCCACGGCCCCAGCCAGCGCCGGCCAGGCCCAGCCGCGGCTCGCAGCGATCGTCCCCATGCGCCCTGCCAACGCGTCACCTGACACCGCGCCGGATGGTAGCGGCGTCCACTGCCCTCGCCGCACCTCCGCAGCCGGATCGCCGCGCTCGTGGCCCGTCGTGACCCGGGCCTCGCTACGCAGGAGACTTCGCCTCTTCACCCTCTCCGACGCGGAGGTCCGAGTCGAGGCGCCGGCGGGCCCGCTCCCGCGCCAGCTCCTTCAGCCGTTCCTGCGAGCTCACCCCGTGCCGGTTGCGGACGCGGCGCCAGCGCCGGTCCGGGCCGAGCTCCCAGGCGTTGGTCTCGTCGGCGAAGACGAGGTCGAGGATCTCGAAGAGCCGGGACTGCAGCTCGGGGTCTCGCACCGGGACGACCACCTCAATGCGGCGGTCCAGGTTGCGGCCCATGAGGTCCGCCGAGCCGATGAAGATCTTCAAGGGCAATCCGGGCCCGGCCGCCGGGTCGGTGGGGGCGCCGCCGAAGCGGTAGATCCGCGAATGCTCGAGGAAGCTGCCCACGATGGAGCGCACCCGGATGCGCTCGGACAGCTCGGGAATGCCGGGCCGGAGCCGGCACAGGCCGCGCACGGCCAGATCGATCTCGACGCCGGCGCCGGAGGCCCGGTAGAGGGCGTCGATCATGCTGGCATCGGTGAGGCCGTTGAGCTTCAAGACGATGCGGCCGGCCGGTCCGGCCTCGGCCTGCTCCTCGATCATGGCGTGGATGCGCTTGCGCACCGTCACGGGCGACACGAGGATCTGGCGGTAGTCCGCGTGGCGGGAGAACCCCGTCAGGTAGTTGAAGAGCTCGCCCACGTCGGCGCCGATCTCGGGGTCCGACGTCAACAGACCGAGGTCCTCGTAGATGCGCGCCGTCTTGGAGTTGTAGTTCCCCGTGCCCACGTGGCAGTAGTGCCGCACGCCATCGTCCTCGCGGCGGAGCACCAGCGCGGTCTTTGAATGCGTCTTGAGGCCGACGATGCCGTAGACGACGTGGACGCCCACTTCTTCGAGGGCGCGGGCCCAACCGATGTTCGCCTCTTCGTCGAAGCGCGCCTTCAACTCGACGATGGCGGCCACCTGCTTTCCGTTCTCGGCGGCCTGAATCAGCGACTGCACGATCGGGCTGTCGCCGCCGGTGCGGTAGAGGGTCTGCTTGATCCCGAGCACCGCCGGGTCTTCGGCGGCCTGCGCCACGAAGGCCTCGACCGAGGTGGCGAACGAGTCGTAGGGGTGGTGGACCAGCACGTCGCGCTCGCGCAGCAGGGCGAAGAACTCGGCCGGATCGTGGGCGACCTGGCCCAGCCGGGGCGGGGTCATCGGCGTCCAGGTCTCGCCGTGCAGGTCGGGGCGGTCCAACGCGTAGACGCCCCACAACCCGCTCAGGTCCAGGGGGGCGCCGACCCGGAAGACACCGTCTGCCCCGACCTCGAGCTCGGTGGCCAGCAGGTCGGCCAGGTCCTGGCCCATGTCGGCTTCGATCTCGAGCCGGAGCGCCTTGCCGAAGCGGCGCCGGCGCAGCTCCATTTCGATGGCGACCAGCAGGTCGTCCGCCTCGTCCTCCTCGAGCACCAGGTCGGCGTTGCGGGTGACCCGGAAGGCGTGATGGTGGCCGATGGTCATGCCCGGGAACAAGGAGTCCAGGTGGGCCGCGATCACCTGCTCGAGCGGGACGAAGCGCTCGCCGTCGGGCATGACCACGAAGCGGGGCAGCGCCGGTGGCACCTTGACCCGGGCGATGCGGCCTTCGCCCGACGTCGGGTCCTGCACCTCGACGACCAGGTTGAGCGACAGGTTCGAGATGTAGGGGAAGGGGTGGCCGGGGTCGACGGCCAGCGGGGTCAGCACCGGGTAGATCTGGCGCTGGAAGACGTCGACGAGGTGGGCGCGGTCTTCGTCGTCGAGCGAGGACCAGCCGGCGAAGCGGATGCCCGCCTCGGCCAGGCCCGGCACGATGAGGTCCAAGAAGATGTGGTCCTCGCGCCGGACCAGCTCCTCCACCCGGGCCCTGATCATGGTCAGCTGCTCGCCGGGACGCAGGCCGTCGACCGATCGGGTCCGCACGCCAGCGGCGACCTGGTCCTCGAGTGCCGCGACCCGGATTTGGTAGAACTCGTCGAGCAGTTCGGAGAAGATCGCCAGAAACTTGACCCGCTCCAGCAGCGGCACGCCGTCGTCCTCGGCCAGGTCGAGCAGGCGGGAGCCGAAGTCGAGGCGCGACTGCTCACGGTTGGTGAAACGCTGGTACCCGAAGGCCTCGATCTGCTGGTAGGTCGGCGGGTTGGGGCGCTCGACCTCCTCCGCGACCAGCCCGTCGGAGAGCGGGCCATCCACCGTGACCTGGGGCTCCGGCTGCGCCTGGGGTTGGTGCTGAGGCTGGGTCTGGGTCATGGGAAGGGGTACGGCGGGCCACGTCCGAGGCGGGCTGTCCCCATGAATCCTACCCCCCACCACTACGATTCGCCCGTGCCGTCCGCCGTGCGCCGCAGCCCATTTCCGCGCTACGTCTTCGGCCCCAAGCCGAAGCGGCGGACCGAACTGGGGCTCCTCCTCTTCGGTGCGTTCCTGATAGTGGCGCTCTACATCATTGCGGTCCTGGGGCAGAAGTCGAAGATCCCCGACAACATCGGGGCCTTCCTCGGCATCGTCCTCGGGCTGGCGCTCGTGGCCCACCTGGCCAACCGCTGGCTGGCCCCGAACGCCAACGCGGTGATCCTCCCGCTGGCCGTCCTGCTCAACGGAATCGGCTACGTGGTGATCGCCCGCTGGGACCCGGGCCAGGCCCGGGGCCAGGCGGCGTGGTCTGCCCTCGGCGTGATGCTCTACGTCCTGACGCTGCTGGTCGTCCGCTACTCGCGCGATCTGGAGCGCTACCGCTATCTGTTGCTGTTGGTGGCCGGTCTTTTCCTGGTGGCGCCGCTGTTCTTCTCCCCTATTTACGGGGCGCGTCTCTGGGTGCACTTCGGCAGCCTGTCCTTCCAGCCCATCGAGTTCTCCAAGATCCTGCTGTGCATTTTCTTCGCGTCGTACTTCGCGGAGAACAAGGAGATGCTCTCGATCCCGACGGCCCAGATCGGCAACCGGCTCTATCTCGACCCCCGGCCGCTGATCCCGATCCTGGTGGCCTGGGGCGCCGCCATGGCGGTGATCGGGCTGGAGGACGACATCGGCTTCGCCGCCCTGCTGTTCGTCCTCTTCATCGGGCTGCTCTGGGTGGCCACCGGGCGCGTCGGCTATCTGGTGCTCGGGCTCGTGCTCTTCGGTGTCGGAGCCTATATCGCGGCACGATACTTCGGCCAGGTCCATCTACGGGTAGAGCAGTGGCAGAACCCGTGGCCGACGGTGAAGAACCCTGACAACACCCAGCTGAGCATTGCCTGGTACAGCCTGGGGGACGGCGGCATCGGGGGGACCGGCCTCGGGTTGGCCCCCCACTACGTCGGGACCGTCCCGGAGTTGACGAGCGACATGATCTTCGCCGCCATCGGGACCGAGATGGGCCTCGTCGGCTGTGCCGCCGTCGTCATGGCCTTCATCCTCCTGATCGGCTCGGGCTTCCGGGTGGCCCAGACGGCCCGCTCGGACTTCTCACGCCTCATGGCGACGGGACTGACGTTGATCCTGGGGTTCCAGGCCTTCTTCATCATGGCGGGAGTGGTGCGGCTGTTGCCCTTCACCGGCATCACCCTGCCGTTCGTCGCCTACGGCGGGTCCTCACTGTTGGCCAACTACGTCCTGATCGCATTGATGCTGCGCATCTCGGACGAGGGGGCGGTGGCGCAGGCCGAGATGCAGAGCGCCGGTGCGGCAGCAGCACCGGGCGAACGTCCCATGGTTCCGGCGCGCTGACCTCATCAACTCTCCAACGGCAGCGCGTCGCCCTCGGCCGCGCCGCGCTCGGCCTTGTCCGGCAGACCGCGTACGAGGCCGATCATCATGACCGCGATGGCGGCGCCGACGATCGGCCCGACGATGTAGAGCCACCAGCCGGTGAAGTCCCCCGCCACGAGGTCGGGGCCGAGCGTGCGAGCCGGGTTCATGGAGGCGCCGCTGATCGGGCTGGCGAAGAGGCCGAGCAGCGCCACCGTCGCCCCTACGGCGAGGGCGGCGTTGTGGCCGATGCTGCGGTAGCCGGTGGCCGTGTTGAGGATCACTGTCACCAAGATGGCGGTGAGGATGGTCTCCATGACCAGTGATCGCCACTCCCCGCCCGGCTTGGCGATCGGATAGGTCCCGCCCGAGGAGATGTGGCCGTACATGACCTGCAGTACCAACGCGGCTGCGACCGCACCGGCCAACTGGACGGCGATGTAGGGAACCGCCCAAATGGCCTTGAAGACGCGGCGGGCGGTGAAGGCCAGCGTGACCGCCGGGTTGATGTGCAGGCCCGACAACGGGCCCAGCGCGTAGATCATGGCCATCACGATCGCCCCCGGGGCGATCACGGCGGCGGTGCGGCTGATGGGCCCGCCGCCGGCGTAGTGGTTGATCACGCCGGAGCCGGCGGCGACCGTGACGAGGATGAAGGTGCCCCAGAACTCGACGATGAGCCGTATGCCGAGCGGGCGGTGCTGGAGCGTGTCCTCGCTGAAGCGGATCATGAAGCGGTCGCCCAGCATCGAGTCTTTCTCGAGGTCGATCTCCCTCGTCGTGAGGGGCTCGCCGGGGTGGCCCGGGGCCGGGGCCGGGGTTGGGGCCACCGTCATGATTCTCCGGCCCGGCTGCCCCGTGCGCCGTCCGAGCCGCCGGCCACCTCATAGGACCAGAGCTCGGAGGACACCGAGACCGGGCCGCCGTGGGGTGATGGCCGATCGGCCCCGGCGTGGCCGTGGGCGAAGGCGGGCGACGACACCCACTTCTGGAACGACTCCTCGTCGCGCCAGCGGGTGACCACGAGCCACTGCAGGCGTTCGTCGGTGGGGCGGAGCAGCTCGAAGCCTTCGAAGCCGTCCTGGTCGTCGACAGCCCCGGCCCGCGCCGCGAACCGGCTGGCCAGTTCGTCGCCCGAGTTCTCCGGCACGGTGATGGCATTGATCTTGATCACGGTCCGACTGTCACCATTGGGCATGGGCACCTCACAGAGTTGGGATGTCGCGCCAATCCTCTCAGGTCCTCCCACCCTGACACCACCCCCCGTTGTCCTTCGAGCTGCGGCGAGTGCTGGCGTCGTCGCCCAGGACTGCGCCAACCGACCTCTCGGACACCGTCACTCGTATGCTCAGTACGTGGGGCTCGAATGGGAGCAGGTAAACGTCGACGCGCACGATGCGGTGACACTCGGCCGCTGGTGGCAACAAGCGCTGGGGTGGGTTGTGATCAACGACGCGCCCGACGAGTTCGAGATACGACCGAGCGAGGATCGCCTTCCGGGGCTCCTGTTCGTTCCGGTACCCGAGGGCAAGTCGTGCAAGAACCGGCTTCACCTCGACCTCCGGCCGGAGGACCAAGACGCCGAGATCGAACGGCTCGTATCCCTCGGCGCGACACATGTCGATGTCGGGCAAGGCACCCAAACGTGGGTCGTGTTGGCCGACCCTGAAGGGAACGAGTTCTGCGTTCTTGGCTCTCGGGAGAAGCGGAACTGAACGGGCGCGCTGCCGGCATGCGCGCCGCCAGCTCGACAGCCTCGTTCAGGTCAGGTCAGGTCTCGATCGGCGGCGCGGCGTCGGTGATCGGCGCGACGTCGCCCAGGTCATCGAGCAGGCGCTCGTCCGCCAGGATCGGCGCCGGCACCGGCATGCGCAGCGCCAGCACGATGCCGTCGGAGGGGCGGCAGTCGACCCGCACGCGCCCGGTCGGGGTCATGAGATCCAGCTCGGCCAGCAGGTTGCCCTCGTCGCGACCGACCAGACGCACGGCGATGACATCGATGCGCGCCTGCTGCAACACCTGCATGAAGAGCTCGTGCGTCATGGGCCGGCGTGAGTCCATGCGTCGGAGCGCCTGTGCCATGGCGGTGCCCTCCGGGAGGCCGACCGGGAAGACCAGCGCCCGCATCGGGGGCTCTGACTCCACCAGGGTGACGGCCGGGTAGGGCGAGGGCAGATCCATGGAGACGTCCTCGACGTCCATGACCCGGAAGGCCGGCGTGGGCGGAGCCACCGGTGGTTCAGGCTGCGGCTGCGGCTGTGGCTGTGGCTGCGCCTGCGGCTGTGGCTGTGGCTGGGCTGCACGTCGGTCATCGGAACTTCCGTCGCGCGCCCACGCTCAGGGCCAGGCCGACCACGGCGAAGAACACCAGGACGGCGGTCCCGCCGTAGCTGAGGAACGGCAGCGGGATACCGGTGATGGGCATGATCCCCATGGTCATCCCGGCGTTCTGGAAGACGCTGAAGGAAATGAAGGCGAACAGGCCGGCGCAGATCAGGCGCCCGAAGGTGTCCCGCGCCACCACGGCCGCGTGCAGCACGCGCCAGGCAATCACCCCGAGGAGGAACAGGACGCCGACTGAGCCGACGAAGCCCAGCTGTTCGCCCACCGCGGTGAAGATGAAGTCGGTCTGCTGCTCGGGCACGTAGCCGAGATTGGTCTCGACGCCGTGTCCGATGCCGGACCCGAACACGCCGCCCGAACCGATGGCGTTCTCCGCCTGCTGCCTGTTGTAGATCGACTCCTGCACGAAGGGATTCGTGCTGTGCGAGTTCGGGTTCAAGAACGTGGTCAGGCGGGCGATCTGGTAGTGGTGCAGCAGGCCCGTCTCGACTGCCGCGAATGCCACGAACACGGTGCCCACGAGCAGCATGATCAGGATCCTGATGGGCAGGCCCGCCACGGCCAGCAACACCAGGAGGACGATGACCATGATCATCGCAGTTCCGAGGTCCGGCTGGACGAGCACCAGGGCGATGGGAATTCCGGCCATGAGCAACAACTTGAAGACGTCGCGCCAGGCCAGGCCCTCTTCATCGCGGCGCGCGCAATACGTCGCCACCGCCAGGATCAGCGCCAGGACGGCGAACTCCGACGGTTGGAGCTGCAGAGGACCGAGGTTGAACCAGCGCGCCGCACCCTGGGCACTGCTCCCAACCGCGAACACGCCGAGGAGGGCCAGCACGATCAGCCAGTAGAGGATGTTGGCGATCGGTTCGAGCCGCCGGTAGTCGATCAAGGCGACCACGACCATGGTGATGACGCCCAGGACGACGAAGAGTCCCTGCTTCTTCAAGAAGGTCTTCGGGTCCTCGCCCTGGGCCAGCAGGGTGCCGCGGGTGGCCGTGTAGACCATCACCACGCCGATGGCCGACACCATCAGGGTGGCGACGAGCAGGATCACGTCGAACGGAGGCACGCTGCGCCGGGAGGCAACGTGTGTTCGGGCGAGTGTGGTCATAAGGCGGATTCGGGGACAGAATACCGGCCGTGACCTCACCCTCCCTGGCGCCGCTTCCTGCCCTGGTGGGCACCCTCGGCTCGGCGAGCAGCACGGATCAGGTCGACCAGGGCGCGGGCTGGCTCTACCACCTCCTGACCAAACTCGGCGTCAGCCCGGACACGGCCTCGACGGTCACGGACCTGATCGTGCGCCCGCTGGCCATCCTGATCGTGATCGCTATCGCCTTGATCGCGGCCTGGCTGGGGAGCCGGTTCATCCGGCGCCTCCTCGAACGTGTGGCGAACCAGGCCGCCAACCGCTCCGGCTCGACGCGCGCCGGCGCCCGGGTCGCGACCATGTCCAGCGTCGTGGCCAACGTCTGGCGCTTCTTCGTCTTCGTCGTGGCCGGCGCCATCGTGCTGGGCATGCTCGGCATCAACCTGACACCACTGCTGGCCAGCGCCACCATCATCGGTGCCACGCTCGGCTTCGGCGCACAGCAGATCGTGCGCGACTACTTCTCGGGCATCCTCATGACCATGGAGGACCAGTACAACATCGGCGACTCGGTGACCGTCGGCGGCCAGACCGGTGTGGTGGAGGAAGTGACCATGCGCCTGACCCGCTTCCGTGGCGTGGACGGCACCCTCTTCGTCATTCCCAACGGCGACATCCGCCTCATCGGCAACCTCTCGCGCGGCTGGGCCCGAGCCATCGTCGACCTCACTCTGCCCGGCGACGCCGCGGCCGACCTCGAGACGGTGCGCGGCGTGATCGCCGCCGCCGCGCACGATGTGGCGACCAGCCCCGCCTTCGCCGGCCACTGCACCGAGCCCCCCACCGTGGTCGGCGTGCAATCGGCCGATGCCTCGACGATCACGCTGCGCGTGACGCTGCTGACCGTGCCCTCACAGCGCGACCCGCTGACCCGCGCGCTGCGTGAGGCGGTGCTCGAAGCGTTGGCCAAGGCTTCGATCTGGCCCACGTCGCACCAGGCCGACCCTGCGGCCTGAGCGGCCTCAGTCCGCAGGGGGATCGGCCGCCTCCGCGGCCCGCCACATGGCCTCGACCGGGGCCCGCTCCCCCGTCCACAGTTCGAGCTGCGCCGCGGCCTGGTGCACCAGCATGCCGAGCCCGTCGACCCCCCGCGCACCCGCCGCGGCCGCGGCAAGCAGCCAGGGCGTCGGGCGGGGGGCGTAGACCAGGTCGGCGGCCACCTGACCCGACCGGAGCAGCTCCGGGGCCACCAACCAGGGTTGAGTGCCCGGCGGGGAGGCACCCGCCATGCCGAAGGGGGTGGCGTTGACGACCAGGTCGGCGGCTTGGACTGCTTCGACCAGGGCGGATTCCCCGGCCGGCACCACCGACCCCGCCGGGCCCGCCAACTCGGCGGCCGTGGCGGCTCGTGCGGGGGTCCGGTTGAGGACCGCCACCTGGTTCGCCCCGGCCTCGGCCAGGGCCAGGATGACCGCCCGGGCAGCCCCGCCCGCCCCGATGACGAGGCACCGCTTCCCGGCTGGCGCGAAGGCCGCCCCCCGTGCCAACGAAGCCACGAAGCCGGAGCCGTCGGTGTTGGTGCCCAGCAACACGCCATCCGAGTTGACGATGCAGTTGACGGCACCGAGCCGACGCGCCACCGCTGTGCACTGGTCGACCAACGCGGCAACGTCGGCCTTGTGCGGCATGGTCACGGACAAGCCACTTATGTCGGCCCGCCGCATGGTGGCGAGCGCCTCGGCCGCCTGCCCGGGCGGGACGTCGAAGGCCAACGAGCGCCACGTGTCACCCAACCCGAGTGCGACGAACGCTGCGTTGTGCAACAGCGGCGACAGGGAATGGGCGATCGGGCTACCGATGACCCCGACCAGCCGCGTCGCCGGTCCAGCGCCGGCCCGCGCCTCGTCCATGGTCACGAACGGGCCCGCACCGGCGTCAGGGGAGACCACGGCTCTTCGCCAGTTGCTCGTTGGCCTGCTGCTCGGCGTACGTGTCGGAGAAGGACATGGTGCCGTTCTTCTGGGTCAGCACGAAGTAGAGCCACGCGCCCGGCGGCGGGTGGACGGCGGCATTGAGCGCATCCATCGAAGGCATGCAGATGGGCGTCGGGGTCAACCCGTTGTTGAGGTACGAGTTGTAGGGAGATTGGATCTTGAGGTCCTGGCTCGTGACCGGTCCCCCGTCCTGCCCGAGCGCGTACAGGACGGTGGAGTCCATCTGGAGGGGGATGCCCTGGGCCAGGCGGTTGTAGATGACGCGGGCGGTGTCGGGCATGTTGAGAGGGATGTAGCCCTCCTTCTCCACGATGGAGGCCACGGTGAGCATCTGGTACGGCGTCACGCCCAGCGCGCCGGCCGACGCCGTCGAGAGGCCCGCCGCCTGCACGTCGCGGTCGAACCGCACCACCATGTCCGTGAGGATGGTGGTGTCGCTCTCGCCGGGAAGCACGAGGTACACACCCGTGCCGAGCATGCCCTCGAGGTCGTTCGCGTCCGGCGCCACGATCGTCGAGTGCACCGCGCCGCTCGCGGCAACCTTCTCGAAACTGGAGCTGGTGTGGCCGGGAAGACTGTCCACCTGCTGGGCCACCTCGGAGAGCGTGAAACCCGGCCGCACGTTCACCGGGTAGATGTTGGGGCCGGCGGCCAGGACCTGTCGGACCTCCGAGAAGGCCAGGTTCTGGTGGATGGCGTAACTCCCGGGTAGCACGGTGGGCGACCCGTGGAAGACCTCGGAGATCTCGAAGGCCAGCGAACTGCCGATCACGTGCTGCTGGCTCAGCGCGCTGATGACCGCGTCGGTGGACTCGCCCGCGTGCACCGTGACGATGACCTGGGGCCCGGGCGGGCCGAGCGCGTGGGACTCCAGCTCGTACCAGAGCACGAAGGCCAGCACGAGGACGAGCAGCGCACCGCCGATGGCGAGCAGGATCCGGCGACGCCTGCGCACGCGGGCCGAGCGGGCGGCTCGGCGAGCGGAACGGCTTTCGGGATCCTGGTCCGCCGTGGCATCGGGGTGGTCGTGGGGCTCGGGCCCGTCCTCGGCGGTGTCAGCGGCGGCGGTGGGCTCCACGTCCCCGACGGCAGGATCGGCGCCGGGCTGCGGCCAGGGCAGCTCCTCGTCGCCTTCGTCGCCCTCGTCGCCCTCGTTCCCGTCGAAGGGCCCGTCGGGACCGCTCACGCGTTGTCCAGCCAGCCTTGGAGCAGCACCATGGCGGCGGCGCTGTCGACGACCCGGCGCGCCGCCTTGCCGGTGCGCCCCGCCGCCCGCAGCGAGCGTTCGGCCTCCACCGTGGTGAAGCGCTCGTCGGCCGTCTCGACCGAGACGCCGAGAGGCTCGAGCAGCACCCGCAGCGCGGCCACCTCGTCGAGGGCCGCCCGGGCCGCCGGGCCGACCTGCCCCGAGAGGCTGAGCGGGAGCCCGACCACGACGGTCCGCGCCTCCACCTCGCGCACGGCGTCGACCACGGCGGTGCGGTCGCGCCCGGGGTCACCGCTGCGCTCGATCGTCCCCCACGGGCTGGCCAGGCTGCGCCCGCTGTCGCTGTAGGCCACCCCGATGCGCCGCGCCCCCAGATCGAGCGCGGCCACCCGGCCCGGGCCGCGCCCGGACGTCACGTCGCCGCTCACGCGGACAGAAGCCGCTGCGCCTCGGCCAGCGCCGTGTCAATCTGGGAAGGATCCTTCCCCCCGGCCACCGCCACCTCGGGCGAGCCGCCGCCGCCGCCGCCGACCATCTTGCCGAGCGTGCGCACGAGCTGCATGGCGTCGGGCGTGCCCCCGGTGGCCGCCACGATGGCCGCCTTCGCCCCGTCGGGCGACCCGCCGAGCACCACGGCCCGCACCCCGTCGTGGCGCAGCACCGCTTGGGCCAGCGTGCGCAGGTCGTCGGGCTCCACCCTGTCGCGCCGGGCCACGACCACCCCGCCGTCCGTCGCGGCCGCCTCGGCCAGCGTGGTCGCCTCGGCCTCGCTCGACTGCTGGCGCAGCCGCGCCAGCTCCTTCTCGCCGTCACGCTGGCGCTCCGCCAGACGACCGATGGCCCCCACCAACTCGTCGGGCTCGGTGCGCAGAACCTCGGCCGCCGCCTGCACGAGGCGCTCACGCTCGAGGGCGCGCTCGAGCGCCACGAAACCCGTCACGGCGAAGATCCGCCGGGTGTTCGAGCCGATGGAGCCCTCGGAAAGGAGCGTGATGGAGCCGATCTGCCCCAGCGTGTCCACGTGGGTGCCGCCGCAGAACTCCAGCGATGTCGACCCCGCCCGCACGACGCGCACCGACTCGCCGTACTTGTCGCCGAAGAAGGCGATGGCGCCCATGTCCGCCGCCTCTTCGCGCGACGTCTCGGTGGTCTCCACGCCGACGCCGGTCAGCACGGCGCGGTTGGCCAGGGCGAAGACCTCGTCGAGCTCCTGGCGCGTCGGTGCCTCGTGATGCGAGAAGTCGAAGCGCAGGTACTCGGGCCCCACCAGGGACCCCTGCTGGCGCACGTGGTCGCCCAGCACGGTCCGCAGGGCGGCATGCAGCAGGTGCGTCGCCGTGTGGTTGCGCCGGATGGCCTCGCGGCGCTCGCCGTCGATGGTGGCCAGCGCGTCCTGCCCCGCCCGTACCTCGCCGCTGACGCGCGCCCGGTGCACGAACAGTCCCGGCACGGCCAGCACGGTGTCCTGGACCTCGGCGATGCCCGACTCGGTCACGATGGTGCCGGTGTCGCCCACCTGTCCGCCGCTCTCGGCATAGAAGGGGGTGCGGTCCAGGACGATCTCGACCAGCCGCTCGCCGCCTGTCCCGTCGACATCGGGTTCGAGCACGGCGACGATGCGCGCCGGCACCTCGTAGTTCTCCTGGCCCCGACCCACGAACACCGTCGCACCCTCTGCCTCGAGCAGCGCGCGGTACGCCGCCTCGTCGCCGGCACGGGTCGACTTCGCCGCGGCACGGGCCCGCTCGCGCTGGGCGGCCATGGCGGCGTCGAAGCCGGTGCGGTCCACCTCCACGCCCGCATCGCGCGCCAGCTCCTCGGTCAGCTCGACCGGGAAGCCGTGGGTGTCGTGCAGGGTGAAGGCCACGTCGCCTTGCAGCACCTTCGTCCCGGTGGCGAACGCCTCTTCCAACCGGCTCAACCCCGCCCGCAGCGTGCGGTCGAAACCGGCCTCCTCCCGCGCCACCACGTTGACGATGAGGTCCTGTTGCGCGCGCAGCGCCGGGTAGGCCTCGCCCAGCACCTCGATGGCCGCCTGCACCAGCGCCGGGCCGATCGGCTTCTCCACGCCGGCACGGCGGGCGGCCAGTACGGCGCGGCGCACGACGCGGCGCAGCACGTAGCCCCGCCCCTCGTTGGCCGGCAGCACACCGTCGGCGACCAGCATGGAGAAGGCGCGCCCATGATCGGCCAGGACGCGCAGCGCGACGTCGCTGGCCGGGTCCTTCCCGTAGCCGGTGCCGAGAATGGAGGCCGCCGCGTCGATGATCGGCAGGAACAGGTCGGTGTCGAACATCGAATCGACACCCTGCAGCAGGGGGAGTATCCGCTCGAGGCCCGCCCCGGTGTCGATGTTCTTGCGCGGCAGCTCGGTCAGGACCCCGTCGGCGTCGCGGCTGAGCTCCATGAAGACGAGGTTCCACATCTCGACGAAGCGGGCGCTGCCGCCGTGCTTGGGCCCCCCGTCGTGGCCGTAGGCCTCGCCCTTGTCGATGAAGATCTCGGAGTCGGGCCCGCACGGACCGGTCTCCCCCATGGCCCAGAAGTTGTCCTCGTCCCCCATGCGCTGGACCCGCTCGGGGCGGACCCCGACCTTGTCGATCCAGAGCTGCTCGGCCTCGTGGTCGGTCTCGTGCACCGTGACCCAGAGGCGGTCACCGTCGAGACCGAAGACCTCCGTGAGGAGCTCCCAGGCCAGCGGGATCGCCTCGGCCTTGAAGTAGTCCCCGAAGCTGAAATTGCCCAGCATCTCGAAGAAGGTGCAGTGGTAGGTGTCGGTGCCGATGATCTCGATGTCGGGGGTCCGGAAGCACTTCTGAATGGAGGTGGCCCGCTTCCACGGCGCCGTCTCCTCGCCCATGAAGTAGGGCTTGAAGGGCACCATGCCGGCGATCGTGAAGAGGACCGAGGGGTCGTGCGGGATGAGGCTGGCGGAGGGGACGATGCTGTGGCCCCTGTCCGCAAAGAAGCGCGTAAAGGCCGCCCGCAGTCCGTTGGCGTCCATCTCTGCAGCTTACCGGGGGCAAAAACGGATCCGGGGCCGGCTCAGGACGATGACATCCCGACGACTGGCTGGTTGAGGTGGATGCTGCCGGTCGACCCGTAGAACAGGGCGTCGCCGTAGGTGAAGATGCCTCCGTCGGAGGCGACCAGCCAGTACCCGCCGCCATCGGGGGTGGGCGCCAGGCCCACGACCGGTTTGTTCAGGTGGAGGGAGCCCGCGGAGCCGTAGAAGTCGGCGCTGCCGTAGGTGAAGATCCCGCCGTCGGCCGCCACCAACCAGTAGCCGTTCCCGCCCGGACCGGCCGCCATGCCGACCACGGGCGAATTCAGGCGCATGCTGCCGGTGGACCCGTAGAACTGCGCGGTGCCGTAGGAGAAGATGCCGCCGTCGGACGCCACCAGCCAGTACCCGCCCCCGTCGGGGGTGGCCGCCATGCCCACGATCGCCTTGTTGAGCGGTGTGCCGCCAATGGAACCGTAGAACTGCGCATCGCCGAAGCTGAAGATGCCGCCGTCGGACGCCACCAACCAGTACCCGCCCCCGTCGGGGGTGGCCGCCATGCCCACGATCGGCCTGTTGAGGGGGCGACCGCCCATGGAGCCGAAGAAGCCGGCATCGCCGTAGTTGAAGATGCCGCCGTCGGAGGCTACGAGCCAGTAGCCGTTCGAGCTCGGCGTGTCGGCCATGCCCACCACCGGCGCCTGCGGCGGCGTCCCGCCCGCGCTGCCGGCGAACCCGGCGGTGCCGAAGTCGAACACGCCCCCGTCGGAGGCGACGAAGCGGTAGCCGTCGCCGCAGTTGAGGTTCCCGCCGAAGCCGTAGCGGTCGGCGGCGGATTCCACGGAGACGCCCTGCGAGTTGCCCACGGTGATGTCGACGCACTCGGGGCCGCCCGCGTTCGGCGGGACGACGGTGATGGTGTCGGCCGTCTGCGCCAGAATGCGGCCACCGCCGACCGACCCGAAGGTGACCGATGTGGCGTTGGCGAAACCGCCGCCGAAGATCGTGATGGCGCCGGCGGCCCGCACCGGTCCGGTGTCGGGGCTGACGGCCGCCACCGAGGGGCAGCCGTCCGCGCCCTGCAGCGCAAGGGCGAGATTCTGATCGACCGGCGTACCCAGCCCGCTGGCCGCATCGAAGCCGAGAGCGGCGGCGAACTGCCCGGGGTTCGTGTCGGTGAAGTCGTTGTTGCCCTGCGTCACGTCGGTGAACGTGCCACTGTCGGCCCGCTGCGCCGCGTAGAGCGCGGGACCGACCCGGCCCAGCGGGCTGGAACAGCCCTGGTTGGTGTCCGCGAAGAGCCCGGCGTTGGTGGGCGCGGCCACGCTGGTCCCGCCATAGGCCGTCCAGTGGCCGTCCCAGTAAGTGGCCACCCCGCCGGCCGAGGGGTCTGAGGGATAGGAGAAGTCCGGTGCCGCCCGGCAGGTGCTCAGCCCGCACGGCGTCGCGTCGGGTCCGGCGGCGGCGGGCTGCCCCGGGTTGGCGGGCCACTCGAGCGAGTAGCCGCCTCCTGCGGCACCGAAGCTGGAGTTGTTGCTGGCGCAGGTCGGCAGCGCGTCCTGGCAGTCGTTCCAGACCGACTGTGACGACGCCGACGCGCTGGTCAGCGCCGTGCCGCCCGCGCTGACCACATCGGGCTGGGAGCCGGGATCGTCGATGGCGAGGGCCGTGGAGCGGTTGGTCGGGAAGCAGTCCTCCGATCCGGCGTCCCCCGACGCGGCGATGACGGTCTGCCCCTGGACGGCCATGCGCTGGAAGATCTCGTTCTCGGTCTGGCGATCGGCGACCGGCATGGCGGCCTCGCACACGCCCCAGCTCGTCGTCACCACCTGGGAGCTGTCGTCGCTGGCGATGCGGTCGAAGAGGTCGAAGGCCTGGGCGTCGTCACCGTTGGGCGCCTCGTAGACCACGAGCGAGGCGGAGGGGGCGTTGACGGCGGCCAGCTCCGTGTCGAGGGCCGCCTCGCCGCTGCCCTGGGCCGGCCCGCCCGCGCCGCCGTCGACGAGCACGTTGCGGATGGCGTTGGACAGGCCGTAGCAGGCCTGGAAGGCGGCGAAGTCGGCGGCGGCGTACTGCTCGAACTCGACGATGGCGATGGACTGGCCGATGCCGGTGCGCCCCTGCCCGAAGAGCTGGTCGAGCCCGAAGACCGAGGCCAGCTGGGTCGAGGTGTACGTGCCGCCGAACGCCGTGCCCTGGGCGCCGGCGCAGGCCTGCGGCGTGCCGGCATGGGCGATGTCGGAGCCCGAGCCGATCGCCGGCTGCGACTCAGGGGCCTCGGTGGTCCCCGGGGAGCCCGAGTGCCCCTGCTTCAACATGGAGTGCTCCTGGAACAGGCCGTCGAGTCCGACCACACCGGTCACCACGCCGGCGAGGGAGGTCGAGATCTGGGGCGATGCCGTGTTGACGATGGCCCGGGCCGACCGTCCCGGCGCCTGCACCGACGCCAACGGTGTGCCGAGCGCCGAGGAGACCACCGACGCCGTGCCGCTCACCGGCAACAGCGAGCTACCCGGCTCGGGCGTGCCGACGGTCAGGCCCTCGGACCGCAGGGCCGCGGACACCCGGGTCACCTCGGCCGGGCTCGGCCCGAAGTCCGCTGCATATTGCGCCGAGGTCAGGTAGTGCCGGTAGTCGGGAGACCCGGGCGTCGAGATCGCAGCCACGGCCTGGGCCAGGCCAGCGGCGTCCTGGCCGGCGAGGACCACATCGAGGTCGAGCACCTGGCCGGCCGGGGCGGCGCCCATCTGGGTGGTACCGGCCGGGAGGTGGGGTGCGGCCTGCGGCAGTGCGATGCGGCCGGCGGCTGCACCGGCACCGGCGGCTGCGGCTGCGGCTGCGGCTGCGCCCACGCCCGGGACCAACGCGCCGAGCACGAGCACGAACACCCCGGCTCCGCAGGCGGCGGCGAGCAGGGCCGTGCCCTTGCGCCGCACCGGGTTCACGAATCAGCCTCCCTTGTCCGGGTTTCCCTCGCTCGTGCGCCCACCGTCGCGTGGCGTGGGCTCGTAGTACACCCGGCCCTCGAGCGCGTCAGGACGATACTGCTGGGGGACCACCCCGGAGGGGTCGTCATGGGGGTAGACGTAGCCCTCCCCGTGCCCCAAGGTCGCTGCACCCTTGTAGTGGGCGTCGCGCAGGTGCGAAGGGACCTCCTGGCCGACGCTCGAGCGCACGTCCGCCTGGGCCCGCCCCAACGCGACGACCACGGCGTTCGACTTGGGCGCCCGGGCCAGGTAGATCACGGCCTCGGCCAGGTTCAGCGCCGCCTCGGGCAGCCCCACGTACTCGACGGCGCGCGCCGCCGCCTCCGCGACCAGCAAGGCCTGGGGATCGGCCAGCCCGATGTCCTCACTGGCCAGGATCACCATGCGGCGGGCCAGGAAGCGGGGGTCCTCCCCCGCCTCGATCATGCGGGCCATCCAGTAGAGGCCGGCGTCGGGGTCCGAGCCCCGTACGCTCTTGATCAGCGCGCTGATCTGGTCGTAGTGCTCGTCGGCGCCCTGGTGGAACAACCGGCCGTCCCGGGCCCGCGCCATGTCGTCCATGGTCAGCACGACCCGGGTATCGCCGGCACCGGCACCGCGAGCGAGCGCCACCGCCGTCTCCACCGTCGTCAACGCGGCGCGGGCGTCGCCCTCGCAGGCCGCCACCACGGCATCGATGGCGTCGTCGTCCGCGTCGGCCCCCTCCAAGTCCAGACCGCGCCGGATCAGCGTGCGCAGGTTGTCCGGCGACAAGGGGTGCAGCCGCCACAGTGAGGCCCGGCTCAACAGGGGCGGATTGACCTCGAAGAAAGGGTTCTCGGTGGTGGCGCCGATGAGCACGACAAGGCCGTCCTCGACGGCGGGGAGGAGCACGTCCTGCTGGGACTTGCTGAAGCGGTGCACCTCGTCGATGAACAGCATCGTGCCCTGCCCCTGCTCGCCCAGGCGGCGCTGCGCCTCGGCCAGGGCCTCGCGCACGTCCTTCACGCCGGCGGCGGTGGCCGACAGCGTGACCAGGTGCTTGGCAGTGGTGTCGGCCAGCAGGCGGGCCAGGGTGGTCTTGCCCGTGCCGGCCGGGCCCCACAGGATCGACGAGCCGATGCGGTCCGATGCGGCGAGGACGCGCAAGGGGGCACCGGGGCCGACGAGGTGCTCCTGGCCCACGACCTCATCGAGGGTGCGGGGGCGGAGGCGGGCTGCCAGGGGCGCCTGGCCCCGGAGGCGCCGGTCGGCGGCGTCGGCGAAGAGGCTCAGGTGGGCGGTCCTGCCCTCGGCGGCACCACGACCCGGATGCCCAGTTCGGCCAGGCTGGCGGCGGGCAGCGGAGTGGGGGCGCCGGTCAACAGGTCGGCCCCGGACTGCGTCTTCGGGTACGCGATCACCTCCCGGATGTTCTCCTCGCCGGCCAGGATCGCCACGAGCCGGTCCACCCCGACCGCGAAGCCGGCGTGCGGCGGCGCCCCGTAGCGGAAGGCGCCCAGCAGGAAGCCGAAGCGGGCCTCTGCCTCCTCGGGGCCGATGCCGAGCGCGGCGAAGACCTGCTCCTGGGTGTCCCGGCGATGAATACGCACACTCCCCGAGCCGAGCTCCCAGCCGTTGAGCACGAGGTCGTAGGCCTGCGAGCGCACGGCGAACGGGTCCGTCGCCAGCAACGGCAGGTCCTCGGGGTACGGCATCGTGAAGGGGTGGTGCGCCGGCTGCGGGTTGCCGTCGGCGCCGGTGCCGTCGAACATCGGGAAGTCGACGACCCACACGTATCGATGCGGGCCCTGGGCCACCGGTGGCGCGCCGATCGCCACGCGCAGCGCGCCCAGCACCTCGCAGGCCGTCGCGTACTGGTCCGAGACCGCCAGGATGAGGTCCCCGGGTTCCGCCTCCGTCTGCTCCAGGACGCTGGCAACCTCCTGCTCCGACAGATGCCGGGCCAGGGGGCCGTCCAGCGAGGGACCGTCCTCGCCGTCGGCGACGCGGAACCAGGCCAGGCCGGCGGCGCCGTGCTGCTTGGCCAACTCCGTCACCTCGTCGAGCCTCTTGCGGGGCCAGGTGGCGCCCTCGGGCACGACGATGGCCTTGACCGTCGGGGAGGAGAAGGCCTTCACCTCGGTGCGCTCGAAGGCGGCCGAGAGGTCGATCAGCTCGAGCCCGAAGCGCAGGTCCGGCTTGTCGGTGCCGTAGCGGTCCCTGGCCATGGCCCACGTCATGCGTTCGATCGGCGGCGGCCGCTCCCCGGTCGCCGCCTCTGCTGCATCGAGCACCGCCTCGGAGACGTAGGCCATGACGTCGTCCTGGGAGGCGAAGGAGCACTCCATGTCGAGCTGCATGAACTCGAACTGGCGGTCGGCCCGGAGGTCCTCGTCGCGCAGGCAGCGGGCGATCTGGAAGTAGCGGTCGAAGCCGCCCACCATGAGGAGCTGCTTGGCCAGCTGCGGGCTCTGGGGCAGGGCGTAGAACTCCCCGTGGTGGAGCCGCGAGGGGACGGAGAACTCGCGGCTGCCCTCGGGGGTCGGGGCCCAGAGCAGCGGCGTCTCGATCTCGGCGAAGCCCTGGCGGTCCATGGCGGCCCGGAGGGCGGCGTTCACCCGTGCCCGGAGGCGGAGGTTGCGCTGCATTCGCGGCCGCCTGAGGTCTACGTAGCGGTGCTTCAGCCGGACAGGCTCGTCGGACTCGTCGCGGTCGTCGACGGAGAAGGGCGGGGGCTCGGCCTCGTTGAGGACCTCGACGGTGCAGTCCCCGATCTCGACCTCGCCGGTGCCGATGCCGGGGTTGACCGTGCCGTCGGGGCGATGCCTGACAGTGCCGGTCACCGCGATGACCCACTCGGAGCGCACGTCGGTGGCGTGGTCGATGACGCACTGAATGAGGCCCGTGTGGTCCCGCAGGTCCACGAAGGCGAGATGCTCGCCGTGCTCGCGGCGGCGCGCCACCCACCCGCACACGGTGACGGTCTGGCCCACGTCAGCCTGGCGGAGGATGCCGCAGAGGTGGGTGCGCAGAGCGGTGGGCTGGTTCGGTTCGGTCGTCATGATGAGGGGTCTCGGCGCTCAGTCTGCTCGGTGTGGGGCGGGTGGTCTTGGAAACAGGGGTGCGGGGGTGCGGGCGGAGTCAGTGCGACGACGTCCGGCTCACCCCCGCCTCGGCCAGGAAAGCCTCGAGCTCTTCCACAATGGCAGCCCGCGGCACACTCCGTTGCTCGGCGTCGCTGCGTAGGGGTCGCAGGCCCACCGTGCCCGCGGCCAGCTCCTGGGGCCCGACCACCAGGGCCACCAGGGCGCCGGAGCGATCGGCGGACTTGATCTGGGACTTCATGGACCGCCCGTCGAAGGCCCGGTCGGCCCGCAGGCCGGCCCGGCGCAGTTCCGCCGTGAGGGCGACGGCCGCCTCGCCACCCGCCGTGTCGATGACGTAGGCGTGCAGCGGGTGCGCCGTCTGGACCGAGTCGGTCGTGAAGACCCCTTCGGCGTCACACGCCAGTAGCACCCGCTCGATGCCGATGCCGAACCCGATGCCAGGCGTCGGGTCACCGCCGAGCAGCTCGACCAGGCCGTCGTAACGGCCGCCGCCGCCGACGCCGTTCTGCGCCGCGTCCAACGCATCCGCCGCGAACTCGAACGTCGTGCGCGTGTAGTAGTCGAAGCCCCGCACCAGACGGTGGTCGATCGTGTAGGCCACTCCCAGCGCATCGAGCCCGGCGCGCACCCGGGCGAAGTGGGCGGCGCACGCGTCGCACAGGTGGTCGAGGAAGTGCGGCGCGTCGGCGGTGGCGGCCCGGCACTCCTCCGACTTGCAGTCCAGCACCCGCAGCGGATTCTCGAGGTGGCGGGCCCGGTGCGCCGGGCAGAGTTGGTCCTGCCGCTCGGCCAGGAAGGCGCTGAGCAGCGCGACGTAGCCGGGCCGGCAGACGCTGTCGCCCATGGAGTTCAGTCGCAGGGTCACCTGGGTGAGCCCGAGGCCGGCGAAGAAGTCGTGCGCCAGCGAGACGACCTCGACGTCGAGGTCGGCGTCGGCCGGACCGAGCGCCTCGACACCCAGCTGGTGGTGCTGGCGGTAGCGACCGTGCTGGGGGTTCTCGTGGCGGAACGAGGGCGCGACGTACCAGGCCTTCCAGGGCGGCACCGGGTGATGCTGCACGTAGGCCCGGGCGATGGGGGCGGTGCCCTCGGGACGCAGCGCCATCGCCTGGCCGTCCCGGTCCTCGAAGACGTACATCTCTTTGCCGACCACTTCGCTGCCCTCGCCGATGCCCCGGAGGAAGACGCCGGCGTGCTCGAGCACGGGCGTGATCGTCAGGCCGTAGCCGGCGCTCTCGGCGAAGGCGGCGAACCGGGCGACCGTTGCCTCCCAGCGCAGTGATTCGGGCCAGAGCACGTCGTGCATGCCCTTGGGGGTCTGCAACGAGACACGGCCCTTGGCCACGCCCTCTAGCGAAAGCTCGCCAGAACCGGATGCGGGCGCGGACGATCCCGCGCTCATAGAAGGCTCTTCACGGCTCGGGAGTCAGACTTTCTTGCCAGGAAGCTGACGATACGCGTCGAACACCCCGTCGAGGTGCTTCAGCGCGTTGATCAATGAGTGCAGATGCGTCGGGTCGGCCAGCTCGACGTCGAAAGCCATCCGGCTGACCCGGTCCGGCGTGGTGGCAGTGCGGGCGGCCACGATGTTGAGGTGGTGCTCGGAGACGACCCGGGACACGTCGGCCAACAGGCGGGCCCGGTCGAAGGCCTGCACCTCGATCGTCGCCACGAAGACGCCGTCGTTGCCCCGGTCCCACTCCACCTCCATGAGGCGCTCCCGGGAGCGGTCGGCCAGCGCCGCCGCGTTGGCGCAGTCGGCTCGGTGCACCGAGACGCCGCGGCCCTGGGTCACGAAGCCCACGATCTGGTCGCCCGGTACCGGCGTGCAGCAGCGGGCCAGGTGGATCATGACGTCGTCGAGCCCCTCGACGTAGACGCCCGTGCCGGTGCGGCGGCCCTGGCGGGGCCGGGTCGTGCCGGGTAGGGCGATCGTCGGGAGCTGCTCGTCCGCCTCGCCGCCGCCCCGCAGCGCCTTGGTGAGGCGCTGCACGATGGACTGGGCCGAGACCTGGTTCTCGCCGATGGAGGCGTAGAGCGCATCGAGGTCGGCCAGGTTCATGGTATCGGCCACCTGCTGCAGGGCCGTCGAGCCCAGCAGCTTGTGCAAGGGCAGGCCGTCGCGGCGCAGGGCCCGGGCCAGTTCCTCCCGCCCGTTCTCGATGGCGTCCTCCCGGCGCTCCCGCGAGAACCATTGACGGATCTTGTTGCGGGCCCGGGTGGAGGCGACGATCTGGAGCCAGTCCCTCGAGGGACCCGCCGTCGGCGCCTTCGAGGTGATGATCTCGACGGTGTCGGCGCTGCTGAGCTGCGTCTCGAGCGGCACGAGGCGGCCGTTGACCCGGGCCCCGATGAACCGATGGCCCACCTCGGTGTGGATGGCGTAGGCGAAGTCCACGGGCGTGGAGCGGGCCGGCAACGCGATGACCTTGCCCTTGGGTGTGAAGACGTAGACCTCGTCCTGCTCCAGGTCGAGCTTGAGCGCCTCGAGGAACTCGATCGGGTCGTCGGTCTGGCGGTCCACGTCGGCGATGCGCTGGAGCCAGGCCATCTCCGAGGAGTGGTCCTCCTTGGACTTGTAGCCCCAGTGCGCGGCGATGCCGTACTCGGCCCGGTGGTGCATCTCCGACGTGCGGATCTGCACCTCCACCGGCTTGCCGTCCAGGCCGATCACGGTGGTGTGCAGCGACTGGTACATGTTGAACTTGGGCGTGTTGATGTAGTCCTTGAAGCGCCCGTGCACCGGGGCCCAGATGGCGTGGATGGCTCCCAACGCGGCCCAGCAGTCCTTCTCGGACTCGACGACGACCCGGATGGCGACCAGGTCGTTGATGTCGTCGAACTCCTTGCCCCGCACGACCATCTTCTCGTAGATGGACCACAGGTGCTTCGGCCGTCCGGTGACGTCGGCCACCACCCCCATTTCGTTCATGCGCTGGCGCACGTGGACGAGCACCCTTTCGAGGTACTCCTCGCGCTGCGGCGCCCGGGCGGCCACCATCTGCTCGATCTCGGCGTAGCGCTTCGGGTGCAGCGTGGCGAAGGCGAGGTCCTCGAGCTGCCAGCGCACCTGCTGGACCCCGAGGCGGTGGGCCAGGGGCGCATAGACGTCGAAGGTCTCCTGCGCCGTGCGGCGCTGCTTCCACTCGGGCATAACGGCGAGCGTGCGCATGTTGTGCAGCCGGTCGGCCAGCTTGATCAGCAGGACGCGCCAATCGTCGGCCATGGCGACGAGCATCTTGCGGATGGTGGCCGCCTGCTGGGCCTCCTTGGAGTTGAACTGGAGCCGGTCCAGCTTGGTCACCCCGTCGACGACGCTGGCCACCCCCTCGCCGAAGTTCTCCTCGATCGTCTCGAGCGTCAGGCCGGTGTCCTCCACGGCGTCGTGGAGGAGCGCGGCGGCCACCGTCTGCTCGTCGAGGCCCAGCTCGGCCACGATCGTCGCCACCGCGATGGGGTGCGTGATGTAGGGCTCGCCCGAACGCCGGAACTGGCCCTCGTGCGCCGTGGCGGCGGTCCGGCCCGCCGCCACGATCATGGAGGTGTCGTCCTCGGGGCGGTGGCGGGCGAATTCGGCCAGGAGCGGGGCCAACAGGTCGCGCAGCACCGGCTCGTTTGCCTGCTCCGGCTCGAGCCCTCGAGCGTTCGTGGCGGTATCTGTGTCTGTGCCGGATGGAGTCACCCGCGTCAGGGCCACCATCCATACAGGCTACCCGCCAGGGGAAATGCAGAGACGCACACGCCGCTGCATATGCAGCGGTGCTTCCTGCGGCGATGGAGGGCGCTCCGCTCGGCTCGCCTCGGTTCGGCTCGGCTCCCCTTTGTGTCGCCCCGCCTCAGCTCAGCGTTTGCGCCTGCTCTTGTTCTTGTTCTTGCGCGGCCGGGGACCCTGGGCCGACGGCCGCCCGGCACCAGGCGACGTCGCACCCGCAGACGACGCGGCACCAGCGCCTGCGGCCGAGCTCGAGGCGCCCGACGCCGAACCCGAACCGGGCTGGCGGTCCAGCACCGCCGTCGCTCCCCCGGCGGAACCCGCGCCTCCCCCACCGCCGCCCGCACCGCTCCCCGAACCGGGCCGGATGGGCCCGCTGCGCTTGGAACCCGACTTTTGCACGGCGGCAGCGCCGGCCCGGTTGCCCTGGCCCGAGGCCGCCACGCTGATGGCGGTGTTCATGTGGGCCGCGTCCACCGCAGAGTAGAACTCCTTGGTGTTGCCGCGCTTGGCCAAGCGGTCGGCGATCTGGACCCAGCGGTCCTCGCGCTCCTTCATCATGCAGAGCACGGGCGAGGCGATGAAGATCGACGAGTAGGCCCCGGAGAGCAGCCCGACGAAGAGCGCAAGCCCGTAGGACTGCAGCGTGGTGGCGCCGAGCAGCTGCGCGCCGATCAGGAGCACGGCGAGCACCGGCAGGATGGCCACCATGGAGGTGTTGATCGATCGGGCCAGCGTCTGGTTCATCGACAGGTTGATGAGCTGCGGGTAGGTCAACCGGCCGCTGCTGCCGATGCCCTTGGTGTTGTCACGCACCCGGTCGAACACCACGACGGTGTCGTAGAGCGAGTAGCCGAGGATGGTCAAGATGGCCACCACGGTGTCGGGCGTGACCTGGAAGTTGAAGATGGAGTAGATGCCGATGGCGACGAGGACGTCGTGGAGCATGGCGATGAACGCCGCCAGCGCCATCTTGGGCTCGAAGCGGATGCTGATGTAGATCGCCACAACGATGAAGAAGATGATCAGCGCCTGGATCGCCTTGTCCGTGATGGACGATCCCCACGTCGGCCCGACGGTGGTCACGCTGATCCGATCGGGCGGGGTCGACGTTACGGAGCTGCTCGGCGACGTCGTCGTGGTCGTGGGTGCCGTCGAGCTGGTAGTGGCTCCCGCTGCCGCCTTGGCTGCCGTCGTGGTCGTCGCCTTGGCGGTCGTCGAGGTCGTGCTGGGCGTCGAACCCTTGGGCGCGTGCGCGTCCGCCACCTCGGTCATCGCCTTCTGCACGTTGGTGTTGACGGCAGCCTGCTGGGCCTGCGACAGCCGGTTCACGTCCGACTGCACGGTGAGGGTCTGCTTGCTCCCGCTCCCGAGCAGCTGCACCGTGGGATCGATCACGCCCGTCCCGTTGAGCGCGGCGGTCGCCTCGCTCTGCGTCACGCCTGGCGCGGCGATCGTCCACTCCGTCCCGCCCTTGAACTCGATGCCCAGGTTCAGCCCGCCGCGCAGCACGATCGAGATGATCCCGAGGACGATGATCGCCGTGGAGAGGCTGAACCAGATCTTGCGCTTGCCGACGAAGTCGAAGCGGGTCTCGCCCCGGTAGAGGCGGGCGATCGGCCCGTGGCCCTTGGGCTCCCGGGCCAGCAGGGCCCGGGCGGCGTCATCGAGGCTGACGAGCTCCTCCTCGTCGAGGCTGCCCGTGTCGACGCTCTCCTCGAGCCTCTCGACATCGTCCTCGGGCACGTCGTCGAGAGAGCTCCCGTCGCCGTTCCCTCCGCGGCCGTTGTCGCTCACGAGCCGCCCCCGCCCCCGCCCCCGCCGCCGCCGCCGGCTCCGGCGCCGGCTCCGGCTCCGGCGCCCACCGGCAGGCCCACTCCGGCCCCCGGGGCCGGCGTCTGCGGGCCCGCACCGAGACCGGTGGCGATGCTGAAGGCACCCGAGCCCTGCAGCCGCGGGCTCTGGCCGAGCAGGATGACGAGCGGGCGCGTGTAGAACCACGTGACGGCCATGTCCATGATGGTCGACAGCCCGAGGAAGAAGGCGAAGCCCTTCACGTTGCCGACCGCGACGAGATACAACACGATGGCAGCCAGCAGCGACACGAAGTCAGCGGCCCACACCGTCCGCCATGCGCTCTTGAAGCCGCGGTCGACCGACGTGCGGACCGAGCGGCCCGATCTGGCCTCGTCTTTCAATCGTTCGAAGTACACGATGTACGAGTCCACGGTGATACCGATCGACACGATGAGCCCCGTGATGCCGGCCAGGTCGAAGCTCGGCGCCACTGACGTATGGCCCAACGACGAGATGATGGCCCAGAGCATCATGGCCGTCAGCAGCAGCCCGGAGATGACCACCAATCCGAGGCCGCGGTAGTAGAAGAGGACGTAGAGCAGCACGAGGACGAGGCCGGCGATGCCCGCTCCGAGTCCCGCCACCAGCGCGGAATGGCCCAGGGTGGCCGACACCGTCTGCGACGTGGCCGCCCTCAACGTGACCGGCAGCGCACCGAAGTTCATGGCCTGCGCCAGGTTCTGCGCGTCGGCCTGCGTCAGGTTCCCCGAGATCTCACCCCTGCCGTCGAAGGACGAGAAGGTCGACTGGCTCGGCTGGATGATGGGCGCCGAGTAGACCTCACCGTCGAGCTCGATCCCGAGCAGCTGGTGGAAGTTCTCCGAGGCCACCTTGTCCCACAGCGCCGAGCCGGCCGCGCCCGCCAGCGAGTAGTCGACCACCCACGCGCCCGTCTGGTTCTGTGTCGCCTGGGCGCTGGCGATGGAATGCCCCGTCATCTGCGAGGGCCCGAGCACGCATCTCAGCCCGGACGCGCCGCACGCACCGTTGATGCCGGGCAGCAGCACCATGCTGTTGGCGTAGTTGGGCTTTTCGACGCTCGTCGACGGGTAGGTGGCGTACTGGCTGTCCGGCGGCACGTTGTTGGTCGCCTGCCCGGTGGTGGTGTTGACGTCGAGGTTGGCCGCGGTGAGCTCTGATGACGACGCACAGGCGGGAATCGTCCCGATGCCTCGGGGCAACACCTTCGTCTTCGAGTTCTTCGGGACCTCCTGGGGGTAGCCGAAGCAATCGACCGGGCGGAAGTACATGCGCGCGGTCTGCCCGATCTGGTTCAGCACCTGCTGGGCATCCGTCACACCAGGGATCGACACCGAGATCTGGTTCTTCCCCGTCGTCTGCACCTGCGCGCCCGAGACACCGAGGCCGTCGACACGGAGGTTCAGGATGTTGACGGTCTCGTCGAGGTCGGCCTGCGAGACGTGCTGCCCCTCGGCCGTGTAGATGACCGCCACGCCGCCGGCGAGATCGAGGCCCAGGCGCGGCGACCACTTGGCTGCGAACACCGCCCCGAACGAGCCGACCGCGATCGCCACCACGACGATCACGCTGATCCACAGATTGCGTCGCTGACGCCGCTGGGCCCGACCCCCTGGCTTCGGGCTCACGCCTCTTCGGACTCCCCACCAAGGTCGCCGCTGCTGGCGGCACCGTCCCCGCCCACATCGTCGATGTCGCTTTCATGGTTGCTGCTGGTGCCATCGCTCGTGCCGTTCCGGCTGCCCGACGCCCGCGACGGCCGGACGTCTTCGACAGGCTCGTCGTCCACCCGCACGTCTTCGATCGGTTCGATCTTCTTGGCGATGGCCTGGCGCACGAAGACGATCCGGGTCGGCTGGGGCCCGTCGAGGTTGCCGTCGTCGCCCAGGGCCCCGGTCAGGAGCGTGTAGCGGTCGCCGTGGACTTCGAGGACGGTGCCGATGACGCCACCGACGGTCTGCACCTCGTCACCGACGTCGTAGCCCGAACCCTGGTTCTGCCGGGCCGCCTGGGCCTTGCGCTGCTGGGGCCGTATGAAGAAGAAATAGCCGAGGAGCCCGATGGCCACCAGGGGCAGCAGCGTGAGCAGGGAACTGGAACTCGACTTCGAAGCCGTGGCCAAAACGAGGTGGGCCACCGCGGGGGTTGGTGTCATGAGGGATCCTTGGACCGCATTCGGTTGCGACGCGCCACCCTAGTGCCTGCGTTCCCCGTCTCTCGGGCAGCGAGGTGCGGGTATGGAGCCCTGCGGACGCCGCCGCCAGCACGAATGCCCGCACTCCGGGAGTGCCAGCCGTCTCCGGCTTTCCCGCTGCGGTTCGGCGGAGGCGTCGTCCCTGGATGGCGGTCCGGCTCCCCGGATCGTGGCGTCGCGGCCGGTCGGGGCGGACCCAAAAGCACCCGAAACCAGGCCACCGCCAGTCGCCTCCCGGCGGGAAGAACGGCGCCCGCGCGCCCGTCTCGCGGCTCTTCGAGGTGGGCAACCCGACTGCAACCCAATCTGGCCCGGGTTGCGACAGCTGCTGTGCAAGGTACTGACCATCAGTACAGCAAGCCCACGGTGAAGGTCGTTCGGAGGGGGTCGACCGGGTGGGAGTCCGACGGAGGGGAGCGGATTCTCACGAGGGGGAACGCCGGGGGGACAGGAGCAGCGAAGAGGTGCGCCGGGCTCACGAGGCCGTCGGACGGAGAATTCCGGGGGAACCGACGGCCCGGGCCGGCGCACCTTTCGCTCCCTGAGCGACGTCGTCCACTGCGCCTGCGGGCCGCCACTTCCCGGCTTCACGGGAGCGCCGAGGCGGTCGTCGCCTGCCGTAGCTGTGCCGGCCTCAGCGGCCCCGTAAGGGCGGCCCCGCGGCCCACTTTTGTCGATCTGAGACCCGATTCAGGGGCTGAGCAGGACTTTTCGCACGCCGAACGGTCTCCCTTATTCACTCGGTTTGGCCATTTGCCCAGTACAGTTGCCTCCTGATGCGAGATGGTCATATCTCAGTGCTGGTCATTGAGGATGAGGCTGACATCCGCCAACTCCTCCGCACCCTCCTCGAGCGCGAGGGCTACTCGGTCGCGGAGGCCCTGGAAGGGCGGGACGGGGTGCGCCAGTTCCACCAGAGCCACCCCGACATCGTCATCCTCGACGTCGGGCTCCCCGACCTGGACGGTTGGCAGGTGCTCGAGCGCATCCGGGACATGAGCGACGTGCCCGTGCTCATGCTGACCGCTCTCGGGACCGAGAGGGACAAGGTGCGGGGGCTCAATTCCGGCGCCGACGACTACCTGACCAAGCCCTTCAGCCGGGTCGAGCTCCTGGCCCGCCTGCAGGCCGTCGGCCGGCGGCAGGTCTCCAAGGGCGAGCCCGTCACGACCTTCGATGACGGCACCCTGCACGTCGACTTCGCCCACCAGGAGGTGACGGTCGACGGGTCGGCGATCATCCTGACCCCGACCGAGTACCGCCTCCTCGCCACCTTGGCCCGGCACCAGGGGCAGGTCCTGTCGTCGGACCAGCTGATAGAGCTGGCCTGGGACGACCCCAGTGGGCTGGCCCCCTCCCGGGTCAAGTACGCCGTCCTGCGCCTGCGGCGCAAGCTGGGTTGGGACGAGGGTGACGAGGGGCCCATCGAGACCGTCCGGGGCTTCGGATACCGCTACCGCTCGCGGATCCGGTGAGCGAGTCGTTCCAACCCCCACTCGACGCCGAGCGGCGTCGCGATCCACAGCTGCCGGGGTCCACCCTCCCGATCGGGTTCTCCGGCTCCATGCGGCTGCGGCTCCCGGTCTTCGCCCTGGTGGCGATCGGGACGGTCCTGATCGCCGTCGTCCCCTTCCCGCACGACGCCCGCCGCGAGATCTCGGTCGCCGGCGTCATCTTCTTCGTGCTGGTGGCGGCCGCCTTCCTGCTGCCCTGGGAGCGGCTCCCCGACTGGGCCTGGCTGATCATCCCGATCGGCTACATCGCAGTCATCGCCATCATCAGAGACGCCCAGGGCGGCTCCGACTCCGGACTGGTGGTCGTCTACCTCCTGCCCATCGTCTGGCTCTCGCTCTACGGCCGGCGCCTGCACCTGTTGGTCGGGCTCTTCTGCATGGACCTGGCCCTGCTCGTCCCCCTCCTGCTCGTCGGCCCGCCCAAGTACCCCGCGCTCGAATGGCGCCAGGTGGCCGTCATGGCGACCGTCACCACCCTGGTGGCGTCCACCGTCTACACGATGGTCACGCGCGACCGGGCCTTCCTGACCGACCTGGCGCAGCAGTCCCGGATCGCCCGCCGCAACGCCCGCGAGGCCGACTACGCCCGCGACCGGCTCGAGACACTGCTCCGGGCCGCCACCGGCAGCGCCATCATGGGTGTCGACCCGGCCGGCACCGTGACCTTCTTCTCGGCCGGGGCGGAGCAGCTGCTCGGCTACCGGGCGGCGGAGGTGGTGGGCATCCACTCCATCGCCGACTTCATCGACCCGGCCCAGATCGACGAACGGCGCCAGGCGATCGACGCCATGCGCACCGCGCTCGAGCCCGTCGATGCCGAGACCGCGGCCGAGGTCCCGTGGACCGCGACTCGCAAGGACGGCCAGCAACGTCGCTGTGTGGTGCGGGTGCGCGCGCTGCCGCTTCCGACCCCCGACGTTGCCCTCGACGAGCCCGGGGCCGACGAGGCCGAACCCGCCGAAGCCTCTGCCGCTGCTGCCTGCTGCCGCTCGCCTGCTGGCGGCGCCGCCGGTTCCAATGGCTGGGTGTCGCCGGACGACGGGCTCGCCCCGGCCAACGGCGGCTACGTCGTCGTCGCCATCGACGTGACCGAGCGCGAGGAGCTGGCGGCCGACCGGGAGCGCCTCTACGCCATTCAGAAGGAAGTCACCCAGTCGCTCATTGAGCAGAACAACCGGCTGCGCGAGCTGACCCAGATGAAGGACGACGTGGTGGCGACGGTCTCCCACGAGCTGCGCACGCCGATCACCTCCATCCGGGGCTTCGTCGAGCTGCTGCTCGACGCCACCGCGGATCTGACCGAGAGCCAGATGCGCATGCTCCAGACCATTGAGCGCAACGCAGAGCACCTGCAACGGGTGGCCGAGGACCTGCTGGCCGACCCCGGTGCGGGCCGCGGGCTCCGGGTCGCCTTCACCGAACTGGATCTGAGCCGTCTGGCCGAGGACGCGGTGCACGCCATTCAGACGTCGGCCACCGTCGCCGGCGTCGTCCTCACCATCGACCCCGGCGAGGAGGTGCCGATCTTCGGCGACCCCACCCGCCTGCACCAGCTGCTGGCCAATCTGCTCTCCAACGCCATCAAGTTCTCTCCACGCGGCGGCCGGGTCCACGTCATCGTCGACAGCGTCGACTCCTACGCGCGGGTCCAGGTCCTCGACGAGGGGCTCGGCATCCCGGAGGGTGAGCGCGACCAGCTCTTCGAGCGCTTCTACCGGCTGGCCTCGTCCACCGAGATGGGTGTGCCCGGCACGGGCCTGGGCCTGGCCATCGCCAAGTCCGTGGCCGAGGCACACGAGGGGTTCGTCGACATCGTGGACACGCCGGGGTGGTCGACCACCTTCCGGGTGTACCTCCCCCTCGGGACGTCGGCGGCGTCGGTCGTCCGTGCCGGCGCTCAGGCTCCGGCTCCGGCTCCGGCGTCAGGCTCAGGCTCAGGCTCAGGCTCAGGCCGCCTGCTCCGGCTCAGGCTCCGGCTCCGGCTCCGGCTCCGACGTCGGCTTGGGCTGAGCGGCACTCGGGCTGAGCTCAGTCCGCCACCCACCGGCGGACTGAGCCACTCACGCAGCCAGGAAACCGCCCGACTGGTGCGCCCACAAGCGCCCGTAGACGCCGTTGCGACCGGCGGCGAGGAGCTCGGCGTGGGTGCCCTGCTCCACGACGCGTCCCCGGTCGAGGACCACGATCCGGTCCAGGCGGGCGATCGTGGCCAGACGGTGCGCCACGACCAGTGCCGTGGTGCCCTCCATCAGGTGCCACAGCGCATCCTGCACCAGCGACTCCGACTCGGAGTCCAAGGCCGATGTCGCCTCGTCCAACACGAGCACCTTCGCTCCCTTGGCCATGGCCTGCGCGATGGCGACGCGCTGGCGCTGCCCGCCGGAGAGCTTCATGCCGCGCTCGCCCACCACGGTCTCGTAGCCGTCGGGAAGGCGCTCCACGAACTCGTCCACGTAGGCGGCCCGGCCCACGGCGCGCACGAGGTCCATGTCGACGGCGCGCCCGTGACGGCCGTCGCCGCCCTCCATGCCGTAACAGATGTTCTCGGCGATGGTGCGGTGCAGCATCTGCGGGTCTTGGGGCACGTAGGCGATGTGGCCGCGCAGGGAGTGCTGCGTGACACACTCGATGTCCTGGCCGTCGATCTCGATCAACCCGCCGTCGCGGTCCGCGAAACGCAACATCAGCTTGGTCAGCGTCGTCTTGCCCGAGCCTGAGGGCCCGACCAGGCCGACGTGCTCCCCCGGTTCGATGGACAGGTCGAGCCCCTCGAACAGCGGGGCCCCGGCCCGGTAGGCAAACCGAAGGTCACGGAACTCGACGCGACCGTGCGGCACCACCATGTCGGGCGCACCCGGAAGGTCGACGATGTCGGGCTCCGTGGCGGCGATGCCGGCGAATTTCGCGCAGCGGCCGATGGCCCGGGAGATCAAGCGAATGAACTCGAACGACTCTTCGAGGCTGGTCCCGACGAAGGTCGCATAGAAGAGGATCAGGTACACCGCCCCCGCCGCGGCGACATGGTGCAGCGCCAGCACGACGCCGACGAGGATGGCGGCCCAGTTGAAGAAGGCCATGGCCGACTCCATCTGGATCCGCGTGGCGGTGAAGACCTTGCGGGCCCGCAGGTCCGCACTGATGGAATCGGCGACCAGCTCCCCCACGTGCTGCTGCTCCCGCTCCTCCGCAGCCTGCGAACGCACGGTGGTCAGGTTGGCGATCGTGTCGGCGATCACCCCGGTGGCCCGGGAGTGGGCGTCGGAGAACTGCTTCTCGGCGGCAACGACCCGACCCATGCGGCGGTGCAGCACCAGGGCGAACACGCCCACGAGCCCCGCCATCACGAGCGCGACGGGCCAGGCCACGATGCCGAGGACCACGATGGCCCCGATCGTCGTGACGCTGATGCGCAGGATGCCCCAGACCGTGGCGTCGATCATGTCGGCGAAGGCCCAGGTCGACGTCTCGAGCGTGGCGATCACCTCGCCCGAGGGTCTGTCCGTGTGCCATGAATGGCTGAGTCGCATCAGGTGGTCGTACCCGCCGGTGATGGCGCGGCCGAACGAGCGCAGGGTGGCGCCCCAGTTCATCCAGCCGCCGATCCGCCCGAACACCGTGGCGGCAGCCAGCACGACCGCGTAGGCGACCAGCAGAGGGCCGAAGGACTGCCAGAGGCCCTCGTGCGCGTGCGGCCCGAGCTGCGATATGCGGCTCAACAAGGAGGCGAAGATCAGCGGTGCCGCCACGGCGTTGGCCAGGGTGCCGAGCACGATCGCCGTGCAGGCAACCGTGAAGGCAGCGCGATCAGGCCGCATCTGGCGCCAGCAGTACGCCAGCGTGTCTTTGGTCGAAGCGTTGGGAAAGAGGGTGCGTTCACCCATGGGAATCTCCAGTTGGGAGGTGAAGCGAGCGGTTGGAGGACGATGGCGCACTCGTCGTGCGTGGCGGACCTCGGATTGCGTCCGGGCGGTCAGCCCGGCGGTGTCGTGGTCGGCGTCAGTGACCAGCGGGGCAGAGATCGGGCCCGACGAACCGGGACCCCCCTCCGGCAGCACCAAGCGCAAAGACGGGCGGCTGGGCCACGAGGGCGGAAGCGGGCAGCGTCGAGCAAGTCGAGCGCGTCGTCATTCCTGCCATGTGGTCACCTCGTTTCCGTCTCGTGGTGCGACCAGAAGAAAATAGCCCATCGCGGCGGCGAATCGCGCAAGAAACATGAATTGCGGCGCCGGAGTACCCCGTCAGAAGAGCGGGGGCGTGTTCATTGCGTCGGCCGCCGACGCCGGACGCTCCAAACCGAGATGCGCCCAGGCGCGCTGCGTGGCCACCCGGCCCCGAGACGTTCGCTGGATCAGTCCGCTCTGCAACAGGAACGGCTCGTACGCATCCTCGATCGTGTCCGTTTCCTCGCCGACGCACTGCGCCAGGGTGGTCAGGCCCACCGGCTGACCCCCGAAACGGCTGCACAACGTGGCCAGGATGGCCCGGTCGACCTTGTCGAGACCCAGCTCGTCGACCCCGAACAGCTCGAGGCCGTCACTGGCGGTGGCGCCGTCGATGAAGCCCTCGCCTCGCACCTCGGCGAAGTCCCGCACCCGGCGCAGGAGCCGATTCGCCACCCGCGGCGTCCCCCGCGACCTCTCCGAGATCCGGATGGCGCCCTCCGCATCGATGCGCACCTTCAGGATGCGAGCCGACCGTTCGACGATGGCGCGCAGATCGGCGGGATCGTAGAGATCCAAGCGGCCCACGAAGCCGAAGCGGTCCCGCAGCGGTCCCGCGACAAGACCTGTCCGCGTCGTCGCACCGACCAGGGTGAAGCTGGGGAGCTCCAGGCGGATGGAACGGGCGGTGGGTCCCTTCCCGATCAGGATGTCGAGGCGGCCGTCCTCCATGGCCGAATACAGCATCTCCTCGACGGAGCGATGCAGGCGGTGGATCTCGTCGATGAACAGCACGTCGCCGTCGTGCAGATCGGTCAACAGCGCAGCCAGGTCGCCGGCCCGGGTGAGCACGGGGCCGGCGGTAATGCGGAAACCGGCACCCATCTCGGTGGCGACGATGCCGGCCAGGGACGTCTTGCCCAGTCCCGGCGGCCCTGCGAACAGGATGTGGTCCACGGGCTGGCGCCGCTGGCGCGCCGCCTGCAGCACGATCCCCAGGTGTTCGACCAGTTGCGGCTGCCCGAGGAACTCCGAGAGGGACCGGGGCCGGAGCCCCACCTCCTCGGCCTCCTCGGCCCCGTTCGACGCCACCGGGTCGACGACGCGCCGTCCGACCCGCGTCGACATCGGCTCGCCGGCGCTCGGCATCCTGGCATCGGCATCGGCGAAACCCGGCACCTGGTCCACGGCCAGCACCTCCCGCCGGGCGCGGGGGCTCAACGGCTCACCGCGAGGCCAGCTCGCGCAGCGCTAACCGGAGCATCTCTTCCACCCCGACATCGTCGCGTAGGCCGTCGAGCGCGCCGCGGATCTCGTCGGGGGCGTAGCCGAGCTCGCTCAAGGCCGCCCGCGCCTCGGCCCGGGACGTCCGGGAGCTGCGCACGGCCGTGGCCGCACCGACGCCGACGCCGGCACCGAGGCCCGCCCCCATTCCGCCGGGACCCGACAGCGACAAGTCGGGCAGGTCCAGCCGGCTCTTCAACTCGATCAGCAGCCGGGCCGCCGTCTTGCGACCCACCCCTGGCACCGTGCACAGGGTATCGAGATCCTCCTCGAGGACCGCCGTTGACAACGCAGCCGGCGACAGCGCGGCCATGATCCCGAGCGCCAACGCGGGACCGACCCCGTGCGAGCCCAGCAGGACCTCGAAGCAACGCCGCTCGTCGTCGTGCACGAAGCCATAGAGCACGATCGCGTCCTCGCGCACATGGGTGTGCACGTACAGCGTGGCCTCGGCCGCCGACCCCGCCACCACCAAGGCAGCGGCCGTCGCCGGCGTGACGGCCACGCGGTAGCCGACGCCCGCCACGTCGACGATCACCTCGCCCTCGGCGGTCCGCACCGCCACCGTTCCACGAAGCAGTCCGATCATTGTGTTCCCTCCTTCACGAGCGGGGTTCCCTCCTTCACGAGCGCCGCATCCACGGCCCGCCGCAGGGGCACCGTGGTCAGGTGGCACACGGCCAGGGCCAGGGCGTCGGCCACGTCGGGCGGCCCGTCGATCAGCCGGCAGGCCGAGCACCTGGGCCACCATGCGCTGCATCTGGTCCTTGGTCGCCGCCCCGTAGCCGACCAGGCTCAGCTTCACCTCGTTGGCCGTGTACTGGACCACCTCGCAGCCCCCCTCGGCCGCCACCAGCAGCGCCAGCCCGCTGGCCTGGCCCACCGACATGGCCGTCTTGGCGTTGACCTGGAAGAAAACCCGCTCGACCACGACCGCCTCGGGCCGCAATTCCTGCACCAGCGCCCGCAGTTCCGTGTGCAGGATCAGGAGCCGCTCGGCCAGTGGCGCCGCCGGGTCGGTCTCCACAACCCCGGCCGCGTGCGCCCGCAGCCCCGCCGTGCCCTCGGCCCGGGCCACGAGCCCGTAGCCGCAGCGTGACAGGCCGGGGTCGATGCCCAATACGAACATGCGTTCGCAGGATAGCCGGGGATGGTGCCCCGAGGGCGGATCTGGTGGGGGCCAGGCTCAGCCTTCGAAGGCGGCCAGGACCTCGTCCGGGATGTCGGCGTTGGAGTGGACGGCCTGCACATCATCGTGGTCGTCGATGGCCTCGAGGAGGCGCAGGACCTTCTTGGCCTCGCCCTCGTCGGGGACGGGGACCAGCTGGGTGGGCTCGAGGCTGAGGTCGACGGACTCGGCCGTGATGCCGGCGTTGTCGAGGGCCTGGCGGACCGACTCGAGGTCGGCGGGGGCTGTGGTCACGACCCAGGCGGCGCCGTTGCTCGTCATGTCCTCGGCCCCGCCTTCCATGGCGATCTCCATGACCTTGTCCTCGTCGTTGTCGAGGCCGACGGTCACGATGCCCTTGCGCTCGAACTGCCAGCCGACGGCGCCGGGCTCGGCCATGTTGCCGCCGTTGCGGCTGAACAGGTTGCGCATCTCGGCGCCGGTGCGGTTGCGGTTGTCGCTGAGCGTCTCGACCATGATCGCCACGCCGCCGGGGCCGTAGCCCTCGTAGTTGATGGCCTCGTACCTGACGCCTTCAAGGTCGCCGGTCCCTCTCTTGATGGCCTTCTCGATCGTGTCGAGCGGGACGCTGGCCGCTCTGGCCTTCTGGTAGGCGGTGCGAAGGGTGGCGTTGGACTCGAGGTCGCCGCCCCCGTCCCGTGCCGCCACCTCGACGAGGCGGATGCACTTGGCGAAGATCTTGGCGCGGGCTTTGTCCTGGGCGCCCTTGCGGTACTTGGTGGTCGCCCACTTCGAGTGACCCGACATGTGTTGCCCTCGTTCCTTCCCTCTGATCGCCCGTGCCCTGGCTGCTGTTGCCGTGCAGGTGGGAAAAACGATTCTATCGAGCCTGGTCCGGGCTCAGCCCCGGGACCAGGGTGACGGCCCGGCCCACCAGCAACCGGTGGGTGCCCGGTGGTGCCTGCATCGACTGGGCCGGCGAGCCCTGGCCCTGGCCCACGGTCTGCTTCCACGACCCGGTGGTCGAGGCGCTGCTGTGGGGGCCGTGCCGGAACCGAACTCGGCCGGGCACGATCCGCTGGCCGAGCCGGCAGAGGCGTTCACGCCCCGGGCGTTGCTGACGCCCACACCGAGCGTGCCGAGGTCCCGACGGTCAACGAGTGCCGTACCTGGCCGGGGGATCTAGGCCGGCGCCTAGCCGCACGTCGTCGTCCCGTGTTCATGAGCCGGAACGTGTACGTGACGACTTCGCGGGGGTGAAGGCCCGCGCAGGACGGTGACGCCGAGGATCACGTGCCGCGCGATGCTGTTCTCGAAGGCCACGTGGGGTAGCCTCCCGGCGTCGAGTGCGGGTGGCGCCGACCTCCGTCGGCTCGCCCGGCGAGTACTCCAGAGCAGTTGGGCAAAGATCTCACGCGTGTGCCTGCTCGACGCCCCGCTGTCAAGACCCGTCGCCACCTGACGCGACAATCCCGTGCCCGCGTGGTGCGCAGGCACGGGATCGTCAGAATTGTGGGACTCAGCGGCCGGGTTCGCTGTTTTCAGGCGCTCTCAGCCGTGGCCCTATATCGCCGCCGTGGCTACCTCCCCCTTTGGTTCGGGCAGGGCCGGCAGCCACCATCGAATCCGAGGTTCCACCCATAGGAGCAATGCGGCACCGGGATGACGTACTCGGTTTCCGAGCCGAGCCTGCTCATCGACGGAGCGTTGGCGCCGTCGCCCGAGTAGGTCGCCTGCCACTCATAGGTTCCCGGTGGCAGCGTGACGGGATTCGAGCTCGGCACCGATCCATTCGACACGCTGACCGTCCCGGCGCCGGCGACCATCTTCCACTGGCCGAAGGGGAAGTGCCACGAGGGAACCCACGAGTAGACGGTGTAGGTCACCGTGCCCGTGGCGCTCGAGGCATTGGTCCCCGACAGCGTGGCCGTGTCGGTCACCGCGGTGCCGGCGAAGACCGTGATGAGGTCACCGATCCACCAGCACCGGCCGCCCCCGAAGAATCCGTTGCCCGACAGATGGGTCTTGAGGGTGGTGGGCTGGGGCGTCGTCGTCGCGCTCGTCACCGTCTCGACCTCGGCCCCGCACACGCTCGCCGACCCCAAGTTGTTGGTCGTGTCCCCTGAGTAGGTGGCCACCCAGTAGTAGGTCCCCGCGCCCGAAAGGGTGACCGAAGCCGAGGGCGGCAAGGAACCCGGCGTCGTGATGGACTCGGCCGTCCCCCCACCACCGGGGGCGAGGGTCGAACACGTCGAGTCCGAGTAGACGTCATAGGTGACGGTCCCTGTCGCCGTCGACGCGTTGGTCCCCGACAGGGTGGCCGTGTCGGTCACCGCCGTGTTGGTGGGAACCGAGATGCTGGCGCCGGATTGACCACCGCCCGAGAGGGAGGTCGCGGTGGTTGTGGGTTGGGGTGGCGGCGGAGTCACCGTCTCGACCTCGGCCCCGCACACGCTCGCCGACCCCAAGTTGTTGGTCGTGTCCCCTGAGTAGGTGGCCACCCAGTAGTAGGTCCCCGCGCCCGAAAGGGTGACCGAAGCCGAGGGCGGCAAGGAACCCGGCGTCGTGATGGACTCGGCCGTCCCCCCACCACCGGGGGCGAGGGTCGAACACGTCGAGTCCGAGTAGACGTCATAGGTGACGGTCCCTGTCGCCAAGGCTGCGTTGGTCCCGGTCAGGGTGGCCGCGTCGGTCACCGCCGTGTCGGTGGGAACCGAGATGCTGGCGCCGGACTGACCACCGCCCGAGAGGGAGGTCGCGGTGGTGGTGGACGCCGGGCCCGAGCCACCGGTCACCGTCACGGGCGCGGAGGCTCCCGTGCCGACGACGGTGTAGCCGGTAGCCGTGCCTTCGGCATCATCGGTGTACGTGCCCGGTGTGCTCGAGGCCGTGACGTCGAAGTGGATGGACGCCGTCCCCCCGCCGGGAACGACAATCGACCCCCAGGAGAGGGTCTGCCCGGCGACGGTCGGATCGGTCGTAGTTGCACCGGTCGTTGTTCCGGTCTGGTAACTGAATCCGGCACCGAGAGTGTCGCTCAGCGGCGCCAGGGTCACGGCTCCGGCATTGGGATTCGTGGCGGTGATGGTGTAGCCGTCAGTGCCACCCGCCGACACGGTGGCGGCGTCGGCGACCTTGGCGAGCGTCAACGGCTGGGCGCCGAGGGGAGAGAACGTCACGATCGACGAGAAGGTCTGTGACGCATCCGCGCCGACGTTCAGGTTCCAGGAGAGACCGAGGGAGTTGTCCTCGTCGATGGAGCAGTCGCAGGTGTTCGGGAACGGGTTCTGCGTCCCGATGTTGGCCCACAAGGTGTCGTAGAAGCCTTCGAAGTAGTTGCTGCCGGCGGTCAGCGGCAGCATCTGCTCGATCCGGCTCCCGGGCGTGAGGCTCGTAGTGCAGGTGATGGCCCCCGACGTGCTGTCGTAGATTCCGTAGCCGAAGTCGGAGTCCTGGAGGTAGCAGTCGCCGGCACGGTACAAGACGCCGGTCGCGCTGGTGCTCCCCGAGTTGGCGACGGTCACGACGTTTTGGTACGACTCCTGCCCGACGACATATGTGTCGGTCTCGGTCACTTGCAGGCCGCTCGTGCCGGCGCTATCCACGGTCACGATCTTGTAGGGGTCACCGGACGTCCCCGACCCGGTGACCGGGGTCTGGCTGACCTCGGTCCAGGTGGTACTAGGGCTCGCGGACTCGCCGGCGGGAACGTCGGCTGGTCCGTACAAGGTCCCGGCGGACGCCAGGAACGTGCCACAGGCCGTGTCGCCGTACCATTCACCATCTGAATCGCCGGTGTGCATCACCGAGCAATTGAGGTCGGTGCTAATGCCGATGTCGGTCAACGGTCCGGCCGACACAATGTCGGTGGTGGCCGCGGAGGCCGACGTGGTCGAGACGAAGACCAACCCCACACCGCACAGCACGGTGACGATCCCCAATTGCCCAATTGCACCAGGCGTCGTACCCTCAGAGAGCTTTGCAACCAACCGGACATTTGTCGCTCCTTTGCTCAAATGTTGTTGCAACTCCAATTGGATCTAGCACCAAGGATCCCCCATTGCAATCGAGAAGTGGGAGCTGACCCTCGAGGAGGTCCCGGCTGCCGGCTGCCGGCTGCCGTTCGGGGTCGATCGAGGGTGCGATCGGCAGGCCGGTTGGACGTCGCACGGGGCCTGCGCGCCCGCCTCCACCCGATGTGGTGGTGCAACGTTCGCCGGCTGCCGGACACGCCGCCCACCAGGTGGTTTGCTCGGACTCTGCGCGGCGCTGGACCCGAGCCCAGTGGCCCTGCTGGCGCCAACCGCCCGGGCGACGCATCCCTCGATACGTGGGGTGATTCCGCCTCGGCCCGCCAGGACAAGACCGAGACAGGAATTGTCGAGCCGTTGTGCGAAATTTGAGTGCGGGGGACGCCCGAGGCGGAACCTCGGAAGCGCAACGACGAGCGCTCAGCCCGTCGCTCAGCGCAGGCTCGGTGCGATGTGCACCGTACCCAACCTCTCGTCGATCGCGCGGCCTGGTGAGCGGTTGACGGCGCGCCGGGTGGCCCAGGTGGGGAGCCCGACGGTACCGCACACGCCCGGGTGGACGATCGTGTCGAACATGGCGATAGCGATGCGAGAGGCGAGGTGCCCGACGAGGATGAATTCGACCGGGCCCGCGGCGGCCCGTTGCTCGGGGAAGAGCATGCGGCCGAAGGCCAGGTGCCCGGCCTCCTCCTGGCGGTGATACTCCGAGACGGCCTTGACCATCCGGTCGGTTTCGGGTGCTGGCCAACTTCTGCAGCAAGTCGGGGACCTCCTCGCCGCTGAGGACGAGCAGGCAGAAGGGGGACGGCATGGCCGTGAGGAGCGGCATGAAGACGTGCTGCGCGATGCGGGCCACCGGACGGTCGACGGGGTTCTCGGCCCGGGGCTTGACGTGGTCGAGGAGGCGCACGAAGAGGCGGGAATGGTGGGTCTCTTCCCTCATGTCGTGCAGCAGGTAGTTCACGCGGGGGTCGGCGAGGTCGGGGCGCGGGAGAGGATGTCGAAGCTGAATCCAGCCATCAGGACCGACTCGAAGCCGACGCCGGTGTCCACGATGGATGCGAACTCCTCCCGGGCCAGGGTGCGCTTCCACGCGTCGGTCAGCCGGCCGTAGAGCTCGGGGACGTTGGAGGGGCTGACGAGCTCGTCGGGGAGGACCTGGCCGTCGCCGATGGCACTCGGGACGTCGGTGACGGGCTCCAGGACGCGCTTCAGCGAGGCGGTGGAGAGGCGCTCGATGCGCTGGTCGATGAGACCGGCGTGGCCGGCGTGGCCGGCGGAGCTGGCTGGCTGGCGGGGCTGGGCGTCGTGGTCGCGGGTCGTGGTTGGGGCCGTGGTTGCGGCCGTGTCAATCACAAGGCCATAACCGCATTCCTCTGGATCTGGGCATTTTGGTGATCCTCATTTCCGGTGCTCCGGGTCGGTCGGAGCTGGTCGGATCGCCAGGGCGCATATGCGGCCAATACGCTCCGGGGCATGAGGCCACCTCTCCCCCATCCCACCCCAGGGACCCCGCGGTCGCGGCCCTGGGCCCGCCGACTCCTCGTCGTGGTGCTGCCCTCGCCGCCAGCGCGGCCGCCGGCGCGGCCTACCGGCGTCTCTCTGCCACCGGGCACTGGAGGTCCAGAGCCGACGACGGACGGCTCGCTCGGGTGGGGCGAGGGGGTCGGCCGGCCCGACACACCATCGTGCGGACACGGGACGGGGCAGAACTGGCCCTCTGGGATTTCGCCGGCGATGGCCCAGATGCGCCGGTGGTCGTCCTGCCCCACTGCTGGGGCTGCAGCCACGAGATCTGGATCCCCGTCGCCCGCCGACTCACGGGAGCAGGGCCTCCGCGTGGTGCTCTACGACCAGAGGGGGCACGGGGCCAGCACGAGGGGCACCGCGCCGCTGGCGATCGAGACGCTGGCGCACGACCTGACGGCGGTGCTCGAAGCC
The DNA here is from genome assembly GCA_963817735.1 of uncultured Acidimicrobiaceae bacterium. Lineage (GTDB taxonomy): Bacteria > Actinomycetota > Acidimicrobiia > Acidimicrobiales > RAAP-2 > Bog-473. The sequence continues at coordinate 293,852 of CAWFPP010000014.1, read as the reverse complement.
ACCGACGTGCGCGACGTCGTGTTGGCGGGCCACTCCATGGGTGGCATGACGATCATGTCGCTGGCCACGCACCGGCCTGCCGTGCTGAAGGAGCGGGCAAAGGCCACCGTGCTCGTGTCGACGGCGGCCACCAGCATGGGTGACCGCTCGACGCGTACGGCGCGGGTGGCCGGCTCAATGGTGGGGTCGCCTCTCGTGACGCGGGCCATGCAGTCGAAGAACGGACACGTCTTCGTGCGCTCGGCGTTCGGTGAGAACCCGGTCCGGTCGCACATGGACCTGACCCGGGATCTCTTCGGGGGCTGTCACGGAGCGGTCCGCGGCGACTTCCTGCGGTCGATCTCGACCATGGACCTGCTCGATGGCGTGGCCACGATGGAGGTGCCGACGACCGTCATGGTGGGCACGCGCGACGCGCTGACCCTGCCCAAGAAGGCGGATCAGATCGTGGCGACCGTTCCGGGGGCGCGACTCGTCACCCTGCCGAACAGGGGGCACATGCTGCCGCTCGAAGACCCTGACGCGGTGACCGACGAGATCGTGCGGGCGGTCAAGGGGTAACGCTTCGGGACTTCACGCGCTCATTTGCGCGGCGGCCGGCGCCATGTCGGCGCGGGCGAAGAGACGTACACCCGGCCGTGCGGACTGATGAACCGCACTTCGGCCTGCGCGTCGCCGTCCAACTTCCAGCCGAGCTCGTGCACCCGGCTGTGGTGGGCAACGCACAGGGTCAGAAGGTTCGACATGACCGTGGGCCCCTGCTTGGACGCCCACACGATGTGATGGACGTCGGTCACGTTCTTACAGCCGCAACCGGGAAAGCGGCAGCCCTTGTCCCGACGCCGTATCTCGATGCGTTGGGCCTCGCTCGGGTCGCGCTCCAGCTGCTTCTGGTCGAGGCTGCTGCCATCGGGCCCGTCGAAGGACAGGGTGATCTGCGCGCTGCACGCCAGCCGGCGCGCCACCTCGGCGGAGATCGGCCCGACGCCTTCGATGGAGGCGTGACCGTAACCGTCGCCGTAGAGGAGGCGCTCGAGGTCCGTGTGCACGACCATGGTCGTCCGGGCGCCGCCGCGGCCGGGGGCTCGTCCCGCCGGCTTCGTGCGTCCCTGGTCGATGCAGACGTCGCGCAGCGCGTCGGCGCACCGGCTCTCGAAGCGCACGTAGTCGGGGTCGCTGGCGCTGGGGTGGTCGTGGCGGCGAGCGAGGCTGAGGATTGCCGACTTGACCAGGGCGTATGCATCGCCGGTCAGTTGGGCCCAGAGCAGGCAGCGCTCGTCGTCGAAGCGGACGAAGCGGCGCCGGAACTGAGCTGCCGCCTGCGCGTCCGTCGAACCCTTGACCTCGGCCACCATCTGCCGGGCCTGCTTCGGCGTCCAGTGCTCCGCCGCTTTGGCCAGGTCGGTGTCCGTCTCGGGCGTGGCGACCGAGGCCAGCGGGGCGAAGACATCGAGGGTGAGGCGGCCGTCGGAAAGGGCGTTGGAGAGGGCCGGGAGATCCTTCACCTTCTGCGCCGCGTCGACCAGCGTGCGGGCCCGGGCCCGGCTGACATGACAACGCGCCACGAGCCAGTCGCGCATGGACAGGGCCCCGTCTCCCCGCCACGCCTCTGTCCGATCGAACTCTGCGATGTCGCCGAGCATGGCGCCCTCGTGCTCGGAGATGACGCGCTGATGCTGCCCGATGCTCTTCGCCAATTCGGCGGAGCGGGGATCACCGCCGAAGTCCCGGCTGAGGGGTCGGGTCCGGCGGGCAGGCGTGGCGCCGCCGGGACGAGCCGAACGGGAACCTCGGGCGGTGGTTGCCACATGGGCGAACGGTCTCGTGTTGCCCCCGGTTGGCGCGCGTCAGGCGCTAGGTGAGAGAGGCGGCAGATGCAGGAGCCGGCCTGGCGGCGACGGAGCCGGCCGGTGAAGGGGCGATGCGGGATTGGCGCAGCAGGGCCACGCTGGTGATGAGCATCACGACGAGGAAGCCGACGTAGGCGCCCCAGCCGATGATCAGCCAGGCGTGACCGTGGTAGCTGCTGAAGGTGACGCCGATCCAGACGGCGACGCAGTTGAACGCGGCGACCACGAGCGCGATCCAGCCGAGCCACGCCATAGCCAGTTCGCCGCGCAGCATGGCCCAGCCGAGGGCGACCAGGAAGACCGCAGTCATGACGGACGTGGCGGAGAAGAAGATCGTGTTCAGATCGCCGAGCGCGCGGACCAGTGACAGATCGTTGAGGCCGGCCGGCTGCGCGTCCATGAAGGCGAGGAGGACCGTGGGAAGTGCGGCGATGGCCGTGGTGATGGAGACGCCGATGGCGGACGCGAGCACGATTGGCGCGAAGGAGGCGGTGTCGCCCTCGGCGCGGCGCAGCACGCGGAACAGGTAGCCGGCGAACCAGATGAGCGCGCCGGCGGCGAAGAAGTCGAAGATCATGCCCGCCTGCAGTGCCACGTGATGGTCGTGGACCCAGGCGACCGTCTTGGCCGGGGCGGAGTCGACCCGGGGTTGCTGGGGATAGATGAAACCCGACAGCACGGCCAGGACGAAGAACGCCAGACCGCTCAGTGCCCCGATGCGCTCGAACGTGCGGTCACGCATGTGCTCCCCTTCCCCCGGTCCCCCGTTATGCCCGTCACGAAGGACGGCACGGCGTCAATATAGGGCGGGGAGCAGCTCGGGGCCGGGGCCGGGGCTGCGGTGGGTCAGCGGATGACGGCCTCGCCGAATCGCTGCAGGGACTCGAGCGCATGAGCCAACGAGTCCCCGGGCACGCCGGCCCCGGACCAGGTGACGCCCAGCGCGGTCAGCTCCTCGTCGGCCGCCAGCCGGGCGTCGGCATTGAAGGTGTCCTGGCCCGGGTCGCCACCGGCGCCGGTGCCGAAGCTGATGTCGATGCTGGCCGGGTCGCGGCCTGCTTCCTCCATGAAGCCCCGCAGCTCGTGGAGCATGGGGCGGAGGTCGTCCACCGACTCGAGGGGCGGCGTCTTGGCGGTGGTGGACAGGACCTTCGGCGCCGGGAAGGGGCTCCAGCCGTCGCCGTAGCGGGCGACGCGGCGCCGCGACATGCGGCTGTTGCCGCCGATCCAGATGGGCGGATGCGGGCTGGGCTTGGGGTTCGCCGTCTGTCCCTTGGCGCTGAACGTCACGCCCTCGTAGGCGAAGTCGTCAACGCTCCAGATGCCGCGGATCACCTCGATGGCCTCGTCGAAGCGTGCGTTGCGCTCCTCGAAGTCGACCCCCAGCGCCTTGTACTCCCCGCGCATGTAGCCGGTGGCCACGGCGAGCGTGAAGCGCCCGCCCGAAAGGGCGTCGAGGGTCGCCGCCGCCTTGGCCACCACGAAGGGGTTGCGGTACGGCAGCACGAGGATGTTCGGGATCAGGCGCATCGTGTCCGTCACGGCGGCGCAGAACGCGAGGGCGGCGAACGGGTCGAGGGCGTCGTGGCCACCGGCGTTGAGCCACCGGTCCGTAGGGGCGGGGTGGTCGGTGAAGCCGACGCCTGCGAATCCAGCCTTCTCGGCGACCTGGCAGAAGCGGGTCAACCCGGCCTTGGTCGTGAATTCGGGGTTGTAGGGGTGCGTCGTCATCGGATAGGTCACCCAGTAGTTCATGGCGGTGCACCCTACTGTTCCGGGCTTGGTCCCCTCAGGGGTGCGCGGGTGCCGGCGGGGTGCCTCAGTTGCCCGTCGCTCCGATTCGGTGCGGGGCGTAAGTTCGCCCCGGGCAACCGAAAGGAGCGCACTGGACATGCACACCTTCCTGACCGAGGTCCGCGAGACGCTGGCTCCCGGCCGTACGGACCGCTTCGGTCCCCTGCCGCCACTCCTGGTCGCCATGACCGTCGTGACCGGGCTCGTCGATGCCTTCAGCTACCTCCTCCTGGGACACGTCTTCGTGGCCAACATGACCGGCAACGTCGTCTTCCTCGGCTTCGCCGTCGCGGGCGCGGCGGGCTTCTCCATCGCGGCGTCGTTGGTGGCGCTGGCCGCGTTCGGGCTGGGGTCGGTCCTCGGCGGCCGGATCGGCCGCCACTTCGGCCATCACCGCGGGCATCACGTCGCGGTGGCCACCGGCGCCCAATCGTTGCTCCTCACCGCCTCGGTGATTCTGGCCGCGGTGGGTGCGCACCCCTTCGGCGCGGGCGTGCGCTACGCCCTGATCGTCGTGCTGGCGATGTCCATGGGCGTGCAGAACGCCAGCGTGCGACGCTTGGCCGTTCCCGACCTGACCACCACCGTCCTGACCCTGACGGTCGTGGGGATCGGCGCCGACAGCGCCCTCGGTGGCGGCAAGGGCTCCAAGTCGGGCCGCCGCCTGATCTCGGTCGCCGCCATGTTCCTGGGTGCATTGGTGGGCGCGGCGTTCATCCTCCACGTGCAGGTGGCGGGCCCGTTGATCTTCGCCTTGGCCATCGTGGTCGTCATCGCCGGGGTCAGCCAATGGTCGAGTCGATCGAACCCGGCGTGGACCCAGGTCGAGAGCGAGACCTGAGGCCGGGGCTCGGGGCTCGGGGGCGAGAGAGCCGTTCCCGCCGGCCCGCCAGGACGACCGTTCTCAGACCATGAGGACGACGGGCACGATCATCGGGCGCCGCTTGGTGCGCTCTCCGACGAACTTGCCCAGGGCCTTGCGGGTGTGGCGGCTGAGCACCTCGATGTCGTGAGCCCCGTCCCGCAGGGCCTGCGTCACCGCATCGGCCACGACCTCGCTCGCCTCCCCCAACAACTCTTCTGCCTCGGGGGCGTAGACCCAGCCCCTGGTCTCGATGACCGGCGGACAGCTGAGCTTGCTCTGCTGGCGGTCGACCGTGACCACGGCCATGACGACGCCTTCCTCGGCCAGCTTCTTGCGGTCGCGCAACACGCCGTGCTCGAGGTCACCCACCGTGCCGTCCACGTAGACGTAGCCACCGGGGACCTTGCCGTCGCGGGAGATGCCCTTGGCATCGAGCTGAATCACGTCGCCGTCCTCGCAGAGGAGGACCTTGGCGGGATCCAGACCCATCGACAGAGCCAGGCGGGCGTGGTGCACCATGTGGCGGAACTCGCCATGGACCGGCACGAAGCATTCCGGCTCGGTGACCGAGATCAGTGTGCGCAGCTCCCCCTGGCGGGCGTGACCACTGACGTGCACGGCCTCCGCACCCGAGTGGACGACCTCGGCGCCACGGCGGTGCAGGTCGTCGATCACCTGGCCCACCGACCACTCGTTGCCGGGAATCGGGTGGGCGCTGATGACGACGACGTCGTCCTCGGTGATCTTCAGCCACTTGTTCTGCCCCGTGGCCATGAGCGACAGCGCCGACATCGGCTCGCCCTGCGAGCCCGTCGAGATCACGCACATCTCACCGGGCGGCACGCTGTCCACCGCCTCGATGTCGATCTGCACGCCGTCGGGAATGCTGATGATGCCGAGGCGCCCGCCCAGCTCGACGTTCTTCCCCATGGAGCGGCCCAGGGTGGCGACCTTGCGGCCGTTCGCCACGGCCGCGTCGATGATCTGTTGCACGCGGTGCATATGGCTGGCGAAGCAGGCCACGATGATGCGCTTGCCAGCATGCGCAGCGAAGACCCGGCGCAGTGTCACGCCCACCGTCGATTCCGATTCGGTAAAGCCGGGCTCCTCCGCGTTGGTGGAGTCCGACAAGAGGAGGCGGACACCCTCGGTGCGGGCCAGCTCCCCCATGCGGGACATGTCGGTGCGCCGGCCGTCGACCGGCTGCAGGTCGAGTTTGAAGTCGCCCGAGTGGAGGATCACGCCTTGGGGCGTGTGGAACGCGATGGCCATGGCCTCGGGCACCGAGTGCGTCACCGGGATGAACTCGACATCGCAGGCGCCGATCTTCAGGCGTTCGCCGTCCGCCACCGTGATGAACTCGGTGTGGCCGGCCAGCCCGGCCTCGTCGACGCGGTTGCGGGCCAGGCCGACGGTCAGCTCGGAGCCGTAGATCGGCGCTTGGACCTCGCGCAGCAGGTAGGCCAGCCCGCCCGTGTGGTCCTCGTGACCGTGGGTGAGGACGATCCCGTCCACACGGTCCTTGCGGTCGTACAGGTAGGTGAACTCGGGCAGGACCAGGTCGATGCCCGGCATGTCCGGATCGGGGAACATGATGCCGCAGTCGAGGATGACGATGCGGCCGTCGACCTCGACGCAGGCGCAGTTGCGTCCGATCTCGCCGAGCCCGCCCAGGAAGACGACCCGGACCGGCTTCGGCTTGTTGCCGCGCTCAGCCAAGCGGGGCGACCGTGACCGCAGGTGGCCCGACAGCGGCCAGGATCTTCTGCGCCTGTACGTCGAGCTCCGGGGTGGCGGTTCCCATGGGCAGGCGGCACTGGCCGACGCGCAGGCCGATGGCACGCAGCATCGCCTTGGCCGGCAAAGGGTTGGGGAAGTCGGGCGATGACTCGAAGTCGAAGGAGTCGAGCAGCTCGGCGTTGCCGGCGATGGCGGTGGCGAGGTCGCCCGCCAGGAAGGCGTCGACCACCCGGCGGAACTGCGGGCCTATCCAGTGGGCGGCGACGCTGATGACGCCGACCGCGCCGACGGCCATCAGAGGCAGGGTCATGATGTCATCACCGCTGTAGATCTCGAAGCCGGCGGGCACCTGCGCCGCCAAGTGCGCTGTCCCGGCCGGGTCGGCCGCCGCGTCCTTGAGCGCCACGATGTTGGGCACCTCACGGGCCAGGCGCAGCATGGTCGGCGTGGCAATGCGTCGTCCGCTCCGGACGGGGATGTCGTAGAGCGCGACGGGCAGTTCGCCGGCGGCCTCCGCCACGGTCCGGAAGTGCTCGAAGATGCCCGCCTGGGAAGGCCGGTTGTAGTACGGGGTCACGAGGAGGATGCCGTCGACGCCGCATTGCGTCGCCTGCTTGGTCATGGCGACGGAGTGGGCGGTGTCGTTCGAGCCGGTGCCGGCGACGACCGGGATGGTCACGGCCTCGGCCACGGCGCGCCAGAGCGCAACCTTCTCGTCATCGGCGAGCACGGAGCTCTCGCCGGTGGAGCCGCTGAGCACGAGCCCATCGCTGCCGTGCCCGGCCAGCCAGCGGGCCAGATCGACTGCGGCGGGGAGGTCCAGCTCGCCGTCCTCGTCGAACGGCGTCACCATGGCCGTGACCACGCGCCCGAAACGGGGCGGGTCCTGCTGTGCGGGGCTCATCGCCCCTTCACGCTACCAGCGATGCGCGGCGCCGAGGGCGCTCAGGCGACGTTGCGCTCGGCCGGCGAGCCGTCGGCGAAGGCGTCCTCCTCCTCCGTGGAGTCGGTCAGATTCTCGAACGCGATCGCTCCCATTTCGGTGAACTTGGTGCGGAGCCAGCCGTCGGCCGCATCGAGCAGACCCAGCTTCTTGAGGTTCGGCACGATCTTGGAGAAGAGCAGGATCTGGAAGTCGTCGCGCTCCGGCGCGGCCTGCATGATCTTGACCACGTCGGCGGTGGGCACCTCCATGCGCTCCCACACCTCTTGCATGGCCATGCGGTCCTTCATGCGAATGGCCGCCTCGAAGGCGAACTCCTGGCGCTCCCTGAGCTCGGCCGCGTTGAGCTCCTTGTAGTACTCCTGCAGACTGAGCACGCCGAAGGCCACGTGGCGGGCCTCGTCGGCCATGACGTAGCGCAGCAGTTTCTTGAGCAGCGGCTCCGTCGTCATGGCGTGGATGAAGCCGAAGGCGGCCAGGGCCAGGCCCTCGACCATGATCTGCATGCCGAGGTAGGTCATGTCCCAGCGGGAGTCCGCGACGATGTCGTCGAGGAGCATCCCGAGGTGCGCGTTCATCGGATAGTGCCCCGAGAGCTTCTCGTCGAGATACTTGGAGAAGACCTCGACGTGACGGGCCTCGTCCATGACCTGCGTGGCCGCGTAGTACTTGGCGTCGATCCACGGGACCGTCTCGACGATCTTGGCCGTGCAGAGCAGTGCACCCTGCTCTCCGTGCATGAACTGCGACAGGAGCCAGTTCTGGTTCTGCATGCCGAACTCAATGAAACGCTTCTCGTCCCACGTGGCCAGCACGGTGCCGGCCAGGGTGGCCTCGTCCCACTGCGCCTGCGCCGGGTTGGCCTCGGCGTTGGCGATGACCACCCGCTCCTGGTCGACCTCGATCGACCAGTCGAGGTCGGTCTGCCCGTTCCACTGGGCCTTCTTGGCCTTCTCGTAGAGCTTGTCGAGCTGGGGCTTGGCGCCCTTTTCGTAGTCCCAGGTGAACTCGGCCGGACAGTTGTCGGGCACGCGGTGGAAGCCCTCCACGTCGTACTTGCCGACGACGCTCATCACCGCCTCGAGGTCGTGGATGTCCTCGCGCCCTATCAGGTCCAGGTTGGACCGGAGCTCCTCGGTCGTGTTCTCGTCGAGTGTGGTCATTGTGCCGCCCCCTTGGTGGTTGGTCTGGTGGTACCGCGTGCTTGGTTGATGGTTGAAGTGGAAGTCGAACTCGAAGTGAGCGTGGCGGCCGGTGTCGTGCCCGACGTCTCGAGCGTCTCGAGCGTCTCGAGCGTCTCGAGCCGCAGGGCGAGGATGCCCGGCAGCACGAACATCCGTACGAGCGCCCGGGTGTCGGCCGGGTCCGCCAGGTCGGCGTGCGGAGAGGGGGCCGAGCAGTAGGCCATCACGATGCGCACGGCCCACTCGGCGGCCCTCGTCGACTGCTCGGGCTCGAGCCAGCGGGCGAAGAACGGAGCGGCGAGGTCGCTGGCGACCCGCATGACCTGGTCGAAGCCCCCGAACGTCAGGAACGGCAGCACGGCGCCGGGCTCGTGCTCCAGGAGGTAGGTCAGCGACTCGTGGCCGCGCAGCCAGCGGGCCGTCTCGACCATGCCCGCCACGAGCACGTCCTCGAGATCCCCGGCCTCGCCCATGACCACGGCCAACGACGAGAAGAGCCGGGCCACCTCCGTCTCGACCACGGCGGCGAGGATGCCCTCCTTGCCGCGCGGGAAAATCCTGTAAGCGGTCGCACGGGAGAGACCGGCGGCCCGGGCGATGTCGTCGACGGTCGTCTTGGCGATGCCCTGGCGACCAAGGCAGCTGAGCGCCCCGTCCACGAGGCGGACCCGGGTCGACGAGCGGTCGTCGGCCCCGAGGTGCCGGACAATGCCGTCCCGCCCCCCGGCCGGGTGTCCGGCGCCTACCGCTTCAGGTCGTGCCGCAGTTGCGCCCACCTGTGAAACAGTACGGCGATTTTTGTCTCACTGTCAACCACTTGGCGGAGGCCGGAGCCCAGGTCGCGGGGGCTGGGGGCCGGGGGCCCCGGCCTTCAGTTGAGATTGACGTGCCCGGGCGCGATGGATGTGATGAGCAGCGCCAGCACGGCCAGCAGGGCCACGCTCCCGCCAACGGTGAGCACCAGGGCGGTGTTCCGGTCCCGCAGCTCGCCGGCGTAGTCGTAGAGGAACCCGAGCAGGGCCCCGACGGCCAGGCCGCCCAGATGGGCTCTCCAGTCCGTGTTGCCCGTGAACCCGAGCGCCAGATTGAGGACCAGAAGGATGGCGACCGGCGTCACCGGCAATCGGCGACGCAGTCCCACCACGATGTACGCCCCCAGGACGCCCATGATGGCGCCGGAAGCACCGATCCCCAGCTCGTTGTGCGGACCGAGAAGGTACGAACCCACACTCCCCCCGAGCCCGGCCAGCAGGTACAGGGCGACGAAGCGCACCTTGCCCAGGAGCACCTCGAGGGCCGGGCCCACGATGAGCAGGGTGATCATGTTGAAGAAGATGTGTTCGAAGCTGGCGTGGAGCCACATGGCGGTGAAGGCCCGGTAGTACTGGTGCAGGAAGTGCACCCCGTCGGGCCACAGGCCGTAGCGATTGATGACACTGGCGTTGGTGCCGAAGCCCTCGAGGAAGAAGACCACCACGTTGATGCCGATGATGGTGAGCACGATCGGCGTCGGGTTGGTCGAGCCCACCACGCCGGTCCGGCCCCTGCTCGTGTGGGTGAACGCGGGCACGTGCCGGGACCGCTTCGCCCCCTCGGACGTGCACTCCGGGCACTGCCAGCCGACCGCCGCTGCGATCATGCAGTCGGTGCAGATGGGGCGGTTGCAGTGGCCGCACAACACCGAAGCCGCCTTTTCGGGGTGGCGGTAGCACGGCGGAGGCGGCGCAGGCTGGGGCTGTGGCCGAGACCCGGAGTCGGTCACCGGATGCCGGCAAGCAGTTCGGAGCGGACCAGCAGCGCCACTTGGTCAGAGTCGTTCAAGTCCCAGCGTCCCGGCGAGCTGATGTAGGAGAGGACCATGCGGGCCAGGAAATCGGCCGCGGCGTCGAGGTCGGTGCCTTCCGCCATGCCGTGGCGCACCAGGTACGGCGCCAGGAACTGCGCGACCAGCGTGTGGGTCTGGTCCGCCTCGGTGGACAACCGCGGCAGCAATGTGTCGGGCTCGGTCACCAGGACACGCTGGAGCACCTCGTGCTCGACCAGGGCGCGGTGAGCGAACATGAGGCCGCGCTCCATGACCTCTTCCAACGTGTCGGCGTCGGAGACCTCCTGGTAGAGCCGGAGGAAGAAGCGGGAGAACTCCCACCCGACCACCGCCGAGAAGAGCTCGTCGCGTCCCCCGGGAAGTAGCGGTACACCGTCGCCCGCGACACCCCGGCCTGGCGTGCCGCGTCCTCGACCGTCGTCTTGGCGAATCCCCAGCGAGCGACGCAGTCGTAGGTGGCCTGCAGAAGCCGTTCCCGGACGTCAGGGTTCACAGCCCCAGCAAGGCTTCGAGCCCGACCGTGACCCCGGGCCGATCGGGCACGGCCCGCACGGCGAGCAGCACGCCGGGCATGAACGACCGCCGATCGTAGGAATCGTGGCGGATGGTCAGGCTCTGTCCCGGGGCGCCGAAGATGACCTCCTCGTGCGCCACCAGGCCGGGCAGGCGCACCGAGTGCACGTGTACGCCGCCGGGAGACTCGGCACCGCGGGCCCCGGCCAGCACCATGTCCGTCGTGGGGTCGGTCGGCCACGCGCCGCTCCCCGCCTCACGGCGGGCCGCATCGATCACGGCCGCCGTGTGCATGGCGGTGCCCGAGGGCGCATCGCGCTTGGCGTCGTGGTGCAGCTCGATGATCTCGACGCCGTCCATGAGCGGTGCCGCGATGCGGGAGAAGTGCAGGAGCAGCACGGCCCCGATGGCGAAGTTGGGCACGACCACCGCGTTGGCGCCGCCGCCCCCGGAGCCGGAGCCGCCGGTCCCCACAAAGCGCGCCCTCATGTCGGCCATGTCGGCGTCGGACAGCCCGCTGGTCCCGATGACGGCGTGGATGCCCAGCACTGCGTAGTGCCTGACGTTGTGGCGCACCGCCTCGGCGATGGTGAAGTCCACGACGACCTCAGCCCCCAGGTCGCCCAGGGCGTTGACCTCGCCCACGATCGTCCGGCCGCATGCGTCCGCTCCGACGTGGCCGGGATCGATGGCGGCGACCAGCTCGAGGTCGGCCGCCTCCGAGACGGCACGGCAGACCTCCTGACCCATGCGACCGCCGGCGCCGACGACACCGACCTTCTGCATGCCCAGCAGGCTACCGGGCGACCAGGGCGGGCTGGTGGGACTCGAAGTCCCGCCTGTCGAAGGGTCCGACGGCGCTCAGCGTGCGGGGTGACCGCACCAGCTCCCCCGCCACCTGCAGGACATCGGCCTTCTCGACCCGGTCGATGCGCGCCAGCACCTCGTCGACCGAGAGCACCTCGCCGTGCAACAGCATCGACGCACCGAGACGGCTCATACGGGCACCCGAGTCCTCGCCGGAGAGCAGCATCTCGGCGCGCAGGTTGCCCTTGGCCACGGCCAGCTCCCGGTCGGTGACCCCGTCGGCGGCCAGCAGCTCGAGCTCGGTCTCCACGATCCGCAGGACCTCGTCGATGTGCTCGGGCGCGGTGCCGACCACGATGGCCAGCGATCCGCTGTCCTCGTAGGCCGCCCGCTCCGACCAGACCGAGTACGCCAGCCCGCGCTGCTCACGGACCTTCTGGAAGAGGCGACTCGAGAGGCCACCGCCCAGCACATGGTTCAACACGGCCAGCGCCCAGCGCCGCTCGTCGAAGCGCGAGACCGAGCGCATGCCGTAGACCAGGTGCGCCTGTTCGGTGGAGCGCCGCACCACGTCGAGGCCCACGGTGTCGGGCCCCGGCGGGGTCCGGGCCGGGGCAGCGCCGCCCGACCCGCCGGCGAAGCGCCGTTCCAGGTCGGCCGCCACCGCCTCGTGGGTGCAGTCGCCGGCGACGGAGACCACCATGTTGGCCGGCCTGTAGTGCAACTCGAAGAAGGCGCGGATGTCCTCGCGGGTGATCCGCTGCACCGACGAAGCCGTCCCCAGGGTGTCCCGCCCGAGGGCGTGCTCGGGGAAGAGCGCCTCCTGCCACCGCTCCGCCGCCAGGTCGGCCGGCTCGTCGGCGTGCATCAGGATCTCGTCGAGGATGACCGTACGCTCGGCCTCTATGTCCTCGGACCGCAGAGCCGGCGCCCACATGATGTCGCTCAAGATGTCGAGCCCGAGCGACAGGTGCTCGGAGAGAAGCCTGATGTAGAAGGTCGTGTACTCCTTGGTGGTGAAGGCGTTGCAATCGCCACCCACCTCGTCGAGCTGTTCGGCGATGGCGACAGCCGACCGCTGCTCCGTGCCCTTGAAGAGCAGGTGCTCCAGGAAGTGCGACGCCCCGGCGAGTTCGCCGGGCTCGTCACGCGAGCCCGTGCCGACCCAGTAGGCGACCGCTACCGAGCGGACATCCGCCATGGTCTCGGTGACCAGGCGGATGCCGCAGGGTAGGACAGATGTCTCGATCAACGACGGCGCGAACGCCCACGCGAACGACCGCGGTCACCGGCGCGGTCGCCCCGGTCGCCGCCACGGTCATTCCCGCTGTCGGCTGCGCCCGGGCCGAGATCGCCCAGGTCCGCCACCAGCTCTGCCTCGAAGGCGTCCTCGAAGGACGTGCCGTCAGCCGTGCGGGCCACTGCGGGCGCCGAAGACGACGAACCGGAGCCGGAGCCGCCGGCTCCGTTGGCCGACCCAGAACCGTTGCCCGAGGAGCCCGAGGAGCCCGAGGAGCCCGAGGACGAGCCCGAAGACGACGAGGAGGAGGAACCCGAGGAGGACGAGTCGCCCGAACCCCCGCCCTCAGGGGCGGCGGCCAGGGACAGCGACACCTTGCCCTGCGGGTCGATGTCGTCCACCCGGACCTCGACGGCCTGGCCCAGCGTCAGCACGTCCTCGACGTTGTTGATCCGCTTGCCCCCGGCCAGTGACGACAGCTTCGAGATGTGCAGCAGGCCGTCACGACCCGGAAGCACGTTCACGAAGGCACCGAACTTGGTGATGTTGACCACCTTGCCGGCGTAGACCACGCCCACGTCGGCGGTCGGCGGGTCGAGGATCAGCGAAATGCGGCGACGGGCCTCTTCGACCGCGTTGCCGTCCTTGGCGCCGATCGTCACCGTGCCGACCACACCGTCGTCGTCGACGGCGATGTCCGCGCCGGTCTCCTGCTGCAGGGTGTTGATGACCTTGCCCTTGGGCCCGATGACCTCACCGATCTTGTCGATGGGGATCTCCATGGAGACGATCTTCGGCGCGCTGGTCGCCACGTGGTCACGGGGCTCGGGGATCGTCGCCGCCATGACGCCCAGAATGATGAGCCGGGCCTCCTTGGCCTGCAGCAGCGCCTTCGCCAGCACGTCGGCCGGCAGGCCGGCGATCTTCGTGTCGAGCTGCAGCGCCGTGACGGCGTCGGCCGTGCCCGCCACCTTGAAGTCCATGTCGCCGAACGCGTCCTCGGATCCCAAGATGTCGGTCAGGGTCACGTAGGTGCCCTCGTCGTAGACGAGGCCCATGGCGATGCCCGCCACGGGGGCCCGCAGCGGCACACCCGCGGCCATCAGCGACAGCGTCGAGCCGCAGACCGACGCCATGGAGGTCGAGCCGTTCGAGGCCAGCACGTCGGAGACCACACGCAGGGTGTAGGGGAACTCCTCGGCGGGCGGCACGACGGGCAGCAGGGCCCGCTCGGCCAGCAGCCCGTGCCCGATCTCCCGACGCTTCGGACCACGCATGAAGCCCGTCTCACCGGTCGAGAAGGGCGGGAAGTTGTAGTGGTGCATGTAGCGCTTGTGGTCGACCGGGGTGATGGTGTCGAGCTGCTGCTGCATGCGGGGCATGCCCAGCGTCGTCACGTTCAGCACCTGGGTCTCGCCGCGCTGGAAGAGCGCCGAGCCGTGCGCCGTCGGGAGCAGGTCGATCTCGGCGGACAGGGGACGGATGTCCGCGATGCCCCGCCCGTCCACGCGCACGCCTTCCTCGACGATGCTCTTGCGCACCAGCTTCTTGGTCAGCGAGCGGATGGCCCCCTTGACCTCGCCCGCCCGGTCGGCGAACTCGTCGCCCAGGGCGGCGCGGATCTCCTCGCCGGCGGCGTCGAGCGCGGCGTTGCGCTCGGCCTTGCTCCGGACGAGGTTGGCCTTGGCGATGGGGCCGGTGCCGACCGCTTCCACCCGGGCCCACACGTCGTCCTGGTAGTCCGTGAACGTCGAGAACGGGATCGTCTCGATCGGACCGCGAGCAGCCGTGAAGGCCGCGACCAGCTCGCGTTGCAGGTTGATGGACTCACGGATCCACACCTTGGCCGCCTCGAGGCCCGAGGCCAGCACTTCCTCGGTCACCTTGGGGGCGCCGGCGTCGTAGTACTCCCACGACTTCTCGGTCCCGCCCGCCTCGACCATCATGATGGCGATGTCGCTGTCGGCGTCCTCGGTCAGCGCACGGCCGGCCACGACGAGCTCGAAGGTCGACTCCTCGCCCTCCTCGAAGGTCGGGTGCCCGATCCACTGGCCGTCGGTCGTGTAGGCCACGCGCACGGCGCCGATGGGGCCGTCGAAGGGGATGCCCGAGAGCATCAGCGCCGCCGACGCGCCGTTGATGGCCAGCACGTCGTGCGGGTTCACCTGATCGGCACCGATGATGGTCCCGACGACGTGGACCTCGTTGCGGAACCCGTCGGGGAAGGACGGGCGCAGGGGGCGGTCGATGAGCCGGCAGGTCAGGATGGCCTGGTCCGAGCTCTTGCCCTCCCGACGGAAGAACGAGCCGGGGATCTTGCCGGCGGCGTACGTCCGCTCCTCGATGTCGACCGTCAGCGGGAAGAAGTCAGTGCCCTCCCGGACCGATCGAGCTGCAGTGGCCGTGGCCAGCAGGACGGTGTCGCCGATGCGGGCCACGACGGCCCCGTCGGCGAGCTGGGCGAGTTTCCCCGCCTCGAATGACATGGTTCGGTCGGTCCCGCTGATCGGGCCCGACACGGAAATGGCGTCAGCCATGATGCTCCTCGTGTCTCGGGGGCATCTTCGTTGCTGGTTCCCAGTAGTCGACCACCTCGCACCCGAAGTGAGCGGCGACTGGCAGCCAGGTGGCTGAAGACGCCCGGTTCTGTGGTGCTGCTGCTACCGCTACCTTCTGATGCCGAGTCGGCCGATGATGGTGCGGTAGCGCTCGACGTCGTTCTTGCGGACGTAGTCGAGCAGCCGGCGGCGCTGGCCGATGAGCTTCATCAGGCCCCGCCGAGTGTGGTGGTCCCCCTTGTGCTCCTTCAGGTGCTCCGTCAGGTGGTTGATCCGGCCCGACAACAGGGCTATCTGCACCTCGGGTGAGCCGGTGTCACTCTCGTGCAACCGGTACTCGGAGATGGTGGCCTGCGTGTCGGGCATGTAGGAAGAACCTCGAAGAGCTTGTCGGAGTGTGGCGGGAACCCTCCCCAGCCGCGTTACAGCGTAGCAGCCGCCCGCTGATCAGGGGCGATCAGGGCTGATCGGCCGACGCCAGCACCCGTTCTGTGGCCTCCACGTCGGCCCGCATCTGGGCGATCAGGGCCTCGACGGAGTCAAAACGCCGCTCCGCCCGCAGCCGGTGAGAGAAGGTCACCCCGGCCGCCTCCCCGTAGAGGTCGCCGTCGAAGTGCAGCAGATAGGCCTCGACCAGGACCCCTGCCGTGCCCGGTTCGTAGAAGGTCGGGCGCCGGCCCACGGAGATGGCTGCCTGGTGGAGACTCCCGTCAGCCCGCCGGAAGTGCCCGGCGTAGATCCCATCGGCGGGCAGAGCAATATCGTCGGCCACGGCCAGGTTGGCGGTCGGGAATCCCAGCTCGGGGCCGCCGCGCCCGTCCCCCCGGACCACCGCGCCGCGGACCTCATGGGGCCGACCGAGCAGGCGGGCCGCGGCGTCCACCTCGCCCTCGGCGAGCAGGGCCCGGATGCGGGTCGAGGACACGGCGTCGCGCCCGTCGCCGGTCAGGCCGACCCCGACCACCTCGAAGCCGGCGGCGGCGCCCATCCGACGCAGCAGGTCAACGTTGCCCCGGCGGCCGTGGCCGAAGTGGAAGTCCTCCCCCACCACGACCAGGCGGGCCGACAGCTGGTCGACGAGGACCTCGGTGACGAAGTCCTCGGCGGATTCCTCGGCCCGGGCCAGATCGAAGGGGATGACCACGGTGCGGTCGATGCCGCAGTCGGCCAGCAGCTCCAACTTCTGCTCGAGGCCGGTCAGCTGTTTCGGCGCGGACTCGGGGCGCACGACCGCGGCGGGATGACGGTCGAAGGTGACCACCACGGTGGAGAGCCTGGCCGCCGCCGCCCGCTCCGACAGGTCGCGCAGCAGGGCGCGGTGCCCGAGGTGGACCCCGTCGTAGGCCCCGATCGTGACGGCGGTTCCTTCATCGGGCGGCATCGCGATCGAGGGTAGTCGGGCGTCCGTCACCGTTCGGTCGTCGGCCCGGCCAGCACGACGGCCGGCTGGATGCGGTCACTGCCCGTCGCCTCGTAGACCGCCAGCAGCTCCCCCGCCTCGTCGAGCATGGCCCACGGGCCGTCGCCCACGGCGCCGAGCGGGACCCTGTCGAGGGGCAGCCCGGTGCGGATGGAGGCGGCTGCCGCGGCGTCGACCGTCACGGCATCGAGGTCGCGCAGGGCCTGGGCCGGGGTCAGGACCCGCTCGGGGCCGATGGCGTCGAGCGGGCGCATGTCGGCCTCCCCGAAGGAGCCGATGTCCGTGCGCCGCAGCTTCGCCACATATGCACCCCCTCCGAGCAGGCGGCCGAGGTCGTCCGCCAGGACCCGGATGTAGGTGCCCGACGAGCAGACGACCTTGGCCCGGTAGACGCCGGGGTGCCCGGGCGCCGGAGCGGTGTCGAAGCTGGTGACGGTGACCGTGCGGGCGGGGCGCTCCACCTCCATCCCCTGACGGGCCAACTCGTGCAGCCGCCGCCCGCCGATCTTCACGGCCGACACCATGGGCGGCACCTGCTCGATCTCCCCGGTGAGTTCGGCCGCGGCGGCCGCCACCATCTCGGGCGTGACGTGGGACATGTCGTAGGTGGCGAGGACCTCGCCGGAGGCATCGAGCGTCGAGGTGGCCGCCCCGAGCACGATGTCCGTCGTGTAGGTCTTGGGCAGCGCGGTCAGGAAGCGCATGAGGCGGGTCGCCCGGCCCAGCCCCACCAGCAACACACCGGTGGCGTCGGGGTCGAGCGTGCCGGCGTGCCCCACCCGGCGCTGGCCGAAGATCCGGCGGCAGCGAGCCACCACGTCGTGGGAGGTCCAGCCCGCCTCCTTGTCGACGACCACCAGGCCGGAGACGTTTCCCGACGGAGGCGGGGGAGGCGGCGGGGGCGGGGCAGTCGGCAGGGTCGGCGGCGTGGCGGTCGGCTCTCGCTCCCGGCCCACCCCGGGCTCCGGCTGAGGGCTCACGACTCGTCGGCCGGGGGCTCCCCCTGGTTCGGGTCGTGCAACCCGCGCAGTAGCTCTTCGACCCGGGAGCCCGCCGCAATGGCCGGGTCGGCCCGGAAGGTCAGTTTGGGCGTGCGCTTCATCGTCATCTGCGCGCCCACGGTGCGCTGCAGACGCACCCGGCGTTCTTCGAGCACCACCGCGGTCGCCTCTTCGAGGGTGGCCAGGTACACCACGGCCGTCCGCATGTCGGGAGCCACGTCAACCGAGGTCACCGTCACCATCGGCAGCTCGTCGGCGTCGGCCAGGCGCTCGAGCTCCTCGGCCAGCACCTGCCGCAGCACCTGGTTGACCCGCAGGGCACGCGGGTATGTCGCCGTGCGCCGTCTCACCGCATCAGCTCCTCACTGGAATCACACAGGAATCGAAGGGACCCCGCCGGACCGAACCCGACCTGACCCGACCGCAGGGCGCTCAGGTCCTGGCGATCTCGCGCTCGTCGTAGGTCTCAATGATGTCGCCTTCCTTCAGGTCCTGGAAGTCCGACAGCCCGATTCCGCACTCGAAGCCCGAGGCCACCTCGCGCACGTCGTCCTTGAAGCGGCGCAGCGAGTTGATGGCGCCCTTCCAGATGACCGTGCCCTCGCGCAGGAAGCGCACCTTGGACCCGCGGGTGATCTTGCCGTCGCGCACGTAACACCCGGCCACGGCGCCGATCCGGGGCACCCGGAACACCTCGCGCACCTCGGCCTCGCCGGTGACGACCTCCTCGAAGACCGGGGAGAGCAGTCCGAGCATGGCCGCCTCGATGTCCTCCAGCAGCTTGTAGATGATCTCGTAGGTCCGGATCTCGACGTCGGACGACTCCGCCAGCTCGCGGGAGCGTTTGTCGGGGCGCACGTTGAAACCGATGATGGTGGCGTTGGAGGCCGCCGCCAGCTGCACGTCGTTCTCGGTGATGCCGCCGATGCCGCGCAGCACGAAGCTCAGCTTCACGTCGTCGCGCTCCAAGCGCTTCAACGAGTCCGTCACGGCCTCCAAAGAGCCCTGCACGTCGGCCTTCAAGACGATGTTCAGCGTCGCCGTCTCGCCGCGGGAGATCTGCTCGAAGAGGTCCTCGAGCTTGGCCCCGGCCGCGGCGGCGACCGGCTTGTGCCCCGACAGCCGGAAGCGCTGGACCCTGGCCTCACCCAGCGTGCGGGCCCGGGCCAGGTCCTTGGCGGCGCGCATCTCGTCCCCGGCGTGCGGCGGCTCCGAGAAGCCCAGCACCTGCACCGGCGTCGAGGGCAGCGCCTCCTTTATGTGGTCGCCCCGGTCGTCCACCAGCGCCTTCACCTTGCCCCACGCCGGCCCGGCCACCACCGGGTCGCCGACACGGAGGGTGCCCTGCTGCACGATCACGGTGGCCACCGGCCCCCGGCCGGCCTCGAGATTGGCCTCGAGCACCACGCCGCGGGCCTCGCCCTCGACCCGGGCCGTCAGTTCCTCCACCTCGGCCACGAGCACGATCTGCTCGAGCAGGCTGTCGATGCCGGTCCCCTGCAGCGCGGAGACCTCGACCACGATGGTGTCGCCGCCCCAGGCCTCGGGCACCAGCTCGCGCTCGGAGAGCTGCTGGAGCACACGGGACGAGTCGGCGTCAGGCCGGTCCATCTTGTTGACGGCCACGATGATCGGGACGTCCGCCGCCTTGGCATGGTCGATCGCCTCGATGGTCTGGGGCATCACGCCGTCATCGGCGGCCACCACCAGAATGACGATGTCGGTGGCCTCGGCGCCGCGGGCCCGCATGGCCGTGAAGGCGGCGTGGCCCGGCGTGTCGATGAACGTGATGCGGTGGTCCTGCCAGACGACCTGGTAGGCACCGATGTGCTGGGTGATGCCGCCGGCCTCGCCGGCCACGACGTCGGTCGAGCGGATGCGGTCGAGCAGCAGCGTCTTGCCGTGGTCGACGTGCCCCATGACGGTGACGACCGGCGGGCGCGGCCGCTGGTCGGAGTCGTCCTCTTCGTCCTCGTCCTCGAAGTAGCGGGCCAGCAGCTCCGCCTCCTGCTCCTCGCCGGGGTCGACCAGGCGCACGTCGGCGCCGATCTCAGCCGCGAAGAGCTCGATCATGTCGTCGGTCAGCGACTGGGTCGCCATGACCATCTCGCCCTGCAGGAGCAAGAAGCGCACGATGTCGCCGGCGCTGCGGTTGAGCTTGGGCCCGAGGTCGCGGGCGGTCGAGCCTCGCTCGATGATGATCTCGCCGTCGGGGACGGGCGCCGTCGAGGGCTGGTACGTGGTGAGCTGCGTCGGCTCCAGTTCTTCGAGGTTGCGCCGGCGCCTGCGGGCGCGCCGTTGGGGGGGCCGCCGCCCCGGCATGCCGCCACGACCTCCCGGCGGGGGTGCACCGGTGGGGGCTCCTCCACCGGGTCGGCCGGCGAAGCCGCCTCCCCCGGAGGGACGGCCGCCGTAGCCGCCGCCGGAGGGGCCACCGGTGCCGGCGGGACGACCTGCGCCCGCGCCGGCGGGACGGCCACCGGTGCGCTGCGGGTAGGAACCACCGGGACGCGACGGCGGCGCGGTGGCGCGACGCCCACCCATGCCGGGCGGGGGCGGAATCGGCCGGCCGCTCGGGCCCAGGGGCGGACGAGACCCCGGTGGCGGGGGCACGGGCTTGCCCGATGGGCTGAGCGGTGGCCGGGGCGAGCGGGAGCGCTCGGGAGCGGTGGGTGCCGCCGTCTCCGGCGGAGCCTGGGCCGCGGCGGGTGCCGGTGCCGATGGCGTGGACGGAGCAGGCGCCGCCGGCGCCGCGGCCGGGGCCTGGGCCGGCGCGGCGGGCGGGGCAGCCGTAGCCGGCGCGTGGGCCTGAACCGGGGCGGACTGAGCGGCGGGTGCGCCGGGCGCCGCCGTGGCTGGGGCTGGAGCTGGAGCTGGGGCAGCAGATGCAGCAGGTGCCGACGGCGCGGCCGGGGGTGGCGTCGGGCGGCTGCTGCTGATCAGGCGGGGCGAGCGGGGCGGGGTCGCCGCGGCTGCCGGAGCCTCGGCGCCGGACCCTGCCGCCGCCGGCGCCGACACCGGGCGGGCCGGAGCCTTCTTGACCGGGGCGCTGCTCGCAGCCGAGCTGCTCGATACCGAAGTGAGCGGGCGTCGTGCCGGTGCCTCGCCGGCGCCGTCGTCGTCCGCGCCGCCTAGGGGCGCCGACTTGGTGGCCTTGGCAGCCTTGGTGGCCTTGGCAGCCTTCTTGGCCGGAGCGGGCTCCTCGGGCTGGACGGGCCGACGCAGGCCCTCGGCATCGGCCTTGCGGCGGACGCGGTCGGCCTGCGCGTCCTCGATGGAGGACGAGTGGCTCTTGACCCCGATCCCCAGGGAAAGGGCCAGCTCCAGCCCCTCCTTGTTGGTAAGGCCGAGCTCTTTGGCCAGTTCATAGACGCGGATCTTCTTCGGCAAGTGGTTCTCTTTGTCCTTGTTTTGTCTCGGGGCGCGGCGTCAACCCAGCTCCCTATCCTCGCACATCAGGTGCGGGCCACCCCCACGCCTCACCCAGGTGCATACGCAACTGCTGCAGGTCCGCAGCGTCGATGGACGCCGAGAAGGCCCGCTCGAAGCCGTGCCGGCGCACCGCATCATCCAGGCAGCCGGGCGAGTCCCGGCACAGCCATGCCCCCCGACCGGCAGCGTGCCGGTCCAACGAGAGGGCCCCGCCCGGAAGCCGGACGATTCGGATCAGCTGGTCGGCCGGCAGGGCGCTCCGGCAACCGACACAGGTCCGTGTCGGCGCTATGCCTCGGCCTCTTCCGACACCTCGGCAGCCCCGGCGTCGTCGGCAGCGTCGGCCGCGTCGGCGTCTGCGGCGTCTGCGGCGTCGGCGACCGCCACAGCCTCGTCGACCGTCACCTCGCCATCGGCGGATTCGGTCACCACGACGTCGTCGACGACGACTTCCCCGTCGGAGGTCTCGCTCACCGTGACATCCTCGACGGTGACGCTCCCGTCGGCAGATTCGGTCACCACGACGACCTCCTCGGCCGGATCCTCCGCCTGGTGGGTCCATTCCTCGGCCGACATGGCCTCGCCGCCCTCGGCGGGCTTCCAGACCAGCTCGCCCTTCTCGTCCTCGACCCACTCGCCCTCGGCCCAGTCCTGCTCGCCGTAGCCGCCGGCCTCTTCCTCGGCCAGCTGGGTCTCGCTCTTGATGTCGATGCGCCAGCCGGTGAGCCGCGCCGCCAGGCGGGCGTTCTGCCCCTCCTTGCCGATGGCAAGGGAGAGCTGGAAGTCGCTCACGATGACGGTGGCGGTGCCGGTCTCCTCGTCGAGCCGCACCTCGCGCACGCGGGCCGGGGCCAGCGCGTTCTGGATCAGCTCGACAGGGTCGTCCGAGAAGGGGACGACGTCGACGCGCTCGCCCCGCAGCTCGTTGGTCACCATGCGCACGCGCGAGCCGCGGGCGCCCACACAGGCGCCTACCGGGTCGACGTTGGGATCGTTCGACCAGACGGCGATCTTGGTGCGGTGGCCGGGCTCACGGGCGGCCGCCTTGATCTCGACCACCCCGGAGCCGATCTCGGGCACCTCGAGCTCGAACAGCCGCTTGATGAGACCCGGGTGGGTCCGGCTCACCACGATCTGGGGGCCCTTGGTGGTCTTGCGGACCTCGACGATGTAGGCCTTCAACCGGGCCCCGTGCTCGTAACGCTCATAGGACACCTGCTCGGCCTGGGGCAACAGGGCCTCGACCTTGCCCAGGTCGAGCAGGGTGTAGCGGTTGTCGGTCTGCTGCACGATGCCGGTGACGATGTCACCCTCACGGCCGGCGTACTCCTCGTATTTCATGTCGCGCTCGACCTCGCGGATGCGCTGCAGGATCACCTGCTTGGCCGTCTGCGCGGCGATGCGCCCGAAGTCGTCCGGCGTGTCGTCCCATTCGCGGACGACCTCGCCGTCCTCGTTGAGCTCCTGCCCGTAGACGCGGATCTCGCCCGAGTCGGGGTCGATGGTGACGACGGCCTCCTCGGCGGCGTCGGGACGGCGCTTGTAGGCCGCCACCAGCGCGTTGGCCAGCGCGTCGAGCAACGTCTCGACCGAGATTCCCTTGTCACGCGCGATCTGACCCAGCGCGTCCAGGAATTCGAAATTGGTCTTGCTCATTGCCGCTTCACCCTCTCGCTCTTCTCGCTCTCGTTCTTCTCGTTCTTGCCGCCCTTCGTGGGCCGGGGCTCGGGACCCCACTCGAACACCGTCCGCGCCCGCTCGATCTGGTCGTAGGCGATGCGCAATTCGCCGTCGGGCACCTCGGGACCGGCCAGCACGCAGCCCGAATCGTCGGCGCTCTGGAGCGTCCCGCTGACGCGCCGGACGTCAGCCGTCCCGGAGTCGATCCGCACGGTCACGGTCTCCCCCACCGCCCGGGCGAAGTGCGCCGGGGTACGCAGCCGTCGCTCGAGACCGGGGCTCGAGACCGACAGCGTGTAGCGGCCCGGCATGGGATCGATGTCGTCGAGGGCCGCCGAGACGTCCCGGGTGGCGTCACCCAGGTCGTCGAGGTTGATGCCCCCCTCGCGGTCGACGAAGACCGTCAGCTGGGCCCCGTGCACCTCCACGTCCACCAGGTCCAGGCCGCGGGCCTGAAGGATGGGCGACAGCGCGTCCGTCAGCGTGTCGGTACTGCTGCGACCTCCGGGCATCGGCGCCACCTCCTCTCCTGGTCTTGGTCCTGGTCATCGTCCTGGTGTGCCCCCGCAAAGCGAAAGCGTGGGCCGCAGCCCACGCTTCAACGAGGTACTGATCTTCAAAAATGGACAGCAGGAGGGATTATAGCAATTCCGGGACTAATACGACCGGGCCACGACGGCCACGATGTCGTCCTCGGGCTCGCCGGCCAGGGCGAGCGAGCCGTCGGGTCGCTGCAGGCAGCGGATGGAAAGGGCGTGCTGGGCCAGGCGGTCCTCGCCGTCGGGCCCGAGCGCCCCGAGAGGGACCCGGGCGAAGCCGACCGAGGCCGCCTCGACGGCCTCCTCGAATGACGCGGCGGCCACCGTCCTGGCGTCGCGGGCCGCCGTGGCCTCCGCCAGGAGGTCGGGCCCGACGGAGTCCAGCACGGCCCTGACCGTGGAGGCGACCGCGCCCAGGGCGACGTTCTGCTTCTCGCGGCGGTGCCGGGTGACCACGGTCACGTTGCCCTCGGCGAGGTCGCGGGGGCCGACCTCGACCCGTACCGGGACGCCCTTGAGCTCCCAGGCCACGCTGCGGCGGCCGAAGCTGGTGTCGGTCCGGACATCGAGGCGGACCCGGTGCCCCGCCGTCGTGAGCTCGGCGACCAGCGCCTCGGCGGCGGCGCCCACCTCGGGGCTGTCCTTGACCACCAGGACGACGACCTCTGAGGGCGCGAGCGCGGGCGGAAGGCGCAGCCCGAAGTCGTCGCCGTGGCCCATGACGAGCGCGCCGACGAGACGCGTGGAGACGCCCCACGAGGTCTGCCACACGTACTCCTGCGTGCCCGAGTCGTTGGTGTACGTGATGTCGAACGGCCGCGCGAAGTTCTGGCCCAGCTCGTGGCTGGTGCCCATTTGCAGCGCCTTGCCGTCGCCCATCATCCCCTCGCACGTCCACGTGCGCGTCGCGCCGGCGAAGCGCTCACGTGCCGTCTTGTGCCCCGTGAGCACCGGCATGCTCAGCACGTCAACCATCGTGGCACGATAGACATCGTCAAGGATGCGCAGTGCGTAGGCCAGCGCGTCCGCCTCGGTGGCGTGCGCCGTGTGCCCCTCCTGCCACAGGAACTCGGTCGTGCGCAGGAACAGGCGCGGGCGGAGCTCCCAGCGCACGACGTTGGCCCACTGGTTGATGAGCAGCGGGAGGTCGCGGTGGCTCTGCACCCACTTGGAGAAGAAGCTGTTGATCACCGTCTCGCTGGTCGGGCGCACGACGAGCGGCTCCTCGAGCTCCTTGCCGCCACCGTGGGTGACCACGGCCAGCTCGGGGGCAAACCCTTCGACGTGCTCGGCCTCGAGCTTCAGGAAGGACTCGGGGATGAAGAGCGGGAAGTAGGCGTTCTCGGCGCCTGCCTCCTTGATGCGCCGGTCGAGCTCGGCCTGCATGCGCTCCCATATGCCGTAGCCCCAGGGCCGGATGACCATGGTGCCGCGGGCGGGGCCGTTGTCCGCCATCTCGGCGCCGGCGATCACCTCTTGGTACCAGCGCGGGAAGTCCTCCTCACGCGTGACGATCGCACCCTTGGCCATGGGTGCGCAGGCTAGTGGTCGGCCTCGCCCTCGCTGTGACGCCGGATGATCTCGATCTTCGCGGCCGAGTGGTTGGGATCGGCGCCCGTCGAGTCGAGCAGGGCGCGGCGGTCGGCCTCCGCCTCGGCCTCGGCGCTCGAGTCGGCCTGGGCGAGGCGCGCCTCGACCCCTTCGTCCACCAGACGCTCCGCCTCGTCCACCAGTGCCTGCACCATGTCCGCCTCGGGGACGACGCGGATGATCTTGCCGCGGATGAACAGGTGGCCCTTCTGCTTGCCGGCCGCTATGCCGATGTCGGCCTCACGCGCCTCGCCGGGACCGTTGACCACGCACCCCATCACGGCCACCTGAATGGGAAGGTTCAACTTCTCGAGCGCCTCCTGGGCCTCCTTGGCCACGGCGATGACGTCGACCTGGGCCCGGCCGCACGACGGGCAGGCGATGAGGTCGAGGCCCTTGCGCTCCCGCAGCCCCAGCGACTCGAGGAGCTGGCGCCCGGCCCGGGCCTCCTCGACGGGATCAGCGGTCAGCGAGAAGCGGATGGTGTCGCCGATGCCCTCGGCCAGCAGGGCGCCGATGCCGGCGGTGCCCTTGACCAGGCCGGCGGGTGGCGGGCCGGCCTCGGTCACGCCGAGGTGCAGCGGGTGGTCGAAGGTCTCCGAGGCCAGCCGGTAGGCGGCGATCATCAGCGCCACCGAGGAAGCCTTGACCGAGATCTTCACGTCGGTGAAGTCGACCTCCTCGAAGAAGGCCAGCTCGTTGCGGGCGGACTCCACCAACGCCTCGGGGGTGGCGCCGCCGTACTTCTTGTAGAGGTCGGGGTGCAGCGAGCCGGCGTTGACCCCGATGCGGATGGGCACGCCGCGGTCGCGCGCCTCGGCGGCCACCTGCTTGATCTCGGCCTCCTTGCGCAGGTTGCCCGGGTTCAGGCGCAGGCCCTGCACACCCGCCTCGAGCGCGGCCAGGGCCATCTCGTGGTGGAAGTGGATGTCGGCCACGATCGGCACCGGGGACCGCGGCACGATGTGGGCCAGCCC
Source organism: uncultured Acidimicrobiaceae bacterium (assembly GCA_963817735.1). Classification (GTDB taxonomy): domain Bacteria; phylum Actinomycetota; class Acidimicrobiia; order Acidimicrobiales; family RAAP-2; genus Bog-473. The sequence goes on along the minus strand of CAWFPP010000014.1, from coordinate 267,894 downwards.
CTCGGCGGCGGCCTCCTCGTTGCACGTGCAGCGCACGATGTCGGCGCCCGCCGCCGCCAGTGCATAGATCTGGGCCAACGTGCCGTCGACGTCCGCCGTCTTGGTGGTCGTCATGGACTGCACCGTCACCGGCGCACCGTCGCCGATGGGCACGCCGCCGAGAGTGATACGGCGAGTGGGCCGGCGCGGGGACAGGAGTGCCGAAGCGAGATCCACCGGCGTCAGTGCGGGATCTGGAGTGGATGCGTGATGTCGAGGAAGATGCCGGCGAAGACGAACACCAGCAGGAAGGCGATGAACAGCGCCGCCACGGGGAAGAGCTTCGTGATGTCGGCCCTGTAGTACGGCTGGCCGCGTCTGGTCCGGACCCACTCGTAGGCCGCCACCGCGACGTGCCCGCCGTCGAGCGGGATCATCGGCAGCATGTTCAAGATCGCGAACACGATGTTGATGGCGATCAACAGGAGGAGGACGGAGGCCAATCCTGCCTGCTCCGATTGGGCCCCCAGGTTGGCGATGCCCACGATGGAGACGGGACGCGGTGCGGACCCGGGGTTGTTCACGGCAGACTGCGCATCCTTGGAGTTCGTCACCTGGTGGTAGATCGACTCCAGGCCGCTCCACGAGAACGTCTGGCCAAGCCCCGCGACCTCCTCGTGGGTCACCGTCCACATTGAGGACAGGGCGGCGCGGGGGGCATCCACCACGCTGACCGGGGTGGTCGCCGTGTCGATGTCGACGCCCAGGTAGCCCCGGTTGCCCAGCTTCTCGCCGCCCACCTTGATGCCCTTGCCGTTCTCCGGCGTGGCCGTGAGGTGAATGAGCTTCCCGTCGCGCTCGACCCCGAGGGTGACGGGCGTGCCGGTGGAGCGCTTGATGGCGTCCGTCATCGAATTGGGGTTGGTGAACTTCTTGCCGTCGACGGAGACGATGGTGTCCCCGACCTTCAGGCCGGCGAGCGCGGCGGGCGTGGTCCGCCCCGGCCAGTGCTCGAGCGCGGTCACGTTGTAGTTGTTCGTCGTCCGCCCGAAGGTGAAGACCAGGATGAAGGCCAGGACGAGGGCGATGAGGAGGTGCATGGCCGAGCCGGCCGACGCCACGATGATGCGCTGGTGGAAGGGCTGCTGGCGGTAGGCCCGCTCCTCGTCCTCCTCCGGGACCTCCTCGGTGGAGGTGAAGCCGACGATGCGCACGTAGCCACCGGCGGGAATGGCCTTCACGCCGTACTCGGTCTCGCCGCGGCGGAAGGACCACAACCGGGGGCCGAAGCCGACGAAGTACTCCGTCACCTTCATGCCCGCCCGCTTGGCCGTGATGAAGTGCCCGAACTCGTGCAGCATCACGATGGCGAACAGGATGGCGATGAAGAGGAGCAGATAGCCCCAGCCGAGGGCGATGAAGACGACGGTGATCAGGGCCAGTGCGACCAGCAGCTGGACCACCCGCGCCGGGTCGCCCTCGGGCATCGGGTCCGGCCCGGGGGGTGGTTGCGCCGGAGGCGCCTCCTTCGCGGTGAGCGTCATGGCAGCCCCAACGCTACCGGCCGCCACCCAGGGCCAGGCGTCGGTCCAGAGCCAGGCGGGCCCGGGCCCGGGCTTGTGCGTCCGCCGCCAGCACGGCGTCGACCTCGTCGACCTGCTCGTCCACCCACGCCGCCATCGTCTCGGCCACTACGTCCGCGATGCCGCCCCACGGGAGTGCATTACCCAGGAAAGCCTCGACGGCCACCTCGTTCGCCGCGCTGAGCCAGGCCGGGGCGGAGCCGCCCCGCCGGCCCGCCTCGTAGGCCAGGTCGATGCAGCCGAACACGCCGCGGTCGGGCGGCTCGAAGGTCAGCGCCAGGTCGCCGGACCAGTCGAGGGCACCGAACGGCGTCGCCACGCGGTCGGGCCAGCCGAGCGCGTAGCCGATGGGGAGGCGCATGTCGGGGTTCGACAATTGCGCCAGCGTCGACCCGTCGCGCAGCTCCACCATGGAGTGCACGATGGACTGCGGGTGCACGACGATGTCAATGCGGTCGTAGCCGATGCCGAAGAGCTCGTGGGCCTCAATCACCTCGAGCCCCTTGTTCATGAGCGTCGACGAGTCGATCGTGATTTTGGGCCCCATCGACCACGTCGGATGGGCCAGCGCCTCGGCCACGGTGACGGTGGCGAGACGCTCGGTCGTCCAGCCCCGGAAGGGTCCGCCCGAAGCGGTGAGGAGCAGCCGGGCCACGTCGGTGGCAACGTGCACGCCCGCCAGGCACTGGTGCACCGCGCAGTGCTCGGAGTCGACGGGCACGATCTCGGCGCCCGGGGTGCGGCGCGCCTTCTGCACGACGGGCGCGCCGGCGATCAGCGATTCCTTGTTGGCCAGCGCCAGCCGCTTGCCGGCTTCGAGGGCGGCCATGGTGACCGGCAGGCCGGCGAAGCCCACGACCGCGTTGAGCACGACGTCGGCGCCGCAGGCGGCGGCGGCCATGCCCTCCTCCCCCACCATCACCTCGGTGCCGGCGGGGACGCCGTCGCGCACCTCGGCGTAGCGGGAGGGGTCACCGATGACGACGAGCGCGGGGCCAAAGGCCGCCGCCTGCGCCAGGAGCGCTTCGACGGAGCGCTGCGCCGCCAGCGCGTGCACGCGGAAGCGCTCGGGCTCGGTGCGGATGACGTCGAGCGCCTGCGTACCGACGGACCCGGTGGAGCCCATCAGGCTGACCGTGCGCACGGGTGGGTCAGCTCACCCGAGGTGCATCGCCTTGACGACGAAGTACGTGGCCGGCATGACGAACAGCAACCCGTCGACCCGGTCCAGGATGCCTCCGTGGCCGGGCAGTAGCCGTCCCATGTCCTTCAGCCCCAGATGCCGCTTGATCATGGACTGGCTCAGGTCCCCCAGCGGCGCCACGATCGCCACCACCACGCCGTAGAGCGCCGCCTTGCTGAGCGTCCACGGATGGATGAAGTGGACGACGATCACGGACACGAGGATGGCCGCGACGGCGCCCCCGATCAGCCCCTCCCAGCTCTTGTTGGGACTGATGGACGGCGCCAGCTGGTGGCGGCCCATGGACGCACCGATCAGCAGCGAGGCCACGTCGTCGGCCACCGTCACGATGACGGCGGCCAGCACGAAGGCAATGCCGTGGCGGTCGGGGAAGAGGTTGGGATTGAGCAGGAGCGCCGCGAACGAGCCGAAGGCACCGACCCAGACGAAGACGAACACGGTCGAGGAGATGCCCGACACGGGCTCTGCTGCCGGCTCGACCCGGGCCAGGTACCAGATGAAAGAGCCGGCGACGAGCAGGACGAGGACGAGCGGCAGCGCCGCCACGCCCTTGTTGTAGGTCTCGATCAGCAGCGACAGGACGGCGACCAGCCCGAGCAACGTCGCCGGGTGGTACTGCGCCCGCCGGAAGGCGGCGTAGGCCTCCGCCGTGGCCAGCAGGACGACCAAGCAGACGATGACCATGCTGGCCACCGTGCCGGCGGCGAAGCAGGCCAGCGCGACGGCGCCGAGCAGGAGTCCCGAGCCGATGGCCACCCGCATGTCGCGGCCAGCGGTCCCCGCCGTGTTGACGTTGCCGGTACGGGCGGTGCCGTTGGTCCGGCTGCTGCGGGCGGCGCGCGTCCTGGGCTCGGGCGCCCGGGGCGGGGTCAGGCGCGACGCGGCGGCGGCCGACGCGGCGGCGGTGATGGGGACGGCGGCGCGGCGCGCGCCGTTCCCCGCTTCGAGTTGCGGTTCGTAGTCGGGTTCTTGCAGGACGACGTGCTCGGGCTGGCGGACCGGCTCGGGCTCGGGCTCCGGCTCGAACTCGGTCCCGGCGACCGGCTCGGCTCCGAAGCCGGGCTCGGGCGGGATCACGAGCGTGTCGTCGGATTCGAAGTGCCAGGGCTGGCGCTCCACGTCGATCTCTTCGCTCTGCTCACCGAGGAGCGCGCCGACCGCCGGCAGGTCGTCGGAGAGCATGGAGGGCTCGAAGACCTCTTCCTGGGCCTCCCAGTCCGTCTCCTCCTCGCGCCAGGTCGGCGGCGCCACCGGCGGGTCCTCGCCCAAATTGGTGTCGAGGATCGCGGGCACCTGCCCTGTCGGTGCGTCGTTCCAGTGCGGGATCTCGGGGTGGTCGTCGACGACGGGCCCCGTCACCTCGCGCACCGTGTCGCCCGCCGGCTCGGCGCCGATGATGCGCACCCGCCCGGAGTGGTAGCTCGTCGGCTCCTCCTCGATCCCCTCCGCGCCGGGTCCGGCGTCTTCGTCGAGGTCGTCACCCAATTCGAGTTCGTTCATGAAGTCCTGGAAGTCGTCTGTGTCGTCGGCCATGGCTCGCTCCTCAGACCTGGAGCAGTTCTTGCTCTTTGTGGGCGAGCAGCTGGTCGATCGCCGCCACTTGCTCCTGGGTCATCTTGTCGAGGTCCTTCTCGACCCGCTCGAGCTCGTCGGTCGAGAGGTCGCCGTCCTTCTGGAGCGCCTCCAGATCGTGTCGCCCCGCCCTCCGCAGGTTGCGCACAGCCACTTTCCCCTCCTCGGCCTTGTGCCGGACGACCTTCACCAGCTCCTTACGCCGCTCTTCTGTCAACGGCGGAAAGGCCAGTCTGATCACGGTGCCGTCATTGGTGGGATTAATTCCCAGGTCCGAACCCATGATGGCCTTTTCGATGGCCCCAAGCGAGCCTTTGTCGTAGGGGGAGATGACCAGGAGCATGGCGTCGGGGACGCTGAAGCCGGCCAGCTGGCGCAGGGCGGTGGGGGTCCCGTAATAGTCGACCATCAGGGGCTCGAGGAGCGCCGAGGAGGCCCGGCCCGTGCGCACGTTGCTCATCTCGTGGCGGACGTGGTCGACGGCCTTGGCCATCTTGTCCCTGGTGTCGTCCTTGACCAGGCCGGCGAGGTCCTCGTCCATCAGCGGACCAGCGTACCGATCTCTTCACCGCTGAGGGCACGGGGGATGTTGCCCGGGTTCATGAGGTCGAAGACCCTGATCGGCAGGTTGTTGTCCTTGCAGAAGGTGATGGCGGTGAGATCCATCACGCGCAGGTCCTTGTTGATGACCTCCATGAAGGAGATCTCGTCGTAACGGGTCGCCGTAGGGTCGAGCTTGGGGTCGGCGCTGTAGACCCCGTCGACCCCGGAGTGGGTGCCCTTGCAGAGGAGCTCGGCGCCGATTTCGGCGGCCCGGAGCGCGGCCGGGGTGTCGGTGGTGAAGAACGGGTTCCCCATGCCGGCGGCGAAGACGACGATGCGGCCCTTCTCGAGGTGGCGGATGGCCCGGCGCCGGATGTACGGCTCGGCGACCTCGGCCATGGAGAGCGCGCTGAGCACCCGGGTCGGCTGGTCCTGTTGCTCGAGCGCGTCCTGCAGCGCCAGCGCGTTGATCACCGTGCCGAGCATGCCCATGGTGTCCGACGTCGCGCGGTCCATGCCACCGCTCTCCCCCGTCGTGCCACGCCAGATATTGCCCCCGCCGACCACGACCGCCAGCTCGAGGCCCCCGCCGTCCATGGCGCGGGCCATCTCCTTGGCCATGCGCTCGACGGTGGCGGCATCGATGGTCTCGTCCGACGCGGCGGAGGCAAGCGCCTCCCCCGACATCTTCAGAACGATCCGACGCGGTTCTCCCACGGTCAGCAGCGTCAGGCGCCGATGACGACCTGCGCGAACGACACGATGCGGGCCGAGCCGAGCATGCCCGCGATCGTCTGCTTCTCGTCGCGCACGTAGGCCTGATCCAACAGCACCCGCTCCTTGAACCAGCCCGTCATGCGGCCCTCCACGATCTTCTCCATGGCGGCCTCGGGCTTGCCCTCGTTGCGCGTGATCGTGGTCAGCGTCTCGCGCTCGGCGGCCACGTCGGCCGCGGGGACCTCGTCGCGGCTCAGGTAGGCCGGCTTGGCGAAGGCGATGTGCACGGCGATGTCGTGGGCCAGCTCCTCGGTGCCGCCCTCGATCACCACGGCGACGGCGTTGACGCCGCGCCCCGCCTGCAGGTGCAGGTAGGTGTCGAGGATCTGGCCGGGCTCGGCCACCAGGCGGCGGACCCGCCCGACGGAGATGTTCTCCTTGAGCGTCGAGCGCAGGCCGTCGATGGCGTCGTCGAGCTCCGACGCGGCGTCCTCGCCCTTGGCGGCCACCAGCGCGGCCAGCTCGTCGGCCAGCTTCACGAACTCGTCGGCCTTCGCCACGAAGTCCGTCTCGCAGCGCAACTCCACCACGGCGGCGGCGTTTCCCTCGAGGGCGACGGCGGCCGCGCCCTCCGAGGCCTCGCGATCGCTCCGCTTGGCCGCGCCGGCCAGTCCCTTCTCACGGAGCAGCTTGGCCGCCTCCTCGAGATTGCCGCCTGTCTCCTCGAGCGCGTTGCGGCAGTCGAGGATGCCGGCGCCGGTCATCTGGCGCAGCGCGGACACGTCCTTTGCGGTGTAGCTGGCCACGGTCAGGCCACCTCGGCCGGCTCGGGGCTGGCGGCCGGGGCCGGTGCAGCGGGGGCGGGGGGTGTCACGGGTGCGGCGGGGGTCGGAGCCGCCGCAGCAGCGGCGGCGGCCTGGGCCCGGCGCGGGCGCGGCGCCGACGAGGGGCCGCTGTCCTCGGACACCGGGGGCGCCATCTTGCGGCGGTGCTCGGCGATGAAACGCCCTTCGACCACCGCGTCGGCGATGACGCGGCACATGAGCGAGCCCGAACGGATGGCGTCGTCGTTGCCGGGGATCACGTAGTCGATGACGTCGGGGTCGCAGTTGGTGTCGACGACCGCGACCACGGGCAGCCCGAGCTTGCGGGCTTCGGTCACCGCGATGTGCTCCTTCTTGGTGTCGATCACGAACACGGCACTGGGAAGCCGTTCGAGGTCGGCGATGCCGCCGAGGTTGCGGCTCAGCTTCTCGAGCTCACGGGTGTGCTGCAGCGCCTCCCGCTTCGGCATGCCGTCGAAGTCGCCGGCGGCCTGCATGGCCCGCAGCTCCTGCATGCGCTTCACCCGGCCCGAGACCGTGGCGAAGTTGGTCAGCATGCCGCCGAGCCAACGCTGGTTGACGTAGGGCATGTTGCACGCCTCGGCGAACTCGGCCACGGGACCCTGGGTCTGCTTCTTCGTCCCCACGAACAGGATCGTGCCGCCGTCGGCGACGAGGTCCCGCACGAAGGAGTAGGCGGACTCGACGCCGGTCAGCGTCTTGCGCAGGTCGATGAGATAGATCCCGTTGCGCTCACCAAGAATGAAGCGCTTCATCTTCGGGTTCCATCGGCGCGTCTGGTGGCCGAAGTGGACCCCGGCTTCCAGAAGCTGTCGCATGGAAACGACGGCCATAGATGTGTTCCTCCAGTCGGTTGCTCCCCTGGCGCAGCGCCGCCCGATGGCGGCGACCGTGGAACGCGCGCAGGTGATGTTGGTCGGTGCTGCCACCCACCCTCTGGTGGGCCGGACCATGCTAGCAGCTCAGCGGGCCTTTTGGCCCGGGGCGAGTCAGGCCCGGGGGTGCGTCTTCCCGTAGACGGCCCGCAGGCGCTCCTTGCTGACGTGGGTGTACACCTGCGTGGTGGCCAGGCTGGCATGGCCCAGGAGCTCCTGGACGACCCGCAGATCGGCCCCGCCGTCGAGCAGGTGGGTGGCGTAGGTGTGACGCAAGGCGTGCGGATGGGTCGGCGAGGCGGAGCGGCGGTCGAGAATGCGCCGCACGTCCCGGGGGCCGAGCCGCGCGCCACGGCGGTTCACGAAGGCCGCCTCGGGCGGGCCCTCCATGTCGTCGCGCCCGTCGTCGAACCAGGACCGCAACGCGGCGACCGCGGCGTCGTGCACCGGCACCCGCCGCTGCTTCCCCCCCTTGCCCAGCACGGTGACGGTCCGCCCGCGCAGGTCGATGTCGCCGCGGTCGAGGCCGCAGAGCTCGGAGACACGGAGCCCAGCCGCGTACAGCAGCTCGAGGACGGCCAGGTCGCGCCGGTCCACGGGCGTCGCGGCCGGCGCGTCCAGCAGCGCGGAGACCTCGCCGCCCGAGAGCACGCGGGGCAGGCGCCCCCCACCCGCCGGGGCGCGCAGCGAGCGGGCCGGGTCGGAGCCGAGGCGACCCTGCCGGACCAGCCAGGAGAAATAGCAGCGCAGCGCCGCCGCTTTGCGGGCGATGGTGGCGCGGGCCAGCTTCCGCGTCCCGAGGGAGGCGAGGTACCGCCGCAGGTGCAGGCGGTCGACGCCTTCGGGGCGGTCGACGTCGCTGCGGGACATCCAGTCGGCGAAGGCCGTGACGTCGCTCACGTACGCCGTCCGGGTCGCCGCGGCGCGGCCGCCCAGCCAGGCGGAAAACCCCGGCAGATCCCAGTCGCCCGACACGCTGGCAACCGTACCGCCCCCACGCAGGGGTTCCTGGGCACTATCGTCGCCCGAGAACCTTCGGGGGGTCCGGCGGGTTCGGTGAAATGGAGGACCGATGGTCTCGAGATTTGATCGACGCCAGGTGCTGTTGGGCGGTGCCGCCGCTGCCGCGGGCGTGGCCGGTGCCGGCGCGCTCGGCCTTGGTTTCGACGACATCGCAGGTGCCACGACCAACGGTCCGGGCCGCAACGGGGTAAGCACCAAGACCCCCAAGCACGGCGGCTCGCTGGTATTCGGGGTGGATGCCGAGGAATCGGGCTTCGACCCGACCCAGGCCCGCTTCGACGAGGTCGGCGTCATGTACGCCCGGACCGTGTTCGACCCGCTGACCATCATTCTGGCCAACGGGGATTGGGCGCCCTATCTGGCCGCCTCCGTGGTGCCCAACGCCGCCTACACCTCGTGGACCGTGACACTGCGGTCCAACCTGTTCTTCCACGACGGCACGCCCTGCAACGGCGCCGCCCTGCTCACCAACTTCCAGGCCCAGGCCAAGTCACTGCTCACCGGCATCATCCTCAGCCCGACCCTGGTCTCCATCACCCAGGTCTCCCCGCTGGCCGTGACGATCACCTTCAAGGACCCATGGGTCCCGTTCCCCTACTACCTGGCCGGCGGCATCGGCGGCCAGATCGCCTACGTCGTGGCGCCCTCCATGCTGTCGAACCCCAACGGGACCACGCACCCGGTCGGCACCGGGCCCTTCGTCTTCAAGGAGTGGATCCCCAACGACCACTTCACCGCCACGGCCAACCCGAACTACTGGCGCAAGGGCATGCCGTACCTGTCGCAGATCACCTTCAAGCCGATCCCCGACGAGTCGGCGCGGGCCGAAGCGCTCAAGTCGGGCACCATCGACCTTATGATCACCGACACGCCGCAGATCATCACCCAGTTCCGGGGCAACCAGAGCTACTCGTACATCGACGACAGCACGCACGTGGCCGGGGAGCCCGACATGAACTGCGTGCAGCTCAACTGCCTGGCCAAGCCCTTCAACGACCCCAACATCCGGCGAGCCGCGGCCATGGCGATCAACCGGCAGCAGTACGCCAAGGTGATCGACGAAGGCGTCCTCCCGGTCAGCAACGGCCTCTTCGTCCCCGGTTCGCCCTACTATTCGAAGACCCAGTACCCGGCCTACAACCCGAGCCAGGCATCCAAGCTGGTCTCGACGGCGGCCAAGACGAACGGTGGGCCGATCACGTTCTCCTACGGTTCGACCAACTCGCCGGCGGCCATCCGGGCGGCCCAGTACCTGGAGCAGGCCTGGAAGGCGGTGGGCTTCCAGGTCAGCACGAACATCGTGCAGCAGAACGACACCATCAACAACGCGCTGGCCGGGAAGTACCAGGCCCTGGGCTGGCGGCAATTCGGTGCGGTGGACCCCGACCTCAACTACATCTTCTGGAGCACCACCACGGTGAGCTCGGGCGCCCTGTCCATCAACATGGCCCGCAACGCCGACCCGCAGATCGAGACGGCGCTCCTGGCCGGTCGCGCCAGCACGGACAAGGCGGTCCGCGAGCAGTCCTACCAGACGGTGAACAAGCGCCTGGCGCTGGATCTCCCTTACCTGTGGACCGACCGGGCCGTCTGGGCCGTCATCGGCGACCCCACGGTGCAGAACTTCAACAACCCCACCACGCCGCAGGGCCAATCCGCCTTCGGCATGATCGGTGGCTCCATCTGGCCGACCCAGATCTGGATCAGCTGAGCTGGAGGCAGATGAGCGGGCGCATTCTGGTCGTCGAGGACGATGAGCGCATCCGGTCCTCCATGCGCCTCGCCCTGGAAGGCGAAGGGTACGAGGTAAGGGACGCCGCCAGCGGCGAAGAGGGTCTCGACATGTTCGCCGAGGCCCCGCCCGACGTCGCGCTGATCGACCTCATGCTGCCCGGCATGGACGGCTTCGAGTGCTGCCGCGCCCTGCGCCGGAGCAGCGCGGTGCCCATCATCATCGTGACGGCGCGGGCGGACACGCACGACGTCGTGGCCGGCCTGGAGGCGGGCGCCGACGACTACGTCACCAAGCCGTTCGTGGCCAAAGAGCTGGCGGCCCGCATCCGCGCCCTGTTGCGCCGGGCGCGGCCGGCGGAGGAGGAGCCCGGGGCGCTCACCTTCGGCGACCTCCAGCTGCTGCCCGAGCAGGGCGTGCTGCGGCGCCTCAACGGCGACGAGGTGCACTGCACCCGCACCGAGTTCCGCCTGCTGTGCGAGCTGGCGGCCAGCCCCAACAAGGTCCTCAGCCGCGAGCAACTGCTCGATCGTGTGTGGGGGTACGACTACTTCGGCGACGGGCGCCTGGTCGACGTCCACATCCGGCGCTTGCGCACCAAGGTCGAGGTGGATCCCGCGGTGCCCCAGCACATACTCACCGTGAGGGGCATGGGCTACAAGCTGGTGCCCTGACGTGAAGCTGGGCATCGGCGCCCGCATCACGGCCGTGTTCGGGCTGGGGGCGCTGATCCTCTCCATCCTCATGGGTGGGCTCTCGTACTTCACCGTGCGCCACTTCCTGCTGGCGGGCCGGGAATCGGCGGCCCAGCACCAGACGTTCACCAACGCCGTCCTCGTGCGCAACGCATTGGAGCAGGGGACGACGGCGTACCCGTTCCTCCTGAGCAACATCGATGCGGGGACCGACGCGCACTCCGTGCTCTATCTCGGCTCCAAGACCTACGACTCGTCCCTGACGGTGACCGCGGCATCGATCCCGGGCCAGCTGCGCACCGTCGTCCTCGACGGGACGGCGGCCACCCAGACCTACCGCAGCCCGCAGGGAGCGTCCGAGATCGTCGTCGGGGTCCCCGTCCCCTCCGTGCACGTCTTCTACTTCGACGTGTTCGACCTCTCCGACCTCGACCACACGCTGCGGGTGCTCGCCCTGGCCCTCTTCGTCGCCGGCGGCATCACGACCATTCTGGGGATTGCCCTCGGCCGCTTCGCCAGCACACGGTCCCTGCGGCCCTTGGCCGACGTGTCACGGGCGGCCGGCGCCATCGCCGGCGGGGACCTCGACACCAGGCTCGACGCGGAGTCGGCCGATCCCGACCTCGAGGGCTTCACGTTGTCTTTCAACGCCATGGTCGACCAGCTCCAGGAGCGCATCGAGCGCGAGGCACGGTTCAACTCGGACGTGAGCCACGAGCTCCGCTCCCCCCTCACCACCCTGGCCGCCTCCGTCGAGGTGCTCGAGGCCGACCGAGACGACCTGCCCTTGCGCTCGCAACGGGCCCTCCAGCTGCTCAGCGACGACCTCCGGCGCTTCCAGCGCATGGTGGCCGACCTCCTCGAGATGTCGCGGGCCGATGCCGGCTCGGTGGACGTGTTCTTCGAGGAGGTGCGCGTCGCCGAGCTGGTGCCGCGGGCGGTCGAGGCCGGGTTCGCCCACATGGACAGCCACGACAACGTCGCGCCTCCCGCGGTGCGGATCGACCCCGCCGTGCAGTCGTGGCGTGTCGGCGTGGACAAACGCCGATTCGAACGGGTCATGGTCAACCTGCTCGAGAACGCGGACCACTACGGGGGCGGCGCCACCTGGGTCGGGGTCGGAGCCGGCTCCGATGACGGCGCGCTGGTGGAGGTCACGGTCGACGACGCCGGACCGGGCATCGACCCGCTGGAGCGCACCAAGGTGTTCGACCGCTTCTACCGTGGCTCGGAATCGGGCCGGCGAGGCACGGGGACGGGGACGGGGTTGGGGCTGGCGCTCGTGGCCGAGCACATGCGGGTGATGCGCGGCGCGGTGCGCGTCGAATCCTCTCCCGAAGGGGGTGCCCGTTTCGTCCTGACGCTGCCGGCGCTCGTGGAGGACGACCCCGATGGCGAAGGCGAGGGCCTGGAGTGAGGTACCGGCTCGCTGTCGTCGCGCTGGCGGCTCTGGCCGTGGTGGCGACGGGCTGTGCGATTCCGACCCAGAGCGCGCCGAGCACGATGCCCCCCTCGAAGGTGCCGTTCGACCTCCTGAACCCGCACGCGCCCACCACGACCACGACCACGCAGCCGAAGCCGTCGTCCTATGTATCGGTGCAGGTCTTCTTCCTCAACTCGACGAACGCGCTGACCGCAGTCCAGCGCTTCGTGGCGGCACCGGCACCGCTGAGCGCCGTCCTCGGCGCCCTCCTGGACGGGCCCAGCAGCCATGACCCTCAGGGGACCTCGACGGCCATCCCGAGCAACGTGAAAGTGATCTCGGCGAAGACGCAAGCGGGCATCGTGACCGTGAACATGAACGCAGCCTTCGGCGCGATCACTGGAAACAGTATCGAGCAGGCGGTGGCCCAGATTGTGGCCACGGTCGCCATCGACGAAGGGAACAACCCGGGCGTGCTCTTCGAGATCGACGGGGAGCGCACCAGCGTCCCGATCGCCAACGGCTCGCAATCGCAGCTGAACGCGCCCGTCTACCTGATCGAATTCCTCTGACGTCGTTGCCCGGCCGGTCGACGACCGGCGGCGGTGCTCAACCGGCGTCCTCGACCGGGCGACGCCACGCCACCCGCGGCGCGCCCGACCACAGGTGCTCGAGGTCGTAGTAGTCGCGCGTCTCCTGCAGGAAGACGTGCGCGATGAAGTCGCCGTAGTCCATCAGCACCCAGGTGGCATCCTGCAGGCCCTCGACACGGACGGGCGTGATGCCATGGGACTCCTTGACCTCCCGCTCGATCTCCTCGACCAGGGTCCGCACGTGTCGCGTGTTCTGCGCGCTGGTGATGACGAACGCATCGACCACCCCGAAGAGCTCGGCCATCCCGAGCACCACCGTGTCGCGCCCCAGCTTGGCGTCGGCCGACTCGGCCGCGGTGGTCACGGCCGGTGGCATCTGGACCTGCATGTCCACGCCTGGCGTCAATGCAGCAACTCCAGGATCCCGACCGTCCCGGCGAAGGAGACCGCAAGGATCGAACCGCCGACGGCGGCCCAGCGCCGGCGCGAGCGGCGCTCCAGCTTCCGCTCGGCCCGGCGGTCGGCCCGGCGAACCTTGGCGGGGAACGCGCCCACGCGGGGGCTTTCCGACAACCCCGTCCACCCGGCCGGCATGGCGCTCATTCAAGGCACAGCGTACAGAGCGCGGCGGGAAATGCAACGGATCACCGGCTCGGGGACCATGCCCTCGACCGGGCGGCCCTCCGCCAGGAGCTCACGGACCTGCGAGCTCGAGACGGGAACCTGCGGACCGTTGACCCATTCGGCCCGCCAGCCTGGGGGAACGTCCGGGATGGGACCCGTCGGCCGGGACACGATGGCCAAGGTGGCCAGGCGCCGCAGGTCCTCGGCGCGATGCCAGGTGCCGAGCTCGGGCACCAGGTCGGCCCCGATCACGAGGTACAGCTCCACGGGACCGTCGGCCGTGGCCAGGATCTCCTCCGCCGTGTCCACCGAGTAGCTGGGACCACCCCGCTCGATCTCGAGCCGGCTGGCCTCCGCCCCCGGGATCTCCCGAGCCAGGACCTCGGTCAGCGCGTAACGGTCCTCGGCCGGCGAGACCACCCGCTCGCCCGACTTCTGCCAGGGGTCGTTGGCCACGACCAACAGCAGGCGGTCCAGCCCGAGCTGCTCGCTGACGGCACGCGCCGCGGCGACGTGCCCGGAATGCGGCGGGTCGAAGGTGCCGCCGAAGATCCCGATGCGGGCCGGGGCCTCAGGTGCCGGCAAGGTCGGCGATCACCGGGGCCATCGCTTCCATCTCCGCCTCGTGCACGACGATGTAGCTGAAGCCCAGCTCCTCGCGACGCGTGCGCAGCTGCTCCGCGATCTCCCCGACCGTGCCGATCAGCGCCAGCGGCGCGGCGCGCAGTTGCTCGGGCGTCAGGTCGAACAGCGGCGCCAGCGAGGCGGCCACCTCCGCGGCGTTCGGGACCACCTGCACCGCCACCGTCCAGCATTGCAGCTCGAGATCGCCGGCGCGCTCCCCCGCCGCCTCCCTGGCCCAGCGCACCCGGTCGGCGTACTTCTCGACGACGGATTCGGCCGCAACCTCCGGTCCGACGTAGCCGGCCTGCAGGCTCGGCACGATGCTCACGACGTCGGCGAACTCCCCGGCCAACGTGAGCACCCGCCGGCTCCCGCCACCGATCACCAGCGGCGGGCCGCCGGGGGTCGTCGGGACCGGCGTCCCAGGGGCGTCGGTGACCTGGTAGTACTCGCCCGAGAAGGTGGCACTCCCGTCACGCCACAGGGCGCGCAGGATGGCGAGGCTCTCGGCCAGGCGGGCGACGCGCACCGACGGCGCGTCCATCGGGATACCGGAGCGCTGGTAGTCGATCGTCATCCAGCCGGCACCGAGGCCGAACTCGAAACGGCCGCCGGTCACGATGTCGAGCGTGGCGGCCTCCATGGCCAGCACCACCGGGTGCCGGAAGTCGTTGTCGAGGACGAGCGTGCCGACGCGCAGCGTCGTCGTGGCCTCCGCCGCCACCGTGGCGGCGATCATGGGGGCCCATTGATCGTCGAGGTGGTCCGGCACGTAGAGGGTCGAGTACCCCAGGTCCTCCGCCTTCCGCGCCAGGTCACGCCACGCAGCGGGGGATGCCGCGTTCGAGGCCTGGAGGGCGAAGCGAAAGGCGGCCATGGCGAGGGATCCTACGGCGTTAACCTGGTCCGGTGACGAGCCCCGCTGCGACCTCCTCGTGGAGCCCCGCGTCCTGGCGCAAGTTCCCCGCTGCCCAGCAGCCGGAGTGGCCCGACGCGGACGCGCTCAAGAAGGCGGAGGCCCGGCTGGCGACGGTCCCGCCACTCGTCTTCGCCGGCGAGGCGCGCTACCTGACGGCGCAGCTGGCCCAGGTGGCCAACGGTGACGCCTTCCTGCTGCAAGCGGGAGACTGCGCGGAGTCCTTCGCCGAGTTCAACGCGGACGCCATACGGGACAAGCTCAAGATCATTCTGCAGATGGCGGTGGCACTGACCTACGCCGCCGGTGTGCCGGTGGTGAAGGTCGGGCGCATCGCCGGGCAATTCGCCAAGCCGCGCTCGGCGGCCACCGAGCGGATCGGCGAGGTGGAGCTGCCGTCGTTCCGGGGCCACATGGTCAACGACGAGGCCTTCGAGTTCGAGGCGCGCCGGCCCGACCCGGCTCGCCTGGTGGCCGCCTACCAGCAGTCGGCCTCGACGCTCAACCTGCTGCGAGCCTTCACAAAGGGTGGGTTCGCCGATCTGTCCCAGGTGCACCTGTGGAACCAGCAGTTCGTGGCCTCATCGAGCGAGGGCCAGCGCTACGAGCGCATCGCGGCGGAGATCGACCGCGCCCTGCGCTTCATGGCCGCCTGCGGCATCGACCTCGGCGCCGAGGAGGGTCTGCACCAGGTCGACTTCTTCACGAGCCACGAGGCGCTGATCCTTCCCTACGAGGAATGCCTGACCCGCGTCGACTCGCTCACCGGTGATTGGTACGACTGCTCGGCCCACATGGTCTGGGTCGGCGACCGCACGCGCCAACTCGACGGAGCCCATCTGGAGTTCGTGGCCGGCATCAACAACCCGGTGGGCGTGAAGGTGGGTCCGCACTGCAGCCCCGGAGAGGTCGTGGCGCTGTGCGAGCGCCTGAACCCCGACCGCATCCCCGGACGGCTCACTCTCATCACCCGGCTCGGCTCCGAGCGGGTCACCGAACTCCTCCCCGCCATGGTGCGGGCGGTCGAGGCGGAGGGACATGCCGTCGTGTGGAACTGCGATCCCATGCACGGGAACACCTTCACCAGCGAGGGGGGCCGCAAGACACGGCGCTTCGACGACATCCTCTCCGAGCTGCGCTCCTTCTTCGACGTGCACCGCGACGAGGGGACCTGGCCCGGCGGGCTGCACATCGAGCTGACAGGGGACGATGTCACCGAGTGCCTCGGTGGCGCCGAAGAGATCTTCGAGGTGGACCTCGATGCCCACTACACCACGACCTGCGACCCCAGGCTGAACGCCCGCCAATCGCTCGACCTGGCTTTCCGCGTGGCGGAATTCCTCAGAAGTTGATCCGCCGCCTCGTCCTCGCCCTGCTCGTGACGGCTCTGCCGTCGCTGGCCCTCGTCGCCGTGGCCGTGACGGTCACCGCGCCGGCCCGGCCGGCCGCGGCCGCGGCCGCGGCCGCGGCGGACCCGAGCACGCCCGCCTACTGGCTCGCGGCCTCTGACGGTGGCATCTTCAGCTTCGGCGGTGCCCAGTACTACGGGTCGACGGGCGGCATGGTGCTCAACAAGCCAGTGGTGGGAATGGCAGCTACGTCGGACGGTGGCGGCTACTACGAGGTGGCCTCCGACGGCGGCGTCTTCAGCTATGGCGATGCCACGTTCTACGGCAGCACGGGCAGCATGCACCTGAACGAGCCGGTCGTCTCCATGGCGGTCCTGCCAGGCGGAGGTGGCTACTGGCTCGTCGCCTCCGATGGCGGCATCTTCAGTTACGGCAACGCCAAGTTCTACGGCAGCACCGGCAGCATGCACCTGAACCAGCCGGTGGTCGGGATGGCGGCGACGCCAAGCGGCCACGGCTACTGGCTGGTGGCCTCCGACGGTGGCATCTTCAGCTACGGCGACGCGAACTTCCATGGCAGCACCGGCAGCCTCGTGCTGAACAAGCCGATCGTCGGGATGATCACCGGGCCCGGCGGCGCCGGCTATTTCCTCGTCGCCTCCGATGGTGGCATCTTCAGCTTCGGGACGGCGCCCTTCTACGGTTCGCTCGGCGGGCTCCCCCTCAAGAACCCGATCGTCGCGGCGGCGGCCACGCCGACGGACAACGGCTACTGGTTCACCGACGATGCCGGGTTGGTGTCGAACTTCGGGTCGGCCGACTACTACGGCTCCGCGCCCGCGAACCTGTTCCGGCCGATCGTCGCCATGGCGGAAGCCCCGGGGAGCACGGGCGCCTTCACCGGCGGGACCTATCCCTCGGGGTCCTACGGCTACGACATCAGCTTTGCCCAATGCGGGAACTTCCCCACGGGTGACCACGCCATCGGCATCGTGCAGGTGGGACAGGTGAATCAGACCGCGTCCTCCGACACTCCCAACCCCTGCCTCGCCCAGGAAGCCGCCTGGGCGGGGGGTGGCCTGAATCTGTACGCCTACCTGACCTACGGCACGTCGGCCACCAATGAGCCGGGTTGCAACGGTGACACGTCGTGCAACGCGGGCTACCAGGAGGGCCTGAACGCCTACGCCCTGGCCTCGAACGTCGGAGCCGGGTCCACTTCTATACCGTGGTGGCTCGACGTCGAGTCCCTAGACCAGAATTGGTCTTCCGACCTCCCCGAGAACGCGCAGTTCGTGGCGGGAATGCTCACCGCGCTGCACGAGAGCGAAGGCCTCCCCGACGTCGGGATCTACGCCAGCCCGGACGTCTGGAACAGCATCGTCGGCAACTACCAGCCCGACGTGCCGTATTGGATGGCTGACTATCTCAGCAACCCGAGCGGGCCAGGGTCGTGCGCCGACTACGGCAACCAGACCGCGAAGAATCAACTCCCCAGCGGCCCGCTCGAGATCGTCCAATACGACAGCACGGACTTCGACGACGACTACGCCTGCTGACGCGGGCGCACTTCCGTACGATCCGGGCCCTGCGGCGTGACGGGGTAGGTTCGGCTGCCATGGCCGTGCGCTACGAATGGCAAGCTCCGTTCGATAACCGGGACGTGAACGCCCTGCACGCCGAGGGGTTCGCCCACGCCATGCTCGACACCGACTGGCGAGACCAGGTCGAGCGGCACAGCCTGGGGTGGGTCTGCGCCTTCGATGCCGAGCGCCTCGTCGGGTTCGTCAACGTGGCCTGGGACGGCGGCGTGCACGCCTTCGTCATCGACACCCTCGTCGCGCCGGACCGGCGTCACACCGGGATCGGTCGAGGCCTGCTGGAAGTGGCAGAGCGGGAGAGCCGCTCCGCCGGCTGCGAGTGGCTCCACGTCGACTTCGAGGAGGACCTCGGGGCGTTTTACATGGGCGCCTGTGGCTTCACCGCCACCCCGGCCGGCCTCATCGCGCTGCGCTGAACCCTCCGCCTTGAGCTGCGAGCAACACGCGCAGCGCCTCCGCGTTCTCCGCCACAGGCTCCCCGGCGTCGAGGACGAGATCGACCCTCTCGGGTGGCACCCACGACGACCGCGACCGCTCGACGTGGTCCCAGTCCAGCTCGTACCAGTTCGGGATCCGCCTCTGCCGGTCCTCGACGCGTTGCCGGTGCAGAGCGGCGTCGTGGCACGAGGTCATGACCACGACGCACCCGGCGCCCTCCTCCGCGGCCACCTGGCGCGTCCCTTCCACCTCGGGGTCGCGGGCCACCCCGTCGAGCACCACCGAGGAGCCGGACCGGAGCTGGGCGCGCGCCAGTGCCCAGAGCACTGACCACCCGACACCACGATGGCCCCGGACGCCCATGGTGTCGAGCGCATCCTGCACTTCTGGAAACGGCCGCAGTCCGCTCATGGCCCAGTCGTGGCCGAGCACGGGAGCGCCGAGGGCGCGCCCCGCCGCCGCGGCCATGGTCGACTTGCCCGATCCCTGCAGGCCGGTGATGAGGACCAGCAGCACGGCGACCACTGTGCCAGGCCGCCGCCCAACGCGCTCAGTCTGTCTTGACCACCAGCACGGCGCAGTTCGCACCGTGCGCCACCGAGTTGGGCACGCTGCCGAGATAGCGGCGTGCGCCCCGCATCCCCTTGCTCCCGACGACGATCAGGTCCGCCCCGACCTCCGCCGCCGTGGCGAGGATCACGTCGTCCGCGTTGCCCTGCACGCCGTGGGCCTCGGCCGTGATGCCGTCGCCGAACTTCTCAATGGATTCGAGGCCCACCGCCCGGGCGCCCTCCTCGGCCAGCGCGTGCCCGATACCAGTATCGACCATGTCGACGCCCGCCACGGCACCCATGCCCGAGCGGGGCGTGCGGTACGCGGTGACGATGTGCAGCACCGACCCCCACGAACGCGCCAGTTCCGCTGCCGCCCGGACCGCCTGGTCCGCGGTGGGAGATCCGTCGGTGCCGACTACCAATGTGCTGAACATCGCGTCATCCTCCGCTCGCCCGATGGGTCAGCGTACCCGGCGTCGTGCGGTGCCCGCTTCGCTCAGCCCGCCAGTGCGCCGTGGAGCGGTAGCTTGAGCCCGTGGCGGCTCTCGAAGACGTCCAGCGCATGGTCTCCGGACTGCCCGAGGTGAGCGAGGGAGCGCGGCACGGCAACCGGACGTGGTTCGTCCGCGACAAGGCCTTCGCCTGGGAACGCCCTTTCTCCAAGGCCGACCTGAAGCGCTTCGGCGACACACCCCCGCCGACCGGTCCGATCCTGGCCCTCAGCACGGCCGATCTGGCCGACAAGGACGCCCTCCTCGCCACCGGTGCCAAGGGCTTCTTCACCATCCCCCACTTCGACGGCTACGCCGCCGTCCTCGTACAGCTACGGACGGTGGCCAAGAAGCCCTTGCGTGAGGCGATCGAAGATGCCTGGCTTGCCCGTGCGCCCGATGCCCTGGCCCGCGCCTTCCTCGACGGCACCTGAATCCGACGCGCCCTCCTGCCGCCGCGGCACCCCGCACGAGTCGTTGAAGCGCAGCAGGACGAAGCGGTCCTCGGAGGGCACCCACTCCCACTCGGTCATGGACGCGTGCACAATGCGGACCCAGCCCCGCCGGTAGACCTCCGGCGCCACGCCGAGGAAGGCGATCATCGTCGCCTCGATCACCCCGGCATGCACGGCCGCCACCACCAGCTCACCGGGGTGCTCGCGCACCACCGCCCGCACGGCGCCCGAGGCCCGCTCCACGAACTCCGCCCAGCTCTCCCCCCCCGGTGCGATGGGCACGGTGGGGTCGCTGTCCCAGTCGGGCACCGCGAACTTCTCGACCATCTCGCTCCACTCGAGGCCGTCACACTCGCCCGGGTGGAGCTCGCACAGGTCGCAGCGCTCACGCACCGGCCCCAGTGCGGCGGGCCCCGGCCCGACCACGGGCCGCAAACGCTCAGCCGTCTCGGTGGCCCGGGGGAGCACAGAGGAATACAGGGCCGTCGCCTCGCGCAGCTCGCCGCTCTCGTAGAGGCGGTCGGCCAGCGCCGCCACCTGATGGCGCCCCAGATCGCTCAGACCGGTGCAGCCCTTCGGACCGCCGATCACGTGGTTCAGATTGCACTCCGCCTCGCCATGGCGCACCAGCACGATCCGGGTCGCGCCCTCCTCGGGCGGGAAGATCCGTAGGACGCCCGCCTCCGCACGCGCCTCCTCTCCGGCGCCCCCGGGGTCGCCGGCGTCCTCGGCGTCGCCGGCGTCGCCGGCGGTCACGCCAGGTTTCCGACGAAGTGCTCCAACTGGCGCAGCGTCCGGCACTCCACCACGTCGTCGCAGTGCGCGGCGTACTCCCCCACGATGGAATCACCCGAGCCCCAATAGTCACGCGGCTCGGGGTTGAGCCAGTAGACACGGCGCGCCCGCGCCTGCAGGTCCTCGAGCACCCACGATCCCGACGCGTGGTAGTTGTTGCGGGCGTCTCCCAGCACCATGACGCTCGAGCGCGAGGTCACCTGGTCGCCCCAGCGCCGGTGGAACTCGGCCAGGGCGTGCCCG
This sequence comes from uncultured Acidimicrobiaceae bacterium, assembly GCA_963817735.1. Classification (GTDB taxonomy): domain Bacteria; phylum Actinomycetota; class Acidimicrobiia; order Acidimicrobiales; family RAAP-2; genus Bog-473. Next base: position 247,020 of record CAWFPP010000014.1, on the reverse strand, counting down.
TAGTCGGAGTGGCCGTCCACCCAGATCACGTCCGCCTCCAGGTTGATGCGGGCCACCGCCTCCGCCGGGTCCACCACGCCCTCGAAGAACCGCGTCACCTCGTCGATTCCGTCCACGAACACGAAGCTGCGCACCTTGGAGAACTGCGAGGAGATGGCGTACACCAGGTGCAGGGTAAAGCGGGCGAAGCTGGCCACCGAGCCCGAGATGTCCGCGATCACGAAGATCTCGGGCTTGGCCGGCCGCGGATGCCGGAAGCGCGGCTCAATCGGCACCCCACCCGTCGACAACGAGCGCCGCATGGTGGCACGGAAGTCCAGCGGCCCCTTGCGGCCGTGCCGGCGCTTGCGGGCCAGGCGGACCGCCAGCTTGCGCGACAGAGGCTGGAGCACGCGGTGCAGCATGGCCAGTTCCTCGCGGGTGGCGTGCATGACATCGATGTCCTCGGGCAGCGGCTTGCGCACCGAGCGGGCCAATGCCTCCGCTCCGCGGTCCTCCACCAGGCGCCGGCGGATCTCCGTCTCGACCGAGCGGCGGAACTTCTCGATGCGCGCCTTGAACTCGTCGGCGGCCAGGCGCTCCTCGAGGTCGGTCAGCGAACCGCCGGCCGCTCCCGCCTGGGCCTGTGCCATCAGGCGCTCCAGGACCGCATCGAGATCGAGGTTCCGCAGCGTGCGGTACAGGTAGTAGGTCCCGCCGACCGGCCGACCAGGCTCCATGCCGGCGTAGCGATCGACCGCGTTGCGGGCCACCATGTTCATGAGACCGGCGTCGGCCGAAAGCAGGGACTTGAAGAGCATCTCCGCCAGCTCCTCGGGCGTCATGCCCTCGCCGCCCCCGCCGCTCTGCCACGAGCGCCGCTGCCCCTGGGCGCCGCCCTGCCCGGACTGCTCGCCGTCGAGCTCGTCACCCTCCTCGCCGGCATCCTCCCCCTCGGCCCCACCGGCGCCGCCGGTCCGCACGGCGAAGAACACCTCAAAGGCAGTCTCGAAGGCCCGCCAGTGCGACGACGACTTCACGAGCGTGGCCGCCAGCGCGTACTTCAGCGCCTCGCGGTCCTCGAGCGGGATGTGCTTGACCGCCTCGGCCGCGTCGAGGTGCTCCGTCAGGGACACGGGCAGACCCGAGCGGCGCAGCTCGGTGACGAAGCCGGAGAGGAGATCGAGCACGGAGAACTCAGCTCGGCGAGGCCGACAGCAGCTCCTTGGAAGCCCGCTCGATGTCGGCTTGGTACTTCAACAGGATGTGCAACGTGTCCCTGGCTTCGGAGGCGTCGATCGTCTCCACCCCGAGCAGCACGAGCGTGCGGGCCCAGTCGATGGTCTCGGACACCGACGGCGCCTTGCGCAGCTCGAGGGTGCGCAAGGAGCGCACGATGCGTGCCACCTGGTCGGCCAGCTCCTCGCTGATGCCCGGCACCTTCGTGCGCACGATCTCGCGCTCGCGCTCGAGGTCCGGGTAGTCGATGTGGAGGTAGAGGCAGCGGCGCTTGAGCGCCTCGGAGAGCTCCCGGGTGTTGTTGGACGTCAAGAACACCATGGGCAGCTGCGTCGCCCGCACGGTGCCGAGCTCGGGGATCGACACCTGGTACTCCGACAGGATCTCGAGCAGCAGCGCCTCCGTCTCGAGCTCCACGCGATCGACCTCGTCGACGAGGAGCACGACAGGCTCGGTGGCGCGGATCGCCTCGAGCAGTGGCCGGGTCAGCAGGAAGTCCTCGGAGAAGATGTCGCCCTCCAGCTCGGACCAGCTGGGCCCTTCCTCTTCGTTCTTCCCGTGCTCTCCGGCCTGGATGCGCAACAATTGCTTGCGGTAGTTCCACTCGTAGAGCGCCTTGGACTCGTCGAGCCCCTCGTAGCACTGCAGGCGGATCAGCCGGGCGCCGGTGAGCTCGGCCACCGACTTGGCCAGCTGTGTCTTCCCGGTCCCCGCCGGTCCCTCGACGAGCACCGGCTTGGCCAGCCGGTCGGCCAGGTACACGACGCCACTGATGGACTCGTCGGCCAGGTAACCGACTTCGGCCAGGCCGCCCCGCACCGCGTCCAAGGACTCGAACCGGGGGGGACCGCTCTCCGGCAGGCCCAACGCTGCGTTCTGGTCGCTCACCGGCGTACCTGCCCGTCTCCTCGCACGATCCACTTCAACGTCGTCAGCTCCTTCACTCCCATCGGTCCACGGGCGTGCAGCTTCTGGGTGGAGATGCCCACCTCGGCGCCGAGCCCCAATTCCTCACCGTCGACGAAGCGCGTCGACGCGTTCACCAGTACCGCCGCGCCGTCGACTTCGGCCACGAAGCGGTCGGCCACGGCGACGTCGGAGGTCACGATCGCCTCGGAGTGGCCCGAGCTGTACCGGTCGATGTGCTCAATGGCCTCCCCCACGTCGTCAACCATCCCGATCGCCACCACCGGCCCGAGGAACTCGGTTGAGAAGTCCTCCTCCATTGCAGGCACGGCAGCAGGCACGTACGCCCGCACCCGCTCGTCGGCCCTGATCTCGACGCCGGCGGACGCCAGCGACTCCGCCAGCCGCGGGAGGAAGGCGGCCGCCACCGCCGAGTGCACCAGCATGGTCTCGACGGCGTTGCAGACCCCGAAGCGGTGTGTCTTGGCGTTGACGGCCAGCTCGTGCGCCATGGCCAGGTCGGCCGCGCCGTCGATGTAGAGATGGCAGTTCCCGTCGCCGTCCAGGACGTAGGGGACCGTGGCGTGTTCGATCAGCGAGGCGATCAGCGCCTGCCCGCCGCGCGGGATCAGGCAGTCGATGAAGCCGCGCAGCCGCATGAAGGCCGTGGCCGTCTCGTGCGACGTGTCCTCCACCAGTGCCACCGCGTCCTCGGGCAAGCCCGCCTTCACCACGGCCCGGCGCAGGACCTTCACGATGGCCTGGTTGGACGCCAGGGCCGAGGACGAGCCCCGCAGGAAGGCCGCATTCCCGGCTTTGAGGCAGAGGCCGGCGGCGTCACTCGTGACGTTGGGCCGGTTCTCGTAGATGACGCCGATGACGCCGAGGGGAACCCGCACCCGGGACACCCTCAGGCCGTTGGGCCGCACCCAGCCCTCGGTGACCTCGCCGACCGGGTCGGGCAGGCCCGCCACGGTGCGCAGGCCCGCAGCCATGCCCCGCACGCGCTCCTCCGTGAGGCGCAGCCGGTCCCGGGCCGCCTCAACCATGCCCGACGCCTCGGCACGCTCGAGATCGCCGTTGTTGGCCTCGACCAGCGATGCCCACTCCTCCTCGAGCAGGTCCGCGGCCAGCCGCAGGGCGTCGTCCCGGACCGAACCGGGCGCCCGAGCCACCACCCGGGCGGCCGAACGGACGCGGCCCGCGAGCTGCTCCAACGCGGGCGAGGTCATCGGGTCAGGTTACAAGGACGAGGTCGTCGCGATGAACGACGACCTGGCTGCGGCGGCCCATCCACTCGGCAGCCTGCTCCGCGTGCACCCGGACCAGGCCCTTGGCGAAGACCACGCCGTCCGGGCCGGCGATCTCCACCGCGTCGTCCGGCCGAAAGGCCCCGGACACCCCGCTGACCCCGGCCGCCAGGAGCGAACGCCCCCGCCCGGTCAGCGCCAGGCGCGCGCCCTCGTCGACAGCCAGGCAGCCATTCGATCCGAGCGCGAAAGCAATCCACAGCTTGCGGGCGGACAGCCGGCTCTCCCTGGCCCGGAACACCGTCCCGACGCCGGCCTCGTCGGCCAGAGCCGCGGCCAGCACCCCCGGGCGGGCGGCGTCGGCGATGACCGTCCGCACACCCGACCACGTGGCGATCTTCGCCGCGGCCAGCTTCGACGCCATGCCGCCACTGCCCAGCGCGCTCCCGGGCCCGCCGGCGAGGGCCTCGAGCTGCTGGTCGATCTCCACCACCTCTTCGATGAGTGACGCCTCGGTGTCGCGGCGCGGGTCGGCGGTGAGGAGGCCCGGGGCGTCCGTCAGCAGCAAGAGCAGCTGCGCGCCGACAAGGTGGGCCACCAGAGCGGCCAGCCGATCGTTGTCGCCGAAGCGGATCTCCTCGTCTGCCACCGCGTCGTTCTCGTTCACCACCGGGACGACACCCAGATCAGCCAGGTGACGCAACGTCCCGCGGGCGTGCAGGTACTGGGTGCGGTGGACGAAGTCGAGCGGTGCCAGCAGCACCTGACCGGCCAGGACACCGTGCGGCTCGAAGCCGTCCTGCCACATCCGCATCAGCCGGTGTTGGCCGACGGCCGAGACGGCCTGCAACACGGCAGGGTCCGAAGGCCGCCGCGGGCCGCGATCGAGCGCGTCCCAGCCGGCAGAGATGGCGCCCGACGACACGACGACGACGGTGTGCCCGGCCGCCCGCGCCGACGCCAGCTCGCCGCACAGCCGATTGACCGTCTCGTCGGAGACGGAGGACGAGCCGACCTTGACGACGGCGATCACCGCTCCTCCCCCCACGTGAAGCTCATGGCGCCGACGGTGATCTCGTCTCCGTCGCGGGCACCCGCTCGCGCCAGGGCGCGGTCGACCCCGAGGCGGCGCAGGCGCCGCACCACCTCGGCCTGAGCTCCTTCGTCGTTGAGGTCGGACAGCGCCACGGCCCGCTCGGCAGCGCGCCCGTGCACCACCCAGGCGCCCGCTCCCGCCCGCTGCACGCCGACACCCTCCGGGACCGGCCGGTGCACGACGATCTCGCTCGACGACGCCACGGCCGCCTCGTTCCGTGCCTCCTGGACCAGCGGTGCCAAACGCTCCACGAGCGCGCCGACGCCCAACCCGGCCGCCACCGAGAGCGTCATGTCACACACGCCCTCCCCGTCCGGGCCGAGGTCCGCCTTGCTCCCCACCACGATCCGGGGACGCTCGAGGAGCTCGGGCCGATAGGAACCGAGTTCGGACAGCAGGATGCGCCTTTGCTCCGCGGGGGTCGCCCCACCGGCGTCGGGCGCACCCAGGTCGAGGAGCACCACCAGCACCCGGGCGCGCTCGATGTGGCGCAGGAACTGGTGCCCCAGGCCCTTGCCCTCCGCCGCTCCCTCTACCAGGCCGGGGATGTCGGCCATGACGAACTCCGTGCCGTCACGCACGCCTCCCACGCGGACGACGCCGAGATGCGGCTCCAAGGTGGTGAACGGGTAGTCGGCGATTTTGGGCTTGGCCGCCGACACCGTCGAGATCAGCGTCGACTTGCCGGCGTTGGGGAAGCCGACCAGGGCCACGTCGGCCATGAGCTTGAGCTCCATGTCGAGCCAGAACTCCTGCCCCTTCTCGGCCTGCTCCGCGAAGGCGGGGGCGCGGCGTCGGTTGGAGAGGAACCGCGCGTTGCCCCGTCCGCCCTGGCCGCCCTCGGCCACCATGAAGCGCGCCCCCTCCACGTCGAGGTCGCACACGACGTTGCCGCTTCGGTCACGCACCACGGTCCCCACCGGCACGGGCACCACCAGGTCCTTGCCCCGGGCCCCGTGCCGCTTCGAGCCCGAGCCGTGCACACCGTCGGTGGCCCGGCGAAACGGATGATCCCGGAAGCCCAGCAGCGACGCCTCGTTCACCGACGCCACCAGCCACACGTCTCCGCCGTGACCGCCGTCACCGCCGTCGGGGCCACCACGGTCTACGTGGGCCTCGCGGCGCCACGACACCGCCCCTGCTCCCCCATCACCAGCGCGCGCGTGCAATTGGGCCTGGTCGACGAAGCCGGGCATAGCAGTCCAGCTTACGAGTCCACAGCCGACCCCCGGGCGCACTCGGTGGGGCCAGTGTTCGTGCCTGGCGGCCCCGTGACCTCAGGGGCTGCCAGGCAGCGCGGGCGTTAGGCCGGTCCGACGGTGAAAAGCGAACTCAGTCATTGAGTGCTTCAGCTGAGTCGCTCGCACTCAGTGATGAACAGTCCACTGGTGTCGATACTGCACCCGCTGAAAGCAGCGACGCCATTGGTGGTCGTCGATGTGCATCCCGACAAGGTGCCATCTCCAGTGCTGATTGCCAAAGTGATGGGATTGCCGTCGCCGGTGACCGTGTTCCCCCCAGCGTCCTCGATCGTCACGGTCGGTTGGGTGCCAAAGGGGGTCCCAGCGGTGGCGTCGCCGGGCTCCACGGTGAAGACGAGCTGGCTCGCCGTGCCCACCGTGACGTCGAACGGTGCACTCGTGGCGGTCAAGGTGTCATCCGAGTCCGTCGCTGTGAGGATGTCGCCCGTGCTGGCGGTGTTGATGGTGCACCCGCTGAAGGCCGCCACCCCGGCCGTCGTCGTCGAGGTGCAGGTCGAGAGGGCGCCCGGCCCTGTCGTCAACGCCATGGTGATCGGGCTGTTGTCACCCGTCACCGTGTTGCCGCCGGCGTCCTCGACCTTCACGACGGGCTGGGTGGAGAACGCGGTCCCGCCTGTGGCGCCGGCTGGTTCGGTGGCGAAGGCGAGCTGGCTCGCCGTGCCCACCGTGACGTCGAACGGTGAACTCGTGGCGGTCAAGGTGTCGGCCGTGTCCGTCGCAGTGAGGACGTCGCCGGTGGCGGCGGTGTTGATTGTGCACCCACTGAAGGCCGCCACCCCGGCCGTCGTCGTCGAGGTGCAGGTCGAGAGGGCGCCCGGCCCTGTTGTCAACGCCATGGTGATCGGGCTGTTGTCACCCGTCACCGTGTTGCCGCCGGCGTCCTCGACCTTCACGACGGGCTGGGTGGAGAACGCGGTCCCACCTGTGGCCCCAGTGGGCTCGGTGGTGAAGACGAGCTGGCTGGCCGTGCCCACCGTCACGTCGAACGGTGAACTCGTGGCGGTCAAGGTGTCGGCCGTGTCCGTCGCAGTGAGGACGTCGCCGGTGGCGGCGGTGTTGATTGTGCACCCACTGAAGGCGGCCACCCCGGCCGTCGTCGTCGCTGTGCAAGTCGAGAGGGCGCCTGGGCCCGTGGTCAGTGTCATGGTGATCGGGTTGTTGTCCCCCGTTACCGTGTTGCCACCGGCATCCTCGACCTTCACGACGGGCTGGGTGGAGAACGCGGTCCCACCTGTGGCCCCAGTGGGCTCGGTGGTGAAGACGAGCTGGCTGGCCGTGCCCACCGTCACGTCGAACGGTGAACTCGTGGAGGTCAAGGTGTCGGCCGAGTCCGACGCGGTGAGGACGTCGCCCGTGCTAGCGGTGTTGATCTTGCACCCGCTGAAGGCGGCCACCCCCGCCGTGGTCGTCGCCGTGCAGGTCGACAGAGCGCCCGGCCCTGTCGTCAACGCCATGGTGATCGGGCTCGCGTCGGTGGGGACCGTGTTGCCGCCTGCGTCTCTGATCGTGACGACCGGCTGGGTGGTGAACGCGGTCCCACCTGAGGCCCCGGTGGGCTCGGTGGTGAAGACGAGCTGGCTGGCCGTCCCGGTCCCGACGTTGAACGAGCCACTCGTCGTGCTCAACGTGTCACCGGCGTCGGTCGCTGTGAGCGTGTAGGTCGCCGCCGTGTTGATGGCACACCCGCTGAAGCTGGCCACACCTGCGGCCGTCGTTGACGTACACCCCGAAAGGGTGCCCGGTCCCGAATGGACGGCCAGGGAAATGGCATGTGTGTCGGTGGTGACGGTGTTCCCCCCGGCGTCCTCAATCGTGACGATCGGCTGCGTCACAAACGGGCTGCCACCGATGGCGTTGGTCGGTTGGGTGGTGAAAACGAGCTGACTCGCCGAGCCGGTACCAACGGTGAAGGGCGCGCTGGTGGCGCTGGTCAGCTGTCCGTCCGTCGCGAGCAACTTGTAACCGAGCCCAGCCGTGTTGATGGTGCAGCCGTTGAACGCGAAGATTCCGTTCTTTTCTCCGGTGGACGTGCACGATGACAGTGCTCCAGGTCCGCCGCTGGTCGGACTCCCCGGAGACAGCCCGATAGTGACGGTCGAGTTGTCCGTCGGAACAGGATCGCCCGCCGCATCCTCCACGGTGACCACTGGCTGGGTGGAGAACGCCGCGCCTCCGCTTGCTCCACCTGGCTCAGTGGAGAAGACCAGCTTGCTCGCAGGGCCGGAGATGCCGCTCAGAGCCATGCCGACAACTGGCCTGTTGAGCGGCATGCCGCCTGTGGACCCCCGGAAGGCCGAACTGCCGTAGTTGAAGACGCCGCCGTCGGAGGCAACAAGCAAGTAGCCCTTGCCGTCGGGCGAGACCGCCATACCGACGACCGGCTGGTTGAGTGGCGCACCGCCGGCGGAACCGTAAAAGGCAGCGTCTCCGTAGTTGAAGACGCCGCCGTCGGAGGCGACCAGCCAGTACCCCTTGCCGTCAGGGGTCGCTGCCATGCCGACGATTGGCCTGTTCAGCACCATGTTGCCTGTCGAACCATAGAATTTCGCATCGCCATAACTGAAGACCCCTCCGTCTGAGGCGACCAGCCAGTACCCCTTGCCGTCAGGGGTCGCTGCCATGCCCACGATCGGCTTGTTGAGGGGGAGATTGCCGGCGGAGCCCTCGAATGCCGCATCCCCGTAGTTGAAGATGCCGCCGTCGGAGGCAACCAACCAGTACCCCTTGCCGTCAGGGGTCGCCGCCATGCCCACGATCGGCTTGTTGAGGGGGAGGTTGCCGGCGGAGCCCTCGAAGACCGCATCCCCGTAGTTGAAGATGCCGCCGTCGGAGGCAACCAACCAGTAGCCGTTCCCGTTCGGGGTCGGCGCCATACTGACGATGGGCTTGTTGAGAACCATGCCGCCGGTCGATCCCTCGAAGGGCGCTCCCCCCTCGCTGAAAATGCCACCGTCCGACGCCACCAGCCAGTAGCCGAGCCCTTGGGTCGACGAGTGGGCTTGATTCGAGGCCATTGCGTCCGCTGCCGCTCTCATCGCAGGACGACCAGACGCCGCCGACGCGGACCTGAACAGCCCCAGGCAAATGATCAGCGCGATGACACACGCGGACACGATCAAGAGGAGGTTTCGCGCTCGCGTCGTTGGAACGGACATGTCCGTCCCTTCGCCCGAATGATGGCTCATACCAGCCATCGCTGGATCCGCGCTCGCAGGGTGACTCGGCCGCATGATCATCGTCCTCCCGCCCAACTCAGGTTCGAGTGAAGCTCTGCACCTTCCCGCCACTTGGAAAGGAGTTTGTCTTTCGGTCAGCCTGCGTCGAACAAAGGGAACGACCCTGCTGGCGATACCATGACACTTCCCCGCAACATGCGAGTACAAACGGCCGACGTAATTTTGAATCGACGTTGCTTGTTCCAAGTTCTCGCCGTTGAAGTCTCTTCTCGCTTCAACGCGCACGCGCGGTTGTGATTGTGTTGAGCGGAGTCGTCGTCGGCCCGTCTGCTCTACACACCAGTGTCGGCTCTCGCCTGTGAAGGCGTGCACTGCAGGCGTTATTGCAGCGAAGGTGTCACGACTCTATTGCTGCACTCTCCGCCGGACTGCAACGGCACGCCTGTGACTGTTGATCAGTTGCACAGCGGACAAAAAGGACCGATGACGCGACTGCTCCTCAGAACCTCCGCTTACGGCGCGACAAGACGGCGGGCACGCTCGCCCACCTCGACCCGCGCGCGGTCACCGTCCACCGTGGTGCACTGCCCGTGCTCGACGACCTGCGCCCCACTCACCCAGACGTCGGTCACCAGATACCCGGCGCCTGCCCACACCAGGTGGCCCAGGAGCTGAGCGTCACTCAGCGCCGGTGTGAAACGGGCGTCGTCGGTTCGTAGCCGGATCACATCGGCCGGTCGCCCTACCTCGAGCGCACCCACCGGGAGGCCGAGCGCCTCCGCGCCACCGCGGGTGGCCAGTCGCAGCGCCGAGGCCGACGTCAGGACGTTCGGGTCGCCCGCGAGAGCGCGGGCGAAGAGCGGAGCCAGACGCAGTTCGTCCCAAAGATGGAGGTCGTCATTGGAGGCCGGGCCGTCGGTGCCGAGACCCACCCGGATGCCGCGATCGAGCATGGCGCGCAGCGGCGCAATACCCGAGCCAAGCTTTCCGTTGGAGCCCGGACAATGCGCCACGGCCACATCGTGCTCCTCGAGCACCGCCAGATCCACATCGTCCAGCCACACAGCGTGGGCCGCAAGCACCCGGCCCTCCAGGATCCCCTCCGAGGCCAGGAGCAGCGGCGCACTCATCCCGTAACGCTCCTGCACGATCCGACACTCGTCCTCCGTCTCGGACAAGTGGATCTGCAACAAGGCATCCCGCGCCCGTGCCTCGGCGGCGATGGCCCGCAACCCCTCCGGAGGCACGGTGTACGTGGCATGCGGACCGAGGCCCATCTGAAAGCGCTCGCTCTTCCCCGCCGTGGCGTCGATCACCGCACAGGCCGCCGCCAACAGAGCTTCCCAATTGCTCCCCGGACCCGCGTCGGGCCGGTCGAAGATGGCCGGCGTGTATACCGTGCGGATGCCGGCCTCGAGAACGGCCTCCACGACTGCCGTCGGGTGCCGGTATTGCTCGCACGTGGTGGTGACGCCATTGCCGAGCAACTCAGCCGCTCCGAGCAGCATGCCCCAGTACACGTCCTCGTCTTCCAGCCTTGCTTCACGCGGCCAGACGGACTCCTGCAACCAGCGCGTCAGAGGAAGGCCATCGCCGGCACTACGGAGCAGCGTCATCGGCGAGTGCCCATGGCAATTGACCAACCCCGGCATCATCAGGCCACCGAGCCGTCGCACCTCGGTGTCGGATTCTGGCGGGACCTGCCAGGGGTCACCCACCCATGAGATGAGGCCCTCGTCGATCTCGACGGCACCCGGGGCAAGCACCGTGTCGGCGCGATCGACGGTGAAGAGCACGTCGGCCTCGAGCCGCAGGGTCATGGCGCGCCGACGAACAGCCGGTCGGAGAGATCGCGTGAGACCCGAATCGCCTCGACGCCCCCCTCTACCGTCACCTCCACGTTGCCGTCGGGATCACGAGCTCCCACCTCCGCCACGACACCGGGTATGAACCCGCCCTCATCGAGCAATGTCAAGGAGCCGAGGTTCAGTTCGACCTCCTCGCTGATCCGAAACAGTCGAACCCGCTCACCGACATCGACCTCGGCGAGCGGCCGCACGGGAGTTGATGGAGCCGGCGAAAGGGAGCCGGGGATCGGATTGCCGTGCGGGCACGTGGCGGGGTCTCCGAGCAATTCCACGAGTCGTGCCTCGACGTCGTCGGAGATCACATGCTCCCAGCGGCCGGCCTCGCGATGGACCTTGTGCCACTCCAGCCCGATGACATCGACAAGGAGTCGCTCGGCGAGGCGGTGCTTGCGTACGACCTTCTCCGCCAGGGCCTGCCCGCTCTCGGTCAGCGACAGCCGGCGACCATCTCGTTCCACGTACCCGTCCTCACGCAGGCGATCCAGCATCTCGGACACGGATGGCGCGGATCGACCCAGTCGCTCAGCGATGCGCGCCTGAATCACCGGTATGCCCTCCTCGGAGAGCGAGAGCATCGTCTCGAGGTACTCCTCAACAGGTGGGTGGTACTCCTGGGGCTGGTGGGCTGCGCCACGCTGCTCAGTCATGGCAATGGTCGGGGGAAGGTGGCACGTCGAGTGCGGGATTCCGGTCGAAGAAGCCGAATGGAAGCAGCGTGAATCCGGTGTATTCGACCGGCATGACCGGCCAATCTTCGGGTCGGGGGATATGGGTGACGCCAAAGGAGTGCCACAGGACGATGTCGGTGTCGACAATCGGTCGATCTTGGGCAGTCCAGGTCGGCAAGCCGGCGTGGCCGCTGTGCTGGTTGGGGTAGTCGCCCGCGGCGCGCCGCTCCTCCGGGTCGAACGGTGTGACCCAGAGGTTGTGCGACGCGAAGGCGGCACGGCGCCCGACGCTGGACGTCGGATCGGCCAGCAACGTTGGGGTCGCGCCGGGCAACAGCTTGTAGGCCGTCGGCGTTCCGACGGCGTTTTGACGGGACCGGTTGGCAATGCGCCACGTCCGACTGCGACGGGCGTCAACGTCTCGCTTTGCCGCGAGCTCACTCTGCAGCAGAGTCACCTTCGTGCCGAAGGCGTTCCCCCACGGGTTCTCAGCACTCCCCGGCGAGCCGGTCGGCACAGCGTCAACTTCGTAGACCTCGTTGTCGGGTCCGTCGACCTGCATATCCAGCCGGACATTGAAGAGATGCTGGTGATAGGGCGCGGCCAGACCGGGGGCGATCATCGTGGCGTGGTCTCCCGGGTCGCCGCCAGCCACAGCCATGGTGGACATGATCCCAGTCAGCTTCACCTCGAGCTGCATGGTGCCATCGAGGTAGAAATACCAGTAAAAGCCGTACTCGTAGTTGCCCACGGTGGCGATGGAGCTCACTACCAGCCGACGTGACCGCCGCACCTCCGTGCGTCCCGACACCATGTCGACGTGCTTCCAGAGGATGCCATAGTCCTCCTCGTGCATGCAGATGGCATTCGGACGTGTGCGCGGCTTGCCCCTCTCGTCGGCGAAGACGTCGTCGAAGTACCGGATCTCACCGAGGCAATCGCATCCGAGCGTGAGCGAGTTGGCCATACGGCCCAGGCCCCATTCGCCCGCATCGAACGCGCTCTTCCAGGCATGCATGGGACCGGGGTGCCCGTAGGGCACAACCATTTCGCTGACCGACGCCCGATAGACGATGGGACGGATGCGGCCACCGTCCTCGTAGCCGACCGTCCACAGAACCAGACCTTCCAGAGGGTCCATGCCGATCCGCATCGACCATTTCTGCCAGCGGACGAGGTTGCCGTCCACCTCGAAGCTCGGGCCATCGGGTTGAGTGATCTCGAGCGGCTTGAGGTCTGTGCGCAGTGGGCCGTTGTCTTCGGGGTAGTAGCTCCCGGACTCGGACGGCAGGGGCACCACCCCCAGGTCGAGCACTTCGAGCACCTCGCCCCGGCCCATGTCGACGAAGGCGAGCAGACCTTCGAGCGGACGGGCGTAGCCGTTGTCATCCTTGGACGCCCGCAGGTAGGCCAGGCACCGGGTGATCCGCCGGCCCTCCTCGTGCGCAAGTCCGAAGGTGCCGGCAGGCCACGGGTCGATCTGCACCAGTGATTTGTCGACGATGCCGCGGCGGTCGAGGGCCGCATTCCACTCGGGATGCCCGTGCAGCGCCGCCAGGACCAAGATCGACTCCTCCATCTGGAGCGGCGGCCGGACATCGTGCACGGTCTCCCAGCGGTCGATCTGACCACGGCTGACCGACACGATCGCTTCCACCACGTCCGCCTCTGGTCCCTGCAAGAGAACGAGTCTGAGTCGACGGTCAATAAGTACGTTCTCTCCGGCATCCACGCTGCGCACTATTTCCTTGGGGGGATCGCACAGGCCGACATATGCAAAGCGCAGGGCCTCGTTGGGGATGTCGACCCGGCCACTGGCGAAGACGATCTCGCGGGCGGCGATTATCTCGTCGCCGGTGATCGGAGCCAGGGGGTGGAACTTGGGCGCAGAGGGCTTGGAAGGCATGTCCGGCTGATGTTACGCGCCAGCGCGTCGGTGACCATCTACGATCGCCGTATGGAGGCTGCCGCCGACCGGGCGGCGCACAGCGCCCGAGAACTGGCCCGACGCCTGGGGATCGACCACCACGACGTGCTCGTGCTTCTCGGGAGCGGGCTGTCCGAGGTCGCCGAGGGCCTGGGCGCAGGCGAGGAGTCCGTCCCGCTCGACACACTGCCCTTCTTCCCTGCATACACGGCAGGGGGGCATCGCGCCCACGCGTGGTCGGTCGACTACGACGGAGCTCGGATCCTCGTCCTCGGCGGGCGGTGCCATCTGTACGAAGGCCTGACGCCCGTCGAGGTGGTCCATCCCCTGCGCACGGGTGTCGCCGCCGGATGCCGCACCGTGATCCTCACGGCGGCCGCCGGAGGCATCCGGGACGACCTCGCCACCGGATCCGTCATGGTCGTCGAAGACCATGTGAACCTCACAGGGCGCAGCCCTCTGATCGGCCCCGACTTCGTCGACATGGCCGACGCCTATTCCCCGCGGCTACGCGCCTTTGCCCTGGCGACGGCGGAACCGGCCGCCTCGGTGCTGGCCGGCCGTCCCGGCGTCTACGCCCAGCTCCCAGGACCGCAGTTCGAGACGCCGGCCGAGATCCGCATGCTGCGCACCGCCGGTGCCGACGTCGTGGGCATGTCGATGGCGCTCGAGACCATCGCCGCCCGCCAAGCCGGGGCCGAAGTCCTGGGCCTGGCGTTGATCACCAACCCCGCCGCGGCGGCGGACGCGACCATCGATGTCGCGGCCATCGCCGAGGTGGGAGCTGCCGCCGTGCCCGCCGTGGCCTCCATCATCCGTCACGTCGTAGGCTCGCTACCATGACCGACCCAGTGGCACCGACCGGCGTCGACCACGTCGCGATCAATGTCGCCGACGTTCCCGGTGGCATCGTTTTCTACACAGAGAAGATCGGGCTGGTGCAGAACCACACCCGCCCGGACTTCGGATTTCCCGGAGCGTGGCTGGACACCGCCAACGGGCAGCAGGTCCATCTGATTGAGGCACCGGTGCCCGGCAATGTGGGCCAGCACTTTGCCCTCACGTTCGACGATCTGGGCGCGGCCGTCGCCGAGCTCAGGAACAGAGGCCTCAAGGTGTCGGATCCGTCGGATGTGGGGTCGACCGGACGCCAGCAGGCGTTCACGACCGATCCGTGGGGCAACGCGATCGAGCTGCACTCGCGGCCGAAAAGCTGAACCCGGGGCGGGGGCCATCCGTCGGGCCACCGATCGAGAGGGCTCATCACCTCCCCCGGATTAGCGGGAGTCGTTATCCTCCCCCCGTGGCACGACCGCTCGTCCGGGCCTGCTGTGGGCGGCCGCCGTCGTGGTCGTGGTCGAAGGGACGAGCGCACTGCGCAGGCGAAGCCGGCGGCATGGAAGCTCTCGTCGTCGGTGCACGATCTTTCAGGTACCGGGATCGAGCCCACTGGCATCTCGTGCATCACCCACGCCCTTTGCATCGCCGTTGATTACAACGGGCGGGTCTACGCACTCAGCGGTACGCATTCCGAAGAGGTCGCTTCTACCGGCCATTCCCTTCGCCGTGTCAAGTCCGGCCAAGACCTTCTGCATGGCAGTGGGCAACGACTCGTCCCTCGAATTCCTCTCCAGGGGAACTCATCTCTTTCAACTGAGTGGGGCAGCGACGTGGGAGACATGCACTGGGAATCGGCCTCGTGTCCGACACCGCAATTCTGTATGGCCGGGGGAGGCGTCGTGTGACGGGTCCCGACGTCGGGTCCGCCGTCGTCGCTCCTGCGACTACGAGTCGGTGAGGACGCTGACGTGCTTGCGGCCGCGACGCTCGCCGAACTTCACGACACCCTCCGCTGTGGCGAAGAGCGTGTCGTCGCCACCACGGCCGACGTTCACGCCCGGGTAGACCTTCGTCCCCCTCTGGCGCACCAGGATGGAGCCGGCGGTCACGGCGGTGCCGTCGAAGCACTTGACGCCGAGGCGCTGTGCGTTGGAATCGCGTCCGTTGCGGGTGGACCCGCCACCCTTGGTCTTTGACATGGTCTCGTGCTCCTGAGCTCAACCAGCCGCCGTGATGGCGGTGATCTCCAGCGTGGCGTAGTGCTGGCGGTGACCCCACCGGCGACGCTGGTTGGACTTGTTCTTGTAGGTCATGGCGTTGATTTTGGGGCCCTTCTCCTCGCCCACGACCATCGCCGTCACCGTGGCGCCTGCCAGCTGCGCCGGCGTGGCCAGGACGGTCTCGCCATCGACCACGAGGACGGGCTCGAGTGACACCTCCGCACCCACGGGCTGGCCGAGCAGCTCGACGCGGACACGCTGGCCCTCGGCCACACGCTCCTGCTTTCCTCCGGACCTGATGACGGCATACATAAGGGCGAGATCCTAGCGCAGGACCGAGTCGTCCAGGGTCACGCCCCGACCGCTGCAGATGGCGCATTCGGTCGACAAGGTCTCGAGCAGGCCCTCCGAGACCCTTTTCCTGGTCATCTCGACCAACCCCAGCTCGGAGATGTCGAAGACCTGGGTTCGGGTCTTGTCCCGGGCCAGCGCGTTCCGCAGGCCTGCGGCCACCTTGTCGCGGTTCTCGCGCACCTCCATGTCGATGAAGTCGATGACGATGATGCCGCCGATGTCCCGCAGGCGGAGCTGGCGGGCGACTTCCTCGGCCGCCTCCAGATTGTTCCGGTAGACGGTCTCCTCCAGATTGGTCTTGCCCACGTTCTTGCCGGTGTTGACGTCGATGACCGTCAGCGCCTCGGTCCGCTCAATGATCAGCGAGCCTCCCGATGGCAGCCAGACCTTGCGGTCGAGCGCCTTGTGAAGCTGCTCGTGCACGTGGTAGCGCTCGAAGATGGGCAGTCCTTCGACCTCGGGGTCGTAGTACTCGACCCGGTCGGAGAGCTCGGGGCTGACCGCCCGTACGTAGTCCCGCACCTGCTCGAAGAGGGCAAGGTCGTCGATCACGACCGCCCGGTACTCGCCGTTGAGCTCTTCGCGCAAGATCCGCACCGACAGCTCGGGCTCCCGGTAGAGCAGGCCCGGGGCGTCGGAGCGCTTGGCCTCGACCTCAATCTGGTTCCACTGTTCGAGCAGCGTCGTGACGTCGCGCTGGAGTTCCTCCGCGGAGACACCCTCTGCGGCGGTACGCACGATCATCCCGTGGCCCGCCGGCTTCACCTCGTCGATGATCCGCCGCAGCCGGCGGCGCTCGTTGTCCCCGAGGCGCTTGGAGATACCGAAGGCGCTCGAGTTCGGCACCAGGACGGCGAAGCGCCCGGGAAGGGAGACCTCCTGGGTCAGCCGAGCACCCTTGGCCCCGATGGGGTTCTTGGTGACCTGGCACAGGATGGTCTGGCCGGCCTTGAGCACGTCCTCGATCCGCGGCTGTTGCGAGGCGCCACCCTCGATGTCCTCCCGGTCGTAGCGCACGTCGCCCCTGTACAGGACGGCGTTCTTCGGGATGCCGATGTCGATGAAGGCGGCCTCCATGCCCGGCAGGACGTTCTGGACCCGGCCCCGGTAGACGTTGCCGTCGATCTGATTGGTGTCGTCGGCCGACCGGGAGACGTAGTGCTCCACGAGGGAGCGCCCCTCGAGCATGGCGATCTGGGTCATGTCGGGCTGGACATGGACGCAGACCAGGTAGCGGCCGACCTGCTTCGACTTGCGCTCCCGTCCGGAACGGCGGCGCCCACGAGCACGCTTGGCGTCTCCGGACGGCTCGGACACCTCCGCCACGGCCGTCCCGCCCTCCTTCGGCTCAGTGGCCTCGGGTCGCTTCAGGGGGACGACAGGAGCGGCCGCCTGGGGCGGCGCAGGGGTGGCGACGACGGGTGCCGGCCTGGTGTCTCCGATCTTCGGCTTCGGCCTGGGCGCAGCCCGCGGCAGGTCAGGGGGGCTAGTGCTGCCGCTGCCCCCCGATGGCTCCGGGGGGTGACCCTCCGGGCTCTGGCTGAATTCCGTCTCGGACATGAGGGAAAGCCCTCCTCGCGTGCTGAGTCGCGTCGCCATCGGTCCCGGGCGCGCCCACAGGGAGCGGCTCGAACCGAGCGCCATCGCGTTCGATCCATTGATGCGTTCGACAGGCCCGTCCGGCCACCGCGGGGGCGCCAAGGGCCGCTACCAGGTCACCGGGGCGGACACCACGCGGCTGCGTGGCCAAATCCGCCCGGAGGCGACCGTTGGGGCTGGTCAGGGACAGTGCACGGATGGCCGGGCGGATGTCGTCTTCGCTTTGACGACCCTTCCGCTCCCGGCTGACGGTGAGCACACGAGCAGCGAGCATCTTCTCCACCCGCTCCTGCAACTCCTCACCACGCACTCCGAGCACCTCCAGCTCCCAATCACACGATGCTACCTCCTGTTGAAGCGAACCCTCCGCTTCTCCGATCGGGGCGGCCGCCTGGACGTCGATCCCCTCGGGCAGCAGTTCGCTCAGGGCGGCAGGCAGATCCACCAAGGGGATCTCCGCCGGTCCCGCCGCCTCGAGGCGGATGTCCAGGTACTCGCCCAGCGACTCGCACCCGGTGGGCAGGGCCAGGCCGAAGCTCACCAGCGGATGGGGCGAGAATCCCTGTGAGTACGCCATCGGAAGCCGGCTGCGCCGCAACGCCCGCTCCCACATGCGGGCAACGTCCCGGTGGCTCGTGAACCGGACCTTCCCCGCCTTGGTGAAGCGAAGGCGGAGGCGGCGCTGGCCCTCAGGAAACACGGCTGACCAGCCGCACCGGAATCCGGTCCCCGACGCTGAGGTCCTGACCCGTGCCCTGGCTCCCACCCGCGGGCGGGAGCGGCGACGCCACCACGTGCTCCAACCCGAAACCGGTGCAGGCCCCGCAGTCGTAGCAGGGGGTCCAGCGGCAATCCTCGACGGCCACGCTGGCCAGCGCGTCCTGCCAATCGCCCCAGAGGAAATCCCGATGCAGGCCCGCAGAGATGTGGTCCCACGGAAGGGCCTCGTCACCCGCACGATCGCGGTGGCACACCTCGTCGACGCTGAGCCCTTCGGCAGCCAGTGCTGCCTCCCACAGGGACAGGTCGAACCGCTCGGACCATTCCTGGAAGGTGCCTCCGGCCCGCCAGACCCGCTCGATCACCGCGCCCATCCGCCGGTCACCCCGGCTGGCCAAACCCTCCGCCACCGATGCGGCGGGCTCGTGCCAGCGGATCGTGAGACCACGGGTGCGGCGCGCCGCGTCGCGCAGCAAGGCCACTTTGTGCTCGAGCTCCGCCACCGTGTCCTGGCCGAACCATTGAAACGGCGTATGGGGCTTGGGTACGAAGCCGCCCACGGAGGCGACCACGGTCACTCCCTTGTGGTACTTGCGCCCGATCTCGACACAGCGCGCCCCAAGCTCGGCGATGCCCAGTACGTCCTCGTCCAGTTCCGTAGGGAGGCCGATGAGGAAGTAGAGCTTGATCCTGCGCCAGCCCTGGCTGAAAGCAGCGTCGACGGCGCTGTAGAGGTCGTCCTCGGTGATCAGCTTGTTGATCACCGTGCGCATGCGCCATGTGCCGCCCTCGGGTGCGAACGTCAGCCCGGTGCGACGCACCTTCTGGATCTCGGCGGCCGTCCCAACGGTGAAAGCGTCCACCCGGAGTGACGGAAGGCTCACCGACACGCGACCGCTGTGTTCGGGGTCGTTGACGATATCGCGCACCGTGTCCTCTATGCCGGAGAAGTCTGCCGACGACAGCGACGTCAGCGCCACCTCGTCGTGGCCGCTCCACTCCAGTCCGCGCCGCACCATCTCGCGCACCTGAGCGGCGGGTCGCTCGCGCACGGGCCGGGTGATCATGCCCGCCTGGCAGAAGCGGCAGCCCCGCGTACAGCCGCGGAACACCTCGACGTTGAGACGGTCGTGCACCACCTCAGTCAACGGGACGAGCGGGCTCGAGGGATAGGGCCAATCGGCCAGGTCGCTGATCGTCCGCTTGGACACCTCTGCGGGGACGCCCGGGCCGAAGGGGAGAGTCGACACCAGCCGGCCGTCCTCGTAGGACGGGGCGTACAGCGCTGGCACGTACACCCCTTCGAGTCCCGCCAGCGCTTGCAGGAGTGCGGCGCGGTCGCGTGTCTCCAGGGGCGCCGTGGCCAGCCAGGCCGCCATTACATCGTTGATCTCGCCCACGACCTCCTCGCCGTCGCCGAGCACGAAGGCGTCGACGAAGTCGGCCAGCGGCTCGGGGTTGAAGACACAGTGGCCTCCGGCGACGACGAGCGCATCGGCCCCTCCGCGGTCCGCCCCGTGCAGCGGGAGGCCGGCCAGGTCGATCATGTTGACCAGGTTGGTGTAGACGAGCTCGGCCGACAGGTTGAACGCCAGCACGTCGAAGGCAGCCGCCGGCAGGTGCTGCTCGACGCTGAAGAGCGGCACGCCCTCAGCCCGCATGGCGGCCTCCATGTCGACCCATGGGGCGTAGGCGCGCTCGGCCAGCGCGTCGGGGCGCTCGTTGAGGATCTCATAGAGGATCTGCAGACCCTGATTAGGCAGCCCGATCTCGTAGGTGTCGGGGTAGACCAGGAGCCAGCCAACGGTTCCCGGACCGTGCTGTGGGTACACCGATCCCTGCTCGCCCCCGATGTAGCGGGCCGGCTTGGACACCCGGGGCAGGATGCGCTCGATCTGCGGCCACAGGGTCTCCATTCGCTGTAACCCTACGGGACGCTCAGCCTCCGCCCGAGGTGGTGGAGGTCGTCGTGCCCGATCCGCCGGCCGCCCCCGACGTTGGCGCCGTGGTCGTGGTCGTCGAGGTGCCCTGCGGTTGGACGGTCGTCGGCGCCGTGTCGCTGGCCGGGCTCGACGGTGTCGGCGTCTTGACGGCGCCGTTGATCGCCGGATTGGCCACGATGTAGTTGAAGATGTTCCTGACCAGCGGGGCGGCGGCCTGGGCGCCGTAGCCGCCTTG
This sequence comes from uncultured Acidimicrobiaceae bacterium, assembly GCA_963817735.1. Taxonomy (GTDB): domain Bacteria; phylum Actinomycetota; class Acidimicrobiia; order Acidimicrobiales; family RAAP-2; genus Bog-473. The sequence goes on along the minus strand of CAWFPP010000014.1, from coordinate 226,738 downwards.
GTCGATGACGGCGAGGACGAGGTACTGGGGGTTTGGGTTGGGGCCGAACGCCACGAACCAGCTGTTCGGCTCGAGCGCCTGTCCGTTCGGGCCTTGGTTGGAGGCGGTGCCCGTCTTCCCGGCGAGGTTCCACGAGGCCGGGAAACCCTGGAAGTCCTCGTATGCCGTGCCGCTCCTACTCGAGATGACGCCCTCGAATCCGGCCAGCATGGCGCTGTAGGTGCTCGGGGAAATCGGCACTTTCCCCGTGACCTCGGGCTCGATCTTCTTGACGACTTTCCCGGTCACCGGGTCGACGATCTCGGCTGCCACCTGAGGGGCGTAGCGGGTGCCGCCGTTCGCAAAGGTCGAGTAGGCCTCCGCCTGCTCGATCGGCGTCAGTATCGTCTCGCCCTGGCCGAAGGCCATCTCGATGTTGTCGCCTGTGAACCACGATGCGGCGTAGGGAAAGGCCTGCGGCGCCTCAGCGTGCAACTTGGCCCGGGTCGCCTTGCTGTCGACCCGCCCCTGCGCTTCGCCGGGGAGGTCGATGCCGGTGATCGTGCCTTCGCCGTACGCGGTCGCCTCCTCCTGAATGGGTGTCGTGCCGTACTTCGACTGCTGCTCCCAGAACATCTCACCCAGGTTGTAGAAGAAGGCGTCGCTCGACGCCGTGAGCGCGGTCGAGACGTTGTAGACACCACCGGTGTCGCCCGGGTCGTCGTGCAGGGTGCAGCCGGTGTCGTTGTTCACGCCGGGAGCCGGGCAGCCCTGGATCTTGAAGGTGCCGCTGTCGTCATAGGGGGTCGTGGGCGAAATGAGACCGTCCTGCAACGCCGCCGTCGCCGTGACGAGCTTGAAGGTCGATCCCGGCGTGTACTGGCCGTCGATGGCGTCGTTGTTCTCGGCGCCACTCTGCTGGAGCGCGGCGAAGTTGGCGGTCGAGATCCCCCCGACCCACTCGTTGAGGTCGTAGGTCGGGTACGACGCCATGGCGAGAACCTGGCCGTTCTGAGGGTTCATCACGATGGCGGCGCCGTTCGGCGCCGCTGGCAGTCTGCCGCCGTCAACCTGATCGGGCGTCTTGCGGTCGGCCAGGATCTGCGCCTGCAGGTCGTTCTGCACCTCCTGCTGGAGTCCGTCGTCGATGTTGAGCACGACGGTGTCGCCGATCTGGGGTGCGGTAGTGCTGAGCGTGCCCACCACCGTGCCGCCGGCATCGACCGACAGGGCCTGGCGTCCCGGGACGCCCTTGAGATATGCCTCGTACTGGCCCTCGATCCCCGAGACACCGATCTGGCTGCCCTGCGTGTAGCCGGCGTTGGGGTGCGCGGCCAGATAGCTGCTCGTGATGTCGCCGACGTAGCCGAGGACATGGGTGGCCGTCGTCCCCCCTTGGGGGTAGGTCCGCTGCGCCACCGTCTGCACGGTCACCCCGGGATATTCCGACTGGTGCGTCTGCAGGAACTGCACCGTGTCCTCGGACACCCCGACCGCGACGGGCACCGGCTCGTAGGGGCTGTATTGGTTGTTGTTGATGGAGGCCTGCACCTGCTTGGGGGTCTGACCCACCAGTGCGGCCACCATGCCGACAATGGCCGGGTTCGCCATGGCTTCAGCTCGCGACAACAGGATCTCCTGCTGTGGCGTGTTGGTCACCAGCACCGTCCCGTCACGGTCGACGATCTCTCCCCGGGGTGCGGCGATGCTGACGACACGTACCTGGTTGCGGGTCACCGCAGCGGCATAGCTCTTCCCCTCGACCACCTGCAGCGTCCACAGTCGCAGGACGAGGACGCCGAAGAGGAGCAGCACGACGATGCCGACGATACGCAGCCGGAGATTGGGCCGGGCCTCCTCTTCCTCGGGCGAGCCCACGATCGACGCCACGTTGACGCTCTTGCGCGGCCGCATGCGCGGCCCGCTTGTGTTGCCACGCCAGACACCGTGCTTGGCGGGGCGCGAGGACGGCTTGGGATGGAGCCGGTCGCCGCGGATCGGGTGGCGAAGGGTCCGCTTCACCAGATCCTGCTGTCGGCCTGGGCGGGAACGAGCGAGCGGCGGTTGCTCTCCCCGGCCAGGGCCCACCGCATAAGCCGGTTGACCGGCAGGACCAACACCAGGCTCGAGACGCCGACCACCAGAACAAGGGCGACGAAGTTCACCTGCACCATCTGGCTTTGTCCGAGAATTGCGCCGAGCACGGCGAACAGCATGTCCGCTGCGATGGATCCCGCGACCGCGGCTACCGGCTTGAGCCAGGCCGCCCGGGGGTCGGCAGCGATGGTGAGGGACCCCACTGCGTAGCCGAGCAAGCACCCCACCAGGGCGGACAGCCCGAACGGCGTCGGCAGCACCAGGTCGAAGGACAGCCCAGCCCAGAATCCGACGATGGCGCCCGTTTCGGGTCCGTCGAGCAACGCGGCTGTGATGGGCAGGAGCCACAGCAGGTCGGGGTGAGCCCCGCCGACCCGTAGGGCCAGCATGACGGTCTGCTGAACCAGCAGAACGATAAGGATCACCAGGGCCACCCGGAGCACGGAGCGCGCCGTCACGTGCTCGGCACCCACTGCACGACGTCGACGTAGGCCAGCTGGTTCAGATCGGCGGCCGGGTCGACGTGAATGGTCTCCTGGCTGGCCCCGGCCGAAGTGTGGAAGGACTGCACGCTCGCCACGGGGATGCCCGGGGGGAACGCGGCGGCATCGAGGCTGCTCGTGAACATGTGCTGCCCCTTGTGCAGCGGGGTGTGTGGCGCGACCAGATCCGCCGTCATGGAGTTCGTCGGCCCCTGGCCGTCCACGATCCCCGTGAGCTGGTTGCCGAACGTCACGCCGACCTTGGACTCCCCGTCGGTGACGAGCCGGACGACCGAGGTGTGATGGAAGGACTGGATCACCTGGCCGACCAGGCCTCCGGCACCGACGACCGAATAGCCGACATCGACGCCATCAGCGCGCCCCTTGTCCAGCGTGATGGTCGCGGTGAAGTTCGATGAGTACTCGTCGACCGTCTGTGCGGTGACGGTCGGCAACGACTGCAGGAATGGAAGGCTCTGGAGCGCGGTGATCTCGCGCAGCTGGTTGTTCTCGAAGCCCTGCTCCAGCTGGGCCGCGCGCAGCTGTCCCAGCGTGCGCTCCAACCGCTCGTTCTGCGCCTGGACCGATCCGTAGTTGAAGGCGCCGGCGAAGAAGTTCCCGATGGGACTGATGATGTCGAGGACGCCCTGTCGAAGCGGGGAGTACACGTCGTTGGCGACCGATTTGATGCCCGACGTCAGGCTGTGGGTCCGACCGTTTTGGTCCAGCGAGATCAGGGAGAGCGAGACCACCACCAGGACGATGACCGTCAGGGTACGGCGAGACCGCCGGGACCGGGCCACCCAGCAGTAACCGGTCGATCGATCAGCGAGTGGAAGTGGTGATCAGCACCCGCTTCAGCGCTTCGAACTCCTCAAGGCACTGGCCGCTGCCGATGGCGACGCAGTTCAGCGGGTCCCGGGCCACGACGATCGGCATGCCCGTCTCGTGCTGCAGGCGGGACTCCAGGCCGTGCAGGAGGGCCCCGCCACCGGTCAGCACGATTCCCTGCTCCATGATGTCCGCCGCCAGTTCCGGCGGCGTCCGGTCCAACGTCACCTTGACGGCGTCGATGATGGCGGAGACCGGTTCCTCGATCGCCCGGCGGATCTCCTCGGTGGAAACGACGATCGTCTTCGGGAGCCCGCTCACGAGGTCGCGGCCGCGGATCTCCGCGTGCAGCTCCTGCTCCAGCGGATAGGCCGAACCGAGAGTGATCTTGATCTCTTCCGCGGTGCGCTCGCCCAGCGCGAGGCTGAACTCCTTCTTCACGAAAGACACGATCGCCTCGTCGAGCTCGTCGCCACCGATGCGCACTGACTGGCTCGTGACGATGCCGCCGAGGGATATGACCGCGACCTCCGTCGTCCCGCCGCCGATGTCGACCACCATGTTGCCGGTCGGCTCGTGCACCGGGAGACCAGCTCCGATGGCCGCCGCCATCGGCTCCTCAATGATGTAGGCCCGGCGCGCCCCGGCGTACTCGGCCGCCTCCATGACAGCGCGGCGCTCCACCCCGGTGATTCCCGAAGGGACGCAGATCACCATGCGCGGCTTGGCGAAGCGGCGCTGGTGCACCCGGTGGATGAAGTAGCGCAGCATCTTCTCGCAGATCTCGAAGTCGGCGATGACGCCGTCCTTGAGCGGGCGGATGGCTTGGATATTCGAGGGCGTACGGCCGATCATCCGCTTCGCTTCCGCCCCCACGGCCAACGGGCGGCCGTCCTTGATGTCGACAGCGACAACCGACGGCTCGTTGAGCACGATGCCACGGCCGCGGACGTACACCAGCGTGTTGGCGGTACCGAGGTCGACAGCCATGTCACGACCTAGGAGGGAAAGACGATTTTCGGCCATAATTGAAGCGCTCCCGGGGGATTCCGTATGGGTGCCGACAAGAGCCGGCGCCCGTGAAGGTGCGCCCCACAGGCTATGGGACTGCGAAGGGGTCCACAAGGCGGAGAACGCGGAGCGTCTCTCGGCCCGGAATTACACCGGCGTTGGCCGATGTGGTGCCTGTCTACGCGGTGGCCAGCCCAGGGAAGAAGATCCCGATCTCCCGCGCCGCCGATTCTTGCGAGTCGGAACCGTGTACCAGGTTCTCGGTGGTCTCAATTCCGTAGTCGCCGCGGATGGTGCCTGGAGCAGCCTCCGCCGGGTTCGTCGCGCCCACCAGCAGGCGCACGACGGCATAGGTGTCCTTCGGGCCCTCGACCACCATGACGAGAGCGGGCGACCGGGTGATGAAGGTGACCAGGTCGGCGAAGAACGGTCGCTCAGCGTGTTCTGCGTAGTGGATCTCGGCCGCCTCTCTGGTGATGGTCCGGAGCTCGGCTGCCACCAGGCGCAGCTTCTTGCGCTCGAGGCGGCTCAGCACCTCCCCGGCCAGTCCCCGCTCGACGCCGTCGGGCTTCACGATGACAAGAGTGCGGTCCACGAGGGGTGGACACTACACAACCCTAGGATGCGCCGACGCGCGGTCAGCGACCGGCTTCCTCCCAGGGGACGGCGGCGGCCAATGCCTCAGCGCGCGCGGTGCCTACCACGTAGAGCGACCCGGCCACGACGACGAGCCCATCAGCATCGACCATGGCGCGCGCCGCGCGCAGCGCGTCGATCACATTCCTCTCCTCGTAGACGGACAACCCGAGCGCGCGGCCGGCCTCGGAGACGGCGGCGACGGGCATGGCGCGCGGCGAGTCCGGCTCGCACGCGATCACCGCGGAGATTCCGATGGCGGCCAACGGTGCGAGCATGGCCGAAGGATCGCGACCCGACAGCATCCCCACCACCGCCACCGATAGGCCGTCGACCGCGAACTCCTCGACCAGCGCGTCGGCCAGCGCCGCCATGCCGGCCGCGTTGTGCGCGCCGTCGACGAGCAGCAGAGGGCGTCGGCCCAGCACCTCCAGCCGACCGGGCACGCGCACCACGGCGAACCCCTCCTCCACCACATCGAGCGCGAGCGGGTCGCCGAAGAAGGCTTCTACCGCCGCCAGCGCCACTGAGGCGTTCACGCCCTGGTGCGCGCCATGCAGTGGCACGACGATGTCCTCGTAGCGGCCACCCGGCGTCCACAGCGTCACCACCCGCCCACCGACGGCGACCCGGTTCGACTCGCAGCCGAAGTCACGCCCGGCCAGCCACACCGACGCAGCCCCGACCTCGTGGGCCCGGTTGGTGACGATTTCGGCCAGCTCAGGGGCCATTTCCCCCACCACGACACGGCTCTCAGGCTCGATGATGCCCGCCTTGTCCGTGGCGATCCCCTCCAGGGTCGGGCCGAGCACGTCGGTGTGGTCGAAGCTGACGTTGGTGAGCACCGCCACGTTTCCGTGCACCACGTTCGTGCAGTCCCACGTCCCTCCGAGACCCACCTCCACCACCATGGCGTCGACGGCTTCGGTCGAGAACCAGGCGAGCGCGGCCGCAGTGAGCAGTTCGAAGCGGGTGGGTCGCTCGGGCAGCAACGGCTCGAGCAGCGCCAGCTCCGTGAGGACATCGGTCAGCGACGCATCGTCGATCGGGTCCCCGTTGTGGGCCAGGCGCTCGCCCACGGTGTGGAGGTTGGGGCTCGTGAAGGTACCGACGGTCAGGCCTTTAGCCATGAGCAGCGCGGTGGCCATGGCCGACGTCGAGCCCTTGCCGTTCGTGCCCGTGACGTGAATGGAGGGAATGGACTGCTGGGGTTCACCAAGAAGAGACGTGAGCGCCCGCATGCGGTCCAGGGTGGGCAGGGCGCGTCGCCGGGGCATGTTCGACTCGAAGTCCACATGGCCGTCCAGCCAGGCCAACGCAGCCACCACGTTGTCAAAGGGCGGAGCGCCGGGGTCGTCCACGGGCGACGGTGCCGGTTCGGTCAGGAGGCGGCGCGGCGCGAGCGGGTCGACTTGACCGGCGCGCCCCCCAGGGGTACCAGCGTCGGGGCGACACGATCGAGCACCACCGAGCGGTCCACCACGCACTTGCCCACGTCGGTGCGGCTGGGCAGGTCGTACATCACGTCGAGCAACACCTCTTCGAGGATGGCGCGCAGGCCGCGGGCACCCGTGCCGCGCAACAGCGCCTGCTCGGCCACGGCTTCGAGCGCGTCCGGGGTGAACTCGAGCTCCACGTTGTCGAGCGCGAACACCCGCTCGTACTGACGCGTCAGTGCGTTCTTGGGCTCGACGAGGATCTGCACGAGCGCTTCCTTGAACAACGGCGACACCGCGCTGACCACCGGCAAGCGCCCGATGAACTCGGGGATCAGGCCGAACTTGATCAGGTCCTCGGGGAGCACGTGGCGCAGGATCTCGCCGTCCTCGCGGTCCTTGCGGTGCACTTCGGCGCGGAAGCCGATGCCACGCTTGCCGATGCGGGACTCGATCACCTTGTCGAGCCCGGCGAAGGCGCCACCACAGATGAACAGGATGTTGGTCGTGTCGATCTGAATGAACTCCTGGTGGGGGTGTTTCCGTCCGCCCTGGGGCGGCACGGAGGCGGTGGTGCCCTCAAGGATCTTCAAGAGCGCCTGCTGCACGCCCTCACCCGAGACGTCACGGGTGATGGACGGGTTCTCGCTCTTGCGGGCGATCTTGTCGATCTCGTCGATGTAGATGATGCCTGTCTCGGCCCGCTTCACGTCGTAGTCGGCCGCCTGGATCAGCTTCAGGAGGATGTTCTCCACGTCCTCGCCGACGTACCCGGCCTCGGTCAGCGCGGTGGCGTCGGCGATGGCGAAGGGGACGTTGAGCATGCGGGCGAGCGTCTGGGCCAGGAGGGTCTTGCCACACCCGGTCGGTCCGAGCAGCAGGATGTTCGACTTGGCCAGCTCGACACCGTCCTCACCCCCCGGAGGGCCGGCCTGCACCCGCTTGTAGTGGTTGTAGACGGCGACCGAGAGGATCTTCTTGGCGTACTCCTGCCCGACCACATAGTCGTTGAGGAAGTCGAAGATCTCCCGCGGTTTCGGCAGGTCCTCGAAGCTCAGCTCGGTGGACTCGTCACGCTCCTCGGCGATGATGTCGTTGCAAAGGTCGATGCACTCGTCGCAGATGTAGACACCCGGACCGGCGATCAGCTTCTTGACCTGTTTCTGCGTCTTGCCGCAGAAACTGCACTTGACGAGATCCCCGCCCTCTCCGAACTTCGCCACCAGATCGCTCTCCCGTCCGTGCCAGCTCGACCTACGCGGCGCCGATGGCCTCGAGCGGCGCCACCGTCCGAGCCGTGATGACCTCGTCGATCACGCCGTACGTCACCGCCTCCTCCGCCGTCATGATGAAGTCGCGATCGGTGTCCTGCGCCACCTTCTCCTGGGTCTGGCCCGTGTCCTCGGCCAACATGCCCGAGAGCAGGTCACGCATGCGGAGGATCTCCTTCGCCTGCAGCTCGATGTCGCTGGCCTGTCCCTCCACGCCGCCCCAGGGCTGGTGCAACAGCACCCGGGCGTGCGGCAGAGCGAAGCGCTTGCCCTTCGCACCGGCCGCCAGGAGGACGGCGGCCGCCGAGGCTGCCTGACCGAAACAGAAGGTGGACACGTCGGCCTTGATGAACTTCAGTGTGTCGTAGATGGCGAACAGCGCTGTGATCTCGCCGCCGGGTGAGTTGATGTAGAGGTGGATGTCCTTGTCCGGTTCCTCGGACTCCAAGAAGAGCATCTGCGCGCAGATGAGGTTGGCCACCGCATCGTCGACGGGAGTGCCGAGGAAGACGATGCGCTCACGGAGCAACCGCGAGTACAGGTCATAGGCCCGCTCGCCCCGGTTGGACGATTCGATCACCGTCGGAACCAGGTAGTTGTAGGCCTTCATCGGATCCCCCGCACTCTGCATCGTCACTCGCTCTCCTCGCTCTGCTCGACTTCGCCCTCTCCCGAGGCATCCACCTTGAGGTCATCCCGTGACATCGGGTTGCCCTCTTCGTCGAAGAGATCCACGTGGTCCAGCAGCCACTCCAACGCTTTGCCTTTCCGCAACTCCGAGCGTACCGCGCCGGTCCGGCCGGCCGTGTCGAGTTGGCGACGCAGTTCGGTCGGGGTGGTCCCCATCCGCTCCGCCATTGTCACTATCTCGGCAAGGAGCTCCTCGTCACTGAGCGTCAACTCCTCGGCCTCGACCAGGGCCCGCAGCGCCAGGTCGGCCTTGACGGCGGCCAGGGCGTCTGTCCTGACGGTGGCCAGGAGCTCGTCAGGGGTTGAGCCGGTGGCCTGGAAGTATTCGGCCAACCCCAGCTTCTGCGCCTCCAACCGGTGCTGGAGGTCGTGCAGGCGCTCGTTGACCTCGGCATCGACCAGGACCTCGGGCACTACGTCGTCGGTGACCAGCTCGGCCAGGGCCTCGATCGCCTTCTGGCGCAGCGCCATCTGGCTCTGCAGCAGCTTGACCCGTCCGATGCGCGTCGCGATGTCATCGCGCAGTTCGGCCGCAGTGGCGAACTCCGAGCTCTCGGCGGCCCAGTCGTCGGTGACCTCGGGCAGCTTCTTTACCTTGACCTCCTTGACGAGTACGCGGAAGGCGACGTTCTCGTCGGGCACGTCGGGGCTGGCGGTGTCGAAGGCCAGGATGGCCCCCGCCTTGGCGCCGTGCAGCTCGCCATCGAGCTCCGGCACCACCGAGGCCGAGCCGACCTCGTAGAGGTAGTCGTCGACGCCGACGACCTCGGCACCCGACGCGTCGTTGGCGTGCAGATCGATCGTGACCAGATCGCCGTCGATGGCGGGGCGGTCCACGACCTCCAGCTCGGCATCGTTCTCGCGCAGCCGGTCGAGCTGGCCCTGCACCTCTTCGTCGCTTACCGCGAGCCCCGGCAGCGTGACGTGCAGGCCGTCATAGCCCGGAATGGCCACGACGGGCCGCACCTGCACCACGGCGTCGAAGGAGACGGCGCCGCCGTCCTCTCCCCCGGTGATGTCGATCTCCGGTTGGGCGATGGGGTCGAGCTCGGTGTCGACGACGGCGCGGGCGTAGAAGTCGGGCAACGACTCGCGCAGGGCCTCGGCGCGGAGCGCGCCGGCGCCGCCCATGCGGGCCTCGAGCACCTTGCGCGGCACCTTCCCGGGCCTGAATCCCGGCACTCGCACCTGTTGGGCGAGCGCACGCACGACGTCACCGAGCGCTTTATCGAATTCGGGTTCGTCCACCTCAACGCTCAGGCGGACGAGGTTTCCCTCCATTGGCTCTGCTGTCGCACGCATCACGAGCCGATCACTCTACCGGCCGCCCCGCAGTCTGGGCGCACGGCTGGCGCAGACGGGCTCCCGGGCCAAGGCGGGGAATCAGAACATGAAGTTCATGGCGCCGAGGACGGACCGGCCCACCTGCGGGTCACCGTCCACGGCGGAGCCACCGGCCGTCTCCACCTGCGCGGCGGTGGCCCGCCCGCAGCCGAGGCGCACGAAGTCGATGCTCGACAGCGACAGAGTGGCCGTGGGCGCCACTTCGTCGCCGGCCGGGCGGGCACGTCCGCCCTCGACCGCGATCGTGAAAGCGCGCGCGTCGTGCCCCGGTCCTGCCACCGCGAAACGGACGGCGGTGCCGTCGGCGCACGCCGCCTTCTTCCCTACGACGTAGGGCATGGCGCCTTGCACGCGATCCAGCGCAATGGCGGAGGCCACGTTGCCGCTCCCGCCCGGACGGTCCAGGGCGAGTCGCACGTCCTGCTCGTGCACCCAGCTGTCGAAGACCCGCACCGTCATGAACTCCGCCCGCGGCACCTCGCCGACGGGGCTCCAGCCGACCTCGGCCCAGCCTGACGCGCTCAGGGCGTCGAGCTCCGCCAACCGGCTGGTCGTGACCTCGACGAACTCCGCCCGCACCGCCGGACCCGGCAGGGCGCGCCGTACGGCCACGAAGCGCTCGTTCGTGGCGGCGAAGTCGTTCTTCACATGGTCACCCAACGGGCCGTTCCACTCGGGGACCGGCTCGCCCATGATGGCCCGCTCGATCCCGATCAGGTGCGAGAGCTGATCCTTGACGTCCCAACCGGGGCATGCCGTGGGCAGGGCCCACTCGGTGTCGGAAAGCTCGAAGCAGACCTCCGCCAGGCTGCCCCAGGTCTCTCCGAGCGCCGTGCGGGCCCGCATCCCCTGCTGCAGCGAGTCACGCTCCTGACCTGCACCGTTGTCGCCCACAGGGCCGACCCTAGCCCCGGATCGTGCCTGCGGCCGCCCGACCATCCCCCAATCCCCCGAACACCGCCGCTACGTTCGACTCCCGTCCAAGGCCATCACCGACCGAAGGAGTTGCCATGGCGAACTACGAGGGGTACTGCGTGAAGTGCCGAGAGAAGCGGGAGTTCGACGGCCAGGAGGTCGAGCTGGCCAACGGCCGCCGCGCCGCACAGGGCACGTGCCCGACCTGCGGGACCAAGATGAACCGGATCCTGGGCAAAGCCAAGGTCTGAGTCTCACCATCTGAGAGGGACACGCCAGTCGCGGTCGGCGGGCCGCCGGCTGGCGTGAAACGATGGATGCCGTGCACGACCTGATCATCAAGGGCGGGACGCTCGTCGACGGGACCGGTGCGGCGGCGCGTGAGGCCGATGTCGCGGTGGATTCCGGCCGCATCACCGAGGTGGGCGCGGTCCAGGGCGGCGCCACCCGGATCATCGACGCCGACGGCCTGCTGGTCACCCCGGGCTGGGTCGACGTCCACACCCACTACGACGGCCAGGTCACCTGGGACACCGAGCTCGCCCCGTCGTCGTGGCACGGCGTCACCACACTCGTCATGGGCAACTGCGGTGTCGGCTTCGCGCCGGCCCAGCCCGACCGCCACGACTGGCTGATCGGGCTCATGGAGGGCGTCGAGGACATTCCGGGCACGGCGCTCGCCGAGGGGATCGAGTGGGAGTGGGAGACCTTCCCCGAGTATCTCGACGCGCTCGAGAAGCGGCGCTGGACGGTCGACGTCGGCACCCAGGTGCCGCACGCCGCCGTGCGGGCCTACGTCATGGGCGATCGGGGCGCCCGCAACGAGGCGGCCACCGCGGAGGACATCGAGGCGATGCGGGCCATCGTGCTCGCCGCCATCCGGGCCGGCGCCCTGGGCTTCTCCACCTCGCGCACGCTGGGCCACCGCGCCATCGACGGCGAGCTGGTACCCGGCACCTTCGCCGCCGAGGACGAGCTGTTCGGCCTCGGGTCCGCGCTGGGCGAGGCCGGCGCCGGCGTCTTCGAGCTGGCCCCGCTGGGCTCGGCCGGCGAGATGCTCGAGGACGCCTGGCACGAGGTCGACTGGATGCGCCGGCTCTCGGCCGCCATCGACCGCCCCGTGTCCTACGTGCTGCTGCAGGCGGACGACGACCCCGAGCTGTGGCGCAAGCAGCTGGCGGCCTCGCTCGAGGCCTGCGCCGAGGGCGCCCGCCTTTTCCCGCAGATCGCGGGGCGCCCGACCGGGATCTTGTCCGGGCACCACACCACGCTGTGCCTCTTCTCCGACTTCCCGGCGTACGTGGACCTGCGGGCCCGGTGCGGGTCGCCGGCCGAGCTGGCCACGGCACTGGCCGACCCCGAGGTGCGGCGCTCGGTGGTGTCGTGGACGCCGTCGTCACCCGCCGAGGCCGAGGCCATGACCAAGGCCTACGAGCGCACCTTCATCCTCGGCAACCCGCCCGACTACGAGCCGGGGCCCGAGCGTTCACTGGCCGGCCTGGCCGCGGCGAGCGGCCGGTCGCCGTTGGAGGTGGCCTACGACGAAATGGCCCGCGACGGCGGACAGGGCCTGCTCTACATCCCGATCCTCAACTACGCCACGGGTGATCTCGACCACGTGCACGAGATGATGCTGCACCCGCAGGGCCTCCTCGGGCTGGCCGACGGCGGCGCCCACACCGGCACCATCTGCGACGCCTCCATGCCGACCTTCATGCTCACGCACTGGACCCGTGACCGCAGCCGGGGCGAGCGGCTCCCGCTCGAGTACGTGGTGAAGAAGCAGACACACGACACGGCCCGGCTCTACGGCATGGCGGACCGGGGCACGGTGGAGCCCGGGGCGTTGGCCGATTGCAACCTCATCGACTACGACGCCCTCACGCTGGGCGCGCCGTATGTGACGAACGACCTGCCGGCGGGCGGGCGCCGGCTGCTCCAGAAGGCGTCGGGGTACGTGGCCACGCTGAAGGCGGGGACGGTGACGTTCGAGCACGGCGAGCCGACCGGCGCCCTGCCGGGCCGCCTGGTGCGCGGCGCCCGCTGAACCAGGCCGGCGCCTCGCCCCAACGGGCCTCCGCTTCTCCGGCTCCCCCGTCACGGCAGACTGCATCCCGTATGGAGGCGCCCATGACGCAGTACGCGCTCCGCGACGGCATCCACATCGGGTACCAGGTCTGGGGTGGCGAGCCCGCGGGGCCCGCCACCGACGTCGTCGACGTGCTCGAGTTCAACAGCGGCCTGATGATCTCCATCGACGAGACCGTCGACGAGCCCAACTGGCTCCGCTACACCGAGCGGGTGGCCGACTTCTCCCGCCTGATCCGCTTCGACGCCGGCGGGCTCGGGCTGTCGGACCCGCTGCCGACCGGCACCGATCCCTCTATTGAGGGGTGGGGGCGCGACGCGCTCGCCGTCATGGACGCGGCCGGGTGTGCCCGTGCCGTGGTGCTGGCCTCGGCCGGAGGGACCATGGCCGCGCTGTGGTTGGCGGCGACCCACCCCGAGCGGGTGATCTCCCTCGTCATCGTGAACGGGACGGCTCGGGTGGGCCGGGCGGAGGACTACGGCTTCGGCGTCGGCGACGAGGACATGGCCCTGGCGAGGGGGATCGAGGTCATCCGCACCGACGAGGACGTGCCGACGGACATCGCCATCTTCGCCCCGAGCCTGGCCCACCGGGTCGGCTTCCAGGACTGGTGGGGCCGGGCGGCCCGACGCGGCGCCAGCCCGGCGACCGCCGTCGCCTTCAACCTCGTCACCTTCTCGGCGGACGTGCGCTGGACGCTCCCGTCGATCTCGTGCCCGGCGCTCGTCTTCGCCCGGCTCGACAGCTACGCCAACCTGAGCGAGCACGGCCGCTATCTCGTCGAGCACATCGCGGGCGCCCGCCTTGTCACCACGACCGGGCTCGACCTCCTCCCGTGGGCCGGTGAGTTCGACTCCATCGTCGACGAGATGGAGGAGTTCGTCACGGGGGCGCGCGGGGTGCACGCCGCCACCCGCCTGCTCGCAGCCGTGCTCTTCACCGACATCGTGGATTCGACCGTGCGCGCCGCCGAGATGGGCGACCGGCAGTGGCGGGCCGTCCTCGACGAGTTCGACGTCAACGTCGGTCGGCTCCTGGCCCGCCACGACGGCACCCTCGTCAAGATGATGGGCGACGGGATCCTGGCCCGCTTCGTGGCGCCGGCGCAGGCGGTGCGCTGCGCCGAGGCCATGGTGACGACGGCGGCCAGCTTCGGCCTGCAGCTGCGGGCCGGCCTGCACGCCGGCGAGGTGGAGCTGCGCGGCGACGACATCGGCGGGCTGGCCGTCCACATCGCCTCACGGGTGAGCGCCATGGCCGCACCCGGCGAGGTGCTGGTGACCGGGACCGTGCGCGACCTGGTCGTCGGATCGGGCATCGTCTTCGACGACCGGGGCCGGCACAACCTCAAGGGCCTGCCCGACGAGTGGCACGTGCTGGCGGTCGAGCGGGCCTGAGCCGGAGATGAGTGTCCCCAGGTCCCCCGCCGGGCCCAGCGGCCGGCGGCGCCGCCAAACACAGATCCGCGCCCCCGGCCCGCCGTCGCTCGCGGCCGGCATGGAGCCCTGGCAGCTTGCCGCGCCCGTCTCTCGAGAAGCGCTCGTCGCCGTCGGGAGCCGCCTCCGCATTCTCGGCGGCCTGTCCCCGTCACCGTGAAGATCGGAGATCACCGCATGGCACAACCGAGTCGACCCGTCCCATCCAAGCGCACTCCCGTGCATGCGGCGACGGGAGGGGCCGGCGCGGCCCGATCGGGCGCACGCCGGCGGCGAACGCGCTTCGACGCCCCGCCACCACGGTCGTTCGCTCTCTCCGGGTGGGCCCTGCTTCCACTGCGGGCGTTCCTCGGATTCACCTTCTGCTTCGCCGGGTTACAGAAGCTGGCCAACCCGAATTTTTTCAACGCCAACAGCCCGTCCAGCATTCAGGCCCAGCTGATCGCGTCCATCAGGATCAGCCCCGTGCACGGGCTCCTGGGACACCTCCTCCGCTTCGCCGTGGCCATCGGCATCGTCATCGCGCTGGCAGAGCTGGCCGTCGGGCTGGGGGCACTTCTCGGTCTGTGGACCCGGGTGGCGGCGGCGGGCGGTGTCTTGCTCTCCCTCACCCTCTTCTTGACGGTGAGCTTCCACTCCTCGCCGTACTACACCGGCGCCGACATCGTCTTCCTGTTCGCCTGGATCCCGCTCCTCTTGGCGGGCTCAGGTGGCGTGCTGTCGGTCGACGGAGTGATCGCCGCCAGGGTGGCGGCCGAGAACAAGACCGGCCCGCCGACCGTCGTACCGATCCGCTTCGAGCTGGTGCAGCAGGTCTGCGGCAACTACGAGGCCGACACGTGCACGGCCCAGGGCGGACAGCCCTGCGACGTGCGCCGCTGTCCATTCCTCGTCGACGAGCGTGGCCGCATTGTGGGAAGGGGGCCTGACGCGGTGGACCGCCGGACTCTCGTCCTCGGCGGCACCGCCGTCGCCGCGTCCGCAGTGATCGGGGCTGTGGCAGCGGGTGCCGCCGCCGGGCTCGGTCGGGCCGTTGGCGGCGCGCCCGGCCCAGGGGGTGCCGGCACCACTGCCCTCTCACCCACCGGGCCGAGCGCCCACGCTGGAACCACCTCAACCACTGCGCCGGCCGGGGCGACCACAAGCACTGCGCCGGCCGGGGCGACCACAAGCACTGCGCCGGCGGCAGCGGGCACACGCATCGGCGCGGCCAGCCAGGTGCCCGTTGGCGGCGCGGCCACGTTCACGGACCCGGCGACGGGTGATCCTGGGCTCGTGTTGCAGCTCGCCAAGGACCAGTTCGTGGCTTACGACGCCGTCTGTCCACACGCAGGCTGCACGGTCGGTTACTCGCCCGGCGCCAAGCTGATTGTGTGTCCATGCCACGGCTCGGAGTTCGACCCCGCAACCGGCGCCGTCGTCAGCCCGCCGGCCCCGCGGGGGCTCACGCCGATCCACGTGGCGGTCAGCGCCGACGGCTTGCTGCTCGCCGACGGTTGAACGCTGGCCGTCAGGCGGCCTGGCGCGTCAGCGCCGGCGAGCACTGCGCGACAACCCGCTCTCGCGCCCGCTGTTTGAATGTCCGCCATGACTCTCTACGCGTTGGGCGACGAACGACCGCGGATCCACCCTGATGCCTACATCCACCCTCTCGCGGTCCTGATCGGCGAGGTCCGCATCGGACCGGGCTCGAGCGTGTGGCCGGGGGCCGTCATCCGGGCCGACAACGGTCCGATCGTGATCGGCGCCCGGACCTCGATACAGGACGGGTCCGTCGTCCACACCCAAGCCGTGCGGCAGACGCGGATCGGGGACGACTGCGTGATCGGGCACCTGGTGCATCTCGAGGGCTGTGTCCTCGAGGACCTGGTGCTCGTCGGTTCGGGCGCCACCGTCCTGGAGGGGGTCGTCTGCCGCTCCGGTTCCCTCGTCGGTGCCGGTGCCGTGGTCCGCCCGGGGACGGAGGTCCCGGCCGGCGCCATGGCGCTGGGCGTTCCGGCCCGCATCCGGCTGGGCGCGGTGAGCCCGGATGCGGTGCGGGTCAACGCCGACGCGTACTCCACCAGGCATCTCCCCCAGCATCGCGACGGCAGCCACGAGGTGACCCTGGCGGAGTGCCTCGAGCCCTGACGCCTACGGGCGGTCAGCCGCTCCCACCCGGGAGGCCGCCGCATCCTTCAGCTGCTTCCGCACCCGGAGAGCAGCCTGATACGCAGCGCGACTCCGCTCCTCGGACGTGCCGAACGGATCGAACAGGGCGGCGTCCACCGACTCAGCGACCATGATGCCGTCCGCGATCAGGGACGCGCCGCCGTCGCCCGCCCCGGCGCTCGCGGGGTCCGCGGGGTCCGGGCGCAGATCCTCGAAGAAGAGGTCCAGGGGCTGCCACAAGGGGCGCTCGACCCCCGCCCGACGCAGCGCTCGCTCGACCTCGGCCTGGGCGAGCAGCGCCAACTGGTCCGGGGCGCGGCCCGCCGGGGACCAGCGCCGGCGGCGAACGAGGAACAGCACCAGAAGGACCACCAGCACCGCTGCGGCGCCACCGAGTGCCCACCCGACGACACCCGCACCCGACCCCGCCCCCGAACCCGCTGCGGCCGTGGTCGGCGTGCCGCCGCTCGACCCGACCGGGGTCGGCACCGTCGTCGGCACGGAGAACGGCGCCGTCCCGGACGGGGCCGTCGTCGGTGGAGCGCCCGGTGTCGTCAGCGTCACACCGCTGGGCCCGATCACGCCCTCGGGGGCGACCTCGCCGCGGGGTTGTTGGGGGGTGGGCTCGAAGGACACCCACCCTGCCCCCGGCCCGAGGTACACCTGCGGCCACGCGTGCGCGTCCGCACCCTGCACGCTGACCTCGCCGGGCCCGCTGTACCGGCCGGCCGTGAACCCCACGACCACGCGGCTCGGCAGGCCGAGGGACCGGGCCAACACCACGTACGCGCCGGCGAACTGCTCGCAGCTGCCCGATCGGGTCTGGGTGAGGAAGCTGACCAAGGGATCGGTGCCCGGCGGGGATGCCGGCGGACTCAGGGTGTAGTGGAACCGGCCGGAGCGGAACCAGTTGGTCAACAACTCCGCCTCGCTCAGCGGGCCCTGTGCTCCGAACGCGATGGAACGCGCCAACGCCGCGATGCTCGGTGGGAGAACGGGGAGCGCGGTCTCGGCCTGCACGAGGCTCGGCGGATATGTCGCCACGGGCGCATTGCCGCCGAGAGTCCCGGGTTGGGTCACCGGAGGCGGAGACAAGGTGGTGTACTGCTGCCCCGACGTCGTCGCGGTGGGCGCGACGGCGCCCACGGCCGTCAACGTGGCCGGTGTTCCCGCCAGCGCGACCGTCCCCGGTGGGACGGGGAGAATGCGACTCGCGAGGTCCTGTATCCGGACTGTCGCCTTGAAGTCCCCCGAGCCCGAGCCCGACGACGCAGCACCCGGCCCCGATTGACCCACCACCCCAGTGCCGTGCGCCGCTGCCGTCGTACCCGGATCGGGAACCCACACGCCGTTGCGCAGGACGTTCAGGACGGCCACCTGCCAATAGGTGCGGTAGCGGCTGTTCGCCTGGAACAGCACGTCATTGGCGTCGTGCACCTCGACCGCGAGCAGATTCGAGGTGAGCGACTCCGCGCTCAGCGGCACGGCCGGCGCCACGCCGGGACCGGACGACCCGGCACCTCCTTCGCTCGACGTCAGGAGCACGGCCACGAGGACGACTCCAGCCATGGTGCAGGCCGTCAGTGCGGCCGGAGTGGCCCACCTCCGCAGACGGGTTGCGTGCGATGGCTGGACAGGTGCAGCCCGAGCCGTGGTCAGGGTCAGTGCTGCGGCAGCGACGTAGAGCACGACGAAAACCGTCATCGAACGTGCCGTGCTCTGGCTGCAGGCGAACGCGAGAAGGCCCAACGGGCCGAGAAGGGCGAGCCCCGGATACAACCGGTCCGGGTTGTCGCTGGCGCGCAGGAGGAGCGACGCGACGAGCGCCACGACGCCGCAGGCCATCGCCGCCAGGAACACGAGTCCTGGGACGGGAGGGAACGGGACGGCGAATTGACCGAGCAGGGGCCGCGCCGTGCGCAGGTCCGCCTGCACCACGTGCCACGTGTGCACGGTCGGGAGGCCGAACGCGGTTGCGGTGCCGACCGACGTCCAGATGCTCGTGAGGATCACGGCGACGGTTCCCGCGACGGCCCGGACGGGCAGCGCGACCCGCAGGGCGGCCAAGAGGGTCGGCACCGCAGAGCCCACCGCAGCCGAGACGAGCAAGGGAACCAGGACCCGTCCCCCGGGATCGCCCTGGAACAGCCGCCCGACCGCGGCGGCGGCGAGCACCGAAGCCGCCAGCAACCAGACGTCGGGTCCGAGGCGCCGGAGCGTGCCCATCACTCGACCACCACGACCGACCCCGGATGGAGCGAGAGGGGAAGGGACGGCGCCGCGGTCGGCGTCGTGATCACCGGAGCGCCGAGGGACAGTGCCGCTGCGGACGGCAGGGCATGAAGGCTCGAGCGCGTGGGTCGGACCTCGGCGAGGAAGGTCATCAACGCGACCAGCCCCTCGGGCGTGGTCGAGCCCCGGACCCGGCGTCCCGAGAGCGTGGACACGTCGTAGTCCGCGGCGCGTCCTCCTGCTGTCGAGACGAAGCCGTATACGACACCCAAGGCTCTCTCGAATGCATCACGCCGGTGCACAAGGGCCCGGTCGTCGAGCACGACGCTCACCACGTCCTCGGATTCCGGGCGGAAGTCATGGACGAGCAGAGACCCGAAGCGGGCTTCGGCCTGCCAGGAGAGGAGGTGCAGGCGGTCCCCCGGCTCGTACGGCCGCAGCCCGCTCCATTCGCCTCCCGGATCATCGGAGTGCACGCCGGCCGGACCATCGCCGAACTGCGTCGATCCGCTCCATCCCGGACGGGCTGCAGGCGGTGTCGTGCCGACGACGGCGGGCGGGTGGACGACGAGCATGACGGGTCTGGCTGTGGCGACCGTCAGGCCGAACAAGGCGAAGGGATCGTGCACCCACAGGCGCAGGGGTCCGATCGTGAAGACGCCGCGCCGCCCGGTGGGCAACGACAGGGTCGCCGACGCGTGCTCATCGGGCATCAGCCGGTCCCAGCGGATCAGGCGCCCGACCTCCGGGGCCAGCGTGAACGGCGGAGCTGGGGGTTCGGCCGCAGGCGGCCCGCTCGGGATTCCGACGCGCCAATGCTCCGACGGTCGATCGAGGCTCAACGGAGGGCCGTCGGCAGCACCCGAACGGCGTCAGCTGGACCAGGAGGCGGCTCGGGGCGCCGACGGGGACCACGGGGGGGGCGATCATCAGGTGGACCTCGACGCCCTCGCCACGTTGGGCGCGCCCGAGGACCATGACCGGGGCCACGACGAAGGGGACGGCCACGACCACCAGCACGAGCAGGAGGGCGGTGTCGCCCGTGACGATCTCGACCACGACGAGGGTGGCGGCCACGACGGCGACCGACACGCCGCGCCAGGTTGGTCGCAGCCGGGTGATGCAGGTCCAGCGACGCGCGTCGTGGCGGGCCAGCTCGGATCGGCCGCGCGTGGTGGTCTCGCGGGCCATCGCGCTCAGGTCCCGGTGCGGGCGTCGGCCAGTGTCTCGGGCCCCGGAATGGGGATGTGCTGGACGAGGTCCGTCACGACCTCGTGGACGCCGGTGCCGGAGCGCTCGCTGCCCGGCAGGAGGACGAGTCGGTGGCCGAGCGCCGGCTCGACCGCACGCTGCACGTCGGAGGGAACGACATAGTGCCGACCCGCCGCCAACGCCATGGCGCAGGACGCCTGTCGGAGGGCAAGGGCACCCCGAGGTGACGCGCCCACGGCCAGAGCGGGGTGGGCGCGGCTGGCGGCGACGATGTCGAGGATGTAGCCCCGTATGGCGTCCGAGACGTGCACGTCGCGCGACGGCGCCGAGCAATGCGTCGAGGTCCGATCGCGTGAGCGCCGGACCCAGCGCGTCGACGGTGCGGTGGCGGACCGACGCGCGTCAGGAGGCGGTCCTCGTGTGCCCGGCTGGGGTAGCCCAGGGAGAGACGCAGCAGGAAACGGTCGCGCTGGCCGTGCGGGAGGGGCGAGGTGCCCGCGGCGTCGAAGGGGTTCTGGGTGGCGAGCACCATGAAGGGCCGGGGCAGGGGCATGGTGGTGCCGTCCGCGGTGACCTGGCGCTCCTCCATCGCCTCGAGGAGGGCGGATTGCGACCGGGCCGATGCCCGGTTCAGCTCGTCCGCCATCAAGACGTTGGTGAAGATGGGGCCGGGACGGAAGATGGGTTCTCCCCGATCCCGATCGAGGACCATGGCGCCGGTCACGTCTGCGGGCAGCAGGTCGGCGGTGAACTGCACCCGGTGGAAGTCGAGCCCCAGCGAACGGGCGAGTGCCTTGGCCAGCGTGGTCTTGCCCAGTCCCGGGAGGTCCTCGACCAGCAGGTGGCCCTGGGCGAGCAGGCACCCGACTGCGAGCTGCACCATCTCGTCGTCGGCGTACAGGACGCTCTGCACCGACTCGACGATCCGGGCATACAGCCCACCGAGCTGCTCGGCCGCCTCGGGTGTGAGCACGAGCCCGACCATGCGCCTGTCGTCCGCGTCGCCTCCCCCGGAAGTCATCGCCCTCTCATGGCTCGAGCCGCCATGGCGCGCACGGGCCAGAGGATAGGGGTTCGTCCCGACGGAGGTGGGGCCGATGGGGCGACCTCACCTGGAAAACTAAGGTGGTCCGCACCGCGGAAGGAGTCGTGGATCCATGAGCTCGTTGGCCGGGGCGCCGTAGTTCACGCATGGCACGCTCGCTCTACCGCTCGGTGACCTACGGCCTCGACGCCTCGTTGGCACTGGCGGGCACCGTGGCCCGAGCGGGCGGACGAACGGACGCCGACAGCCTCGCCTCGGCCCTCTCGTACAGCGGCGTCCGCAACGGGGCCTTTCTGAGCCGCTTGGCCAACGCCAGCCTCTTCGGGCTCGTCGCGGGCCGATCGGGTCAGGTCGTCCTCACCGACCGCGGGCGCCGCTGCCTCTCCGACGATCCCGGGGTGCGCAGGGCGGCCCTGGCCGAAGCGTGCTGGGCGGTGCCTCTCTTCCACCGCGTCCTCGAGGATGCATCGGGCCGGGAGCTCGGGGACGCCGACGCGCTCGCCACGGTGCTCGAAACCCGCTTCGGCGAGGACTCCGCCAAATGTCGGACGACCGCCCGGGTCCTGCTCGAGTCGGCTGAGCGGGCCGGACTCCTCCGGGACGGAAAGGTCGATCTCTCCCTGGTCAGAGACCCCATAACGAATTTTACGGATTCGGATGCAGACCCTGGACGCGCGTTCGCACCCTCGGTACGATGGCTTCGGAGCCCGCATGTCAGGCGGGCCACGCGCCACAGTCGGCACCGGGCCGGCAAGGGGGGTGCCACCGTGGACGATGGGAACGTCGGCACGCAGTGCGGGGCAGTCCTCGGACGACGGCGGCCTGTGGATCGACGAAGGGACGGGGTCGCCCCGTGCCCGCGCCCACCCCCGTCGTGCGGGCATGGTCCTCGGGGTCGCGGCCTGTG
This sequence comes from uncultured Acidimicrobiaceae bacterium, assembly GCA_963817735.1. Lineage (GTDB taxonomy): Bacteria > Actinomycetota > Acidimicrobiia > Acidimicrobiales > RAAP-2 > Bog-473. The sequence continues at coordinate 204,974 of CAWFPP010000014.1, read as the reverse complement.
TGGCACTGATCGGCATCCCGGTCGGGCTCCTGGCCACCTCGGGGTCCGAACCTGCGCCACGGTCCGCCCTGCAACACCACGTCACGGTGAGCGGCGGCCTCGCCAAGCGGTCGGTCCTGGCCGCGCTCAGCGCCACCACGGACTCGGGGAACTTCGCCTTCACCTACCAGCTGAGCGAAACGCCGTACGCCAGCAGCGCCGCCGCCGGAGGTCTGAGCTGCGCAAGGTCCCGCGTGCCCGCCGTCCCCCGCCTCGCAGAGCACCACGGTGCAGGGGTCGGGAACGATCAACACGAATCCGATGGCGATGGCGGCATCGGCCGACATCAGTTCGAACGGCGTCGACCGGGCTGCAGGTCGGCGTGCGGGTCGATCCCACGACGGTGTGGGAGGTATCGGACACGGACAACCAGCTGACCCCCGATTCCACACGACGCGGGAGGGAGTCCCCTCGCCGGGTTTGCCGGCCTCGTCGAGGGCACGCTCGGTCAGCGGGAGGGGGCGGTCGCCATGATGGGAATGGCCAGCCCGACCGGGTACCTCGACCTGGAACAACCGGCTGTCACGGGTGCGACCGAAGTGGGGACGGCAACGGTCGACGGGGTGGCCGTCACGCAGTACGAGCTGGCCGTCGACCCAACCTCTCTGGCGACGGCTCCCGGCACGAGCTCCGAGGAGCAGAGCGCGATCGAGGCCGCGATCGCCACCCTCACCACGCAGGGCTACCGCACGATCCACGACCTCGTCTCCATTGACGCGTCGGGGTTCATCCGCGAATCGACGTCAACGGTGACGTTCGCCGACGGCGGAACGGTCACGCTCGACGCGCATTTCTCGAACTTCGGGTGCGCCGGCACCGTCCTGATGCCGGGCCAGGGAGGCATCTCGACGCCACCCACCGGCTGCAGTCTCGGCCGACACCGGTTCGGCACCGACGACGACGACCTCGACGACCACACGTCGTCGACGCCAGATCGGGCCGACCACGATCGCCCCGACGACCATCGCCCCCGCCACGCCGTTGTCGCCCTCCACGACGACGAGCACGTCCACGCCTGCTGGAGCCACGACCACCTCGACGACGTCGTCGCAGTCCACCACGACGACGACGACGACCACGACCAGTACCGGTTGACCATGACATCGGCCGACTGAAGAGGGGCGCGCCATGAGTCGACAACGAAGAGCGCGATGGTCTCTGGTTCGAGGATCCCCCCGCCGGCACGAGCCGGTCCGCCACCCGGCGCCGGATGGGCGTCGTCGTGGCCAGCATCGTGTGCGTGGCCGCGCTTGCGGTTCCGGTGGCGTTTGCGCTCTCGTCGAACGGGCCGTCCGCCACGCACGCGCAGACGGCACCGCACCTCACGCGGGGCGTCGCCGAACAACAGGTCCTGTCGGCGTTGAGTGCCACCACGACGCTCGGGCAGCTTCAACGTCAGCTACGAGTTCGACCCGCTGACTCCGCCTACCGTCACACACGACGACCACGACGGCGGCGCCCACCTGCCACGTCGTGACCTTCTCGACGACGAACGGCGCGACGACCAGCGGCGCCGGCCCGAGCGCCCCACCGCCCCGCAGACCATGGAATGCCCGGGAACCGCCTCCCTGCAATCCCCGGGCCTCAGCTCCCCCACCACCGGCCAGGGAACGATCGATACCGATCCGTTCGCGATGGTCGCCGTGTCGAACGTGCCGGGCCTCGGAGAGATCACGCTCCGGGACAACGGCACCGACGTCTGGGAGTTCGGTGGCGCCGAACTACGGGCTGGCCCCGGGGTCACAGGAGTCCGGACCGGGTGCATCGCTCTCCGGATTCGCCGGCCTGGTGGAGGGCACGTTGGGCGCACGGTCGGGGGCGCTGGCGATGGGCGGCCTGGCGAGCCCGACCGGGTATCTCGATCTCGACCAGAGCATGATCACCGGCGCCGACCAGACGGGGACCGGGACGGTCGACGGCGTGCCGGTCACGGTGTACGAGATCTCCATCGACCCGGCGCAAGGTGCCGACGTGCCAGGCATCAATGCCGAAGAGGCGAAGGCGATCACCGATGCGGCTGCCCTCTTGAAGCAACAGGGCTACACCGGGACGACGACGCAGGTCTCCGTCGATGCGTCCGGTTACATCCGCCAGACGCGCTCGGTGGCGCACTTCTCCGACGGGTCCACGAGCACGAGCGAGTCGACCTTCTCCGACTTCGGATGCGCCGGGACGGTGCTGATGCCGGGACAGACCGGACCCACGACGCCGCCTGCGGGATGCGTTTCGCCGGACACCGGCGTCGCGGCGTCGACAGCCTCGACCGTCCCGTCGTCATCGACGACGACGTCGTCAATGGTGCCGTCGACGACCTTGCCGTCCACGACGTTGCCACCGACGACCACGACATCGGCGACCGAGCCGCCGACCTCCTCCACGACGACGTCGACGAGCACGACCTCAGTCGACCCCGGCAACGGGCCAAGGGTCACGACGCCGACGGGCTGAAGCCTCGTTGAGAGGGACAGGCGGGATGTGGCGCAGCCTTGCGGCGCGCCTGCTTTGAGAGCAGGAGCCCTGCGGCCCGGGGTGGCTGACCGAGGATGCCCTAGGCGGCGCCGCCCCTGATGAGCTCGCGCAGGGGGACGCTGGCACCGGTGCGCAGCACGGCGCGCAGGTAGATCCCTGAGGCGATGCGGGCCACGACCACCGTGGCGGCCAGGGTCACGAGGACCGAGATGGCGAATCCCCACCACTGGACCTGGCCCAGTCCGACCAGCACCGGCATGGCGAACGGCGCCGTCGGCGGGAAGTAGGCGAGCACCTTGACGAAGGTGCTGGCGCTTCCCGACGACGCGGCGGTCAGCGCGATGACGTACCCGACGATCATGGGCAGGCTCAGCGGCAACGCGAGCGTCTGCACCTGGTCCTGGCGTTCGGCCATGGAGCCGGCCGCCGCGTAGACCCAGCAGTAGAACGTGTATCCGAGCAGCAGCCACACCAAGCGCGGCGGCGAGCGCGACCGGTTCGGCGCCGTGCAGCACGTCCGATCCGACCGCCTCGGCCAGGATCAGCGCGAAGACGAGGACGGTCGCTGCCTGACCCATGGCGACCAGGCCGATACCCAACACCTTCCCCGACAGCAGCTGAATGGGGCGCATGGTGGCGAGGAGCACCTCCACCACCCGGCTTGCCTTCTCTTGCATGACCCCCATGAGGATCCAGGTCGTGTACTGCGTCAGCATGACGAACACGAGGATGACCCCGATCACCGACGCCCCGTTGACCGTGTGCGTCTTGGCCGCCGGCTCGAGACTCTGGACGGGAACCGGCTTGGTCGAGCTCAGCTGCTGTATCTGAGTCGCCGTGAGCCCGGCCGCCCTGTAGGACTGCTCGACCCCGAGCGCCACCGAGACCGCGTCGACGAGGTTGGACGTATCGGAACCATCTGTCGGGTCGATCGCCTGCCCGACGACGATCCGGTCCCCGTCGACCACGGCCAGATCAAGAGTCCCGCTGCGAAGGTCGCTCTCCGCGGCCGACACCGTCGCCTCCGGGACGAAATCCACCGTGGTCCCGACGCGGATCGCCTCAGCCCTCACGAGGCGCTCGAGGACCGCGCGGTCCCCGCCGACGACAGCCACCTTCTCTGCCGACGTCGAGCTCTTGTGGAGCACCGGGATCACGATGGCGCCGGCGACGACCAGCAGGATGATGATCGTCCCGACGCGGAAGATCCGACCACGCACGCGCTCCCGGATCTCGCGGGCGGCGACCAGGCGGACCGCCCCGGGTGAGCCGGTCGGCGGGCTGAGTCTCCGACGAGCCGCGCGCGGCGCGCCGGCCCCCGCCGCACGCCGCCGGTGGCGCCAGACCCGGAAGGCGACGAGGAGGAGGAACAGGACGCCGAAGAGGACGAACCGCGTCACTGCAGCGACTCCCGGAACACCTCGGACAGGCGGCGCCGCCCGAACGAGAACTCGGTCACGCGCCCCGCGGCCATGGCGGCGCGCAGGACCAGATCGCTGTCCACGCCGTCGTCGAGCACGAGCCGCGCCGCGCCTGCGGCGACCTCCGACACGGTGACGCCAGGCAAGGCCTGGGCCCAGGCGGCATCGCGATCGCCCTCCACCCGCACCACCAGGCGCTGGGAGCCAGCGGTCACGAGCTCGTCGACCGTCCCGCTGACGACGAGTCGCCCGTGGTCGATGATGGTGACGACGTCGCACAGGTCTTCGACCAGGTCGAGCTGATGGCTCGAGAACAACACGCAGCAGCCAGCCCGCGCTTGGTCGACGAGCACGGCACTGATGGCGTCGATGCCCGTCGGGTCGAGACCCGCCAGTGGCTCGTCGAGAACGAGGAGCTCGGGGTCGTGGAGAAGCGCCGCCGCGAGCTGCACCCGCTGCTGGTTCCCGTGCGAGAGGGTCTCGACCTTGTCCCGTGCCCGGTCGGCGATACCCAGCCGCTCGAGCCACGTCACCGTGGCGGCCGCCGCGTCGGACCGGGAGAGACCGTGCAGGCGGCCGAGGTACTCGATCTGATCGCCCACCTGCATGCCCGGGTAGAGCCCGCGCTCCTCGGGCATGTAGCCGAACCGGCGGCGCTCCGCCGGTCCGACCGCGGCGCCGTTCCAGGTGACGGAGCCGGACTCGAGGTCGGTCAGCCCGAAGATGGCGCGCATCGTCGTCGTCTTGCCGGCACCGTTCGGGCCGAGGAAGCCGACGACCTGCCCCGACGGCACGCTGAACGTGAGATCGTCCAGGGCCGTCACGGAACCATAGGTGCGGCGCAGCCCGTTGAGTTCGAGCAGCCCACCCATCGGGCCAGGCTAGGTCGTATCCGAGGGCCCGCTTCCCCAGCCTGCGATGCCTTGCTCGTCTGGTCCCTCGGTCCGCGTCAACCGCACCAGCCGGCGGGCAGTTACGCTTGGCCCGGCAAAGCCACGGGATGTGGCGCAGCTTGGCAGCGCGCCTGCTTTGGGAGCAGGAGGTCCGGGGTTCAAATCCCCGCATCCCGACGTAGACGGGCCCGGACGCGCTCTGTGCCTGGGACAGCCCTCTGCGTGAGTTCCCACGGATGCGGGGCCGATCTGGGCCACAATGCGAGCGTGACCGACACCGGAGAGGCCGCGGCACGGCCGCTCTCCGGGTGGGCAGATCGTCCTCTTGACCTTGGCGGCGGCCCAGTTCCTCATGACCCTGGACACCTCGGTCATGAATGTCGCCATCGCCACCGTGGCCAAGGACGTCGGGACCACGGTCACCGGGATCCAGTTCGCCATCACCCTCTACACGCTCGTCATGGCGGCGTTCATGATCACCGGCGGCAAGATCGGCCAGATCATCGGGCGCAAGCGGGCCTTCATGATCGGCTGCGTCGTCTACGGGTGTGGCTCGGCCACCACCGCGCTGGCCAAGTCCCTTCCGGTGCTGATCGTCGGGTGGTCGGTGCTGGAAGGGCTCGGTGCCGCGCTGATCATGCCGGCCGTGGTCGCGCTGGTGGCGACGAACTTCGGCCGCGCCGAGCGGCCGCGGGCCTACGGCCTCGTCGCCTCGGCAGGCGCCGTCGCCGTGGCGGTCGGCCCGCTGGTCGGCGGGCTCTTCACGACCTACGCCAGCTGGCGCTGGGTCTTCGTGGGCGAGGTGTTCATGGTGCTCGGCATCCTCGCTCTGACGCGCCGGATGGCCGACTCGCCGGCCGTTCCCGGCGTGCGCCTCGACCCGGTGGGGACGCTGCTTTCCGCCGCCGGCCTGGGCGCGATCGTGTACGGCGTCATCCGGTCCGGCACCTGGGGCTTCGTGCAGCCCAAGCCGGACGCACCGCAGTGGCTCGGCATGTCCCCCGTCGTCTGGCTGCTGCTCGGGGGTGGCGCCGTCCTGGCGCTCTTCGTGCTGTGGGAGAACAGGCGACTGCAACGCCATCAGGGCGCCGCTGCTCGACCCGCGCATGCTCAAGCTCCCGCGCCTGCAAGGCGGGCTGACGGCGTTCTTCTTCCAGTTCATGCTGCAGGCCGGGCTCTTCTTCGTGATCCCGCTGTTCCTGTCGGTTGCCCTGGGGCTCTCGGCCGTCGCGACCGGAGTGCGCCTCCTTCCCCTCTCGATCACCCTCCTGCTGAGCGCCGTCGGCGTGCCGAGGCTCTTCCCACATGGCTCGCCGCGGCGGATCGTGCAGGTCGGCTTCGGCCTGCTCTTCCTCGGCATCGTCGTGCTCCTGGCGGCGCTCGACGCCGGGGCCGGCGCCGGACATCGTGACCGGGCCGCTCCTCCTGGCCGGGCTCGGGATCGGCACCCTGGCCTCGCAGCTCGGCGCCGTCACCGTCTCGGCCGTGCCCGACTCGCAGAGCGGCGAAGTCGGCGGCGTGCAGAACACCGTCACGAACCTCGGTGCCTCCATCGGCACCGCCCTGTCGGGCGCCATCCTCATCGCCGTGCTCACCACCACCTTCCTCGGATCGGTGGCCTCCAACCCCGCCGTCCCGAAGGAGCTGGCATCGAAGGCTCAGGTCGAGCTGTCGGCCGGCATCCCCTTCGTCAGCGACGCCGACCTCGACGCGGCCCTGCAGAAGGCGGACGTCCCGCCGGCGACGGCGGACGCCATCGTCGACGAGAACGCGCAGAGCCGCATCAACGGGCTGCGGGCCGCCCTGGCTGTGCTCGCCCTCATCGCGCTCATCGCCCTGGCCCTGACCAGACGCCTCCCCACCGTCCAACCCGGTGACGACCGGCATGGCGACGAGCCGCTCGAACCGGAACCGGCCTGAGCTGCGGAGGCGGCCCCGCCCGATGTTGGTTCAGCTTCGACGCAACGTCACGCTGCACCAGGTCCGCTTGCGGCACGAGGGGCAGGTCATGCGGTGGTCGAATCGTCGGAAAGGCCGCCACACCCCGAGGGGGAGCTGGAAGATCAAGAGGTCCAGCACACCGATGTGCGAGACCTGCCGGCAGCGGGCGCACTCCACCGTGAAGTTGCCCCGCTCGTCCAGCGGGTTGTCCGACGTCATCGCCAGGCTGTCGGGCTCAGGGAGGGCGCCCGAGTAGAGCGCCCGCTTGCCCACGGGCAGGGCCGCAGAAAGGCCCCGTTCTACCGACACCTGCCTCCCCCGCCGAGGGGACCCAGAACAAGGCCCGCTTGCCCAGAGGGTCAGGCGCTCTGTCGCTCGGCGAAGCGGCCATGTCGCTCAAGCGGTCTGCATGGCGTCGTAGACGCGCGTCGAGAGCGCCCGGTAGGCCACGGCTCCCGGCGACGTCGGCGCATGTTGCAGCACCGACTGCCCGAGTCCAGGCGCCTCTGCGAAGCGCACCGACTTCGGGACCGACGGCTGGAACATCGGCAGACCGTAGCGCTCCTCGACCTCCGAGAGCACCTGACGCGAATGGGTCGTGCGTGCGTCGAACATCGTCGGGATGACGCCGAGCACCTGGAGCTTCTCGTTGGCGAACTGGCGCACGTCCTCAATCGTCTCGAGCAGCTGCCCGACGCCACGGTGGCTGAGCGCCTCGCACTGGAGCGGCACGATGACCGCCTCCGCCGCGGTCAGGCCGTTGATCGTCAGCACGCCGAGCGACGGCGGGCAATCGATGAGGACCGCGTGGTAGTCGTCGAGCACAGGTGCGAGGGCCTGGGCCAGCACGTGCTCGCGACCCGTCCGGGTCAGCAGATGGACCTCCGCCCCGGCCAGATCGATGGTGGCCGGCACCAGCGTCGAGGTTCGGCACCCCGGGCACGGTCTTGACGACGTCGGCGAGCCGAGCCCGCCGGACGAGGACATCGTGCAACGAGGAGTCGAGCTGATCGGGATCGAAGCCGAGCGAGTACGTGAGGCAGGCCTGCGGGTCGAGGTCCACCACGAGCACGCGACGCCCCTGTTGCGCCAGAGCCACGCCCAATGACTGCACGGTCGTCGTCTTGGCCACGCCGCCCTTCTGATTCGCGACGGCAATGACCTTGAGCATCGCCGGATTCTAGGGCCGACCCGGCCGGTTTCCCAGGGGCAATTCTGGTTCGCCCGTGGACCAGGGGGAGGCCGCCCTCACAAGCGCCACGTCGGCTACGAGATGCCCAGGGCCAGGTTGACATCGTCCAAGGCGTCCCCGTCACCCGCAACGAGCATGCGCCGCCACCGGAAGGCGCCGAGCCAGCGCATAGGGTCGGAGGCGCAGCAAGGCCGGTTGGTGGTCCGACACCGTCCCGCTGCCGCTCCCCCGCAGCTCGAGAACCGAAAGAGACACGTGGCCGTCGTCCGTATGAATCAGAAGATCGCCGTGGGCATCGTGTTCGTGTCGGCCATGTTCATGAACATCATGGACATCACGATCGTGAACGTCGCGTTGCCCACGATCGGACGCGACTTCAACATCCCGCCCACCGCGGTCGACGGGGTCGTGATCGCCTACCTGGTCAGCCTGGCCGTCTTCATTCCGGCGTCGGGCTGGCTGGGTGACCGTTTCGGCGGGAAGCGGGTCCTGCTCACCGCCATCGTCGTGTTCACCATCGGCTCGGCGCTGTGCGGCATTGCGCAGAACATGACCGAGTTGGTGCTCTTCCGCGTCATTCAAGGTGCGGGCGGCGGCATGATGGCCCCGGTCGGGATGGCCATGCTCTACCGGGTCTTCCCGCCGGCCGAACGGGTGCGGGCGGCCAGCATCCTGACCCTCGGCACCACGGTGGCCCCCGCGGTCGGGCCGGTCCTGGGTGGCTTCCTGGTGACCAATTTCTCGTGGCGCTGGGTCTTCTTCGTCAACGTGCCGATCGGCATTGTGGCCGTCCTCTTCGGCGCGCTCGTCCTCGAGAAGGTCGCGGCCATCGACGCCGGCCGCTTCGACGTGCCCGGCTTCGTCCTCGGCGGCGCCGGTCTGGGCCTCTTGATGTACGGCATCTCCGAGGGACCGCTGCAGGGGTGGTCCTCGGTCGGGGTGATCGCGACCTGCGTGAGCGGCGTCGCGCTGCTGCTGGCGTTCGTCCTGGTGGAGCTGCGGACAACCCGGCCGATGGTGGACCTCCACCTGCTCCGTGAGCGCCTGTTCCGTTCGACCAACTGCGTGATGTTCCTGGCCGCGGCGGCGTTCCTGGGGCTGCTGTACCTCATCCCGCTCTACTTCCAGGACGCACGTGGACTGTCCGCGCTCCAATCCGGCCTCTCCACCTTCCCCGAGGCCTTCGGCGTCATGATCGGCGCCCAGTTCGCCAGCCGCTTCATCTATCCGCGCACCGGGCCCCGTCGCCACATCACCGGCGGGCTGCTCGGGCTGGCCGCCTGCATGCTGGTGCTCACCCAGATCACCGTGACCACCAATCTCTGGTTCATCCGCGGCCTCATGTTCGTGCTCGGCTGGATGATGGCCCAGGTGATGGTGCCGAACCAGGCGGCGGCCTTCGCCATGATCACGCCGGACTCCATGGGACGGGCCTCGACCTTCTTCAACACCATGCGCCAGGTCGGCAGCGCGACCGGCGTCGCCGTCCTGTCCACCGTCTTGATCAGCGCCGGCACGGCGCATGGCAGCGCGGGCACGGCCTCTCCCGACATCACGGGCTACCGCTTCGCCTTCCTGGTCGCGGCGATCTTCGCGTTGGCCGCGGCGGCCTTCTCGTTGACCATTCACGACAGCGATGCCGCGGCAACGATCGTCCGGCGGGTCCGGCGACCCACCGCCGTGCGACGCCAGCAGGTCCCGGTCCCCGAAGGCAGCCCCGCATGACGACGGTGGAGACGCTCTGCGTCTTCTGCGGCTCGAGCCCCGGTGTCGATCCGGTCTTCACGGCAGCCGCCGAGCGATTCGGCGCCGCCGTCGCCGGGCGCGGTATCGAGCTCGTCTACGGCGGCGCCTCGGTGGGTCTGATGGGGGTGGTCGCCGATGCCGCGCTGGCGGCGGGCGGACGGGCGACGGGCGTGATCACCGAGTCCCTGGCCGGCCACGAGATCGCCCACGAGACCTTGAGCGACCTTCATGTCGTGAGCACCATGCACGAGCGCAAGGCGCTCATGTCCGAGCTCTCGGACGCCTTCGTGATGCTCCCCGGCGGGTTCGGGACCTACGAGGAGTTCATGGAGTCAGTCACCTGGGCGCAACTGGGCATCCACGACAAGGCGTGCGGCATCCTCAATGTCGACGGCTTCTTCGACAACCTGCTCGGCTTCGTGCGCCACGCCGTCGCGCAGGGCTTCATCAAGGCTCGCCAGGTAGATGCGCTGGTGGTCTCCGACGACGTCGACGACCTGCTCACCGCCCTGGCGGGCTCGACCCGGGATCACATCACGGTTCGATAGGCGCGCCGCAGCGATCAGGCCGGACCAGGAAGCAACAGCACGTCGCGGAGTTCGTCGATCTCGCCCCAGTCGGCCAGAAGCTCGGACACCGAGGCGTACGGCTTCTCGGCACCGGTGGTCTTCTCCAGGAGCGACGGCGTGTAGCCCAACTTCTCGAAGGAGCCCAGGTACTCCGCCACCGTGGTGCCCGACACACGGCGCAGCATCTCGTCCTTGAGCTCGGTGGTGACGATGGGACGGTCACGCGCAATGAGCCGCGTGGCGCCTTCCACGACCCGGCCCTCTGCCCCCTCGACGTCCATCTTCAAGAGTCCCACCGGCCCCTCGACGAGATCGTCGAGACGGAAGGTGGGGACGACGGTGCCCGGGTGCGACAGGAGTTCCCCGTCGTCGATCAGGCCACCGTTGGAGCCGACGTGCGTGGAGTAGTAGGCCCATCCCGTCGCCCGGTCCGCCGCCACGGGCAGCAGCTGCACGTTCGTGCTGTCGTTCAGGCGCAGCGACGACAACAGGAGACGGCAATTCTCCGAGTTGGGCTCCAGGGCGACGACCCGCCCGGTTGGGCCCACAAGCCGGGAGGCCAACAGCGAGTAGTACCCGAGGTTGGCTCCGACGTCGACCACGGTCATCCCCGTCGTGCAGTACTTCTCGAACACCGCGGACAGGTGCGTTTCGTAGTGGCCCGAGAGCAATCCGGGGGTGACCGCGGCGTCGGCGGCATCGCACAGCAGTTCCACGCCGCCGACGGTGCAGCGCACGGCGTCCTCCTCGGCCAGCTGCACCGAGAACGCGGTCGGTGCCACCTGGTGCTCAATCGTCCCGAGCATGCGGCGGATGGTCGGGATGCGGGCCAGGTCGCCCGCCGCCGCCCGGTCGACATCCGGCCGGAGGTCGTCGGGCAGCGTCGGGTACAACAGATCGACGAGCTGGTCGTAGGTGAGGCCCCGCGGAGGCGGCGCCGGCATGGTGCCGCCCAGCCCCTGCACGACGCGGTCGCGCAGTGGCTTCAGCTTCTCCTTGAGGGCGTGCTCCCAGGTCTCGTGCGCCTCGGCCATTTCTGGCAACGGTATCTGCTGGCCAGAAGTCCTGGTCGCTAGTGTCGTCCCGTAACCGAGGCAATGGAGAGACCACCGTGTCGAGCGAAGAGCGCATCGCCGCCAGCCGGACCGTGGCGGCCAGTCCGGCCGAGATCTTCCTCATCGTGACCGACCCTGCCATGCACGTCGAGATCGACGGCTCGGGCATGCTGGAGGCAGCCCCGGGTTCCAGGCGCGTCGAAGCACCCGGCGACACCTTCGTGATGGACATGGACCGCGAGTCCCTGGGTGACCAGCCGATGGGCAAGTACAAGTCCGTCAACACGGTGACCAGGATCGTTCCCGACGAGCTTCTCGAGTGGAATGTCGGCTTGCCCGACAAGGGCCCGTTCGGCCACGTCTACGGGTGGGAGATCGCGGCGATCGGCCCCGGCGAGACGATGGTGACCAACTACTGCGAGTGGCCGGACATCCCCGAGTTCGCCCGCCCGCACTTCCCGATCGTCCCCCTGGCCATGCTGGAGAAGTCGGTCGACAACCTGGCCGCACTCTTGGAGCGCCAGTCCGCAGCTCCCGGGTGACCGATCCGACATCAATCTTTTGGCGCCCTCGGCAGGACTCGAACCTGCGACCCGCTGATTAGAAGTCAGCCGCTCTATTCCAACTGAGCTACGAGGGCAACGCAGACAAGCCTGACATAGGCGCTCGGACACCCGTGGGCATCCGCCGCTGCAGCGTCCGAGGTCATGGAGCGGTCTACCGAAGGGCCCCGGGCGGTGTGCCACACTTGTGCCCCACGGTGGGCGTAGCTCAGTTGGTTAGAGCGCCAGGTTGTGGTCCTGGAGGTCGGGGGTTCGAGACCCCTCGCTCACCCGAAGACGTCGCCGCCCCCTACCGGAGGGGGCGCGGCGAACCGAAGTCGACTGGGCCGGGGAGGTTCGAGGGTGAGTGGTGCTGGCCGGACGGTCCTCGTCACCGGCGCGTCGTCGGGCATCGGTGCCGCGTTGGCCAAGGAATTGGCCCGGCGCGGGGACACCGTGGCCCTGGTCGCACGCCGGGCCGATCGGCTCGAAGCAGTGCGCGCGGAATGCCTCGCCACCTCGCCGGCTTCCGAGGTCTGGCCGGCCGACCTGTCCGATCCCGAGGCGGCGGCCCACCTAGCCCTGCAGATCTGGGACCACTACGGCGGGCTCGACGTGGTCGTCAACAACGCAGCCGTCCCGATGCGCCGCCACGTCACCCGCCTGACCATGGACGAGGTCGAGCGGACGATGCGGATCAACTACTTCTCCCCCGTCGCCATCTCACTGGCCCTGCTGCCGCGCATGCTCGAGCGCAGCGCCGGCATGATCGTGAACGTCTCGAGCCTCGGCGGTCGGCTGGGCATCACGGCCGAGGCGGCCTACTCGGGATCGAAGTTCGCGTTGGCGGGCTGGAGCGAATCGATGGTGGTCGACCTCGACGGCACGGGCGTCGTGGTGAAGCTCATCATCCCGGGTGCCATCGACACGGAGATCTGGGACCAGCCCGACAACGACGCGCCCCTCTACGACGGTCCCAAGGAGCCGCCGGAAGTCATCGCAGCCGGCATCGCCGACGCCATCGACAGTGACGTGTTCGAGCACTACCTGCCCGACATGAAGGCGATCATCGAGGCCAAGACGTCCGACATCGACAGCTTCATCGTGGGCATGCGCGGCCTGGGCGGCCCGGAAGGGTCGGGACGGTGAAGGCACTGGTCTTCGGCGCGCCACCGGACGACGGCGAGGTCCGGCCGACCCCTCAGGACGATCTGGAGACCATGCTGGCCGGCATCCCATTCGGTCTGCACGACATCGACGACGCCCGTCTCGTGCGTCCCGACTGGGTAGTCACCCGGCCGATCCTCTCGGGCATCTGCGGATCCGACGCCAAGCTCGTCCTGGGCGACTTCAACACGGGCGACATCGACAATCCCATGGCCGCCTTCTCCTCGCTGCCCCACGTGCCCGGGCACGAGGTCGTGGCCGAGGTCGTGGCGCTCGGACCCGAGGCCCGCGGGCTCGATGTCGGCCAGCGCGTCGTGCTCAACCCGTGGTTGACCTGCGCACCACGCGGCATCGAGCCGCTGTGCCCACCCTGCCAGACCGGTGACCTGAGCCTGTGCTGGAGCTTCACGAAAGGCGACCTGGGGCCCGGCGTGCACGTCGGGGTCATCACCGGCGCACCCGGCGCCTGGGCCGAGCAGCTCGCCGCCCACGACTCCATGCTGATCCCGGTGCCCGACGGCATCTCGGACGAGGCGGCTGTCCTGGCCGACCCGTTCTCCGTCTCCTTCCACGCCATCGTGCGCCACCCGCCGCCCGCGTCGGGCGCGCGTCCTCGTCTACGGCGCGGGCGCCCTCGGCCTCACCAGCGTGGCGATCCTCAAGTCGCTCTACCCGGGTGTGGAGGTCGGTGTCGTCGCCCGCTTCGAAGCGCAGCGCGCCATGGCGGAGCGCTTCGGCGCGGACGCCGTCTTCGCCCACGAGCCCCGCCTCCAACTCGTCGAGGAGCTGGCCGCCTGGTCGGGCGCCGTCCTCCACCAGGCGCTGGACGGACTCCCCGTGACCCACCCGGGCCACATCGACGTCGTCTACGACTCCATCGCCAAGGCGGAGACCCTCGAGGTGGGCGTGCGCGTCCTGGCCGAGCGGGGCCGGCTCGTCTACACCGGCGTGGCCACACCCGAGCGATGGGAGTCCACCCCCATCTACTTCAAGGAGATCACCATCGCCGGTTCCAACGCTTTCGGGATGGAGGACTTCGAGGGACGCCGGCTCCACGCCATCGCGCTCTACCTCGAGCTGGTGCGGGACGGCCGGCTCGACATCACGCCGATGCTCACACACCGCTTCGGACTCGAGGAGTGGTGGCCCGCCCTCAAGGCGCTGGCCCGCCAGGACCGCAGCGGCGCCTTGAAGGTGGCCTTCACCCCGAATGGCGAGCGGTCCTACGCGCCGGTCCCCAGGTCGCTGAAGCGCCGGTAGCGCTCGTCGGCGGCGCGCACCCAGGCCGGGTCCGGCTCTATCGTCCGCCCCACCGCGGACCAGCTCACCGAGGCGTCGAGCGAGGACTCGAGGCCGGCGGCCAGGCGGGCGAAGTACGCCGCACCGAGGGCGGCGCCCTCGGAGACGGCGACGGTCTCGACGGGCAGGTTGGTGGCGTCGGCCACCGCGGCCATCCACGCCGTCACCCGCGATCCGCCTCCGCTGGCCACGATCCGCGTTGACTTGACGCCGGCGCGATCGAGCATGCGACGGATCACGAATCCGCTCGCCTCGTAGGCGGCACGCTCGAGCGCCTCGGCGCCCGATCCGATGTCGAGCCCGTAGAGGTTGGAGCGGAGTGTGTGGTCCTCGAAGGGCGTGCGCTCACCGCGCACGTACGGCAGCCAGATCGGCACGCGACCCGGCTGCCCGAGCCGCGGCTCGAGGCGCTCCCGGTCCGGTCCGGGGCGCGGCGTGTCACGCAACAGCTGGCGGGCCCAGTCCACGAAGAGCGCGCCGGCGTTGCTCGGGCCCCCGACCAGGAACCGGTCGGCCGTGGTGCTGGGATAGCTGATCAACCCCTCCACGGTGAGCCACTCGTCGCACACGGCCCAGCAGATGAGGGTCGCACCGAAGATCACCAGGACGTCGCCCGGATGGATGGCCCCCGACACGATCTGGTCGCAGAGGGCGTCGATGGTCCCCCCGGTGATGACGGCGTCGCTCCCCGGCAGCGTGCCGGCGGCCTGACCCATGGGCACCACCATCGGCATCTGCGCCTCGGTCACGCCCATGGAGGTCAGGAGCTCGGTGTTCCACGCCCCATGGGTGTGCAGCAGGCCCAACGAGGCGGTGACGCCGGTGTCGACCGCCGGCAGACCCGAGATGGCGTGGGTGGCGACGGCCTGGCACGGCCAGTAGCCGCGGGCGTCGGGCACCTCGGCGGAGGCCCAGCGGAGGAATCCCTCGGCGTCGGGCATCGACATCGTCGACATGTCCCTGACCTCGTCAGCGGGCGGTCGGCCCTCGCGGTCCCCGTAGAGGAGGCCGGGCAGCACGGGCACACCCCGCTGGTTCACGGCGGTCATGGACGGGACCATGGAGGCCACCGCCACACCGGCCAGCGTGTTCCCCTCGTCGTGGAGCTGCGCCGTCACCTGCTCGAACGCCTTGCGGGGCCCGGCCCGCCAAGCCCGCTTGGCATCGTGGCGCAGCACGTCGGGCTCGGGCGCCACCACGCTGTGGGGCACCCTGCTGCGGGCCACGACCTGACCGCGCTCGTCGACGGCCAGCGCCTTCACCGAAGTGGTGCCGACGTCGACGCCGACGGTGACCGGGCCTCCGGACGACTTCACGAATCTGACACGCGTGTCATGATCCGACATTATGGACGATGTCCGCCCGAGAAGGAGAGTTCGACCGACATGACAGGTTCCCGCCCCAAGGCTCTGGTGACCGCCGCCGTGAGTGGTCCCGGCCTCGATTTGCTCCATCAGCTGGCGGATCTGGTGCTCGATTCGTGGCTGGACCAGTCCTCCCTCCGCATCTACAACGCCGCGCAGCTGGCCGAGCGCGCCGCCGCGGAGGGCGCCAACATCGTCATCGTCGAGAGCGATGCCTGCGGGGCCGACCTCTACGAGCAGCCGATCATGGCTGTGTGCAGCTGCCGCGGTGATCCCACCAACGTCGACGTGGCGGCCGCGACCGCGGCCGGTGTGCCCGTCCTGCGCGCCCCGGGCCGCAACGCCGACGCCGTGGCCGAGCTCGCCGTGGCCCTCCTGTTCGCCGCCACCCGCGGCGTGGTCCCGGCCGACCGCGACGTGCGGGAAGGGGAGATCTACCGTGACGGCAAGATCCCCTACCAGCGCTACCGGGCCTGGGAGCTGAACGGCCAGACCGTCGGCCTGGTCGGGCTCGGCGCGGTGGGCCGTGCCCTGCGCTGGCGCCTCCGCGGCCTCGGCATGGACGTCCTGGCCTACGACCCCTACGCGCCAGACGCCACGACCTCGTTCGACGAGCTGCTGGCCAAGTCCGACGTGATCTCGGTCCACGCTCCGGTCACCGCGGAGACCACCGGGATGATCGACGCCGATGCGTTCGCCAAGATGCGCGACGGGGTCGTCTACCTGAACACGGCTCGCGCCAAGATCCACGACACGGACGCGCTGGTCGCTGCGCTGGCTTCGGGCAAGGTCCGCGCCGCCGGCCTGGACCACTTCGAGGGTGAGCACCTGGCGACCGACCACCCGTTGACCACGTTCCCCCAGGTCGTGCTGACGCCGCACATCGGCGGCGCCACGTACGACACCGAGTCCAACCACACGAGGACGATCGCCGAGGACCTGTGCCGGCTCATGGCGGGGGCGCGACCGCTGCACATCGTGAACCCCGAGGTTCTCGCCTCCTGACGTGGCGGCGCGGCAACCGACAATCATCGCCACCTCCATCGGGTTCCAGGCGGAGAGCCCGGATCCGGCCAACCTGCGGCCGGGGCCGTCCTACCGGCTGGCGGCCGACCTGGCCCAGGCCGGCGCGCACCCCCGCGTGTGCATCATCGCCACCGCGGTGGGCGACGACGCGGCACGGTTGGCGGCGGCGCACAACGCGTTCTCCAAGCTGGGATTCATCAGCTCGCACCTGACCCTTTTCCCGATGCCCAACGTGCCTGACCTGCGCGCCCATCTGCTGGCGCAGGACGTCATCTGGGTGGGGGGAGGCTCCACGGCCAACCTGCTGGCGCTGTGGCGGCTGCACGGGCTCGACGTGGTGCTGCGCGAATGCTGGGAGGCGGGCGTCGTGCTCAAGGGGGTGTCCGCCGGCTCGCTGTGCTGGCACGTCGGCGGGACGACCGACTCCTTCGGCCCCACGCTGGAGCCGGTCACCGACGGGCTCGCCTTCCTGCCTTGGTCCAACAGCCCGCACCACGATGTCGAGGAACAGCGGCGACCGCTTATCCATCGCCTCATCGCCGAGGGCGCGCTGCCCGACGGCTACGCCACCGAGAACGGCACCGGGCTCGTCTTCTTCGGCAGCGAGCTCGTCGATGCCTTCACCGAGGTGGAAGGAAAGTTGGCCTACTCGCTGACGAGGGACGGTGGAGTGACCCGTGAGGTGGCCTTGGACACCCGGCTGCTCTGAGGTGCGCTCGTCTCACCCTCCCTACCGAGGGCCGACTCGCATTGCATCGCTCAGGGGAAGTACACCCCACGCCGGATCGACTCCTCGGCCCGGCCGTAGACGGTACCGGCGTTCCATGCGATCGGCCACAGCCATGGACCGCCGTTGCGAATGGAGTCGACCACCATCCGCCGCCATGGCCCCACGAATTTTCGGAGTGATCGACGTCGCATTCCCTCGGACCGGTAACGCTCGTAGAGCCACACGGCCGAGTGTGCATAGCTCCGCGACTTGCGGAAGGCGGCCCGGCTGTTCGGCGGTCGCCTCACGTGCATGACGGCATCGAGCTGCCGGCCGAAGGTTGCGCCCAGTGCGAAAGCTCTCCAGGTGTAGTCGACGTCTTCTGCGGACTTGAGCCCCTCGTCGTAGAGACCCACCAGCTTGCACGTCGCCGCCCGCATGCCCGTGATGCCGCCCGGCATTCCGGGTCGGAAGTCGTGGTAGATCGGTATGCCCTCATTCGTGACCATGCCACCTTGAGCGGGTCTCGGGTTCAACATCTTGGTGTCGAGAAAGGCGCCTACGACGTCGTACGTCTCCAGCGCCTCCGACATTCTCTGGACGTAGCCTTCGCCGACCTCATCGTCGGCATCGACAAAGAGGTACTGCCTTCCATGCGCCGCAGCCATACCTCGGTTGAGCGCGCGCGACTTTCCCGCGACGGGCTCCGCCAGGATCCGGAGATTCGGTAGCCGGGCTTCGAATTCGCTCGCCGTCTTGACCGTCGCATCAGTCGACCCGTTGTCGACGAGGAGGACCTCCCACGGAAAGGTGCATCTCTGACGCTCCAAGGCCTCGAGCTGAAGACGCAGAAAGGGCTCGCCGTTGCGCACCGGCAAGATCACGCTTACACGTATGGGCTCTTCGTCGCTCATGCATCCGATCGTACGGGGTGACTTGCACCCCGTCCCCGTCCCCGTCCCCGTCAGACGGCTATGTGTCCGGAGTCTCGAAATGGAGGAGACGGGCCAGGCGTGGCCGGCACCAGGTCACGGACTCGAGCGGCAATGTCGCGTCCTGGAAGCTCGCCTTGTACGGCTCGTCACCCACACCGAGATCAACGATCTCACATCCAGCGCGGGCTCCGGCTTCGAGAGCCTCGAGCAGCGTGGCGATCCCGGTCCCCAGCCGGGACCATTGCGGCTCGGGGTCATAGCCCGTCATCCAGCTGCTCATCCTCATACCAGCAAGGATGACAAACTGCATCCCGATGATCAGGTCGTCACGCTCGAGCACGGAGAGTCCGAACCGGCCGGGGGGTGCGAGTTCGAGGGCGGTCTCGATGGCCTTGCTCATGGCGTCGTCGAACCGGTACCCCTCACCTCCCCGCTCCGCTTTGCGTCGCAGGTAGAAGGTCTGCAGGCGTGGCAGTCGCTGAACAATTTCGGCTGGATCCACGGCTGTGAAGATCCGGAACCCCTGCTCCGACGCCCGGCGCGCCCGGCGCCTGACCTCGCGCCGGAAATCTCCGTCACGTTGTGCCAGCCATGCATCAACACCCTCGGCGATTTCCGTATATTGCACGCTGTACTGCGATGAAGTCGCGACCCAGTCGGGCGCAGCGAGCCGGCTGCTGAAAGCGCTTGTCCATAGGGAGCCCGCCGGAAGCCAGTAAATGCTCGACATGTCGACCAGCTCCGCCTGTGCGGCGAAGTCTTCCGCGATCGCCCCGACCACCAGGTCGGCGTTGTCGGGGTCCACGATCGGCACCGTGCCGTACATCATGTCCGTGGCGGGAGGGAGGAGCCGGAGCCTCCTTCGCGCCATCTTCTCGGCAACGAGAGGAAGGACCCCGACGACGTCCGAGCCATCGAAGGCGATCCAGATGCGCAACTCCGAACCGGCGTCCATCATGTGCCGAGCCCACCCCGCCACGAGTGCCCCGCCGGCGCGAGGCTGCGATACGCGATCAGCGAGCGCCTCCCAGCCGTCGACGAATTTCTCCAGACGATCGACGTCGGTGACCAATTCGATCCTCACGAGAGACCCGAGTATAGGGAGACTGCTTCAGGGTCTGCGGCACCCAAAAGCGCGTTTTCCCCAGTGAATACTCAGGTTCCAACAGCAACACAACGCACTCGGGAGCGTGCACCGCTTTCCCAGTGACTCAGGAGCCGGCAAAACAAACGCGCGTTTCCCCAGTGGATACTCAGGTTCCATCAGCACGACAACCCATTCGGGTTGCTGCGCGTCAGGCGACGGCCCCTGCCCAGTTCGACCCGGCGTGCACCGTGTCGGTGTCTTGTCCCGAGCGCAACAGCCGCCCGGGCACGGCTCCGGTGAAGTCCCCGTCGCGCGCGATCTCGGTTCCGTTGACCAACACGTGCCCAACACCCACGGCGTCGGCGTAGAGACGGCTCGCCCCACCGGGCAAGTCGTCGCGTGTCCGCACGGCACCGTGGCCGATGCTCGTCGGATCGAGCACCACGACATCTGCGTAGTGGCCGGCGAGGAGCCGTCCCCGGTCGCGCAGCCCGTACAGGCGGGCCGGGACGTCGGTCAGCAGTCGCACGGCCTGTTCCCAGCCGAGCAGGCCCCGTGCCCGCACCCCGTCGCCCAACATCGATGTCGAATAGATGGCGCCGCACATGGTGTCGAGATGCGCGCCGGCGTCGGAGCCGCCGACGATCGCCCGTGGGTCCTGCCAGACCTTGGCGCGCAGCACCCAGTCCTCTTCTGATTCGCCGATGGGCGGGCGCAGACCCGTGCGGAGCCCGTCGGCCACGACGACGTCGAGCAGCGCGTCGAAGGCCTCCACTCCGCGCTCTCGCGCCACGTCGCCCACGCTGCGCCCCTCGGCACTCGCGTTCTCCGGGGCGAAGGTCTCGTCGAAGATCAGCCGGTCCCAGACAGCCAGGTGCCGCAGGATGCCGGCGTCCTCCGACTGTGAACCTGCATTCAGACGCCGGCGCGTCGTGGGGTCCGACAGCGCCGCCATCCGCTCTGCTGGCGGGAGAGCGAAGACTTCGCGCCACCCGGGCAGCCCGTCGAGAATGGCACCGCTCTCGAAGCTCAGCCGTATCTGCATGGTGTGGGGCAGCGTCAACGCGACGACCGTCGCGCCGCGCTCGGCCGCCGCCGTGCCCGCGGCCAGCTGGCCCCAGGCCCCGTCGGGGTTCATGGCCGACACGCCCAGCACGTTCCAGTTGACCGGGCGATCGGCCAGTAGCGACATGGTGGAGAGAAAGTCGATGTCCGCGTCGCTGAACCCGTTCAGGCAGCCGGCCACGATCAGCTCCACGGTGGTGCCCTCGTGCTCGCGCACCGCGGCGGCCAGGCGCTCCATTTCCTCGCGTGACGCGGCGCGCGACGGGACGGGCTGGCCGTCTCCGTCGTTGTGGGTGTGGACCTGGGAGGTCGAGAACCCGAGCGCCCCCTCCTCGAGCGCTGTGTGCAGGGCCGCTTCCATGGCGTCGATGTCGCCGGCATTTGCGACACCTCCGACGGCACGCTCCCCCATGACGAACCGGCGCAGCGTGGAATGGCCGACCAGGAAGCCCGCGTTGACCGCGATGCGGCCTTCGAGCCGCCCGATCCAATCGCCGAAGGAGCTCCAGTCCCAGGGCAGGCCCGCCCGCAGGGCAGTCAGCGGCATGCCCTCGACCCTCGCCATCATCCGCGAGATGTAGTCGACGTGCTCCGGGGCCATGGGCGCCAGCGAGAAGCCGCAGTTGCCACCGAGGACCGTGGTCACGCCGTGCAGGGGCGACGGGCTGGCCGTCGGGTCCCAGAAGAGCTGGGCGTCGTAGTGCGTGTGCAGGTCGACGAACCCCGGCGTGACCAACATGCCGCCGGCATCGATCACCGTGTCCGCACCCGTGGTGTCTGCATCGGGCCCGACGTCGGCGATCCGCTCCCCCTCAATGAGCACGTCGGCCCTGATCGGCGGCGCGCCCGTGCCGTCGACGACTGTCCCGCCGCGGATGGCGACCGTCATGCGTGTTCCCCCTGCTCTCCCGGGCCGGGCCGGACCACGCACACCCGCTGACGGGCGAACGCCTGCATGCCCTCGGTGCCGAGCTCCACGCCGAAGCCCGACTGCTTCCACCCGCCCATCGGCGCGTACATGTCGATGGCCGACAGGCCGTGGGCATTGACGAAGACCGTCCCGGCCGAGAGCCGCGACGCGGCGTCGGCGGCCAAAGACTCGTCGTTGCTCCACACCGATGCGCACAGGCCGAACTCGGTGTCGTTCGCTGCGTCGAGTGCCTCCTCGATGTCGTCGTACGGGATGATCGGCAGCGCAGGGGCGAACTGCTCCTGGCGCACGATCCCCGAGTCGGCCGGCGGCGCCACCACAAGCGCCGGCGAGACGAAGTAGCCGC
Organism: uncultured Acidimicrobiaceae bacterium; assembly: GCA_963817735.1. GTDB lineage: Bacteria > Actinomycetota > Acidimicrobiia > Acidimicrobiales > RAAP-2 > Bog-473. Next base: position 183,178 of record CAWFPP010000014.1, on the reverse strand, counting down.
CCGATCGCTCGTCCTCGGCCCGCATCCGCCCGGGGCGCACGAGCAACGCTCCCGCCGCGGCGGCCTCGGACACGAGCGCCTCGACCCGGTCGCGGGCGGCTTCCGTGTGGACCGGCCCCATGGTCACGCCGTCGGCCAGGCCGTCACCTACGACCTCGGTGGCCAGACGGCCCGCCGAGCGCGTCGACCGTCTCGTCCAACCGGTCGCGGTGGACGTAGAGCCGCTTGATGGCCATGCAGACCTGCCCGCTGGTGACGAAGGCCGCCTCTACGAGTCGATCGGCCAGCCCGGCGTCCCCGACGATGTCGGGGGCCAGGATGGCCGCATCGTTGCCGCCGAGCTCGAGGACCACCGGGCGCGTCGTGGCGGCCGCCGCGGCCATGACGGCCTGGCCGGTGCCGACCCCACCCGTGAAGGAGACCATGTCGACGTCGGGATGCCCCACCAGGGCTGCACCGAGCGCAGCACCGGGACCGTTCACGACGTTGAGGACGCCGGGAGGGAGCACCTCGGCCATGGCCGCCGCCACCATCAGCACGGTCGCCGGGCAGGAGGGTGGGGCCTTGACCACCACCGTGTCGCCCGCCAGCAAAGCCGGCAGCACCTTGTTGCCCATGACCGAGACGGGCCAGTTGAACGGCAGGATGGCCGCCACGACGCCGTGCGGGACCCATTCGATCCGGGTGGCGCCACCCCCGAGTACACGCGGCGAAAGCGCCTCGGCCACCAGCGGTGCGAAGGCGCCCGCCATGCCACCCATGGTGGCGGTGTCGAAGATCGACTCCAGCAATGTCTTCCCGTGCTCCCGGGTGAGGAGACGCGCCAGGTCGCGGCGCTCGACAGCGGCCACACCGGCCTCGGCAGCGGCCACGACCAGAGCCGCCCGGTCGGGCGGCTCCAACGCGGCCCAGGCCCGCTGGGAGCGGCGGGCGGCGGCCACGGCCAGGTCGAGCTGGGCCGGTGTGGTGGACGGGGCGTCGAGCACCACCTCAGCGGGGCGGGCCGGGTTCGTGACGGGATACGTGCCGGCCCCGCCGGCAACGACTTCGCCGTCGATCAGCAGGCCGACGCCGGTGATGACGTCATCGATCTGTGTGCTCATGCGCCCCCCGGGCCGGACAACTTCCCTGACGATAGTGTCACCCTCTCATGGGAACCGTCGAGACGAGGCCGGAGGCAGGCCGGGCCACGCTGCTGCCCGACCCCGAGCCCAGGCCGATCCGCATGCCGGTGATCTCGGTCGACGACCACCTGATCGAGCCGCCGGATCTCTTCGAGGATCGCCTGCCGGCGGGACTCGCCGCCGGCGCACCGCGCGTCGTCGAGCAGGACGACGGGACCCAGAGCTGGGTCTTCGAGGGACGGCACTATCCCAACGTCGGACTCAACGCCGTCGTGGGGCGGCCGAAGGCGGAGTGGAGCATGGAGCCGGCCCGCTTCGACGAGATGCGGCCCGGCTGCTTCGACATCGAGGCCCGCATTGAGGACATGGACCGCGCCGGCATCTGGGCCTCGCTGTGCTTCCCGTCCCTCGTGTCGGGTTTCTGTGGCGCCGTCTACTCCCGGGCGACCGACGCCGACCTCGGCCTGGCCTGCCTGCGTGCCTTCAACGACTGGCACCTCGAGGTGTGGGCGGGGACACACCCCGAGCGCATCATCCCCCTGCAGTTGCCCTGGCTGGCCGACGTGGCGGTGGCCGCGGCCGAGGTGCGGGCCAACGCCGCCCGGGGCTTCAAGGCGGTGAGTTTTCCGGAGTTCCCGGCCCAGCTCGGGCTGCCTTCCATCTTCAGCGGTGCCTGGGATCCTTTCTTCGCCGCCTGCGAGGAGACCACGACCGTCATCTGCCTTCACACCGGCGCGTCGTCCTGGGCCCCCCTGCCCTCGCCGGACCCGCCCTTCGAGCTGTTGCCCACCCTCTTCCCCGTGAACGCCTTGCTGGCCGCCGGCGAGTGGCTGTGGTCGGGGGTGCCACTGCGCTTCCCCGGCCTGCAGGTGGCGCTGTCCGAGGGTGGCATCGGCTGGGTGCCCATGCTGATGGACCGGGCAGACTACGTCCTCGGTCATTCGGCCTCGGGGACCGAGAGCAACGCCTGGCCCTCGGACTTGCTGCCGAGCGAGGTGCTGCGACGGAACTTCTGGTTCTGCTCCATCGACGACCCGTCCGCCGTCGCGCAGCGCCATGTGATCGGGCTCGACCACATCATGGTGGAGAGCGACTACCCCCACGCCGACTCGTCGTGGCCAGACACCCAGGCCGTGCTGGCCGCGACCTGGGGCGCATTGCCCGACGATGAGCTGCGCGCCGTGGCCGGCGGCAACGCGAGCCGGCTCTTCCGCCACCCGCTCCCTCCGTCCGACGACTGGCGGTCCGCGGCGTCGTGAGCGGGCGCGGGGACCTTCCGCTCCCGCCTTGCGCCGGCCCGGTCATCGACGCCGACGGCCACGTCGTCGAACCCCCATCGGCCTGGTCCGCCCTGCCTGACCGGTACCGACCCCGGATCACGGCCGACCGCGCGGGCTACGAGCATGTCGTGATCGGCGACACCGAAGTCCTGGCGGTACCGCTCGGCACCCTCGCCCGCCCCGGTTCCAGCTTCGACGACCCCTCGTCCTTCCGCCCGCTGGCCGAGGCCCAGCCGGGCGGGTCGGACCCGGTCGCCCGCCTGCGCGACATGGACGCCGAGGGCATCGACCAGGCCGTGCTGTATCCGACCATCGGGCTGTACTTCTCGCTGGTCGACGACCCGGCCGCGGCGGTGGCACTGGCGGCGGCCTACAACGACTGGCTGGCCGGCTACTGCGCCGCCGACCCTCGTCGTCTCTTCGGGGCCGCCATGGTCCCGCTGCAGGACCCCGCGGCGGCGGCACGAGAGCTGCGGCGAGCCGTCACCACCCTCGGCCTCGTGGCCGGGTTCGTCCGCCCGAACCCCTGCCTCGGGCGCTCGCTCTCGGACCGGGCCTACGACGTGGTGTGGACGGCGGCCGAGGAGCTCGGCGTACCCATCGGCATCCACGAGGGCAGCTCGGTGAGCGTGCCAACCCTCGGCGCGGACCGCCCTTTCAGCCCGCTCATCCTGCACGCCGTCTCCCATTCCTTCGAGGCCATGCTCGCCTGCGCACAGCTCATCGCCTTCGGGACCCTGGAACGGCACCCGGAGCTGCGGTTGCTCTTCTTGGAGTCCTCCGGCGGCTGGGCCCCCTTCTGGCTCGAACGCCTCAATGAGCAGGCCTCGTCGTTCGGCGGGTTCTGCCCCGACATGAAGCTGGCCCCCTCCGAGTACTTCGCCCGGCAGTGCGCCATCAGCTTCGAGGTCGACGAGCACACCCTGCCGGCTTTGGTGCCCTTCGTCGGCCGGGACCGCATCGTCTGGGGCAGCGACTATCCGCACCACGACGCCACGTTCCCGGGGGCGGTCGACACCATGCGTGCCACGGTGGCGCCGTGCACCACGGCGACGCAGGTGCATGTGCTCGGGCTCAACGCGCGCCGCCTCTACCGGCTCCCGTCGCAGCAGACCGGGCTGCCCGGCCTCCTCGACGACTACTTCACGGCGGTGACCGCGCAGGAGATCGACCTGGTGCGGGCGCTGTTCACACCGGACGCCGTGTTCGAGAGCGGGGACATCCGCCTGCAGGGCCTCGGCGCCATCTGCGACTATTACATGACCAAGACGTTCACATTCGACGACTTCCGGCCCGCTCCGGGGAGACCGACCTTCGAGGGCACACAGATACGCGTCGACATCGACGTCCACATCGGCGGCGCACAGCACTCGGTCCACGACGTGTTCGACACGGACGGGTCACGCATCGCGGCGCTGCGCGTCAGCGGCTTCGAGGAGGCGCTTGGTCTAGCGAGGCACTGAGGCCGCCGGCGACGGTCCCGTGGTCGGACCGCGGTCGGCTATACCCAGCTTCGCAGCTTTTCGATCATGGCAACGGGGTCCGCGCCGACGGGCGTGACGTTGAGATGGGTCACGCCCGCCTCGGCCATCGCCGCCACGCGCTCCTTGATGTAGGACTCGGGGCCGCAGAGCGACGTGGCCTCGAGCAGCTCGGCGGGCACCAGCGCCGCCGCCTCCTTCTTCTGGCCCGAGAGGTAGAGGTCCTGGATCTCGGTGGCCTCCTTCTCGTAGCCGTAGCGACAAGCCAGCGCGTTGTAGAAGTTCTTGCCCTTGGCGCCCATGCCACCGATGTAGAGCGCGGCGGCGCCCCGGCCCAACTCGCGGATGGGCGCCACCTCGGACTCCTCGCCGATGGCCAGGATGCCGCCGGCGGCGATCTGCAGCGTGCCGAGCGAGGCGTCGCGCTTGGCCGTCCCCGCGGCGAGGGAGGGCCCGAAGACCTCCTTGGCCTTCTCGGGGAAGAAGAAGATGGGCAGCCATCCGTCGGCCACCTCGGCCGTCATGGCGACGTTCTTCTCGCCGAGGGCCGCGACCCAGATCGGGATGCGCGGACGCACGGGGTGGTTGATCAGCTTGAGAGGCTTGCCCAGCCCCGTGCCCTCGCCGGGCGGGAGGGGGATGTGGTACGCCGCGCCCTCGTGGACCAGCGGCGCCTCACGCGCCCAGACCTGGCGGCACACATCGATGATCTCGCGCGTGCGCGTCAGCGGACGGTCGTAGGGCACGCCGTGGAAGCCCTCGATCACCTGCGGGCCCGAGGCACCGAGGCCGAGGTGGCAGCGGCCGCCCGACACTGCGTCGACGCCGGCGGCCGTCATGGCGATCAGCGTGGGTGTGCGGCTGTAGATGGGGAGGATGGCCGAGCCGATCTCCACCCGCTCGGTCTTGGCGGCCAGGAAGCCCATGAAGCTCGGCGCGTCGAAGCTGTAGGCCTCGGCGACCCACACGACGTCGAGTCCCACCTTCTCGAGCGCAACCGCCTGTCGGGCCGATTCCTCGAACCCCCCGGCGTAGTTCAACGTCATGGACAGCTTCACGCGGTCCTCCCCTTTCTCGGTACCGGAGCAGGCCCGGCACGGCAGCCCCTAGCATCGCAGCCATGACGGGAGGCCGGATCGACCTGGTGCTGTTCGACCTCGGCGGGGTGCTCATTCAGCCGGGTGGTGTCGCACCCCTACGGGCGCTGAGCGGCATCGACACCGACGAGGCGCTGTGGGCCCGCTGGCTCGGCTGCCCGTGGGTACGCCGTTTCGAGGCGGGACAGTGCACGGCCGAGGAGTTCGCCGGCGGGGTGGTGTCCGACTGGGAGCTCGGGATCGAACCGGCGGCCTTCTTGCAGGAGTTCAGCCGTTGGTCCTGGCCTCCCTTCCCCGGAGCGCTCGACCTCGTCGACGCCGTGCGGGCGACGACGCCGACGGGCTTCCTGTCCAACATGAATGCATTCCAATGGGAGGCCAACTACGAGGGGATCCCGCTCGTCGAGACGTTCGCCTTCCGTTTCCTCTCCTTCGAGCTGGGTCTGGTCAAGCCGGACGCCGCAGTCTTCGAGACCGTGGCGGATCGCCTCCCGGTCTCTCGGCAGCGGGTCCTCTTCCTCGACGACAACGCCGTCAACGTCGAGGCGGCGGTCGGCGCCGGGTTCGTCGCCCGCCACGTGCGCGGGGTGCAGGCCGCCCGTGATGCACTGGTCGACGAGGGCGTGCTCGAGCCTTGAGAACCGGCCGGCGACAGCGCCGGTTGGGGTCCGCGGCCGCCGCTGTGCCAACATGCCGCCATGGTTGCCAACGGCCCGATGCTGCGTCTCCTGCCGCGCCTGGACGACGACGTCACCTTCTTCTGGACCTCTGGTGAGGACGGCGTGCTGCGCCTCCTGCGCTGCAACGACTGCGGGTTCTTCATCCACCCGCCTGGGCCGGTGTGTCCCCGATGTCTGTCGCGCAACCTGGCACCCGACGCGGTGAGCGGGCGGGGCCACGTCGAGACGTTTACCGTCAACTACCAGCAGTGGATCCCGGGCAACGAGCCCTACATCATCGCCTGGGTCTCCATCGACGAGCAGCCCGACGTCCGCCTGACGACCAACCTGGTCGACGTGGAGCCCGAGGACGTGCGTGTGGGCATGCCGGTGCAGGTGCTCTTCGAACACGTCGAAGACGTCTGGCTCCCGCTCTTCACGCCGGCGAAGGACGCATCGTGAGCCCGCGTCCGGCCGGGGAGCCGCTGGAGCGGCGGGCCATCATCTCGGGGATCGGGCAATCGGACGTGGGCCGCCGACTGGGGCGCTCAGACCTCGACCTCACGGTGGAGGCCTCGCTGGCCGCCATCGCCGACGCCGGGCTGACCCGCGACCACATCGACGGGCTTTCCACGTATCCCGGCATGGGCGCCGGCCCGGGTGGGTTTGGCGGCCCGTCCGGCCCCGAGGTCCAGGACGCCCTGGGCCTGTCGCTCAACTGGCACGACGGTGGCGGCGAAGGCCCGGGGCAGCTGCGTGCACTCGTGGCCGCATCGTTGGCCGTGGCCGCCGGTCTCGCTAGGCACGTGCTCGTCTACCGCACTGTCACCGAGGGCTCGGCCCAGGGCACGGGTGGCCGCCAACCGATGGGCGGCACGGGCAGCGGAAGCTCGGTCCCGCGCTTCGGGAGCTTCATGCAGTGGTCGATCCCCTACGGCGCCGTGTCGGCCGCCAACTGGATCGCCATGGTGGGCCAACGGCGTATGTACGAGTTCGGCCTGACGCGCGAGCAGCTGGGACAGATCGCCATCAACGCGCGGCGCAATGCCGCGCTCAACCCCAAGGCCGTCTACACGGACCCGATGTCGATGGAGGACTACCTCGCGGCGCGCATGATCACCACGCCGCTCTGCCTTTTCGACTGCGACGCGCCCTGTGACGGCTCGACCGTGTTCATCGTGTCGCACCGCGACGCCGCCGCCGACCTCGACCATCCCGCCGTGCACATCAACGCGGTGGGCACGGCGTTGCGCGGCCGGCCGAGCTGGGACCAGTTCGACGACATGACGACCATGGCGGCCCGCGACGCCGCCGCATCCATGTGGGAGCGGACTGATCTCACTCCGGCCGACGTGGACACCGCGCAGCTCTACGACGGCTTCAGCGTCCTCACCATCGTGTGGCTCGAGGCCATGGGCTTCTGCGGCCGCGGCGAGAGCGGGCCCTTCATTGAGGGCGGCGCCAACATCGCCCGGGACGGGCTGCTGCCGCTGAACACGGCGGGGGGCCAACTCTCCGGCGGGCGCCTGCACGGGTTCTCGCTCATCCACGAGGCCTGCGTGCAACTCCGCGGCGAAGGTGGCGAGCGGCAGATTGTGCGTCCCGGCGACCGGCAGCCCGAGGTGGCCGCGGTGGCCAACGGCGGCGGGCCCATCGCCGGCACCATGCTCCTCACCCGCGGCATCCGCTGACCACCCGGCGGCGCCGCTCCGGATAGCGCGTCTGGCCTGCCTGTCGGATCTCGACATCAGGTCGAGGGTGACCGTGAGACCTCTATGTCGACCATTTCCTCGACTTGAGGTTGAGGTTGAGGTTGAGGTTGAGGTTGAGTTTTCAGCTCCTGGTCGTCGGCTCGGGTGTGGTCCCGGCCAGGTGGTGTGCCGCCCGCGAGGCGAGCGCCACCAGCGTCAGGGTGGGCCCGTAGCCGCTGGAAGTGACGAAGATGGAGGAGTCGGCGATCACGACGTTGTCGAGAGAGTGCACGCGGCCCCAGCGGTCCACCACCGAGGTGTCGGGGTCCTCCCCCATCCGGACCGTGCCCATGACGTGGCGGCTCTCGGGAATGGGCGTCGCGCCGATGCCGTGGTACGAGACGCCGGGCGACGAGGTGTGGAGCACCCACTCGGCGCCCATCTCCTCGAGCACGGACTGCAGGATCTTGCCGTGGTACTTGGACGCCGCCAGCTCGTGGTGGCCGGGCTGATACGTCACCCTGGCCACCGGGAAGCCGCGGGCGTCGCGGATGGAGGGGCTCAGGTCGACCGTGTTCGTGCTGTAGGGCAGGTCCTCCCCCTGCATGATGAAGGCCCACATGCGTTCACGCAGGTTCGACTCGCGCATGACGCGTGCGTGATCACGTCCCCACGGCGAGTGGCGCGCCTCCATGATCGGCAGGCCTCCCCCGCTGTGCTCCACCAGGCCGCCGCGGAACCACGGGAGGCCCGCGTCAGCCGCTGCCCGGCGGGAGCCGTCGTTCTGGACCATGGCGTCGTCGTGCACGTGGGTGACCGCCCGCCCCTTGTGGGGATGCAGGCGCATGTTCGGGAAGTGCCCGACAACGATGGTCTGGAAGTGCACCATCAGGTACTTGCCGAGCGCCGGGTGGTCCAGCCCGGAGAGCAGGAGGATGCGCGGCGTCTCGATGGCGCCCCCCGCCACCACGACCATGTCGGCCTCCCGCGTGTGCGTGACCCCGTCCGGCCCGATGAACTCGACGCCGGTGGCCCGCCGGCCCTGGGTGACGATGCGGCTCACGTAGGTCTCCGCCATCAGCTCCGCCCGCCCGGTCGCCATGGCCTTGGTCAGCAGTGCCACCGGATCGCCCTTGGCATGGATCGGGCAGCCGAAGAAGGCGCAGAATCCGCAGTTGTTGCAGGCGGGACGGCCGTCGTAGGCGATGCTGTTGGCCGCCGTGGGCGCCGCGTAGGGGTGCAGGCCCACCCGCTCGGCCGCCTCCGACGACAGTACGGCGCCGTACATCGGCGCGCCGGGCGGCATCGGGTACGGGCCCGACCGCCAGGCCGCGAAGGGGTTCGCACCCTCGAGTCCGGACACCCCGATGGCCCGCTCGACCTCCGCGTAGTACGGCTCGAGCTCGTCGTAGTCGAGCGGCCAGTCGTCGACCGCCGCACCCTCCTGCGGTCCGTAGGTCGCGAGGAGACCGAAGTCCTCCTCACGGAAGCGCGGCACCTTGCCGTCGGCGTGGGTCCCGCCACCGCCCACGGTCGTGGGGATGGAGTTCACCTCTCCGACGTGCGTGTGCTCCCCCTCGTCCACCGAACGGCGGAAGGCACGGGGCTCGACGAGCGGGTCGGGACCGAGGAAGTAACGCGACACGAACTTGATCTCGTCGTTGGAATAATCGCCCGCCGGTCGGGTCAGGTCGTCGGGATCGAGGAGGTGGTTGCGGCCCTTCTCCATGATGACGACGGACCAGCCGGCCCGGGTCAGCACCTCGGCCGCCGTTGATCCTCCGGGACCCGATCCGATGATGATGGCGCTGGGGCTCATGGCTGTGACACCTCAGCGTCGCTGTAGCCCCGCGGCTGCACGTCGCCCTCGTAGTCGATGTAGTCCCACCCGATGGTGTCGCGGTTGCCCCCGTACTCGGGCGCCCCGTACATGCCTTCGCAGCAGTGCTCCCACAAGAGCTCGCAGAAGGCCTCGTCGGCACGCAGCCGGCGGCGCTGCTCCTTCCCGTCCACCTCCGTGAAGTCGCCGCCGAGTGCACCCAAGCCCTGGCGGTAGCGCTCCTGCAGCCCAACGACAGGCCCGTTGAACTCGCGCTCGGGCCGCCCCTGGGAGCCCTCGAGACGCATACGCCACGCCAGCTCGTCCAATGGGGCCAGGCGGTGGAAGTCGGCGAAGCCGGCCACACCGCCCTTGCGTCCCGAGGTCGGGCCGCCGGCCCAGATGCGGGGCGGGTCGAAAGAGAACGCCCCCAGAAAACCGTCGATGTAGTCGGCCACTCCGGCCTCCTCCGCGCCGGGCGTCCCCTCGGCGGAGGGCAGCATCTGCGCGCAGGCGGCCCGCAACGTTGCGTACTCGTGTTCGCTCAGCCAGACGGGCATCGGGCAAACGTAGCGTGACTGCGCCCCGATTGCTGACACGGGCGTCAGGTTAGGATCCTCGGACCCCCTCGAGCCGGAGGGCGGGCGCGACAGACCTCAGGCAGGTTCGGAATCTTCGGCGGCCCGGTCGGCGACGGGTCCCGCGGGGGGCGGGGACGCCCCGTCGGGCGGGTGGACCGCGCCCACGCGGACGGCGAACCAGTGGAGCGCGCGCTCGCCCTCGTCGAGGACCTCGCAGACCAGGTTCCCGGTCTCGCTCGCCCCGAGGTCGACCAGTTGGCACCAGTTGGTCAGCACCCGGAAACCCGGACCCCGGTAGTGGCGCCCGACCGCCCGCAGAGGGACCACCGGCATGCGCAGTGCCCAGGCCACCAGTCCCCCGGCGATCTCGGGAAAGGCGGCCCGGTGGCGCCCGATCTCAGAGTACTCCCCGGTGACGACGTCGACCATGTTCTCGAGCGCGGCGGACCCCGGCTCGAAGTAGCGCGAGTGCCGCGTGACCGGCGGACGATCGGGCGCGTTCGTGCTCATCCGGGTGCCGCCGAACTGGGGCGAGGCAGGAGACGCGCCGAAGACCCCGAGCTCGGCGACGGCGTCACCCGGTGCCTGCTCAGAGAAGAAGTGTGCCTGCTGGAGGTGGAGGTCGCGCAGGCCGTCGACGGTCATGCCCGGGCTGCCTGCCACCACGACGTCGGTGACCTCCAGCCCGGCATCGGCCAAGGCCGCGCCTGTGACGATCGACCCGAAGCTGTGGGCGATGACCGTCAAGGACTGATCGGGCTCCAGCGACAGCGAGGCGACGAATTCGGTCAGATCGGCAGCGGCGGTCGCCAGATCCTCGTTGCACTCGATCGAACCTGTGGCCGCGGCCATGATGTCCGCCGGGTTGTCGTAGCCCTTCCACAAGACGACGGCCGTCGACGTGCTGGCCTTGTAGAGGTTGACGGCATCGGGGATCCAGTCCCGGTACAGGTTCGTCCCGTCGCCGACGCCGGGAACGATCACGGCGACGTGCTCGGCCGCCTCGAGGTCGCCGAAGAGGAGCGCATAGTGCTGCAGCTGCGGCCGGTACACCAGGATGTCGCCGCCCGAGGACAGGAGCGCCTCGAGCAGTGTGATCCGGTCTTCGTCACCGTCGGCGGTCGCCCCGGCGAGATCCATTTTCACCGCGGCGAGGTTGCTCGTGGCCCGACGGGACAACAACTCCTTTCCGCGCATGGAACAGGTTACGCCGCACCCGCGATCACCAGGTGCATGTCGCTAGCCTTGCGTCATGGGGGAGGCACTGGCCATCCTGGCTGCGCTGCTGTTCGCATCGGGCACCGTCTTGCAGCAGAAGGGGACGCTCTCCACCACGGCGGGTGGCGACGACCCGCGCTTCCTGCTGCAGATCCTCCATCGTCCCGTCTGGCTCGCCGGCACCGTCCTGCAATGCACCGGCTGGGTCGTCCAGGCGATGGCGCTCGATCGCGGTTCGCTGGTTGTCGTGCAGTCCCTGACGGCGCTCAGTCTGGTCATCGCGCTGCCACTCGGCGCGCTGCTGACCAACCAGCACATCGGCCGCCGGGCGCTGAGCGGGGCCGTCCTGACCGTCGTCGGCATCATCTTCTTCATCTCAGCCGGACAGCCCCAAGGGGGAACGACGCAGCCCGAAGCGGCCGCGTGGTGGTGGGCCTGCATCACGATCGGTGTCGCCGTCTTCGCGCTCTTCGTGCTGGGCCGGCGCTGCAGCGGCGCCGCCAGGGCGCTCGTCTTCGGCGCTGCAGCGGGACTCGGCTACGGCCTGCAGGCGGCTGTGACAAAGACGTTCGTCACCCAGATCGGTGGTGGCATCCTGCCGTTGCTCACCAGCTGGACGATCTACGTGCTGATCCTCTCTGCCGTGAGCGGGTTCGTGCTCCAGCAATCCGCACTGAAGACAGGCGTGCTGGCGCCGGCCATGGCCTCGAGCAACTCGGTCACCCTGTTCTCGAGCGTGATCCTCGGCATCGCCGTCTACGGGGAGACGCTGGCGAGGTCCGGTACCGGCCATGCCGGATCCACGGTCATCGGACTTGTCGTCGCCGTGGTCGGCATCGCACTCCTCGCCGGCTCCGAGGAGCCCGTTGCGGTCGACGGCCCGCCCAACCCGTCACTCGCCAGCTGACGCCGTCGCGCCGCCCACCCGGTCCGGCGCGACGCGGCGAGGCCCGGCGCGACGGCTAGCGCGGCAGGCCCAAGATCCGCCCGGCGATGATGTCGCGCTGCACCTGGGACGTCCCGCCGGCGATGCTGGCCGCCTTGCTCCACAGCCACTGGCGGGCCCAGGGGCCGGCCTCGGCGGACGAGGCGTCGCGTCCGGTCACGAGCAGCGCCGCGTCCGACAAGCCCTGCGTCATGCTCGTCCACATGAGCTTGACCCAACTCGACTCGGGACCCGGCTCCTCGCCCCGTCCGAGCCGGGTAAGGGTACGAAGGTTGTGCAGGCGGAGCACGTGCAGATCGATGGCGGCGCGCGCCAAGGCGTCGGCCACCAGAGGGTCGTCGAGAGTGCCGTTGCCCCGCGCCTCCTCGTACAGCCGGGCCAGATAGGCCTCGTGGACCACCTGTTCCTTGAAGGGGAAGTTGGTGCCGCGCTCGTGCGCCAGCGTGGAGCCGGCGACGGTCCACCCCTGCCCCTCGATCCCCACCACGTGCTCGGACGGCACGAAGACATCGGTCAGGAAGACCTCGTTGAATTCGGCATCGCCCGTCATCTGCACGAGCGGCCGCACGTCGACACCGGGGTCCGACATGTCCACGATCAACGCGGTGATGCCCTGCTGGGGCCGCGGCGCGTCGGCATCGGTCCGGGCCAGGCACAGGCCCCACGAGGCGAACTGGGCGTAGGACGTCCACACCTTGCGGCCCGTCAGCTCGAAGCCCCCGTCGACCGGTGTGGCCCGGGTGGACAGGGAGGCCAGGTCGCTGCCGGCGTCGGGCTCGCTGAAGAGCTGGCACCAGATCTCCTCGGCCGACAGGATCGCCGGCAGGTAGCGCAAGCGTTGGTCCTCGGTCCCGTGCGCCAGCAGGGTCGGCCCGACCAAGTTGATGCCCACCCGGTTGACCGGCTGCGGTGCCTGGGACCGCGCGTACTCGCTCTGGTACAAGGCGACCTGCACGGGAGTGGCGCTACGCCCGCCGTAGGAACGCGGCCAATGCACACCGACCCAGCGGTCGGCGGCCAGCGTGGCCTGCCACTGCCGCCCCCAGGCCACCTCGTCGGCCAGGTCGACGAAGGCGGGTGGGCGTCGCAGATGCTCCACCAACCACTCACGGAACGAGGCGGCAAACTCCTCGTCCTCTTCTTTCAGCGCGAGATCCACGCCGGCTCCCTCCACCGCTCTGACATCGGCGTCACGATACCGGGGCCCGGGTCTTTGCACCTTTACCCTCCGATTCGGCTGAAGAAGAGTGCAGAGGGAGGGGCTGATCGTCTTTGACGAGTCAGGCGACGGCCCAAATAACTTCACCCAGCGGATTCGGCCGTACTACGGGCGTCAATAGCTATAGGTCGGCTTGCCTCAGGCAAAGGCCACAACGGTCCTCGTCCGGCACGTCTGTCCACGGTCGCAGGCGGGCGCCATAAAGCAAGGGCTTTCCGCAGAGCGCATGAGGATCGAGCGGCGACTCGATCATGTGCCATATGCCGCCTCCACCGGGCGGTAGGACGCCGTGAGGGCCGATTTCCTCATATGGCGTCATCGTGAGACTCACGGTAAGCGACCTGTGGCGATCCTGATAGAGAGAATGGTCCTTTTCATCGGATACGACTTTCCGCACAACCGGATCGGAGGTCGCGCGGCCGTCAAGCCAGTTCAGGTTCTTGGAAAGACGACACCAACGACAAGGTGTTGATACGCCAGGTCATGACTCATGAGCCGGAGTGTGCCGGGTATGGTGCCCTGCCGTGACGGCCCGTCTCCGACCGACTTGGGTCCCCGACCAGGCCCGGCGCTACCGGCAGCCCGGCGGGCCCTGGGACGTGCCCACCCTCGACTCTCTGCTCACCGCGCACGGCGGTGAGGTGGTCGACGGTGCCACACGGCTCTCCCCCGCGCAGGTCGACGCGCTGGTCGCCACGGTCGCGGGCGGGCTGCGGGCCCGGGGCGTCCGACGCGGTGAAGCGGTGGCGTGGCAGGTCCCCAACAGCTTGGCGGCCACCATCTTGACCCGCGCCTGCTGGCGCATCGCCGCCGTGGCCGCGCCCGTCCTGCACTCGTTCGGCGCGGCGGATGTCGCGGCAGCGCTGGGCCAGATCGATCCCGCCCTCGTCGTGGAGCTCGACCCGGCGGCGTTCTCCGACCCCGGCGCGCTGGCTGACGCGCTCGGCGGTGCCCCCGTGCCGGCCGGCACCTGCCCCGGCCGGCCCTCCGACGTCGCCCTGGTCCTGTTCACCTCGGGCTCGACCGGTGTCCCGAAGGCCGTGCTGCACACCCAACGCGGCCTGAGCTGGAAGGCCTCGCTGATGGCCGGGGTCCACGGGCTCGGCCCCGCCGACGCGGTGCTCATGCCCGCGCCGATGGCCCACATCTCCGGGCTGCTCAACGGCGTGCTGGTGCCGGGCGCCGCCGGCCTGCGCTCGGTCCTGGTGCGCCGCTTCGACCCCGAACAGGCACTGGACCTCGTGGCGCGCGAGCGCATTTCCTTCCTGGCCGGCCCGCCGACCTTCTTCATCGCCATGGCACGCGCCCTGGGCACGCGTCCCGCCACGGACGTGGCGACGGTGCGCCTGATTTCGAGTGGAGGTGCCTCTGTGACACCGGCGTTCGTGGAGGACACGGCGCGAATCTTCGACTGCCGCGTGAAACGCACGTACGGCTCGACGGAGGCACCGACGGTGACCACCAGCACCGACGACGATCCGTTCGAGAAGGCCCGCGACACCGACGGACGCGCCGTCGGCGACGTCGAGCTCCGCGTCTCGGACCCTGAGTCGGGGACGCGCCGCGCGACCGGGAGCCCGGGCGAGCTCTGGGTGCGCGGACCGGAGATGTTCGCCGGCTACGCCGACGCGTCGCAGACGGCCAAGGTCATCGCCCGGGGTGGCTGGTTCCGCACCGGCGACCTGGCGACGGTCGACCACGACGGCTGGGTGCGCATTGTGGGGCGTCTGAGGGACGTGATCATCCGGGGCGGCGAGAACATCTCGGCCTCCGAAGTCGAGGCCGCGCTCGAGGCGCATCCCGACATCCACCACGCGGTCGCCGTGGGCTATCCGGACCCCCTCATGGGTGAGCGCGTCGCCGCCTTCGTCGAATCCGCCGTGCCGTTCGACCTCGAGGCGTGCCGCCGGTGGTTCGCCGGCCGCGGCATGGCTGTGTTCAAGACGCCCGAGAAGGTCGAGCGGCTCCATCAGCTGCCATTGCTCGGCTCGGGCAAGCCCGACCGGGCCGCCCTGCAGCGCCGCGCCGCCGCCAGCTGATTCGCGTACCACTTCTCCCGACGATTCGGCGATGTCGCGCCGGCGACGGGGCCCCGCACTAGCTTTGGCTCGTGCCACACCGGAACCTGATACCGCTGGTTCTGCTCGCCATCCTCGCGGTCGGCACGCTGGGCTTCGCCGTTCTCGGCGCGTCATCGGCCCCGAGCGGGGCGACCTTGGCGGTGCAGAACGGTTCGACCCGGACCTTCGGCACGCCAACCGGCTCGACGTCCTTCGCCATGGACCTCGTCAACACGATCTCCGCCGGCGGATCGAAGGGCACGATCAGCCAGGTCCGCCAGGTGGTCTACAAGCCCCCGCACCGCATGGCCGTGTATCAGGAGGTCGGTTCGAGCTCGAAGCTGATTGCGCTCCCCCGTCCGTCCACCATTCCGTGCACGCTCAGCGCCTACACGGCGATCGTCGGAGGCTCCACACCCTGGACGCCCAGCGGGAAGGCCTTCGTCCGGACCGAGACCCTGGCCGCCTACGACGCCCGGGTGCCCGTTTCAACGGCGACGACGTGCGCGCCGCGCGCCAGCACCGTCCAGGGAACGGTCAGGGAGCGGGCCGCCGTGTCAGCGGGCTACCTCTTGGGTGTGCGCCTGACCGTTGTCGTGCCGGCCCAGACGCTGGCGAACGGCCAGCGGGCCACCAGCGGGGTCGAGAATCAGGCGCTCGTCCTGCTCGAGATCAACGGCACGCGCACGGCGGCGCTGGGCTCGTAGCCGTCGCCCGATCGGCCCGTCGGGTCAGGACAGTGCCTGGCCGGCTTCGAGCCGGCTGCGCAGCAGCGAAGCGATGCGGTCACGGTGGGCCGCTGCGTCCCCGTAGCTCACCTGGTCGAGCTGCGCGCGTTTCAGGTAGAGGTGCATGTCGTGCTCCCACGTGAAGCCGATGCCGCCGTGCACCTGCAGACCCGCCGCCATGACACGGCGAGACGCGTCCGAGCACCATGCCTTGGCCATGCTCGCCGACAGCGCGCGCTCGGGGTCCCCCGCCGCGGCGCACCATGCCGCGTAGTAGACCGTCGAGCGCATCCCTTCCACGTCGACGAGGGCGTCGGCCAGCATGTGCTTGACGGCCTGGAATGAGCCGATCGGCTTGCCGAACTGCACACGGTCCTTGGCGTACTGGACGGTGAGGGCCAGGACGTGGTCCGCCGCGCCGAGCATCTCTGCGCTGGCCAGCGTGGCAGCCCGGTCGAGGACTCGCGCCGCCGCCTCCGCGCCGCCGAGGAGACGCGCCGGTGTGCCGTCGAAGACGAGTACCCCGAGCTCGCGCGTACGATCCATGGCCGACAGCGGCGCCGGGCGGCCCTCGGCGCGCAGGTCGACCCCGTAGACGCCGCCCTGGGCGAGGACCACGGCAATATCGGCCGACGGTGCGTAGGCGACCGGGGGCGTCTGCCCGCTGAGCCGGACCTGACCCGCCGGTCCCGAGACGGACAGGCCGTCGGAGCCCGGTGCAGCGGCGACACAGCCCACCGCGTCCCCCAGGCCCAGCGCCTCGCGCCACTCCTTCGTCCCGGCGTCGGCGCGCGCCTCGTCCCCGCACAGCGCGCCGAGCGCCACGATGGTGGGGAGGAACGGTGCCGCCACCAGCCGGCGGCCGATCTCCTCGCAGAGCACGGCCAGCTCGACCATGCCCAGCCCCAGGCCGCTCTCCTCCTCGGGCAGTTCGATCGCCAACCAGCCCTGCTCCGCCATGGCCGACCACACGGCCCCGTCGTATCCCGTCGGGGCATCCGTGGCCGCACCGGAAACGGCTCCCGCACCCGGGAGCGTCCCGACGATCACGCCGCTTCCCACCCGGGCCCGGAGCGCGTCGGACCCGGCCATCTTGTCGAGGAGCGACGCAGCGGCGTCGCGCAGGGCCTGCTGGTCGCCTGAGAGGTCGAAGTCCACGGCGGCGCAGTCTACGGTGACCGCTGACACGGGTGTCACCTCGCAGGGCGGCTGTGCCATGCTGCGGCGGATGGATCTGCACGCCACGGCCGAGCAGGAGTCGCTGCGGGCATCGTTCCGGAGCTGGTTGATGGAGCACCTGCCCTGGCCCTACGGCGTCGGTCTGCCTCCCCGATTCGACGACTTGGCCGAGACGGTGGCCTTCGGACGCCGCTGGCAGGCAGAGCTGGCGGCCGACGGCTGGGTCGGCCTCACCTGGCCCGAGGAATACGGCGGCCGTGGCCTGGGGGCGCTCGAGAATTACGTGGTGATCGAGGAGCTGGCCCGGGCCCGGGCGCCCGAGCTGGTCGGCCGCATCGGGATCAACCTGGTGGGCCCCACCCTGTTGGCGCACGGCACGCCCGAGCAAAAGGCGCGCTTCCTCCCCCGGATCCTCTCGGCGGCCGAGCTGTGGTGCCAGCTCTTCAGCGAGCCGGACGCCGGGAGCGATCTGGCCTCCCTCACGACCCGCGCCGTGCCGGTCGAGGGCGGCTACCGCGTGAGCGGGCGAAAGGTGTGGACCTCCTACGCCCAGTTCGCCGACTGGGGACTCTGCCTGACCCGCAGCGACCCGGACGCGCCGAAACGCCAGCAGGGCATCACGGCGCTCGTCATCGACATGCACGCCCAAGGCGTCGTGGTGCACCCGCTCGTACAGTCCACCGGCGAGGCGGAGTTCAACGAGGTGGAGCTCGACGACGTCTTCGTCCCGGCGGACCGGCGCGTCGGCACCGAGGGCGAGGGGTGGGGCGTCGCCGGCTCCACGCTGGCCCACGAGCGCGGCATCAATCCGCGCCAGCTCGTGATCCATACGCAGCTCATCGAGGAGCTGCTCCGGCTGGCCCAGGCCAACGGGAGCTTCGACGACTGGCGCCTGCGCCAGTCGCTGGCCCAGGCCGCCACCGAGGTGCGCCTCTTCCAGCTGCACAATTGGCGCTCGTTGACCCGTCTGTCCAAGGGCGAGGCGCCCGGACCCGAGGGCAGTGCCCTCAAGCTGTACTGGAGCGAGATGTCCAAGCGGCTGCACCAGACCGCGCTCGACGTGCTCGGTCCGGCCTCCCCGCTGTGGGAAGGAGCCGAGGGGAACCCCGCCGACGGGGCGTGGCAGCGCTCGTGGCTCTATTACCAGGCTTCGTCCATCTTCGCCGGGACGAACGAGATCCAACGGACGCTGGTGGGCGAACGCGTCCTGGGGCTCCCCCGGGGTTGAGCCTTCGCAGAGGCGGGCCGGCGACGCGACAGGATGGGCGACTCAGGGAGGATGGGCGACATGGCAGAGGACTTCGAGACGATCCTGTACGTGGTCGATGGTGCCGTGGCCACCATCACGATGAACCGGCCCGACATGGCCAACGCGCAGAACTCGACGCTCATCGACGAGCTCGATGCGGCCTTCGACCTCGCTGACGCCAACGACGCGGTACGGGTCGTGATCCTGGCCGGCGCGGGCAAGCACTTCTCGTCGGGCCACGATCTCAAGGCTCTCGTCGCCGGCGACAGCGACGACCCCTGGGTGGCGATGCGCGAGACACCCGAAGGCAAGTTCCATCACGAGAAGGTGATGTACTACGACCGCTGCCTGCGCATCCACGACTTCCGCAAGCCGACCATCGCCGCCGTGCAAGGCAGCTGCATCGCGGCGGGCCTCATGCTGGCCGCCATGTGCGACCTCATCGTCGCCGCCGACGACGCCGTGTTCTCCAACCCGGTCCTCCGCCTCACGGGAGCCGGAGTCGAGCTCCTGGTCGAACCCTGGGAGCTGGGGATCCGGAAAGCCAAGGAGTTCCTCCTGACGGGCGACACCATCGACGCCCAGGAGGCGTGGCGCCTGGGCCTGGTCAACCGGGTGGTGCCCCGCGCCGAGCTCGAGGCGCGGACGCGGGAGCTCGCCGACCGGATCGCGCTCGTCCCTCCGGTCACGGCCCAGACGGTCAAGGACAGCCTCAACCAAACCGGCACCCTGATGGGCAAGCGCGACGCCCTCAAGTATCACTTCATGGCCCACCACTGGGTGCACAACTCGGCCACCGCGCTCAACGCGCTCGCCGCCCGCAAGTCGAAGGGCTCCATGCGCGAGGTCATGGCCGAGCGCGAGCAGGGCCATCCGGACCCGGAGACATGAGCGACTCGTCCCCGGGCCCGCTGGCCGGCATCCGCGTCATCGACGTCGGGACGCGGATCTCCGCGCCGTTCTGCGCGGGGCTGCTGGGCGAGCTCGGTGCCGACGTGATCAAGGTGGAACTGCCGGGAGAGGGCGACTTCATGCGCACCATCGGCCCGTTCGTGCCGGTGCAGGACGGCCCGGACTATTCGCTCTTCTGGGCGGTCGAGGGCCGGGGTCGGCGCGGCGTCACCTGTGACCTGCGCAAGCCCGAAGGCAAGGAGCTCTTCAAGCGGCTGGTGGGGAAGGCGGACGTCCTGTGCGAGAACTTCCGCCCCGGCACCATGGAGCGCTGGGACCTCGGTCCGGCCGACCTGCCCGACGACCTCGTCTACGTGCGCATCAGTGTCTTCGGACAGACCGGGCCGTACTCCCCTCGTCCCGGGCTCGACCGGCTCGGCATCGCCTTCGGAGGGCTCCTCAACCTCACCGGCGAGCCCGATCGCCCGCCCGTGCGGCCCGGCGTCACGATCTCGGACTACCTCACCGGCACCTTCGCAGCCTTCGCCGCAGTGGCTGCGCTCTACGGACGGGATCACGCCGCGCGGGGCGGCGACATCATCGATGCACCGCTCTATGGATCCATTTTGCGCGTCCTCGAGTGGACGCTGGCGGGCTACGACACATTGGGCATCGTGCGCCAGCGCGAAGGCAACCGGCTGGCGCACTCGGCCCCACTCGACAACTACCCCACGGCCGACGGTTTCTTCGTGTGCATCGTCGCCGGCTCCGATGCCAACTTCCACCGTCTCTGCACGGCGATGGAGCGACCCGACCTGGCCGAGGACCCCCGCTTCACCACCCTGGCCGACCGGGCGGCGCGGAGTGACGAGATCAACGGCATCGTCGCCGACTGGACCTCGAGCCTCCCTGCCGAGGAGATCACGGCGCGCTGCGTCGAGTACGACGTCCCCGTCGGCACCGCCTACAGCGCGGTCGACATCTTCGCCGACCCGCACATGGCCGCCCGCGGTGACCTCGTAGCCGTGGAGGATCCCGTCATCGGGCCCGTCCGCCAGCAGGCACCGTTTCCGCGCCTGTCCAAGAGTCCCGCCTCCGTGCCGCGGGGAGCGCCGCGCCTGGGCGAGCACAACCGGGAGGTCTGGTGTGACCTGGTCGGGTTGAGCGACGACGAGCTGACGGACCTGGCGGCGCGCGGCGTCGTGTGACGGACCTCTCCCGCCGGGCTGAAGGGGCCGGCTCTAGCCCTGCGTGCTGACCACCCGTCCGAAGTAGCTGGCCCCGCCGAAGGTGAAGATCCCGCCGTCGGCCGCCGCCATCCAGTACCCGTTCGTCGCGTCGTCGGCCGCCATGCCGACGACCGGCGCCACCAGGCTCATGCCGCCGGTGCTGCCGTCGAAGGGGGCCTGGCCGTAGGTGAAGATGCCGCCGTCGGAGGCCACGAAGCGGTAGCCCTGGCCGTTGGGCGACGCCTCCATGCCCACGATGGGCCGGTTCAGGTGGATGCTGCCCGTACTGCCGAAGAACGGGGCGTTGAAGGCGAAGATGCCGCCGTCGGAGGCCACCTCCCAGTACCCGCCGGTGGTCGGATCGTCGGCGATCCCGACGATCGGCTTGTTGATGGGCTTGCCACCCATCGAACCGAAGAAGGCCGCGTTGCCGAAGCTGAAGATGCCGCCGTCGGCGGCCACCATCCAATAGCCCTTGCCGTTGGGCGTGGTGGCGATGCCGACGATCGGCTGGTTGAGCCGCAACGAGCCGGTCGAGCCGTAGAAGGAGGCGTCACCGAAGTTGAAGATGCCGCCGTCGGTGCCGACCAGCCAGTAGCCCTTGCCGTCGGGCGTCGAGGCCATGCCCACGATCGGCGCGTTCAGCTGGCCGCTCAGAGACCCGTAGTTCACTGCGGAGCCGAAGGCCGCCACCGTGCCATTGGCCTCGACCTCCCAATAGCCGGTCCCGTTGGCCGTCGGCGCGATGGCCACGGTCCGCGAACTGGACTGGACCGCGTTGGCCAGCTGCTGGCCCCAGCTGGCCGTGACGTCGCTCGGCGGCGCGCAGGAGCTGACGAACATGGCGGCGAGGGAGCCGCCCGCGTAGCCCGACGCCGAGAAGGCCGCGCCCATCGACAGGATCGGCGGGCCGCTCGGGCAGCTGGGGAACTGGTGCAGGACGATGTCGCGGTGGCCCCAACAGCCCGACGGGTCCGACAGGCTGCAGGCAGTGTTGGACGTCGACGAACCGCTGTACCCGTCGTCGTACATCCAGTAGTAGTCGGCCTCCAGCACGGAGGTGAGTCCGCCGGCCCAGATCGATCCACCGAACGTGATGGGGGCCCCGTCGGTCAGCGTGGACGGGAAAGTCGGGTCGTTCCCCGTGTTGGCGCCGGTCTGGGCGTAGGCGTCGAGCTGCGCTGTGACGTACTCGATCGGCTGTTCGCCGCGGTCGACACGCTCGTCGTTCACGACGGTGAGCACCTGCTGGTCGACCGGAAGGGCACCGAGTGCGGACTCCGACACGTTCATGGTGCCAACGCCCTCCTGGCTGCGGGCGTCGTCGATCGACGTGAGCCAGTCGGGATTGTCCGGCGGAATGTTGGCCGAAGGATTGGAGGGCGGCAGGATGCCCGCGGCGGAGGCCGGCGCGGCGATCAGCCCAGCCGCCACCGAACTCATGATCATGGCCCCGATGGGCAGTAGAAGTGTTGCGATGCGACGGGCGCTGCGCTGCACTCGGTCTTCCCCCTCTTTGCCTGCTCTTCGTTGGAGCAGGTATCGGAAGGAAGCGTCGGCGACCGAATGGGACTTTTAGACTAAATTTGAACTATTTCCGCAGGTCCAGCCCTTGCCGGCCCGCGCCGCACCCAGGGTTGAGGGCCTGTTGTCGCAACCGACTGTGCCGGTCGGTGCGACCCCCGTGTCGTGCCTGACGGGAGGGCCCGGCGCAGCGCGTGCAACCGTGCGGCTACGGAACGGCGATGACCGTCGCCCAGGGGTCCCGGCGGCGACGCCGAGGCGATGAGCGAGCTGCGGCGCCGGCCCCTCAGCCGCGGGGCAGGCCGAGGACGCGCTCGGCCACGATGTTGCGCTGGATCTCCGAGGTCCCACCTGAGATGGTGCCCGAGAAGGAGCGCAGGAACTGCAGCGCCCAGGCGCCGTCGTAGAACGCGCCGTTGGCGCTCTCCTCGACCCGCTGCGCATCGAAGCGGGCCAGGTCCCACTCCGTGAAGCGGTTGGGGCCCGGACCGTCGAGGTCGAGTCCCTCCAGGCCGAGCGCCTCCTGCGCCAGTTGGCAGGCGCGCTGCTCGCCCTCGCTGGTGAAGAGCTTCAGCACCATGTGCTCGGGCGACATCTCCCCCCGGCTCGCCTTGGCGAAGCCGCGGTAACCGAGGCAGCGCATGGCGGCCGTGTCGGTGGCCAGCCGGCCGATCGCCTCGGCCAGGCGGCGGTCGTCGCCCAGGGTGCCGCCATGGCCGTCGGGGCGCGCCGCCAGACGCACCAGCCCTTTCAGCGTGCGCTCCATCTTCGAGACGTTCATGATCCAGAGCATCCCGCGCTCGTGGCGCAGCGAGCCCTGGCTCACGGTCCAGCCGTGGTTGATGTCGCCCAGGAGGTTCTCCTCGGGCACCTCCACGTCGGAGAAGAAGACCTCGTTGAAGTCGGCATGGTGCGGATCGGTGAGCTCGGGCAGGGGCCGGCAGACGATGCCGGGGCTGCGCATGTCGATGATCAGCACGCTGATGCCCCGGTGCTTGGGCGCTTCGGGGTCGGTGCGCACGTAGCACAGGCAGAAATCGGCATCGTGGGCGCCCGAGGTCCACACCTTCTGCCCGTTGACCACGAAGTGACCGTCGCAGTGCTCGGCCCGTGTGGTCAGCGAGGCCAGGTCGCTCCCCGCGTTGGGCTCGCTCATGCCGAGACACCAGGTGATCTCGCCCTTCAGCGTCGGGACGACATAGCGCTCCTTCTGGTCCTCCGTCCCGTACTCGACGATGGAGGCGGCGCAGATGGAGAGGCCCTGAGGATTGAGCGCGCGCGGCACCATGCGCTCGGTGACGACCTCGTAGTACGCCATCGTCTCCTCGGGGGTGGCGTTGCGGCCGCCGAGCTCGGGCGGCCAGCCCGGGACGAGCCAGCCGTCCTCGAACATCTCGCGCCGGAAAGTGCGGGCCCAGTCCGGCAGGTGGGCCGAGGAGCGGCGGGGATCGGCGGCCACCACGTCGGGGGCCGGCAGGTGCTCGTCGAGCCACGACTCGAAGTCGCGACGGAAATCGTTCAGCGTGTCGTCCGGGGCGAGGCGCATGGCCAACTATGACACGGGCGTCAGTCGTCCAGCGAGTCCCCGTCGTCCTCTTCGGGCGTCCCCGCCGCGCCCTGCTTGTAGCCGCGCCGGGCGGCCGGCAAGGCCTGAATAGCGAGCACGATGCCGAAGGCCGGCTCGGTCAGGAGGATCGATCCGGAGATCTCGTCCCAGGTGGCACCGACCTCGGCCGCCAGCCGGGCGTGACGCTGCACGCCGCCGGGCTGCCGGGCTATCACCGTGCACACCATGCGGATGAGCTCGTGGGTCTTGCGGTCGGGCGCACGCAGTGAGTCGATGGAGGACATCCAGGCGTTCTGAGCCTGCAGGACGCCGGGAGCCCACTCGCCCAGGAAGCGCTCCGAGGGGAACGGCCACACGTCGTCATCTACGTTGACGTCGAGGTCCTCGTCGGGTTCGGGGCCAGAGGCGGTCATGGCGTGGTCATGCCGTGGTCATGGTACGGCTCAGGAACCGGGCTCGGGATCGCGGGGCTGGCCCAGGATGCGCTCGGCGATCACGTTGCGCTGCACCTCGCTGGTGCCCCCGGCGATGGTCAGGCAGCGGGTGGAGAGGAAGCCCTCCTCCCAACGCTGCGCCTTGCCGTCGAGCACGGCACCGTTGGCGCCGTAGAGCGCCATGCCCATCTCCTGCACGCGCTGCTCGTGCTCCACGCCGAGCAGCTTGCGCACGCTGCTTCCGCTGCCGGGGTCCACGCCCGAGAGCGTGCGCAGGGTGGACCGGTGCCCGAGCAGGGCCACCGTCTGCGCCTCGGCGATGAGGTGCCCGAGCCGTTGTTCCATGCTCGGGGGTCCGGGCTCACCGCGCTCGCTCCGACGCGCCAACGTCCGCGTCAGCGACTCGACACCGGGGCCGAAGGAGGCGCCCGTCGACATGGAGACGCGTTCGTTGGCCAGCGTCGTCCGGCCGATACGCCAGCCGTCGCCCGGCGCGCCCACCACGGCGTCGTCCGGGACGAAGACGTCGTTGAAGAAGACCTCGTTGAACATGGCGGCACCCGTCAGCTCGCGCAGCGGCCGGATGTCGAGGCCCTCGGCGTGCATGTCGACGATGAAGTAGGTGATGCCGGCATGCTTGGCCGCATCGGGATCCGAGCGGGCGAGACAGATGCCGAAGTCGGCCGTCTGGGCCAGCGACGTCCACACCTTCTGCCCGTTGAGGACCCAGCCGCCGTCCACACGCTCGGCCCGGGTGCTCAACGCGGCCAGGTCGGATCCGGCGCCCGGCTCGCTGAAGAGCTGGCACCAGTTGAGCGAGCCGTGGAGCGTCGGGCGCACCCAGCGCTCCTGTTGCTCGGGGGTCCCGTGCGCGATGAGGGTCGGCAGGGCCCAGGCCCCCACGGCCAGGTGGGGCCGCGGGACGCCGGCGGCGGCCAGCTCCTCGTCGATGACGAGTTGCTCCAGCGGCGAGGCGCCCCGGCCCCAGGGGGCCGGCCAGTGCGGCATGATCAGGCCCGCCTCGGCGATGGCGGCGCGGCGGTCGTCCGCTCCGGCCGCCGCCACCTCGGCGACGACGGCGCGGATCTCCTGGCGCAGCGACTCCGCCTCGGGCGGCAGGTCGGCCGCCAGATTGCGCCGGGCCCCTGCGATGGCGAGGGCGGCCACCTCGTGTTCGAGGGCGCCCACGTCGCCGCCGGCCACCAGCTGCAGGTTGGCCATGGCACGCTTCAGGTAGAGGTGGGCGTCGTGCTCCCAGGTGAAGCCGATGCCTCCCAGGAGCTGAATGCACTCCTTGGCGCAGTGCGCGGCGGCTCCCAGGGCAACGGCGCCGGCGATGCGCGCGCTGAGGTGGCGATCGCGTGACTCGCCCGACACACCGGACACGCCGGTCGGGTCGTCCTCGCTCCAGGCGGCGGCGGCGTCCCAGGCCACTGCCGCGCTCTGCTCGACGGCGACCAGCATGTCGGCCAGCGCGTGCTTGACCGCCTGGAACTGGCCGATCGGCCGGCCGAACTGGACGCGCACCTTGGCGTAGTCCGACGCCGTGTACAGGCACCAGCGCGCGATCCCCGCGCTCTCGGCCGCCGCCAGCGTCTGCGCCAGCCCGCGTACGTCCTCGTCGCTCAGCATGACTCGCTCTCGCGCCGGCACCGTGACCCGGCCGGCGAAGGTGAGCTGCCCGAGGGGGCGGGTGCCGTCGAGCGCCGGGAGCGCCTCGACGGAGACCGCATCGCCCAAGGACTCCCGGTCGAGCACGAGCCATCCGGTCGTCGCCCCGTCGTCGATCGGGACCAGGACCAGGCGCGCCGTGGGCGGCCCGAGCACCGGGCGCACCGCCCCCTCGAGGGTCAGCGCCCCGTCCTCCGCCAGCCGGCAGGGGTGGGGTGCGGCGCCGAGCGCGGCGGCGGCCGTGATGGAGCCGTCGGCCAGCCCACGCAGCCAATCCGGCGGCACCGTGGCCGGAGCCCCCGCCCCCCTCGGCGCCCGGGCCAGCGCGGCCGAGACGAGCACCGTCGGCAGCAGCGGCCCGGGGAACAGCGCGTGACCGAGCTCCTCGAGGACCACGGCCAGCTCGGCCAGCGTGAAGCCCTGCCCACCCTGCTCCTCGGTCAGGTGGAGGCCGAGCCAGCCCTGCGCCGCCATCTTCTCCCACGCCGCCGGCAGCTCCTCCGACCCTGTCGTCTCGGCCGCCTGGCGCGGCACGGTGGCCGGGCAGTGCGTCTGGGCCCAACGCAGCGCGGTGGAGCGCAGCGACTCGTGGTCCTCTGTGACCGCGATCGGCATTACGTCTTCTCCTCCAGCGGGACCTCGACGCCACCACGCCAGAGGGAGATGGCACCGACCGGGCAGCCCTGCGCGGCGATGTGCAGCCGCTCCTCCTCGGTGGCCGCCGCATCCACCACGACGGCGTGGCCGTCGTCGCTCAGGTCGAAGGTCTCGGGCGCCCAGAAGACGCAGTTCCCCGACCCCATGCAGCGGTCCCAGTCGATCTTGACTTCGAGCACCTCGTCCTCGGCACCCATCACGCCGCCCGCGGCACGGATCGGTCGCGTGCATCGGCCGACACGGTCTGCCCGTGCCCGCTGTCCACGATGGCCGCCGCGTCCTTCAGCGGGTTGGCTCTGCCGCCCATGCGCCTGAAACTAGCCCCCCGGGGAGAACACCACGGGAAGCGAGAGCGGCGAGCGGAAGGCCATGCCCTCAATGTGCGGCGGTTCGGCCTCCGGGTCCAAGGTGAAGGGCCCGAGGCGGTCGAACAGGGTGTTGATGGCGATGCGGGACTCCATGCGGGCGAGATGCATGCCCAGGCAGACGTGGACTCCGAAGCCGAACCCCACGTGCTGGCGCTGGTCGCGGAACATGTCGTAACGGTCCGGGTCGTC
Source organism: uncultured Acidimicrobiaceae bacterium (assembly GCA_963817735.1). Taxonomy (GTDB): domain Bacteria; phylum Actinomycetota; class Acidimicrobiia; order Acidimicrobiales; family RAAP-2; genus Bog-473. The sequence continues at coordinate 156,317 of CAWFPP010000014.1, read as the reverse complement.
GTACTTGCGCTCGTCGCGGTTGGCGGCGCCGATCAGGAGTGCCATGTCGGCCCCCGCCTCGATGGGCACGCCGGCCAGCTCGGTGTCACGGGTGACCCGCCGGAGGATGACGGTCACCGGCGGCTCCCAACGCACCACTTCTTCGAACGCCTGCGGGAACAGCGAGCGGTCCTTGTACAGCGCGTCGAACTGGGCCCGGTCCTGCAGGAGCGCGTAGAGCAGGCTGCCCGAGGCCCGGTAGGTCGTCTCGACCCCTGCCGGCAGCAGCAGCCGGAGGAAGGAGAAGATCTCCTCGTCGCTCAGGTGCACACCGTCCACCTCGGCGCGCACCAGGTCGCTGATGAGGTCGTCGCCCGGCGTGACGCGTCGCTCGGCCATGACGCCGGCGAAGTAGTCACCCAGGGCAGCCGAGGCGGCGACGCCGCGGTCCCAGTTGGCGGCCACGCTCGTGAGCTCAACGGCCCAGCGTTGGAACGCGGGGTAGTCCTGGCGCGGCAGGCCGAGGATGCGGGCGATCACCTGCGCCGGGAAGTTGAACGTGACGGACCGCACGAGATCCGTGCGCCCCTCGTCGATGAATGTGTCGATCAGCTCGTTGACGACGCGGGCCACCAGGTCCTCTTCCCAGCGGGCCAGCATCTTGGAGCGGAAGCTCCCGGCGACGAGGGTGCGGATGGCCCGGTGCTCGGGCTCGTCCATCTCGAGCATCGTGCGGCCCATCACCATGCCCACGACCTCCCCGTAGACGGCCGAGGAGTAGGTCTCGCTGTCGCGCAGCACCTGGACGACCTCGTCGAAGCCGAACACGGTGACGGGGGCCGGCTTGTTGGGATCGGCGATCTCGGCGCCCTCGCCCAAGTCGATCGGGCCCACGTGCACGGGGCTCTGGCGCCGCAACGCGTGCAGCGCGGGATACGGGTTGCGGATGGTGCCGCCGACCACGTCCTTCAATTCGTACGGATCGAAGGGAACCGCCGTTGAGTCCGCCGTAGAATTGAGTCCTGGCATCTCGCTCCTCCACCCCCTAGGTTCCGGGTGTCACACCGGTGGGTCGGATCATAACAAACGATCGTTAGGGGTGCTGGGACGCCGGCGGGGCCCTAGGCTCGTCGACAGCCGCCGCGGCCAGCGGGTCAGTGCCTTGCCAGCGGCACAACCATCGGGCAGCGATTCGAAATCCCGAGGTCGGAGGGCGGAGGATGGGACCGAGAGATGACCGTTGACACGCAGGCCGAGGGGGATGCGCCCACAGGGCGTGGCGGAGCAGCGCACGGGGAGGGTTCGACTCGGCGGCGCATCCTGCAGATCGCTCTGACCCTGATGGCCCAGCGCGGCGTCGACGGGACGAGCATGCGGGACCTGGCCTCCGCCGCCGGTCTCAACGTGGCCTCGCTGTACCACTACTTCCCGAGCAAGCGGGACCTCCTGGAATCGGTCCTGATCGAGCAGGGCTTCTTCCCGACCCGGCCGGAGCACGCCGCGGGCGGGGCGGGCAGTCCCGACACCGAGCCGATGACGCTGGCCCAGCTCCTGGCCGAGATCATGACCTCCATGTTCGAGGTGGAGGACTTCGTGCGCCTCATGGTCGGTGAGGCGATGCGCGGCGAGGCGACCGCCCGTGCCGTCGGTCTCGACCTGTTCGCCTCCTTCGAGAGCAACATCGAGGACTGGGTCAAGAACAACCGCCCCGACCTCGACGAGGGTCCGGGCGCCGCCGCGGTGGCCCGGCTCCTGAGCGCCATGGTGGTCGGGATCTTCATCCAGCACGCCACCGATGTGCTCGGCGAGGAAGGGGATGACCTCACCGCCCTGTCCCTCGACCGGGCCCGCGAGGCGGCCTCCATCCTCCGGCCCCCGGGCTGAAGCTCCGTGCCCGGCACGCCCGCCACCGCGACGGCGCCAACCGCCGTCGCCACCGCCACCTTCACCGTGCCGGCCGAGGTCGTCTGGGCCTACCGCCTCGACTTCGCAAACCTCCCGGAGTACAACCCCGACGTGAGCGGCGTCAGGCGCGTCGCCGACGGCAGCGGCGACGAGGCGGGAGGCGTGCTCGGTCCCGGTGCCCGGTACACCTTCGGGCTGGCCGACCGACGGCGTCCCGGTGCGTCACAGCCCATTGAGCTCTGGATCGCGGATGCCGTCGCCCCCACGCTGGTCGCCGCCGGGATGTCGGGCGGCAGCGACGCCTACGAGGAGTTCGTGGTGCAGCCCCTCGAAGGCGGCGGGTGCGAAGCGACGCTCACCCTCTGGGTCACCCTGCCCGACGGCCTCTCCGCGGACGTGGTGGCCGCCGCCGCGGCGAGCAGCCTCGAGTCGATCAGCATGGAGCTGCGGCTGATGCAGCAGGTGCTCGAGGGCGGCGCGGCAACCTGACGGCGCCGGCAGGTTGCTTCAGTCGGTGTGCCGAGCGTCCGCTTCCATCAGGCGCTCGGCGAGGCGAGCCAGCATCTTCTCGCTGATGCTCGGTGTCGTCGTGAGCATGGAGCGGAACTCACGGGCGTCGAGCACCAAGAGCTCCATGGGCGTGATCGCCACCACATCGGCCGTGCGCTTTCCCCCGTACAGGAGCGCCAACTCGCCGAAGTAGTTCCCCGGCAGGAAGCGCCCGACCTCCTTGTTGCGCACGCGGCACGAGGCCTCTCCTTCGAGGACGAGGAAGAACTCACGGCCGGGGTGCCCGGCCTCGGTCAGGACAGCGCCCTCCTCGGCCTCCACCGGCGTCCCGAGTTGCGCGATGGCGCGCAGCTCACCCTGCGTACAGCTCGAGAACAGCGGCACCGTCCTGAGCAGATCGATCTGCTCCTTTGGGATCCGACTGCGCATGGGGTTCGCCCCTTCCCTCCGGCCCTCCGGCAATGTGGGTTGGAAGGAGCGTACAGTCCCGCCGCGCCGCAGGCTCGGCCCGGCCGTCGCGGTACGTCAGCCGCCGTCGCGCAGGCGCTGCCGCAGCACGAACTTCTGGATCTTGCCCGACGGCGTCCGCGGCAATTCGTCCACGATCCGGATCTCCTCGGGCCACTTCTGGCGGGTCAGGCCCGCACCCTGCAGGTGCGCGCGCAGCGCGTCCATGTCGGGTGGCTCGCTCCCGGGCTGCATGCGGAAGAAGGCGCAGCCGTGCTCGCCGAGCCGCTCGTCGGGAGCCGCCACCACAGCCACCTCGGCCACACCCTTCATGTGGGCGAGGAGCTGCTCCACCTCCGCCGCGCTCACGTTCTCGCCGCCGCGGATGATGATGTCCTTCACCCGGTCCGTGATGGTGAGGTAGCCGTCCTGGTCGATGATGCCGATGTCGCCCGTGCTGAACCATCCGTCGGCATCGATGAACTCTGCGTTGAGCGCGGGATCCGTGTACCCGGCGAAGCGGTCGGCGCCCCGGCTGAGGATCTCGCCGGGCTCGCCGACACCGACGTCGTTCCCCTCCTCGTCGACGGTCCGGATCTCGACCCACGCCATCGGCCTGCCGTCGGTGTGGATCCGCTTGTCCTTGGGGGCGTCGTGCAGGGACCCCGTGATGGAGGGGTGCTCCGTCGACCCGTAGGAGCGCACCAACGAAATCCCGAGCTGGTCCGCCCGCTCGGCCACCGCGTCGGGGATGGGTGAGCCCCCGAGCCCGATGTAGCGCATGAGCTCCACGTGCTCGGGGCGGAAGTCCGGGCAGTCGAGCAGGCTGGTGAAGAAGTACGTCGAGCCGCTGCCGGCGGCGATGTGCTCCTCGACCATCGCCGCCAGGACGGCGGGGGGATCCCAGCCGTCGATCATGTAGATGGGCCGCCCGCTGTAGAGCGGGCAGAGCAGGCCGCCCAGCATGCCGATGGCATGGCCGACCGGTGCGCCCACGAGGCCGGGCAGGTCGCGCAGCGACTGGTGGTCGGCCAGCTGCCGCACCTCGCAGCCCAGGGTGCGGTGGGTGTGCACGACCCCCTTGGGGTCAGCCGTCGTGCCCGACGTGTATCCGATGAGCGCCGGGCCGGACGGGTCGACGTGCACCGGACCGTCGACGGGGTCCGCACCGCGCAGGTCGTCGAAGCGCACGTAGCCCGACGCGTCGCCGGCGATGTCGCCCACCACCACGACGTGCTTCAGGTTCTGCAGGCCATCGCGCACCGTGGCCAGGTCGGCCAGGTAGTCGCGCCGGCCGATGCGCGAGACGATGATCAGCGCCTTGGCCCCGCTCTGGCGGAGGATGAACCCGAGCTCCTTCGGGCCGTAGAAGTGGACGATCGGCACCAGCGTGACGCCGAGCATGCTGCAGGCGTAGAAGGTGATGGCCGCCTCGACCCAGTTGGGCAATTGGAACGCCACCGTGTCGCCCGGCCCGAGCCCCAGCGCGCGCAGCCCACCCGCCACGCGCAGCGACTCCTCGTAGACGTCGCCGACAGTGCCGAGGTAGGGGTTCGTCGGCGACCAGATCCGGAACGGGCGGGTCGGGTCCTTCAGGAGGCAGTCACGCAGGAACTCCCCGAGCGTCCGGTCGTCCCAGGCGCCCTCGGCCAGATAGCGCTCGGCCAATTCGGCCGGCATCGGGCGGAGCTCGAACGTGGTCATGCCGACTCGAGGAAGAGCGCGGCGAGCCGGTGGCGCTGGGCCGCGGCGCCGCCGGCCAGGAGGTCGTTCTGCTTCACCCGCTTGAAGAGAAAGTGGGCGTCGTTGGCCCAGGTGAAACCCACGCCCCCGTGCAGCTGGATGTCGTCGCCGGTGACCCGCACGCCGGCATCCGCCGCGTAGCTCGAGGCCATGGCCGCGGCCTGCGCCCGCTCGGGCGCCTCGGTGTCCGAGGCCCAGGCAGCGAACTGGAAGCCGGCCCGTGCCATCTCGACCTGCTGGAACATCTCGACGAGCCGGTGGCGCACGGTCTGGTAGGTGGCGACCGGCTTGTCGAAGACGACGCGCTCTGACGTGTAGGCGATGGCCTCGGTCAGCGCGCGGTGGGCGGCACCGACGGTCTCCGCCGCCAACCCGACGGCGATGTCGTCTTGGACGCGCTGCCAGAGTCCGGCCTGGCTCCCGGAGGGACCCAGCGGGACGACGGGCGTGTCGTCGAGCACGAGCCGCGCCAACTTGCGGGTGGGGTCGAGCGACGGCACGAGATCCGCTGACGGCGACTCGAGCAGGTACGAGCGCACCCCCTCCTCGCTGCGCGCCACGACGATGACCCAGTCGGCCGTGTGGCCGTCCATGACCACAGGCTTCTCGCCGCTCACGACCCATTGGGCCGCCTTGCGGCGGGCCCGGGTCCGTACGGTCTGGAGCGGCTCGCCGTGTCCCTGCTCCCCCAGCGCGACGGTGCCCCGTCGGGCGCCCGACGCCAGGTCGGCCAGCAGCTCGGTCGCCCCGAGCGCACGCGCCGCCAGCGTGGCGGCCACCGCCGAGGAGAAGAAAGGTCCGGGCACGGGAATCCGGCCCATCTCTTCGAGCACGACGCACATTTCGAGGAGGCCGGCGCCGCTGCCGCCGGACTCGCCGGGCACCAGCAGACCCATCCACCCGAGGTCGGCCAGGGTGGACCACAGCGCCGGCGTGATGCCTTCGGCTTCGTCGGCCAGCTGGCGCACCACCGTCGGCCCGCACTCGCGCTCGAGCGCGCCACGGGCCACGTCCTGCAGCGCGAGCTGTTCGTCGTCGTACGTGAAGTCCACGGCCTCCCCTACGTCTCGCTCAGTGCCGCGGCACCACTCCCTGACACCGGCGTCAGAGTACACGGTGGTCGGATACCCTTCCCTCGTGGATTTCGCCCTTGCACCCGAGGATGAGAAGTTTCGCGACGAGTTGCGGGCCTGGCTCGACGAGAACCTGCCCCCGTTCCTCGAGGCCGAGGCGCTGGCCGACGACGCCAGCCTCTCGGGCGAAGCGAGCCAGCAGCGTCGCCAGAAGTGGCAGCGCAAGCTGCACGAGGGCGGGTGGGCCGCCATCCACTGGGGCCCCGAGTACGCCAAGGGCCGCACGATCAACGCCATGCAACGGCTCCTCTACTCCGAGGTGATGGCCGAGTACCGCACACCCGGCACGTTCAACACGAACGGGATCTGGCAGATCGGTCCCATGATCATCCAGTGGGGCACCGAGGAACAGAAGGCGCAATGGCTGCCCTCCATCCTCGAGGCCGAGGAGCACTGGTGCCAGGGCTTCAGCGAGCCCATGGCCGGCAACGACTTGGCCAACCTGCGCACGACGGCCATCTACGACCCCGAGACGGACGAGTACGTGGTCAACGGCTCGAAGATCTGGATCTCCTCCGCGCACCTGGCCACCTGGGGTCTGTTCCTCCTGCGGACCGACCCGACCGCCATCGAGCGCGGCAAGAAGCACGAGGGGATCACCGCCTTCATCCTCAACCTGAAGACACCCGGCATCGACGTGCGGCCGATCCGCGACATGGCGGGCGAGGAGCTCTTCAACGAGATCTTCTTCACCGACGTGCGCATCCCGGCCAAGTGGCGCCTGGGCGACGAGGGCGCCGGCTGGATGGTGGCCATGGGCACCCTCGGTTTCGAGCGTGTCGGCATCGCCTCGCAGATCGCCATCCTGGCGGCCGACCTGCGCGCCATGGTGGAGGCGGCCCGCAGCGTCAACCCGGGCGCGCTGGACGACCCCTCGCTGCGCGACCGCATCGCCAAGGTGTGGACCGAAATCGAACTGGCGCGCTTGCTGTCGCTGCGGGCGCTGTCGAAGATCATGAAGGGTGAGAAGAACTGGCCCGAGGTCCCGTTCGCCAAGCTCTCCTGGTCGTCGATGGCCCAGACGTTGGCCGAACTGGCCGTCGACCTGCTCGGCCCGGCCGGTGCGCTGGCGCGGGGCGGGCCCGACGCCGTGGACCGGGGCAAGTGGACCCGCCTCTACGCCTTCCAGCGCTACTCGACCATCGGCGGCGGCTCGACCGAGATCCAGAAGAACATCATCGCCGACCGCGCCATCGCCATGCCCGGCAAGTCGCGCGGCTGATCCGCTCCGATCCTTGCCCGCCGATCCCCGCGCCACCTGCATCATCGGCGTCGCCCGCCGCACCTGGCACGCGTCCGACGCGCCCGACGGCGCGCCCGAGCCGCTGGCCATGTGGGAGGAGGTGGCGCGTGCCGCCGCCGCCGACGCCGCCGCCGCCGCCGACCCATCCGTCGTCCTGGCCGCGCTGCAGAGCATCGACATCGTGTATTCGCAGTCCTGGCAGTACGACGACGCCGTGGCCCGCCTGTCCGAACGCCTCGGCGCGTCGCCGGCGCGGCGGCGCTACTCGGGCATCGGCGGGTCGGTCCCGCTCGTCCTGGCGACCGAGGTGGCGAAGGAAATCAGGAGCGGCCAAGTCGACCTGGCGCTGATCACCGGCGCCGAAGCGCTCGCCACCGTCCGCCGCCTCAAGAAGGCGGGCGAGAAGCCGCAGTGGTCCTTCCGCCCGGCCGAGAAGCGGCCCTTCCCGATGGACATGGAGTTCGACCCCTCGGAAATCAGCCACGCCGTGTTCGAGGCCTACCTGACCTTCGCGCTGTTCGACAACGCCCGGCGGGCGCACCTCGGCCGCGATCTCGACGCGCACCGCGCACAACTGGGCCGCGTCCTGGCGCCCATGACCACCATCGCGGCGGCCAGCCCCCACGCCTGGTTCCCGGTGGCCCGTTCCGCCACCGAAATTGTGACGGCCAGCCCGGACAACCGCATGGTGGCCTACCCCTACACGAAGCTGATGACCTCCATCATGGACGTCGACATGGCCGCCGCGCTCGTGCTGGCCAGCGCGGCCAAGGCGGATGCACTCGGCATCCCCGAGGAGCGGCGGGTCTACCTGCGCGGCGCGGCCTACGCCGAGGACCCTGTCCACGTGGCCGGCCACCCCGAGCTGTGGCGCTCCCCCGCCATGGCCGCAGCGGCCGGCGCGGCGCTGGCCGGTGCCGGCATCGGTGCGGACGACGTGGCCCACTTCGACCTCTACTCCTGCTTCGCCAGCTCGGTGTGCTTCGCGCTCGACGCGCTCGGGATCAGCGAGGACGACACACGCGCCGTGACGCAGACGGGTGGGTTGCCGTACCACGGCGGGCCCGGCTCCAACTACATGACGCACGCGCTCGCCGCCATGGTGGAGACGCTCCGCAGGGACCCGGGCTCCTACGGCATCACGAGCGGGGTCGGCATGCACATGCAGAAGCACGCCTACGGCGTGTGGTCCACCGATCCCGGGCTCGGCGTGCTGGCCGACGCGCCGCCGTACGTGGCGGCGGGGGAGCCGGTGGCCATCGTGGAGACACCCGAAGGCACGGCCACTGTGGCGACGTACACCGTACTCCACGGTCGCGACGGCGGGCCCGAGCGGGCGGTGCTGATCTGCGACCTGCCGGGGGGAGGTCGCTGCTACGCGCTCCTCGACGGCGGGACCGCCGTGCTCGCCGGCGCCGAGGCCGACGAGCTGATCGGGCGTCGCGTCACCCTGACCCCGGCCGACGGGGTCAACCACGCCGCTCTCGGCTAGGACGGGCACCGCGACGGGGACGGGCAGCGCGACCGGCCCGCTGGCGGCGGGGGTCGACGGTGCGCCGGGCGGCTGGGTCGTCGTCACCGTGCCCGTCGCCGATCGGCACGGCGAGGCCGACGTGCGCGTGGTCCCCGATCTGCGTGTTGTGATGGAGCAGGTCGACTCGGCTGCACTGCAGGCCGTCGCCATCGACATCCCGATCGGCCTCGCGGCGCGGGACCCCCGACAGGCGGACATCGAGGTCAGGCGGCAACTGGGCGCGCGGCGCAGCTCCGTCTTCCCCGCGCCGGTGCGTCCCGTCCTCGCCGCCAACTCCTACGAGGAAGCCTGCGCCCTGTCGCGGGCTGCCTGCGGAAAGGCGATCTCGAAGCAGCTCTTCAACATCCTGCCCAAGATCCGCGAAGTCGATCAGCTCGTGTCGCCGGCCCGTCAACGGCGCGTCTTCGAGATGTGCCCCGAGCTCAGCCTGGCTCTCCTCGCCGGCACACCGATGGCCTTCAAGAAGACCACGGCGGAGGGCCGCGCCGAGCGGGTCGAGGCACTGCGCGCCGTCTTCGGTCGCCACCAGATCGAGCGCCTCGGAGACCGGCCGCCGAGAGGCGCCCGCGTCGACGACGTCCTCGATGCGTTCGCCGGCGCCTGGACGGCCCGCCGTTTCGCCGTCGGTGGGCATCGGCAATTCGGCGGCCAGCTCGACGAGCGGGGACTGCGGATGGAAGTCGTGGCCTGAGACTCCGTCACGGGCACCGCCCAGCTCCGGCACTACATTCGCCGGGGGCATCGGGGGTGCAGCCGTGCTGACAGACCAGAGGACGGGAACGCATGCTCCCGGGTTTGCGGACCCGGCTGCGCCGTCATGGTCCCGCTCCCTCCGTTTCTGGCGCTCCCCCGCCGGCCAGCCGGTCTGGGCCCGCCCGGCGCTGCTGGTCGTCACCGCGCTGGCCGGCCTGGCCTACGGCTGGAGCATGAACCAGGTCTACGTCGAACCCTTCTACGGCGGCGCCGCGCGCAGCATGGCCATGAATTGGCACAACTTCATTTACGGCGCGGCCGACCCCTGGGCCACGGTCTCGGTCGACAAACTCCCGGGTGCGCTCTGGATACAAGCCCTGTCGCTGCGCATCTTCGGCTTCCACGTGTGGGCGCTGGTCCTCCCCCAGGTGGTCGAAGGCATGCTCACCGTGCTCGTCCTCTACCGCGCCGTCCGCCGGGTCGCCGGTGCCGGCGCCGGGCTCATCGCCGCCGTCGTGATGACGACCAGCCCGATCGTGATCCTGCTCGACCGCGGCAACATCTCGGACTCCCTGCTCATCCTGTTGCTCGTGCTGGCGGCCGACGCCACCATCCGGGCCTGCCAGACGGGCCGTCTGCGCTCGCTGCTCTGGGCCGGCGTGCTGGTCGGCTTCGCCTTCCAGGCCAAGATGCTGCAGGCCTGGCTCGTGCTCCCGGCGCTCTTCCTGGCCTACCTGGTGGCCGCGCCCGCCGTCTCGTTCCTCCGGCGCGTCTGGCATCTCACCGCAGCGGCGTGCGCGGTGGCCGTCATCTCCCTCAGCTGGATGTCGGCCGTGTCCCTCGTTCCGCAGTCGAACCGCCCCTACGTCGATGGCAGCTGCAACGACTCGCTCTTCACGCAGGTGTTCTCCTACAACGGGTTCAGCCGCCTCGGTGGCACCGGGCTCGACGCGGCGGGATGCAACCATCCCTCCACCTACCTCGTCACCGCAGCCATCTATTCGGCCCGTCACGGCTTCGGCACCTTCGCCATCTCGGCGTCGTGGGACCGGCTCCTCCGCGGGCCGTTCGGGCACGACGACGCCTGGTTGCTGCTGCCCGCCGTCGCCGCTGCCGTCTGGCTCCTGGTGCTGCAGCGCCGGCGGCCACGCACCGATCTCCTGCGGGCCGCGGTGATCCTGTGGTCCGTCTGGCTCGTGGTGACATTCGGCTTCTTCAGCGGCATGTCGTTCTTGAACTCGTACTACACCGCAGCGCTCATCCCGGCGGTCGCCGCGTTGTGCGGCATGGGGGGCGCCGCGGCATGGCACCGGCGACACGTCCGCGCCGTGCGCGGCGCACTGGCCGCAGTGACGGCGGCTACCGTCGCCGCCGGCGTCGCCCTGGTACCGGGCTACGTCGGTGTCCGCCCCTACGTCGTCGCCTCGTCCGTCATCATCGGACTCCTGGCGGTCGGCATCCTGTTGGCCTCGCTCCGCGCCGGACGCGCCACACAATGGAGCGTGTCGGCCGGCCCGGCGCTGGCCGCGACGGCGATGCTCCTCGGCTCGTGCTGGGCCTCGTCGGTGGTCGTGGCAGCGACGCTCGGCCCCTTCGACTCCCCCTACGCGCCCGTGAACGTCAACCACTACAGCCAGTTCGCGGCGGCGGACTTCCCGGAGCACGCAGCGGCGCTGAAGGCGTTCGTGTCCAAGGTCCCCACCTCCGAGGCGGCGGACGTCTACGAGACCTCGGGCGTGGCCGGATACGCCATCATGGCCACCGGGCGCGAGTTCCTTCCGGTCGGCGGCTTCACCGGGCGCGTGCCCGCGCCGTCATTGGCCGAGTTCGAGCGGCTGGTGGCCGAGGGGCGCGTGGTCAGGGTCACGGTCACCACCCGACCCCTGACACGCACGCCCGACCTGCGCTGGGTGGTGTCGCACTGCAGGCGCACGGACCTGCACGCCTACGACGCAGTCGAGCAGGCCACCAAGACCGTGTTCATCTGCGCACACGACGTCTCCCATCGCGTCATCAGCCCGGTGCCGCCCGCTGGCCCGGCCCCCGACTCAGCTGTTGCCGCTGTTTCCGCTCCCGCCGGCGTTCCCCGAGCCGCTCACCGAGCTCCCGCTGTTGCCGGTGGCACCGCTCGTTCCCGGCACGGGCGGCCCGCTCGGACCGTGTTGCGGCCAGAGCAGTGACTCGGTCGTCGTCCCACTGGCGGTGGTGACCTGGGCTGCGGTCGCGCTCGCGGTGTCGGGCCACCAGGCCACGAACCAGCCGTCAGCCACCGTCGTCACGATGTCTTGGCCGTCGTCGAGGACGAGGGTGACACCGGTGACACCCGTGGCGGCGCGGCCGTCGACGAGCGTGTAGGGACCACCGGTCGTGGTCGAGAGATGACTCTGCGTCGCGTGCGTCAGATCGCCCGACGCCGTCGTACCACCCAAGGACACGCTGGACATGCCGCCGCCGCCCGGGCCGCCGCCGCTCCCCGACGCCGTCGACGCGCCGAGCGACGCCGAGCCCCTCGCCAAGCCCACAGTCCCGCCCGAGGAACTGCCGGAGCCGACCATGTTGGTTTCGGTGAACGAGGGGCCGGTGAAGCACGAGGCGTACGCCCCGTCGTTTTGGAAGAGGGCGACGGTGAAGGGCCCGCGCACGTCGGTGAGCACGTTCTCCCACGGGCCCGTGCCGAGACTGGACCCGTCGGAACCGGAGGGCGTCGACGTCAACTGGCTCTGGCAGCTGGCGGCCGCGGCGGGCGAAGGCGCGCTCGACGCGGTCGTGGGCGCCGCACTCCAGCCGGCATAGGCAGGCGCCGCGCCCCCGAGCACCACCGAGACCACGGCCCCGGCGGTGCCGGCACTGGCCAGCACCCCGACACCGACCGTCACCGGTGCCCGTAGCCGCCGCTCCCGCGGTCGATAGTCCATGGACCGGAGGCGCGAGGCCGCCGCAATGGGTACTGCGGCGGCGCGACCCGCAAAAGCCTTGTTCAGGTCAGCTTCGAATTCGGTCTTCATCGGTGACGCTCCCTTCGTGTTCTCTGATCTCTGTGTTGGCGTTCCATGTCGTCGTCGCTTGCATGTCGGAAAGGCCCGGTGCCCCGACGATGTTCCGCAGCCGTTGCAAGGCGCGCGACGTCGTGCTCTTCACCGTGCCCACCGAACAGCCCATGACCTCGGCCACCTGCGCCTCGGACAGGTCGTCGAAGAAGCGCAGCATGAGCGTGACGCGTTGGCGCGGCGCGAGCTCCCCGAGTGCCGCGGTCAGGTCGGTGCTGGTCTCAACCCCGCCGAGCACCCGCACCGCACCCTCGTCTGCGTGCTCGTCCACCCGGTGCCCGTCCGCTTGGCCCAGTTCGTCCCGGTGGCGGGTACGACGCCCGGCGTCGTCCAGGGCAAGATGCACCAGGACCTTGCGCGCGTAGGCGGTCGGGTACTCCATGGAGCGGACCCGAGGCCATCGGCGGGCCACGCGTAGGAGGCACTCCTGCACGAGGTCCTCCGCCGCCGCGAAGTCCCAGGCGATCAGGTAGGCGGTGCGGAGCAACCCATCGACGGAGTCCCCGACGAACTGGTCGAACTCCTGCCGGGACCGGGACGGCCGTCCCCTGCGGCTCGCCGACCTGGTCACGCGGGGACGCCCATCACATCCATCTCAACCCCCCGGAGGGCGCAAAAGGTTGCGCCGTTCCGACAAGTTCCTCCTCACCTGGGAAAACGGCCACGACAGAGGCCGAAACCGACGTGCGTCTGCGCTCAGGCGGCGCGGCGGAAGTCGAGGAATTGCGTGACGCGCATGAAGCGCATGATGGCGCGCCCGACGGCCGGCACGTGCTGGCGGTGCAGGTCGGTCACCAGCTCGGGCTCGGTGAGCTCGTACTCCTTGCGGCGGGTGATCAGGCGCACGGCGCCGTGCGCGAGTGCGTTGCGCACCCACTCGGCGTCCGGTCCGTAGGTGAGGGCGAAGCGGAAGCCGTCCTTGGTGCGGAACACGTTGACGGGCGTGCGGTAGACGGTCCGCGTCCGCCGCCCGACGTGGATCACGAGGCCGAGCCCGGGCGCCCACCCGGCGACGTGGACGGCCACCTTGTTCGTCACGGCACGGTTGAACCGCGCCACGCGCCGGCCCAGACGGGGCGGGCGCAGCTCGACGTTCGACCCCGGCCGGCGCTGCCCGGAGTGCGCTCTCATACGAGCGTCAGCCCCCCGTCGACGCACAGCACCTGTCCCGTGACGTAGCTCGCCTCGTCCGACAGGAGGAAGACGGCCACGGCCGCCACCTCCCAGGCCGTACCCTGCCGGCCGAGCGGCACGGGCGAGCGGGTACGCGACGGCCGACCGGCGGAGGCGGCCCGGCCGAGCGGCGTGTCGATCAACCCGGGCGCCAGCACGTTGGCCCGAATGCCGCGGCGAGCGCCCTCCACGGCGACATGGCGGCTGAGGCCGATGAGCCCGGCCTTGGACGCGTCGTAGGCAGGGATGCGGCTCCCCGGGCGCAGTCCCGCCACGGAGCCCATGAACACGATGGCGGCGTTGTCGGACAGGGCGACCAGCGCGCGGCGGACCAGCATGAAGTGGGCGCGCAGGTTGAGGTCGAACGTCTTGTCCCAGTCGTCGACGGATGTCCCCGCCACGCCCATGCCGAAGCCGGTGCCGACATTGAGCACGAGGCCGTCCGGGGCCAGGCCCGGATCGTCCGAGACGGCCAACCGGCAGCCCTCCTCGGTGGTCACGTCGGCCACCACGATGGCCGCCTTCCCGCCTTCCTCCGTTATCAGCCGCCACGTCTCCTCGACCGCGGCCTCGTCACGGTCCACGCAGATCACCGACGCGCCCTCCCGGGCCGCCCGCATGGCGATGGCGCGGCCGTTGCCCACCGGGGCATCGAGGTCTCGCGACGGCTGGGTACCGGCGCCGACGACCGTGATGCTCCGTCCCGCCAGGAGCGCCGTCATGCGATCACGCGTCCGGACCTCCCGGCACCTGCCGGGCCAGCATCTCCGCCCTGGGCTCGAGCGGCAGCCGCAGCGACCGCAACACGGTGGTCAGCATCATGTAGTGCCCGATCAGCATGAGCAGCTCGAGGAGCTCGCTCTCGCTGAGAGCATCCTGCAGCGCCTCCCAGGTGGCGTCGGAAACAGCGCCGTCGTCGGCCGTCTCGTCGACCGCCCGCAGGGCGGCGCGCTCCAGCGGCGACCAGGCGAGCGCGTCGAGCCACGCGGCGGGCACACCATCAGCTACAGAGGCACCGTCGCTCAACGCCACCAGCTCGGCGGGCGTCACCCCCTGTGCCTCGGCCAGCGCGAGATGCTGCGCCCACTCGTAGCGGCCGCCGAAGCGGGCCGCGGTGCGCACGATCACCAGCTCGCGCAGGCGCCCGGGCAGGCTGCCGTCGAGCAGCGCGCCGCCGAAGCCCAGCCAGCGGCGGAACAGCTCGGGATCGGCCCGTCCCAGGGTGGTGAAGATGTACATCGGCTCGTCGGTGCCTCCCGGCGAGCTCTCGAGGACCCGGGTCAGCACGTCGTCCCATTCGCCGGCAGCCAGCGGGGGCAGACGGGGCCCGGTCGTGGTCATCGCCGCATCGTAGGCACGCCGGACCGTCTCGGTCTCGCAGGCTGGGCCGTCAGCGCAGCGGGCGGAATCCCATGGGCGGCTGCCCGGTTCCGGGCAGCTGCCGCACCGGGGCGTCGGGCCGGGCCACCTCGTCGAGGATCCCGTAGTCGAGCGCCTCGGACGCCCCGAGGAAACGGCCCCGCTCGAGGTCGTCCCGCACCGTCGCCGGCGACTGCCCCGTGGCCGCACCGACGCGGGCGCAGAAGCGCTCCCGCTCGGCAGCCTGCAGCTCGGCCCACTGGGCGACGTTGCGGACGTGGGCCTGCAGCTGCGTCGCCGGCTCCGACAGCGAGAAGCGCGTGCTGGGCAGGGCGCAACGGTGGCTGCAGACGGCCACCACCCCGACTGCACCCCCGCCCACCTGCCCGAGACAGAGGGCACGGACCGGCACGCCCATCAGCTCGATGATGTCCATCAGCGTCAGCGCGGCTGCCAGCGACGCCTCGCCGCAGTCGACGCGCAGCGTCACGGCGTCGTCCCCTTCGGCATCGAGCGTCATCAGCTCCGCCGCAACCCGCGTCACGGAGACGTCGTCGAGCGGGCCGTGCAGCAGGACGACGCGCTGCTCCAGCAGGCGGCGCGCCACCACGTCGGACAGCGGCTCGGGGCCCCGACCCGCTCCCATATCGGGCGGCCAGCCCAAAGGATCGTCGCCGTCAGCCATGCTCGATCCTCCATTCCAGGCGGGCTCCGAGCGCCGTCGTGTAGCGCTCGACCGTCGAGAGACGCACGTCGAGGTCACCCGCCTCGAAGCGGGCCACCGCCGACTGCGAGGTCCCCATGCGCGCCGCCACCTCGGCCTGGGACAGCCCGAGCTCGCGGCGCAGCGTCATGAGCTGTCCCGACACCGAGTGCCGGCGCTCGGCCATCTCGCGGAAGCCGGGGAAGACGGTGGGATGGCGGCGCTCGCTCACGATGATCTCATTATCTCATATTTGAGATAACGTGAGAAGGACCCCACAGACACGGAGGAACACCATGACCACCACCAGCCGCCCGGACCGGGACCGCCTGCACCAGGTCCTCGTCCCGACCGTTATAGAGGAGGGCAACCGGGGCGACCGCGCCTTCGACCTCTACAGCCAGCTGCTGCGGGAGCGCATCGTCTTCCTGGGCCAGGAGGTGGACGACCAGGTGGCCAATCTGATCATCTCGCAGATGCTCTTCTTGGAGGCGCAGAACAGCGAGCGGGACATCGCGCTGTACATCAACTCGCCCGGCGGGGCGGCGTACGCCGGCATGGCCATCTACGACGTCATGCAGCACGTGGAGCCGGACGTGTCGACCATCTGCGTCGGCATGGGCATGTCGGCCGCCGCCATGATCCTGTCGGGTGGCGCCGCCGGGAAGCGCTTCGCCCTGCCCAACGCCCGCATCATGATCCACCAGGGCTCTGCGGGCGCCCGCGGCGCACCGTCCGACATGGAGATCCAGCTGCGCGAGGTCATGTCGCTCACCCGCCGTATGTCCGAGATCATCGCCCACCACAGCGGGCAGCCGCTCGAGCGTGTGGCGCAGGATATCGACCGCGACTACTACATGACGTCGGCCGAAGCGCGCGACTACGGCATCATCGACGACATCATCCTCCCCCGCCGCGGCCTGTGTGCACCCGATGCGGATGCACTCGACGTTGGAGCCACCGCCACCGCCCAGGCCACCGTCCAGTCTGAACTCCAGGTAGCGAGCGCGTGAACAAGAGCTGAAAACACGCGGGATCGGGCCGCCACCTCCGTTTCCCTCACATCCGAGCGGGAAGTTCGGGACAGAGGGAACCGTCGTCACGAGGGCGACGGGCGAGGAGGAGGGCCATGACGGCACGGGACGAGGCGTCGCGCCACAGCAAACGCACCACCGACAGTAAGAGGGTCAGCCGGCGCACTCTGCTGAAGGGCGGGCTGGCGCTCGGCGCCGCGGGCACGGCGGGACTGGCCGGCCTGTCGTCGTCGGCCGGCGCCTCCATCGACCGGGCCCTGGCACTGGCGCCCTCGCCGTCCAACCTGCCGTCGTTCAGCGACATCCGTCACGTCGTCTTCCTCATGCAGGAGAACCGCTCGTTCGACCACTACTTTGGCACCCTGTCGGGCGTGCGCGGCTTCTCGGACCCGAGGGTCCTGACCAACAGGACGGGCCGCACGCGCGTCCCAGTCTGGAACCAGTACGGCTATCAGCCCGGTATCGGCGTCGACGCCACGGGTTACCTACAGCCGTTCGATCTGCAGCAGCAGTTCCCGACCGACAACGGCGACTGCACCAACGACATCTCCCACGAATGGACCACGCAGCACCAGAGCTGGGACGGCGGGAAGATGGACGCCTTCGTGCAGGCGCACCTGGCGGCCGACGGCGACGCCAACTTCGTCGCGACGATGGGCTACTTCGACCGGTCCGAGCTTCCCTTCTACTACGCGCTGGCGGACGCCTTTACCATCTGCGACGCCTACCACTGCTCGGTGCTCGGGCCCACCGACCCCAATCGGGTGATGGCCCTGTCGGGCACCATCGACCCCGCCGCGGAAGCCGGTGGTCCGGTCCTCGTGACACAGACCTCCGGCCGCCCGCAGCAGTACGGGAAGTTCTCGTGGACCACCATGCCCGAGCAGCTACTCGATGCCGGCGTGACCTGGAAGGTCTACAACGACCCGACCGGGCTCGCCCTCTTCAACCCACTCCCCTACTTCAAGGCCTACAACGACCCGACCACGACTCGGGGCCAGCAGCTGCAGCAGCAGGCGCTCGCCCCCAACTATCCGCTCGACTTCGTGGCCGACGTGGCGGCGGGGACGCTGCCGCAGGTGAGCTGGATCCACGGCCCCGTCACCCAGTGCGAGCACCCCGCCACCGCGCCGCAGTGGGGGGAGAACCTCGTGCAGAACGTGCTCGACACACTGACGTCGAACCCCGAGATCTGGGCCCACACGCTGTTCATCCTCCACTACGACGAGAACGGCGGCTTCTTCGACCACGTGCCGCCGCCGGTTCCGCCTCCCGGCACCGCGGGCGAGTACCTGTCGATGAGTCCCCTCTCCATCCGCTGCGGGCGGGATCGTCGGGCCCGTGGGTCTCGGGTTCCGCGTGCCGTGCATCCTCATGTCGCCCTTCACCATGGGGGGCTACGCGGCGACGGAGGTGTTCGACCACACGTCGACGCTGTTCCTCATCGAGAAGATCTTCGGCGCTCCCGTCCCGAACGTCTCGACCTGGCGGAGTAACACGGTGGGCGACCTGACCAGTGCCCTCGCCCTCGGGAAGCCCGCGCAACCGGTGCCACCTGTCCTGCCCGACGCATCGCTCGTGGTGCCGGTGGTGGACGAAGAGGTCGTCGTCAACGCGCTCACCGGAACCTTCGACGATGGGTTCTCGTATGCGCCGCCGGCCCAGAACGCCATGCCCGTCCAGGAGACGGCCCCGCCGCGGCCCGCGCCGCCGCGTTGACCACGAGGAGAGCAATGGGTGACCGCCGCACCTACAGCCGCCGATCGGTACTGCGGGCCGGTCTCGGTACCGCCTCCGCCGCCGGCCTGGGTGCCGCCGCCGGGCTGGGCACCGGGGCACGACCGGTGCGGGCCGCCGCGGCGAGTCTGCGCGGGCCCGGCGCGGTGCCCTTCCCGTCCCTGCCGCTCGGCCAATTCACGGGTGCGTTCCCCTTCGACCATCTCGTGCTGGTGATGCAGGAGAGTCACTCGTTCGACAACTATCTCGGCATGCTGCCGGTCAGCGGGCAGCCGCGGGCCGATGGCTTCACGTTCAACCGGGCGGGCGAGCCGGTGAACTGGAACCCGGTCGACAACGAGCGGATGTACGTGTACCACCAGTCCGGACATCGGCGCGCAAGATTCGGGATCGCAGTCATGGGACGACACGCACCTGCAGATCGGCGGCGGCGCCATGGACGGCTTCGCCGGCACCGGCCCGGGGTCGATGGGCTACTACACCGAGGACGACCTTCCCTTCTATTACTCGCTGGCCAACACCTTCACGCTGGCCAACCGCTGGTTCTGCTCGGCGCCGGCCCAGACCTACCCCAACCGGCGCTTCTACATGGCGGGCACGGCATCGGGGATCGTCTCGAGGGACATCTCGAACGTGCCCACGTACCCGGCCAACGGGACCATCTGGGACCAGCTCAGCGCCCACGGGATCTCGTGGAAGAACTACTTCAGCGACGCCCCCACCACGGCGGTGATCCTGGACACGATCTTCCGCTACCCGGCCAACCTGACCTCCATCGCCGAATTCTTCATCGACGCCGCCGCTGGGACGCTGCCGGCGGTCAGCCTCGTGGACTGCAACATGGGCGCCGTGCAGGGCGAGGTGCCAAGCATCGTGGGCTCGCTGCCGGCACCGGTGCCCACCTTCGCGGCCACGCCCGACCTGGTGATCGAGACGACGTGCCAGTCCGAGGAGAATCCCGAGGACGTGCAGCTCGGGGAGCAGTTCGTGGCCGGCGTGGTCAACGCGGTGATGACCGGTCCTTTGTGGTCGCGGACGCTGCTGGTGTGGCTCTACGACGAGCACGGGGGCTACTACGACCATGTGGCGCCACCCGCGGCCATTGCGCCAGATGCCATCGCCCCCGACATCGGCCCGGGCGACCAGCCGGGTGGGTACGACATGTACGGCCCGCGGGTGCCGGTGGTGGTGGTCAGCCCCTACGCCCGGCCCCACGACGTGACCAACGTCATCCATGACCACACCTCGGTGCTCGCCACCATCGAGCAGCAATGGAATCTGCCCGCCCTGACATACCGCGATGCCAACGCGGCGTCGCTGGCCGATTTTCTCAACGTCGCGCGAATGTCGTTCCCCGAACCCCCTGACCTGGCCGCGCCGCCAACCCGCTGCCGGGGCTGCGCACCGGCTACCAGGGTCAGCCGGTGCCACCGTCGCCGGCCTCCACCGTCCCCTCCGATTCCTGACGATCACCCCGGCTTGCGCAGCGGCATAAGGTAGGTGACATAGGTGTCAGGGAAGTCGTCGGCGCAGGAGTGCCGATCGGGCAGAAGGGGAGGACGAAATGCGCACGGAGGACATGATCCTGGTCAGCGTGGACGACCACGTCATTGAGCCACGGGGGATGTTCGACGGCCTCTTGCCGGCCAAGTACCAGGACAGTGCGCCCAAGCTCGTCCGCCGCGACGACGGCACCGACGTCTGGGTCTACGACGGCAACCAAATTCCCAACGTCGGCCTCAACGCCGTCGTCGGCCGCCCACCCGAGGAATACGGCATTGAGCCCACCTCTTTGGAGGACATGCGCGTCGGCTGCTACGACGTCCACGAACGGGTCCGGGACATGTCGGTCAACGGCGTGCTCGGCTCCATGTGCTTCCCGTCCTTCCCGCAGTTCTGCGGCCAGCTCTTCGCCCGGCGCGAGGACAAGGACGAGGCGCTCGCCATGGTGCGGGCCTACAACGACTGGCACATCGACCGCTGGTGCGGCGCCGAGCCGGGCCGCTTCATCCCCCTGTCGATCCCCGTCATCTGGGACCCCGAGCTCGGTGCGCAGGAGATCCACCGGGTGGCCAAGAAAGGCTGCCACGCCGTCACCTTCTCCGAGAATCCCGAGAAGCTGGGCTGGCCCTCGCTGCACAACGAACACTGGGACCCCTTCTGGGCCGCCTGCGCCGACGAGGGCACCGTCGTCTGCATGCACCTCGGATCGTCCTCCCAGATCCTCATGACCTCGGTGGAGGCACCGATCGACGTGATGATCTCCCTGCAGCCCATCAACATGGTGCAGGCCGCCGCCGACCTGGTCTGGTCGCCCATTCTGCGCAAGTACAAGGACCTGCACTTCGCCCTGTCCGAGGGCGGGATCGGCTGGATCCCCTACGCCCTGGAGCGGATCGACTACGTGTACGAGCACCACCGCAAGTGGACCGGGCAGGACTTCGGCGACCAGCTGCCGAGCCAGGTCTTCAAGGACCGCGTCATCACGTGCTTCATCGACGACGCCTTCGGCGTGCAGAGCCGCGAGTTCCTCAACATCGACAACATCACGTGGGAGTGCGACTACCCGCACTCGGACTCGACGTGGCCGCAGTCGCCCGAAGGGCTCATGAAGTATCTCGACGGCGTGTCGGACGAGGACATCAACAAGATCACCCACCTCAACGCCATGAAGCACTTCCAGTTCGACCCGTTCAGCGTGCGGGCGCGCGAGAAGTGCACCGTGGGGTCACTGCGGGCCGAGGCGTCCGACGTCGACACGGCACTGGTCTCCCGGGCCCGCGGGCAGACGTCGGTCAACGAGAAGGGCATCGTGAGCGTCAGCAGCTTCACCACCCGCCTGACCGACGACAATTAGGCCGGGCTCGACACACTCGACCTCGCTGGACTTCATTGCTGTACGACGGGCCGGCACTCTGCCGGCCCGTCGCCACTCCCGCCATATGGCCTGACCCCACCGGAGCGCCGGATCCATGTCGATCGACTATGCCCTCGGCGACGACCACGTCGTCACCATCACCATCAATCGCCCCGAGGCGCGCAACTCCATGGACATGGAGCACTTCTTCCAGCTGCGCTCGGCCTGGGACCGCTTCGGCGAGGACGACGGCGCCTACGTCGCCATCGTGACCGGCGTGGGCAAGGACTTCTGCGTCGGGGCCGACCTCAAGACCTACATCCCGCAGATCACCGAACTGCAGAGCAAGCTGGCGGACGGCCAGCACCCCGAGGAGCTCGGCGGCTACCGGCTCGACGACGGCGTCAAGGCGGTGCTCCGCGGCTCCAAGCTCTACAAGCCGATCATCGCCGCCGTGAACGGCGTGTGCGTGGCCGGCGGCATGGAGATGCTCGGCGGGACCGACCTGCGGGTGGCCGCCGACACCGCCACCTTCGGGGTGATGGAGCCCAAGCGCGGTCTGTTCGCCGGAGGGGGCACCACCGTGCGCCTCCCCCGTCAGGTCCCCTGGCCGGCCGCCATGGAGCTGCTGCTGTGCGCCGACCAGGTGCCGGCGCAACGCGCCTACGAGATGGGACTGGTCAACGAGGTCTGCCGGCCGGCCGATCTGATGGCGCGGGCGTACGACTACGCGTACCGGATCACGGCCAACGGCCCCTTCGCCGTCCGCAAGACCAAGGAGTCCGCGCTGCGCGGGCTGGCCACCGACATGAAGGAGGCCTTCCGGATCGAGTCGGAGATCTCCGGCGAGGTCTTCAGCAGCGAGGACGCCAAGGAAGGGCCGAAGGCATTCGCCGAGAAGCGGAAGCCGAACTGGCAGAACCGCTGAGCTCATCGTGACTCAGTGGTGGCGGCGCCTCCGTGGGTGCAGCGGCACGACGAGCTCGGTGATCAACGCGATCAGCGCCCCGCCCACGATCCCGAAGAGGACGCCCGAGTAGAAGGCGTTGTCGCTGTCGTGCTGGGTCTCGCTCAGGTTGGTGGCCGCGACCTGAATCACCTGCGGCGTGTCCTTGTTCTTCCAGGTCCACGACGTCGTCTCGGGCAGCGTGGGGAGCGGTTGGCTCTGGATGGCGAAATTCGCCGTGTTGTCGTCGAGGTACAGGGTACGGCGGACCGTCGTGACTGCCAGGTCTCCGACCTGTCGTTCCTGGGGCGTGAAGGGCACGGCACTCGAGATGCCGCGCAGCGGCGGAAAGCGCGCGCCGAGGTAGGGCCCGCTGAGGCTGAAGGGTGACGCAGAGTCCCAATGGATGCACAGTCCGGGCGGGAGAAGGGTGTCCCCGTCCGTCGCCTCGGGCGGAAGGGGCGGCACGACCACGGCCGGCGTCGGCGAGAGGCCCGGGTACGTCACCAAGCCGACCCGGTAGCCGGCGTGCGCCGTACACGGCTGCGCGCTGCCGGGATTCAGCACGATGTAGGCCCAGCGAGCGGCCGGCAGTGGCTTTCCGTCCAGGGACACCGCCGGACCAGTCTGAATGGACACTTCTCCGCCCCCTTGGGGTCCGAATTCGCTGTCGAACGTGGAATCGTCGAGGGGGACGGACCCTTCACTGGGGGTGGCAGTCACCTTCATGGTGGCCCCGTTGTCGCCGGACTGGGTCAGGGTCTCGAGGGCGCTGTAGCCGGAACCGGCCACCAGCACCCGCACGTTCTGCGGCACGGTCTGGAACCCCTTCGACGAAGGATGCAGCTGCCAGCCGACGATGCCGAGCACGATGGAGATGACCACCAGCGAGACGATGAGCGCCACATGGAGCTCCTGGAAGTAGCCGCCCCGGCGCGCTGCGGTCTCGTCGCCGCCTTGCTCCGCCGCCGCGTCCCCCTGTCCGGCCGACACCATGGCCGCACGGTACTGCGCCGGGACGGTTCGCGCACCGGGGTTGCAGGCGGATCCCCGCCTCGAGTTCAGCTCCCACCCGACGCGCGCCGAGCGGATGGCAATTCCGTCAAATGCCCGAGCGCGGCGAGAACGAGATCGGGCGTTGCGCCGGGCGCGCGGCCGAGGTACTCCACAACGGCGCCGTCTTCGAGGGCGAAGGTCTCACGGAGCCCGATGACGATGTGGGCCAGGTAGGCGATCGATGGCGCCGCCGGACGCACCGGCTCGGTTGGCCCGGGTGCCGTGAACGTCAGGATGGGGAGGCCTTCGAGGGAGCCGACACAGAGCAGCCGGTCGTAGCGCCCAGGGCCGGCCAAAATGGAGAACCCTTCGACCAGTGCGCCGGGCTCGACGTCGAGCGCGCCGGTGTCGCGACCGTTCTCCTGGGCCATCACGTCCTCGAACTGGTCCCAGCCGAGACGCCAGGCGCGGGCGAAGACCGCGGCGACGGGCTGCTGGGCGGCGGAGGCCGGTGCGAAGAAGGCCGGGGCCCCGCCGCCCCAGGCCCGCGCGCTCCCTGCGAAGTACAGGCTCCCTCGCAGACGCACGCCTTGCGCCGGCCGCAACTCGGGCAGCCTGCGATCTCGGGCGCCGCGCAGGGTGTGCTGCGAACCAGGGGGCGCGCCACCGACGATGTAGCACGCGAAGCGCTCGGCCGAGAGATTGGAACCGTACGCGGCGTAGAAGACCTCACGCCGGTCGGGTACCGTCACCGCGCGCCGTCCTCAAGCCGGGATGGACGAGGTGCCTTCAGAGAGCGGCCATGTCCACGACGGGCTTATTCAAATGGATGGAGCCGGCCGATCCATAGAATTTCGCATCGCCATAGTTGAAGATGCCGCCGTCGGACGCGACGAGCCAGTACCCGCCCCCGTCGGACATCGCCGCCATGCCGACGATGGGCTTCTTGAGCACCAGGCCACCCGCCGATCCCTGAAAGACAGCGTCGCCATAGCTGAAGACCCCGCCGTCGGACGCCACGAGCCAGTAGCCCATGCCGTCGGGGGTCGGTGCCATGCCGACGATGGGCTTGTTCAGCTGCAGCGAGCCGGCCGATCCCTGAAAGACGGCGTCGCCATAGCTCAAGATCCCGCCGTCGGACGCCACCAACCAGTAACCCTTGCCGTCGGGCGTCGCCGCCATGCCGACGATGGGCTTGTTCAGCTGCAACGAGCCGGCCGAGCCGTAGAACCCCGCGTCCCCGTAGTTGAAGACACCGCCGTCCGATGCCACCAGCCAGTAGCCGCCGCCGTCGGGCGTCGCCGCCATGCCCACGACGGGCTTGTTCAAATGGATGGAGCCCGCTGATCCGTAAAACGCGGTGTTCCCGAAGTTGAAGACGCCGCCGTCGGATGCCACGAGCCAGTAGCCACTGCCGTTCTCCGTGGCCGCCATGCCGACAACCGGATCGTTGAGAGGCACGGCGCCGGTGGACCCGTCGAACCCGGCGTTGCCGTAATTGAAGATCCCGCCGTCAGACGCGGCGAGCCAGTAGCCATAGGGAAACGACCCGGACATGGCGAGCGGCTGGTAGCTGCTGGTCGCGCCTTCATAGGACCGGCCTACCGTCGAACAGATGCCCGGTGCACACGAGACGCCGTAGAGCTGTCCGCCGGGTTGCGTTGGAACCTGCTCCGCCTCCCACTGACCGCTCGACTCCGAAAGGATCACGGGCTGAGAGCTGGCCGTTGGCCCCGTGGTGCTCGACCCCACCGCGAAGCATGCCGACGCCTGGCAGGAGACCTGGTTGAGCGCGTAGCCGGGAGCACCAGAGAGCGACGGCAACGACATGGCCGACCACGTCGTGCCGTTGAAGGCGGCAGCGATGTCGGTCGTTCCGGAAGTGTTTCCCGCCCCGACGGCAATGCAGGAGGAGGATGACACGCAACTCACTCCCGTGTAAGAACCTCTGAGGTACCACGATCCGCCCGACCACACCGATCCGTTGAAGGTCGCGCTGACGACGCTACCGACTGCCATGCAGAAGCCCGTTCCGACGCAGGACACTGCGTTGAGCTCACCCGTTGCATACCCACTGTCGAGTTTCCACGACGTGCCGTCCCACAGCTCCATCAGCCCTCCGCCATCGGGAGGGTTCGCGCCCCATCCTCCGACGGACACGCAGAAGGTGGCACTGACGCACGAGATGGAGAGGAGGTACGCGTTCGTGGGCACGATGTCGGGCACGGGCACCGTCGACCACGAGGATCCATTCCACTCGACCCCGAGCGGGGCGGTGCCCAAGGAGGACGACACGTACGACCCGACCGCCATGCAGAATGTCGCAGCGACGCAATCGATCCCGTCCAGTCGTCCGGCGTCACCGAGCGCGGGGAGTGACTGGGGTGACCAGGTCGACCCGTTCCAACTCTCGGCGATCGGATCGGGGGCCTGGCCGTCTGAGGTTGCACCGACGGCCATGCAGAAGTCGGCATTCACACACGACACATCCTGGAGGGAATTGGTCGATCCCGGCAGCGAAGGTGTCGCCGCAACCGTCCACGTGGTCGTCGAGTCCTGGGCGACGGCGGATGGCGCGCCCAGGTCGCCGCTTACGACGACCGCAAACACGACCGCCACGAGCGCGACGCAACGGACGGTGAGCCTCTGCGACAGGGTTGGCGACAGGGTTGGCGTCATGGACGCCCCGAGCCTACGTCTACGTCGCCCGGTTCAGCCGTCCCGGGTGGTGCGGCGCAGGGAGAGCAGCGACGGGAAGCCGACGACGAAGGTCTGCAGCCGCCAGCCCCGCGGCGAGAGGCCGCGTCGCCGGGCCATGCGCCCTGCGGCCATCGCTTCGGTGGCATGGATCACGGCGGTGGCGATCAACAGGGCCTGCAGGGTCTCTCTGGGCGGCAGGGCGTCGCCGGTCATGTCGTCCACCTTGTCGTAGGCGGACTTGCTTACGGCCAGCTTCGTGAGGGCGAAGATGCCGCCGTCGAGGAGCAGGAACCAGAACAAGGAGGGACGGACGACGGACCGCTCGGGGCGTGCCATGGCGACTGTTCTATCGAGACTGGGCGCCGGGGAGCAACCGGACCGGGTCCGGCCGCCGCGCCGAGGTGGCCTTTGGCGAGGCGGCGAGCTGCCCGCAGGCAGCATCGATCTCGGCGCCCCGGGTGATGCGGATGGTGGCGTTCACCCCGAACTCCGTCAACCGATCGCGAAAGGCGCGCACCCGGGCGCGGGGCGAGCCGACCACGGGGTAGCCCGGCGTGGGGTTGAGCGGGATGAGGTTGACGTGGGCGCCCAGCGGGCGGGCGAAGGCGGCCAGCTCGGTGGCGTCGCTCTCGCGGTCGTTGACGCCGTCGATCATCGCCCACTCGATGGAGAGGCGCCGGCCGCTGGCCGCCACGTACTCGGCGCAGGCCTCGGCGAGGAGGGCGAGGTGGTAGCGCCGGTTGATGGGCACGAGCTCGTCCCGGAGGGTGTCGTTGGCGGCGTGGAGCGAGACGGCCAGGTTCACGGGCAGGGTCTCGGCGGCGAGGCGCCGGATGCCCGGCACGATGCCGACGGTGGAGAGCGTGAGATGGCGCGCCGAGAAGCCCATGGCGGCGTGCAGCCGCTCCACGGCACCCCAGACGCGGTCGTAGTTGGCCAGAGGCTCCCCCATCCCCATGAACACGATGTTGGAGACCCGGCGCGGGTGGGCCTCACGCATGGCGACGGCTACCTGCTCGACGATTTCGCCCTGGGTGAGTTGGCGCTGGAAGCCCGCCTGGCCGGTGGCGCAGAACTGGCAGGCCATGGCGCAGCCAGCCTGGGTCGACACGCAGACGGTCACCCGATCGGGATAGCGCATCAGGACGGTCTCGACCTGGGCGCCGTCGGCGAGGGCCCAGAGCCATTTGGTCGTCTCGCCCTCGTCGGCCGATTGGCGTGCGACTTCGTGCACCGCCGGGGGCAGGGCTTCGGTCAGGGTGGCGCGGAGGGGGGACGGGAGCTCGGTCATCTCGTCGGGGCGTTGCACCCGCAGGTGGAGGCCGTCCCAGACCTGCTTCACCCGGTACGGGGGCTCGCCCTCGAGGATCTCTGCCAGCTGTGCGCGCGTGATGTCGTAGGGCGCCGGCATCGACCCAGGCTACGGGGCGCCCGCCCGCACGCTGGTCGGGCGCGCGGGGGCGGCGGCGGGTGCGGGAGCGGGCTAGTCGTGCTCGGAGCCGAGGATGACGGTGCCGGCCGCCGTGAACCAGCCGCTGGTCCCGTTGACGCAGGCCAGCTCGGCGCCGGGGACCTGCCGCGCCCCGCACTCGCCCCGCAGCTGCTTGACCGCCTCGATGAGCAGGAAGATCCCCCGCATGCCGGGCTGGCAGGCGGAGAGGCCGCCCCCGTCGGTGTTGGTGGGCAACGCGCCACCCACCCGCATCTTGCCGTCCTCCACGAAGGCGCCGCCCTCGCCCTTCGGGCAGAACCCGAGCCCCTCGAGGGTCAGGATGACCATGGGCGTGAAGGCGTCGTAGACCTGCGCCGTGTCGATGTCGGCGGGGGTGACGCCGGCCCGCTCGAAGGCCAGCTTCCCCGAGCGGACGCACGGTGACTCGGTGAAGTCCTCCCACTCGCTCATTGTTGTGTGGGAGGCGGCCTCGCCCGTGCCGAGGACCCAGACGGGCGCCTTGGCGCAGTCGCGCGCCCGCTCCTCGTGGGTCAGCACGATGGCACCGCCGCCGTCGGTGCGGGGGCAGCAGTGGAGCTTGGTCAACGGGTCCCACACCATGGGAGCGTCGAGGACCTCGGTGATCGTGATGGGGTCGCGGTAGAAGGCGTCGGGATTGAGGCCCGCGTTGTAGCGGGCCGAGACGGCCACCTCGGCCAGCTGCTCCATGGTGGTCCCGAACTCATACATATGACGTCGCGCCACCATGGCGTAGTGCGACCCCACCGGGTGTCCGAAGGGCGCCGCGAACTGGGTCGGCCCCCGCGTCCCGAAAGAGAGGTTGGCCATGCGCAGCTTCTTCTTGAGATCGGCCCGCTGCGTCGATGCGTAGGTCAGGACGACGACCTCGACCAGGCCCTGTGCGATGGCCGCCGCCGCGTGCTCGACCATGCACTCCCAGATGCTGCCGCCGTGCCCCGTGGAGTCCGTCCAATTGGGGCGCAGACCGAGGTACTCGGCCAGCTCGATCGGGGGCAGCGCACCGGTCAGCGACATGAAGCCGTCGACCTCGGACTTCTCGATGCCGGCGTCGGCCAGGGCCCGGGAGGTGCCCTGGAAGTTCAGCTGGAAGGCCGTCTTGTCGTCGACGCGCCCGCAGTCGGACGTGGACGCCCCCACGATCGCCACGCGACGGTTCGGCACCTATCCGCCCACCGGTACGCCGGGTTGACCGGGGCGCAAGGTCGCCAGGCTGCCTTCGACCATCTCTTCGGCCCGTCCCTTGTCGCCGGTTTTGTCATCCGAGATGCCCACGAAACCCCAATCCCGAGAGAAGACTGACCCCGTCCGTCGTCACCGTAACGGTGGCCGGAAAGGGCCGACAATTCACCCGAATACGGCTTCCTACGTGGGAAGATCGGGGCTGCACACCCCAAGGAGACCGATGAGCGACACGACCGAGAGCCCGGCAGGCGATGATCTGCTGCGCCGCATTGAGGACGGGATCTGCTGGATCACCCTCAACCGGCCCGACGCCGGGAACGCCATGACCCAGTTCATGCGTGACCAGATCGCCGCGTGGGTCCGCGACGCGTCATCGGACCTGTTCGTCCGTGTGGTCGTGATCACGGCGGCGGGTGACAAGGCGTTCTGCAGCGGGGCCGATCTGCGCGGCGGCCGGCTGGCCCCACGGCCGAAGCCGGACGGCGCACCCGACAACGTCGTGGGCGACGGATCGCGCATGATCCGGGACGGCTGGCAGGGTCTCGTGACCTCCATCCTCGACTGCGAGAAGCCGGTCATCGCCGGCGTCAACGGCACGGCGGCGGGCGGCGGCATGCACCTGGCCCTGGCCTGCGATCTGGTCGTGATGGCCGAGGAGGCCAAATTCGTCGAAGTCTTCGTCCGGCGCGGCATCGCGCCCGATGCCGGCGGGGCATGGATCCTGACGCGCCTGGTGGGGATCCAGAAGGCCAAGGAGCTCTTCTTCTTCGGCGACGACGTCCCGGCGGCCGAGGCCTACCGGATCGGCCTGGTGACGAGGCTGGTGCCGCGGGCGGCGCTGCAGGCCACGCTGGAGGAGATGGCCGGGCGGCTGGCCAACGGGCCGACCAAGGCGATCGGGGTCGCCAAGTGGCTGACCAACCGGGCCCTCGACGTCGACCGCGCCACGTCGCTCTACGACGAGGCTCTCGGGCAGGAGCTGGTGACCAACACTGTGGACTCCAAGGAGGGCATCGCCAGCTTCGTGGAGCGCCGTCCGGCCGAATTCAAGGGCTGGTAGCCCTCCCCTCACGGGACCGACGTCGTCGTCGAGGCACCCACCCCGGCGAGGGTGGTGCTGGTCGCGGCCGGAGACGTGGTCGTGGTCGTGGACTGGCCCGAGGGCGCCGTGGTGCTGGTCGTCGCGCCTGTCGTCGTTGTCGTGGTGGTGGACGATGTGGACGATGTGGACGATGTGGTCGATGTGGTCGATGTTGTCGAGGTGGTCGACGTAGTCGAGGTCGTCGATGGGGTCGTGGTGGATGACGTTGCCGGGGCCGGGGTCGGGTTGACGAGGTTCTTCAACGTTGTCCCCGTGTCCGACCCGCCGAAGATCGCCGACAACGGCTTGCCCGATATCAGCTCGACGGCCGTAATGAGGAGCAGCGCCAACACGAACACGACAACCGCAGTGGCGGCGATGGCACGCCAGGAAAACCGATCCGTGAGGGCGGACCGGCGGACGGCTGGCGGCGCGGCTGCGGTCCGGGCCTGCAGGCGCTCCGTGGCCGGCGCATCAGCCACCGCCGAGATCTCCAGGCGCTCGGTCTCCCCCACCGAGGCCGCCGTCGACGCCATCTTGACGGTCTCGGTACCCTCCCCGTCCGGCATGCCGCGACCGCACCACCTCCGTCGGTGCCGACGACGCCTGCGACTGCGTGTCGCCGCTGACGCCCGTGCCGCCGAGCTTGCGCAACAACGTCGCTGTCTCGGGCGCCTTCACCGCCACCTGCTTGACCGCCTGGTGGCCCCGTTCGATCGATTGCGCCACGAAAGCAGTGGCCATGGTGGCCGCCGCGGAGCCGATGGCAACGCCGACGATCGTCCCCTTGACGCCGAAGGTCGACGCGATGATCGCCGCGATCACCGCACCGGCCGTGGAGGCCAGGATCTGTCGAATCGAGAACTTCACGCCCGGGGTGTTTCGTCGCGGGCGAGGGGCTCGACGGCGCGGGCGATGAACTGGTGGGCTCCGGAGTCGAGGATCCAGTCGTGTCCGAAACGGGCGACGGGCGCGGCGAAGCGTGAGACGAGGCGCAGGGCCGCGTTCCCCGGCGCCAGCGAGCTGTGCAGGGTAGTCGCACACCCGACGTCGGCGTCTTCGAGCGTGAGCGTGGCATCGCCGACCACGTCACCGCTGACGGTGGCCCGGACCAGCGCCGCCGCCTCGACTTGGCCGATGGTCACGCCGAACCGCACCACGTAGGGCACCGGCGGCTGCACCTGACACCTCCACTCCTCCCCCTCGGCCAGTGCGGCGGCGTCGAACGCACGCAGCCAGGGCCACCAGGCGCGGTACACCGACACGTCGCTGATGAGACGCCAGACATCCTGTCGGGGCAATGGCAGCTGATAGCGGTGGACGGTGGTGATGCGGCCCGGCATCTCCTGATGCGGGCCGGTTCTCCATGGCTCCGCACTCATGCCGGCACGAAGCAGATCATCGATGCGGGGGGCAACACCGACCCAGGCTAACGGGGTGCCGCGGCGAAATCTTCGGAGGAGGAGGGGCCGATATCATGGCCGTCGTGCGTGAACGGTGGCTTTCCCGCAGAGCCGTATCGTTGCACCTGGCCGTCCTCGTGTTCGTGCCGGGCTGTGCGGTGGCCGCCTGGTGGCAGATCAACCGGGCGGCGGACGGGAACCAGCTGAGCTACCTGTATTCGGTGATGTGGCCGGCCTTCGGAGTGCTGGGCCTGTACTTCTGGTGGATGCTCATCCACACCGACTACGACAGCGTCGGGCTGAAGGGCATGTTGCGCCAGCAAGCGGCGGGCTCCGGGGACGTGGGAGCGCCGCAAGGGCCCGGGGGTCCGGCGCCCGTGGCCGACACACTGGCGGCGACCGTTCCACCGGTCCCCGACGTCGAGGATCCCGAATTGGCGGCCTACAACAAGCGCCTGGCGCAGCTCGCCGCACAGGGACCGAAGACCTGGCGTGCCCGCGAGTCTGTGGTAGTTCGGCGCGAGCGATGAAGCGACTGACCCAACGCGGCCTGCGCGGAGCACTGTTCCGCTACCAGCTCATGGCCAACATCGTCGGCGTCCTGATCATTCCGCTCTTCATCTTCACGGGTCTGCACATCGCCATGGGGGGCTTCAAGATAGAGCTCGCGATTTTCGGCGTGGGCCACGGTTACCTCTACATCGTGTACCTGATTGCCGCCGGGTTCCTGGCGCTGAAGGCGCGGCTGCACATTCCCTGGATCATCCTGATGTTCGCAGCCGGCCTCGTCCCGGGCCTGACCTTCTTGGTCGAGTGGATCGTCGTAACCCGCAAGATCCAGCCGCTCATTGCCGCACAGGACGCTGCGGCGGCGAGCCAAACCCCCGGGGTCAGCCCAGCCGCTCGATGACCGTGCCGTTGGCCTGGCCGCCGCCCTCGCACATCGTCTGATAGCCGTAGCGGCCGCCCGTGGCCTCCAGATGATTCAGCAGCGTGCCCATCAGGCGCACGCCGCTGGCGCCCAGCGGGTGACCGATGGCGATGGCCCCGCCCCGGGGATTGAAGCGCCCCATGTCGTAGGAGAATTCCTTCTGCCACATCAGGGCGATGGCAGCGAACGCCTCGTTGCACTCGACCGCGTCGAATTCGTCGACCTTCATACCGGAACGCGTGAGCAGCTTGTGCGTCACCGGCACGGGCGCGGACAGCACGATGGCGGCGTCGTCCGCCGCCACGGCGAAATGCGCGAACCGGGCCCGGACGGGGAGTCCGAGTGCCTCGGCGACCGACCGGTCGGCGATGAGCATGGCGGCCGCGCCGTCGGTCGTCTGGGACGAATTCCCCGCCGTGATGTCGGGCGCCGTCTCGGGCTCCCAACTCTGGGCGGGTGGCAGCGCGGCGAGAGCCTCGATCGTCGAGGAACGGCGAATGCCCTCGTCGGTGCGGAGGAACTCGCCGGTGAGGGTACCGTCCTCAGCTTTGATCGGGACAGCCACCGCCTCACGCTCGAAGTGCTTGTTGTCCCAGCTCGCGGCTGCCCGCCGGTGTGACTCAAAGGCATAGGCGTCCATCTCCTGCCGCGTGATGCCGTAACGCTCGGCCAGGACCTGGCTGACCCGGAACTGGGTCCACAGCCGTCCGTCGACATGCTCCATGAACGAGGGTGGGAACGGGCCGGTCCCGCCTCGTGCGTTGGACGCGAGCGGCACCCGGCTCATGACCTCGGCACCGCAGGCGATCACCATGTCGTAGTGGTCCGCGGCCACGCCCGCGGCAGCGAAATGGACGGCCTGCTGGGACGAGCCGCACTGGCGGTCGACCGTGGTGGCCGGGACGGTCTGGGGCAGTCCGGCCGAGACCCACCCGTTCCGGGCGAGGTTCGTGCTCTGCTCCCCCACCTGGCTCACGCAGCCGCCGATGACGTCGTCGATGCGCCCGGGATCCACGCCCGTCCGCTCGATCAGGGTCGTCAGGGCGAACCCCAGGAGGTCCGCCGGGTGCCAGTTGGCCAGGGCGCCGCCGCGCTTGCCGAACGTCGTGCGCACGACGTCGACGATGACCGGCTCTCTCATGCTGCTCCCTCCTCGAGATCCCTAGGTTCGCTGAACCTAGCTGGTGGATTCTTCGGCCTCGGCCTCGGCCTCGGCCGCGCCCGATGCCGCCGCTTCCTCACGACGGGCCATCAGGTTCTCGACGGCGGTGCCGGCGCCCGCCGGCTCACCCTCGTAGACGACGCTGCCGTGATTGAGGACGATCGCCCAGTTCGCCAACTGCAGCACCCGGTGGACCTGCTGTTCGACCACGACCAGGGCGGTCCCGTTCTGGTTGATCTCCTGGAGCCCCTCGTAGACAGTATCCACCACGACGGGGGCCAAGCCCAGGGACAGTTCGTCGGCCACCAGGACCTTGGAGGGCACCACGAGGACCTTGGCCAGCGAGAGGAGTCGCTGCTGGCCCCCGGACAGCGTGCCACCGGACTGGCGGCGCCGCTCGCCGAGGATGGGGAATGCCGTGTAGGCCCGCTCGAGATTCTCCTTGAGCTTGTCCCGGCCGGCCCGCTGGCGGAAGGCCAGCGTGAGGTTCTCCTCCACAGTCAGGCTGGAGAACACGCCGCGACCCTCGACGACATGCGCCATGCCCAGTCGGGCGATCTTGTAGGCCGGAAGGTTGCTGATCTCCTGGCCGCCGAAGTGGATCTGGCCCTCGGTGGGCGTCACCAGGCCGGTGATCGTGCGAGCGACGGTGGACTTGCCCGCACCATTGGAACCGACCAGGGCGACAATGCCTCCCGCCGGCACCCGGAACGACACGTCGAAGAGCGCGCGGTATGGACCGTAGGCCGCGCTGACGTTGCGCACGGACAGTACGTCGGACGTCCCGGCCGCCGATGGCTTCGCCATGGTGGCAGCGTCGGTCATACTGCTCCCACCTGACCGAGGTAGGCATCGCGCACCATCGGGTTGGCCATCACCTCGTCGAAGGTGCCTTGCGCCAACATCGCACCGAGATCCATGACGACCGTCCGATCGACCACTTCGGCCACCATGGAGAGGTCGTGCTCGACAAGCAAGACGGCGGTTCCCCGCTCGCGCTGGACGGTGCGCAGCACCGCCGCCACCTCGGCGGTCTCGTGGAGGTCCAGCCCGGAGGATGGCTCGTCGGCCAGCAGGATCTTGGGCTCGGTGGCAAGGGCGCGCGCCAGCTCGACCAGCCGGCAGTGGCCCAGACCGAGCGCATTGACCGAGGTCTCCGCCAGGTCCGAAATCCCGACCAGCTCCAAGATGGCGTCGGCTCGCGCCTTCTCGTCGGCCGTCGGGTTGCTCATGTTGCACAGATCCCGCCAGAGCCGAGCTTCGCCTCGCCGGGAGCGCTCGGCCACCAAGAGGTGGTCGCGCACCGACATGTCGGTGAAGACCTCCACCTTCTGGTAGGTGCGGCCGATCCCGAGCCGGGCGCGCTTGTAGGTCGGCAGGCCTATCAGGGGCTGCCCGTCGAAGATGATGTCTCCGTGTTCGGGTCGCAACTGTCCGCACACGCAATTGAACAGCGTCGTCTTGCCGGCGCCATTGGGGCCGACCAAGCCGACGCTCTCGCCGGCGAACACGTCGAACGTCATGCCGTGCACAGCCAGGATCCCACCGAAGGACTTGGACACACCTTGCATACTCAGGAGCGGGGTGGACTCAGCCATTGGCGCCTGAAGTCGAGATCGCGCGGGCCTTGAGGTCCTCGGCCGCCGCCTCGCGGGCGAAGAACAGGCGCTCGAAGCGCTGCGTGCCCTTGCGCTTCTGGAACTCGAGGATTCCCTCGGGGTGCTTGGCGTACTGGAGCGCACCGAAGGCGAAGAGCACGACGGTCAGGCTGGCAAAGCGCGCCGGCAGGTACACCTGCAGGATGTGCTCGATCACGAAGAAGCTCACGCCGGCCTGAATCGCCCCCTCGACCGTTGTCACGCTCGTCGTGACGACGAGGACGACCAGCACGAGGGAGATGTCGGCATTCCAGTCGGTGGGGTTCACCACCTGCTGCTGCATGCTGAAGATCATGCCGCCGATGCCGGCAATGGCGCCCGACAAAGCGAACACCGTGATGCGCTGCCAGGTGGGGTTGACGCCGAGACCCGCAGTGGCCGTCTCGCTTCCCCGCAGCGCGGCCAGATTTCGGCCGACCGTGCCCTTGCGCACCAAGAGAACGACGATGGACGCCACGACCAGCACGCCCAAGGTGAGTAGGAACATGGCATGCCCGTCGAAGTTGAAGAAGGCAGTGGTGCCGAGCCACTTGCTCTGGACAACCAGGCCCTGGGGGCCGCCGGTGATGTAGGTCTCGTTGAAGAATGTGGCGTCGATGAACAGCGCGAAGGCAAGCGTCATGAGTGCCAACCCCAGGCCGCGCAGGCGCAGCGACAGCAGCGCCAGCACGACGGCCACGGCCGCCGCCAGCGCAGCACCGATCAGGCCGCCTATCAGCATGTTGACCCCCAAGTGGTTCGCCACCTGGGCCGCAGTGAAGGCACCCACCCCGGCCAGGGTGGCTTGGCACAGAGAGAGCTGTCCGGCCATACCCGTGATCATCGTGATGGACAGAAGCACGATGGCGTACGCGAGGCCGCTGTTGAAGACCCCGGTCCACGCATCGGGGATCCAGGTCAGCATGGACACGAAGAACCCGGCGAAGACGACCCACCACAAGACACGGATGATCCGGTCCATGCTCGGCGCGCGGGCGGCCGCCGCCATGGGGGGTGGCGGAGGATCGATCGTCGCCATCGGGTCCCGGTTGGCGTCCAGCTCCCTGAGCTTCGGCAGCAACAGCAGAGCGCCGACCAGGAAGATGAAGGGCAGGGACGGGATGATCGCCGCGTAGAACAAACTCTGCGGAGAGACGTAGCCCTGCAGCAACGTGGTCAAGACGCCGATGAGCACGGCCACCCCGGCGGCGATGGGGAGCGACCGCAGCATCGCCCATGCCGCCGCGGCGATGGCGGTGACCGTGAGGGTGATGTAGTTCTCCGGCGTGAAGGCACCGAAGACGGGTGCGAAGAGGACGCCGGCGAGGCTGGCCATGAAGCTGGAGACGATCCAGGCGACTGAGACCACCCCGATGCCGTTCACCCCGTCGAGTTGCACCAGCCTCCGGCTCTCGACGGCGGCGCGCATCTGCAGTCCGAGGGCCGTGTAGCGCAGCAGAATCGTCAAGGCGATCAAGACGACGACGGTGACCGAAATCGTCGAGAGGTAAATGCCGTTGATCGGCGTCCCCGCGATCGTGAAGTACACGACGTTGGGATTGAAGAACGGCAGGATGGTGGCCGTGGCGTCCAGGTTCTGTGGGCCGAAGAGCACCGGTAAAAGGTCTGGTATTCCGACGAGCAGGGCCAGGCTGCAGACCATTTTCGCAGTGGAGTTGGAATTCGGTATGTGCCGGAAGAGCAGGCGGTCGAATGCCCACCCGACCACCGGGCCCATGACGACCACGGTGAGTAGGAAGGCCTCGAAACCCGACCAATTGCGGTACTCGGTCAGGTAGGTGAATATGAACGCCGAGGCGAACGCCTGTGCTCCGAAGGCGAAGTTGAAGACGCCGGTCGCCTGGTAGGTCAGGACGAGGCAGACCGCCACGAGCGCGTACGTACAGCCGTAAGGGACGCCTGGGAACGCGAAGCCCAAGAACTGCTCCATTCCCCTACCGGACCCTCTCTGCCATCCCGTGCATCAGCCCTGACCTCCCCCGCCGCTCCTCAGCCCCCCGGGGCTGGAGTACCGGCCGGGACCGGGAACACCGGGTTGGCCTTGGGGTTGGTCGACGGGAAGCAGTTGAAGACGTTCTGGCCCTTGTTGAGGGCCGGGACGTACTTCACGCCCTTGGCCTGGATATAGGCCGTGCAGTAAGGCGGCTTGTGGCCCATGTGACCCCCGACGGCCCAGTTGGTCGGTGCCGTCAGTCCGCCCGCCGTGAAGTTCGTGATCTTGTTGGTCTGGTTGATCACGTTGGCCCAGGTCAGGTTGTTGCCCGCCGCCTTGACACCCTGCACGAAGAGGGCGGCCGACTCCCAACCCTGGATGGCGATCTCGTCATAGATGTAGTTGGGCTCGTACTTCTTCATCTGTTGGAAGTAGAGCTTGAGCCCCGGGTACTGCGTCTGGTTCGCCGTGAACGGCACGTGGGCTGTCGCGAAGTAGACGCCCTGCATCAGGCTCTCGTTCTGCTGCAGCGTCGACACGTCGTTGCCGCTCAGCCAGAGCTGCGTGGCATTCAGGCCATACTGCTTGACGGCCCGCGCCATCGACACGTTCCCCTGGACGTCCATGCAGCTGGCGATGAAGTTCGAGCCGGCCTGCTTCATGCGTTGCACGTCGGTGGCGACAGTCGAACCCGGGTACGAGATCTTGAGGTCGACGTAGCTGACGTTGTATCCGGCCGCCTTGAGCCCGTTCTCGGCCGCTTGACACGCGTCAGAGGATGCGGCGATGCCATAGGCCACGAGGGCGATGGAAGGCTTCTTCTCCGTCTTGCGGGCCACATAGGCGTACTCGGGCACCCCCGCCGGGTAGTACTCCACCGACCCGCCAGCGGCGAAGAGGTTGGGCTGGGGCGACCAGTTGCCCGTGACGTTGTAGCCGTAGGTCGGGATGCCCGACTCGGTGAACAAGCTGGGCGAGAAGAACGCCGTGGCGACCCCGGTCACCGCAAACACGTGGTCCTGATTGATCAGGGTGTTCGCCAGCTGGTTGAACGTCGTCGGGTTCCCGGTGTCGTCGAGTTGGTACTTGTAATCGATCTTGCGTCCGTTCACACCGCCCTGTGCGTCGATGTAGTCGAAGTAGGCCCTCTCGCCGTAGATGAGCGAGGAGAAGTTGGCCGCCAGCGTCCCGGTCTGAGTCGAGATCGACCCCACCGTGATTGAGTTCGACGTCACGCCCGGCGCCGAGCTCGTTGCCGCCGCCGCACCAGCCGTGCCGGCCGACGTCGTCACGATCGCCGCTCCCAGCATCGTCCCCAGCAACGCCACCGAAGTCAACGCCTTCAATCCATGTCTCACTCGCATTGCGTCCCCAATCATCGGTCGAGCATCCCCCCCGGGATGCCGGTCACTGTAGCTGCAGGCTCTCACGCCCATTGCTCACCCATGTGCTCTATCACGTCGCCAATCAGCGTTGCCCTCACCCTTGACAGGGTGGATTTCCGTCACGTCATTCTCTGCTGCGTCAGTTCAGGAACAACCTCCGCCGGTCGAACTCACGCAGGGACCGCACCTCGTCGAAACGAACGGCCGGAAGCTCCTCGACCTGCCTGGCCACCTCGGGCTCGTACCCGCAGGCCGACGCGAACGCTCGCACTCTCTCGTCGAGTGGGTCGTCCCCGTGGGGCACGGCAGCAAGCCGCAACACGCCGTCGTCCCGGCGCAGGATGCCCTTGTCGGTCACGACACTGACAACCCGTTGCCCGGGCGAGGTGACGTAGGCCACGGTCTCGGGAAGCCGTTCGGGCCGGGCCAACGTCAGCACCACGCATGCGGTGGCCCGGCTGGCAACGTCATTCGCCCCACCGGACCCGACCAGGAAGCGTCCGCCCTCCAGTTGGGTCGAGTTCAAGGACCCGTGACTGTCCACCTCGGCGGCCCCGAGGCAACCGACGGTGGTCGTCCCGGGCCCCCCGATGACCATGCCGAGGACGGCCGAGGCGTCGGAAAGGTACGGCGTGGCCGGGAAGACCCGCTGGTTGAAGATGTACGGGTCGGCGGGTGTCGGCTGGTAGCCCCAGAGGCCGAGCTCGGCGGTCAACATGACGTTGTGCCCACGGGCCCGGGCCCGTCCGACGGCGACCCAGGCCGCCAGATTGGCCACGCCGGCGCCGGCCAACACCGCGTCGGCGCCGACGGCATCCACCACCCGTTCGAGTTCCCGGGCACCGAGCGACGCCGCCTGCTCCCACCGGGAGATGGCAGGGTCGTCGACGACCGGGTTGGCGTCGGCGTCGGCCTTCCAGGACATCGGGTCGGACCGACCTTCGAGCCACTTGAGCTGGTCCGCTCCGACGCGGGCCAGGTAGTCCTCGTGCGTGGCCGGACCAAGCACCCACTCGTCGATGTAGGCATCGAACTCGTTCCGGGCGGCCGCGGCGGCGGCCGCACTCCAGTGCGCGATGTCCTCTCCGTAGCTGCGGACGGGGAGCCCCGGGGCGTAGCACCCTCCAGGATGGGCGCCGAACGGTGCCTCCACGACGGCGAGGACGCGGTGACCCGGAACCCGGACCCGATGTCCCAGGCCGTCGAGGTCGTCGACCACCCGCTCGACGGTCGCCACGACGCCACGGCGAGCCGCCCACGCACCCCAGACGCCGTCGAGCAGCGGCTCGGAGAACACGAGGTTGCCCGCCGGGTCCGCTGCTGCCGCGTGCACCAACGCGACATCGGGCGCCAACGGTTCCAGCAGCCCCAGTGGGCCGAACGGCGAATCGATGACGGCGAAGCCCTCGTTGTCGGCCATGGAGGAGCCAACCAATGATCCGGTCACCGCGGCAGGGAGGCCGCGCGCCGCGGCTTCGAGGCGCTGCGACAAGGTGAGGATCGACCAGTGCTCGACCTCGACCTCACCCGATTCGTACGCCTGCCGGAAGATCGGATTGGGGTTGTAGGTCGGGAAACTGTTGCCCGAATACGCAGTCACCACCTTGCGCACCAGGCCACCCTCGAAGAAGGCGGCGCCCAGCGCGCCCAGGCTTGTCATGACGAGGGTGAATGCCGGGTCCGTCCGCCAGAATTGGCGGGCGAGCTCCCGGGCGGCTGCCGTCCAGCGGCTGTGCCCCATCATCACCAGCACGGTGTCGCCGTGCCGCACGCTCCGTGCGACGGCGTCCTCCAACGTGGTCACGACCGGGCCACCCGGCGCGTTGGCCGTCAGTGTCACAAAACCAGCTTCGCGCCGGACACAGGATCACATAGTCCCTGGTCCAACGTCATTTTTGACCCCAACCGAACCTGACCACCGTGTCAGGTTAGCCATTTCGACCAGGCCCGGCACTACCATGCTGCGCGCATGGGATCGCCGAGAGTCCAGCATGACCCGGCGCCCGCCCCGAAGAAGCTCACTCGGTCGCCGGCGGCGAAGAGGGCAACGACCGCAAAGACCGCCAGGACGGCGGTGAGCACCCCTGCCGACGGGCCGCGTGGCTCCAACGGCGCCGTCATGGCCGACGCCGATGCCGTCGGCGCGCCGGCCAGCAAGCGGGTCCTCAGGAGCCAGGGTCGACGGACCATGCGCAAATTGCTGGACGCGGCCATGGTGGCGTTCGACCGACGGGGCTACCACGCCACGCGGGTCAACGACGTGGTCGAGATCGCCAAGACCTCGCACGGCACCTTCTATCTCTACTTCTCCAACAAGGAAGACCTGTTGCGGGCCCTGGTGGCCGAGGCGGCCGGCGAGGCACAGGTGCTCTATGACGCGCTCAGCACGCTGCCGGCCCAGGACGGCGCGCCCCTTTGGGAGGACGTGCACGGATGGATCCGGGCCTACTCCGAGCTCTGGACCCGCTACGCGCCGCTGTTCCGGGCCTGGACCGATCTGGCCGCCATCGACCCGGAGCTCCTCGACCTCATCCGCAACACCATCACCGCCATGTCCGGCGCCTTGGCCCAGCAGATCGAGCCTGGCTCCTCGGGCCACATCATCGACCCCGATGCCGCCGGGCTCGCCACCCTGGCCATGCTCGACCGCTTCCACTACCTGCGCGAGTTCGTGGGACAACCGATCG
This sequence comes from uncultured Acidimicrobiaceae bacterium, assembly GCA_963817735.1. GTDB lineage: Bacteria > Actinomycetota > Acidimicrobiia > Acidimicrobiales > RAAP-2 > Bog-473. The sequence goes on along the minus strand of CAWFPP010000014.1, from coordinate 115,682 downwards.
ACGACATCGCCCTCGAGACGATGACGACCATGGTGTATCGAGCCCTCTTCGAGCCGAACGCCTGACCCCCGACGCCAGTGGCCCGCGCTACGTGCGGGGCCGCTGCGCCGGGTACACGAGGTCGTAGATGCCGTCGACGCCCGAGCCATGCAGGGTCAGCCCGCCGTCGACGACGATGTTCTGACCGGTCACGAAGCGGGCCATGTCGGAGCAGAGGAAGACGACCACGTCCGCGATGTCCTCGGGCTCGCCGATCCGGCCCACCGGCGTCCCGTTCTCGAAACGCTCCGTCTGACTGGGCATGAACTCGAACATCTGCTCGGTCATGGCCGTCAGGATCATGCCCGGCGACACGGCGTTGACCCTGATGGATGGCCCGTACTCCAAGGCGGCGGACGCGGTCAGCGCCGCCACCGCAGCCTTGCTCGCCGCATAGGGGCCCTCCCCCGCGGCGGGACGCGTCCCACTAATGGAGGCCGTGCTGACGATGGAGCCCCCTCCGCCGGCGAGGAGGTGCGGCACGGCAGCCCGGATGCCGGCCCAGACGCCCGTCAGGTTGACCCGGAGCACCCGGTCCCATTCGGCCACGTCGATCTCGTGCAGCTTGTTGAAGCTGCCCGTGCCCGCGTTGTTGTAGATGACGGACAGGCCTCCCATGGCCTCCGCCGCGGCATCGACCGCGGCGCGCAACGCGTCGGGATCCCCCACATCGACGCCGAAGGCGACGCCGCCGATCTCCTTGGCGACCACCTCGGCCGCGTCGCCGTTGACGTCGAGAACCGCGACCTGGGCCCCTTCTTCCGCCATCCGGCGGCAGGTCGCCCGCCCGATGCCCGATCCACCGCCCGTCACCACCGCTCTCCGACCCTCAAGCAATCCCATCGACCCCTCCTCCCGGCGCGTCACGGGCAGCCCAGACCGGGGCCTCGACCTGGAATGGTTCGTCGAGCTCCCGGATCAGCAATTCCTGCGCCATGCTCAGGTGCAGGGTCCCGTCCTCTCCGTGCATCGTCGCGCGGATGGTGGCCCTGCCGCCTGCGTTCACGAGGGCCTGGATGTCGAAGAGGCTCCAGACGTCGGCCCGCCAGGGGCGATGGAACCACAACGCGTGGTCGAGGCTCGCATCGGTGTGCATACCCCACACGCCGATGCTGTGCGGCCGGAACGAGGCCCCCGTCATATCCGAGAAGTACGCCAGGAAACCTGCGTGCACCGCCGGGTCGTCCGGGAGCGGCTCGCGGGACCGGAACCAGCAACGACGAGTCGATTGGTACGTGCCATCCTCCCGGCGCTCGGTCATCCCGAGCTCTCGGACGTCGAAGGGAAAGGGTGCCTCGAACCCTTCGATCTCGCCGGGCGGAGCAAGGCCAGGAGCCATCGGGAGCTGATAGCTGTCCCCTTCTTCGGGACGGTGGAACGAGCAGGTCATGCGGAAGGTCTCCTTGCCCTCCACCGCGCTCGTCACCTGTCGTGTGCTGAAGGATCGCCCGTCCCGCACGCCGTCCACGACGTGGGTCGTCTCGGAACCAGGACTGGTCGGTCGCAAGAAATACCCGTGCAGGGAATGCACCTCGAGATCGGTCGGAACGGTCTGCATGGCGGCGTTCAGGGCCTGGGCCAGCACCATGCCCCCGAACACCCGACCGTGCACCCACCACTTCGGGCTGGTCGTGACGAACGTCGGCCTGCCATCGGCGTCCCGGCCTCTTGTGTGTGCTGTGAGTGCGTCGACCAGCTCGGCCACGGTGGCCGGGACCAGTTCGGCCTCTTCGGCGTCGTCAAGCTCCACGTGTGGCCCCGCGGGCCGGCGCGGCCCTCACGACAGATCGACCTCTACGGAGAGACCCTTCGAGGCGAGGTCGACGCAGCGGTTGTCCTCGGCGTAGCGGAGCCCCTGGACGTTGAACAGCCGCACCTCGGGACCTTCCATCGGGAACGGTCCCCAGTGCCAGGTGCCCTGGTGCAGCACCAGCGACTCCAGTGGCTCGATCCGGAAGGCGCGGATGGTGGCCGCCTCCGTCTCGTCTGTGAATTCGACGTCGGCCGGAGCCACCACGATGACGGCCGGGACGTTGAGCGGCATGAGAGCCTGGGTGTGGGTGTCGTGGCGAAACAGCATTTCGCAGCGCAGGCCGTTGGGCGTCTCCGGGACTTCGACCCGGGCGTGCCCGATCAGGTTCACGTGGGGATCCGCCCACACGAACGTCATCGTCTCCTTGCCGTCGCTCGGATCGACGTCGGCGACGGGAAGCCAGCCGAACGGTGACCAAGCCGCCGCGCTCAGCGGTTCCGGGACCAAGGCACGTTCTGTCTTTGCTACGTCTGGGGACATCGCTCGCTCTCATTTCCTCGTCCACCGCGCCGCCGGCCTCCCTGATCGGGTGCGCCGGGGCGCAACGCGGCCTAACCTGACACCGGAGTCAGTCTAGGAAATCTTGGGAGGCCAACAGGATGGATGTGCGCAGCATTGAAGCCAAGGCGCCGGTCGTCGAGCACAACGGCACCGTCCCGGTCTGGTGGATGATCGAGTCCCGCGAGTTCAAGGACATCACCGATGGGGGCTACCTGGAGCTGGTCAACGAATTCGAGGTACCAGGTGGCGGCCTGGTGGATCCTCATTCCCATCCGACCCACGAGTTCTATTACGTCATGAACGGGAAGGGCATCATGACGATCGACGGTGAGGACCGTCCGATCTCCCAGGGCGACCTCGTGTACATCCCGCCGGACAAAGTCCACTCGCTGCGCCCCGTCAGTGACCATGCGCCAATCCACTGTTTCTGCTTCGCCATCGGCGTCAAAGGCGCTGGCGCCATCAACTACACGACGCACTAGGTGGCGCGCGTCCTCGTCACCCGCCCCCTGACGGAGCGCGGGACCGACCCCCTGATGGAGGCCGGCCACGAGATCGTGCTGCCGCGCCAGGACGGGACAGCCCTCCCACCCGATGAGTTGGTCGGTCTGGCTCCCGAGTTCGATGGGATCGTCTGCCACCTCACTGATCGCATCGATACGGCGGTGCTCGAGTCGGGTCGGAACGGGAGGCTCAAGGTCGTGGCCAATGCGGCAGTGGGCTACGACAACATCGACGTCGTCTCGGCGACTGCGATGGGCATCACGATCTGCAACACCCCCGGCGTGCTCGATGACACAACGGCCGATCTGGCATTCCTTCTCATTCTCACTGCCACCCGTCTGGCCACCGATGCAGAGCGAGACCTTCGAGAGGGCCGGTGGACCGGGTGGGGGTTCGGCACGCATCTCGCCCGTGACGTGCATGGTGCGACTCTCGGCCTCGTCGGCTTCGGTCGCATCGCCCGTGCGGTGGCCCAGCGAGCGGCCGGATTCGACATGGAGATCCTCCACACGACGCGCCACGACACCGGCCTCCCCGGCTTCGTACCGACGCTCGACGACCTGTTGGAGCGATCGGACATCGTCAGCCTGCACGTTCCGCTCACCGAGTCGACGCGCCACCTCATCGGCGCGGCGGAACTCGCCCGTATGAAGACGACGGCCGTGCTGATCAATACGGCCCGGGGGCCGGTGGTGGACGAGAATGCGCTGGTCGACGCGCTCGAGGCGGGCTCCATCTACGCCGCCGGGCTCGACGTGTTCGATGGGGAGCCGAAGTTGAATCCACGCTTGCTCACCGCACCCCGCACAACCCTGCTTCCTCACATCGGCAGTGCAACTATCGCGACCCGGACGCGCATGGCGCAGCTCGCATGTCAGGGCGTCTGTGACGTTCTGGCGGGCCGGAGGCCTCGCAACGCCGTCGTCCCGGCACCGCAACCCGCCTAGCAACGACCGTTCCCTTTCGAGCCCGAGAACCGTGGCGAACCAGCCGGGGATCGAAGGATACGATCCGACCTTCGTTGGTGGGCTCTCCACGTCGGAGGGGAGGTGGCGATGCAAACGGTCCGGGGACTCGCCGTCACCGCGCTGGCGGCTGTGACTGTGACCGTTCTCGCGGTCTTCGGCATTCTCGCGATTCCGGCTCAGACGCTCAGCGCGGCGGCAGCCACTCCGAGCTGGCAGACGACCGCGACCTTCAGACCCCTCACCAACGTCAATTCTGTCTCGTGCGCCCCGGATGCCACGGCGAGCTCCACGACCTGCGTGGCGGTGGGCGACGACGGTGGCAATGTCGCCTCCATCATCGTCACCGAGAATGGCGGCGCACCTGGTCTGACGATCGACTCCCCCATCGGGCGTGACCATCACTGTCCACTGTCTCGTGTCCTTCGGCGGCTGTCTGTTACGCCGGCGGGGACGTCGGGAATCATGAAGTCGAGCGACGGCGGCGCCACCTGGACGGTCCAGGACCCCTCGTTCCCGGCGCAGTCGATCTCCTGCTTCACGATCGATGAATGCACGGCGGTCGGAGGAATCAGGATTGTTCAGACAACGGACGGTGATCCACCTGGAATGCTCAGACACCACCGTCGGGACTCGACACTGCTTTACGCGTCTCGTGTCCGAACGCACTCACCTGCGCTGCCGTCGGGGTCGTGGATCGACATTCGCCACGATCGTCGGGGCGAGCAAGGACGGGTCCTTGGAGTCTCGCTTGGACCGAGTTACCATCGCTGTTGGCATTTCCTGATTCATTCCGGCATGCTCAACTCGACAACCTGTCGTCGCAGTAGGCGTTCGCTCTGGCGGCGGTGCAACCTTCACTACGACTGACGGCGAACTTCTCGAGCTGGCAACCCACCACGTCGATGCCCACGTGGAACACAACTCAATTCCATTGCCTGCCCAAGCGAAACGACTTGCATAGCCGTCGGCACCAACCTCGGCGCCACCCCGTACGTCGTCAGCACATCCGACAACGGTTCCACCTGGACGACGCAAAGCCCTCCGAGCAACGCCGTCGATCTTTTGGGGATCTCCTGTTCGGACGCCACAGACTGTGTCGCGGTGGGCGGCACCGGAAAGCTCGGGACTGGCTCCACCATCATGGGGACGACGACTCAGGGTCTGTCGTGGACGGCCCAGAGCCCGCCACCAGGTACCAGCCGATTGAGCTCCGTGTCGTGCCCGACCACGGCTGACTGCTTTGCCGTAGGAGTCAACTCGATGTTGGCCTCGGTCAATGAGGGCTACGCCTGGAGCCAACAGACGATTCCCTCGGACGTCATTGGCCTGAACGGCGTCTCGTGCGTCACGACCTCCGACTGCACGGCGGTGGGGTTCGGCATCTTCGGCAGCCCGGTCATCATCGGGACCGTCGACGCTGGCACGACGTGGACCACTGAGCCCGTCCCCGCGGATGTCGGCATCTTGACATCCGTTTCATGCACCAGCGCGACCAACTGTCACGCCGTGAGCGATTTCGGCGCTTCCGCTCCGAGCATCATCGCGACGGACGATGGCGGTGCGACATGGACGGCGGAGCCCTACCCGGGGATCGTGACCAACTTCACGGGGATCTCCTGCCCAGACACTGCGCACTGCACTGCCGTAGGTCTGTCGTCGGGCGGCCCGAGTGCCGTGATCCTCGCCACCGCCGACGGTGGGACGACGTGGGTCCCTCAGACACCTCCGGCGGCCCTCACCAGTCTCGACGGCATCTCGTGTGCCAGCGACACGAATTGCCTCGCCACCGGCCCCGACGTCATCGGGACGACAGATGGCGGCTCCACTTGGGACGACCTGGGCGCTCCCGCCGGGCCAACCGCTCTGGCGTCCGTCAGCTGCATCAGCCCGACGACGTGCACGGCGGTGGGAGGCGCCAGCATCATCACGACAGTGGACGAAGGCGTCCAATGGACGGCTGAACCAACTCCGCCCGGCGTCGCGACCCTCGCCGGAGTTGCCTGCGCCAGCCCGGTGAACTGCGAAGCCGTAGGGACGGGCTCGAACTTCGGCGGCACCGTCGTCACCCTCTCGGCGCCGCCGAATGTCGCCACCACCAGCCTGCCCGGCGGCACTATCGGCGTGCCATATTCCGGCTCGCTGTCTGCCAGCGGCGGATTGGCGCCGTACTCCTGGGCGGTCTCCGGAGGAACACTGCCACCCGGCGTCGATCTGGCGGCGAACGGCAGCCTCAGCGGGACACCGACCATCTCCGGGCGGTACCAGGTCACCTTCAGCGTGACGGACTCCAACTTCCTGTCGACCCAGGCCAACCTCGTCATCTCCATCGAGCCCCTCAGCGCGCCTGGATACTGGGAGGTCGCCAGCGACGGAGGCATCTTCAGCTACGGCGGGGCCCAGTTCTACGGGTCCACGGGGAGCCTGCACCTGAACGCACCCATCGTCGGCATGGCCGCCACACCTGATGACGCCGGGTACTGGTTGCTGGCGTCCGACGGCGGCATCTTCGCCTTCGGCGACGCCGTCTTCTACGGATCGACCGGGGGCGCGCACCTCAATGCGCCCATCGTTGCCATGACGCCCACGCCCGACGGGGGTGGCTACTGGCTCGTCGCCTCCGACGGCGGGATCTTCGCATTCGGGGATGCCAACTTCTACGGGTCGACAGGCGGCATGACGCTCGACCGTCCCATCGTGGGCATGGCGTCGACCATCGATGGGCAGGGCTACTGGCTCGTGGCGTCCGACGGCGGCATCTTCGCGTTCGGCGATGCGGCCTTCCTCGGTTCCACCGGCGGTCTGCCGCTCGAGAAGCCGATCGTGGGCATGACCGCCGCCCCCGACGGCAGCGGGTACTGGCTGGTGGCGTCGGACGGCGGCATCTTCAACTTCGGCAACGTGTCCTACTTCGGATCGGCCGGAGGCACGCCGATCAGCGCCCCAGTGGTGGGCATGGATCGCACGGCCGACGGGCAGGGGTACTGGATGGTCGGGCGCGATGGGGGGATCTTCAGCTACGGCGACGCCGGCTTCTTCGGCTCTGCCGGGGGTTTGCATCTGAACAGCCCCGTCGTCGGGATGGCCGCCATCCAGTCGTTGTAGTCAGGCCGCGCACGACTCCGGGCTCAGAGCCTCCCGATCCGGGTCACCGACACCCTCACCGTCACCACCGGTTTGAGTGCGTGAGCGTCCGCTCCAAAATGCCCAACGTCGCCCGCAGGGCCGACTCGGGGATGATGGGAAAGATGTTGGCCTCTTTCCATTGGGGATCGATAGTCGACCAGTCGTAGTACGAGGTAACCAGCGTGCCCTCGCCGTCCTCCGCTGGCGAGAGCCGGTAGCCGTAGATATGGCCGATCTGCGGCTTGATCTGGCCCTGAATTGTCCAGGCGATCTCCCGGTCTGGTTCGAAAGTCGTGATATGGACGGTGACGTCGTAGCGACCCATGGGGAAGTCGTTGAGGGCAGCACGATCCATGTGGATCACGAACTCGTCGCCGACCTTGGTGGCAGGCGCGCCGGTGGAGTCCATCAACATGCCGGAACTGTCGATGGAAACGTGGCCCTTGGGGTCACACAGAAGGGCGAAAATACGCGCCGCTTCGGCAGGGATGATCCGCCCCACCTCCATGCGCTCCACCGTCTCGTCCGCAGCCGTGGTCTCTTCGCTCATAGCGCATTGTGCCACCCGCCGGCCGAACCGCCGGCTTGATCGTCAGCGCAACCTTCGGCCCCAGGCGTCTACCCGCCATCCCCCCGCCGCACCAGCGAGGCGTCGAGCCCGAGCAGCTCCACCGTCGTCGATCCGGACTTGAGGGCCGAGAAGTATCCCGCCTCCTTCGCCTCACGGTCCTGCCCTGCGGCCAGCACGTCCGACAACACGTCACCCGCGACGAACGCGACGCCGTCCACGTCGGCCACCACCCAGTCCCCCAACGCCACCCGGACGCCGCCTACCCGCACCGGCGCCCCGACCGTCCCCGGCTTGTCCTTGGTCGCACCGGTGAGGGCGATCGCCGCCGAGAACACCGGGAACCCGTGGGCCTCCAGAGCGGCCACGTCTCGCACCCCCCCGTCGAGGACCAGTCCGGCCAGGCCGGCCGCCTCCGCGGCCGTGGTCAACACCTCGCCCCAGTAGCCCCGGTCGGCCACCTGCCCCACGTCGACGACGAGGACGCTCCCCCGCGGTGCCGTCGTCACGGCCACGTGCACCGCCAGGTTGTCCCCCGGCGTGCAGCCCACGGGGTACGCCGGGGCTGCCACCGCGGCGCCGGACCACGCTGGCCGGAGCCGGCGGTGGGCGGCCCGGCCACCCGACTCGCCGATGGTGGCGGAACCGAGCCGCGCCAACGCAGCAGCAACCGCCGCCACGTCCCCGGAACTGTCGCTCGTCGTCGTGCTCACGTCGTAGATCCTCCTCGGTCGGGTGCCCGTGCATTGGACCACCGGGCAGGGGCGCGGCACCAGCCCTACACTCCTCGGCGTGCACGACGAGATGCTGATCGTGACCCAGGTCGCCCCTTACGTCGACGGGCCGGCGGGCGTGCATGGCGTCCTGAGCCAGGCGGCGACCGGGCTCTCGGAGCTGGCGAGGATGTCCGGCCTCACCCCAATCGTGGTCACCGACGTGGGCGATGTCTCACCCGACCGGCTGGCGGCGGCCCGCGTCCTGGCCCTGTTCAACATCGGGGAGACGCCGTGGTCCCCAGCGCAGAAGGTCGCGGCAGAGCAGGCCTGGCGTGACGGGACGCTGCGCCTCCTCGGCGTCCACTCCGCCACCGACGCCAGCCACACGTGGCCCGAGTACGGCGACATGCTCGGGGCCCGCTTCGACGGCCATCCCTGGACCCAGGAGTTCGACATCGACGTCGTGGACGCCGACCATCCGGCCACGGCCCACCTCGGTTCGCGCTGGGAATGGCGCGACGAGATCTATCTCTTCACCGCCCTGCGGCCCGACGCCCGTGTGCTGCTCCGGCTGGCCGAGGACCAGGTCGACCTCTCCGCTCCCGGAGGCCGCGTCCCCGAGTGCGGCTACCCCCTGGCCTGGAGCCTCGAGGACGGCGCCGCCCGCACCTTCTACACCGCGCTCGGCCACTTCCCGGGAGCGTGGGAGACGCCGCGCTACCTGCAGCATCTGGCAGGAGGCCTCGCCTGGCTGGCCCCGAGCGCCTAGCCTGACGTCCATGTCAGGGTCATCGCTCCCCGCCGTGATGGCGGCAGCCGTCTACCAGTCACCCGGCATGATCACCGTCGAAGAGCGCAAGGTCCCCCAACCCGGACCGGGCCAGGTCGTGGTGCAGGTCCACGCGTGCGGCATCTGCGGGTCCGACATCCATCAGCTGCGCGACGGGTGGGGGTTCACCCCCGGCGCCGTCGCCGGCCACGAATGGAGCGGGACCATCGCCGCCGTCGGGGAAGACGTCACCGGGTGGTCGGTGGGCGAGCTCGTGGTGGGCGGTCCCGGCGTGCGCTGTGGCACCTGCCGCCGGTGCCTGGAGGGCAAGCCCTCGCAGTGCGAGAACCGCGCCAGCATGACCGGCGAGCACACCGACGGCGCCTTCGCCGAGTACATCCTCTGCCGGGCGACCGGCATCCTGCGCCTGCCCGAGGGCCTCTCCCCCCGCCACGCCGCCCTGGCCGAGCCGCTGTCGGTGGCCATGCACGGCATCACGCGCTCAGGGGTTGCGCCGCGGCGACCGCGTCATGGTCTTCGGCGCCGGGCCGATCGGTGCGTTGAGCGTGGCCGCACTCCATGCCATGGGCGTCGCCGACATCACGGTGGTCGAGCCCCATGAGGGACGCCGCCGCCTGGCGGCCGACCTCGGCGTGACCTCTCTCGTCGACCCGGAGGAACTCGACGTCTTTCCTTCCTGGGAGCCCGAACGCATGTCGACGCGCGCGGTGGACGTCGTCCTCGAATGCTCCGGGCACCGGGCGGCCATCGAGGCGGGCTTCTGCCAGCTCGCTCGGGGCGGCATGCTCGTCATGGTGGGTGCCGGCATCGACCATCCCACCTTCGACATCAACCGCATGATCCTCAACGAGCTGACCGTCACTGGATCCTTCGTCTACGACCAGGGCGGGTTCGAGCGGGCGCTCGAGCTCCTCGCCTCCGACGGATTCCCCTCGGAGCTCCTCATCGAACCCGCCGCCGTCCCGCTCACAGCCATCGGGGACACGCTGGAGGCGCTGGCCGCGGGTCGTATCGCCGGCAAGGTCATGGTCGTCCCGGAGGTGCAGCCCTGATGCCACATCCCTTCTATCCCTCAGGCAACCCACGCTTCAACCACGTGGCCATGTCGCTGCCGGCCGACCTCCTCGATGCGACGAACCGGGCCGACGTCTGCCGCTTCTTCGACGAGGTGATGGGCTTCACCGAAATGGAGGTGATGACCGAGGACCGTCGACGCCTCATCATGAGTTGCGTGCACTGGGACCAGTTCATCTTCCTCATCGCCGAGGACGACCCGATGCGCTGCCCACGGATGGACCACTACGGCTTCGCCGTGGGCTCACTCGACGAGCTGCGCGGGCTGCAGGAGCGCGCCGAGGCATTCCGCAAGGTCGACGATCGCATGGAGCTCATCGACCTGCACATGGACGACCAGCAGGTGGTCAAGATCCACTCCCTCTACGTCCGCTACCTCCTGCCCATGATGATCGAGTTCCAGTACTGGGAGTTTCCCGAGCCCGCACAGTCCAACTGACGCATGGGCGATTTCCGCGCCCTGCACGTCCCGGGCTCCCCATTGCTCATGCCCAACGCGTGGGACATCGGGTCGGCTGCGTTGTTCGCCACGCTCGGATTCGACGCGATCGCCACCACGAGCGGCGGGTTCGCCGCCACGAGGGGACGCCTCGACGGCGCCATGACCAAGGAGGAGGTGCTGGCCCACGCCGGCGATCTGGTCGGGGCCGTCCACATCCCGGTCTCGGGTGACCTCGAGAACTGTTTCGCCGACGACCCCGCCGGCGTGGCCGCCACGATCTCCGCAGCGGTCGGTGTCGGCCTGGCGGGTGGATCCGTGGAGGACTTCACCGGTGATCGGGAAACGCCCATCTACGAGCTGGCCCACGCCGCGGAGCGGGTGCGTGCCGCGGCCGAGGCCGCCCACACCGGCCCGACCCCGTTCGTGTTGACCGCGCGGGCCGAGAACTACCTGCACGGTCGTCAGGACCTCGCCGACACCATCGCCCGTCTGCAGGCCTATCAAGAGGCAGGGGCCGACGTCCTGTTCGCACCGCGGGTCGTCGACCCGAGCGACCTGCGCCAGCTGCTGGCGGCCGTCGACCGCCCGGTGAGCGTGCTGGTCGTCCCGGGCTGTCCCACCGTCGGGGAGTTGGCCGAGCTCGGAGTCAGCCGGATCTCGGTGGGAGGCGCCATCGCCGTGGCCGCGTACGGCGCCGCCATCAACGCCGTCACGGAGCTGCGCGACACGGGGACCTGTGGCTACTGGGACCTGGCCGCCGTGGCCCGACCGGTGATCGCTGAAGCGTTCAGTCGCTGACCGCGACCGTCACCTCTATCTCGACCGCCCCGTTGCGGGGCAGCGCGGCCACGCCGATGGCCGAGCGGGTGTGACGGCCCGACTCGCCGAAGACATCCGCCAGAACCTTGCTCGCCCCGTCCACGACGGCGGGCTGCTGATGGAAGTCGGGCGCCGAAGACACGAAGCCCGTCACGGTGAGAACGCGCGTGACGCGGTCGAGAGTGCCGAGCGCCTCCTCCAGGACGGCCAGGGCGTTCAGCGCGCACACGGCGGCGGCTTCGCTACCCTCCTCCACCGTCACGGTGTCGCCCAGGCGCCCGAGGCAGGTCAGTTCCCCGGCGATGCGGGGCAGTTGCCCCGATGTGCGCGCCACGCCGTCGTGCACCACCACCGCATCGAGCGGGTCGTGCGGCGGATGGGGCCCGTGCAGCGTGAGGCCCAGCTCGGCCAGCCGGGCGCGGATCTTGCCTTCGATCACCGCATGTAGGGCCAGTAGCTGGCGAAAGTTTCGTTGACTTTCTCCGGCAACGGGAAGATCCCGCCCAGCTGCTTGGCGCCCCAGATGATCTTGGCCGACCGCTCGACGAGCGCCGTGTTGTGCATCGCCTTCTCCATCGTCGTGCCGATCGCCACCATCCCGTGGTTGGCGATGAGCGCCGCGCTGCGGCTCTCCAGAGCCTTGACCACCTGCTCGGCCAGTTCGGGCGAGCCGCTGGCGGCGTATTCGGAGCAGCGGATGTCCCCACCGAGGTAGACGGTGAACTCGTCGATGCAGCTCGGGATGTCCTGGTGGGCGACGGCGAACATGGTCGCGTGGACGGCGTGCGAGTGAATGCAGACCGCGTAGTCCTCGTAGGCCGCCTGAACCGCCACGTGGAGGTATTTCTCCGAGGTGGGGCCTCGCTCGCCCGACACGACATCGCCGGCCGCGTCCACGATCACGATGTCGTCGACCGTCATGAGGCGGTAGTCCAGCGACGACGGGGTGACGGCGATGTTGCCGTTCTCCATGCGCGCCGAGATGTTGCCCGAGGTCCCCTCTACGAGCCCCTTCTGAAGCAGCTCCTTGGCCGCGGCGACGATCTGCTCCGGTGCGTTCTCAATGAAGGCCATGCTCTGGGTCTCCTCAGGGGTCTGGGGGGCGAAGGTCCTCGCCCGGCGTTCGTGACGATCGTACAGCGCCAGGGGCAATGCCTGACACTGCTGTCAGGGAACAGGCACGGAGGTACTGTCTGCACCATGGGACTTCTCAATGGTCGAGCGGCGGTCGTGACGGGTGCGGGCCGGGGCATCGGGCGCGATATCGCCCTCTGCCTGGCGGCGGAGGGCGCCAAGGTCGTGGTCAACGACGTGGGCGTGACGCTGGGGGGTGCGGGCACCGAAGAGGACCCCGCCGCGCAGGTCTGCGCGGAGATCGAGGCGGCCGGCGGCAGCGCCGTCCCGAACCATGACTCGGTGAGCGACTTCGAAGGAGCAGGCCGGATCATCGGGACGGCGGTGGACACCTTCGGCTCGATCGACATCGTCGTCAACAACGCCGGGATCGTGCGCGACCGGACGGTGGTCAAGATGGACGAGGCGGACTACGACGCCGTCATTGCCGTGCACCAGAAGGGCACGTTCAACACGGTGCGCCATGCGGCCCCCCTGATGAAGGACGCAGGCTACGGGCGGATCGTCAACATCACGTCGTCGGCCGGACTCCGCGGCAACTTCGGGCAGACGAACTACGGCGCGGCCAAGGCCGCCATCATGGGCATGACCTTCGTGTGGGCGCTGGAGCTGGGCAGGTACGGAATCACCGTGAACGCGGTGGCCCCGGCCGGCTTCACCCGAATGACCGAGGGCCTCTACGCCGGCGCGGAGCCGCCCGCCGATCAGGACCCCGCGCTCAATGCGCCCCTGATCGCCTTCCTGGCCTCTGAGGACGCCTCGTACGTCAACGGGCAGGTCTTGGGGCGCACGGGTTTCGCGTACACGCTCTTCCAGACGCCGCGACAGATCGCCTCCATGTGGCGCGAGGGCGGGTGGACGCCCGCGGCGGTGGCCGAGCACTTCCACGAGGTACTCGGGCAGCACCTCCAGCCCGTCGGTATGGGCGATCACCCACTCTTGGGCAAGAAGGATTAATTAGTCCCCCTGTTGGGCAGGGAGGACGACCCGCCCGGGACGCCTCCCTCCCGGCCTGGATAGGGTGGGTGCGCTGATTCGGACCACCGAGGGAGGGCACTCATGCTCGTGCGCGACAAGATCTACATCAACGGGGCCTGGGTCCCCTCGACCGGCAAGGGCGACCTGAAGGTCATCGACTCGGCGACCGAGGAGGTCTTCGCCACCATCCCCGAGGGGACGCCGGAGGACGTCGACAAGGCCGTCGAGGCCGCCGCCGCCGCCTTCCCGGCCTGGGCTGCCACGTCCCGCGAGGAGCGGGCCAAGCTGCTCACCCGCATAGGAGAAGCCCTGGCCGCCCGCACGGACGAAGTGGCCCAGATCATCTCCCACGAAGTCGGCATGCCCATGACTCTGTCGGGCTCCATTCAGGTCGGCCTGCCCGCCGGTGCGTTCGCCGACGCCGCCAAGGCGGCCGAGAGCCTCGAGTGGGAGGAAGAGCTCGGGAACTCCCTCGTCGTGCGCGAGCCCGTGGGCGTCGTGGGCGCCATCACGCCGTGGAATTACCCGCTGTACCAGGTTGTCCTCAAGGTGGCGCCTGCCCTGGCCGCCGGCTGCACGGTCGTGCTGAAGCCGAGCGAAGTAGCGCCGATCAACGCGTTCATCCTGGCCGATGTCATCGACGAGGTCGGCCTCCCGCCGGGCGTCTTCAACCTGGTCAGCGGAACCGGCCCCGTCGTGGGAGAGGCGATCGCGGCCCACCCCAAGGTCGACATGGTGTCCTTCACGGGCTCCACCCGGGCGGGCCGCCGGGTCATGGAGCTGGCGGCCGAGGGCATCAAGCGTGTCTCGCTCGAGCTCGGTGGCAAGTCGGCCAACATCCTGCTGGACGATGCCGACTTCGCCGCCGCCGTCCCTGCCGGTCTCTTCGGTTGCTACATGAACTCCGGCCAGACCTGCTCCGCCCTGACCCGCATGCTCGTCCCCCGGGACAGGCTGGCCGAAGTGGAGGAGATGGCCATCAGCGGCACGGCGGGCTTCGCCCCGGGCGACCCCTTCGAGGCGGGCAAGCTCATCGGGCCCCTGGTCTCGGCCGTCCAGCGCGACCGCGTGCGCGGCTACATCGAGAAGGGGATTCAGGAGGGGGCCAAGCTGATCGTCGGAGGCGCCGACGCCCCCGAAGGCCTCGAAAAGGGCTTCTTCGTGCAGCCGACCGTCTTCTCCGAGGTCACGCCGGACATGACCATCGCCAAGGAGGAGATCTTCGGGCCGGTTCTCGTCCTCATGCCGTACGACACAGAGGAGGAGGCGATCGAGATCGCCAACGGCACGCCCTACGGGCTGGCCGGCGCGGTCTGGAGCGCTGACCCGGCTCGCGCTGAGCGGGTGGCCCGGCAGCTACGGACCGGTCAGGTCGACATCAACGGCGGGAATTTCAACCCGGGCGCGCCATTCGGTGGCTACAAGCAGTCGGGTTTCGGGCGCGAGCGCGGCAAGTACGGTCTCGAGGAGTTCGTCGAGACCAAGTCCATGCAACGCTGAGCGACCACCGCGCACGGCCGCCGGGCGGGCGAATCATCGCCCCCAGAAGCTCGGTCCGGCTGCGTGCGTGCCGAGGTTCCGGTGGCTGCTGTCGTGGTTTTTCGAGGGGGATCGGGAGGGGCACATGAGCACGGCGCGCAACGGTGCGGTCGAGATCTACTACGAGGAATTCGGCGATCCGGCGGCACCGACCCTCCTCCTGGTCAACGGCCTCGGATCCCAATGCCTGAACTACGACGTGTCGTGGTGTCAGCTCTTCTGCGACGAGGGCTTCCACGTGGTGCGGTTCGACAACCGCGACGTCGGCCTCTCGACGAAGCTCGACGACGAGGACTATGCCCTCGTCGACATGGTTGACGACGCCGTCACCGTCCTCGACGCCATCAGGGTGGAGAGGGCCCACGTCATGGGCTGCTCCATGGGGGGCATGATCGTCCAGCGGCTGGCCCTGAATCATGGCGATCGTGTGCTGTCGCTCACATCGGTGATGTCCCGGACCGGCGAAGCGGGCTACGGCGAGAGCTCGGAGGAGGCGATGGCGTTCCTCCTGGCGCCGCCGGCTCCCTCACGCGCCGCCTACATCGACCGGCAGGTGGCCGCGCTTCACGTGTACGGGTCGAAGCCCGAGTGGCTCGACGACGATGCCATCCGGGCCCGGGCCGCGGCCGCCTACGACCGCTGCTTCTGTCCCGAAGGGGTCGGGCGGCAGATGAAGGCGGTCATGCGGGACGGTTCCCGTTCGGCGGAGCTGGCCGAGCTCAATCTCCCCACTCTTGTCATCCACGGCAGCCGCGACACCCTCATCAATCCGAGTGGAGGCCGGCAGACCGCCGAGGTCATTCCCGGGGCGCGCTACGTCGAGATCGACGGCATGGGCCATGACTACCCACCCCCGGTGTGGAGGGAGTGGGTGGCCGTCTGGTCAGAGTTCGCCCACGCCGCCGCCGGCGGCGCCTGACCCGCCCGCCTGACCCGCCCGCCGGACCTGCCCGCCGGACCTGCCCGCCTGACCCGCCCGCCTGGCTCAGGGAGGCGAGAGCAAGTCGCCGTACCCCGCCTCCTCTCCCCTCCGGTGCTTCCACAGTGACGCGTTGGCGGCGATTGCTGCCGTGAGCAGGCGTCCGGCGAAGTAGGTCCAGAGCAACAACGCCAGCGCGATGCCGATGGCCCCGTAAAGGTCCGATTTCCGCGTGACGACGTGCACGACGTAGGTCACGGTCAGGATCTGCAGGACGCCGACGCCCACGCCGACGATGAGCGCCCCGGGCAGGAGGGCCCACAAGGCGCACTCGTCCCTCGGGAGCAGCCACGAGGCCAGGAACCAGGCACCGGCTGAGACGAGGATCGTCAGGAAGAACGCGACGATGCGCAGACCGAGAGAGTGTGAGCCGATCCAGGCGAAGAGGTCGCCCATGCCGAAGAGCGCCGTGATGATCCCCACGAGGATGAGGGAACCCCACGGAGAGGGCTTGCGTGGTGGCTGCACCCTCCAGATCAGCCGATGGACTATCCACAACACCCGGACGAGTGAGCGCGCCGTGAGGGCCAGGGCGAAGCCTCCGACGACGAGGGCGATGATGCGGTTGGCCAACGACGGCGTACTGGTGCTCGAGACCGCGGTGGCCAGCAGCCCGCCGATGCCCGCCGAGCGGGCGGCGTCTCCGGGATCCTGCCCGGCCGCGGTCGAAGCCAGCCCGAACCCGGTGACCATGACGAAGGCGTAGGGAACCAGGAACATGAAGAGGCGGAACGCCACTGCGGCTGCGAGCACACCTCCCCCGCTCTGGGCGTCCCGCTCGATGGCCTCGAATGCCGTGTCGATCGATGCTGAGTCGGCCCGACGAGCCTCGATCCCTGCCCGCGTGCGTTCCGCTCTCTCGCGCATGTGCACCACACGCTCCCGCACGGACTCTCGGGCAGGAGGGGCGACGCTGGGCGTACTCAGCTCGGATGTCTCGGGGAGGCCGGCACGGTCCGGCGCCGCGTCATCGGCTGTGGCCATGTCGCATTCTTCACCCCGGGCGGGAGGGTTGGTGACTCCAGCCTGGGATGGCGTCCGACAATCATCGTTGTCTCTTAGGATCCCGCCGTGCGGACGACTCCCGGGCGGCGGGTGCGGTGCGGCCTGGGAGCCGTCCTCGCGTCGGCGCTCCTCCTGGCGTTCAGCGCGCCAGCGGCTCCCACATCGACCGCGTCACAGACCACGCACCCGTTGGTCGGGGCCTACTACTACCTGTGGAATCCGCAGAACTTCGCCGGCGGGACGTTGCGAGCCCATCTCGTGCCACCGCAACTGCCTGCAGCCTCCCTGGTGAACTCGCAGAGCCCCAAGACGGCGGCCCGTGACATCACGAACGCCCGCCGGGCCGGGATCAACTTCTTCGCCATCGACTGGTGGCCCTACGACGCCGGCTATTCGGGCGAGAACTACGAGGCCGCGGACAATGCCATGAAGGGCTTCTTGGCCGCACCCAACATCGCCAAGATTCGCTTCGCCATGTTCTACGAGACATGGAACCTGGGCTTCGACCCCGGACGCGAGTCCACCCCGGTCACGTTCCAGATGGAGCTGCATTTCGACACGGACATGCTGACCTTCGCCAAGGACTACTTCCGCAACCCTTCGTACCTGCGCATCCATGGCCGGCCCGTGGTCTTCTTGTACCTGACCCGGACCCTCACGGGCGATGTCGCAGGCATGATCAAGGGCGCCCGCACCGTGCTCGAGGCGCATGGCTTCAACCCCTTCTTCATCGGGGACGAGGTCTACTGGCGGGTGACGCCGGAGAACCCCAACCCCCCCGGCCCCATCCTGACCACGACCCCGCAAGTGAACCGCATCGAGCAGTTCGACGCCATCACGTCCTACATCCTCTACTACGGAGACCCGAACTTCTTCCTCGGCCCGACCAAGGACTTCACGGGGTATCCCGGTACCACGAACATCGTGGCCGATGAGCGGCATCTGCTCAGCGAATACAGCGCGGCAACGGACGGCCGGGTGCCCGTGATCCCCGACGTCTCGTCGAGTTTCAACGATCGTGGCTTCCGGCTGCCGACGAACCACCCCGCCCAGCCGCGCCAGTGGCTGCCCCGCGAGGGCCCGGCGTCGACGCTCGACCACCTCTTCCGGTGCGTTGCCCTGCCCGAGGTCGATCCCGCGCTGCCCATCGTCATGGTGACGTCGTGGAACGACTGGAACGAGGACACCGGTATCGAGCCGATCGGTGGCACGCCGACCCACACCGACGACAGCCCTTCGGGCAGCGCCTATACGCAGGGCTACACGTACGGGGGCGAGGGGCGAGCCGCCCTCCGTGTCCTGCACACCGACACCACACTTCTCGACCAGAAGTTCGCGAGGACCCATGGCGCCGCCACCAAGAGCACCGGCTCGGGCGCCGCCGGGTCATGTTGAAGGTCTCATCGTCGGACGTCCCGAACACCTGCAGGGGCTGTTGGGCGTAGGGTGTGCAGGCACGCCCGTCTCGACATCGAAGCCTCTTGGGTTCAGTGCCCGGTGGGTGCGCCAAAAGGAGCACCATGACCTCATCCGAGTGTTTGCACGTTGCCGCACAGCTCGACCAGCACCACGCTCCGGAGACGAACGGCCGGATCGCTGTCTGCCGAAGGTGCGGAGCCCGCACAGATGGACCCACCGGGGTCCACCACGTGGTCCAGGATGGTCGCGCCGGTCGCTCGAGCGAGTGGCTCTCGGCCCAATCTCGGCTGCGAGACATCGCGCACTCGCAGATGCTCCGGCGCACCCCGCCGACCTGAACCGCGCTGAGCGTCGACCCAAGCGCCTCAGCCCGACCGACGATGGTGCGAGAACTCAGTCGCCGCCGACCGGCACCAGGGTGATGGCCTCCTCCGGGCAGACCGTCACACACAGCCCGCACTCGTGGCACTGGTCGGCCCGCACCGGGTAGGCCGTCATCCGGCGGTGCGCCGTGGAACGGAGCTTGCCCAGCAGCCCGAGGGCAGTGAAGTCGTCCACGTCCATGCGTCGCACCTCGAACACGTCGTAGGGGCAGACCCGGACGCAGTCCCGCTTGGCTTCGCAGCGCCCGTGGTCGATGACGGGACGGGTCGGCATGGCGGGCTAGGACCCCTGGAGCAGTGCTCTCCAACCGGGTGACCCGGTGCGGGCGCCGGCGGCCACGCGCAGGCCGATGTAATTGCGCTGCGCCTCGACCGTCCCCGCGCCGATGCACAGGCCCCGGATGTCGCGGTAGGCCCGCTCCAGCGGATACTCGCGTGAGTAGCCGTACCCGCCGTGGATCTGCATGGCCTCGTCGCACACGAACTTGGCCGCCAGGTTGGCCGCCGTCTTGGCCATGGCCGTCTCGAGCGCCGGCGGCGTGCCGTGCGGGCCGGCCAGCCGGACGGCGCGGGCCAACAACAGCCGGGCCCCCTCCAGCTGTACCGCCATGTCGGCCAGCTTCCACTGCAGGCCTTGCAGCTCGGCCAGCGGACGGCCGCCGATGACGCGCTCGTTCATGTAGCGGACGGCGTGCTCGAGGGCGCCCTGCGCCGCCCCGATGCACATGGACGCGTTGCCGCAGCGCTCGTGGTTGAGGTGGGACAACAGCACCTTGAACGCCGACGTGTCGGACGGCTGGCCGGCGAGCAGGACGTCGTCGGCGGTGATGGCGACGCCGTCGAAAGCCAGCTCGGCCTCGGTGGCAGCGTGGATCCCCATGCCCTTGTGGCGCCCAGTGACCGACACCCCCTCGCGGTCGGTGGGCACGATGACGGCACCGATGCCCTTCGCACCCTCTCCCCCCGGCCAACGGCACCAGACCAGCACGCCCTGGGCCACGTCGCCCAGCGTCGAGTAGTTCTTGTAGGCGTTGAGGCGCCAGCGCCCCGGCCCGTCCTCGACCAGCGCGGCGCGCATGTTCTGCACCGCCGAGCCAGCATCGGGCTCGGTGATCCCGATGCTGATCAACGCGTCCCCGTCCGCCACCGCCGGGAGCCAGCGCTCCTTCATCGCCTCGGGGCCCAGGTGCTCGATCCCCCGGGGCGGCCCGTTGAAGGTGAGCTGACAGCAGATGGCCGACGAGACGTCGGCCCGGGCGATCTCTTCGAGGACGATGGAGGCCTCGACGTCGCCCAGGCCCATGCCGCCCCACTGCTCCCCCACCGTGATCCGCAGCAGGTCGGCCGCCGCCAGGGCCTTGCGCAGCTCGGGGGACACGGCCCCCGCCTCGTCGGCCTCGTGGGCCCGGGGCGCGACCTCGCGCTCGGCCACATCGCGGGCGAGCTGGCGCAGCGCCGCCTGGTCCTCGGTCTCGGCCAGCAGGTCGACGGCGTCGCCGCCGGAGTGGTGGGTGTCGCTCATCCGTCGAGCTCGGTCCCGACGATGCCCACGAAGCTGACGCCCTCGCCCGGCGCGCCGCCCAGGTTGTGGGTCAGTCCGAGCGTCCGTCCGGCACCCACGGTCCCGATCTGGCGGTCGGGTGGGGCCTCCCCCCGAAGTTGGAGCCAGCACTCGAAGAGCATGCGCAGCCCGGAAGCGCCGATCGGGTGGCCGAAGGACTTCAGGCCGCCATCGGGATTGACCGGCAGCTCGCCGTCGCGGTCGAACGTGCCCGCCAGCACCTCCTTCCACGCCGTGCCCCGCTCGGCGAAGCCCAGGTCCTCCATGAGGACGAGCTCGGTCGGCGTGAAGCAGTCGTGCACCTCGGCCATGGCCAGCTGCGCCCGCGGGTCGGTGATGCCGGCCTGGGCGTAGGCGTCGGCGGCCGAGCGCACGACCTCTTCGAAGGTCGTGTAGTCGTACGCGGGGTCGATGGGGCCGGCGGCGGGACCGGCGACGAAGGCGAGGGCCTTCACGTAGAGGGGGTTGGCGCAGTACTTGTGGGCGTCCTCGACCCGGCAGATGATGGCGGCGGCCGAGCCGTCGCTCACGCCGCTGCAGTCGAAGACGCCGAGATCGCCGGCGACGAGGGGCGCCTTGGCGATCGTCTCCATGGAGACCTCCTTCTGGAACTGCGCCCGGGGGTTGCGCGCCCCGTTCTGGTGGTTCTTGAAGGCGATACGGCTCATGACCTCCTTCATCTGCGCCTTGTCCACGCCGTACTTGTGGGCGTAGGAGGGGGCCAGGAAGGAGAAGGCGGCCGGCGACGACAGTCCGGGGTCGGTGCCGTCGCCCACGGCCCGGATGCCGGTGAGCCCCGAGTACCCGGTGTCCTTGAGCTTCTCGACGCCGATGGCCATGGCGGTGTCGTAGGCGCCCGAGGCCACGGCGTAGCAGGCGTTGCGAAAGGCCTCCGAGCCGGTGGCGCAGTAGTTCTCGACACGGGTGACGGGCTTGTAGTCGATCTTCAAGGGGCGTGAGAGCGTGGTGCCGCAGACACCCGAGGTCATGGTGCCCAGCCAGAAGGCGTCGATGTCGTCGAGTTCGAGGCCGGGGACCGAGCCGACGGCCTCGGTGGTGGCGTCGGTCAAGAGGTCGTCGACCCCCTTGTCCCACAATTCGCCGAATCGAGTGCAGCCCATGCCGATGACGGCCACCTGGTCGCGGATGCCCTTGCTCCCCATCGCCCTACGCTCCTTGCTCGACTGCCGTGTCGCCGGCGCCGGTGCCGGCGCCGTCGTTGGTGCCGCCCTCGTCGTTGGCCCCACCGAGGGCCGGCCGGGCCTTCCAGAAGTAATTGTGCACGCCCTGCGCCGTCCAGACGCGCCGGAAGGTCATGGAGACCCGGTCGCCGATGGACAGCTCCGAGGCGACCACGTCGGTTATCTCGCAGCGGTAGCGGCCGCCACCGTCGAAGTCCACGATGACCCCCACCACCGGGGGCGACAGGCTGAAGGCCAGGTGGTCGATGGTGAAGGTGGCCACCGTGCCGGGCACGTCGGCCAGGCGCTCGGCCTGCATCTGGTCGATGGTGTGACAGGACAGACAGGCCCGGGTCGGCGGCATGTGGCGGAACCCGCACACCAGGCAGCGACTCCCCGCAAAGGCGTACTTCCACTGCTCGGAGCGGTGGACGATCGGCGCGCCGGGGCGCTCGGGGTCGGGCCGGCGCGGCGGCTCGCGTCGCATCTGGCCCCGCCAAGTGAGGAAGGTCGCATAGGACAGATCGTCCCGCCCGGCCGCCACCTGCTCCGCCACCGACGGGACGCCGGCGGCAGCACGGGCCGCCTGCATGGCGGGCAGCGCCTCGGTGGTACGGAACACGAGCGCGTCGGCCCCGTCGGCCAGCGACAGGAGGACGATGACCTGCCCGGGCTGGGCCCGCTCCAAGGCGTCGCACAGGGCCAGGGCGGCAGCGGCCGCGCCGAGGTTGCCCACCGACCCGGTCAGGTCGGGGGCGAGCGCACCCTCGGGCACGCCGAGCCCCTTCGTCACCGCCTTGACCGCCCGCACGTGCAGGCCGGTCACGATGGCGTGGTCGACGTCTCCCTCGGCCAGGCCGGCATCCTTGAGCGCGGCGGCAAAGGCCTCACGGGCCAGCGGCACGTAGAGCTCCTCACCGAAGCGCTCCTCCCACACGTGCGAGTCCGCCTCGCCGGGAACCCGCCAGCGGTCCAGGAACTCGTCGCTGACGGCGCCCCGTCCGACGAGCTCGGCCACCGCACTGTCGGGCGCGCAGACGACGGCTGCCGCACCGTCACCGCTGTCGCGCTCCTCGGCCGAGCCGGCCAGACCGGTGCGCAGGTCAGCCAGGACGGCCATCGTGGTGCGGCCGCCGGCGCCGGCGCCGGCGCCTCCTCCTCCGCCCGCCGCCGCACCGAGGGCCAGCAGCAGCGCGCCGAGGGCGGAGCGCGAAGAGCCGGCAAGGTCATAGGCGCCGCACCCCCGCCCCAGCCCCAGTGCGGCGTGCACCGTCGTGGCGCTCGTCTTGTCCAGATAGGCCGGGTCCGGCGTCGACAAGAGCACATCCTGCACGGCGGCCGCCCCAGGTCCGACGGCCAGCGCCCGTCGGCCGGCCTCGACACCCATGGTGGTCGTGTCCTCGTCGTGGGAAGCCACCGCCCGGGTCCCCCGGCCCCCGCCGCCGCCCAGGACACCGGCGATGGCCGCCCGTTCCAACCGCCAATAGGGCAGGTAGGTCCCCCACGCGACGATGCCGGCACTCATGGTCCGATCATCCCAGAGATCACGGACACGGCACACATCGACGCACCGCTCCAAGGCCAGGCCACGGCCCCAATCGTACGGCCTGCCCCGGTCAGATCAGGCCGGCGGCGGCGGCGCGGCGGCGGGCCGCACCTTCCCGCCGGACCTACCCCGTCATCCCCACGATCGGGGCGTTCAGGACGATGGAGCCCGTGGAGCCGAGGAAGGCCGGCCCGTTGGTGGTCGGGTAGGCGAAGATGCCGCCGTCCGACCCCGTCAGGTAGTAGCCCCCCGCCACCGCGGTCATACCCACGATGGGCTTGTTCAGCTTCATGGACCCGGTCGAGCCGAAGAAGGGCGGTCCGTTGGTGGTCGGGTAGGTGAAGATGCCGCCGTCGGTCGCCACCAGGTAGTACCCGCCCGCGACCGGAGCGGCCATGCCGACCACAGGCTGGTTGAGGGGCAATGACCCGGCCGAGCCCAAGAAGGCGGCATCGCCGTAGTTGAAGATGCCGCCGTCGGAGGCGACGAGCCAGTAGCCCTTGCCGTCCGGCGTGGCCGCCATGCCCACGATCGGCTTGTTCAGTTTCAAGCTTCCGGTCGAGCCGTAGAACTGCGCGTCGCCGTAGGAGAAGATGCCGCCGTCCGAGGCGACCAGCCAGTAGCCCGCCCCGTCTGCCGTCATGGCCATCCCCACGACGGGCGCGTTGAGGTGCAACGAGCCGGTCGAACCGTAGAACTGGGCGCTGCCGTAGTTGAAGATCCCGCCGTCGGAGGCCACCAGGTCGTAGCCGTCACCGCCGGGCATGACCGCCATGCCGACGACCGGCTTGTTGAGATGCATTCCTCCCGTGGAGCCCAGGAACGGAGCGCCGGACCCGTAGTCGAACACCCCGCCGTCGGAGGCGACGAAGCGGTAGCCGGTGCGGGCGATCGGGGCGGCCATGGCGAACGCAGAGAAGCTGGCGACCGTGGGCCGCTCGTTGCCGACCGCGACGCAGGACCAGTCCGTCACGCAGGACTCGCCGGCCAGGTTGGTCTGCGCCGCGCCGTTCGGCGTGGCGGGAACGATCGTCCACGTGGTGCCGTTCCAGTTGAGGGCCGAGCTGGCGGGCGACGGAGCCGAGGCGGCGGCGGCCGAGCCGACCGCGCTGCACGTCGTGGCACTGAAGCAGTCGACGCCGGTCAGGAATTGGTTCTCCGTGGCCGAGGTGTCCGGCACGTTGGCCGTCAGCGACCACTGCGTACCGTTCCACGACGCAATGAGGTTCTGGGAGAGGGGACCGGCCAGGTTGACCTGGCCGACCGCCTGGCAGAAGGAGACGCCCGCGCACGAAACCGAGCTCAGTTGGCTGCCGACGCCTGTCGAAGGCTGTGGCATCGTTTGCGTCGTCCAGGCGGTGCCGTTCCAGAGCTCGCCGAAGGATGTCGCCGCATTGTTCAGCGTCCCGCCGTAGCCGACCGCGACGCACCAGCTGGCGCTGACGCAGTCCATGCCCGATGCGACGAGCGTGGGAGCGCTGGCGGTGACCGTCGGTGCGGCCGCGGTCGTCGCCGTGAGGGCGGTCCCGTTCCACTGGTTCCCGAAGAGCGTGTTCGTCCCAGCGACGGAGGCGGTCCCGAGGACCTCGCACGTCGTGGCGGACACGCACGAGACCGACGAGAGGATCGTGCTGGTGCTGCCCGACGGAGCGGCGGCCGTGGCGAAGGACCACGCCGTGCCGTTCCATGTCTCGGCGACGGCCGGCCCCGTGCCGGACTGCCCCACGGCCAGGCAGAAGGTGGTGCCCACGCACGACACCGAGTTCAGGATGTCCCCGTTGGTCGCCGGCGCGTCCACGCTGGGCACCACGCTCCAGGTCGTGCCGTTCCACTGCTCAATGAGGGTCCCCCCGCCTGCACCTGAGTTCTCCGTGCCTACCGCCACGCAGAAGGTCGAGGTCGTGCAGGAGACGTCGTTCAGCGTGTTGAAGCCCGACCCCGCCGCCGCGTTGAAGTTCGTCCAGTTCGTGGCGGCCACCGTCGGCGGGCTGGTGATGGTGCCGGCCGACGAGGCGGCCGTTGGTGGCGCGGCCCCGGCGAAGACGGCCCACAGGGCGCTGGCCAGGAAGACAGTCAGAACGGAAGTGCGTCGCATACAGGCTCCTTACCCCGATGATCCCGACCTCACCCCACCAGCAGAGTAGGCGGAGGCTCTGCATATGTCGAGGACTTTCGCGATATGTCGAGGACTTTCGCGCACACCCGTTGCATTCAGGCCGTGGCGACCACCACCAATTCCCAGCTGTCCAGCTCGAGCGGGCCGCCGCCGCCCGCCCGGAATTCGACGTCACGGAAGCCGGCCGCCCCGAGCCAGGCCACCCACTCGGGCGGTGTCGGCAATCGGACGAAGTAAGAGGCGCGACGGAGCACACCCGCCCGGTACGCGGTGCGCTCTATCACCATTCGCCCCAACGTCGGATTGAAGGACGAGACCTCGAACATGGCGTCGTCGCCGCGTTGGACGACCACCGCATCGGGCGACGGGGTGAAGTGCCGCACAGCACCGTCGTGGTGCATGGTGTCGATCGCCACCTTCCCGCCCGGTCGGAGCACGCGGTGGAACTCATGGAGAACTCGGTGGCAGTCCGCGTCCTCGTAGTACCCGAACGAGTTCAACCAGCAGACGACCGCATCGAACGGGCCGTCGACGGGCAGGGACCGCATGTCTCCCTGCAGGTAGGTCGCGCCGCCCGGGCGCAGGTGGGGATCCGCCCGCGCCTGTTCGACATAGGCCGGTGTGAGATCGACACCCGTCACCTCCATTCCGGCCGCGGCCAGTCGACGGGCGATGCGCCCATGACCACACGGCACGTCGAGGATGCGGGAGCCGCCGGGCAGCTCGAGCAGGCCCAGGATCTCGGCCGTGTCGGCGTCCGAGTGCGCGTCGTCGATCGACTCCTCGTAGAAGTAGGGGTAGTCGTCGCTGAAGGTTGCCTCCATGTCGAACGTCATACGCCATCATCGCCGCCGCTAGGGTCGCCCGCATGCCCGAGGCCGACGATCTGTCGTTCGATGCGGTCACGGCGCTGCAGGAGACCGAGGACCCCCACGTCTTCGGGGCTGGCATCCACCCCCTGTGGGCCGTGGGTGACAAGGCCAACGGCGGCTATCTGCTGGCCATGCTCGGGCGGGCCGCACGCATCACGGCCCGGCGCCACGGTGGGAGGGACTGGGAGGTGCTCTCTTCTTCGGTCACGTACCTCCGAGCACCCAGCCCAGGCCATGCGCTCGTGCGCACGACGCTGCTGCGCAGCGGCCGGACGGCCGGCCACGTGAGGGCCGTCCTGGCCCAAGGGGACGACGACATCATCGATGCGGTGTTCGTCCTGGGTGAACTTCTCGCCGGGACAGCTGTCCGCTACGACGGAACCGAGCCCTTCATGGCACCCGATCCCGAGGAGTGCATCCGCCTGACGCCGCAGATCCCGACCGGGGTCTACGTCGGCATTCTGGACGTGCTCGACCTCAGGCTCGACCCGGCCACGCTGCCGTTCGACACGGGTCCTTCGTCGGCCCCAACGAAGGCTGAACTGCGAGGTTGGACGCGCTTCGCAGACGGGCGCCCACCCGATGCCCTCTCGCTGCTCTTCCTGGCCGATGCCATACCGCCGGCCACCCTCATGATCGGCTCCACGGGCTGGGTGCCCACCCTTCAGATGTCCGCCTACGTGCGGGCACGTCCGGCACCCGGCTGGCTCGCCATCCGCATGACAGCCGGCCTGGTCGCCGACGAGATGGTCGACGAGACATGCCATCTCTGGGACAGCGGCGGCCGCATGGTCGGGCAGTCCACACAGCTGGCCCGGCTCCGCTTCCCCGACGACAGCACGTAGCGGGCCAGGCCAGCCCGCGGGCGCGGCCTTTCCGTGCGCGGCGTCAGGCTGCCTCGTCGTCGTCCTCTTCGTCGGCGTCCTCATCGTCGTCGGCCTCGTAACAGTCCCAGGAGCAGTACCCCGCCAGGCGTGGCGACGCCGGGTGGAAATGGCAGCGCGGGCACAGCTGCGTGGTCATGATGCCTCTCTCTTGTGAGTTCTCGATCGTCTGCATGGTCGTGTGTCCTGCCGATTCCTTCGTCTTCGCCCTGAACGCAAAAGAGCCGCTTCCCGTTGGGAAGCGGCTCCTCGACGTCGGGACTGGAAAGAGTCCTCTACGGCGTCGGTGCCACCTCCCTGTTGCTCAGCTTGGGGATCCCACAGATCTGTACTTCGGACATGGCGAGGCGCGACTGCCCGAGGGAGTTGCCACCCTGTTGGGACCGGCAGAGTCGACCCTGCATCGCGTTGTGATTCGTCATGATGCGTTCAGTATACGACCAGCCGTTGTGGTCCTCGCGCACGCGGCGAAAGATCGGGCAGAGTTCATCGGGACGTCACATGCAAGGAGAGGGCCTGGGGGCGTGCGGCTCGGTGGTGGTCCGCTCGGGGAGGGGTTCCCCCGGGTCAGGCGGGCGTGCCCGCCACGCGGGCCCGTAGCTCGGGTTTGACGACCTTGCCCGTCGGGTTCCGGGGCAGCTCGTCGACGAAGACGAACTGGCGCGGCACCTTGTAGTCGGCCAGGTACTCGAGCCCGAAGTCGCGCAGCTCCTCGGCGTCGGCCTCGGCACCGGGGTGGAGGACGACGAAGGCCACCAGGTCCTCGCCGAGCACAGGGTGGGGTGCGCCGACGACGGCGACCTCCTTCACGGCCGGATGCTGCACCAGGGCGTGCTCGACGTCGGTGGCGTGCACGTTGTTGCCACCACGGATGATGACGTCCTTGGAGCGGCCGACGATGTAGAGGTAGCCGTCCGCATCGAGCTTGCCCAGGTCGCCGGTGACAAGCCAGCCGTCCCGCCACATCTCGGCCGTCGCCTCGGGATCATCGAAGTACTCGCGCTGGCGGCCGGGCATCTGCAGCCGTACCTCGCCGACCGTGTCGGCAGGCAACTCCCGGCCGTGCTCGTCGACGATGCGCACCACCGCGGGTGGCGCGATCTGGCCCACTGAGCCGGGACGCTTGACCGCCTCGCCCTTGGGCATGACACAGTAGGCCGAGCCGGCCTCGGTCATGCCGTAGTTGTTCGACACCAGGGCGTCGGGCATCTTCTCCTGCAGGCGCTCGACCACGAAGGGCGCCAGCGGGGCGCTGCCCACAGAGCACATCTGCACCGAAGAGAGGTCGGCGTCGGCGAAGCGCGGGTGGTCGATGAGCAGATGGGCCATGGTGGGGACGAGGAAGACGGCCATCGGGCGCTCCTCCTCGACCACCCGCAGCCAGCGGTCAGCGTCGAAGCGGGGCTGATAGATCACCTGCAGGCCGAGCTTCATGGGCGTGTACACGAGGGCGATGCCGGCGAAGGTGAAGAGCGGGCTGGCGTGCAACCATCCGGCGCCGCTCCAGTTGGGTTCGACGGCGCCGATCATGGAGCCGTTGGAGTGGCGGACCGCCACGCCCTTGGGACGGCCGGTTGTCCCCGAGGTATAGAGGATGTCGGCCAGGTCCTCGGACGCGCGCGGCACCTGGAAGGAAGTGCGGTCCCCGGACGTGACGTCCTGCCACCCGAGCAGCGGGACCGGGCTGTCCGGCGGAGGCGTCCCGCCCTCCGCGCCCGCGTCGATCAGGGCGACGAGGCGGCCCGCCCCGATCTCGGCGTCGCTGCGCAGCAGGTCGCCGTCTGCCACCACAGCGGTGGCGCCCGAGTGCTCGAGCATGTGGGCCACCTCGGCCGGAGCCAGGCGGGGGTTCATCGGGACGGCCACGCCGCCAGCCCGGTGGGCGGCCGAGTACGAGACGAGCCAGCGCAGTGCCAGTTCGGGTCGCAGGTGGATGCCGACGCGGGCACCGGGCTCGAGGCCGGCGTCGACCAGCCGGCGGGCCATGGCGTTGGCCGCGCCGTCCCACTCGGCGAATGTCATGGACCCGACGTCGACCACAGCGAAGGCCGTCTGGTCGCCGAACTCCTCGGCCATGCGGGTCAGGTGGTCGTCCATCAACACGGGCAAGACGGTAACCGATGCGGTCGTCGTCGGCGGAATCGGCGGTCAGTGCTCCGACGTCGCAACTTCCTTCTAGACGTCCACGCTGTACATCAGTGACGCCGCACGGAGATAGTCGTCCGGTCCGATCGGGTTACCCGTCTGGTAGACCACGAAGTTCACTGGAAGCCGGTCCGGGTCGTACCCGCGGACCATTTGGACCTGCGAGGCCTCGCTGAAAACCTGGCGGTCCCGAAATGCTCCGAACGTTTCGAGACGGTCTTGCACATGATCGAGCTCGGCCAGCGACCCTACATTGCACGAGAATGTTCGCAGACCGAGAGACTCCTGTCCTCCCCGACGAACAGCGTTGGCAGACACCTGAATCAGGTAGATCATGGGCGAGCCGGTCGCCTTGCTTCCGAGGGCCGCCACCTGATCATCCCTCCGCAGTTCTTCAATGCTCATCACGTCTTGGTAGAAGGAGACCGAACGATCGAGGTCGCTCACGCTGATCAATTCGGACAGAAGCGACCACCCTGAACCTCCATCGACCATTCGGACCACCCTTTCCCGAAATCTGTGCGCGTCGTTGTCGGATCAATCTTATAAATTGACGTCGGAGTCAGGTTCGTTGCAGCATGGCCGATCCGCCTCCGGGGTCACTCCCGGGGCAACCACCAGTTCGGATCACACACTTTGCTTGCCTGGGGCCACCGCCGCCGGGATCGACCGAGGAAGAGGCGTCATGAGCACGGTCCGGTTCGACCTCCCCACGCCGGAGGGCGACACCATCGAGTTCTGGGAGGCGGCCAAGAGGAGCGCCTCCTCATCAAGCACTGCCTCGACTGTGACGCCTACTCCTACTACCCCCGGCCCTTCTGCCCGAACTGCTGGAGCGAGCGGGTGGAGTGGCACGAGGCCAGCGGCGAGGGGACGCTCTACACCTGGTCGGTCATCTACAACAACGACATGCCTCCCTTCCGTGACCGCGTGCCCTACGTTGCCGCCATCGTCGACCTGGCCGAGGGGCCACGCATGATGACCAACGTGGTCGACTGCCCCTTCGAGGAGCTGCGGGTGGGCATGCCCCTGCAGGTCACGTTCCAGCCCATCTCCGACGAGTTCACGATCCCCGTCTTCGTGCGGGCCTGAGGAGGCACATCCCATGACCGAAGCCAACGACGCCGTCATCGTCGCCGCCACCCGCACGCCGATCGGGCGCTCCGGCCGCGCCCTGGCCGGGCTCACCATTGCAGGACATCGGCATGCAGACCGTGGCCGGTGTCATAGCGGCCGCTGGTCTGGAGGCCGACGACATCGACGACCTGATCCTCGGCGAGGTCCTGCGCGGCGGCGGCTGCACCGCCCGCTACGTGGCCAACGCGCTCGGACTGCCGCCCGACACGCCGGGCGGCGCCGTGCAGCGCCAGTGCGCCACCGGGATGATGGCGGTCCAGGAGGCGGCGGCCCACATCCGCTCGGGCATGGCCGACGCCGTGATCGCCGGCGGCATCGAGTCCATGACCCGCACCCCGCTCCTCTTCGAGAAGTCGCCCTTCCCCTTCGGCGGCGTCGCAGCAGTTCATGCCCCCGAGCCACCCGGACTCCCCCGACGCGCCCAACATGAACATGCTGATCACCGTCGGCGAGAACACCGCCCGCGAGTGCGGCATCACCCGCGAGGAGTCCGACGACTGGTCGTACCACTCCAACATCCGGGCCGTGCGCGGCCACCGACGACGGGCCGCTTCGCCGACGAGATCGTGCCGGTGACCGTGCCGGCGGGCCGGGGCGAGACCGCGACGGTCAGCGTGGACGAGCACCCGCGCCGCGACACGACGCCCGAGAAGCTGGCCGCGTTGCGCTCGCTCACCGGACCCGACGGCCAGATCACCGCCGGGAATTCCTCGGGCATCGCCGACGGGGGCGCCGCCCTCGTGGTGACGTCCCGCACCTACGCCGAGGCCCACGGCATGGAGCCGCTGGCGACGGTGCGGTCGTGGAACTCCTGCGGTATCGAGCCGGCCCGCACCGGGCTGGCACCGACCATCTGCGTCCCCCGCGCCCTGAACCGGGCCGGGCTCAGCGAGTCCGACGTCGACCTCGTCGAGATCAACGAGGCCTTCGCCACCATGGCGGTGGCCTGCTCCCGCAAGCTCGGCTTCCCGCACGACATCGTCAACGTCAACGGCGGGGCGGTCGGGCTGGGGCACCCGGTCGGTGCCTCGGGCGCCCGCATTCTGGTCACGCTGATCCACGAGCTGCGCCGCCGTGGCGGCGGCATCGGGGTCGGGACGCTGTGCGCCGGCGGCGGCATGGGCTCGGCGACCGTGCTCGAGGTGCACGCGCCGGCCTGATCAGTAGTGACGCAGCTCGACCAGGTGCCCGTTGGGGTCGAAGAGGTAGACCGTGGGCCCCAGCCCGCGCGCCCCGGCCTCTTCTCCCGGGCCCTGCATGTTGCCGACGTCGTGGAACGAGTCGCCGTAGGGCAGCTCGGCTGATTGCACCCGTGCGAAGGCAGCAGCGAACTCATCCGTCGACAGGGCGAAGGCCAGGTGCTCACCGCCCTCGGTGCCCCATGGCGCGAGCTGCAGCGTGGTCTCCGGGCTGACCCGGATGACCGAGAACGGCCCGTCCTCGCCCTCGTAGCCGAAGCCCATGACGTCGGTGTAGAAGCGCACACTGGCGTCACGGTCGTTGACCGTCAGGATGAGATGGTCCAGCGTCACCACAGTGGCGACGAGGTTATTCCTTGTCGTCGCCCATCGGCCATGTGGTCCTTGATGGCGTTGACGACCGTCGGGTCGAGCAGCGTGGTCACGTCGCCCAGCGGCCGGTCGTCCGCGACGTCGCGCAGGAGCCGTCGCATGATCTTGCCGCTCCGGGTCTTGGGCAGCTCCGGCGTCAACAGGATCTGTCGCGGCTTGGCAATCGGACCGATCTCGTGCGCCACGTGGTCCCTGAGCTCGGCCACCAACGTCTCACCGGCCTCGCCGTCAACGTCGCTCGCCCCCTTGACGGTGACGAAGGCGACGATCGCCTGGCCGGTGGTGTCGTCGTTGGCGCCCACCACCGCCGCTTCGGCCACCGCCGGGTGGCTGACGAGCGCATGCTCGACCTCCGTCGTGGAGATGCGGTGTCCCGAGATGTTCATGACGTCGTCGACCCGGCCGAGCAGCCACAGGTCGCCGTCCTTGTCGCGCTTGGCCCCGTCGCCGGCGAAGTAGCGGCCCGGGAAGCGCTTCCAGTAGGTCTCCATGAAGCGCTCGTCGTCACCGTAGATGCCCCGGGTCATGCCGGGCCAGGGCTCGGTGATCACGAGGTAACCGCCGGCGTCGTTGCCGACGGAATTGCCCTCGTCGTCGATGACGTCGGCGGCGATGCCGGGGAACGGCGTCATGGCGGCGCCCGGCTTGGCGGCAGTGATACCGGGGAGCGGCGTGATCATGATGCCCCCGGTCTCGGTCTGCCACCAGGTGTCGACGACGGGGCAACGGTTCTGACCGATGTTGGTGCGATACCAGATCCAGGCCTCGGGGTTGATGGGCTCGCCCACCGACCCCAGGAGGCGCAGGCTCGAGAGGTCGTGGGCGGCCGGGAGGTCCTCCCCCCACTTCATGAAGGTCCGGATTGTGGTCGGCGCCGTGTAGAGGATGTTGACCTTGTACTTCTCGACGAGCTGCCACCAGCGGTCGCGTCCCGGCGTGTCCGGTGTGCCCTCGTACATCACCGACGTGGTGCCGTTGGCCAAGGGCCCGTAGACGATGTAGCTGTGCCCCGTGACCCACCCGATGTCGGCCGCCGTCCAGAACACGTCGGTCTCGGGCTTGATGTCGAAGATCAGGCGGTGGGTGGCCGAGACATGGGTGAGGTAGCCACCACTGGTGTGGAGAATGCCCTTCGGCTTCGCCGTCGTGCCGCTGGTGTACATGATGTAGAGCGGGTGCTCGGCGTCGAAGGACTCCGCCGCATGGCTCTCGGGCTGGCGCGGTACCAGATCGTGCCACCAGACGTCTCGGGACTCGTCCCACGCGACCTCCTGCCCGGTGCGCTGCACCACCAGCACGCGTTGCACCTGGGGGCACTCCCGCACCGCCTCGTCGACCGCCGGCTTCAAGGCGCTCGGGGTGCCCCGGCGGTACCCGCCGTCGGCGGTGACGACGAAGTGCGCGTCGCAGTCGAGGATGCGACCTCGCAGCGCGTCGGCCGAGAAGCCTCCGAAGACCACCGTGTGGGGGGCGCCCAGCCGGGCGCAGGCCAGCATGGCGACCACCGTCTCGGGGATCATCGGCATGTAGATGGCCACCTTGTCCCCGGCGCGCACGCCGAGCTCGGTCAGCCCGTTGGCGGCCTGGCTGACCATGGTGAGAAGGTCGGCGTAGGTGATGGTCCGGGTGTCCCCGGGCTCGCCCTCCCAATGGAAGGCGACCCGGGAACCCAGCCCGGAGGCGACGTGACGGTCGACGCAATTGACCGCCACGTTGAGTGTGCCGCCGACGAACCACTTGGCGAACGGCAGGTTCCACTCGAGGATGTCCGTCCACGGGGTGTCCCAGGTGAGCCGCTCGGCCTGCGAGGCCCAGAAGGCGAGCGGGTCGGACTCGGCCTCGGCGTAGATACCGGGCTGCGCGTTGGCCTCCTTGGCGAGCTCCTCCGGAGGGGCGAAGGTCCTCGTCTCGTGGAGCAGGGCCGACAGCCCTTCCTCTCGGGTCTCGCTCACCGCAGCCTCCTCTCGGGACCGTCCTACTCGGACGCCGTGCCAGTGATCATTACCTACTCGCAGGTTGCAGGTTCAAGGGCTTCCCGACTGGCAGCACATGGCGGGCGGCCATGCCGTTGATGACGCCCGCGGCCGAGGCATACCAGGCGACCGCCGCCGTCACGACGCCGGCGATGCCACCGGCCTTCACGATGTTGGTGCTCGAGTCGAAGTTCCCAATGGCGAGAAGGATGAACGTCACCTCGAGGGTCAGGAACACGGCGAACACGGCCGGATTCACGAACAGGCTCCAGAGGAGCATGTAGGTGTTGAAGATCACGAAGGCCACCGCGATCCATGCCAGGTCGTTGCTGAGCTCGGCCGCAGTCGGCTTGAACTGGGGAACGACCAACAGGAAGTAGACGGCGACGCCGATCCAGAAGGCACCGTAGGTGGAGAAGGCGGTGGCGCCGAACACGTTGCGGTTGCGGAACTCCCACATGCCGGCCAGGAGCTGGGCGACGCCGCCGTAGGCCAGGGCGAATCCGAGGAAGGCGACCGTGCCCCTGGTCCAGCCGGCATTGAAGATCGACAGCAGGAACGTCGTCAGCGCGAAGGCGGCCAGCCCGAGGGGCGCCGGATCGGCGACGGAGGGTGTCTCCTTGATGGCCACGTTCTGCAGCGACATCACCGACAGCTGCGGCCCGTTCTGCACCGACGGTTGCCCAGGAACCCCCTGCATCGTGTCGTCCTTGAGAGCCATGACGTCACACTCCTTGCTCAGGCGTGAGAGCCACGGCCCCCACGCGCTCGGTGGTGGCACGAAGCTGCGGCGGCAAGTGAACACGAGCCCCCGCATCGTGTGTCACTTTCTTGATATCCACGGATGGACGTGTTGAAACCTCTGTGCGGCGTCGCTTTGAGGTGTTGCGCTGTCGCCAAGTTGCTCATTGCGACGCATGGATGACGTGGAGGTGATCGTCATCGTCAACGGCGTTGCCGGGCGCCTCTCTCTAGTCGGAGCCGCGCTCGTCCCGACGAAACTCGAAGCCCTCGAAGGTGAAGGCCGGCGTCACCGTCGCCCCGACGAGGCTGTAGCGCCCCAGCGAGCGAGCCGACTGCCAGACGCCGGCGTCCACCACGACCTGGGGCGAGTGGCCGGCCGCCACGTCGGGCCCGAGCACCTGCACGACGCGGCGTCCGTCGGGCCACTCACGCGAGAGCTCGAGGGGGTCGCCGTCGTAGAAGTGCCACAGCTCCGTGGCGTCCAGCCGGTGCGGCGCGGAGACCTCGCCCTGCAGGAGGAGGTAGTAGATGGCGCTTCCGCCGGGGCGGATTCCCTCCTCGGCGTCGGCCACCCAGGTGCGGCGGTACCAGCCGCCTTCGGGGTGCGGCGCGAGGCCGAGCGCGGCGATCAGCGATTCACCGGGGCGCACTGCGCCAGCCTTCGGAGTTCAGCCGGGCCCGACGCCCAGGCTGCCGGCGACGGCGAGCGAATGCTCGGCAGCGCCGCCGAAGAGCGCTCCGTCGGTGGTCGCCCGTTTGACGTAGAGATGCGCGTCGTGCTCCCAGGTGAATCCGATGCCGCCGAAGGACTGGATCGACTCGCGGCCAACCAGCTTCTGGCAGTCGTCACTGGCGGCCTTCGCCATGGAGACCGCTGTGGCGCGGATCGGCGTGTCCTCGTTGATGGCGGCGACGGCGAGGTAGCAGAGCGAGCGGGCGCGCTCGAGGGCGAGGAACATGTTGCTCATCTTGTGCTTCAAGGCCTGGAAGGAGCCGATGGCGACGCCGAACTGCTGACGCTCCTTGAGATAGGCCAGCAGCAGCTGGAACAGTGCGTCACACGTGCCGACGGTCTCGAGGGCCAGCCCGATCGTCGCCTCCTGGAGGGCGCGGATGATGCCGTGCGTGGACTCCGCGCTCCCGGGCTCGCCCAGGGCGCGTTCGCCGGAGACGAAAACATGATGAAGGACGGCGTCCACGAGCGGACGGCTCGCATCGAGCGAGTGCACCGGAGTCAGGCCCGCCTCGGCGACGGGAACCACGAACGCTCCCATGCCCTCCCCTGCCCGGGCCACGACGACGACGTCGGTCGTCCCCTCTGCGGCCAGAACGGCGAGTTTCCTGCCGTTGAGGGACCACCCGCCTTCAGCCGGCTCGGCCGTCATGGTGACGTCGGCCAAGGCCCAGGCCCGGGGGTGGTCGGCCAAGGCCACGGTGCCGGCGATGGCGCCGGTGGCCACCTCCGAGAGGAAGCGCTGCTGCTGCTCCGGCGTGCCGACCTCGCGCACCATGGGGGCGAACTGGGTCACGGTCGCCAAGAGCGGCCCGGGGGCGATGGCCCGGCCCAACTCTTCGACCACCACGGCGGTCTCGATAACGGTCAGGCCGATGCCGCCGTACTCCTCGGGGATGGCCAGGGCGGGCCAGTCGAGGGCGACCATGGAGCCCCACACGTTCTCGGGAGACTCGCCGCTCTCGACGACGGCGCGCACGAAGTCGACGGGACATTCCTTTTCGAGGAACGAGCGGACCGAAGCACGCAGCTCGTCCTGCTCACCCGTGAACTCGAGCTCCACCGCACTCCCTCCCCGGCCGCGCCGGTTGCCTCTCCGATCCCTTGGCGCCCCAAGGGTCCCGGCCAGATCGGGGCGAAGTGTACCTGACGTCAATGTCAGTCCCAGAGGCGTGGGCCTCCTTCACGCCGCCCCGTCTTCGGGGAAGAACGAGGCTGGGTGTGCCCCGGAGGGGCCACCTGTCCGTGGACGCAGGCCAGGGCCGCGACGCGGCGCCTGCAGCGTCTGCGCCCGGCCCTCCCTGTCAGACAAGGCCGCTCGCCTACACTCTTCGATGCGCCTCTAGCTCAACGGCAGAGCAACGGACTCTTAATCCGCAGGTTTCGGGTTCGAATCCCGAGGGGCGCACTCGAAGGCCTTTCCCCCATCCGGTGGACAGGCCTTATGACAAAACGGCCTGGTGGATGTGGGTCGAGTGTAGTTCTTCGAATTCGGCCGGGGTCAGGTAGTTCAGGGCGCTGTGGCGCCGGGCTGTGTTGTAGAAGTTCTCGATGTAGTCCGCCATGCCGACGCAGAGCTGAAGGTTGGTCCGCCACCGTTGTCGATTGAGCAGCTCGATTTGCATGGAGCCCCAGAACGACTCCATGGGGGCGTTGTCGTAGCAGTCGCCGACGGTGCCCATAGAGCTGATGAGGCCCAGGCGCCGCACGTTCTCGGTGAAGGCCCACGAGGTGAACTGGGCTCCGTGGTCCGAGTGGATGATCGTCGAAGCTGACACGGGTCTCGAGTCCTTGGCCTTGTTGATGGCGTCGATGACGAGGGCCGACTCGCAACGCCGGTCGATCGCCCATCCGACGACCTTGCGACTGAAGAGGTCGAGCACGACGCAGCAGTAGATCTTGCCCTCGCCTGTCGGGTGCTCGGTGATGTCGGTCAGCCACAGCTGGTTGGGTCGAGTGGCCACGAAGGAGCGCTGCACGAGGTCCTCAC
Organism: uncultured Acidimicrobiaceae bacterium; assembly: GCA_963817735.1. Taxonomy (GTDB): domain Bacteria; phylum Actinomycetota; class Acidimicrobiia; order Acidimicrobiales; family RAAP-2; genus Bog-473. Next base: position 78,435 of record CAWFPP010000014.1, on the reverse strand, counting down.
AGGTGGGGGCGTTCTTGAGGTTCTTGTGCCCCCTCTTCGGCCCGGGCAGGCCCTTGAGTCCCAGCTCGCGCATGATCCTCCAGACCAGCTTCTTGTTGACGATGAGCCCCTGCTCGATCTCGAGGGCCGCCCGGATGCGCAACATCCCATAGGTCCCACGGCTTCGGGCGTGGATCTCGGCGATGCTGTCGGCCAAAAGCAGGCTCCTGATCTCGCGGTCGCTCGGACGGTGGAACTTGATCTTGTAATAGGTCGAGCGGCTGAGCCCGACGAGGCGACAGGCCGCCTTCTCCGAATAGCCCAGGTTGTTCAGCGCTCGGACAACCTGGAACTTCCTTTTGGGTCGGTCGCCTCCAACTCGTCGTAGATCCGGGCCGCTGCCTTGACCATCTCGAGTTCGGCTTCGAGTTCTTTGACGCGTCGGCGAGCCTGGGCGAGCGGGTCGGCTTCGAAGCTCTTGGCTCCGGGCCGCTGCCCGGCATCGATCAGAGCCTGGCGCCTCCAGCGATAGAGGGTCTCCATGGGGACGTCCAGCTCGTCGGTGAGGCCTTTGACTGCCTCGCCGGCGAGCATGCGCTCACAGGCTCGACGTCGCAGCTCCGCGGGATAGTGCCTTGGCATGTCTGGCTCCTGGTGCTCAGGGCCAAATTGTCACAAGGGGTGTCCACTTTTTGGGGTGCAGGTCACGATGGGCTATTCCCCTTAGGCCGAGCCAGATGGGCTTGACCCCATTTAGCGGCGGGAGATCCCACCAGCGCACATCTACTACATCATCACTGGAGCGGGAGCAACGATCTTCACCCTTGCCCCCGAGTGCCGCCGACTCGCCGGTTTCGATCCCAGCGAACCTGACGCTTTTGGAAGTTCACGCGAATGCCATCGAGACGCTCCACTTCGGAAGTTGATGAGCCGGTGATGAACCCGCGGCGACGTGCAACGAGTCCCCATGATGATTGCACCAGCCTCGGAGTGCGTTGCGGCATCAGCGGGGTTCGGCCTCTAGGCGGGCTTGATTCAGGCGTCGGGTTGGGCTGAGATCTGGCCGGCCTTGATCGCCGCGAGGAGGGCCTGATGGTCGATCTCATTTTGATCCGCATAGGCCGCGGCGAACCGGACGATGGCCTGGTCGAAGGCGCTGCTGGAGCCGAGGTATCCGCCGATCTCCGCTGCCCGTCCGCTCTGGGCATGTGCTCGGGCCAGTGCCCATCCGCACAATTCGAGGTACTGGATGAGCGCCCGTGGTGGAAGTGCGTCGATCGGTGCCGACCCTTTCATGTCACGGAGTTGCCGGACGTAAAAGTGGTGTCCTTGGGCAGTGCTCGATCCAAGGAAGATGTCACTGGCCGATTGCATTATTCGTTGACCGGAGACGACGCGTTGGCCGGAGTGCTCCATCGGGCTCGGCCGCCAGTGCCGCTCCAGAACGGACTTCTGGGCTTCTTTGACCTGCAGGAACAGGGGCGCATCCTGGTCGTCGAGTAGCAGGACGATGAAGCAGGCGGTGCCGACGCTCCCCACCCCGACGACCTTGTGGGCCGCGTCGACGGGGCGGAACCTCGTCAGGAGCAAGGCCACGTCGTCACGGACGGACGCAATGTAGGCGGCCACGGCCGCGTCGACGAGAGCCCGGTCCGATTCAAGCTCGGGCGGATGCACGATCAGGGGTGGTTGGTCCACGATTCGAGGTGGGCCGTCGCTGTTGACGGTCAGCTTGCCCATCGCGCGGGCCGCTGAATTGCGCCGGGCTCTCGCGAGGGCTTTGTCGATCTGTTTGCGCGGTATAGCGGCCATGACCTCGACGAGGGAATCGGCGTCGACGCGGCTGTAGAAGACGTCGAGCGCTGCCAACTGGGCGAAGATCATCATGCGCTCGCGGTAACTTCGCACGGCCCCTCGAACTGCCTCCTCGCATTCCACTTGGTCGAAGCCTCTGCCCCGGGCGGCGATCATTCCGCTCGCCGCCAGCCGTTTAACATCCCATTCCCAGGGTGCGGGAAGTGTCTCGTCGAAGTCGTTGACGTCGAAGAGAAGCCGGCGCTCGGGTGAGGCGAAGAGTCCGAAATTCGAGAGGTGGGCGTCGCCGCAGGCAACGACCTCGATTCCGGTCACCGGGGTTGAGGCCAGGTCGGCCGCCATGACAGCGGCCGCACCCCGGTAGAACGCAAACGGCGAGGCGGCCATGCGGCCCATCCGGACCGGTACGAGTTGGGGGATCCGGGCGAGGTTCTGCTCCTCGAGCAACGCGAGCGGATCCGCCCTGTCCGGTCCTGGTTTCCACGCTCCGTGTGCTTCTCGGGCTACGACGCGTCGCAAGCGCTTGCCCTCAGCAGTCCGGGCATCGGCGGACATGACCACTTGATCGCTCGTTACCACAGCCCCTCGGTCACCAGTCTCGCCCCGATCAACGCGCCTGATGAGGTGAAGGCACACCTCGGAGCCGTGATGAACTCTGACGTGATTATGTTGACCCCGTCTCGGGGAGGGTGGTGCTGGAGGTCCCCGCGCCATCGCCTCCGCCTGCGCCGTCCTGCTCCGTGTCCCTCCAGATCTCCACGATCACCACCTGGAGCGAGGCCGCGACGGGCACTGCCAGGAGCACAGCGACGAACCCGCCGAAGAGGCCGCCAATCCAGCTCCCTATGTCCGCGCCGACCAGAACGGCGAGGAACACGACCAAAGGATTGATTCTCACGGTGCGGCTCATGACGACGGGATTCAAGAGATGGTTCTCCACGAATGTGTAGACAAGAAACACGATGGCGGTGATCACTCCCGCACTCAATGAATATGTCAAGGCAAAGAGCACCGTCGGAATGCCAGCAAGCGCCCCGCCAATCGTCGGGAGGAAGTCGACCAGAGCTACCCAAAGGCCGAACAGGAGGGGGTAAGGCACGCCGAGGACGGTAAGGGTCACGAAAATCACGAACCCCGCGATCAACGAAGTGAGAAAGTCCCCCAGCACAAACCCCGAGATCGACTTGCTCACCTTCGTGCCGATTTCCGAGTACCTGGCCGCTCGCTGTGGAGCCATGATGCGGAGAAGACCGACCCTGATTTTGGGCGCTTCCACCAGGAGCAGGATGACGAACGCAAAGGTGGCCGCCAGTTCTGCAAGAACCGCAAACGCCCCCCTTCCGAGTGCGAGTGCCGGCTTGCCCAGTCCCTCAGCGAAGCTGACAAGCTTCGGCGAGTTCCTGCTCACCCAGGCTTGGACGTGGTACTTGCGAACGAGATGACCGATCCAGCCCTTCCCGTGCTGCGCCTTGTCGACGTACACCGGGAGGGAGTTGGCAAAATGGCTGATCGTGTTTACCAAGGGATGACCGAACGCAAAGGCCAATCCGACGAAGATCAGCAGGGACCACAGGGTGACGACGGCAACGGCGATGCCTCGGCGCCGGATCTTCCAGCGCTGCAGTACTACGACCAGAGGGTTCAGGACGAGGGCCACGAACGAACCGACGACGATGAGCAACACGACATCTCGGAGCCGGTAGAGAAGCTGGCCAGTGAGGTAGACAGCGACGACTACTCCGACGGCGACCAGGATCGTGCGCAATGGGACGACCCTGAAGTCCGCCCATTTCTGAATCCGAGCCCATCTGGATGCCGTGCCTCCGCCTGCCTGGTCCGACTGCTCAGCCGGCATGATCGCTTGGATCGGGGCGGAGGCTCACAGCGGCCCGTTCACGGGCAGCGCCCTTCGAGCTCATGATCTGGGCGTCAATCCGGATGCAGCCGTCGTCGCTCCTCGGTGGTCCGATCAAATCGGGTTGCCTCCTGAGAGATCGCCCCCAGAAGGCTAACTTCCCCTTCATCACAGCTGTGTGATCGTCAGTGCACACCATCATTGTCCGGGGCACCGATGCAGATTGGAGACCAAGGGCGGCTTGAACGCACACAAGCCTGACGACGCGCCGGATCCTGCTCCAGCGCCTGACTCCGTCCCCCAACCGGGTCATCAGGCCGAAGCCAATCGCGCCGGAAAACCGCCGGGCCCACGGGCTTCGGCTGGCAGCCGGCCGCTCGGCGGCAACAGGCAGACCAGATCTCTTCTGATCCGCATCGTGGCGCTGGGCCTTTGCGGCCTCGCCATCTACGTGGTCCTACCAAGCCTGGTCAAGGTGATCGACGCGTGGCCTCGACTGGCCACGGCCAGTCCGATCTGGATGATCGGTGCCCTCATCGCCGAGATCGTGAGCTTCACCTTTGCGTTTGCCCTCCAGCGCCTTGCCTTGCGCACCAACGGTTGGTTCGCAGTAGTGACCTCTGGACTGGCTGGCAATGCACTCACCAACGCACTCCCGGCCGGGGACGCCGCCGGCGCCAGCCTGCAGTACGGGATGCTGGCTACGGCAGGGATCGATACCGACACTGCCGTCGGTGGCCTCGCTGCCGCGTCAATGCTCGGCATTGGGGGTTTGCTCTCGCTTCCAGTCTTCACGCTTCCCGCCGTGCTCGGCGCGACCCGGGTCCAGCCGGGGCTCTTGCACGCGACCCTGATCGGGCTTGCGGGATTCGGCTTGTTCATGATCTTCAGCACTGTCGCCCTCGCGACCGAGCAACCTTTAAGAAGGCTCGGCCTCATCGCACAATGGCTGTGGAACAAGCTGCGCCGTACGAAGACACCCCACACGGGTTTGGATTCGCGCCTCCTCGAGCAACGTAACGAGATACGTGAGGCACTCGGTCGTCAGTGGCGCCGAGCCGTCTTCTTCGTCGCGGGCCGACTCGGGTTCGACTACCTCTGCTTGCTCTGCGTCCTGCGAGCCATTGGCAGCCACGCTCGCCCCTCGCTCGTACTGCTGGCGTATGCGACGGCCGGAGTCATCGCACTCATTCCGATCACACCCGGCGGGCTCGGGATCGTGGAGGCGGGACTGAGTGGCATGCTGATACTGGCTGGGGTCAGTGCTGCAGATGCGTTGATCGCGACTCTCGGCTACCGGCTGGCCTCGTACTGGCTCCCACTGCCCACCGGCTTTGTTGCGTTCGTCCTGTTCCGGCGACGATACGGACCTGTCCATCTTCCCGATATCAGCCGCAACCGACCGAAACAGCGACCGCACCAAGGCACCTCACGCGAGACTGGTGACCATGGCGACTGACGGCCAGCCGGAGCGACGGTGAGTGCGCCGGCCGCGGTCAATACGAGCCTCGGCGTACCGCCGCTCGGAGCGAGGATCGCGGCGGGCGGGGCGATGGCGGTCACGGGCGCAACGATCGTCGTTCTCGCCGTGCTCACGGCGCAGAATATCTTCTACTTCGTAGGCGCCATCGTGACCGGCACGCTGAGTATCTCCGCGTTGTGGATCGCCGCCACCAATCGCCGATTCCGCTGGTGGGCCACGACGACCGCCGTGCTGTTGGTAGCCGGAACGGTCGTCATCTTGGTCGCGGACGGTCGCGGCATCGTGGCGGTGGCCATCGCCATCTTCGGCATCGCTGCGGCGTGGTCGCTCGGCACAGTGGCCCTGCGCTGGGAGGTCCGGCGGGTTCTCGACACGCGCTGGCACCCGGTACCAGGCACCCGTCACGGCGTCATCTTCATGAACCCCAGGTCGGGGGGCGGCAAGGTGACCAAGCTGAACCTGGCCGACGAATCACGTCGCCGAGGGGTAGAGCCCGTACTCCTCCAGCGCCACGATGACCTTCGGCTGCTCGCCGAGACCGCGGTGGCCGGGGGGGCGGATGCGCTCGGCATGGCGGGTGGTGACGGCTCGCAAGCGGTGGTCGCGGCCGTCGCGGCGGCACATGGGCTCCCGTTCGTCTGCGTACCGGCCGGCACGCGCAACCATTTCGCCCTCGACATCGGCATAGACCGCAATGACCCGGTGCGTGCACTCGACGCCTTCGGGCCGGCTCGTGAAACCTCGATCGACCTGGGCGAGGTGAACGGAGCGGTCTTCGTCAACAACGTGTCCCTTGGCGTCTACGCGAACATCGTGGCCACTTCCGGGTACCGAGAAGCCAAGCACCGGACGGTCGCCGAGATGTTGCCCGATCTGCTGGGGCCGGACGCACCCCCGACTGAGCTGACCGTCGACGGCCCGGACGGACCCATTGTGGGGGCACAGGTGATCCAGGTGTCCAACAATCCCTACACGCTGTCGAGCTTGAGCGGCTTCGGTTCCCGGCCTCGCGTCAACATGGGAGCGCTCGGGGTGGCGACGCTGTGCATCAAACGACCTATCGACGTGAACCGATTGGTGGCTCTGGAAATGGCCGGTCATCCCGAGCGCTATGAGGGCTGGCGCGAGTGGACGGCCCCTGAACTCGAGGTCAGGGGGCCCCACCCTGTGGCCGTCGCTGTGGATGGGGAGTCGCGCTCCTGGGTCACTCCGCTGCACTTTACGATTCACCCGGCCGCGCTCCGAGTCCGCATCGGCCGCGGGCAATCCGGAGCCTCACCTGCATTCCAGCGGACGCCGTTGAAAGTGTCCACGCTCTTGGGCCTTGGCCGAATCGTCCGTGGTCGACCCAGCGGCATCGTGGCAGCCGAACCCGGGGGAGGCACATGACCGTCGCCCGGGATCCCTCTCGGAGCCCCAGGGCCCTTCGAAGCCTTCGCGACCTGCGTCGCCGAGTGATGACAGACGCCCATGCGCTGGACGAATCCGTCTATGACGCCGTTGCTCGCACATCGACACCGGCCCTCGACGGCCCGGTCACCTGGATCTCGAACGCCGCGAACTACGGCAGGCTGTGGGTCGCGATCGCCGCTGTTATGGCGTTGACAGGCGGTGCACGAGGTCGACGAGCGGCCATGCGCGCCTTGCTGGCCCTGGGCGTCACATCGATTACGGCGAACCTGGCCGTGAAGCAGATGGTCCCCCGGCAGCGGCCGAAGCGATCCACTGTCAATCCGGCCCGAACAGCGCGCATGCCGGCCTCCAGTTCGTTCCCTTCAGGGCACGCGGCGTCCGCCTTTGCCTTTGCCACCGCCGCGACGACCGACTTTCCTCTCTTGTCGGCACCCCTTTTCGGTCTGGCCACCGCCGTGGGGTACAGCCGCGTCCACACGGGCGTGCATTATCCGACAGATGTCATCGCCGGTGGGATACTCGGCAGCTCGTTGGCCACTGTGGTCTGCAACGCCACCCTCCGAGTCGGCCCCCTGGCGCGCCGTCCGGACGGCTGAGGAGCGGACTCCCCTGGTTCGGCCGCTCAGTCCCGCCTATTGAAGATGTTCAGGAAGAACAGGAACACGTTGAGCGCATCCAAGAAGATGGACGCCGCCAGAAGCGGAGCGGAGCCGATATTGCGGCTCCTTCTCAGCCGCTGAAAGTCGAACGCCGTCAGGCCCGCAAAGATCACCAAGCCGACTACTGAGTAGACGAGAGCGCCGCTCGGAATCTGGACGAAGATCAGGACGACGCCGAACAGGATGAGGACGAGGAGCGCCCAGAAGCAGCATCGCGCGAGCACCGACAGGTCGCGTCGGGTGGCGTAGCCTACTGCGCCGAGTCCCAGCATGAACAACGCAGTCGCTCCACCTGCCTGCCACAGCGCTTCGGGATTTGTGCTCGAGTAATACTGCAGAGTCGGCGCGGTCGCCAGCCCGACGAGAAGCCCAAACGCGAAGAGCAGGACCACTGCAGAGGAAACCGAACGCCGGACGGCGAACCGCATGCCGATGAGGCAACCGAGCGCGACGAGAAACAGTATGAATCCGACGCCGTAGGAGAGGGAGCGGCCCAGATACGCCCCGAGTGCGAACAGTCCAGCCGTCGCGGCGACGAGACCCATCGTCTGAGCAAACAGGGTCTGCGTGTCCCCAGAGCGGACGAACCCGCCCCTCGTCTCGTACTCGGATGCCCACTCGCTCACGAAAGCGCTATCGGCCTATCCGTCGGTCCGGCCCGGCGGTGGGGTGTCCCGCAGCTTCTCCACCAACTCGGCCTGGTTGTGGACGCCGAACCTCCTGAAGATGGCGGCAAGGTGGTTTCGCACGGTGCTCCGGCTGATGTAGAGCTCGTCTGCGATGGTCGACACTCGCTGACCCTGGGCCATTCGGGCGAGGATCTCCCATTGCCTGGTTGTGAGGTCCGTCAACTCCGGACCCGTCGCCGCGCGCGGCAACCGTGACAAGGAGTCCATCATCCCCGCGGCCCTCACCTCGGCCGCGATCCGCCGCAGGCGCATCTCGAGGTCGATGACCCTGTCACCCGAGAGAGGGAGATAGTCCTCCAGCCGGCCTACCAGTGCGAAGTCGATGATGTCGTCCTCCTCGGGACCAGTCGGGGCGAGCATCACACACACCGCTGTCGAGGCGCCGCCGGCCGCTGACATGCTCACGTCGGGGAAGATTCCGGGGACGACGGCGTTTTCCGTTGCCTCGCTGAGCTCCGCCCGCTGCGCCGGAACCACCCAGTCGAGCAGTTGTGTGCCGACGCATTCGGAGGGGAGCCTGCCGAGCAACTCGTGGACCTCGGCGCTGATCGAACGTATGCGCCAGTGGCGATCGGCGAAGCCGAGGCAGACCGGGACCACGTCCATCCACGCCCGGGTTGGGTGACGCCCGAGCTGACCAAGTTCCTGCTCGGGGGCAAAGATCGTCACTTCCAAGCGCTGGCCCCCGATCTCCACCGTGCGCATCGTGACCCAGAGCAGGGTGCGCCCACCCCCAGGCGCATTCACCGACCTCCGCGCCCTGAAACCCTGGAACCTCGCTGTCTCAAGGTCTTCGATGTCGCGCAACAGGTCGTCGCTCGGCGTCACGAAATCCGCGACGTGATGTCCCACGAGCTCCTCGAGACTCGCGCCTACGAGATTCGCGGCCGCCTGGTTCGCCAGACGGATGACACCACCGTCGAGGACGGCCATGCCGAACTCGACGTGGTCGAGGGCCTGTGCCAGATCCGCCCAGTCTGTCGCTCCGCCACCAACCCGTGCGGGGGTCGGGTCCCCACCGGAGACGTTCCCGCCGTCTGAGGGCGCTTCATCCGTAGCCATGACTCAGGGGCAATCAAACCATGCGCCTCGCCTCCCTGCAATGGACGCCAGGTGGCCGCGCCGGTGCCTCAGCCTGCCCCGCACGTCAGGACCTCCGGAGCAGCGGGGTGACCGAACAGGTACCCCTGACCGAAGGAGCACCGGGCCGCTCGCAAGCCTTCGTATTGCGCGTCGTTCTCGATCCCCTCGGCGACGGTGCAGTGTCCGAGGTCATGGGCCATGCGAATGATGGTCTCAATCAGGCGTGCAGCTCTCTCGTCCGTCGTCACCTCCCCCACGAAAGAACGATCGATCTTGATGAAGTCGATCGGCAGCGAACGCAGGTAGCTGAGACACGACTGCCCCGTTCCGAAATCGTCGAGTCCGACGTGGCAGCCCAAATTCCGCAAGTCGCGAATCGTCTCTCGTGCGTTGGGATCGCTGACCGCGAGGCTTTCCGTGATCTCCAACGCGAGCCTCGACGGTGCCACGTCGTATCTGGCCAACGACCTCGCCACGACTCTGACAAGTCGGGGGTCGGCGAACTGCCGAGCGGACAGGTTGACTGCCATGATCGGTGCTGTCGTAGTGGTCGCGTCGAACCGCGACACCTGCCCGATCGCCTGGTCGAGGGCCCACCGGCCAACCTGTTCGATGAGGCCGAGGCTCTCCGCCACCGACACGAACTCCTCGGAAGCCTCGGTTGCGTCGGACATCCTCCACCGAAGAAGCGCCTCGTACCCAACGATCGTGCGCTCGGTGAGTTCGACGATCGGTTGATAGACGAGACGGAGCCGCTCCGTGTCGAGCACCTGGCCAATCTCGCGACGAATGGACGCTCTTCTGTCAGACGAGTCGGACACCGGCGGTGCACATGCGACCGCCCTCACGGCCGATGCAGCCTTGGCGTCACGAAGCGCCATTGTCGCGTACCGCAGCGTAGATGATGCTGCGTCCGGGCCTTCAGTCAGCAGGTTGACCCCGACACGCCCCGTCATGGCAACGTCGTAGGGGAGGACGTGAATCGGCGAGGCAACGAGTGCCAGCAGCTTTCGTCCCAACTCCACCGCCCCGCTCTTGGAGCGCATCGGAGTAAGAACGCCGAAGCGGTCACCGCCGAGCGTGCCGACGACGTCTCCGGGATCGATCCCGACCAGAAGTCGATGCGCGATGACCTCCAGCACGCTGTCGCCCACCTTCGTGCCGAAGGCATCGTTGATCGACTGGAAGTCGTTGACGTCGAGAAGCAACAGCGCATACTTCGGCACTGGCGACGCGACTTGCGCGGCCGTCTCCAACCTCGCCAGGAACTCGGCCCGATCGAGCACAACATGAGAGACGTAGGTGCTCGCGTGCCAGCCTGCGCTCGCTTGCCTTACGTGCAACTCTTCGGATACCTGCGTCACCGCCGTCCACCTCCTGCGGGTTCCCCTGGTTCGGCCCGCACTTTGAGTGTCGGCACGCGGTTGCTGGCAGTAGATGGTCGATGTGTCACCCGTCCCTAGGCACTGTGTCACGTTTGCCTCAAGTGCCTCGCTGGAGCGCCTCGATCAACTCGGCCTGTGACGCCACACCGAACTTCCGGAAGATCTGCGAAAGGTGGTTCCGGACGGTGCTCTGGCTCAAGCCCGTATCGCGGGCGATCGTTGGCACTCGCATCCCGACCAACAGCCTCTGGGCGATCTCCGCCTGCCTCGGGCTCAACAGTGTGAGGGCCTCCTCGTCGAACGCCGCGGACGAGGAGCTGTCCCCGAGGCCCGCGGCCACCGCCTCCAGGGCGATCCGTCGCAGCCGAGCCTCGAGCGTCGCGACGCGGCTCTCGAGGCCGATCGTGGTCGACGGATCGGATGCAGTGAGCACGAATGCGACGCTGCGAGCCTCGGGTGGGTTCAGCGGAGCTATGACGGCTGCGGCTCGCAGCCACTCCCCCGACCGGTGCTGCAGACGCAGCTCCATCCGTTCGCGATCGACAGCATTGAGAAGCGACTGGTCGCCTTCATGCACGATGGAAGCCGCTCGGGTCCCGACGCATTCGGAAGGCTCGTACCCGAGGAACTCGACGACGTCACCCGTGATGTGACGCACGCGTCCGTTCGCGTCGAGCACCCCGATGACGAAGGGCGCCTTCTTAGTCGACCTCTGCATGGGACCGACGAACCTCTCGCACTCAGTCTTCCAGTGGGATGCCCATGGCGGCCCTCGAAACGAGTATCGGCCGGACCTCGGACGGGCGCCATGGACGGTCCATCACCACTGCCTAGACGGAATGGCGGAGGGTTGCACCAGGGCTATGGCGCCGGGGGAATCGTGCTCGGGCGTTGCATAGAGCGACTCGATCAGGTCCACGAAGATGGGACCTTGGCGCAGGCCTCCCGCCAATCCTGCCGCCACTCAGCACGCAATCGGGTGCGCTCATGTCGCTGAAGAAGGATGAGCTCACCAGCTGCGATCGCACTATCGGGCACCTTCGCGGCCGCTTCACGTAACCATGCTTCACCGACGACGGCGTCCTGATGGTCACCGAGCCGGCTCTGGACGTCCGCCGCGGCGGCAGCGAAACGGGCCACACGGTGGCCGACGACCGGCGTGACGGCTGCAGCCGCATACCGACAGCGCTTCGAGAGTATGCGGATCCTGTGAAGTTCTCGGTCCGACGGGGTCTCGTCCAGCGCCGATACCGCCTTGCGCAAGCTCCGCCAGGCCGGCCGGACGAAGCGTCGGGCGGTGTCGGCCGCGCTCCGGTCGATGGCTGTTCCATGCTCCACGTCGAAGGGTGGGTGGATGGCACCCAAAACAAGGGGGTCGAGCAGCGCAACGTAACTGCGGCTTCTCAGGGCCCTCAGCATGCTCATGCGGGCGGAGTCGACTTGGTCGGTCAGGAGCGCGAGGAGGGACTCTCCCATGATGGATTCTGGCTCGGGCAGCATTTGCAGCTGAGATCGGAGTCGCTCACCCAGGACGTCGATGTCCCGTACCTCTCCGACCGAGGTGCCTAGCCAGCGGAGTTCGTCGCGCCACGTTCGCACCGGATCCGCCTGGAGAAGTGAATTGAACGTGCTCAGGTCGGATCGAAGTCTGCGGGCACCGACCCGAAGCTGATGGACGTCTTCGGGGTTCTCGCCGAGTCGCACGCCCGCATCGTGGTGCAGGATCTGTGTCACGGAGTGGGTGATGGCGTGGCGGACTAATTCTCCGAGTGAGGATCGTCTGTCGACGCTCGACACTGCAACCTCGGGAGGCTCCAGCGCGCGGCGTCCGAGCGCCCGGAGCAGCTTGGGGATCGGCCGCTCAGCGCGGCATCCTGCCACGACGAGCCGGTCGATGGCGGCAGCTAGCAGATCATCTGCATCGGATCCAGGCATGAGAATCTCAATCTCGATCTCACGTAACCCGCCCGTGTGCTGTCGGCCCTGGTACACCGTCACACTGTCATCCACAAGCTCGGCCAGTTGTTTGCCCTTGGCATCGCGGAGTTCTGAAGGACTCCGATCAGTGATAAGTCGTGCGACACCGACTAACGGACGAGAGCGCACGTACGCGCGGACAATGTCGAGGGCTGCTGATGGCGGAGTGGTAGGCGATCCCTCAAACCTAAGCTCGCGCCGCACGAGCGCCGTTCCGTTTTCTTCTTCAGCCAGTTTGAGGGTCCAACCGGGTCCGTCCTCACCGGTTCGATAACGAAGCGTTATGCCTTGGCGGGCCAAGTCCAGTTCCGCCGTGTCGTAATAGGTTGCTTCAAGGTGGCGCTCACCGAGTGAGCGCGAGGACCCGCCTGCAATGACCCCGTCGAGACTGGGGAGTTGGAGTGCCAAAGGCGCGATCAGCTTCGCTTCGCGCTCAGTGCTCACGGCGCCTCCGACAGGGCATTGGGGTCCGACGATAGAGCCTCACGTCGCCTTCGGCCCGTTCCAGTCGTCGCGCCAACGTCTCGACCTACGGTCGTCGGCCACGTCGGCCGCCCTGCGATCGGCGCTGCTCCCGGGCGCCTCGTCGCGGCGACCCGGCAGCAATTGAAGAGCGGACTTGACACCCGTATCTCCATCTTTGAGCAGGACCGCCACGGGAACCAGGGACTTCTGTCATTCACGTCGGATGGTGCGACTTGCCCGCGCAGGGCCGAAGATCCCGGTGCCGTACACCTTCGGATCCCTTCTGGCGCCTTTCCTGCTCGTCGGCACCTGCCGAGTCGATAGACCTTGATGTGACCTTCGTCCCTTTCGCCTGAGCCCGGGCGCTGTCAAGACTGACTAGATGGTTGACACATTGACGTCGGCGACGCTGGACGGTCATCTTCACGAGATCACGGGTTCCCGGAATGACTACGACTGCCTCTTCGATCTCGTGGGCGATCGCGCGTTCGTCCTCATCGGTGAGGCCTCTCATGGAACTCACGACTTCTACGCGGAGCGAGCCCGCATCACGCGTCATCTCATCGACACATGTGGATTCAATGCCGTGGCAGTGGAGGCGGACTGGCCCGACGCCTACCGGGTCAATCGCTACGTCATGGGGCTCTCCAACGATGCCGACGCTGACGCGGCCCTCTCTGACTTCAAGCGCTTCCCGGCCTGGATGTGGCGGAACCACGACGTTCTGACGTTTGTCGAATGGCTTCGTTCCCGCAATGCCACGCAGGTCAATCCGGCACACAAGGCCCGCTTCTACGGTTTGGACCTCTACAGTCTCCGGGCTTCGATAGAGGCAGTGGTCAAATATCTCGACCAAGTGGATCCGGACGAGGCGACACACGCTCGGGCACGCTACTCATGCTTCGACCATGTCGGTGGAGAGGGACAAGCCTACGGCTACGCCCTGGCCTACGCGGGCGCCATACCCTGCGAGAACGAGGTCGTCGCGCAGCTGATCGAACTGCGGCGCAGGGCAGAGGGCTACCTTCGGCGCGACGGCTGGGTGGCTGACGATGAGTTTTTCTTCGCTGAACAGAACGCGCTTTTGGTGCGCGACGCAGAGGAGTACTACCAGCAGATGTATCGGGCCGACGTGTCCTCATGGAACCTCCGTGATCGCCATATGGCCGCGACGCTCGATGCGCTCGCTGAGCACCTGGAACACCAAGTCGGCCATGCGAAGGTGGTGGTATGGGAACACAACTCACACGTGGGCGACGCCCGATCCACTGAGATGGGAGCTCGTGGTGAGTTGAACGTCGGCCAATTGGCCCGACAACGCTACGGGCGCGAATGCGCTCTAATCGGGTTCACCACCTTTGACGGTACCGTGACGGCCGCTAGCGAGTGGGGTGGTCCGTCTGAACGCAAGCGAGTGCGTCCCGCGATGAGCGGTAGCCATGAGTCCTACCTCCACGCCGCAACATCAGGTCGCTTTTGGGTGGACTTGGCCGATTCGACCATGCACGACGCGTTGGTGATCCCGCGCCTGGAGCGGGCAATCGGAGTCATCTATCGCCCCGAGACCGAACGCGGGAGTCACTACTTCCACGCTCGTCTCGGCGACCAGTTCGATGCGGTGATACACCTCGATCGCACTTCGGCCGTCGAACCTCTAGAGCGCACTTTGCTGTGGGACGCGGGGGAACCTCCAGAGACATATCCGACAGGTCTCTGAGAATCGAAACCCACGTCGACGTCATTGTCCGCAAGGCTCTGTTGCGGAAGATGGGCTACAAGCAGCCGTGATTCAGACCGAAGCTTTCGAATCCGGCCGCACAAATCGGTAACGCCTAATCACCGGCGGGACAGAACGTACTGCAGCGCGGACCGCCCTCATCGTGGTGGTGGCGTCAACCCGCCGTCTCAGTAGTGGGTGCCAAGCGGGCAAGGAGCCAGTCAACCGCCAAGCGCGACACCTCTTCTAAGGATCCAGGCTCCTCGAAGAGATGGGTGGCGCCAGGCACCACCGCCAATTGGCTCTCACAGCGCAGTTGCGTCTGCGCCTGACGATTCAGCTCGAGCACGACCTTGTCGTCGCCACCCACGATGAGCAACGTCGGCGCTCGCACCTGGTCGAGCTTCGAACCGGCAAGGTCGGGACGTCCGCCCCGGGAGACGACTGCGGCGATCGCTGAATGAGGCTCGGCTGCTGCCCAAAGGGCGGCCCCGGCGCCGGTGCTCGCGCCGAAGTAACCAATGCGTAGTCCGTTCGCTTCGGGCTGTGCCTCGAGCCATTGCGTGACCGCCCCGAGCCGCAGTGCCAGGAGCTCGATGTCAAAGACCGCTGCACGGTCGAACTCCTCGTCGGGGGTAAGCAGATCGAAGAGGAGCGTCCCGAGCCTTGCTGAGTTCAAGGCAGCAGCCACCAAGCGGTTGCGGGGACTATGGCGACTGCTCCCGCTGCCGTGGGCGAAGACGACCAACCCGGCGCACTCCTCGGGAATCGTAAGGTGTCCGACGAGGCGGACAGCGCCGGTCTGGACGACCACGTCTTCGTCTCGAACCGGCGGGTCGGCGTTCACCGCCGACGGTGGAGCCGCCGTCCGAGTCGCTGCCCGCTCTAGGAGCTCCACCACATCCTCGTCCGAAGTCTGCGAGAAGTCGCGATAGAACTCACCCACGGCGTAGAACGGCTCGGGGGTCGCGAGGCAGACCACCTCGTCGGTTACGCCTGCCAGCAACCCGAGCGAAGACGGCGGAGCGACTGGCACCGCCAGGATCACACGGGATGCTCCGTGGGCTCGTGCGACCTCACAAGCAGCCCGGGCGGTGGACCCGGTTGCGATGCCGTCGTCGACCACCACCGCGGTCCGATCGACGAGGGGCGTACGCGGACGGCTGCCCCGAAACCGTATGGCACGCCGCTCGAGCTCAGCTCGCTCCGATCGCTCCACGGCTGCGACCTCGTCCTTGCCGATCCTGGCCATAGCGAGCACCTCATGGTTCAGGACCCGTACACCGTCCTCGCCGATCGCGCCCATGCCGAGCTCGGGCTGATACGGAACACCGAGCTTACGAACGATGATCACATCGAGCGGCGCATCCAGCTCTCGGGCGACCTCGAACGCGACCGGCACCCCGCCCCTCGGCAACCCGAGCACGACCACGTCCTCCTCGCCGAGGCGCCTCTTGAGCTGCTCGGCCAGCTGCCGACCTGCCTCTGCCCTGTCCCGAAACATGACCACGGTTCAGTCTCCACCCATGGCGGCCGGGTCGCTAGGGACGATGGTCCCGCGTCAGCCAGGGCGAGCGTGCTGGACCGAGGGTCGAAGCAACCGAGGTCGTCGAACGGTTCCTCCGGGTACAAACGGGCCAATCGCGTCATCTGCCTCGGATAGGCCACCCAAAGACGTTGTCGTGCACCGGTCCTCAGCACGGCCCCTACAACTGCGTGGATCCGCCGCCCAGCGCACCACTCTGCCTGACGCAGCAGCCACTGCGTCCGGAACTCACATGATCGGTGTGCTCGGTCGAGTTTCAGACTGCGGGCGGCAATGTGAGCCCGAAACCTGCTTGGCGTTGGTCCGTCCTATCTCTTGCCTGTCCCAGGGGAGATATCCGAGGAGTTTGCCCCGTGGTTCGACACCTGCCTGCCAGCTGCAACGAGGACCGCAGATCTAGTCAGCCGGATACTGACCGGCTAGGAGATAGCCCCCGCCAGGGGTTGCTGTGATCGCGAAGAAGCGGTCAACGGGCGACTGGCCGCTACGCGAACCGTAGAAGGGCACGTCGAATGAGAAGACGCCTCCGTCGGCCGCCGCCTCCCAGTAGCCGGCGCCGTCGGGCGTGGCCGCCATGCCGACGATGGGCTCGTTGAGCGGCTTTCCTCCCATGGAGCCAAAGAAGCGGGCATCGCCGTAGCTGAAGATGCCGCCGTCGGCCGCCACCTCCCAGTAGCCGGCGCCGTCGGGCGTGGCCGCCATGCCGACGATGGGCTCGTTGAGCGGCTTTCCTCCCATGGAGCCAAAGAAGCGGGCATCGCCGTAGCTGAAGATGCCGCCGTCGGCCGCCACCTCCCAGTAGCCGGCGCCGTCGGGCGTGGCCGCCATGCCGACGATGGGCTCGTTGAGCGGCTTTCCTCCCATGGAGCCAAAGAAGCGGGCATCGCCGTAGCTGAAGATGCCGCCGTCGGCCGCCACCTCCCAGTAGCCGGCGCCGTCGGGCGTGGCCGCCATGCCGACGATGGGCTCGTCGAGCGGCTTTCCTCCCATGGAGCCAAAGAAGCGGGCATCGCCGAAGCTGAAGATGCCGCCGTCGGCCGCCACCTCCCAGTAGCCGGCGCCGTCGGGGGTGGCCGCGCCGACCAGAGGCTGGTCCGACGTGACTGGTGGGCCAGGCGTGGGGGCGTCACCGAAGCCGTAGGTCGCAGTGATTTGCGGACCGAACGCGCTGCCGCCGCAAATTGAGACGAACGTGTAGCCCTGTGCCCTGAGCTCGACGATGATCTGTGGGAGTGCGGCGACCGTCTCCGAGCGGTCGCCCCCACCGTCGTGCATGTCGACCACGGCACCTGCGAACGCTGCGCCAACCACACTGTTCACGATTTTCTCCACGCCTGGCAGGCTCCAGTCCCTGGGATCGATTGAGTAGCTCATGGTGGTGAGCCCTCGGGCTGCGATCGTGCTCAGGACGGTGGGGTTCCAGGCGTCATAGGGTGGGCGTACGCACCGCGGCGTCGTGCCGGTGACAGCCGCGATCTCGGTCTGGGTCATGTCGATCTGGGCCGCGACACTCGAGGCGGGGATCGTGGTGAGGTCCGGATGGCTCCAGGTGTGGTCCTCGACTGGGTACCCGGCGGCCGCCACCATCTTCGAGTACTGCGGGTAGGCGGCCACTTCTTCGCCGATCTCGAAGAAAGTGGCCGGCACTTCGTAGCGCTCGAGCACCGAGAGAACCTGCGGAGTGTACGAACCAGGACCGTCGTCGAAGGTGAGGGCGATCACCTTCTGCCCCGCCGTCACTCCCCCACCTGGCGCCTGCCACGTATAGAAGGCTGGCTGTCCACTCGACGCGGCGCTTGTAACCGTAGCCGCCACGGACCCGTTCACGAGGAGTAGCAACGAGCCGCCCAACGCCGCGCCAATAGCTTCTCGCACGCGCTTACGCACCACGGTCTCCCTTTTAGGCCAGATGGTCGTCGGTCACCAGGGTCATAGGTCACCTTGATTGCTCGGTCAGCCGACAGAGATGGCGGCCAACCAAATTCAGGCCCTCGCAGGGTGCGAAAAACGCGTGCAGGCCGGTCAAGGGGCGTGATACTCGTTGATCAGCCGCCCTCTGCCGGTAACCCAATCCGTTCGGAGGTGCCTCGGGAGGATTTGATCGTCAGACATCCGGGGTTATGAGACCTGTTACTGCTTTCGCAGCTCGTGACCGCCGACCCGACCCGCTGGGGAAAGGGCTCTGGGCTTGACCCCATCTAGTGGACCGCGCCGTCGACGCTCGTCATCGGCTGTTCTCGTCCGTGAAACGGCGGCGAAACACAAGGCTGCCACCTTGGGTCATCGTGGGAGATCTCTTCGATGACTACGGTTCGCCCGGCCGTGGACTGGGCGCGGCCGCCTTTGACGAGATGGTTGATCGCGAAGGTGCGGCCAGGCTGCCGTACGCCGCCGCGGCGACATCCCTGGCCCAAATGGGACCCGACGATGTGTCCTCCCGCGCCTCCCACCTGGCCCGCGCCTTCATGGACCAGGGGGTCACGTTCGACCTCGATGGTGAGGAGCGTCCTTTCCCCCTTGACGTGGTCCCCCGGATCTTCACTCGGAACGAGTGGTCACGGGTGTCCGGAGGGGTAGAGCAGCGTGTACGGGCCCTAGAGCATTTTCTCGCAGATGTCTATGGCTCGGCGCGCATCGTGAGCGATGGGCTCGTGCCACACGACGTGATCACCAGCTCGCCCGGTTTCGTGCGCGCGGCGCACGGGTACGCGCCACCCAACGCCGTGCGGATCCACGTTGCAGGGATCGATGTCGTGCGCGATGAGGATGGTGAATTCCGCGTCCTCGAGGACAACCTCCGCAGCCCGTCAGGGGTGAGCTATGTCTTGGCCAACCGGGCGGCCATGGAGCGTGTGCTGCCCGAGCTCTTCTGGGGACAGCCGATCCAGATGGTCAACGACTATCCAGCGCGGCTGATCAACGCGTTGCGGCGTGCCGCACCGGCCTCCGTTCAAGAGCCAACCGTCGTAGTGCTGACGCCGGGGGTCCACAACTCGGCGTTCTACGAGCATGCCCTTCTTGCCCGGCTCATGGGTGTCCACCTGGTCGAAGGGCGTGACCTCGTCTGTCACGGCACCGACGTGTTCTTGAGGACGACCGAGGGGGAGGTACCCGTCCATGTCATCTACCGCCGAATTGACGACGAGTACCTTGATCCGCTGCAGTTCCGACCCGAGTCTCTGGTGGGATGTCCCGGATTGGTGAACGCGGCACGGGCCGGCCGAGTCACCATCGCGAACGGAATCGGGAACGGGGTGGCCGACGACAAGCTCGTGTACACGTATGTGCCCGCAATGATCCGCTACTACCTCGGCGAGGATCCGATCCTGCAAAACGTCGAGACCATGCACCTTGTCGACAGCGCCATGCGTAAGGACGCGCTGGCACGGCGAGGCGATCTCGTGTTCAAGCGAGTAGACGGGTCGGGAGGGAAGGGATTGGTCATCGGTCCGGCGGCGACAGGCTTGGAACTCGACCAAGTGGCGTTGGAGGTCGAAGCCGATCCCCGGCGCTGGATCGCACAACGGCTGGTCGCGCTGTCGACGTCACCGACATGGGTTGACAACAACATGGTCCCCCGCCATGTTGACCTGCGGCCGTTCGCTGTAAACGATGGGGAGAACATCTGGGTCCTGCCCGGCGGCCTCACACGCGTTGCGCTCCGAGAGGGCGGCCTGGTCGTGAACTCCAGCCAAGGAGGTGGCTCGAAGGACACATGGGTCATCGGTGGAGGTATGTCCACGCCAGCCCTGCCTCCGCGCCAGTTCACGACGTTGTTGGCTGGTCCGCCACAAGATGAAGGCCCCTTCAGCGACGGCGAAGCCGGCGTGCAGCAGCAGCAGCAGCAGCAGCAGCAGCAGCAGCAGCAGCAGCCATCGCGCTCATTCGGGGGGCCGCCCCCGCGAATGGGGCTCCAGCCGCGGCATCCGTCCTCGTGACGCGGGCCCTCCTGAGCCGGGTCGCCGAGTCGATCTTCTGGGTGGGCCGCTATGTGGAGCGCGCCGAGGGGACTGCACGGATCCTCGACGTCTCGGTCTACCAGGCCCTCGAGCAGAGCGACGTTGAGGGATCACACGCTGCCCGCCGCCTGCTGGCCGTGATGGGACTGCCCGACAGCGGCACCGAGACGCTGCGCCAGGCGACCCAACGGCTGGCAACGGATCCACAGAGCCGCTCGTCGATCGCCGGTGCGTTGGCTGCCGCCCGTGAGAACACGCGGGCCGTCCGCCACGTGGTTCCTGTGGAATTCTGGGAGCACATCAACGCGACGTGGTCCGAGCTGCCGCTTCAATGGGAGGCAGGTCGCCGAGCGGGGCCAGCGGTCTACCTCTCCTTCGTCAAGACGCAGTGTGCGGGCATGATGGGTCTGGCGGACACGATGATGAGCCGCGACCAGACGTGGCTGTTCTTTACGCTTGGTCGCTGCCTCGAGCGCACCGACGTGGTGGCGCGGCAGCTGGCCACGGTTGCCTTCGACGAGGTTTTTGACAGCGGGCTGGTCATACTCTTACGGTCCTGCGGCGGCTACGAACCGTACTTACGACTTTCCCAAGGCGTCGTGGAGCCTGGCCGCGTCCTCGACTTCCTCTTACACGATCGTCTCTTTCCGCGCTCAGCTTTTGCCTCCCTCACCCTCGCGGAGAACTGCCTCGATCAAATCAATGCCGGTCACCAAGGGGCCTGGGACG
Organism: uncultured Acidimicrobiaceae bacterium; assembly: GCA_963817735.1. GTDB lineage: Bacteria > Actinomycetota > Acidimicrobiia > Acidimicrobiales > RAAP-2 > Bog-473. The sequence continues at coordinate 57,681 of CAWFPP010000014.1, read as the reverse complement.
ACGCGAGGGGGCTCATTGGCCTGGCCCGTGCCGAATTGGAGTACTCGGCACCGTCGACCTTGGCCCTCGGACTGGAGGCTCGCTTGGAGCGGCTCCAGTCCGCGATCTCGGCGGTCAGCGACGCCGTGACGCGCCGTTACTTCGCCCAGGACCTCCCCCTCCAGTGGCGCGAGGGGGTGGGGGCGTGAGCCGGGTCGACGGGTGGCGCTTGCGGGTGTCCCACGAGACACGGTTCGACTACTGCGCCCCGGCACGTGCCTCCTACAACGAGCTACGCCTCATCCCTCGGACCGAGACGCGGCAGACGGCACTCGAGGCACGCGTCGTGACGGTACCGGCGGCGCCGCAGTATTCCTATATCGACTACTGGGGCACCCACGTCGTTGCCTTCAACGTCGACCGGAACCACGACGCCCTCAGCATTACCGGGACTGCACTGGTCGACACCCAGCCTGCCGACGAGCCCGAGGACTGCACGTGGTCTGACGTCGGCGATGCATCCTTGACCATGGCCGATCACCTCTCACACAACCTCTACACCCGTCCCGGGCCTGAGCTGGCAGGACTCTCCGCTCAGCTCCGTGCGGTCCGGCCGCTCGAAACGGCTCGCCGCATCGCCGCTGCTGCTCACGAATCGCTGCGTTACGTGCGCGGTATCACGACCGTCCACACGTCAGCGAACGAAGCTTTCGCCGACGGTGCGGGGGTGTGCCAGGACTTTGCCCATCTGAGCCTGTCGTTGGCGCGAGCAGCCGGCCTGCCCTCGCGCTACGTCTCGGGCTACTTCCATCCCGAACAAGACGCCACTGTCGGGGAGGAGATCACTGCCCAGAGTCACGCTTGGGTTGAGTTCTGGACGGGCGCGTGGTGGGGCTACGACCCGACCAACAACTGTCCGATCGGGTCGAGGCACATCGCGGTCGGCCGCGGCCGGGACTACGCAGACGTGCCACCCGTGAAAGGCATCTACGCCGGCAACGCGGAGAACGCCATGCGGGTCGTAGTGCGAATGACAAGGACGCAGTGACCACCACTGGTAACGACGAGTGCGAAACATTCGCTATTCCGTTTCCACCCGCGCCTCGGGTTCGGCGAGCGGGATGAGATACCCGAAGAACGCCACCAACGTGCCCACCAGCATGAGCAGCAGCCCCACGAATCGAGAGGGGTGATAGGCGGTCAGGATGCCGCCGACGGCGCCGAGTGCGAGGCCGGCCAACCCAATGAATACTCCCACACGGACAATCCCCTGCTTCGGAACGACTAGGACGAGGGACAGCGCGACCAGCATCAGTACAGCCCCGAGGCCGGCATGGATGAGGTAGGCGACTTCGCCTCCCGTGGGAAACCACCCATCAGGGCGGTCGACAGGCACGACGGCCAATGCGGCGACCCCGGTTGCGAACTCGACGCCGATGCCGATCATCATCATTACCCAGACCCACTTGACCATCCCGAAGGATTGCGTACCAACCTGATCCGAGGGCAACCCTCCCAGATCGTCATGCGATACTGGAGGTTGTTCCGCCTGATCCGGCCCATCCTCGGAACAAGTCACGAGAGCCAAGTTACGACCGACTCTGGCGGGGCGCGAGTCGGAAGAGATGCGGTGTCGATTCCCGAAATGCCCGTCGGTGGTGCCACCCGTGTCCCGACCGCAAGAAAGGTGCGCTTTCGAGGTACTTCGCAACAACCTGCGCTGACCCACCGGGCATTCCTGCACTCTCCGGCCAGCCACGATCAAACGGGCAGGCGAAAGATCGCGGCCAACATCGCTATGCACTGAGACGGCGTTCCCTCGCGCCGGCCGGCGACTCGTAGCCCGGCAGCCGAGGGCGAATGCCGGCGAGCCGACAGGCGGCGGTAGTGTCGGCCCGTAGTGGACGCAATGATGCCTGCGCCGGCGCTCCAACGACGGGCATAGCAATGCCCGGCATGAACCGCACCTTGCAGTCGGGGAACGGGATCATCCTCTCTGCGTTCCACACAGCACTGTTCCACCAGTTCCTCCTGGTGCTCCTGATCGTCGCCCTGTGCGCCATCGGTCTCAACGTCATCAGGACGGTCCAATATCGCAGGCTCAGGAAACAGGGACAGGCGTCCTTCCCCGTCGCGCCGCGGTCTAGGGCGCCGGAGCCGGCCGCCCGGCGGATTCTGCGCATTGGCTTCGGCAGCTTCTGGATCCTCGATGGACTGCTCCAGATTCAATCGTCCATGCCTCTCGGCCTTCCGTCGAACGTGCTTCGCCCATCGGCGAGCGGCTCTCCTGAGTGGGTGCAGCACCTCGTCAACAGCGGCGCAACCATCTGGGCCGACCACCCGATCCAGGCGGCGGCGGCATCCGTCTGGATCCAACTCGGGATCGGCATCTGGCTGATCGTGGCGCCACGGGGACGGTGGTCGCGACTCGCCGGCGTCGCCGGCGCGGGCTGGGGGCTGATCGTCTGGGGCTTCGGAGAGGCCTTCGGCGGCATCTTCGCCCCCGGCCTCACCTGGCTCTTCGGCGCGCCCGGCGCGGTGCTGTTCTATTGCGTGGCTGGCGTTCTGGTGGCCCTTCCGGAGCGCTCTTTCAACTCGCCTCGGCTCGGCCGTCTCATGCTGACTCTGAGCGGCATGTTCCTCATTGCCATGGCCGTGCTCCAGGCCTGGCCGGGACGGGGCTACTGGCAGGGGCGAGGCGGCACGCTCTCGGCCATGGTCCAGACCATGGCGCAGACGCCCCAGCCGAGTGTGCTCTCCTCATGGCTCCATTCGTTCGCAGCGTTCGACACGGCCCACGGCTGGGTGGTGAACTTCTTCGCGGTCGTGGCCCTCCTTGTGATCGGGGCCCTCTTCATCAGCGGCCGTCGTCACCTGGTCCTCGGCGGGCTGATCGCCTTAGCAGTGCTCTGCGTCGCCGACTGGGTGCTCGTCGAGGACTTGGGCTTCCTGGGGGGTACCGGTACCGATCCCAACTCCATGCTGCCGATGCTCGTTCTCTTTACAGGTGCATACGCCGCTGCATTCCGGCTGCCGGTGGCTTCCGAAGCTCCCGCGCCCGTGGCCGCAATGGGCGACGGAGCCGCCGCGCCCGTCAGCACCAACTGGTGGGACCGTGTCACGCCGGCGTACGTCGCACGGTCCCTCGCCGCACTCGCTGCGATTGCCGTGGTGGCAATCGGCTCCGCGCCGATGGCCGTCGCCGCCGTCAACAAGAACGCTGACCCGATCCTGACCGAAGCGCTCGACGGAACCCCCAATACCCTCGACACGCCTGCGCCGCCGTTTACATTGACCGACCAGGCTGGCCACGCGGTCAGTCTGGCCAGCCTGCGGGGCCACGTCCTGGCACTGACGTTCCTCGACCCGGTCTGCACGTCGGACTGCCCGCTCATCGCCCAGGAGTTCCGTCAGGCCGACCAACGGCTGGGCGGCCAGGCGGGCGAAGTGGACTTCGTGGCGATCGTGGCCAACCCGATTTACCGATCCATCTCATTCACCAACGAATTCGACAGCCAGGAAGGGCTGACCGGTCTCTTCAACTGGTACTACCTCACCGGTTCGCTCCCCGCGCTCGAACACGTCTGGGATTCGTACGGGATTCAGGTCGACACAGTGGCCAACGGCGCCATGGTCGCCCACAGCGATCTGGCCTTCGTCATCGACGCCCGCGGCCACGAACGTGACGCCCTGATCGACGACCCCGGACCGGACCAGACGTTCGCCTCGTCGTTCTCGTCACTTCTCCTGAACCAGATTCAGGCTGTCCTGCCTTCGTGAGATCCGAGAAGCAGAGGGGAACGGCCCCGCGCAGACGTCACCTCGCGCGCCCGCTGACGGCGTTGACCACAGTGGCAGCACTGCTGCTCGGTTCGACGGCCGGCCTGAGCGGCGCGGCCACCGTGCGATTCCCGCTCCCAAGCGGCGTGTCGACCCCGGAGGGCTCCTGGGTGGTCCTGCCAATGGGAGAATTGTCGGTGGCGACCAATACCTTCTGGCAGGTCCTCCACGCTGTGCCTGGCGGGTCGCACTGGTCGGTCGTCACTCCACCGGGCGTCGCCGACAACGGAGGCCTCGTAACGGGCGCGGGTGCAGGGTCCATCGTCGTCGGGTTCCTACCCAGCCAGCTGTTGCACTTCTCTCCCCTGGCGCAGAGCACCACCGGCGGCGCCACATGGAGCCCCCGACTTCTGCCCGGCGGGCTGGCGGTGGAGCCCGATTCCTTGGCTTCCGGTCTCCCGGGGAACGTCGTTGCAGTGGTCGCGGGCGGTCAGGTCCTCGCCGCGCCACCAGGATTGTCGCACTGGTCCATACTCATCTCCGCCTCCCACCTGGGCCGCCTCTTCCCCCGCTGCGGCGTGACTTCCGTCGACGCCGTCGCCGTGCTGCCCACCGGAGCGCCTCTGGTTGCCACGGGATGTGGTCGCGGGGGCTTGCTCGGGATGTTCACCGAGGTGGGTGGGATCTGGAGCTCCTACGGCACAGCGCTGAGCGGGCAGCGGCGATCCGCCACCGACGTACTCCGGCTGGAATCGGCGGGTACGACCACGACGGCGCTCGTGCTCGCGCAACGCGGCCGCCACAGGGCTTTGGTGGCCCTGTGGCGGACGGGTACTGCGCCCTGGACGACATCTGCACCCCTTGCTCTCACCGCGGCGACGTCGGTCCGGGCGAGCGCAGTCGGGGACGAGGCCGCCATCGCGGTGGTCACGGTTTCCGGCTCCGCCGCGTCCGCCTACTCCATCGATCCGGGCGGCCCATGGAACCGCATCGCGTCGCCGCCCGCTCACACGACTGCGATCGCCCTGCCAAGCGGTCCTGCGACGACGGACGGCAGCGCCATCGACGCGTTCACGGTGCAGGGCGGCGCGCTCGGCGTCTACGCTCTCACCCCGTCGGGAGGCACGTGGGTCCGCGTGCAATCGAGCCAAGTCGCCATCGCCTACGGCTCGTCGAGCTGACCGTTCGCGCTACGGTGTCGGGCATCCCAGCGGCAAGGGGACCAGCTTCATGAGCTATCTGGTGGACAACTGGAGCTTCGATCCCTTCGTGATCGGCGTGGCTGTCATCGTGCTGCTGCACGAGCTCGGCTTGGCCAATCTGCGCCGGCGGTCCTCGCCGGAACGGAGCCGACGACGGCGGCTGAATTCGCTCCTCTTCTACGCCGGCCTGGCCGTGCTCCTCATCGCGGTGACCTCCCCCATCGACTACTGGGCCGGCGATTACTTCTTCGTGCACATGATCGAGCACATTTTGATCGCGTTCTTCGCGCCGATCCTGATCGTGGCGGGGGCTCCCTGGCTCCCGCTCCTGCACGGGCTGCCGGTGCGCCCGCGCCGGTGGCTTCTGCGTACCGTCCTCCTCAGGCCCTGGTCGGGAGCCCTGAAGGCAGTCGGTCGTTTCGTCTTAAACCCGTGGACGGCGCTCATCTCGTTCAACCTCGTCATGGTGCTCTGGCACGTCCCCGCCCTCTTTGACGCGGCGGAGGAGAACCAATTGATCCATGTCGGCTTGATGCACACGAGCTTCTTCGTGACGGGCGTTCTCTTCTGGCTCCAGATCATCCCGTCCCGCCCCTTCCGAATGAAAGCATCCCCTCTCTGGCAGGTGGGAGCGATCATCTCGACCAACGTCGTCATGTTTGTCTTGGCCATGTCCCTCTCCCTCTTCAGCGCGACGAGTTGGTACTCGGTCTACGCCCACGTGCCTGGCGTGAGCCTTTCCCCGTATGCCGACCAGCAGATCGGGGCGGCCATCCTGTGGATCTGCGGGGACTTCTGGGCCGTTCCGGCCCTGGCCGTGACCATTCGGCGCGCCATCGATAGCGAAGGCGGCTTCTCGCTGGGCGTGGACCGGCTGTTTCACCGCGATCCCGGGCCGTCCCTCGAGGCCTTTCGGACCTCCAGCGCCGAGCGGGCGCCTCGGGGCTGAGGCCCAGGGCCCCGGCGCTGCACCGGCAGTTTCAACGGTTTTGGTCGCCCGATGGAAATGGTTGACGCGTTGGGAGCCAAAACGTAACGTCCCTGAAAGGAATCCGTCGGTGAGGGTTCCGGCACAAGATCGTCAGATCCGGGAGGGGTCATGAGCCTGGCGTGGAAAGTGACCGTGACGGTCATTCTCTTCGCCGTGGCCGCATTGGCGGGCGTCATCCTCGTCGTCAACCTCCTCGGCACGTCGCCCACTGTCGACTTCTCGGCCGACAGCTCCGGGCAGGTGAACGTCACCTTGCAGTCGGTCGGGACCTACGGCTCCGGGGACCACCCGACCTGGGTGTCCTACCTCGTCCAATCCCCCGATGGGCAGTGGGTGCATACGACCGTCTTCCAGGTTCCCGCACACGTGCGGATCAACGTGACGATCTACAACTACGACTCGGGTAGCCCGCTGCGCAACCAGCAAGTCGGACAGGTCAGCGGCACTTTCGGCAACGTCGCCACTCTGAACGGCAAGACATTCCGGGTCATCAATTCCAACGCCGGCAACGGGGTTGCCCACACGTTCTCCATGCCCTCCCTCGGTCTGAACGTGCCGCTGTACGGGAACAACGGCAATGCCAATCTCTGCGCGGCCGCCCCCTGCACCACCAAGTCACCGAACAAGGTGATCAAATTCTCCTTCACCACGCCCGGTCCAGGGAGCTACCGCTGGCAGTGCTTCGTACCGTGCGGTCTGGGCTTCCTCTACGGCAACGGCGGCCCCATGTCGACGCTGGGGTACATGGGCGGCTTCATGAAGGTGGTGGCGTGAGCGACCCAGCGGCCGCCGGCACGACCAGTGCCGATCCAACCCCGGCGTCCACCACCGAGACCCACCACTGGTGGCGGCTGATCGCCATCTGGGTGGTGCTGTCCGCCATCGGCGACCCTCTCTTCTACTACTTGGCCGGACCCCACATCCCTCCGGGGACCATGACCAACACGGCTCAGGGAGCACAATTCGACTTCAACGTCCTGTTCGTCATCGCCCTGCCGGTGCTCCTGGCGGTCTGGATCTACATCATCTATGCCATCGTGATGTGGCGGGCATCGCGGGGAGGACCCGAGCCCGTGGGTGGGCCCGACGCGCGTGGACATCTCGGTATCCAGTTGGGCTGGATCCTGACCACCACCGTCATCGTGCTCTTCTTGGCCGGGTTCGGCACCTACGAGCTCGTCCAACCGGGTGGGGCCGGCGGCGCCCAAGGCTCCAGCCCGATCTGGACACCCGCCTCGAAGACGGTCCTGCCCATTCAGGTCATCGGCCAGCAGTGGAAGTTCACTTACCGCTACCCCACCTTCGGCGGCTTCGAGACCAACGAGCTCGTGGTGCCCAACGACACGACGATCGAGTTCAACGTCACGTCGCTCGACGTGATCCACAGCTTTTGGGCGTACCAACTCGGCGTCAAGGCCGACGCCAACCCCGACTACAACAACGTCGCCTACACGACCACCCAGCAGCTCGGCTCCTTCATCGTGCGCTGCTCCGAGTTGTGCGGGATCTGGCACGGTGCCATGTACAACTCGGGCGAGGTCGTCACGCCACAGCAGTTCGAGGGTTGGGCGAAGCTGACCGAGACCCGGCTGCGCCAGAACACCAAGCTCCTGCCGCCCTACGCCCTTACCTACACGCCCGACGCCAACGGAGCCGACGGCGGGTACTACCCGGACAACGTCGACCCCTACTCCAAGGTCGAGACGTATGGCGCGCCACAGCCAAAGGGAGGTGGGTGACTTGGCCATCGACACGTCACGGAGCGGGTTCGAGTACCCGGGCGAGGAGGGCCTCGAAGCGCCGGCTCCGAGGCCGCTTCCAGCCTGGCGCCGCTCCCTGTGGCTACGCCCCAACATCCTGTGGGCCATCGTCGGCGGCGCCGTCGGCTACCTGATCGGTCACTGGCTCGGGAACGTCATCGCCAGCGGCTACGCGCAAGTCCAGAACACGGGCCAGAACGACGTCGCCATCGTTCTCGGCCTCTCGCTCGGCGTGGTCGGCTGGATGACCGGCATCGGCGCCCTGAACTACCCGCTGGCCAAGATCGTCGGGATCGAGCTCCCGCCCGCACCTGAGGAGAAGAGCTGGGTCCGCTACTTCCGCATGACCGACGACCACAAGGTGGTCGGCTGGCAGTACGCCGTCGGCGTACTCCTGTTCCTGTTCACCGGCGGGCTCCTGGCCATGCTCATCCGGACGGAGCTCCTGAGCCCCACCAACCACGTCTTCGGCCCGGGCACTTATATAGCCATCGTCAGCGAGCACGGCACCATCATGATGATGATGGCCTCCTCGGCCGTCATCGGACCCCTCGGAAACTGGCTGATCCCACTGATGATCGGCTCGCGACGCATGGCCTACCCCCGTGTCGAAGCGTTCTCGTTCTGGATCTTCACGGCGGGATACCTGGTCATTGTCAGCGCGCTGTTCTTCGGCGGTTTCCCTACCGGTTGGACTGGCTATGCCCCCCTGCAGACGCAGGCAGCCGGCGGCATGGACTCGTATCTGGTGGGCTTCGCGGTCATCGGAATAGGCATGATCCTCGCCGGGTTCAACCTGGCCGCCACGATCATCAATTACCGCGCCCCGGGCATGAGTTGGGGACGCGTCCCGATCTTCGTCTGGTCCGTCCTCGCCACCACGGCGCTCCTCACGCTGGCCACGCCGACACTGGTGGTTGGGTGCATATTGGGCGTCCTCGACCGCACGGCGGAGACCGCGTTCTTCGTGAACGAGCACGGCGGCAGCAGCTTCTTGTGGGAAAACCTCTTCTGGTTCTTCGGCCACCCCGAGGTGTACATCATGGCCCTGCCGGGCTTCGGGATCGTGATGGAGATCATGCCCGTCTTCACCCGAAAGCCCTTGTTCGCCTACAAGGTCGCTGCGGCCGGGATGCTCGGTGTCGCCCTGCTCTCCTTCTTCGTGTGGCAACACCACCTCTTCCAGAGCGGCATCAACCCGGACATGCGACCGCTCTTCATGCTGACCACGGAGTTGATCTCAATCCCCACGGGATTCCTCTATCTGGTGACGCTCGGAACCCTGTGGAAAGCGAAAATACGCTTCGACACGCCCATGCTGTTCTGTCTCGGGATGCTCTTCAACTTCCTCATCGGCGGCGTCACGGGCGTGTTCCTCTCGGACGTGCCAGTCAACGTGACCGTCCACGGCAGCTTCTTCGTGCTCGCTCACTTCCACTACACGATCATGGGCGGCCTCATCTTCGCCCTGTTCGGTGGCTTCTACTACTGGTTCCCCAAGATCACCGGCAAGACAATGAACCGGAAGCTCAGCAAGTGGCATTTCTGGACGTTCTTCATCTTCTTCAACGGCACGTTCTTCCCGCTCTTCCTGGTGGGTCTTCTCGGTCAACCGCGTCGTGTCTTCGAGTACGCCTCAAACCTGCAGACGTTGAACGACATCTCGAGCATCAGCGCATATCTGCTGGGCGCGTCGTTCATCTTCTTCATCATCAACTTCATCTGGTCCATCTATCTGACCCCCCACGAAGCACCACCCAACCCGTGGAACTCGCTTGGGCTTGAGTGGCAGACCCCGACGCCGGTCCCATGGTTCAACTTCGAGCGCATTCCCGTGATACTCAACGACCCGTACCACTACGGCGAACCCGATGCAGCACCGGTGGCCGACTTGGGGAAGGTCATGTCGACCGTCGGGGCTCCGGCCGAATCCGTCGGGAACGAAGAACTCGGAACCGGCGCGGAAGGCGGCGGCGATCCTCAGACCCCAATACTGTGAGGCAATAGGGAGATGGCACAGAACCCCGTCGACAACCAGCAGTTCGAGAGCTTCGTCCAGCTCCATGAGACACCAGAGGAGATCGCATTCGAGTTGCGGGCCCAGGAGGGTGCGCTGTGGACCGGCGGCCGGCTCCTGATCGGTATTTGGGCTTTCGCTTTCGCCGCCCTGGCCTTCGCCTACTTCTACCTCCGCTCGGCCAACAACCAAGACCTTTGGCGTCCCCGTGGGATCACCGCACCCACGGCGGTCGGCGCGGCCATCTTTGCCATCACCGTGGCCGGTGCGCTGCTAGTCCAGTTCGGCGAGCGGCGCTTCCGCAACAACGAGACGCTCGACTGGCAGGTGGCCGGATGGACCGCCGTCCTCGGCGGGCTTCTCGTCATCGGACTTCAGATCTGGCAGTTGACCGTCCTCCCGTTCTTCCCTGGATCGAGCGCCTATGCCTCCTGCTTCATCGCGTGGGGTGCGATGAACATCGCCGTCGTGCTGGCGGGTACCTACTGGCTCGAGACGATCCTGGCCAGAGAGATTCGACTGCGGCGTGCCATCGCACAGGACGGAGGCGCTCCAGGCTCGACCCTGCCCGTGGCACGGCTCTTGCGCGCCAATCTGAACGGCTGCACTTACTTTTGGGGGTTCATCGCCGTCGTCGCCACCTTCTTCTGGGTACTGTTCTATGTCATCTGACACTCAGGAGGTGAGGGCGTGATCACGGCCGATGTAGCCGGAACCCAGGCACTGACCTTCGCCATACCCCTCGGGACCCTGTTCCTCGTGCTGCTCTGGGGCTTCTTCCAGCGCCGGCCCACGAGGTGAGTGAGGGGGCTGCCACCCTGCGGCCCCTCGACCCGGCTGCACGGTGGCGCGGCTGGTGCCTGCTGGCAGCACTGGTCGCGCTGGCTGTCGTGCTCGTGCCACCGCTCTCTGCTGTCGCACGTCGCACCGAGTACGCACAGGCGCTCCAGTTCTCACTCCTGGCCATCGTCGTCCCCGCGCTGGTGGTGCTCGGGGCACCGTGGCGTTGGCTGGGGCTCGCCAGGAACGCCTCTCCCCCGAGGCTCGTCGACCGGGTTGCCGCCGGGCGGCAGCGCCACCGCGAACTGCCACGTTCGCTGGCCTTCATCGCCTGCGACCTCGGGGTCGCCGTCGCCTGGCATACCCCGGCCGCGGTGGCCGCGTCAGCCCGTCACGGCTGGCTGGCCCCCCTCGAGGCGGCGAGCCTCCTGATCTTCGGGCTCGGGCTGTGGCTGGAGCTGGTCGAATCACCACCGCTGGCTCCTCGCTCGGGCTACCTGCGCCGTGCCGTCCTGACCGCGTTCGCCATGTGGGCGTTTTGGGTACTCGCTTACGTGTCCGGTCTGTCGATCAACGGCTTCTATCGGAACTTCCACCATGTCGGCGGGGGCCTCAGCGCTTCAGCGGACCAACAGATCGCCTCCGCTGTGCTCTGGTTCGTGTCGTCCCTCGCCTTCGCCCCCCTGGTCTTCTGGAACGCCTTCCAATGGCTCAAGACCGAGGAGGATCCCGATATCGAGCTTCTGGCCCTGACCCGAGACGACCGGCGGAGGGGAACGTCACCCTTGAACGAAGGGCGAGGAGGGGCCACTCCGGCCGCCTGAGACTCAGCCGGTGCCGGCGCCCGGGACACTCGGCAGGTCGACAGCGGAGAGGTGCGTGTCGAGCGCCAGGTCCGCTGCACGCTCCTGGGAGAGAGCGGTGCGACGATCGGCGGCGAGCTGTCGCTCCTCCTTGGACAGGTTTCCCAACGCAGAGGCGTTGCCCGGGTCGTTCATCAAGGTCTGCACGTCCTCGATCGCCCGGAGAGCGTCCGAGGTGGTCCACAGTGTGGCTGTCGAGAGCATCTGACCCAGGTGCTTGCCCGCCGGCGTCCCGGGGACCTGGATGTTGGTCAGGTCAAAGATGTCCTCGCTGGTGAACGAGCAGGCGGTCTGGTCGTCGCTCAAGAGGCCCGGCGTGGGGGCACGGTCGGCGGGAGTGAGCTCGTGCTCGGCCTGCAGGTCCCAGATGCCGATCGCCTGGTCGATGGCCAGGGCACAGCCCGCCAGGTCGGCGTTCACCTCACTCATGACGCTGCGCTCGGCGCTGATGTCGTCCGCCCGCGAGGTGCTGACGGGCAGGTCGGAGAGGACGGTGATCAGGAGCACCACGAAGACCACAAGCACAATGAGCAGCCCGCGGTGCCGCTGCCACACCGGAGGCTTGCGTTCCGCTCTGGTGTCGCTCATTGGTCGAGAATATGGCTGGCGTAGGTGGCGATGCCCTGGCCCCAACGGGTCATGCTTGCCGGCGGCAGGCTGAAGCTCCCCGTGCTGCTCTCGTCGGCGAACGGCGTAGCCCGGAAGCGAAGGACGCCCCGCGGGTCAATGAAGTCCATCACGTCGGTGTGCGCCTCGAGACCCGTCTTCTCGGCCACCGTGATGGAGACACCGTACGACCGCCACACCGAGTTCAGCGAGGCCAGCGGCCCGGTCACCATGTGCCAGTTGGGCAGAGTATTCAGCCCGGTGTCGTCCAAAACCGGTGCCTCGTCCGACTGGGCCAGCGCGGACGGGTCGGTGTTCACGGTCACGAATTCGACCTCGGCCGCCGCTGATCCGAGGTCGCGATCGGCTTGTTCGATCTCGTCCGCCAGCACGGGGCAGATGTCGTTGCAGGGGGCGTTGAAGAAGGAGAGGACCACCACGTGCGGAGCGGGCACGGACGTGGTGTTCCCGTGTTGATCGATCAACGTGAACGCAGGCGCGGCATGGGCGGGCAACGCGCGCAAGCCCATAAAAGACGAGAGCGATGCCCCGATGGGCTGCGCCGGCGCCGGAGCTTTCGGCGTGAGAGTCGGCGCGACACGCACAGGCGACCTGGGCGGTGTGGTCGTGGTGACGGGATTGAGACCGACAGACGAGAACACGTGCTCGCCGAGAAGGCCTCCCAGGCTCACGACCAGGACCACGGCGAGAGCCCAGAAGACGAACTTCGCGGGAATGCCCGGAGCACCCTCGGCGAGCGCCGCCGCCCGGTCGACCAGGGGTGGCCGAGGGTCGGATTCCTCCTGGGAGGCCCGCACCGCATCGGTCGTCGCCGGGGTGTCACCGGCCCTTTCCGTGGGATCGTTCATCGGGAGACCCCCAGCCTGGCCAACCAGGTGTCCAGCGAGGAAACGGTCTGAGGTCCAAGGGCGCTGCCCACCACACGGCCCGAGGAGTCAAGAAAGTAGGTGACTGGCAATGCCTGGACCAGGTACTGCGTCGCCACCGTTGCATGTGCGTCGACGGCGACGGGGTATGTGGCCTCGGCGGCGGCGATCAGCCGGCTCGCTGCCGCTTCCGACGTGTCGTTGGAGTCGATTCCCACCACCGCTATCCGTCCCGTGGTGTCCCGGGCGACGCTGGCCACAGCCCCCAACTCGGCACGGCAGTCACGGCACCACGAGGCGAAGAAATTGACGATCAGAGGCTTTCCCCGGAAGGCCGACAACGAGACCGGATCCCCGCCTCGGAGATTCGGCAGCGAGAACGCTGGAGCAACAGTGCCCGCCTTGAGCACGGGCGGTGGCGCCGCCTCAAGTGCCGACGACCTGACCGCGGCGGGGTGCGTCGGGCCGCGAAGGACGACGAAGGCGATAAAGCCGGCCAGACACACGCCGGCGACCAGGGCGACCCACTTGAAGACGCTGTCGGGAGCGCTCGTCGGGCTCTCGGTGTCCCTTCCCGCCTCGGGATCATCCCGCCCCTGGCTGGCGGCTCCCCCCGGATTCACGCTGGTCAGGCTAGTCAGCCGGGTTCACTGCCTCGGGTCGCCGCCACCCGCCCGGGGGTTCCGATCCACCCCGTGGCAACGGTGCTGCCGACTCACCACTCGGCCGTCCGCTCGGCCGGGTCTCGGGCCCTTGCCTTCTTGCGGGCCTCGCGTTCGACCGGGTCCTCGTGGATGAGGTGCCACCATGCCGCAATGGCGATTCCGGCGAAGATGGGCCACTCGAACGTGTAGAACCAGCTGAGATCGTTGCCGCCGAGCGCCCTCGCGGCCTGCCACCATGTGGCCGCCGCACACCCGGCTACGAGCAGGGAGAACTCGAAGTGCAGCAGCAGCGCGCGACCGGACAGCCATCGTTGCATAACACCCGAATGGTAGATCGGTCGTCCCGCGTCAGGCGGTCCAGCCCGAGGAACCGGCCGCAGGTCGATGGGGACTCCGCACGACCTTTGCAACTCTCGAGTGGGGCATGCGAAGACAAGGGTCAGTTGGATTCCGGGGCTCCCTGCGTTTCGCCAGCAACGACTGAGTGCGTCGAGTTGACGGCATAACCCGTCAGAACGAGCCCGCACAGAACATCCATCGCCTTCATGCAGGAACTCCCGACAGTGCCACGATAACCCCGATACCCGCTGCGAGAAGAAGTCCGCTGACAACGCCGCGCCGCGCCGCGAAGAGCCACACAAATGCACCGGCAAGCACTGGTATCTGCCACAGGTGTTGGAACGTCAGGCCAAGGGGTATCGCCGACCCTGCAATGGCCCCGATGACGGCTGGTCCCGCTCCCGTCAAAAACGATTCCACCGAGTTGTTCGCCCGAATTTGGTCGAAGTGTGGAGCGCCGACCAGGATGAAGAAGAACGAGGGCGCGAAGACGATCAATGCTGCGAGGAGACCCCCGCCCAGACCCCCAGCCGCGTACCCGACGACAGCCATCGTCTGGACCACAGGGCCAGGCGTGATCTGGCCGAGCGCGACGGCGTTGAGGAACTGGGCACCCGTCATCCAGTGGTAGGTGACCACGGCGTCGTGCTGCATCAGCGGAACGATCACGAACCCGCCGCCATAGGACAGCGCGCCGACCTTGAAGGCAACCCAGGCCAGAGCCCCAAGACCCCCCACGGCTCCGCCATGGAGCAGCAGCACTGGCGAGAAGGAACCGGTCGTTCCTGAGGACAGTCGCCCCTGTCGGCGGATGGCGATCTCAACCAGTCCGCAGGCGAGGATCACCACAACGAGGTAGGCGCCAACGGTGGCTGCCGCTACGCCTCCGACAAGGGCGTAAACGGCCCAGCGAACCCGCTGAGACCGCACATCCCCCATGCGGACCCTGCTGGCGGGGACCAATCTCCATGCCGCGCTCAGCGCCACAGCCGGCACCGCTGCTCCCGCTCCTGCCGCGGCGCCCAGTACCAAGTCGGGCGGGTGGCTGGCCAAGAAGACCACAGACAGCCCGAGGATGAGCAGGAGCCCAGGGAGGATGAAGCACAACCCGCCGAGGAGGGCTCCGGCGGATCTTCGGAGTCGCCAGGCACAGAAGATCGCCAGCTGTGTCGAGGCGGGCCCGGGAAGAAGGTTCGTGGTGGCTATGGCGTCCTCGAACTCTTTGGCATCCATCCATTCCCGGTCTTCCACGCACAAGCGCCGTAGGAGGGCAATGTGCGCCGGCGGTCCTCCGAACCCGATACACCCCAAACGAAGCCATTCGCGGGCGATGGTGCGGAGCTCGACCCGTTCTGGCTGGCCCAGACCGTCCCCGCCCAAGCCGCTCGTCACGGAGCCTCGTTCCCGAGCACTTCGTCAGCGAGCTCCCTCAGCTTGCCTTTCGTCGACTCCAGCTGTCGCCGCCCCTTGGCCGTTGAAACATATGTCCGGCGGGCCCGTCCTGCGACCACCTCTCGGAACGATCTGATGAGGCCTTCCGCCTCCATCTTGTGGAGGATGGGATAGAGCGTCCCCGGACTGATTCGGTATCCGTGACGCGCCAGTTCCCGAGCCATCGATGCCCCATGCACCTGGCCATTAGCGGCGTGGTGGAGAACGTGGAGTCGAACCGCGCCCCTGAGGAACTCACGCACCCCTTGAGGTTAGCCAAATATCGAGTTTCGATATCAAACTCTGAAGCCAACTGGACCGAAAGCGATCACGTCGTCATCGGAGGCTCAACGCCGGCGTACGCTGAGTGTGATGGCGCGCTTCGGACAATCACGCACGGCCCGCCTGGCCAAGATCAGCACTGCACCCTCCGCGGGTTGGGCCTCGACGATGGGATACCCCCATTCATCCAGAGTGACGAGCTCAGGGAGAAGCTCCGCGCAGTAGCCGTAGGCATCACAGGCCACGGGGTCGATGGTGACGCGCAGTTCCGCCACGTCAACTCGCAATCGGGAAGGGAAGTCGCATCGACGTGGGTCGGCGATAGTGCGGGCAGGGAACCGCTGCGTTATGAGCCGCGACGTCGGCTGCAAAAACGGAAAGGGCGCTGTGGACCAGGGCGACGGCGCCGTCGGGATGTCCGCACGCGCCGCGGCCGTTGACCTGGCCAAGTCGGCGCCGGAGACGAGGCAACAGGTCGTAATCCACTCGGCCGCGGGCCAGTCCGGCCAGGTCGTCGGCGATCGCCGGGAGCCCATACACGCAGGGCCCACACTGCCCTGCGCTCTGAAATGCCAGGTAGCGGGCAATGCGGGCGGTTTCCGCGACCCCACACGAAGATGCACCGAGCACCACGATCACGCCAACACCCGCCCTGGCGCCGATCGCTCGAAGGGACTTGGTCGCGTAAGGGGTTGCAAATTCATCGGGTCCGACCCAGCTCCCACCGAATCCACCGACCAGGAACGCCTGCGGCGGTTCCGTCGGCGCACCGCGCTGCGCGATGTCCAACAGCGGTGTGCCTCGGTCGACCTCGACAACCCCGGGGTGGGCGACACTCCCCCCGATGGTGACCAGGCATGTTCCCGGTTCCTCGGCGGTCCCCCGAGCGCGGAACAAACTCGGGCCTTGTCGGACGATAAGCGAGATGTGGGCGAGAGTCTCCGCATTGTGAACCAGGGCGGGCCGAGCTCCGATTCGCAGCGCGGTGCCCTTGTCGGGGCGGAAGACAGGCAGCGAGGAGCCAGATTCGACGAAGTTCGCCAGAGCTGACTCCTCGCCCCCGACGAAGCGATCAGGAGGTCGGACCAGAGTTTCGGGAACGGGCGAGTACCTGCCTCTCCTGCGTTCGGCCATGGCGTGCGCAACGCCTGCGGCTGCAGTCTCTCGTCCAACTGGCACACAGACGACGACACGACTGGCACGGCACATCGCAGCGAGGAACTGTGCGCCGTCGAGCACCAGGTGGGGCACATGGCTCAAGAGCAGCTTGTCCTTGTCGCTGGCGGGTTCACCCTCCATGGCGTTGACAAGAACGGTTCCTCCTCGTCCGGCTGATGACGCAACCGCAAGCTTGATGGAGCTAGGGAAACCACCGCCCCCACGGCCCTGCAGACCGGCTTCCTCGAGATCGGCCGCCATCATCTGGCGCGGAAGATGGCCATCGGGCACGAGCAGAGGACCGTGAGCTTGGATGTGTCCCGCCAGATCACGCGGATGTCCGAGCAAGTGATGCACGTCCGCCGTGACCGTCATTGTGCCCGCACTATGCACCATGGCGGCCACCCTTCACGCGAGTAGAGGACACCAGCCGAGCCGGTTCGGCCTGATGAATGGTTTCCACATCGAACACCGTCGGCGATGGCGCAATTTGCCCAGCCACGATCCGGAGCCTCCAAACAAGTGCAGTGGCTACCGAGAGCACACATGCTGCTCCAAGTGCGATGACCCACAGCTGTCCGGCGTCAGTTCCCAACCCGAACGTGTGGACCAGAGCGATCGGCCAACAGGCGTAGGCGAGCCAATGGATGCCTCGCCATGTCCCGGGTGCAAGGTGCGAGCGGAGCAGGCTCGAGACGAAGACCGCCACCATGAGGTCAAGCGCAATCGCGCCTATGCCGACCCAGAAACGGGCATAGGGCGAGGCAAAGGGAACCACGACGGCCAACCATCCGATATGGACATACGTGTCGAGGACGCTGGTCAGGACGTGCAGAGCCAAGAAAATCACTGCAATGATGGAGAGGCGACGGTGGAGCTCCTGCTGGAGGAATCCCGGCCAGTTTCTGGCCTTGGCCCGTCCGGCCGTCATGAGTCCCAAAATCATGGTCATCGTGAGTAGGACAAGCGCCATGATCCCTGAGGCTCGAGTCGCGTACCACAGTGCGGTCGAGTTCACCCTGCACCGTCCTGCGGCCAACCGCCCAGCGTGAAGACCACGCCGTCCTGGCGCACCAACCGCACGGCCTGGCCGAACGGTCGAAGCCGCTCCGTGGCTTCTTGACCCCACACGATCGCCGCAGTTGAGAGCGCGTTGGCGTCAACACACGATGCGCCGCAGGCGGACACGAGCGCCCAGAAGGATTGCGAGCTGAATCCCGTGGCCGGATCGATGATGTGGTGCACCGGCTCGGCACCCACCTTCCAGCTGCGAACCCCGGGGCCGGAGCTGGCCAGGCCACCCTGACTGATAGCCACCCGGTGCGCGGTCTCGTCTGGGGAGACCGCCGAGTCCAATGCGATCCCGACAGGCCACCCGTCGGAGGGAGGTTGGCCGCTGACTGCGACATCACCACCGATACTGACCAGGACGCCCAGGCCGAGCTTCTCGGCGATGTGTGCGGCCGCCCGGTCGGCACCGAGAGCCTTGGCCGAAGACCCAAGATCAAGCTGTACACCCCGTGGTATGCGCGCAGTACCGGCGGCGATATCGAGTTCGATGCAGCGATACCCGGGGGCCGGGAGCACTGTGTCCGAGAGGCGGACCGTATTCCCCACGACCTGTTCGAAGTCCCGGTCATAGCCGAGCGCGACCATCGCGTTCCCCACCGTGGGATCAACGGCACCGCCCGTCTTTTCTGCAACTCCGACCGCTACCTCGAGCGCGTCGAACAAGAGCGGTGACACTGCCGTGACCCTCCCGGCCTGGCGGTGCAGGTGCGCCAACTCGGAATCGTCCCGAAACCGACTGCATGTCCTCTCCAGAAGGTCGGTCTCGGTCCGGAGCATCGACGCGGCCCAGTCCGCCGCAGTATCACTCCCGTCGGCGACCACCACTATCGCCGTGGTCCCGATGGCTCGAAAGAACCGCGTGGCGCTCAGCTGCACATCGCTCTCCGCAGGCTCACCGCGAGGTGGCACCCGAGGTGGCCACGGGACGCGTCGTCGTGGTGGTAGGTGGAGGCGAAGTGGTTGTGGTGGTGCTCTGTGATGACGTCGATTGCGTGTTCGAAGACGATTGAACTCCGTTGCTTCCTGATGACTGTTGCGGAGTAGAGGTCGGCAGTGTCGTGGAGGTCGATGGGACGGTCGCGATCGACGGGACGGTGGCGGTCGATGGGACGGTGGCGGTCGTGGCCGCCGAACTCGAGCCGGGTCGCTCATGCGCCACAACAACCCCGATGAGCGCTGTCACGCCCGTTGCAGCAAAGGCTGCAAGTCGCGTGAGGCGGCTCAGCCGTCTTTGGGCCCGGTCTCTTGTTCCTGGCGAGTGACGTACGTTCCGTTGGCTCATTTGAGGGTGCTGGAGTCCTTCGTGCTGGGAAATTCACGGAGCTGCAGAAGAGGCATTCAAACTCGGCACGACCTCTGACGACGCTGCTTTTCGCTGCTTCCTCTCAACCCTAGGGAGCGAGACTTACGACAGGATGAAGCCCACCGTAAGAACAGCTGAAGAATGTGCTTCACCCAGGAGATGGGTCTCGCCCCTCTCCTCAACGGGATCTGTCCGAGGTCCTCCGAGACGCCATCGCACGCCGATTCCGCCCAGAGGAGCGACGGCACCTACAGCCTGGAGCGCAACGGGTGTCCGCCTTCGAGCACCCGTGGCTTCATTCCCACGTCATGTTGAAGGAGTAGACAATCCGGGGTGCGCGTGCTCGTCGCGGAAGACGATGAGGGTTTGCGCTCTGTTTTGGAGCGCGGACTCCGGCGGAACGGCTATACCGTCGACGCCACGGCGGACGGCGAGCAGGCTCTTCGCCATCTCCAGACGTACGAGTACGAGGTCGTCATCGTCGACTGGCGGATGCCCAAGATCTCGGGGCTCGAGGTTATCCAGCGACTGCGTCGCCAAGGGTCAGCGGTTCCCGTTTTGATGCTCACCGCCCGAGACGAGGCCGCCGATCGGGTGGCTGGTCTGGACGAAGGCGCTGACGACTATCTGGTCAAGCCGTTCGATTTTTCGGAGCTGTTGGCCCGCCTACGAGCGTTGCAGCGGCGGGGCGAGGCCGTGCAGTCGGTTCTGATCAAAGTTGGTGACTTGACCCTCGACACCGTCACCCGCGAAGTGAGCATCGGACCGAACCATCCTCGCCTGACCGCCACAGAGCTCTCGATACTCGAGGTCCTCATGCGGCGGTCACCGGCGACCGTCTCCAGACGCTCGATTGCGCTCGCGGTTTGGAACGATGAGGCAGACGCACTAGGTTCGAACACCCTCGACGTCCACCTGGCCAGGCTTCGAGGGAAGATCGCGAACAGCGGAGCGAAGATCGAAGCGGTGCGGTCGTTGGGCTACCGCGTGGCGCCGGCGTGAGATTTCCATCGAAGTGGCGAAGTCCGTATGTGCTCCATGCTGCTCGCGTCGCGCTCGTCGGCACTCTTCTCATCGGCGTCACCTACGTCTGCCTCGTGGTGGCGTTCGACGTCATCGATCAACACCGCCTCTACGCAGGAGTGGATGCTCGCCTCAGCCAGCGACTCGGAGAGGCGACCCGGAATCCCCGCCAAGCAGCCGCAGCCGACATCTACGCCAACGCCCACGACCGAGACGATGCCCCGGTGTTTTTTTGGCGGATCGGATCATCGGGTCAGCCTGTTGCCCTGACGCCTGGTGCGCCGTCCCTTGCCAAGTCCGACGCCGCACAAGTGAGCCCGACTTCGGTGGCTTCGCTTGGCGCCGAATCGTTCCGACTGCAATCGCGTGAGATCGGCGACGAACGCATCATCGCAGGTCAGAGCCTTGCTGAGTCCGATCACGTGGAGGACGATCTGGTCGCACTCGAGCTGCTGGCTGGCCCAGTGCTCCTGGTGGCCGTGTTCCTCGGCACATTGCTCATCGGGATCAACGCGGCCAAGCCAGTCGAATTGGCCAGGCGCCGGCAACTCGAATTCACCGCCGACGCCTCTCACGAGTTGCGGACGCCACTGAGTGTCATCGAAGCCGAGGTGAGCCTCGCGCTTTGCGAGACAAGGGAGGCAGAGGAGTATCGCGAGGCTCTCACCCGGGTGAGTCACGAGAGCGCGCGTTTGCGTCACATCGTCGAGGATCTACTGTGGCTTTCACGGTTTGATTCTGCGCCGCCTCCACCGAGCAACGAGCCCGTTGACGTGGCAGAGATCGCCATTGCCTGCGCGGACCGCTTTGAGGCAGTGGCAGCCCGCCGGGGTGTCAACCTCTCGGTATGCCGCGAAGGGGACGTCGTCCCGTGGGTCAGTGCGCCGCCTGAATGGGTCGACCGTCTTGTCGGGGTGCTCGTTGACAATGCTTGTCGCTACGCCACGCGGAACGGATCCGTTCGGGTCACGGTTGAGACGCCAGGCAATAGGGTGTGCCTCACCGTGGAAGACGACGGACCCGGGATCGCCCCGGAGGCCCGGGCGCATCTCTTTGACCGATTTCACCGGATCACAGAGGAGGGCAACGGAGCTGGGCTTGGTCTCGCTATTGGCGATGCCGTCGTACGCGGCGACTGGCGGCGAATGGCACGTTGGAACATCTCGGCTGGGAGGAGCTCGCATGCAGGTTCGCTGGCACCGCACAGCCGGCACGAGGGAGCGCAGCGAACCTGCAGCCCGAGCAGTAGAAGAACCCCTTCCCGACAAGGAGCATTCCGTTCCGCTCTGAGCGTTGAGCCGGCCGGTCGAAATGAATCGAGGCCCCCGATCGGCTTCATTTTGGCGTAATGGTCAATCCATATCCTTCAGGAGAGCGGGAAATGTCCCCGTTGGCGGCCGTTTCGGACCTTGGCTTAGGAAGACCTCGGGCCGACGCAGTCCCGGACTCAAGTGCAGACCTCGACTGGGATCAGAAAGGAAACTGGTGACGGCGACCTCGCTCCTCGACCGCACGATGGACTTCGTGAAGGTCGACTTTTCACCGAAGCACCGCCAACCCTCAAACCTTCGCGTCATCGTGGCCACTGCCGTTGCGATCGTCGGTTCGCTACTGATTGACGCGCTACTTGTGGTCATTGGCCAGAGACTGTTCCCTTCGACCAAGGGATACGTCCATTTTCAGTTTGACGACTACGCCCGGCTGACCATTCTTGGAGTCTTCATCGCGTGTGTGGGATGGCCCATCGTGACCCGGATCAGTTCAGCTCCTCGCTGGTTGTTTCTACGGCTGGCTGTCTTGGTCACGATTGTCCTGTGGCTACCGGATCTCTACATCCTGGCTCAGGGCGCACCAACTGAGGCGGTCGCCGTATTGATGGTGATGCATCTCGCGATCGCAGTGGTGACGTACAACGCCTTGGTACGTATCGCTCCGATCCGCATCCGATCTGAGGTCCATCCATAGACAGACTCCTTCTCCGAATGCGAGACCGAACCCGGCGCCGACGCTAACTGTAAATCGTCGCGTTAATACGGCATCTTCTTCTTGCATAGCGCGTTCCGTCGGCCAGAACCGCGCCCCGCGGACGCCACGAGGTGATCGGCCCTTAGCGATAGTCGACTGAACTCGGGCGGGGTGTGGCTCCTTTCGTGAGATCTCTGAACCTCATCCCGGTCATTTGGGCGTTCTACGCCGCGTAGGAGTAGCCTGGATAAGGAAAAGGTCCCCTGATTCAAAGATTGGTGGCTGCATGAACAGACTCGGGGCACTCGAGCGCAAGGTCATGGACATCTTGTGGGACTCCATGGGACAGTCCCTCTCGGGCCGCCAGGTCGCCGATCAGCTCCCCGATCGCGCCTATACGACCGTTCTCACCATCTTGGAGCGTCTACGCCGAAAGAAGCTGGTGGAACGGCGCAGCACCGATCGGACCCACGTGTCGCCGCGACTGCGAGCCGCGAGTCCTACATGGCGGACCTTATGCTCGAGCCGCTGGGCACTGCACTCGACCGGGATGCCGTGCTTGTCCGCTTCGCCAAGACGGTTTCTCCGAAGGAGGCACAGTCCTCAGGAAAGCGCTCGAGGAGAATGCCGAACCCAAGAACAGGCGGCGGCGATGCTTTCGATCGATGCCGCGGCACTCTTCGCCTTCAGCGCATTACTTCTCTGGCCTGCCAGCACACTATTGGCCAGGGCCAATGGGTCTCTTCTGCACCACGGCCGGCGTCGCACTCTGGCAGTCGATTGGGGTGAGCGCGTTGTCGCGGGAATCGGCGGCGGGCTCTGCGTCGGAGTCGAGCGCTTCCATTCGGGATTCGGCGGAGGTGTCGCCCAGCTCTTCGACTCTCTTACCCAGGGTGACCCTCTGCGCGGGCTCGGACTCTACGACGCGCTCGGACTGACACTGGCCACCGACCTCGGCGTGTTTTGATCTTCCTCCTGGCGTACATCACAGTGCGCACGGCACGGGCCCGAGCGGGCATCGACGCCTCGTCGATCTACTCTCAAGCAACGAGCCCGAGGCAACCGGGGCCCTCCTGCTCGATCATCCGAAGGCTGTGGCGTACTGCCTCCCCGGGTTCCGACCGAGGATCGTGATCAGCGCGGGCACGGTGGACCTGCTCAGCAAGTCCGAACTCGCAGCGGTCCTCAGCCACGAGCAAGGTCACGCCACCGAGCGCCATGGGCTCGTGATGATGCCCATGGTGGGAATTCGGAATCTGTTCCACTGGGTTCCTATGCCCGTCTGGCTCCCGAGAGCGTGGCCGGATTGCTTGAAATGGCGGCGGACGACTACTCGGTGCGCCACCACGATCCGCGCTCGCTGGTGTCGGCACTTGTCACGATGGCCACTGCTGGCGTGCCCCCGTCATGTGCCCTTGCCATCGCCTCGGTAGGCGTCACCGAGCGGGTCAACCGGCTGCTCAGCGACTCGAGAAAGTCCCGTGGGGCTGCCGCTGCTGCTGCGTGCGCCTGCATCGTGCTGCTCCTCGCCCCGGTGACCGCCCTCATCGCCTCCTAAGGGGTTTCCTCTCGATGTGGAGAGGCCCGCGCGCTCAGCCACCCGAGACGATCCTGCCGAGTGGGACAACCGCGACCTCGATGGTCAGAGAGCCGGCACGACGAAATCGCAGCGTGACGGTCACCCTCCGCCCCAACTTCAGCGGGCCGCGAGGCTGCTCGAGCATGAGATGATCATGCCCAGGTACGAGCGAAGCCTGCCCGTGGGCCGGGATCTCGAGCTGATGCAGCATGCCCATCGTCCCGTTGGCGTTCTCGGTCATCATCATGGAGCTGCTGGCGCTGCGCGTTGACACGGCCACTAATGCATCGGGTTCGGAACCCGCGTTGCGCACCGTCAAGTAGATCGCGGCCACACTGGGGCTGGGAGGCTGCGGCAGGAAGGCATTCAGCACCGTCAGATGGCCGATGCGACCCTCCACTGCACCGGCTGACGCATGGGACGAAGCTGCGACCGGACTCTGTGACTGAACAGCCATCAAAGCGCCCAGGCACAGACACCAAGCCACCAGAGGAACGTCCTCGGGCCGAATCGTCGTTTTCGGTACTCGTCGGAAATGTCGAGTTTCTCCGCGCTAGGAATCCGCCAGCGGCAGCCCGTTGGGAAATTGGATCGCTACTACACTTCGTAGTAACCGGCGGATGTTGGACCGTCCGAGAGGAAAGACGCACTCGCCCGCATGCCGGCCAACCAGCTCATCGAAAAGCCCTCCCCCAGGGTTGACGAGGTCTCGCTCGCGATCGGCGGCATGACCTGCGGGTCGTGCGCGGCCCGGGTCCAGGATCGCCTCAACGCGATGGACGGAGTCCAGGCGACGGTCAACTACGCCACGGAGCGGGCTCGAGTCACACTGCCCGAATTGCTCTCCCCCGACCGACTTGTCGAGGAGGTTCGCGCCGCTGGATTCACGGCTCAGGTGCTGGGCGCCAGATCGATCCGACCGACCAGCGCGCCCAGGCAGACCGCCGTGTGCGCTACTACGGCCGGAGGCTGGTCGTCGCCGGCCTCTTGATGATGCCGCTCGGTGATGCTTCGATCGCGTTCTGGTTGGTGCCTTCCTTGCGTTTTCCGGGCTGGCAGTGGCTGCTGACCGTAATGGCGCTGCCCGTCATCACGTGGTGCGCTTGGCCTTTCTACACTGCTGCCCTGCGCAGTGCGCGGCATTGCACGGCCACCATGGACACCCTGGTCTCGGTCGGCATCCTTTCAACCACCGCCCCGGTCGTTCTATGCCATTTCTTCAACGACTCGAGCGACACGGCCGAGTCCTTCCGATATGTTCTTGCACACCAAACGGGTGGTGCCATCTACCTCGACGTGGCCGCCGGAGTGACCACCTTCCTCTTGGCCGGGAGATATTTCGAGGCGTACACGCGGCGGCGGACCGGGAACGCATTGATCTCGCTCGCAGCGGTCGGCGCCAAGGAGGTTGCCGTCCTCGACGAGTGTGGCTCGGAGCTGCTCGTCCCCGTGGAAGAGCTTTCCGTCGGACGCACTTTCTCGTCACCGGAGAGCCCGTGGCAACCGACGGCACGGTGGTCTTTGGGAACTCCGCCATCGATCGCAGCGCCATGACCGGCGAGTCGATGCCCGCTGAGGTGAGCGAGGGCGATCGAGTCGTCGGTGGCACCGTGTCCGTCACCGGCCGGTTGGTGGTCCGGGCGACAGCGGTCGGGGCCGAAACCCAATTGGCTCACATGCTCCGTCTCGTCGAACGGGCGCAGAACGAGAAGGCCGGGATCCAGCGCCTGGCCGATCGCATCGCCGCGGTCTTCGTACCAGCGGTCTTTGGGGCTTCGCTGCTCACTCTCACCGGATGGCTGCTCGCTGGTGCCGCACCCGAGACCGCGTTCAATGCGGCACTGTCGGTGCTCATCATCGCCTGCCCCTGTGCGCTCGGCCTCGCCACTCCCATGGCTTTGCTGGTCGCGTCAGGACAAGGTGCGAAGTTCGGGATCTTCTTCAAGGGATACCAGGCTCTGGAGCGTTCCCGCCACATCGATACGGTCCTCTTCGACAAGACCGGCACGCTCACCGATGGCCGGATGACCGTTTTTGGCGTGGCCACGGTCGCCGGGGTCACGTCGGCCCAATTGCTCCGGCTGGCGGGAGCGCTCGAGCGTGCATCTGAGCACCCCGTGGCAAGGGCGATCGCGCGACGTGCAGCCGAAGAGGACCAGCAGCTCCCCATGGTGGTTGAGTTCCAGGCGTTACCCGGGTGGGGCGCACAGGGACGTGTCGAAGGCCATGTCATGTTCGTCCGGCGCAACGGTCTGGACATCGATCTCCCCGATACCCTGCGATCGACGTGCTCGGCCTGGGAGGCGAGCGCACGGACCGTGGTCTTCGTCAGCCGCGACGGGCACACGATCGGAGCCATTGCCCTCGGCGACGAATCCGCCCCACTGCGGCAGCGGCGGTCTCCGAACTAAAGCGGCTCGGTCTCCACACTGTCCTGCTGACGGGTGACCACGTGGCGGCCGCCGGAAACATTGCCTCCCTGGTGGGCATCGAAGAGATCATCGCCGGAGTGTCTCCGCCTGAGAAGTCGGCAACGGTGAAGGGCCTGCAGGATCGAGGCCGACGGGTAGCCATGGTCGGGGACGGCATTAACGATGGCCCTGCGCTGGCCGCCGCCGATCTTGGGATCGCAATCGGCACGGGCACAGACGTGGCGCGCGAGACGGCGGAAGTGATCATCACCCGCGACGACCTCACCGCTGTGCCGACGGCCGTCCGGCTGGCGTGCGCCGCCCATCAGACCATCCACCAGAATCTGGCGTGGGCCTTCGGTTACAACGTCGTGGCCATCCCGCTCGCCGCCTGTGGACTATTGAATCCACTGATCGCCGGAGCAGCCATGGCACTGTCCTCCGCCTGCGTGGTGTGGAACAGCGCGGCTTGCGACACTTCTCCGCCTCCCCTTCACCGGCCCAGCCGTCTCTCTCGACACCTCGGCAACAAGTGGCGATCCCGTGACCGGACCGACTGGCGTCGAGACTGTTGCTGCCGTCGCCATGTTGGCCATTGCCGCCATCAGCGTGGGGAGGCTTACGCTCGGGCTAGTCGGAAACCGAAGATTCGCTTGGGACACCGAGGTACTTCACGCCGCGATGGAGTCTCCATGGCCGGCATGCTGGTGGCCCAGCTGATGATCCTCCCCTCGACTTTGTGGGTGGCGGCCTTCGGGTTTGGCGCCATGTGGTTCGGATGGCAGTTCTTCCTGGTGGCACGGACTGCGTTCACGCTCAATTTGTTCGGTCACGGTGTCGCCCACATCGCCGGCAGCGCCGCCATGGTCTACATGTTCGTCGCCGCTCCCCCAAGTCCCACTATGGTCGATCTGATCTGCGGTGGGCGCACGGCGGGCATGGTCCAGGTCGCCGGAGCGTCTCCGGCGTGGCCGTCCGCCGCATTGGTCCTGGGACTTCTCACCTTGGCGGCCACGGTGTGGCTGCCCCGCTACCGGGTGACGCTGTCCCCCGCACCTCCATCGGCTCGGTGGGTGAGCTCAGAGGGAGCGCCTGCCGGTGTGGCTGGACGCGCGTTGCTCCCGATGCTTTCCTCTCGGCCGCTCGCGATCTCTTGTCAGGTCGTGATGGGCGTCACCATGACGGTGATGCTCCTCACGCTGTACCGGTAGCCCGACCGTCGAGATGCCAAGGCCGACGCCACACGCACGTCAGTTGGTTCTACGCTCTGTAGTAGTGAGACGCAGCTTGAGGAGAACCGCGCTCGTCGCGCTCTGCTTCGCGAGCGTCGCCGGAATAGGGCTCGCAGGCACCTCCTCGGCCCTGGCTTCGACATGGCGCGGGCCGACGAGCCAGGTGAGGATCGTCCAGACACCCGACGGCCCGGTCATCGCCAACGCCCAGGGGATGACGCTCTACGTCTACGTGGACGATTTGTTGACCGCTGCCCCGAGCGTGTGTGTCGGCGACTGTGACCACGACTGGTGGCCCGCCTTTGCCAAGGGCAAGGTCAGCGTGGCCAAAGGCATCAGCGGCCACATCGCAACGGTCGAGCGCTTCGGTCAGGGCCGTCAGCTGACGATGGACGGACGACCCTTGTACACGTTCTCGGGCGATACGCCCGGAGAGCTGCGAGGAAACGGCGTGGGAAACCTCTGGTGGCTATGACGCCAAGCGGTTTGGCGGCAACGTCCTTTCCCTCGCAACGCTCGACCTACTCCGCACCGGCGGCAACCACACTCACCCTCGTCCACACCGCGGTGGGAGAGGTCGTAGCCAACAGCAAGGGTCAGGTCGTCTACGACTATGCAGATGACACCCCGACCACAAGCGCATGCACCTGGACCTCGTGCGTGCTCGACTGGCCCCCATTGACAGTGGCTGGCAATCCCACCGCTGGACCGGGTATCACGGCCCCGCTTGCCGTCATCGGCGGACCCGACGGCGTCCGCCAACTCACTCTCGGCGGCCATCCGCTCTATACCTTCGTCGGCGACCTGCACCCCGGCGACATCCGGGGCCAGGGCATCGGCTCTGATTGGTACCTGCTTTCGCCTTCAGGCAAGCAAGTGAAAGGCATTCCGGGGTCGAAGTGAAGCGGCTCGCGCCACACTCCAACCGTGCCCTGCTGATGGTGGTGGCCACCTTCGCCGCGTTGGGCGGCCTGGGGCTCTCGGCCTGCTCGAGCTCTCCCAACGGAGGCCCGAACGCCGTGATATCACAGACGGGCGGTCCGCCCGAGACCAGCGCCAACTACCCCGGGGCCCTGCTCTTTCCCCGGACCTACGGGAAACCGAACATCGCGCTCACCGACACCTCTGGCGACCCCTACAACATCGCCGCCAGCACTCACGACGCACTGACGCTGGTCTATTTCGGTTACACGCATTGCCCCGACCTCTGCCCCCTCAACATGGCCACCGCCGCCGCGGCCATCAGAGAGATGCCGGCCCCGGATCGTCACCGCGTCAGCGTCGTCTTTGTCTCCACCGACCCCGCCCGAGACTCGCCCACCGTGATCAGGACGTGGCTCGATCATTTCGACGACGACTTCGTGGGGCTCACAGGGACGCTCGCCCAGATTCAGCAAACCGAGGCCGTCACCGGCATTCCTCTGTCCTTCGCCGAACGTGCGAGCGCAGCTGGCTCCAGCTACGAGGTCGTCCACGCTGGTTACATCTTGGTCTACACCCAGGACAATCGGGCCCATTTGGAGTTCCCGGCCGAGATCACGGTTTCCCAGGAGTCACACGACCTCGTCAACCTGCTTCAGCACGGTTGGCAGAAATGATCGGAATCTCTTACACACATTCGGCCGCTCCATACGTGTACCCGAACAGGAGGACAACCGGTGGACGATGACATCGACACTGCAGTGAGCGACGAAGAACCGAGCTCGCCTGCACAAGCAGCTCAGCTCGGCACTAGCCGGTTACGATTCCGCACCCCGATCGGTACTCAGCGGGTCCTGCAGATCGTTCTCGGTGCCTTCTGGCTCATCGACGCGGGGCTCCAGTACCAGCCCTTCATGTTCGGCAACCAGTTTGTCTCGACCTACATCACCGCCAACGCTTCGGGTCAACCCGAACCGATCAGCTGGCTCATCACCACGGTCGGTCACTTCGTCTCGCCGAACGTCGGCGTGTGGAACGCTCTCTTCGCCACAGTTCAGGTCTTGATCGGCGTCGGACTGCTGTTCCCCCGCACCGTCCGGCCGGCACTGGCCACAAGCTTCGTCTGGGCCTTCGGCGTCTGGTTCTTCGGGGAAGGCCTCGGCGGTGTGCTGACCGGGACAGCCAGCGCGCTGTCCGGGGCTCCGGGTTCAGTCCTCATGTACGGCGTGATCGGGTTGATGGCATGGCCTCGCCGCCGCTCGACGGAGAGTGCACACAGTGCCCAATCCGACGGCATCGCGTCCCTCGGCTGCCTCGCATGGCATCGGGGGTGTGCTGACGCCGATGCTCGCGTGGTCTGGATTCTGGCTGCTGTCCGCCGTCCTCTTCCTCTTTCCGGCCAATCGGGCCGCCAACTCGGTCTCGAGCTCCATTACGGGCATGGCGAGCGGGCGAGCCTTCGTGGTACGCCAGAGCACTGACCGACGTCGGCAACGGATTCGGCTCAGCCGATGCGACGCAGACATGGGTTTTGGCGCTGCTGTCGGTGCTCGTCGCGCTCGGACCCCTTCTCGTCCGTCGCTACGAGCCCTTCCTCGCTGTCGGTGCCTTGCTCGCTCTCCTGTTCTGGCTCACAGGTCAGGGACTGGGCGGCATACTGACAGGGTCGGGTACTGACCCCAACACTGGTCCTCTGATCATCATTCTCGCCCTGGCGATGGTTCCGACCGTGGTGGCACGACCGACCGATTGGTCCTCCCCCATCGGAGGGATGATCCGCCGGCATCCGGCGCTGGTGGGAACTGGCGCAGCAGGGGCATTCTGCGCGCTGCTTCTTGCCGCCACCTATCCCGCGGCAGCCCAGCCCTCGGGTGGGTCGATGTCAGGCATGAGCGGCATGAGCGGCATGAGCGGCATGAGCGGCATGAGCGGCAGCATGTCCGGAATGGGCACGACGACTGCCAGCACAGCCCGCTGCACGTCCGGGAACAACGGCGCAGCTCGCAGCGGACTGGACGTGACGAACTCGCCGAACATGCAGATGGCGGGCCCGGGCACGACGATGAACATGAACGGAGCCGACGCCAGCGCAGCGGCCGGTCTCAATTCGACCAAGCAGAACTGGTCGTATACGGGCCCAGCGTTTCCTGCCTCAGAAGCCAACGAGCTGCTGGCTGATGGTCCCAACGGGCCATCAGATATACACATGGCCGCAACGGGATGTGCGGCGGAGCCGACGTTCTCAGAAGAGATCGGCGCAGCGCAGTATGTACAGGCCACCAGTGAGGCTGTCGCCCGCTTCACCTCACCACCCGTCGCTGTTGCCGCTGGGTATGTGCCGGTGTCGCCCGTCGACTACCCGGTGACCTACTACGTGAATCCTCAGATCGTGGCCGCCAACAACGCCGATTCGCACACGCTGAATCCCGGATCGGTCGACGGGCTCGTGTACGCGCAGACCCCTTCGGGTCAGCAAGTCCTCGCAGGCGCCTTCTATCTGCTGCCCACTTCGCTCAATGGCCGACCTCCGATGCCATACGGTTCGCTCGTGCAGTGGCATCAGCGAACCGACGTGTGTGCGCCTCCGACGAACAACACTTCGACCCCTCTGGTGATCTCAGGCGTCCCACCGTGCGCCGACGGAACGACCAAGCAGTCGACTCCTTACATGACCATGGTGTGGCAGGTGCCCGTGGCAGGAGGGCCACTCGCGATCCAGCCGCCCGACATCCAGATCGTCGAAGCTGCAACGGGCCAGACGAGCTCATGAAATACCTTCATTGAACGAGAAGTCGGCCAGCGTCCGACGCCATCTGAACGACGCACGAGCACGTCGATCATCTTGGCCACTTCACTCACTCTTCGGGTGTTGCTGAACCAATGGAGAGACAAGAGCCGGACGCCATTCTGGAGATAGACCCAGGTCACAGGACTGAGCTGATCCGCGGAATGCCTCGGCTCGGACTTCGAGTCCGCAGGTTACGGATTCGCAACCCGATGGCCGCACGACGCGGATGCACTTTGTAGCCTGATTCCCGAGAACACACTTCCGGCAAACAACCTCTGAGACCAATGAAGGAAGCACCATGCCTACAGATCACGTCGTACAGCCATGGGCAATACGCTCCTCGCTGATTGCCGTCGCCGAGCTCGATCGGTCGGTCGCTTTCTACGGAGAGCTCGGACCTTTTGATGTGATCACCCGCGAGGACCGCATCGCAGTTCTCGGCGACGTCTCCCCCACCTCGGCGGTGCTCGTCCTGCGCGAGACGCGAAGCGCTTTCCAGACTCGCCATGGTCAGCAGTCGCTCGGCCTCCGGTTGATGACCTTCAATGTCGGATCACTCGCCGAGCTCGATCGGATCGAGCCGATCCTGCGAAGCGCTGATCGCTTTACCGATCGTCAGTCCATGGACAAAGGCGCATCAGAAATAATCCGCGGACGGGATCCGGACAACCTGCCTCTGGTCTTCGTCCACTACGACGCGGAGACGGTTGGGCCCGAATATTACGGAACGATTCTCAACCTGTTCTATTCTATGGACGCCTGATCCAGGCCTTCGGGCGCGCTTCCCTCACTGGCAATTCTCGCATCGCCCTAGGACGGCGAAATGACGCGGATTGATGGCGAACCCGAACCGCTCTCTGGTCGTCCGGTTGAGACTTCGGAAAAGGTCCTCTGGCACATCGATGATCGCTCCGCATGACTCGCAGACGAGGTGACAGTGCGCGTGTCCAGCGAGGTGGTACGTAGCAGGACCGTGACCGAGATGCGCATGGACGACGACGCCGAGCTTCTCCAACTCTTCAAGATTTCGATAGATCGTCGAGATATGCACATCGGGCGCCCTCGTCTGCACCGCCAGTGCCAGATCCTCGGCGGACACATGCCCTGAAGCCTCGAAGAGCACCTCGAGGAGGAGACGGCGGGAGCTGGTTGCTCTGCCCCCGTGCTCACGCACAAGGGCGAGAACGGACTCCACCGAACTCAGGTCGGCCGGAGCACCCTCAACGCTGACGGGACTGCCCATGACATCCCATTGTATTGGCAATCATATTACTAACCGCTCCCTATTGCAATAGCCTCGCATTTGGCATACCGTGCCTCCAAGCGGCCAACCCTGGAGGCGTCTTCTCGATGGCAACCGTGCGATCCCGGATCACGAGAATGCGTGACGGCCTGATGCCGCGGGAATGGCTGAAGGTCGGTGGTATGGCGTTCACCATCATCGGCCTCAACGCACTCGGTTGGGGGATGTTGGTGGTGGCGCTACGAGGCCACTATCAAATCTCCAAAACAGAAGTCTTCGGCTTCGGTACCGGAGTCCTTGCCTACACGCTCGGTATGCGCCACGCCTTCGACGCCGACCACATCGCCGCTATCGACAACACGACGCGCAAGCTCATTCAGGACGGCAAGCGGCCCCTCAGCGTCGGGTACTTCTTCTCGCTCGGCCACTCCAGCATCGTGTTCGTTCTCGCCGTGCTGCTGAACTTCGGCATCCGGGCTCTGAACGGCGCTGTGAAGAACGGCGGTTCGGGCCTACACCACTGGACGGCGATCATCGGCACTTCCGTGTCGGGAACCTTTCTCTACCTGATCGGCCTCTTGAACCTCATTGTGCTGGTCTCGATCGTCAAGGTGAGCAGGGAGATGCGCCAGGGCTGCTACGACGACGGGGAGCTCGAACGTCAGCTCGACAACCGAGGGCTGATGAACCGCTTCCTCGGAGGCTACGCCAAGCGCATCGACACCCCTTGGAAGATGTACCCGGTCGGGGTGCTCTTCGGTCTCGGGTTCGACACGGCCACCGAGGTCGCCCTCCTGGTGCTGGCTGGATCCGCCGTGGTGGGTGGCTTGCCCTTCTACGCGGTGATCTCTCTGCCGCTCCTCTTCGCCGCAGGGATGTGCCTTTTCGACACCATCGATGGGTGTTTCATGAATTTCGCCTACGACTGGGCCTTCGCCAAGCCGATCCGCAAGATCTACTACAACCTGACGATCACCGGCCTGTCCGTCTTCATTGCGCTGTTCATCGGCACCGTCGAGATCCTGGGCCTCATCGCACAGGAGACGAACCTGGGTGGTGGCTTCTGGGGTTTCATGCAGAACTTCAACATCAACCGCGCTGGGTTCATCATTGTCGGGGTCTTCGTGGTGACGTGGATCGTGGCCTTGGCCGTCTGGCACTTCGGAGAGATCGAGCAAAAGTGGGAGTGCGAGATCGCCGAAGCTCACGCTGCGCTCGCGGAAACGAATGCCGACTGAGCAGTGATCGGGAGCGCCATGCGGATGGTATGGCGGGCCAGCTCCTGAATCTGCCCAGTATCCAACCTCTCTCACGTTTGGATATGGGGTCGAAGCCACCCGCCTGACAGGCGGCTGAGTGTTATCCCAGTTCAGGCCCTGGCCGGACAGGCGCCGTCCGGACGGTCCGCCACCAACCTGCAACACGACGTCCCACTATCTCGTCAAGCTGGGACGCCGAAACGCCGATTTCACCAGTGATGTCGCAGACGGAGGGGGGTAAGACAAGGGTGGAGGCCGCCCCCGGGCCGCGGCGCGATCTCCTTCGAGTGCTGGAATATCTCGGACAGGCGCTCTCCACCCGGCCCACCCGCTGGGCGGTCGTTTCATTCGCCGGGGCTCTGTGTGCGTGGGCCCTCGGCGATATCGCCTGGAGCCTCCAGTCGTCCCATTCGACTCCGTCGGTAGCCGACGGGTTCACCCTTCTCTTCTACCCGATGGCCTGCGTCGCACTCTTCCTTCTCGTCCGCTCCGAGCTGGGGCCGATCAAACCGAGTGCGTTGCTTGACGGAGCCATCGCCAGCTTGGGGACCGCCGCCATCTGCACCGCGTTCGTCCTCGACGGAGCTGTGAGCGCGGTTGCGGGGACGCCGGCCTCCGGTGCGATCAATCTGGCCTATCCCATCGGTGATGTCGTTCTGCTGGCACTGGCAGTCGGAGCGACCGCCATGGTGCCGCGCCATCCAGTGCGCACCCTCCTCTTCGCGGGCGGATGCGCACTTATGGGGCTCGGCGACATCGCGTCCCTGTACCGGTCCTCGCCTGCCCTGCATCAGACGACGGGCTTACCCCTGAACCTGCTGTGGCCAGCGGCATTCGTCATCATGACCGTCTCAATCTGGCTTCGCCCCAACACAACTCCTCGGGCCCTGATCTTCGAGAGAGCGACGCGCCTCATCATCCTCACCCTCGTCTTAGTAGCCGGCATTGCGATCCTGGTGCTGGGCAACCTGCAGGCCATGAGCGCGGTCGCGCTGGGTCTCGCCGGCGCCACGCTCTTTGCTGGAGCAGCCCGCATGGCCCTCTCGTTGCGCGAGCAGAGAGCGCTCAACGACACACGCCATCACGAAGCGGTGACCGACGAGCTCACAGGACTCGGGAACCGCCGACGGCTTCTGGACGAACTCGAGCAAGCCCTGACCGCGCTGCGCGAGGGAACTTCGCAAACCAATGGCCTGGCCCTGCTGCTAATCGATCTGGATCACTTCAAGGAGATCAACGATTCCTTCGGACACCAGACAGGGGACGCACTGTTGCGTCAGATCGGGCCCCGCATCCGCCAAGTCGTCCGCCGTAACGACCTCGTGGCGCGCATGGGCGGTGACGAGTTCGCCGTGCTCCTCTATGGGGCGGACGCGTTCAAGGCGACTACCGTGGCGCAACGGATCACGACGCTGCTAGAGCAACCGATCGACGTCAGCACTGCCAGCCTGCACGTTGGCGCAAGCATCGGCGTCGCGCTTGCCCCACATCACGCCGAGAACGCAGCCGACCTGATCCGCTGCGCCGATATTGCCATGTACCGGGCCAAGAACGAGCGGGGCTCTTTCGACGTCTACGAGAGCGCCCTCGACGACGAGTCCGACCGGTTCGCGCTCATTGAGGATTTGCGGCTGGCGATGAGCGATCGTTCTCTTGTATTGCACTACCAACCCGAAATCGACCTGCGGACCGGCAAGGTAATCACCGTCGAGGCACTCCTGCGGTGGCCCCATCCGACTCTGGGACTCATCCCGCCTGAGCACCTCTTGGCGCTCGCCGAGGAGAGCGGACTCGTCCATGCCCTCGCCGCCTGGGTCTTCGAAGAAGCGGTGGGCGAATGCGCCCGCTGGTGGCACAAGGGTCATCACGCCGCCGTCGCGGTCAACCTCCTCGCCACGGACCTCTTGGATTCATCCCTCCCCCGGCGCGTCGGCGAAATCCTGGAGCGCGCCGGCCTGCCGACCGAAGCCCTGGTGCTCGAGATCACCGAAGGGATGGTCATGGCCGACCTGACCCGATCAACACGCGTCATACAGAGCCTGTCCGATTCGGGCATCCTTGTATCGATCGACGACTTCGGCACGGGGTTCTCTTCCATCTCCCACCTGAACGACCTCACCGTCGGCGAGCTCAAGTTGGACCGCACGTTCACGTCGAGCTTTCAGGTTGCTGAGACGGGAGGACGGGACGAGGACATCGTCCGCTCCATCATCGATCTTGGCCACGCTCTCGGTCTGCGCGTTGTCGCCGAGGGTATCGAGCGTCTCGGATTCATTAGCGTCTTGGCAGGGCTCGGGTGCGATGCAGGCCAGGGCTACGCGATCCAGGCCCCGTGTCCTGCGAACCAGCTTGATTTCGCCGGGCTGGATCGGTCGCATGCGACCGAAACGATGAACTAACGGGCTTCCGACCACTCGAATTATCTCCGTCGTCGGGCCTCAACCACGTCGTGACTCTTCTTGGGCGCCGGTAGATCCCAACGCGCGCAGGAACAACGGTAGGCGTCTCAGACATCGTGACCTTGCTGGATCCTCGCGGAATCACCCATCGTGCCTGAGCACCGCTGGCAGGATGGCGGTCGAACGACTGTCACCTGCCGTCCATTCCGCTCTATCGGTGGAGAGGCAGCAGGCTCGTTCGCAAGAGTCTCACGAGTGAAAAGGAGAGCACAATGAGTCAAATGGAACTGGCGAAACCCGTCAAGACGCGCCGCCACATTGGTGAAGCGATCAGTCTTCGCGGAATGCGGAGCGACATTCAGAGAGCCGACGGAATCAATGCCAAGATCGCCGTCTTCCTCACCAATATCGTCGGATCAATGTGGTGCGCGTACGTGTTTGCAGTCATTGCTTTCATTGGATTGAGACCGGCGCTGAAGCCGGGAGGTGAGGGCCTCATAGCCTGGATAGCCCAAACGTTCCTCCAATTGGTCCTGCTGTCGGTCATCATGGTCGGCCAAAACGTGCAGAGCCTGGCCAGTGACGTCCGATCCCAACACACCTACGACGACACAGTCCAGATCCTCGATCGACTCGACATCCATACTCAAGGCGGCCTCAAGGACCTCGCCGATCTGATCGAGCACCTGGAAGGCGCCCTAAAGCAACAGGGCGCGTGATCGTGCCCGCCGCAGGCACACAGCCGAAGTACGTCAGTGCACCCGCGGAGACTCCTGCTCCGCCTGCGGCGAGACGAGTTCCTCAGTCCTCGAGTGCGACGTCGAACCTGTCGTAGTAGAAGGAGAACTGCTCCCGGATGACCGCCGGATCCAGCCCGAACGTCTCGGCCCTGTAGGTGTGCGGCCCAGAGCGCTCCTTCGAGCTCCCGGCCCACCAGGCCTCCATGTTTCGCCGAGCATCGTCGCTGAGCTCGTCGCCGAGGTCGGCGTAAAGGTTTCCCACAGCCGCCATCGGATCGCGCTGCACCTCGCCGAACGAGACGTCGAAGAAGCGCCCCTCGTTCCCGCCGTCTCGAA
Source organism: uncultured Acidimicrobiaceae bacterium (assembly GCA_963817735.1). Lineage (GTDB taxonomy): Bacteria > Actinomycetota > Acidimicrobiia > Acidimicrobiales > RAAP-2 > Bog-473. Next base: position 20,671 of record CAWFPP010000014.1, on the reverse strand, counting down.
ATGCAATGAGGCGCTCCAATGAGTAGCGCCACAGCTCCGAATTGTGGACGCCGATCGCCAAGGGATCGGGTCGCTCGGTCAGCACGTCGGACAGAGCCTCGAACACGGCGCACACCGACGGGAGGACCTTCCCCACGTCACGGTGCGTCATCACGAACCTTGCATCAGGATAGACCCGGTCCAGCGCATCGATCGAGTGCATGTGCGCTGGGGTCTTGAGCCACCATCGCTCCGGCGGGCAGCGCCATTGCAGCAACTGCAGCACACGCCGGTGATAGCGGTAGGCAGGCTCCATGTCGCAAGACAACAGCCACGAGCTGTAGGCGGGTATCCGAGCCATTCCCTCGAACAGTTGTGATCTGAAGTCGAGGGCCATGAGGAGGATGCACTCCTGCGGTCCGGTGGCCGAGGTCGGCAACATGCCAACGAAGCCAGGAAACATCTCGTTCGTGATGTCAATGCCGACTTGTGCCTCGGCGATCCTCGGGTCGCTGTGCTCGGTCGCGGTCTCTGGCGGCGGGCAGGGCCTTCCGGCCTCCCACGTCCGCAACGAACGCCGGGCCGTGTCGCTGGCCAGCAGGAAGCTCAAGGCGGTGGAACCCGTACGGGGAAGGCCGAGCCCGAATAACGGGGCGACGATGTCCTGCTCCTCGATCTCGGGATGCCTCGCGTACCACTGCTCCACCTCGAGCCGGTTCACCAGCAGACCCACGATCTGATCGGTCATCACGCTCTCGCCCAGCTCGTTGAGCGCCGAGTCCGCAGCGAGCGAACCCACCAGGACATCGAGGCCCTCACGCCACGTGTCTCCCCCGAAATCATCCGAGCCCACTCGCGTCACCGCGGCCTCAATAAGCTGCCCGATCTGTATCGCCATGGCCCCCAATCCCCGTCGCACATCGCGTGGCGACTCTATGACCTTACGGGACCACACCCCACGAGTCCGAATCAGACCGGAATGAACCCGCCTCCGCCGGCAAACGAGGGTCCTCGGGAGCCGCCCGCGAGGTGGCGTATGGCCTGATTCGCGATGGCCCCGAACTCATATCCGAGTTGCAACAGCCAACCCGAACCTATGAGTACGGTGGTGGCTGGTGACACCGAGGTCCACGGGTGGAGGTGGAGAAGGCAAGGCGGGGAAGCTCGCTCCCTACCGCACCAAGCGAGATCCGAAGAAGACGCCCGAGCCGTTCGGTGGCCGATCGCCCGACCGTTCGCCCGGCCAACGCTTCGTGATCCAAGAGCACCACGCGGTGGAGCCTCCACTGGGATCTCCGGCTCGAGCGAGACGGCGTGCTGGCCTCCTGGGCACTCCCCAAGGGCCTCCCGGAGACCCCGGAGCAGAACCACCTCGCCGTGCACACCGAGGACCATCCGCTGGAGTATGCGACCTTCGAGGGCGCGATCCCACGGGGCGAGTACGGGGGCGGCCAGATGACGATCTGGGACAGCGGGTACTACGACGTGGAGAAGTGGTCGGACTCCGAGGTCAAGTTCGTGCTCCATGGGAAGAAGGGCGGCAAGGGGAGCTTCGTGCTCTTCCAGACCAAGGACCGCGACTGGATGATCCACCGGCACGGGCCGTCCAGCCGAGCCGACCCCTTGCCCAGCGCCGTCAAGCCCATGCTCGCGGTGGCGGGAAGGCTCCCGCCCGGGATCACGGACTGGGCCTTCGAGATCAAGTGGGATGGCGTCCGAGCGATCCTCTTCGTCGAAGGCGGTCGCGTGCGAGCGCAGAGCCGCAACGACCTCGACGTGACGTCCTCGTTCCCGGAGCTCGCCGAAATCGGGAAGTTCCTGGGAATGACCACCTGCATTGTCGACGGTGAGATCGTGGCGCTGGGCGAGGACGGCCGGCCCAGCTTTTCCATGCTGCAGCGACGCATGCACGTGTCGAATCCACGCGAAGCAAAGCGGCGAGCGTTTTCGGACCCCGTTACCTTCGTGGCCTTCGACCTTCTGTATCTGAACGGACATTCGCTGATGGACTCTGACTACGACGCGCGACGTGATCGGCTCGAGTCGCTGCACCTCTCGGGTGAGACCTTCACGACGACAGACTCGTTCCGCGATGTATCCGGTCAGGACATCCTGGCTGCCGCGGTCGCAAACGGGCTGGAAGGGGTCGTCGCCAAACGGCGAGCCTCGCCGTATCGACCGGGGCGACGCAGCACTGATTGGACGAAGGTCAAGTCCTTTCGGGCCCAAGAGGTGGTCGTGGGCGCCTGGACGGATGGCCAAGGTGAGCGTCAGGAGAGCCTCGGCGCCCTCCTCCTCGGGATCCCCGACGCCGGTGGGCTGCGCTACGTCGGCAAAGTCGGCACCGGATTCAGCGCAGATGCACGCAGAGCGTTACTGCGCGATCTGAGGGAGCTCGCCACGCCAGAAAGCCCGTTCAACTCCGCGCTCCCGTCCGCCGATGCTCGCAAGGCCCACTTCGTCCGTCCGGAGCTCGTGGGCGAGGTCGGATTCGGCGAATGGACCACGGCCGGCCGGCTCCGCCACCCCACCTGGCGGGGTCTGCGCCCCGACAAGTCACCGCACGAGGTCGTGGTGGAATGACTGGGATCGGCCTGTGATGGCCGCCTCCACGCGGACGACGATTGGGGGACGGGAGCTCTCTGTATCGAATCTCGAGAAGGTGCTCTTTCCCTCCAATGGCTTCACCAAGGGTCAGCTCATCGATTACTACGTGCGCATCGCCCCGATGATCCTGCCGCACCTCCGGGAGAGACCACTCACGATGAAGCGGTTCCCCGACGGGGTCGAGGGCAAGTCGTTCTTCGAGAAACACATCCCATCCCATGCGCCGAATTGGGTGGCGTCCGTGGACATCTCCGCCAACGACGGCCAGGACGTCATCCCCTACGCCATGGTCAATGATCTTCCGACGCTGGCCTGGGCCGCCAACCTCGGGACGATAGAGCTTCACGTCCCACTCTGGCATGTCGGCAGGCGTCGCAATCTCCCGGCTCCGCCCGATTACATGGTCTTCGATCTCGATCCTGGCGAGGGCACATCGATCGTCGAATGTTGCGTGGTGGCCGGGTACATCGTGGACGAGCTCGCCCAGCAGGGGACGGACTCATTCGCCAAGACGAGCGGGTCAAAGGGGTTGCAGCTCTATGCCGCCGTCGGGCCGAAGACAACGTGGGACAGCGTGCGTGATCGCTCACATGAGATTGCCCGCAAGCTTGAATCGGATCATCCAGAGCTGGTTGTCTCGAACATGCGCAGATCGTTACGCCGCGGACGTGTGCTGATCGACTGGAGCCAGAACCATGCCGCCAAGACGACGGTAGCCGTCTACTCGGTGCGGGCCATGTCGACTCCGACAGTGTCGACACCGGTCAGCCCGGGCGAGGTGCACCGGTGCGCCACCAAGAAGGATTCTCTTCTGCTCCGGTTCGAGACCACCGACGTCTTGCGACGCATCGAAAAGGACGGCGACCTGTTCGCTCCGCTCGGCTTGACCTGATCGCAGCGGAGTTCCACCGTCGTGTGGAGCGGAAATCCACAAGATGAGGGGAAATGTTGTGGAGGACTGAAGGGTCGTGCGTCAGACACCAGTCTGCACGGCTTCATTGCAACGATCCCCGCGTGAATGAGGCGAAATCCGCATGTTTCGCTACAGGCGATTCGCCGGGAGCTCGCGCCTCATTCCGACAAGCACGCACACGTGGTCCAAAGCAGGGACCGTTCTCCTGCGCGCTTCGATCGCATTCGACCACGCGCGGCAGAAAGCCAATCAGGGCCACCGCTGCGGCGCCAGCCTCCTGGCCAGGTTGGGCGCTTTCGCATCTGATGATGCCCGATCACCGGGATCGGGAAACCCCGTGTCGCCGGGAACCCACTGTCAGTCGCGGGCGGCGGGGTCGAGGCGGGCCAGCACTTCGTCGACGACCTCCGACGTCGACGCCTCCCCTCCCAGGTCGAATGTCCGGATCCCGTCGGCCGCCGCGCCCAGCGTGGCCCGGCGGATGCCAGCGGCCGCTTCGGACACGACTGCATCGCCGTGGGCCGCGTGATCGAGCACGGCGGCGCAGGCCAAGAGCATGGCCATGGGGTTGGCCACGTTCTTACCCATGAGAGACGGGGCGGTCCCGTGAGGGGCCTCCGCCATGGCGACGATCGGCTTGAGATCGTCATCGAGGGCCAACAGCACGGATTCGGCGCCGGCGATGGAACCGAAAAGGGCCAAGACCAGATCGGACAGGCAATCTCCGTCCCGATTGAGGGCCGGGACCACGAGCGGGCTGGCGTTGGACTCGGTCAGCAGCCCGGCATAGGCGGCATCGATCAGCACAGGACGGTAGGGCACCGCCGGATAGCGCGCGGCGGCGGCGTCCATCTCCTCCTTCAACATCCCCTCGTAGACCGTGGAGACGGTCCATTTCGGACCGCCGTACACGCACGCCTCGATGGGGGCAGCCGTGCGGAACGAGAACTCCGCCACCGAGCGGCACGTCGAGCGATCGATGCGCTCGGTCCGCCACGCCTGCTCTGCCGTGCTCCCAGGATCGCCGGTACGGTGCTCCTCTGCTCCATAGGCGTCGCCCACTGCCATGCGGACGACGACAATCGGGTGCACCACCGACGCCGGCGGGGCCACCCCGGGGATGCGCCGGCCTGTCCGCACGATGACCGAGCCCCCCACGCCCTCACGCAAGATGCGGTTGGGACTGCCCACGTCGCCGGTGGTCTCAGGCGTGATCGTGGCCGCCTTGAGCCCCAGGCCGGTCCGGCGCATGGCGGCTGCGGCCTCGCGGACCACCTCGTTGGCGGTCGCCCGCCGATTCCCGAGGGACAGGTCGTAGCGCAGCAACTCGATGCCGAATCCGAGGACACGCGGATCGAACACCCGCAAGGCCTCCTCGAGCAGCTCCTGCCCGGTCTCGTCGCCGTCGCAGACGACGATTTCGAGGCCGAGCGACACGCGGTTCAGGGTCGCGCGAAATGCGCCCAGATGCCAGCGCGGGTACGGATCGCGTTCAGACCCATGCGATCCGCGTAGGCGGTATGCCGCTGTGACCATCGACCCTGGGGACGACCCCCAGCACCTGATGGATGGAGATGCCGCCGTCCTCGAATCCGTTGGCCGACGCCGCCATGTAGAGCAGCCAGACACGGGCCCGCCGGATGCCGACCTCGGTCACCGCGGCGTCCCAGTGCCGTTGCAGGTTGGCGACCCAGGCCCGCAGGGTCCTGGCGTAGTGCTCCCGGAGGGATTCGACGTCGCGCACTTCGAACCCGGCCGCCTCCATGGAGAGGACAACCTGCCCGACGTCGATGAGCTCGCCGTCGGGGAACACGTACCGCCCGATGAACGTACGTGGGCCGATCCGCGATCCGCCGACGCTCGAGATGGCGTGGTTGAGCAGCCTGCCCTCAGACCGCAGCAAGCGCCGCATGGTCCCGAAGTACTCGGCACTCTTCTCGGATCCGACGTGCTCGAACATCCCGACCGAGGCGATGCCGTCGAATGTGCCGTCGCGCACATCCCGGTAGTCCTGCAACCTGACCTCCACCTGTCCATCCAAGCCGGCCGCCTCGACCCGGTCACGCGCCCACCGGGCCTGCGCGGGGCTGAGCGTGACGCCAACCACCCGAGCGCCGTAGCGACGGGCCGCATGCACAGCGAAGCCGCCCCAGCCACAACCCACATCGAGGATCCGCTGCCCCGCCCCCTCCAGCAGGCCGAGCTTGCGGCAGACGAGATCGTGCTTCGATTCCTGGGCCGCCTCGAGCGTCTCGATCCCCGGCGCAAACCGGGCGCATGAGTACGTCATGGCTGGCCCGAGCACCATGGCGTAGAAGTCGTTGCTGACGTCGTAGTGATGTTGAACCGCTTGGGCATCGCGACCGCGCGAATGCAGCCGGCCGCGGGGAGCGGCCTCCTCGGGTGGCGGAGGAAGCGGCCGGCCGAGGACCCCGAGGCGGCGCGCCGCCTGCAACGCCTGCCAGGGAAGCCTGGACCCGACATGGATGCGCTCGGGGGCCGCGGCGTGCAGGGCGGACAACAGCTCGAAGACGTCCCCCTGGAAGGCGAGATCCCCCATCACGAAGCCACGGGCCAGGCCGAGCTCCCCGGGCGACCACAGCAACCGGCGCACCGCATCGGGTGAACGGACCTGCAGCGTTGCTCCCTCCGACTGCCCCAGCGACGTCCCGTCCCAGAACTCGACGCAAACCGGAGGTGGTCCGCCGAAGAAGTGAGCCAGGAGCGGTTCGATCGCAGCGGCCACGCCGGCCGTGCGGTCGTGGGCACTTTGCTCCTTGCGTTGCGGCCGCGATGGGCGCGGCCTCGAGATGAGGTCCGATCGCATCACTGTCTCCTGGTGAACGCCCTCCATCGTATGCCGTGAATGGACGGCGTGGTTCGGGGAGCAAGTTCGGGGGACAAGTGGGTATCAGAGGTTCTGATGGCAGACGAGCACGTGACCGAGCCAGGCCCGGCCACCCCGGGTCAGCGCGCCCTCGGGGCGATGGAGAGTGCAGTCCGGCGCGCCCGGGCCTCAGCGGGTGCCGCTCCCCTTCCCCCTCCCCTGCCACCACGCGGGCGACATCCGGCGAGACCGGTGGATCCTTCACCGCCGCCGATCGGAGGAGCCCAGCGGTCGGCCGGACCCGACCGCTGGCTGATCAGCTCCGTCGCCGTGCTCGCCGCCCTCGTCGTGGCGGCCGCCGTGGCGTTGATCGTCTCATTGAGCGGCGGCTCGCCTCCGCCGCCCGCCACGGCCGCCCGCTCGGTCGCCACGACCACCGTGCCGGCCCACTCGCCGTCGACCGGTTCCCACGCCGGGACCAGCCCGCCGACCACTCCCTCGGCCACGCCCGCCTCCATCCCGACCTCGGCCCCCCCGACCGTGACGGTGGCACCGGCCGGTCCCCCCGTCATCTCCTCGCTGAGCCCTTCGAGCGGCGCGGCAGGGCAGACCATTACCGTCGCCGGCGCCAACTTCTTGAGCTCCAGCGGTGAGATTGTCGCCACCTTCAACGGTCAGGTGGCGCCGACCAGCTGCCCGGCCCAGAGCACCTGCACCATCACGGCACCTGCACTGAGCGCACCCTCGGCGCAGGTGGTCATCACGACGGCGGGCGGCGCATCCAATGCCATGACGTTCACCTACGGTTGAGCACCACCACGGAGCAACTGGACCACCTCGTCGTCGGTCGTCGGCGAGAAGTCGTCGTACCACTCGCCGACAGCGCAGAACGACTCCGCCTTCGCCAGGCAGAGCGCGTCGTCGTACACGTCGTCGAGCGCCGCCACAACCCATGCCGGCGCAACCGGGACGGCCAGCACGATCCGCGACGCTCCGTGCGCGCGGGCGACCAGGCAGGCGGCCCGGGCCGTCGAGCCGGTCGCGATGCCGTCGTCCACGATCACGGCACAGCGACCCCGTAGATCCAACCGGGGCTGGCGATCCCGGTAGCGCTGGGCGCGGCGTACAAGCTCCGCGCGCTCCTGTCGCGCAATCGATTCGATATCGCGTGACGCCAGGGCGGCGGACCCTATGACCCGGTCGTTCTCCACCCGTACGCCGTCCTCGCCGATCGCTCCGAGAGCGAGCTCGGGCTGGAAGGGAACCCCCAGCTTTCGGACGACGATGACATCGAGGGGTGCGCCGAGAGCTCGCCCGACCTCAGCGGCAACCGGGACCCCGCCCCGCGGCAACCCCAGCACCACGATGCCGTCTCCACCCAAGCCGGCGGCTGTAGCCACGAGGCGAGCCAGTTGGCGACCGGCGTCGATGCGATCGCAGAACGGGGACATCATGCAAGGAAGTCTTCCTCCTCAGCCCGCCTTGCACCTAAATTCGGTCTCCTGGGGCGATGACAAGGGCCACAAATGCGAGGATGGACCCATGGGAGAGCCCGAGCACCTGAACAGCCACCAGCGTGACACGTTGGCGCAGATCTTCAACCACCCGCTGCGCCACAACATCGAATGGCACGCGGTCCTGTCCCTGCTCAATGCGGTGGCCACGGTGCAGGAGACGCACAAGGGTCGCGTCCTGGCAACCATCGGCGACGAGAGCGGGACGTTCGACCCCCAACGGCACAAGGACATCGATGCCAAGCAACTGACCGATCTTCGCCGCCTCCTCCGCAAGGCCGGCTACGGCCCCGAAGCGACGCCGGCATAGCGGCCCGCTGTACAAGAGAAGTCAGGAAGGCGGGCGGCGGGCTTGAGGATCCGGCGATGACACGGCCTGTCCTGGCCGCCGATGTCGCCGGGACGCAGATCCGCGTCCCGGGCGTCGCTGACAGACCTCATCGCCACCGTGGCGGCCGAACGTGGACATGGTGCGGCGACGCATGCGGTCGTCGGGCTGCCCGGCGTGGTCGACTACGCCGCTGGCTGGCTCCTCTGGGCGCCGCACCTCCCACAGCAGTGCCCCGAGCAACCGTCGAGGAGCCGGCTCACGGCCCATCTCGGTCTGCCGGTCGGCATCGCCAACGACGCCGATCTGGCCGCCGTGGGCGAGACCGACTTCGGTGCCGGAGAGAGGAAGACCGACATCGCCTATCTGACCATCTCCACCGGAATCGGAGCCGGCATGGTCCACCATGGTCGCCTTGTTTGCGAAGACGCTCGCTGGGAGAAGTGGGGCACACGGTCATCGACTTACGCCTGTTCACATGCTGTGCCCAGCAAAAGGACCTTTGTCCTCTATAAGGTTCCTCAATTTGCAACAAGAATGCAATCCAACCCGCCGCCGGTGGGGTGCATGCAGGATTAGGGGACTCGCCCGGGCGGCGATCCAGGACCAAAGGAGACAACGTGCGTTTCGCTAAGGCAGGCATGCTCGGGGGGCTATCCCTCGCGATGTCGGCGACACTGGCCGGTATTGGCGGGGGCGGGGCTTCGGCTTCAATCCGTGCCACGACACCGTCCAACGTCTCGACCAGCTCGTTCAATAACAGCTTCTCATTCATGAAGCAGTTCAAGTCCCTGGCCGCGGCCGGGAAGGGGAAGGTCGCGGCGATCCTGCCCGACACGGTCAGTTCGACTCGGTATGTCGAGTTCGACGCGCCGGACATCACCAAGGCGCTCACGACCGCCGGGGTGAGCTCCTCGAACTTCGTGGTGCAGAACGCCCTCGGGAGTGACGCCACGCAGCTCACCGATGCCCAGACCGACATCTCGAACGGCGCCACGGTGCTGCTGGTCGACCCGCTCGACTCGGGCGTCGGAACGCAGATTGAGAGCTACGCGAAGTCGCGTGGGGTCAAGGTCATCGACTACGACCGCCTGACCCTCGGCGGGAGCCGCGCCTACTACGTGAGCTTCAACAACGTGACGGTGGGCAAGGTCATGGGCGAGGGCCTCGTGAGCTGCGTCTCCGCCTGGCACGTCTCGAAGCCGCAGGTCGTCGTCATGCACGGCGCGGTGACGGACAATAACGCCACGCTGTTCGCCCAGGGCTACGACTCGGTCATCAATCCCTACTTCAAGAACGGCAAGTGGACCGCCGTGGCACACACGGCCGGCACGTGGGACCCGCCGACGGCCGAGACCGAGTTCCAGGCCGTCTACACGGCGCACCCCAATGTCAACGCGGCCTTGATCCCCAACGACGAGACGGGCGCACCGATCATCACCTACCTGCAGACCCAGCACGTCAAGCCCAAGACCTTCCCGACCACCGGTCAAGACGCCTCGCTGACCGGCCTGCAGAACATACTCTCGGGTTACCAGTGCGGCACCGTGTACAAGCCGATCTACCTGGAGGCGCAGGCCGCCGTCGCGCTGGCCCTGTACCTGCGGGCCGGCAAGACGCCACCCAAGTCATTGGTGAACGGCAAGACCGAGGACACGACGGCGAGCGTCAGCGTGCCCTCCGTCTTGGAGACGCCCAAGTGGGTCACCACGAAGAACATGAACGCCACGGTGATCAAGGACAACTTCGTCCCGGCCTCGCAGCTCTGCGCGGGCTCTTACGCCGCTGACTGCACGGCGGCGGGCATCACGCCGTAACTGTTATTGGCTCGGCAGGCCCGGCTGGGTATTGTCGAGCCATCGAAAAGTCTTCGAGCCCGACCCCCCGCCCCGATTGAGGGGCGGGGGTCGGTCGCTGGGAGCCCCGTCCCGACAGTCGCTCGAGGGGGGTGCCAACATGACCGAGGGTGCGCCGCTGCTGGAATTACGGGGCGTCAGCAAGGTGTTCGGAGCGGTCCGGGCGCTCAGCAGCGTCAACCTCAAGGTGCCCGCAGCAAAGGTCACGGCGCTGGCTGGCGACAACGGCGCAGGGAAGTCCGTCCTGATCAAGACCATTTCCGGGCTCTGGGAGCCCACGGAAGGGCAGATCTTCTGGGAAGGTCAGCCGGCACACATCCACAGCCCGAACGATGCTGAGGCCCTGGGGATCACGACGATCTACCAGGACCTTGCGCTCTGCGACAACCTTGACATCGTCCAGAACATGTTCCTCGGCCATGAGGTAATGCGCCACGGGCTTCTCGACGAGGTCTCCATGGAGCTCGACGCGCGCGAGACGCTCGCCGAGCTCCACGTCACGACGGTGCGCTCCATCCGCCAGCCGGTCGCCTCATTGTCCGGTGGGCAGCGCCAGTCCGTGGCGGTCGCCAAGGCGGTCATGTCGGCCGCCAAGCTCGTCATCATGGACGAGCCCACGGCCGCCCTCGGCGTGGCGCAGACCGGCAGGTGCTGGGTCTCATCAAACGCCTCTCGAGCAGGGCACCGCAGTCATCGTCATTTCGCACAACCTGATCGACGTCTTCCCGGTGGCCGACAGATCGCCATGCTGTACCTGGGACGCATGGTGGCACACGGGCCCGCTTCGGACTTCGACCCCCAGGTCGTCGTCGACTACATGACGACGGGCCAGTCGACTCGGGCAAATGCGCCAGGGGTGGAGGCACGATGACTGACATCGTCGACGACCCGGCGGCATCAGCGGAGGGCCCGGAGGGCCCGGCGCTTGCAACGCCGGGCAGTGCCTTGGCACCCGAGGCGCTCGTGGCGCTTGCACCCGAGGTCCTCGCGGACTCCCTCGGCGACTATCTGCGCGCCTGGTGGAAGCGCATCCGCGGTGGTGAGAGCGGCGCCCTCCCGATCATCATCGGACTGATTGTCATCTGCATCTTCTTCGAAGTGCAGTCGAGCGCATTTCTCACGGCGACCAATATCGTCAACCTTTTCATCCAGGCTGCCTTCATTATTCTCCTGGGCATTGGCCGAGCTGTACGCCCTCATTCTCAGCGAGATCGACTTGTCAGTGGGCTTCGTCGGTGCAGTGGGGGCGGCCATCGCATTGGCCCTTATCGGGTCGCCGGCGGATTGGCCATGGTGGGCCGGCCTTATCGTGGGTCTCGGCGGCCTGCCCTCATCGGCGCCTTCCAAGGCATCCTCATCACGAGGCTCAAGATCCCATCCTTCGTCGTGACGCTGGCCGGACTGCTGGGCTGGCAGGGCGTCCTGATCTACGTCTTCGACGTGGACAAGGGCGCTGTCGGCGGTGTGATCTCCATTTCGAACGGCGTGCTCAACGATCTCGTGAGCGGAAGCATGACGCCGGCCGCGGGCTGGATCGTGCTCGTCGTCGGCGTGGGTCTCTTCGCACTGGTGTCCGTCCTCACCACTGGGCGGCGACGCTCACAGGGCCTGAGCGCTCCGCCCGTGGGCATCACGGTCGCGACCATCGTGGCCGTGGCCGTCGCCGGCGTCGTACTCGTGTACATCTGCAACTTGAACCGGGGCGTTCTCACTTCGGTGAAGGGTGTGCCCTGGGTCATCCCGGCACTCGTCCTCGTCCTGCTCACGTCTTCGTTCCACCTGGCGCGGACAAAGAGTGGGCGCTACATCTACGCCATCGGAGCCAGTCCTGAGGCAGCCCGCCGCGCCGGGATCCACGTGGCGAGGATCCGGACTCTGGCGTTTGCGCTCTGCAGCTTCACGGCCGGCCTGGCGGCCGTCGTGTACGCATCACGGTTGGGGTCCCTCTCCGTCGGCTTCGACGGCGGCACCTACGTCCTGTACGCAGTCGCCGCAGCGGTCATTGGCGGTGCCAGCCTGTTCGGTGGCTACGGCAAGCCGATCCACCCGCTCCTCGGCGGCTTGGTCATCGCCACCCTGACCAATGGGCTAGCGCTGCTCAACATCAGCACCGCCGGAACTGACATCGCCACGGCCGCCGTCCTGCTCGTGGCCGTGGCCGTCGACGCCACGCTGCGTCGGAGAGGGCAGGCAGGCTGATCCTGACCCCCAGAGGCCGCGGCCGGCGCGCCCGCTCCGGGCGAACGAGGGCGCGGCTGCCGTCGCGCCCACCACCCTCGTCCTCCTCGCGTTCACCTGGGGAGGATCGGCCTTCGGCTCGACCACCTCGACGACGAGCCTGGCGCCGCTCCCGTCCTGGACCGTGTATCACGGAGACCCCGCAGGGAGCGGGGTGGCAGCGTCAGTCAGCGCCGTCGACGTCTCGTCGCCGGCCTGGACGTCAACCAGTCTCGACGGCGAGCTCTACGGTGAACCGCTCGTCTCCAGCGGGCGGGTCTTCGTGGCGACCGAGAACGACACCATCTACGCCCTCTCGGCGACCACCGGCACTGTGCTGTGGTCAACTCACCTGGGTACGCCCGTGCCGTCGGGATCTCTGCCCTGCGGTGACATTTCGCCCACGGTCGGCATTACCGGCACACCTGTGGTTGATCAGACGCGCGCAGAACTGTTCGTGGTGGCAGACGAACTCGTCAATGGCAGGCCAGCGCACCAGCTGGTCGGGCTGAGCACGACCACCGGGAAGACCGAGTTGAACCAGAACGTGGATCCGGCAGGCTCCTCTACAGCGGCACTTCTTCAACGCACCGGTTTGACGCTCGATGCCGGGCACGTCGTCTTCGGATACGGCGGGAACTTCGGGGACTGCTCGACTTACCACGGTTGGGTCATGTCGGTGCCTGAAGGCGGCGGCACGCCGGACGCGTTCGAGGTCGACTCGGCTACCGGCGACAGTCAGGGTGCCGTGTGGATGGGCGGGGCCGCTCCGGTGGTCGATAGCGATGGCAACATCTGGGTCACCGCGGGCAACGGATCGGTCACCTCATCGAGCCATGCCTACGACGACAGCGACTCGGTGCTCGAGCTCTCGCCGTCCCTCACACTGAAGCAGTACTTCGCCCCGTCATCGTGGCCGTCCGACAACGCCCACGATCTCGACTTCTCGACCAGCGTGGCGCTGCTCTCCGACGGTCAGGTGGTGGCTGCGTCCAAGTCGCGCACTGTCTTCCTGCTGAACGGATCGAGCCTGGGCGGTATCGGCGGTCAACAAGCACAACTCGCTGATGCCTGCGACACCGTCATCGACGGTGGCCTCGCTGTCGAGGGATCGACCGTGTACCTGCCGTGCCAAAGCGGACCGGTCGCCGTCCAGGCGTCGGATTCCCCGGCCGGGATCCGTCTGCTCTGGAGTTCCTCGGACGGTGGTGGACCTCCCATAGTGGCGGGAGGGCTCGTGTGGACCATCGGCTCGAACGGAACGCTCTACGGCTTGAATCCTTCGTCGGGCGCCACCCCAGGAGCAAGTGACCATCGGCGCGCCGGCCAACCACTTCCCCACTCCTTCCGTCGGTGCCGGTCTGCTGCTGGCACCCGCTGCGAACCGGGTCGTGGCCTTCGGGATGGCATCAGCTGCAGCAAGCGGCGAGACCACGACCACCGCGAGCTCGACGACGACATCCACGATGGCGGTCCCCGCGCAACAGAGCGGGACCGATCCCTGGGTCGTTGCGGCCGCCATCGTCGGTGGGCTCGCCGTCCTCGGCCTTCTGACCTGGCTCCTGTGGCGGCGCGGCCGTGTCAAAGCTTCCCCGTGAATTCGACTAATTGGGCACCCGGGTCGTCATCGCCGAGGAGGTGGACGTGGTGAAGTTCCGGTCCCGTTGTTGGAGGCTTTGACCGAATAGGGAGCGAAATTCAACACAAAGGCACAGTGGCAGACCGTATGCGTCGACGCACGTGAGGCGCCATCGGCGCTCGACGAGCTTGCTCAGCGAGCCGACAACAGGATCTCGAGCACCGTGCCCACCCCCGCCACCAAGAGCGCGATCGACAGGATGACCGCCATCACCCGCATGAGCGGCCGGTGCATCGGCTCCCAGTCGCCGACGTCGGCGAACTGGTCGAGCTCTGCGCTGTCGGCGTCCGCCCATGCGGCCTCTTCAGGCGCACGTGCATCGAGCGGTCGCGGTTCGCGGGTGGCGAGGTACCCGATGAAGGGGGCCACGCCCTCGGGAAAATGCGGCTGCGGCGGTCCAGGAACATGTCCCAGCATCGACTGCAACGTTAGCCCTGCGTGCGAGGCCGTGAGGAGCCGAGCGTCTACCCTCTCGACCATGGACGAGCCTCAGCAGATCGGCTTCACCGCAGCCGAGTCCACCCCGCTGCGGCCGCACGAGCCGATGCCTCCGGCCGGGGCGCCCAATGTGGTGGCGGTGGTGCTGGACGACACCGGCTTCGCCCAACTCGGGACCTTCGGATCGGACATCGGCACGCCCCACATGGACGGACTGGCCCGGCGGGGCTGCGGTACAACCGCTTCCACGTGACGTCGCTCTGCTCGCCGACCAGAGCGTCGTTCTTCACCGGCCGCAACCACCACGCGGTGGGCATGGGCTTCCTGGCCGACATCCCCCTGGGATTCCCCGGCTACACGGCGCGGCTCCCCAAGACGGCTGCCCCGCTGCCCCGCATCCTGCGCGACGCCGGCTACGGCACGATGGCCGTGGGGAAGTGGCACCTCACCCCGCGCTTCCAACGCTCGGCCGCCGGTCCGTTCGACAGCTGGCCACTCGGCCTCGGCTTCGAGCGGTACTACGGCTTCCTTCAGGGCGACGCCAACCACTGGGCCCCCAACCTCGTGTGCGACAACCACTACGTCGACCCGCCGGGCCGTCCCGAGGAGGGCTACCACCTCACCGAGGACCTCGCCGACACCGCCATCCGCTACGTGAAGGACCAGCAGCAGGCGGCGCCGGGCAAGCCGTTCTTCCTTTACCTCGCCCTCGGAGCCATGCACGCCCCGCACCACGTGGCACCCGAATGGGTGGAGCCCTACCGGGGCGGTTCGACATGGGCTGGGACGCCTGGCGGGAGGAGGTGTTCGCCCGCCAGCTCGACGGCGGGGTCGTGCCGGAGGGCACCGTCCTCACCCCCCGGCCGGAGTGGGTCGACGCATGGGATGCCCTGGGCCGACGAGCGGCGGATGCACGCCCGTCAGCAGGAGGTCTTCGCCGGTTTCCTCACCCACGCCGACGCCCAGATCGGCCGGGTGCTCGAGTTCCTCCGACAGATCGGCCAACTCGACGACACCCTCGTCCTCCTCTTCTCCGACAACGGCGCCAGCGCCGAGGGCGGTCGGTCCGGCAGCGTGAACGAGCACCGGTTCACGGCGCGGATCCCCGAGTCGATGACGACAACCTCGCCGCCTACGACGACTGGGGCGGCCCGCGGACCTACAACCACTACTCCTGGGCCTGGGCCTGGGCCGGCAACACGCCGCTGCGCCTCTGGAAGCGCTACACGTGGCTGGGCGGCACCCGCACGCCTCTGGTGATCCACTGGCCGCGGGGCTTCGGCGCCCGGGCGAGATCCGCTCCCAGTTCGCCCACGTCGTCGATCTCTGCCCACCGTCCTGGACGCGTTGGTGTCGAGCCCCCGGCGACGGTGGACGGGATCGCCCAGCAGCCCCTCGACGGCTCCAGCCTCCGCCCGACTTCGACGACGCAGGCGACGACCCGGCGGCGACACCCAGTACTTCGAGATGCTGGGCTCGCGGTCCATCTACCACGCCGGCTGGAAGGCCACGACGGACCACATCTCGACGGGGGTGATGGACGAGGAGGAGCTGGCGGTGGGGAGCCGGCGGTTCGAGGAGGATCACTGGGAGCTGTTCGACCTGCGGTCGGACTTCTCGGAGTCCACCGACCGGCCCAACGACACCCGACGTGGCTGCCGCCGCCTCCAGGAGCTGTGGTCAGCCGAAGCGGGCCGCAATCAGGTGTTCCCGGTCGACGACACCTTCATCAACCGGATCGGGGCGTTCATCCCCTCGGCCTGGCCACCCGGCCCCAGCCGCACCTATCTGCCGGGAGGCGGTCCGGTCTCCGACGAGTCGATCCCGGCCACTGGCGAGGCGATGCCAAGGGCGGCGGCAAGAGGGTTGGCGACTCGCCGTGGGATCGCTACGGGCGACACGAGGAACATCGTAAGAACAAGATGGCGGGGGAAACAAGCGGCCTCGTACGCGGGTGGCGTGCGAGCCTACGCCGCACCCTAGTCCAGGCGGCCCATAGGCAACTAAAACCTACGTCATATCAACGCCAACCATTTTCCGAAGATTTCGATTGACGCCCTTCAGAGAGCATATCGCAACTTTCTAGCCGCAGGCGATGCTCTTGTTGAAAGCGGTGGGCCTCTGGTTGAAGACGGCGATGATTTTGTCTCGTTAATACCATCACTGTTAGCGGGATTACCCAAGCCTCATCGACGAGCGCTAAAAAAAGTTAGTCGTGAGACGCTGAAGAAAGACTTGAAGGGGCTCCGCATCCGGAGCAAACACCGGCAACAACGATCTGGGTAGCGAACGCGTTCAAGACCAAGACGTCCGCCGATAACGACTATAAGTCTCCCAATCAGACCGCGTGGTGCGGTGCTGAGTTTCATGGGAGACTAAAATGAAAAATGCTCAACACGAAAATCACCCAGTCGAGCGGTTGATCCGCATCGGCGAGGTCAGGCGCCTAACAGGCGTTAGTACGGCGACGCTCTACCGGAAAATCGCAGCAAAGGAATTCCCGCGTCCAGTGCAATTGGGAGCGGTCGCGCGAGCTTGGCCTCTGTCCGAAGTTCAGAATTGGATCGCTGGACGCATCGAACTGAGGGGAGGTGCCAATGACTAACACGATCAACAACACCGATACGTTCCGAACCCGATGGGGGAAATCATGACTGGCAATAAGCGAACTGGGCGTTTCACAACAGGAAGAAATCTGAGACGCAAACAGAGCAGAATGAACAATGGTCACTTGTGCCTAGATACGTTGCAATGGCTTGAAACGTGTGTCGAGACTGGGCGGCTGACTGAAGAGGGGCGGCAACAGTACAAAATACGCCTTGAGGCAGCCCTTCATATTGATCCCAAGACCGCCGAGGTAAAGTTTGAATACGTGCCGTTCCTTGATCCCTACGGCTTGTTTCAAGACGTTCCGAATGACCAATACGTAATGCGGCACTACTTCGCTCGCTCTCCTGAAAGCGACATTTGGGTTGCTTGGGATGATCTTCCCGAAGAGGTCGAATACCGTTTATGGATGAAACACAAGAAGACGGACCCAGCACTTCGCGACCCGTTTTCCTGTTGGGCGTCATTCTGTCATTCGCGCTTTTTTCGGAAAAACGTTTCAGACACCGGGGTGACCGCAAACCACGTTCGGTACGTTCGAGTCCATTGTTTTGGCAGTTTCCCTGCAGAGAGGCGAGCTCGTCGTCGGTGGCAACCGGTAATTAACAGGCTCACCGCGCCCACAGCACGGACAACGGCAATGTCACGACGCAAAACGATACGGCACGCAAATTAGTGCAGAAACTCGCTGCAACCCTCAACGCAGTGAGCGACGCACGCGAGGCCGATGATTGGGATGCCGTCAAAACGACCGTCGAGGAGGACGATCTCGCTAGGCTTGGAATGTTTCTCACTGACCTTGCGAACCTCAAGAAGTGCAGCGCCGCTCACGGCAACGACACGGTTTTGACTGATCGATGAGCCGAAGAGTACCATTCGGATGATCTTGACTGCTGGATCAGCAGCAAACTGTCCGATCCGGCCACGTCTACATCCGCGCTGACACTCGGTCGCACGCTTTTCAGCGAATCATCCCTCACCGGAGCATTCGTTAATTTTCTGTCTATTCAGATTCTTTTAAGGAAATTGCCCCTAACAAAATGTTACCGACCGGCAATCGCCGGCGATTTTCAGAGAGGTGACACTATGAGTACGAGCAGTAAACTTCTTCGCCGACAGGCAGCTTCTGAATACCTGCGCGAAACTCACGGCTTGGACCGCGCCCCGAGCACGCTTGCCAAACTTGCCGTTGTTGGCGGTGGGCCGGTCTTCCGGCGCATAGGTCGCGTTCCGCTTTATTCGACGACTGATCTTGATGAATGGGTTGCGTCGAAACTCAGTCAACCCATGCGTTCGACTTCCGACGTGGTCTCGCCAACAGACAGCACACCGAATTGCTGCGAATAGACTGAATTGGGCGGCAAAGGAACACGGGCGGAGTTACCGCCACGGTAACGGTAATGGCAAATAAATCCGAAGAGCGGTGGAACGAACCTGGGTTTCGCCGCACGCAAAACGGGGACGCCGGTTCGATCACGTTTGCCAAGGGCAGCACGACCGACGGTAAAGCTGCTGACACCAGCGCAGCTGAAATGTCGAGCGCGCGCGAAGGCGGGAGAGCGTGATGGGGGTGAGCGATGTCAGCAATGTTGCCAGCACGGATGACTATGATCCCGCTTTTGAGGAGCGGATTAATAAGCTCATGACGCTTCAGCCACCAATTCCGCCAGAGCCATCATTTGTGGACCCCTACGCTGAGTTCGTCGGGCCCGCGTTTCCCCTCGACGTGCTTCCTCCTACGCTGTCCAAGTTCGTGGAAGCAGAACGTCGCTCCATGGGCGCCGATCCGTCAGCAATCGCAATGGCGTCACTTACGACGGTTGCAGGCGCGATGCATGCTGAGACACAGGTGCGCGCGGAGAGGGTTGGTGGGAGAGCCAATCTTGTGGACGCGCCTTAGTGGGGCAGCCATCCACGATGAAATCGCCCATCATTGAAAAAACGACGAGGCCTCTTGTCCGCATCGACCATGAGCGGAAAAAGCGTTGGCGTCAGGAGCACGCGATATGGCGACAGCTGCCGAAAGCTACTAAAAAAAGACCCTTCGCCACCAAGGCCGCTTCGGTGCATCATCAATGATGCCACGCCCGAAAAGGTTGCTGAGATTTTATCGCGCGACCCAAGCGGCTCACTCATGGTTCATGACGAACTGGCAGGTTGGCTAGATGGTTTCGAGCGATATAACTCTGGCCAGTCCTCCCGGGCATTCTATCTCACCTGCTGGAACGGTGGTCCCTTCCCCAGGATAGGGTCGGCAAGGGGAAGCACGATCCAGACGCGGAAATCGACGTCGATAATCTGGCCCTCTGCATATTGGGAGGCATCCAGCCTGACAGGCTTGCAAAGCTACCTGATCTAACGAGTGACGGGTTACTGCAGCGCTTCCTGTCGGTGCTGATGGCATCGGCTGAACGCGGAGATGAGTATCATTCCGTCCAGCAGCTGAGGCCGACTACGAAAAGCTGATCAAGTCGATTAATGGCGTGCCTCCGCAAAATTATCACTTTGCGGACGATGCATTCGAAGTTCGCGACCGCGTGATCGACTATCTCCACAAACTCGAAATGGTCGATGGGTTTTCGTCAGCATTGATCGGCGCCATTGGCAAGCTGAAGGGATATTTCGCCCGCTTATGTCTTGTGTTGCACGTTGCCCGGCAACACGACCCCGAGGAGCGATGAGCTGCTGCTAGAGGTCTATCCGTACCGGAAAGATTTTCGCCTGAGGAAGGCGAACGCCTTTGTAAACTATTGGGGTTGATCCGAATGATCGAAGCCTCTCAGCCGGTATAATTACCAGTACGGCCATTTCGCGGCCGGACCGCGGAAGCGGCGGAGAAAGTACTGCATCAATTTTTGCTCCCGCACACTTTTGGCCTCTACGACGTGGTGGTGAACGGCGGCCAGGATCGGGACATGGTTCGCTCGATAGGTGACTTCATTCTCGCGTCCAACAAAGACCGGCTTCGCCCATCCGACATTACGGCCGGGGTTCGCACCTTCAGAGGGCCAACCCGAGCAGAAGATCAGGGAATGGATGGGGCGTTTCTGCGCTATGGGCTGGGTGCAGCCGGAAGAGGAGAAACCGGGCGTGCCGCCCAAGGCGTGGCTGATCGTACCTGGTTTGCGGGAGCATTTCGCTGAACGCCGCAAGCAGGCCCAGGCCGCGAAGGCAGAGGCTCATGCGATCATGAAAGCTGGCGGCTCTCGTGGGCCATCAAAGCGCGTCTGACAAATCTCCTTGCGGGCGCGAACCCGCCACAGGGTTACCCCGCAGTGCCCGGCAGCGCTTAGCTTTATTAAGAAGAAGAATGTCGATCTATCTGTACCCTGCACGCGCAAGGAGATTTGTCAGAAACAGGTCGCTGCTTCTGCCGAACTTGGCCCTTAGAGGGCCGAGATAGGCAAAACTCTGCCAAAATGCACCGGGATCGAGCGCAATAGCACCTATTGCCGCCAATTTTTGAGCGATTTACCATTTTCTTCCCGCCTGCCCTGGGGTTTTCGTCTGACATCTCTGACAGCGCGTGTCAGAAATGTCAGAAAATTCTCCGCGCCAGTTTGTCGGCTCCCCTGCAACCAGGCAGCACTTGCCAAGCGCACCGATTTTTTGGTGCCGGTAAAAGGTAGCACGGTAAAAAGCTAATCCGCCACGAGCCCATCCGCTTTGTCGAGTGCAAGGCCGCGCGATTTGGCGTTAAACAACCCGTCAACCATCCCAATACTCGCTGCAACTATACCACTACC
>CAWFPP010000013.1:0-140013 GCA_963817735.1 uncultured Acidimicrobiaceae bacterium | reverse complement strand
TTGGTGACGGTCATGACGCGTTGTGCGCGTTGGTCACCATCGTCTTGGGGACTGATTGAGGACTCTCCGTGAGGAGGACTCACCCTCCTCCAAGTCACTCCGCCCGCAGCAGTAGCGAGGTGCGCGTCCTGGCGGCGACGCGCCCCGGGAGGAGGGCGACGAGGTTGGCGAAGACGACCGCCCCGAGCGCGACCAGCGGCAATCGAGAGGACGGGCACGGTCGGGTGCGGCACCGCCGAGATGCCGTCGGCGAACAACGTCCACAGCCAGCGTCCCAGGGCGATGCCGATCGGGACACCGAGACCACCCCGACCACCGCGGCCACCGACGACTGCCAGGCCACCGAGGCGGCGAGCTGGCGCTGGGTGAACCCCAGCGCCTTCAGGAGCGCGAACTGGCGCCGGCGCTGGCGGACCGACGCGACCAGGGTCAGCCCGAGCGCGCCGATCGCCCCGGCGGCCAGGACGGCGGCGAGGAGCGCCGGGGTGGCGCCGACGCTGTCGGTAGTCGGCGATCTCGGCCGGGCGCAGCGCGCTGACCACGCCGCCGACCGGCGCGTCGGGATCCGACGGCCGGTCCAGCACCGCGGTGATGTGGTCGAGCGAGCGCAGCGCGGCGGCGTCGCTCACGCCGGGCCGGACGGTGATGAACGCCGCCATCGGGCCGGCGAACGGGCTCGCCCTGTTGGTTGAGGTCGGTGGCCGAGAAGAGCGAGGTGGCCATGACCGCCCCGGTCCCCATCTCCAGCGCGGGATCACCCGAGCCGCCGATGGTGGGCAGGGTCGCCGTCCCGACGATGCGCAGGTGGATCCTGGTGTGGCCGTCCGGTGTCCGCCACGACGGTGTCGCCGACGTGCGTGTGCAGCGACGCCAGGGTCGCCGGTCCCAGCACGATCTGTGACGGCGTCGTCCAGCGCGTGGCCGGAGAGCATGGAGGGGCTGCACCGGCGGCGCCCGGGCGCATGGCCAGCACGGGCACGGACTGCCCGTCCAGGTCGGCGCTCTCGAAGTAGACGCCCGGCCCAGTGGGCCACGTCGGGATCGTGGTCGAGCAGCGCGGCCGTCTCGGCCGCCGGCAGGTTCTCGGCGGCCGAGAAGCCCGCCAGCAGGGCGTAGTCCCAGTTCCACCCGTAGAGAGGTGGTTGCGAGACGAGGGCGTTGAGGCTCGCGCCGAAGGTGAGCGACGTCACGATCACCACGACGGCGACCACGGCACCGAGCAGCGCAGAGCGCACCGGGTGCCGCGTCCCGCCCCGAGCCCGGCCAGCCCAGCGCCGAGCGGATGCCCAGCACCGCGCTCGGGGGGAGCCCGGCCGCGGCGGCCCGGTTCCACGCGGGATCCCGCTCGGGGCGCGCTCGCCCTCGCCGCCAACCGGTGTGGCGCCACCCGGTACGCGACGCCAGCGCGGCCGACCGTCGAGCGCCACGACGAAGAAGAGGAAGCCGAACCCGAGGACGGTCCAGTCGAAGGCGACGCCGACGTCGGGGTAGACGGGCCGGACCGGGCCCGATCGGGGCCAGCGGGGACAGCGCCGACGGCGACCCCCACCGCCAGGAGCGCACCCGGCCGCGATCGCGCCGAGGACGCCGAGGAGCCCGTCGGCCATCGACCATGGCGGGCCCGGCTCCCAGGGCGCGCACGATCGCGCCCTCGCCGGCGTTGCGCCGGATCGAGGCGGCTGACCACCTGGCCGCTGATCACCAGCGCCGCCAGGGCTGCGATGAGCCCGAAGACGCCGATGGCGATCGCCTCGGGCCGGATGGCGCGCTCGGCCTTGGCGACGTACGGGCGCGTTCGTGCTGGCTCCTCCCACCGGGCCCGAGGCTGGGGATGACCTTGTTGACGGCAGAGGCGACCGCCGCCTCGTGGGTCAAGTCCGCCGTCGAGGTGCAGCGAGACGTAGGAGTAGTAGGCGCAGCACGTCTCGAGCCGCCTGGTCAGCGCCGGGGTGATCACCGCCACCTGGTTGCCCAGCGCGGCGTCGTCGTCCTGGACGACCTGGTGAGCTCGCACTCGACGATGCCGACGAGCTTGAAGGGCACGATGAGGTGGGGCTTGTCCTGCGGGTAGCCGGTGAAGTTCGGGTGCTGCGCCTGCGCGTCGGTGAAGAAGGCCACGCGCAAGGTGGACCCGAGGTGCAGCCCGTACTCGGCGGCGGCCCCGGCGGACATGACGATCTCGTCCAGGCGGGCGGGGTTGGCCATCCGGCCCTGGAGCACGTTCACCCGGTCCGTGGCGAAGTACTCGCCGTTGCCGGTCTGCCCTCGAGGGCGGGCGGTGCCTCGCCCGGGACGCCCGGCACGTGGCTGTGCCCCAGGACTTGCAGGGTGCCGTCGAAGCCGACCACGTCCACCGCTCGCTCGACGTAGGGGACCCGGGCCACGGCCTCGTTCACCTTCTCCGAGTACCCGGTCTTCGTGATCGGGCCGAACTCGGTGAACATCTGCACGTCCGAAGGGTTGGTGCTGGCCAGGTAGGTCGGGAAGGAGGACTGCGTGCGCCGGGCGCCGGCCACCGCCGCCATGGCGACGCCCCCCACGAGGCCGATGAGCAGCACCAGCGTGAGGTACCCGGCCCAGCGCCGGCGGAAGGTGGCCCGGAACCGGTAGGAGGACTCGCGCACGACCGCTCGGATCAACCCTGACCCTCCTGCTCCTCGTCGACGGCCCCGGAGGACCGGCTCCGGCACCGCCTGCCGCCACCGCTCCAGTGTTGCCGAGCAGCAGGACGCCTCCAAGGTTGCTAGCGCGCCGGCGGGCACCTCGTGCTAGCACCCGGGCGGGACCGGTGATGACGGTGAGTCGGCCTGTAGGCGGGATTCTGCTACATGGAAAAGGCAGGTCGCGTGGGGGAGTGCCCCATGCTGTGACCTGCGGTTTCATGAGTGCCCGGCGCGGCGTATCTGCGCTCAGACTTCGCGGGTTAGTAATGCGTTAGTAATGCGCCGGACTGTATTCGTCCCGACTGGTGTCAGCGCCGTTGGCGCGGCGCAAGGGCTCCGCTCGTTGGTTTCGCTCCTCTGGCGCTCCTCCGACGAATCGGCCAAGGCATATCCAAGATATGGATGCCGGCGCCGCATCGTCGCTCAGAGGGGCCGTTCTGCGCCTTGCAGTCGGCCGATGCCAGGAGATCCGACCATGAGGGCCATTCGGACCCACCCGCGGGCCTTGACAGCCGCCAGGCCATCCCAGCCTTGGGCAAGGCGATTCGAGCCGTCAGTGGACAATGGCGGCTTGGTGTCGCGGCGTCCACGAGAGCCCCCGAGGGGCCCCAGGTGACCGGGCAAGACGTCGAGGGTGGACGTCACCCCACCGCATCCTCGTCCTGACCCCGCATCCACGCGGCCAGATCGTCATCGAGGATGCGAACCAACCGCCCGACGCGTCGAGCGCGGAGTCGCCCTTCGGCTATCTCCTTACGGATGGACCACTGGCTGATGCCAACCCTTTGGGCCGCGGCGGGAACCGTGAACCAACGAGGGAGTCGCGTCACGCTCATCGCCAAGCAACGTATCGGTTGATGAGTGATTCATGTCAAGAGTACGGGCCCAGAAAGTCGCGACATCTTTCGACTAGCCAGGTAAACAAGTTGGACCTGCCGAATGGATTGGCTTATCCAATCACTTGCAGCGAGAAGACAACTTGGCGCACCAAGAAGCGCGCAGATGATGGACCAAGAAAGATGTGGGGCGCCCGTTGACAGAGGTCACTGCCTACCGCCACAGTCAGCTCGCGTCGCGTGTCTTCATGGCGCGGCACATGTAGTCCACATATGTCCCCCATCGAATGTGCATCATGGAGTAATGCCCATGACTTCAGTCTCCGCCACCCAGCAGAGCCCCACCATCGACGTTGCCGGCGCTGCCGCATTTCTCGGTGTCAGCCAGCGCACGATTCGCCGGTTGGTGGCCGACCGGGCCATTCCGCATCGGCGAATGGGGCGGTTGGTCAGATTCACCGAGAGGGACCTCGACGACTACGTGGAAACCTCCCGCATTACGACCGAGAACGTGCCCATCTAACCCAAGAAACGGGAAAGGCCGCTCGCCCGTGGAAGAGAGAGCGGCCAGACCCGAAAGGAGTAGCAGTGCCCAGTATGCCAGACGTGACATGGGATACGCCCCTGTCGAGCGACTTCGACGCGACTTCGGCCGCGGAGCAGTTGAGTACGGCGGTTAGTCCATTCGCGGTGATCGAAGCCCTCTTCAGCGATGGTGGCACCGTCGTCGATGCGGAGATGGTGCATTGGCTCCTCGCACGGGAATCGCACCCCCTTGATCTCGGACGGTTCGCTCGTCAGGTCGGGATACGAAGCGCGGATCTTGGGCGAGCCGCCCGAGGGTTGCCCGAGTGGCATGACATCGCGGTGGGGTATCTGTCCGAGCGTCCGCCTGTGTCGATGCCCGAGAAGTCACCCGACTTTGATGGGCGCGTGCGTCAGTCCATTGACATCAGCGACCCACAGTCGCGTGACCTCGCTGAGCGTGCTTGGGATGTCATCAGGCAGGCGAACGAACCACCACAACTGTTCCGATTCGGTGACACGATGTCATGGATCGTGGCGGCGAGAGCGGATCTGCCAGTCATCAAGCCGCTGACCAAGGAGGTCTTCGAGGGCTATCTGCATCACCGGACTGTCGAATGGACGAAGCCGACCTCGCAACCGAACCCGACGTCCTGGCAACCAAGCATGGTGGAAGTAGAGCCGCCGCCCCGAGTTCTGAAGGACATGTGGGCCAACCCCCAGCCACCGCTACCCATCCTCACCGGAGTCCGATCAGCGCCGGTGTTTGCACCCTCGGGTCGGCTGGCCGTCGATCCGGGCTACGACCCGGAGAGCCGGATGTTCGTCTGGCCACAAAACCTGGATCTCCCCTTTGTGCCGATGAACCCGTCGGCGACGGACATCGCGAAGGCGCGCAACATCATCGAGTACGAGCTGCTTGGGGACTTCCCGTTCCAAGACGATGCCAGCCGGGCTCACGCGATTGCCGCGATGCTTCACCCTTTCGTTCGGCCCATGATTGTCGGACCAACCCCCATCCACCTCGTCGACAAGCCCACGGCCGGCACTGGCGCGGGTCTGCTCGTGGAGGCACTGATGTTCCCTGCCCTCGGCCTGAGCCCGGAGCTGACCACGGTCGGCAAGCTCGAAGACGAGTGGCGATTCAGGATGATGGCGTTCTTGCGCAGAGGGCCCATGGTGGTCGTTCTCGACAACATCAACACCGTGCTCAGCTCGCCGGCCCTTGCTGCCATGGTGACAGCCCCGGACGCCTACACGGATCGACTCATCAAGACGTCCGATACGATCACGGTGCCTATCAGGAATCTGTGGGTGGCCACAGGTAACAACGTTCAGGTGTCCCATGAAATGGCGCGTCGGTGCGTGCTGATACGGATGGACGCCAAGTTGGAGCACCCCGAGAGTGGCCGCGAGTTCCGGCACGACCCTTTGATGGATTGGGTGCGGGCGCACCGCGGTGAACTTGTGTGGGCAGCCCTCGTCCTTGTCCAAGCATGGGTCGCGAAGGGTCGGCCGAGAGGCACGAAGTCCAAGGGGACGTTCGAGTCGTGGGCCAAGACCATCTCGGGAATATTCGAGGTCTGTGGGATGCCGGGATTCTTGGAGAACAAGGACGAGCTGGAGGCGTACTCTGACTCCGAAGAGGAGACGTGGACCGCCATCATCGAAGCATGGTGGAGCACCCACGGAGACAAGCCCGTGGGCTCGGGCGATCTGCTCTCAATAGCCGTGCAGCACCTTTCCGAGCTTGGAGAGGCCGGGCAATCGCGCAGTACGAAGTGGGGCGTGATGCTCAAGTCGAAGCGGGACACGATCATCAGCGGCAAGCGGATCGTGTCAGCGGGGAAGAATCAGGGCGCTGCCCAATGGAAGCTCATCTACGTGAACCAGGAGAGAACCTCTAGTGAACCACGACGAAGCCCACAAGAGGAAACACCCAGTTCACAAGCAGGAACGTGAACCTGGTGAACCTCGTGAACCTGTTTTGGTCGAAGGCAGCGAAAGTCCGCCTGTTGTCCCATACCTCGCCGTGTAGAGGAGCCCGGAGGAGGTTCACCAGCTCACAGGCTCACTGAAATGACTTGTGTCCTACTTGGGAGTGTGCCAGTCAAGGTCAGGAGCCATCGCGACCTCGACTTCCCAGAGGAAGCTCAGTGCCCCCAGAACGCAACGCCCTCCACGCCGCAGCGATCCCGCGGTCGGTCCAATCCCGCCCCAGCAACTGTCAGCGGCCCCTGAGGCTCGGTGACATGCCACGGGCGACGACTCTGTTGTTTGCCGGTCACCACGAGGATGATGGGCACCAGCAAGCCCCTCACCTGACTCATCCATTTCCTATCCCAACCTTGACGGCGTCAAGGTCCTGCACAATACAGACCTCCGAGCCACTATCCCTTGACGCGGGGGTGGGGTGAATGGTCGCGAAGTGAGCGGATCGGGAGCGGGAATGATGGGCGGGGAAGGGGATGCACGCGTTGTCCCCGCGTCGTCGCACGCGATACCTAACGCGTCGCGCGTTGACCGCTCGCGCGTGGACCGCGTCGCGTGCGGCAACATGCCCCTAGCGCGTTGGTTCGGCCTCAGGACCCCCGATGTGCGCTGAGGGCTGGGGGATAACCCTGCGCCGGACCGCCGCCCCAAAAAGCAGCCCACGAGGGGGCGGCGTGTGATCTCATGTCAGCGGCTGGGTGGTTATCCGCCGGCTGGGGCTGACCGATGGGGCCGTCCCCATCCTGGCGAACTAAGTTGTCGGCCCCGAGCGGTTGGGTGTTGTTCGCACGCGGAGAGCGTTACTCCCCCAAGGACGGCTGCCAGGATCATCACTGCCGTGCGCATCCGGTCCGAGCGGCGTACTCCGGTCCAGCTCGTTATGCGCGGGGCAATGCCCATCTTGACTTCATTGCCAAAAAGACAATGGCCAGGATGACTCCAGGGAACCAGAAGAACCAGTAACCCGCTCCCAACGCCAAGCCCCACCCCCACTTCGCTCCCGTGCTAAGTCCGGGGCTCTTAGCCACCTGAACAATCGCCACGATTACGAGGGCCAGCCCTCCAAGCAAAATCGCGATGAGGAGCAGGTCGGCTCCGAAGATTGCAGCCGTTGGGTACATGTCGCCTCCAGTCACCTCACCCAAGGTAACAAGAGCGCCGACTACCTGGCCCGGCTGGCGGCAGGTGAACCGGAGCAAGCACTGACGGTCTTCAGGGTGACCTCAGCCCGGCGACGCTCCTATCACTTGTCAACCCCTCTTTGGGGGTTCGGGAGTTGAAAACAGCGGACAGAACATTGATGAGTCACTCGAGTCGAGGACAGGCTCTTATTGAGTCACGCGTTTTCGAGATGGTGGCCCGAGCTGAGGGTCGGCGAATCGCTGGAAAGTCAGCCCCGAGGGACGACAGAACTGGGGATAGCCAGACCCTCAGCTCGGGGATCTAGGCGCGAGGTAGGTAGCGATAGACCTCGCGGGCGACGTAGCGCTTCAAGATGCGGATGACTTCGTGTGTCGTCTTGCCCTCCTTCACTCGGCGCTCGAAGTAGAGCTGGGTGTCGGGATCGTGTGCGATGCGTACCATGACGATGCGCCACAGCGCGCTGTTGGCCTGGCGGTCCCCACCGTCGTGCGCCTTGACCCGGCCGCTGCTCTTGCCCGAGCCCTTTGGGATGGGCGACACACCGCAGAGGTGGGCCCAGGCCCCTTCTGAGTGCAGGCGCTCGGGGTTGTCGCCGGCGGCCATGACAAGGGCGGCCGCGGTGTCAGGACCGACGCCGAAGAGCTCGAGCAGGTCAGGCACCGCGGAGAAAAGACGGCTCTCGATCCTCTCGTTGAGTTCGGCCAGCTCGTCGTCGAGCGAGCTGATCCGGTGCGCCAACGACGACAGCGATGCCTTGGTGGCCGCCGTCACCGGATCAGGAGAGCGGCCGGGGCGCAGCCCTTTTCCTTCGGCCACCAGTGCGGGCACCGAGAGGCCTTTCATGCGACAACGCAGCTGTTCAGGGGCGCTGTAGCCGAGGTGACGCATCTGGACCAGGGCCTTGCCCCTGGCTTGGCGGGCTGAACGCTTGGCGACGACGAGGACCCGGATGGCCTCGACTGCACCGTCGCTGCGACTTGGGCTTGCCCTTGGCCCGCCCACTCAAGGCGGCCCGGGCGGCCTCGATGGCATCGAGGGGATCGGACTTGCCGCTGCGACGACGCTTCTGACGGTCCGGTCGGTCGACCTCGAGGACCTCGACACCCACTCGACGCAGGTAGCGGGCCAGCCCTGACCATACGAACCCGTGCCCTCCACGCCGATCTTGGTGACGTCACCGAACCTCTCGAGCCAGCCCAGCAGCGCCTTGTAGCCCGCTGCGTTGGTCTCGAAGCGCTCCGTGCCGAGCAGACCGCCGAGTGGGTCGAGGGCCGCTGCCACATGGACGTCGAGGTGGGTGTCGACGCCACCAGTCACACCACGCGCAGCTTCTACGATGGTCATGGTCATCCCTTCTCTCTTTGGTGTTGAGGGATGGCACGGCCGTTCCGGATCGGAGCGACGGGCGGTCTGGGTTGTTCTAGCAACCCGGACCAATCACCCCAACTCGGAGACGGGACGTGCCGCTGTCAATGTGCCGCTGGTTGGTCTCGGCCGACGACGTTTTGCAACGTCACGGGACTCCAAGTCAGACCGGACCTGCCAGCACTCCCGAAGCTATTTGGGACCAGCAATCAAGCGGTGGATCCCTCAGAGAAGTATCAATGAACTGGGGCAGGTGCCATATCGAACGGCGACTATTCTCCGAGACGTGGACCGCACAAAAGGTTCCCCGTCCGATGCCGACGTATCCGAAGGCCAATGACGCTGCGGCCACCATCCTGCGACTACGCCGATTGAGAATCCTTGGCGTGACCGACTGGTCCGATATTGGGTCTATATCGACTCGATCAAAAGGGGCTGGGTGCGCAGAGGGGACATCGGGGAGTTCCGCCTTGAACCAGGTGACCACCGTGTGCGGCTCAGGTTTTCGGGATTCCTCTCGAGTAAGGAGATCGTCGTTGTCCGTGGCCACGAGAAAGTCCGCACTTATGGCCATGAAAAGTCCGCACTGATGGCCACGAGAAGTCCCCGTTTTTGGCCACGAGAAGTCCGCACCCCTCGCTGAAGCATCCACACGAGGGTCCCCCCGGCCGGTCACGGTGGCGGTGCTAGCCAACCGCCGCACCGACCGAGGGGATACCTCCATGAAATCAGCGAGGGAACGAATGGACATGAATGCCGCCTTCCAAGAGGTGGGCTCCTATCGAGCGGCCGCCGCCATCTGCGGCACCACTGACAAGACCGTCAAGCGGGCGGTGGCCAAGGCCCGGGCCGCCGAGGCGGCCACCGGCGCCGAGGAGGTCGTCGCCCACAACTACGACGACGTGGCCGCCATCATCGCCGAGCGGGTGGAACGCACCGACGGACGGATCTCGGCCAAGCGGCTGCTGCCGGTGGTCCGGGCTGCCGGCTACGAGGGCTCGGCGCGCAACCTGCGCCGGGCGGTGGCCGAGGCCAAGGCGAAGTGGCGGGTGGACCATCACCGCGGTCGTCGGCCCGGGGTGTGGGCGCCGGGCGACGTGCTGGTGTTCGACTGGGGCGAGATCGGCCCGCTCTTCGTGTTCTGCGCCGTGCTGGCCTGGAGCCGGTTCCGCTTCGTGTACTTCGCCGACAACCTCGGGGCGCAGAGCACCATGGCGGCGTTGGCCGAGTGCATGGAGACGATCGGCGGGGTGCCCAAAACCCTCCTCACCGATCGCATGGGGTGTCTGAAGGGCGGCAGCGTGGCCGGGCTCGTCGTCCCGACGCCGGACTACGTGCGCTTCGTCACCCACTACGGGACGCGCCCGGACTTCTGCTGCAGGGGCGGACCCCGAGTCCAAGGGCCTGGTCGAGAACCTCGTCGGCTACGTGAAGTCCGACCTCATGATCCCCGAAGAGCTCAGCGTCGCCGACCTGGTGGGCGCCAACGCCAAGGGCCGGGCGTGGTGCGCCGAGGTGAACGCGCAGGTGCACAGCGAGATCGCGGCCATCCCGGCCGAGCGCCTCGAGATCGAGCGCCCGCTTGCTGGGCGACCTGCCCGCGCTCCGGGCCCGGATCGGCAAGGTGGTGCTGCGCAAGGTCGACCGCCTCAGCTGTGTGCGCTTCGGCTCGGCCCGCTACTCGGTGCCGACGGCCCACATCGGGCGCACCGTCGAGCTCCGGGTGGCCGACGGTGTGGTCATGGCCGTGTTCTTGGGCGAGATCATCGCCGAGCACCGACTCGTCGCCCCTGGTGAGACGGCGATCTGCGACGACCACTACGGCGGGCCGCGGCCCTTGCCCGCCCGAGCGGTGCGGCCCAAGACCGCGGCAGAGAAGGCCTTCGTGGCGCTCGGGCCGGCGGCCGAGGACTTCATCAAGGCGGCCGCCGCTCGAGGGTCGACCACGCCTCGCCGCCGACCTCGTCGAGCTGTGCGCCATGGAGGCGGCCCACGGCCGAACCGCACTCGTCGCCGCCATCGAGCGCGCCGTCGAGTTCGGGCGGTTCCGGGCCCACGACGTGCGCTCCATCCTCGCCGCGGGCACCGGCGTGGCCCGACCGCGCCAGCCCGGTGACGCGCTCATCGTCGACCTGCCCGCGGTCGCCGTGCGCTCGCTCGGTGACTACGCCATCGGGGACCGAGTCATGAGCACGACACCTCCCGCACTCGCCGCCGACCTCGAAGCAGGACTCCGGCGACTTCGCCTCGGTGCCATGCGCCGTCTCTCGCCCGAACTGTTGATGGTGGCCAAGACCCAGCGCTGGAAGCCCGAGGAGTTCTTGCGCACGTTGGTCGAAGCCGAGATCGCCTCGCGTGACGCCTCGAACGCCCGGGCCCGCATGGCCGCCGCCGCCTTCCCGGTGACCAAGACGCTCGACGAGTTCGACGTGGACGCGTCCTCGGTGCCCCGAGCCACCTTCGACTACCTGGCCAGCCTCGAGTGGATCAGCGCCAAGGAGAACCTGTGTCTGGTCGGACCGGCGGGAACCGGCAAGTCCCACCTCCTCGTCGCCCTCGGACACCACGCCGTCGACGCCGGCAAGCGGGTGCGCTACTTCACCGCCACCGATCTGGTCGAGACGCTCTATCGCGGACTGGCCGACAACTCCGTCGGCCGGGTGATCGAACAGATCCTCAAGGCCGACCTGATCCTGATCGACGAGATCGGCTTCGCCCCGATGGACGACAACGGCGCCCAATTGTTCTTCCGCATCGTCGCCGCGGCTTATGAGCGCCGCTCCCTCGGCATCGGCTCGCACTGGCCCTTCGAGGACTGGGGTCGCTTCCTCCCCGAGCACACGACGGCCGTCAGCCTGCTCGACCGGCTCCTTCACCACAGCGTTCTCGTCGCCACCTCCGGGGAGTCATTCCGCCTCAAGGAGGCCCGCCAGAAGGGAGGTGGCCCGAAGCTCACGTAGAGTCAGGAATCACCGCGAGGGGTGCGTACTTCTGGTGGCCAAAACTGCGGAGTGGAAACTGGCCACGGACAGTCGTCGTCGCCCGACCGGGTGAGGTCGTGGAACTAAGTTGTCGACCAGGCGGACCGGCGCTTGCTGCTCCCCTGTATTGGATCCTTAAGCCCCGTCAGGCCATCTCTTTGGAAATGGCAGGTACGCCGCAAGTCTGACGGCGTGCAGTCCCGGCGAACGGGGGCACCTCAGTCATCAAACAGTGACCCACGCCTACCTCTAGCCTTGGCCTATGGGAAAGACCCATTGGCGAACGATGGAGTTGCGTATCCCTGTGAGTGGCGACGTTGCGTCTGTAGCGGGGTGGTGGGCTGATTCAGCACGTCGTGCAGAGCTGCGTGCTCAGTACGAGACGCCGAGCGTCACGGGATTCTCTTGGAATGAAAGAGTGCGGGGCCAGGAGCTGATTCAAACGGGCGAATGGTCTACGGCTAAGCGCCTCATGCGGATTCGGATAACCACCACTCTGACCCCCGACGGATGCCCAGTCCAACACCGCACGGATGGTTCGTTTGTGAGAGAGCAAGAGTTTCGCCAGGTACGCCGCATTCCCGGCGGTCGAGCAGATGAGACGGTGAGCCGACGATTCATGGAGTTCACGGAGGCTGGACCGCACCAAACGAGCCTTCTTGCCACGTACAAGGTGCAACGAACGGGATTTCCGTGGTGGGAGCGTGTGCAGATTCGAACGTATGAGCTTCAACACCGGTGGACCCACTTGCACTCTTTGGTGTCTCGATGTGAGTCAGACATCGAAGCCGGGACTCCGAAAACCGGTTGACCGAGGCTCCATCGGGGAGTGCCCCAGTCGTGCCGCGGGTGGCACCCAGTCCCGGCGATAGGGGACGCTCTAGTGGTAGTTCGATTCAAGCTCGGCAAGAATCTCTTCCTCGCTCATGTCGGTGACCATGCTCAGCCACCGAACTGTGACACTGAGCAGCGCAATCGCCTGATACTTGTCGGCAGGAGACCAATCACGCACCATGGGGCGACTCATGGCTGCGAGCACTGCGGCGAAACCCGTTAGGTCGTTTCCGGACGATTGCGCGTCTTCGACTACTGACAAATCTTCAGTCATCTGACGAACATCTGCCAAAATCGCCCGGCCTGCCTCGTGCATCGGGTTCCCTTCGCCAGTCATGAGACCATCATGACCGACTGGAGCGCCCCACCGTTCCGGCGAACTGGGCCAGTCAGCGTCAGATCGGACCGCCTACTCCGCCGTCTCGTCCTTGTGCGGCCCCGGATCCCGTAGCAAGAGCATGGCCCCGCCAACCCAGGCGACCACGAGAGCCAACCAGAGAAGTAGATCCTCTAACGGGGTGAGGGTAAGACCGGGTCCTGAATAAACCGCTCGACTCAGCGGCGCGTAGGCCACCCACCCGAAGGCCCCGGGTTCCCCGAGCGTTGACACGAACGACCCAACAAACCAAAGGATGACTGCCCAACCCACGACTGCGACGATCCGTTGACCGCGATTGAGACTCCGCATCGCCCGTCATTGCTAGCAGACGAACCGGTGCGCCGTACCGGCGCATGGGGACATCTTCGGACTGTTCAGCATCGGTAAATCCAGGTCGCGCCACCGAGATACACGAGACGACCGGAAATCGCAGTTTTGGGCCGAGAGGGCAGACCCTTGTAAACAGACCGATCAGTATGTTTTGATAGGAGGGTGCAACAGAGCGCGATTCGACCTCGTCAGGCGAGAGCCGAACGCACGCGCTCGCTGATCATCGAGACGGCGGCCAGAGTCTTCGCCGAGCACGGCTTCGACGGCGTCTCGCTCAACGATCTCGTCATGGCGAGCGGGATGAGCAAAGGGGCCTTCTACTTCCACTTCTCGAGCAAGGAGGAGGTGGCTCTCGCGGCGTTCCGCTCCAAACAACAGGAGCTGATCGGCCGCCTGTCGATGGAAAACGATGCCGAAGCCGGGCTGGTCGAGCAGATTACGACGATCCTTCGACGCCGTGCCGAGCTGGTGGGTAACGATCCCTCGCTGCGCTGCGTGATTCGGCTCGGCGGCGAGTTGAGCACTCGATCGGGCCCCGGCTCGGAGTACGCCTCCTTCCAGGAGCTCGCCATTGACACCCTTTCTGGTCTGATCCGGCGTGGTGTTCGTTCTGGTGACTTCAGCCAGCGGCTCGATCCCGAAGCTGCGGCGAGAGCAGTCTTCGCCTGGATCGTCGGCATGGATTCGCTCTCGCTACTCGATTCGGACGGAAAGGACCTCGTTCAGCGCACCGACGAGATCCTTGCCTTGCTCATACCGGCGCTCACCGCCGGCTCACCGCAGAAAGAAAGGAGGCGGCGATGACAGCCACCCAACAGACGGCAGGACATGAGAAGCTTCCGCCGCTTATTCCCAGGATGTTGAACAGAGTGACTGCACCGAAGAGCGGTCCGGCGCCGATGTTGCGGTTCCACAAATGGGTCTACACGGCGACTGACGGGAGAATCGGTCCGGGCGTGATCGGGGCCTGGACGCTGCTGCTCCAGACCGTGGGTCGCCGTAGCGGTCAGCGCCGGACGACCGCCCTTGTGTTCGCTCGCGATGGCCAGAGGCTCATCTTGGCGGCTTCGAACGACGGTAAGGATCAAGCTCCTGCCTGGTTCCACAACCTCTGTGCCGACCCCGACGTCGAGGTGCAGATCGGGCGGGAGCAATTTTCAGGGACAGCATCCATCATCAACGCATGCGATCCCGATTATCCGCGGTTGTGGGAGCTCATGAACCAAACCAACAACAGGCGCTACGACGCTTATCAGTCCAAGACCTCTCGGACCATTCCCCTCGTCGCAATCGCCCGATCGGTCGATTGATATTGCTCTGCAGCAATCGCGAGCGATTAAGGGTTCTGGTCGTGGAAACGGGTCGGACGTCCGGGAATCGCCTGCCCCCGGTGTGCCGTTCAGCCACGCTCAGGTCCGGCGGTATAGGGCAGTCAAGGTTCGGAGATGTGACGCCATTTCGTTGTTCATCATGAGACCGAGTTCCAGGTGGTTCCTCCGTCACTTGAGACAACGACCGCGGCTGGCTCCGCCGAGGGATCCGTGGCGGAGAGGTCGAATCCCACTGCAGTGCACGAGGTCGTAGACGGGCAAGAGACGCCCTCCAGGCCGACCGCCGACGAGGGCACCGTTCGCGAGGTCCAGAGCTGCCCGCCGTCGCTCGTGGTGAGAAGCTCACGGCTGGTGCCGCCCCTCGCCCCGATGCCACCGCCAGCAACGGCACACTGGGTGGCACTCCCGCATGAGATGGCGTTCAACATGGTCGTGCCGGGCGGCACGGCTTGGTTGGTCCAGGACGCACCGCTGTCGGCACTCGACAGGATGACCCCGGATGGCGAACCGTCGGGCGGGGTGGCGTCGCCAACGAGGAAGCAGTGCGTCGCCGAGGCGCACGTCAGGCCGCCGAAGTAAGGGATGCTGAGCGGAGCGGCGGTGTCAGTTGCGATGAAGCTCTGCGTCCAGGTTGATCCGCCGTTGGTGGTCGTGATGATGCTGAGGCGGCTTCCGCCACTCGGATCACCGATAGTGGCGTCCACTTCTCCCTCGCCGATACAGGATCGGCGGGTCGTACAGGTCACTAAGTTCAGCTGTTCCTCGCCCCTCGGGACTGCCACCGTGCTCCAGCTCTTGCCGGCATTGTTTGAGGTCACCGCACTCGCCCCGCCGATTGCGGTGGTCACGCCGACCGCCATGCAGAAGGACTTGGTCGGGCACGAGATTCCCACCAGCCTTCCGACACCTCTTGGCAATGCTGGCGCCAACGACCACGAACCCCCACCATTGAGCGTCCTAAGCACTGCCCCACGTTCGCCATTGCCTTGAGGGTTACCCCCCACCGCGACACACGTTCGAGCAGACGCACACGTCAAGGCGTAGAGATTCTTGATACCGCTGAGATTCGAGGTGCTGGCCCAGTTCGCACCTCCATCTGCGGTTTGGACTGCGATCGGCCCCAACGAGGAGCCGTACGTAGGCGTGCCGATGGCCACGCATTGTCGTGATGTCGAACAGACAACGGCAACAAGCGGCATGCCAAGTGAAGCCGATGAAAAAGACCCAGTCACCCGTTGCCCCGGACTGTCTGCGCCCGCGGCCTCGAACGATGCGAAGAGGCTCGCCAGTGCAAGGGGAATGGAACTCCACCTCATCCAGCGCCTCTTCACAGTGCAGAACCCTATGGCGACTCGCTCGGCTGCGCTCGGCGGGGGGTAGCCCGAAATGCCGAAGTATCCCACCCTCCCGGCGTAACGGGGCGACCCAGGATGACTGCCCTATCAGCCCAAATCAATGTCATCCACGACTTCTCTGTGGGAGCATTTGCGAGGTGAGAGTCGCCGTAGGTCTATTGGCGGGCGTTACGCTCGTTGTCGGCGCTGCCTTCGGAATCAGCGGGACTTCAGCAGCTGGCCTCACAGTGGCGGCTCACCAGGAAGATGCGTCTTCCCTACCTTGCAGCGATTCGATGCTGAACGCCTCGATACCAAATGTTGACGTGGCAGGCACCGTAATCGCCTTCTACCTCACGCTCTCAGATCCTGGACGTGTGGCATGCAGCCTTCCCCAATATCCAGGTCGGATCGCACTCACCGGTCGGGCCAATCGGGTCCTGCCGATCGATTTCTCCCGTAGCCAATCGGTAGCCGGAGGACAGCCATTGCAGAACTTGGCCCCGAAAAGCCAGGACACGGCATTTGCAATAGTGCGCTGGAACAACTGGTGTGGAGGGCCTGAATCAGTCACCGGATTGCGGGTGTGGCTCCGCGCTGGCGGGGCAAGTCTGATGGTGCACTTCCAGAAGCCTGTTCTTCGCGAAACACCTGGGTGTGATTCGGACAACCCGAGCAAGTGGACTATCCACGACTCAGGAATCATGGCCAGTAATTTCGTCCGCTTTGCCAGCGACGGCTGAATACTGACCCTTCTCGCAGGCCCTGCCTCCGTCGCGTATCAATGTACTGAGCTACTCCCCGCCCGGGTTGTCTCACTCGTGCCGCATGGTGGCACCCACTCCCCGCGTACGGAGGCACCCAGTGAGCTTTCGAGCGTCTGCGCTTCCGTAGCCTGGAACTGACAGGATTGTTTGGTGGGAGAAGAGGGCTGGTTCACCGATCCATTTGGCCTCCACGAGGCGCGCTGGCTAACCAACGGGGTGCCAACGAATCGTGTTCGAGACGGGATTACCGAGGCGAGTGACCCCGTTCCCGATGAGCCGTTCGCTGTGGAGCCAGTGAGGGTCAAGTATGTCGAGCGTCAACACCAGCCTCAACCCGGAGGCATCTTCAAGTCCAAGGGAGGGATTGCTGTGCCAGGGGGCATTGTCACGATCGAGCCCCATCAAGGCAAGAACCCAAAGGTGTCGCGGACTACGGAGCTACTTCAAGTCGCCAATCCATTCGGTGCAAATGAGGTGAGGCGAGACATCGTCATTTGGGATTCGGCCCATGAGCGAGAGCTGTACCGGGACGGCCCATACGACGCAATCACGGTCAACAACCCTCTCGCCCGAGTCGTGGCTGAGGTCAACCAAAACGGGGTCGATGTTTTTTTATCGCGCCTCGGTGGGGGGGCGATTCCGCCTGGGACGATTTCCGTCACGCGGGTGACTCCGAACCAGGTCTATGAGCGGGCAGCCCTCACGGGGATTGAGTATTACTGGGAAAGGATCACACGGGTCTTCAAGCGCCGTAGATAGTTGGCCGCGCAAACGGGTGACGGACCTATCCCCATGGTGCCGTACGGGGCGTGTGCCGTCTCCATACGGGGCCAGGGCGCCGTCGCAACGATCAGGACGCTTCGGTGAC
Organism: uncultured Acidimicrobiaceae bacterium; assembly: GCA_963817735.1. Taxonomy (GTDB): domain Bacteria; phylum Actinomycetota; class Acidimicrobiia; order Acidimicrobiales; family RAAP-2; genus Bog-473. Next base: position 122,665 of record CAWFPP010000013.1, on the reverse strand, counting down.
CCGCCCGGTTCACGAATTCCCAGCCGCGGAGTCGATGCGGGTGCGGTCCCGGGGGCGAGTAATGGCCGCTTGTCGGCCAAGAGGGAGAAGCCCGACAACGAATCAGGGGAGGTCACGTGATGGTGGCCGAATCACGTTTGCCGGCCGTGGCGGCCATGACAGAGGCGTCCCATCCACCCGACCGCACGATTATCGGTGGTGCTGACGGGATGTTCCACGGTGTTCGCAAGGGGAAAGCAATGACCCTGGCACGCGAGATCGTGCCGACAGCGATGAACAGACACGGGATCACCACGTTGGCCCGCTGGCTGAGCATTCGTGAGATCGCCGCCGACCTCGGCGTGTCCAGCTCGACGGCCTACAAGTGGTCGGCCCGGGGAGCACCCTGGTTCCCACGCTCAATCCGCCTACGCAATGGCGACATCCGCGTCCGGCGGGACTGGTACGAGACGTGGCTTGGCGAGCTGGAGCAGTGACGGTGAGGGCAGCGTTGTTCTACAAGCCGAGATCCACAACATCGACGCTCACACCCACCGAGTCAGCTGCGGCGGTCACGAGAGGTGATGCGGTGGAAACGGCGATCCTCGCACCGAGGACCACTGCGGCAGCAACTGCCTCGGCGGTAAGAAGGTTGAGCTGGCCCGGCAACGCCGCCATGACCGGGACCAGTCGTCGCAGGCTCAAGAGGCCGATTTCGGCGGGCAGCTGGTCCAGGGCGTTATGCACACGGCGCTGCTCGTCCTCGGAACTTGCCGCCAGAGCACGGGACAGCGCGCCCTGACCTGGTCGAGCCACAACCCGGGCCAGCCGCCAGAACCACGAACCGGTGGTGAATACCTCGCCTGCCTCAGCCGCTGTGATCAGGAGAGCTTCTGCCGCACCTTGCTGCTCGGCCAATATGGCTAGCAAAAGGGCGTCATCGACAACGATCACGCCAGAGAATCCGGGCGCTCAGCCCTGCGCCAGAGTCGGGGTCTCCTGCGACGGCATCCTGTGCGGCCTCCTGGTAGGCGCCGGAGGCCAGGTCTTCACGGATGGCGGCTCGGATGGCCTCGGGGATGTCGGTCGGTCACTTTGCCGATGCGGGCAGGCCGAAGTTCGCCCGCCTCCGACGCTGCAGCTCGCGCTCGCTCTGCTGCTGCCTGCAGATCCCCGGTGGATATTGCCATGACTGAAGGTTACTGCTTCTCCTGAGAACGAGAGCACGGAGCAGCGGCAAGATGGACGAAGGAAGGTCCGTCGAAGTCTCATCTGCGGACTCTTCAATTGGCGACGCGGTGCGGGGCATGGGACGCCATGACGTCAGGTGTCAAAATGCCCGTTTCAATTCAACCCAGATTCAACCTCACAACGCAACGGGTGGCCTGTAGCGGCAACCAACCGCCACCGTCCTCAATGTGCAACATCGCAACTGAGCAGCGCCTATGCAAAAAGTGCTGATCGCACCGTTTTGCGCGACAAGCCGCCGAGGGCGTTACAAGTGAAGTGCTCTACCGACTGAGCTACTCGGGCGCTGCAGCCCAGGCTACAGGCCCGCGGCCCCGTCGCCCGTCCGACCAGCGGAAAGGCTTGCTTCAGGCGGGGTGCCGGGGCAGGCTGGACCCTCAATGGACGACGATCAGGCGAAGACACCTCCGTCCGGCTCGCTTTCGATCGTCCGGGCGGCGGCAGTTCTCATCCTCTTCGTCGTGGCCGTGGTGATCCTCGTGTCGGTCGGGACCCGGCCCAGCGTGAGCAGCACGCCCGCCACGACGACGACGACGGCGAGCGGTGCGGCCGGCACCACGACGACGACGGCAGCGGCCGGCGGCGGAGCCACCACGACCACGACGGCGGCCCACACCACGACGACCAAGGCCGGCCACAAAGGGGTCCAAGGCCACGACCACGACCACGACGGCGCCGCCGAGCGCGACCAGTGTCGTGGTGGCCAACGCCACCAGCGTGAACGGTCTGGCCGCCCACTACTCGGCGCTGATCGGTGCCGGCGGCTGGAAGATGCAGACCCCCATCGACGCGTCGACCACCGAGGCCACGTCGGCCGTCTACTACGAGACGGGCCAGCAGGAGCAGGCGGCGGCCATCGCCACCTCCATCGGCGTGAAGCCGGCCGCGGTGTTGCCGCTCACCACGGCGACGCCGGTCAGCGGCGTGTCGGGCGTCGACGTCGTGGTGGTCATCGGCGCGGACCTGGCCTCGACGACGACCACGACCACCTGACGTTGTCGGCACAGGGCGACGCCGCGGCACGCCTGCCGGCGCTCCTGCGGCCGTTGGCGGCCGACCCGGCGCGGAGCGCGCTCTTCCTCGACTTCGACGGGACACTGGCGGGCATCGTGAAGGACCCGAGGGAGGCCCGCCCCCTCCCCGGCGCGCCGGCCCTGTTGGCCGGCCTCGCCGCAACCTTCGCGGTCGTGGCGGTGATCTCGGGCCGTCCCACCGCGTTCCTCGCCGACGTCCTGGGCACGCCGCCCGGTCTGACGCTGGCCGGCCTCTACGGCCTCGAGCGCGCCCTGCAGGGGCCGGCACACGACACCTGGGCCGCCGTCATCGACGAGGTGGTGGCCGACGCGAGGGCCACGGCGCCCGAGGGTGTCTACGTCGAGCCCAAGGGTTTGACGGTGACGCTGCACTTCCGCCTCGCTCTCGACCGCGAGGACTGGGTGGTGGGCTTCGCGGCGCGCCAGAGCGCGGCGCACGGCCTCACGGTGGTGCAGGGCCGGCACGAGCGCGAGCTGCGCCCGCCGCTCGACGTGGACAAGGGGACGGTGGTCCGCGGTCTCGTGGCCGAGCACGCGGCGCAGGCCGAGCCGTTGCGGGCCGCCGCCGCCTTCGGCGACGACGTCGGCGATCTCCCGGCCTTTGCCGCCCTGGTCGCGTTACGAGACGCCGCTCACGCCGACGCGCCGTTCACCGCGGTGCGGGTGGCCGCCGTCGACACCGAGAGCCCGGCGGCCGTGGCCGACGCCGCGGATCTGACGGTTTCCGGGGCCGCCGGCGCGGTGGCGTTGCTACACGACATGGCCGAGGCAGCCGGCGCCCCGCCCGCCTCGACGTAGTCGCCCCGCGCCCCGACAAGTCAGCGCCGAGCGGCCGCCAGCTGGTCGGCCCACCAGTCGGCCGCCGTCCGCCCGCGCACCGCGGCGCGCAACGCAGCGGCACGTGCAGCGCGTGCGGGCGCCTCCATGGTGAGCGCGTCGTGCAGCGCGTCGGCCGTGCCGACGACGTCGAAGGGGTTGATGCCGAGCGCGCCGCCCCCGGCCAGTGCCAGCTCCTCCCAGGCCCCCGCCTGGCGCGACAGCACCAGGACCCCGTCGGACGCGTTGAGCAGCGGGCCCTCCTTGGCCACAAGGTTCAGGCCGTCGCGCACGGGATTGACCAGCAGCACATCCGACAGGGTCAGCGCGGCGAGGGAACGGGCTCGGTCGTCCTCGACCGAGAGCAGGATCGGCGTCCACCCGTCGGACCCGAGGGCATTGTTGATGCGCGCCGCCGTGTGCTCGACGTCCGCCGCGTAGGCGAGATACTCGGCCAGTCCCTGCCGGCTGGGATAGGCGAACGCCACGTGCACCACCCGGCCGCGCCACTCGGGGTACGCGTGCAGCAGTTCCTCGAAGGCGAGCATCCCCCGCACGATGTTCTTCGAGGGCTCCATGCGATCCGCCCGGGCGATGATGCGGCGACCGCCCGCCTCGGCCCGCAAGGCCGTCGCCGCCTCGGCGCACTGCGGTGACGCCGCCTCCTCTTCGAGCACGCGGGGTTCGGGGCCGAGCGGTGCCACGAAGGTCGCGGGCGCCTGGCGTCCGGCGGCGGCGTAACAGGCCGCGAAGCTGGCCTCCCACTGGTGGCAGTGGAAGCCGCAGGCCGAGTAGCCGGCCATGCCGTCGAGCAGCTCGGCCACCACCGTGTCGGGCAGCACGCCGAGCATGTCGGGAGCGGCGAAGGGCGTGTGCAAGAAGTGCACCGTGCGCAGGTCCGGGCGCGCCCGCGGCCAGCATCCGCCCGAGCAGCGAGAAGTGGTAGTCCTGCACGTAGACGGCGGCGCCCTCTCCGGCCCGAGCCACGATGACGTCGGCCATGGCGTGGTTGTAGGCCCGGTAGCCCTCCCAGGCCACCCGCCAGTGGCGGTCGAAGCGGGGCCGGTGCGGCAGGTCGAAGAGATGGTGGTGGCAGTACCAGAGAGTTGTGTTGGCCACCACGTCGTAGGCCTGCCGGTAGGTCTCGTCGTCGATGACGACGGGCAGCAGGTCGAGCCCGTCCTCGCGCATGAGGCCTTGGGCGACCGCCTCGCGGTCCGCCGCCCCCATCGTCACCGAGGCCCACGTCGTGCCGCTCCCCGCCAGAATCCGGTGCAGGGACGAGGCCAGCCCCCCGCCGGCCGGCACCGCCACCGAGCGCGCCATCCTCTTGGGCCCGGAACGTCAGGGGCCCGCGGTTGGAGACGACGACGGTACCGCTCACGGTGCTGTCCGCGGGACGCGCTCGAGGGCCGCCCGCAGCACGTCGACCGCCTGGGGGCGCAGCTCGTGCAGCGGCCGGTTGCGGTGGATGCGCTCGCCCAGGTCCACCTGGGCCAGGCGGTCCGCGCCGAGTTGCTGCGCCACGTCGATGAGCAGGCCGAGCTCGACCCCGTAGCCGCCGGCGAAGCCGAGCTTCTCGAAGACCCAGCGGTGCGCCGCCGTCTCGCCGGCCAGGGGTTGGCGCACCCAGGACAGCTCGGGGAAGAGGAGCTCGAGCACGGGCCGTGCCACCAGCTCGGTCACCCGGCCGCCCCCGGTGGGGTCGCCGTGCAGGGGCCGGGTGTAGAAGCCCTTGACGAGGGCGATGTCGTCGGTCGTGAGCAGCGGCCCCAACAGCCCGGTCACGAAGGCCGGGGTGGTGTTGGCCACGTCGGCATCGAGGAAGGCGACGACGTCGCCGGCGGAGGCGGCCAGCGCCGCCGCCATGGCCTGGCCCTTGCCTCCGGCTCCGCCGGGCCCGGCCACCACCATGGCGCCGGCGTCGCGGGCCTGCTCGGCGGTGTCGTCCAGCGAGCCGTCGTCGAGGACGATGACCTCGTCGACCAGGCCGTTCCCGCCGTGCCCGGCCAGGAAGGGCTGCACGACCGCCCGCACCACCGAGCCGACCGTCGAGCCCTCGTCGCGGGCGGGGATGCACACCGAGACCGTCCGGCCCGTCCGGCCCTTGGCCTCGAGCACGAGGCCGGCGGGGAAATCGCCGTGGTGGGAGGTGTGCGCCACGCCCACGATTCAAGCAGCCGCACCGCGTTGAGGCGGCAGTCCCCGGCGGGCTACCATTGGAGAATCATCCAGAGCGACTGAGGGACGGGCCCGTCGACGTCGCGGCAACCAGTGCACTGCGGGACACCGTGCGCACCTGGTGCCAATGCCCGATCGATGAGGAGGACCGATGGTCGATTTTGTGACTGGGCTGCGTTGTCGTGAGTGCCAGCGTGCCTTTCCCGCCGAAGCGCTGCACGTCTGCGACTACTGCTTCGGCCCTCTTGAGGTCGCCTACGACTACGAGCGGATCGCCGCCACGGTCAGCCGGGAGCGCATCGAGGCCGGCCCCCGCTCCATCTGGCGCTACCGGGACCTGCTCCCGGTGGACGACGCCACGCCGGTGGATCTCGGCGCCGGCTTCACCCCGCTGGTCCGGGCCGACCGCCTGGCCGCCGAGCTGGGGCTGGGCGAGGTGTGGATCAAGGACGACACGGCCAATCCCACCGGTTCCTTCAAGGACCGCGTGGTCTCGGTGGCGCTCACCAAGGCACGCCAGCTCGGCTTCAAGGTGGCCGCCTGCGCTTCGACGGGCAACCTGGCCAACTCGGTGGCGGCCCACGCCGCCCGGGCCGGCATGGACTCGGTCGTCCTGATCCCGCACGACCTCGAGACGGCCAAGGTCACCATGACCGCGGTCTACGGGGGCACGGTGATCGCCGTCGAAGGGAACTACGACGACGTCAACCGCCTCTGTGCCGAGCTGACCAGCGAGCGCCCGAGCTGGGCCTTCGTCAACGTCAACGTGCGCACGTACTACGCCGAGGGCTCCAAGACGCTCGCCTTCGAGATCGCCGAGCAGCTGGGCTGGCAGGCCCCCGACCACGTCGTCGTCCCCATCGGCTCGGGCAGCCAGCTGACCAAGGTGGCCAAGGGCTTCGCCGAGCTCGGCAAGGTCGGCCTCCTGCCCGAAGAGCCCGCCGTGCGGGTGTCGGGCGCCCAGGCCGAGGGGTGTTCGCCCGTCGCCACCGCCTTCCTCGACGGCAGCGACGCCATCCGGCCGGTCAAACCCAAGACGATCGCCAAGTCGCTGGCCATCGGCAACCCGGCCGACGGCTGGTACGCCCTCGACGTCATGCGTCGCACGGGGGGCTCCTGCGCCGCTGTCACCGACGCCGAGATCGTGGACGCCATCGGGCTCCTGGCCCGCACCGAGGGGATCTTTGCCGAGACCGCCGGCGGGGTGACCATCGCCACGCTGTGCAAGCTGGCCGCGTCCGGGGCCATCCGCCCCGACGAACGCGTGGTCGCCCTGGTCACTGGCCACGGCCTCAAGACGGTCGAAGCCCTGGCCGGCGCGCCGGGCAGCACCCCCACGGCGACGATTGCCCCCACCCTGGATGCCTTCGACGCCGCGCTGGAGGACCACGAGACCAAGGAGACCCCCCGATGAGCGTCACTGTCCGCATTCCCACCCAGCTCCGCACCCTGACCGGGGGTGCGGGCGAGGTCGAGGCGGAAGGCTCGTCGGTCGGTGATGTGCTCAAGGCTGCCGACGCCGCCCATCCCGGGCTCGCCGAACGCCTCTTCGACGAGGCGGGCAACCTGCGCCGCTTCGTCAACGTGTTCCTGGCCGACGAGGACGTGCGCTTCCTCGACGGCCTGGCCACTCCGGTCACACCCGGCCAGACGCTCTCCATCGTCCCCGCCGTCGCCGGAGGCTGATCCCCCAGCCGGGCGCGCTGCCCTTGCGCCGGTCCGCCTAAGGTGGTTGTATTAGCACTCACAAGACGAGAGTGCTAATGGAGGAAGAGACCTGATGGCCAAGATCATCGCCTTCGATTCCGAGGCCCGCCGCGGCCTCGAGACCGGCATGAACAAGCTGGCGGACGCCGTCCGCGTGACCCTCGGCCCGAAGGGCCGCAACGTCGTGCTCGACAAGAAGTGGGGCGCCCCGACGATCACCAACGACGGCGTGTCCATCGCCAAGGAGATCGACCTCGAGGACCCGTTCGAGAGGATCGGCGCCGAGCTGGTCAAGGAAGTCGCCAAGAAGACCGACGACGTCGCCGGTGACGGCACCACGACGGCGACCGTCCTGGCCTGGGCCATGGTGCGCGAGGGTCTACGCAACGTCGCTGCTGGGGCCAACCCGATGGCGCTCAAGCGGGGGATCGAGTCCGCCGTCGAGACGGCCGTCGGCTCCATCCGCGGCATCGCCAAGGAGACCGAGTCCAAGGCGCAGATCGCCCAGGTGGCTTCTATCTCGGCCGCCGACACCGAGATCGGCGAAATGATCTCCGAGGCCATCGACAAGGTCGGCCGCGACGGCGTCATCACCGTCGAGGAGTCGCAGACCTTCGGCATGGACATGGATCTCGTCGAGGGCATGCGCTTCGACAAGGGCTACATCGCCCCGTACTTCGTGACCGACCCCGAGCGCATGGAGGCCTCCCTCGAGGACGCCTACGTGCTGCTGGTGGGCTCGAAGATCACGGCGGTACGCGACCTGCTCCCCGTGCTCGAGAAGGTCATGCAGAGCGGCAAGCCGCTGCTGATCGTGGCCGAGGACGTCGAGGGCGAGGCCCTGGCCACCCTGGTGGTGAACAAGATCCGCGGCACCTTCCGCTCGGTCGCCGTCAAGGCGCCCGGCTTCGGCGAGCGCCGCAAGGCCATGCTGCAGGACATCGCCATCCTCACCGGCGGCCAGGTCGTCACCGAGGAGGTCGGCCTCAAGCTCGAGAACGTGACGCTCGACCTGCTCGGCACCGCCCGCAAGGTCGTCATCACCAAGGACGAGACGACGATCGTCGAGGGCGGCGGGTCCGAGAACGACATCAAGGGCCGCATCAACCAGATCAAGACCGAGATCGACAACACGGACTCCGACTACGACCGCGAGAAGCTCCAGGAGCGTCTGGCCAAGCTGTCGGGCGGCGTGGCCGTGATCAAGGTCGGTGCAGCCACCGAGGTCGAGCTCAAGGAGAAGAAGCACCGCATCGAGGACGCAGTGTCCACGACCAAGGCCGCCATCGAGGAGGGCGTGGTCCCCGGCGGCGGCGTCGCCCTGCTGCGGGCCCAGACCGCCATCTACGAGGGTGCCGAGAAGCTCGAGGGCGACGAGGCCACGGGGGCCCGCATCGTGGGCAAGGCCGTGGAGGAGCCGCTGAAGCAGATTGCGGTCAACGCCGGCCTCGAGGGTGGGGTCATCGTGGAGAAGGTGCGCGGCTTGAAGGGTGCCAACGGCCTCAACGCCGCCACCGGCGAGTACGAGGACCTCTTCAAGACCGGTGTCATCGACGCCGCCAAGGTGACCCGCTCGGCGCTGCAGAACGCGGCGTCCATCGCGGCACTGTTCCTGACGACCGAGGCCGTCATTGTGGACAAGCCCGAGGAGGAGGCGCCCGCCATGCCCGGCGGGATGGACGACTACTAGACCGGCTGGGCCGCATGGCCGGCGTCAGCCGGCCTGGCCTGACCTGGGAAGGGGCTGTCACACCGTTGCCACGGCGCTGCAACAGCCCGGGGTGACACTGGGGCTGCCTCACCCCCAACCGAGGCTGAAACGGTGCGCCCGGCCGCAAGGCCGGGCGCACTGTTCTTGTCGGCTCGTCACGAGTCTCTTGTGGGCTCGTCGCGAGGGGTCCTGACAAGGGGTCGCCGTTTCCGGGCCGGGTTCGGGCTTGGTTTGGGCGCGGTGCGGCGGCCGGTGCGGTAGCCGGGAGCGCCTTCTCTACACTGACGGCGTGCCTCTGACCCCGACGACCGGCTGGGGTGTCCTCCACCTCTTCTGCCGGCTGGCACCCGATTTCGACCCGCAGGCCCTGCGCAAGGCCCTGAGCGCCGCCGAGGCGGACGGCTACCAGGTGGTCCCCGTGGCCCTTTTGGGCCACAAGGCGGACCTGGGGTTGATGGCGCTCGGTCCCGACGTCTGGCGCCTGCGCCGTCTGCAGACCGAGGCTGTGGCGTCCGGCCTGGTCGCGGCGGAGTCGTACGTGTCGCTGACCGAGGTCTCCGAGTACGCCGCCGGGGTCCCCGAGGAGCTGCGCCAAGCCCGGCTCTTCCCCCAGCTGCCGCCCGAAGGCAAGGACGCCTTCTGCTTCTACCCGATGAGCAAGCGCCGGGGCGAGCAGCAGAACTGGTACGCCTTGGACTTCGAGTCCCGCAAGAACCTGATGATGGGTCACGGCAAGTTGGGGCGGACCTTCCATGGCCGGGTGCTCCAGGTCATCACCGGCTCGACCGGGCTCGACGACTACGAGTGGGGAGTGACCTTGTTCGGCGTGCATCCCGACGACCTCAAGGACTGTGTCTACGAGATGCGCTTCGACGAGGCCTCCGCCCTCTATGCCGAATTCGGCCCCTTCTACACCGGCATGGTGGGGACGCTCGACGACGTGCTGTCCGTGTTGGGCGCATGAGCGCGACGGCGTGACCGTCACCGTCCCGTCCGCGTCCGCTTCGTCGGTGTCGGTTCCTTCGACCGCTCCGGCGGCCTCGCTCGACGACCTCAGGAGTGCGTTGCGGCGCCTGGGGCGCGTGGTGGTGGCGTTCAGCGGCGGCGCCGACTCCTCGCTCCTGGCCAAGGTGGCCCACGACGCGCTGGGGAGGGACTCGGTGCTCTGCGTCACAGCGCTCTCGCCTTCGCTCGCCGGCGCCGAGGAGGCGGACTGCCGCGCCCTGGCCGACGAGTGGGACCTGCGCTGGGTCGGCGTGCCGACCAACGAGATGGAGGACGCGGCGTACGTGGCCAATGGCCCGGACCGCTGCGCACGCTGCAAGACCGCCCTCATGGATGCAGTCGGCCCGCTGGCCGCGGCCGAGGGCGCCACCGTGGTGCTCGGCGTCAATCTGGACGACCTGGGCGACCACCGGCCTGGGCAGGCCGCCGCCGCCGCCGCCGGGGCCGCCTTCCCGCTGGTCGAGGCCGGGTTCACCAAGGATGACATCCGGCGCTGCTCGCGCCGGCTCGGGTTGCGCACCTGGGACAAGCCGGCCGCGGCGTGCCTGGCCTCGCGCCTGCCCTACGGCACGCCGGTCACACTCGGCCGCCTGGCCGCCGTCGAGGCGGCCGAGTCGGGGCTGCGTGCCCTCGGGTTCGGGCAGCTGCGGGTGCGCCACCACGGCGATGCCGCCCGCCTCGAGGTGGAGACGACGGCTCTGGGCGAGGTGGTGGCCCGCCGGGACGAGGTTGTGGCCGCCGTGCGCGCCGCCGGGTTCCGCTTCGTGGCCCTGGACCTGGAGGGCTTCCGCTCCGGCAGCCTGAACCGCGCCCTGGCGCAGCCCGGCATGAACGAGGAGGGAATGTGAGTGAGGTCCGCGTGAAGGTCAAGCTGACGTTCCCGGAAACGGAGGTGCGGCGGGCCGTCCTCGCCACCCTGGTGCGCCGTTTCGACGTCGACCCCGACATCCGCCGCGCCGACGTCGAGGAGCACCGAGGTTGGATCGTGTGCGAAATGGACGGCCAGTCGGGCCAGGTGGAGGCCGCGCTCGAGTGGCTGCGCGGCGAGGGCATCACCGTGGACCTGCTGGGGGACGTCCTCGAGGGCTGACCGCCGGGGACTCAGCTCCCGTCGGGGTCCTGGGGGACGTGCCATCCCGCCGAGGAGACCCGGCGGGGCTCGTAGAACACGCAGCCCGCGGGGCATCCGAAGGGCAGCGGTTCGTTGGCGTCGACCTTGCAGCGCTCGAGGCGCTCGCCGCCCGGCGTCGTCCGCATGACGTAATGACGACAATCCTCGTTGACGGCCATGCCCCATTCTGGCCCAGCCGGCGGGCCGCGGTAGCGTCACGCTCGTGGACCCGAATGCCGACCGTGACGTCCCCCTCAAGACGCTGCTGCGCTGGAGCGAGGCGCTCTCGGGCATCGCCCGCACGGGATTGGGCTTCACCGAGAGCCTCTACGAGCGGGAACGATTCGAGGAGATCCTCAAGGTGGCGGCGGACATCCGGGCCGAGGCCGACGGTGCGGACGACGACCCCGACTACGCCGGGGGGTTGGTCCAGGAGTGGATGGACACGGTCGGCAAGGGCGTCCCGGGCTACATCACCCCCAAGGTCGCCGTCGGTGCCGCCGTGGGCAACGACAAGGGGGAGCTGCTGCTGATTCAGCGCGCCGACTCGGGCATCTGGCTCTACCCGACCGGGTGGTGCGATGTGGGCTACTCGGCGGCCGAGGTCGTCGTGAAGGAGGTGGAGGAGGAGACGGGCATCATCGCCGAACCGGTGCGCCTCATCGCCGTCCTCGACGGCCTGCGCCTCGGCTTCACCCGCGTGCCGCTGTACTCGCTCCTCTTCTACTGTCGGGCCGTGGGCGGCGAGTTGGCGCCGCATCCGCTCGAGACGCGTGACGTCGGCTGGTTCACCCGCGAGACGCTGCCGCAACCACTGGTCGGATCCGATCGCTGGGGCGACCACGTCTTCGCCGCCATCAACGGCGAGCGCCGCGACGTGCTCTACGACAGCGTGCGCCAACCGATGTGGCGGGGCGAGTCGGCGACGTCGTGATCGCGGTCGAGGCCGCCGCCGCGGTCGATGACGACCTCTGTGCCGCGGTCGAGCGCCTGGTGCCCCAGCTCTCCCGCTCCTCCCCGCCGCCGAGCCGCGCCGTCCTGGAACGGATAGTGGCCGACGGCGCCACCACGCTGTTCGTGGCGCGGCGCGACGGCGCCATCGCGGGGATGCTGACCCTGGCTACCTTCCAGATCCCGACGGGCGTGCGGGCCTGGATCGAGGATGTCGTGGTCGACGAAGCCGCCCGCGGCGGCGGCGTGGCGGCGGCCCTGGTGCAGGCCGCTGTGGACCGGTCGGCCGAGCTCGGGGCGCGCACAGTGGACCTCACCTCACGCCCCGACCGCGAAGCGGCGAACCGGCTGTACCTGCACCTCGGCTTCGAGACCCGTCAGACCAGCGTGTACCGCCGGACGCTCGAGACGGGGGCGTGAGCGCCGGCCGGCCGGCGCGTGCTTGGTCTCAATCGTCGGCCGGGAACGCGGCGGGTAGCAGACGCATCAGCGTCGCGAACGTCGGGGTGAACCTGCCCTCGCCCCAGGGGAGGTCGGGTTCGTTGGCGAAGGCCTGGCTGAGCACGCCGACGATGATCGTCGACACCAGATAGATCGCTCCCTCCTCGTTGGCCGCCGCGCCGAGTTCGCCCTTGGCGACGGCCTCCGCGAGGGCGCCGCGCTGGAGCTCCACCATCTCCATGCTGACGGCGAACGCCTCCGGTGAAGGATGGAAGCTCGGGACGGGGCGCCAGAAGAGCAACTCGGCGACCGCGCGGTTGGCCAGACCCCACCGCCCGCTCGCTTCGAGGCCCGCAGTGAGCGCCGCCAGCCCCGGCTCGGCTCCCTGCATGCCGGCTCGCATCACCTCGAGGTTCTCGCGCTGCCCCTCCAGGAACAGAGCGTCATAGATCGCCATGAGCGACGGGAAGTACTTGTAGAGCGACGGCGGCTGCACGCCCAGGCGACGCGCCACCTCCGCCAGGCTCAGGCCGTTGACACCCTCCTCCGTCATGACCTGGCGGGCAATGTCGAGGATCTCCCGGATCGTCTCCTGCCGGCGACGGGCTCGGCGGTCCGGCCGCGTCGGTGGGTCCGCCGCCGTGCCTGCCCTTGCCGTCTCCTCGACCCGCGTCATCGCTTCAACTATAGCATGTTTACATCTTGACAGCTATAGCTAATATCATTAGTCTACCGTCGAGAGCGAGGAGGAGGACCAGATGACCCAACCTGAGACCACGCAGGACAGGACCGAGAACAAGAGCAGCCGGTGGTGGTTGCGTCAGGACTCTGAGTCCCTGGCGATCGAGGCGCCGGCCGAGCGCATTTATGCACTCGTCGCGGACCTGCCCCGCATGGGGGACTGGAGCCCGGAATGCCGGCAGGTGGAGTGGCTCGACGGAGCGACCGGGCCCGCCGAGGGCGCGAGGTTCATCGGCCACAACAAAGGTGGCCCACGCGGACTGATGAAGTGGTCACGCCAGGGCCGGGTGCTGACCGCCGACCCCGGCCATGAGTTCGTCTTCGTGACCGAAGAGGGCGGCCGGGAATCGACCGAGTGGCGGTACCGGCTGGAGCCGTCGGGGGCGGGCACCCGCGTCACCGAGTCCTACACCGTCCGGTGGATACCGACGTGGGCCCGCATCGTCGATGTCCCGACCAACCGCGCCCGCGAGTTGCGCCAGGCCATGCAGCACACGCTCGAGCAGCTACGGATCGCTGCGGAGGCGCCCCCGACCGCTTCGTAGATCTGTCCTTCATTCGACCATTCGACCATTCGACCATTCGACCATTCGACCATTCGAGAACTGAGGAGTCCTTCACGATGCACACCTACAACGCCGCGCCCGATGTCGACGTCGTGACGTCGACCGCCACGGTCAGCGGCTTCGGCGACCTCGCCATCAACGCCTTCGTCATTCACTCCGACGAGCCGGTGCTCGTCGACACCGGCACCGTGGTCGGGAGCGACGACTTCATGACCGCATTGGGGACGGTGATCGATCCGGCCGACCTCCGCTGGATCTGGCTGACCCACACCGACTTCGACCACATCGGCTCGCTGCACCGCTTGCTCGACGAGAACGAACGGCTGCGGGTGATCACGAGCTTCCTCGGGGTCGGGATCATGAGCCTGGCGGCGCCCCTGCCGATGGACCGGGTGTATCTGGTCAATCCGGGCCAGACGGTCGACGTGGGAGACAGGATCCTCACCGCAGTGCGGCCTCCGGCCTTCGACAACCCCATCACGACGGGCCTGCGAGACGAGCGTTCGGGCATCTTCTTCAGCTCGGATTGCTTCGGGGCCCTGTTGGAAGAGGTGCCCGAACGTGCGGAGGACCTCTCGGAGGAGGCGCTACGTCAGGGCCAGGTCTTCTGGGCGACCGTGGACTCCTCGTGGCTGCACAACGTGGACCGTGCCGTCTTCGCCTCGGAGCTCGACCGCATCCACGCGTTGGAACCCTCCATGGTCCTGAGCAGCCACCTGCCCGCCGCGCGCGGCGCGTCGCTGGAGCGGCTGCTCGGCGCCCTGGCAACCGTTCCCGACGCCCCCGCCTTCGTCGGACCGGACCAGGCCGCGCTGGAACAGATGCTCACCGAGGTGACCGGAGCGGGCGTTTAGCGCAGCGGCTGGGACGTGTCCCGCCGGACCCGCGTGCTCACCCCATGGCAACGACGGGAGCGTCGAGCGCCAGGCCGCCGGTGGAGCCATGGAAGAGGGCGTCGCCGTAAGTGAAGATCCCCCCGTCGGAGGCGACGAGCCAGTAGCCCCCGCCGTCGGGGGTGGGCAACATCCCGACGATCGGCTTGGCCAGGGTCAGGGAGCCGGCTGATCCGTCGAAGCCGGCGTCGCCGTAGGTGAAGATCCCCCCGTCGGAGGCGACGAGCCAGTAGCCGTGACCCGTTGCGCTCGACGCCATGCCGACGATGGGCGCGTGCAGGGGTTGCCCGCCCCGCGAGCCGTAGAAGGCGGCGTCGCCGTCGCTGAAGATGCCCCCGTCGGCGGCCACGAGCCAGTAGCCCCCGCCGTCGGGCGTGGCCGCCATGCCCACGATCGGCTTGTTCAGGTGCATGGAACCGGTCGACCCGTAGAAGTGCGCGTCGCCGTAGCTGAAGATGCCCCCGTCGGAGGCGACGAGCCAGTAGCCCCCACCGTCACCGGTGGCCGCCATGCCCACGATCGGCTTGTTCAGGTGCATGGAACCGGTCGACCCGTAGAAGTGCGCGTCGCCGTAGCTGAAGATGCCCCCGTCGGCGGCCACCTCCCAGTACCCACCGTCACCGGGCGTCTCCGCCATCCCCACCATTGGACCATTCAGCTGCTGGCCGCCCATCGATCCCAAGAAGGACTGGCAGAACGAGAAGATGCCGCCGTCGGTGGCCACCAGGCTGTACCCGGGTGCCGACCCGCAGTTGACGGCGGCACCGAGCTGGCGCGCCTGTCCAGAGTTGGGGTCGATCATCAAGGAGGACTCGTCCACCGCCTCGAACGCGCTGGCCGGCACCGCTTTGAGCTCGTCGACGAGCGCGATGGGCCAGTTGTCGTCGGCCGTTCCCCCGAAGTACCAGTTGGAGCCGTTGTCGGCGAGGATCAGCCCGTACTGCTGCATGGCGCGCAGCACCACCTGGGCCTGCGGGGAGTAGCCCGAGATGTCGTAGTCGGCCTTCAGCCGGAAGCGGGCCCCCATGGGCGGCAGGTTCGGGTCCGACGAGGTGCCGGCCTCGTGGCGCGCCGGCCACAGGTACGACGTGTCCGTGGCCTCGGCGGTCATACGGATGGCATGCGTGATGACGCCGGACTGGACCTCGTCGTAGCGCACGAGACCCGGGAGGATCGGCAGGCCGGCGGCGTCGGCCGATGTCCAGCCGGCCGGTCGCAGCGCGTTCGAGTTGAGGTTCCAGATCGCCCCCGACCCTGCGGTCGAACCCGACGTGCTGTACTGCGCGTCGTAGAGCTCGTAGAGGGTGCACGTCGCCGGGTTGACCATGATGGCGTGGCGGTCGCCGGTGGCGTCCTGACCGCCTTCGATGGGCGTCGTCGCGCTGAACGGATACGGCCCCGGGTCGCTCTGGTCGGCGTACTGGAATGTGATGGGCACCTCGGGCTGCGACGGGGGCACGACGGTGTAGGGAATGCCGTAGGGAGTCGAAGGGTCGCCCGAGGGCCCGAAGTCGGGATGCAGGTTCGTCGTGCCGGCATCCATGCTGGCCAGCCATGCCGCGCTGTTGGGGTTGACCGGCAGGTTGGCGATGGGCGTGTTCCAGACGTTGTCCGCCGGGAACATGGGGCAGTTCGGCGCGCCGGGCACGGGCGTACCGGCGGACGCCGGCATCGGCGCACCAACCACGGCGAGGCCCAGCCACATCGTCGCGGCCGCCATGAAAGCGACCCTTCCCGCGGTCCCGCTTCGTCGCACGAACTCCCCCTCCCTGCCGGAAACGACCGTACCCGACGCTGCGGGCGGGTCCGGACCGTGTGCCGAGCGCGACAACGGAGGGCCAACGGCGGGGCGGGCGACACCTCGTACGAGAGCCTCCCGCACCCGGGCGACCCCATTAGGGTCTCTGCGGAGACTGGTCGCGAGGGAGACGGTGTTGAGCGGCAACGGCATGCAGGGACGCAACTGGGTGTTGGCCGCGATGATCTTCGCGGTCTCGATGACGTTCATCGATCAGACGATCGTCTCCATCGCGGTGCCGAACATCCAGCGCGAGCTCGGTCTGACGTCCACCGGTGTGCAGTGGGTGGTCAACGGCTATCTGATCTCACTCGCCGCGCTCTTCGCCCTGGGCGGGCGGCTGGGGGACATCTTCGGGCACACCAAGATGTGCGTGGTCGGGGTGATCATCTTCGTCACGGCCTCGACCATGTGCGGGCTGACGCCCAAGGGCTCGGCCGCCGAAGCGTGGATCGTCGGGTTCCGCGTGCTCCAGGGGGCCGGCGGCGCGCTCATGTTCCCGGCCGCGCTGGCCATCGTGGTGAACACCTTCCCTCTCCGAGAGCGCGGCAAGGCGCTGGCCCTGTTCTTCGGCATCGCCGGAGGGCTCACGGCCGTCGGGCCGGTTCTGGGCGGGTACCTGACCCAGTGGACCTGGCGGGCCATCTTCTGGGTGAACATCCCCGTCGCCCTCATTGCGTTGGTCCTCATCGCAGTCTCGAAGCCCAAGACCCAGTACCGGCGTGCCCCGATCGACTACCGGGGAGCCGTGCTCATCGCGGCGGGCATCGGGTTGAGCATCTTCGGGCTCCAGCAGTCGGTGCCGTGGGGGTGGAGCAACCCCTGGACCTGGATCTGCATCATCGCCGGCCTCGTCATCATCGGGATCTTCGTCTTCGTCGAATTGCGTACGGAGTCGCCGCTGATCAAGGTCGAGATCTTTCGGATCCGGCCGTTCGCCGTGGAGAACCTCGTGTTGCTGATCGCCATGATGGCGTTCATCCCGGTCTTCTTCTTCGCTAGCGAGTACGCGCAGATCGCGCTGCGCGAATCGGCCTCGGGCGCCGGCATCTTCCTTTTGTGGTTCTTCGTCGGCTTCGTGATCCTGGCCCAGGTGGGCGGTCGGATGCTCGACCGCGAGGGGGCGAAGCGCGCGGTCGTCATCGGCTGCGCCATCGCCGCGGTGGGATTCGGGTTCTGGGCCTCCAAGACCACGACGCTGTCCTTCGGGAAGCAGCAGATCTGGGTCATCGTGGCCGGCGCCGGCATGGGGATGATGCTCGGCCCGGCCAACACCGATGCCGTGAACCGGGCCGGGAACCTCTCCTACGGCGAGGCGACCGGCATCACCCAGACCATCCGGAACTACGGGGCCAGCCTCGGACTGGCTGCGCTCGGGACCATCCTGCTCTTCGACTACCGGTCGCACCTGACGTCATCGCTGCAGAAGATGGGTGACCCGCACGCGGTGGCCGAGGCCAACCGAATCACGCAGGCCCAGCAGGGCAGCGGGTCGGTGTCCTCCATCCCGCACTTCGTCTCGCTCGACTTCGCCCGGGCGACCCAATCGGTCCTGTACGTGATGTGCGGCATCATGGCGTTCGCCGCTCTTGTCGCGCTCGCCGGCTTGCGACGGGGCCGCCAGGAGTTGGCGCCGGTCGAGGACGGCAGCGTGCCCTCGCCTGCCGCGCCGAGCTGAGCGCACGCGGCGGGCGCCGGTGCCGCGGTAGGGCGCCGGGCTTGCCGTAACCTCGTGCCGGCGTCGCCGTCTCGGTTCCGACGGTCTCTGG
This sequence comes from uncultured Acidimicrobiaceae bacterium, assembly GCA_963817735.1. Taxonomy (GTDB): domain Bacteria; phylum Actinomycetota; class Acidimicrobiia; order Acidimicrobiales; family RAAP-2; genus Bog-473. Next base: position 104,714 of record CAWFPP010000013.1, on the reverse strand, counting down.
AGGAGGTAGGCATGTCGCACCGCAGCCCCACTGGACTCCTGATGGCGCTGCTCCTCGGTGTGGGTGTCGTGGCCACCGGCTGCAGCGTGGTGAGCAAGGTTAAGCAGGCGGTGCACACCGTGGAAGGAAACAAGGCGACCGTCGATTCCTTCACCCAGAATCTGCAGTCCACGAAGGACTCGCCGTTCGAGGCCACCTACACGACAACGGGAACCTCACCCGCCACCGTGGTCTACGCGGTCGACCCGTCGAGCGGTGGGCTGGCGTTCCACGAGACGCAGACGGGCTCCAACGCGTCCAACCTGCAGTTGATTGTGAACTCGTCCGGCGAGTACGCCTGCAACCAGAGCGGATCCGGCGCCGCCTGGTCGTGTCAGAAGCTGGGTCAGGCGGATGCCGCGACGGAGAACAAGATCTTCGACTTCTACACCGCGTCGCACTGGATCTCGTTCCTGAAGGGCGTCTCGCTGGTGGCCGGGCTGTCGGGCGACAAGGTGACGAGTTCGACCATGTCTCGCAATGGCTTCGACATGAACTGCGTCGACCTCGTGGCCAAGGGGGTGGCGGGTACGAGCACCATCTGCAGTACGTCGCAGGGGATCCTCGGCTTCGTGCAGGTCGCGTCGGATTCGACGAGCTTCCAGATCACGAACTATTCGCCGTCACCCCCGGCGTCGCTGTTCCAGCTGCCCCCCGGCGCCACCGTGACGACGGAGACGACGCAGACGACGACGGGGTGACGGCCGGGCGCGGCCGGCTCCGCCCACATTGGACACAATGAGGCGATGACCACTTTCATCACCCGCTACGAGACCACGGGTCCCGGCGTCCGCCTGGCCGTCAAGGACCTCGTCGACATGGCGGGGGAGCTCACGACGGCGGGTTGCCGCGCCGTGGCGGACCGGGCGGTCCCCGCTGACCGGGACGCGGCGTGCCTGGCGGGGGCGCGGGAGGCGGGGGCCCGGATCGTCGGCCGGACGAACATGCACGAACTGGCTCTCGGCGTCACCGGCGTCAACCAGTGGTACGGCACTCCCGTGAACCCGCTCGATCCGACCCGCGTGCCCGGCGGTTCGTCGAGCGGCTCCGCGGTCGCTGTGGCCACGGGGGAGGCGGACGTGGCCTACGGCAGCGACACGGGCGGCTCCATCCGGATTCCCGCCGCCTGCTGTGGCACGACCGGGCTGAAGACCACGTGGGGCCGCATCCCGCTCGACGGCGTCTGGCCGCTGGCGCCCAGCTTCGACACCGTCGGCCCGATGGCCCGCACGGTGGCCGGGCTCGTGACGGGGATGGAGTTGCTCGAGCCCGGGTTCAGCGTGGCCGGTCAGGACGCGGGCGACCTCGTCGTGGGCCGGCTCCCGATCGATGCGGATCCGGCCATCACCGCCGCGCTCGACCGGGCCTTGCAGCTGGCCGGGTGGGATTGGCGGGAGGTGGGGGTCCCCGGGTGGGACGACGCCACGATGCAGGCCGGCCTGCTGCTGGTGGTCGAGGCGTGGCATTCCGACGCGGTGTTGGTGGCGGAGGACCCCGAGGGGATCAGCGAAGGTGTGCGTTCCCGGCTGGAGCTGGGGGGATCATTCGACGAAGCGACCGTGGGGCGGGCCTGGGCTGTCCAGCGCGCCTGGAAGGAGACACTCGAGCAGGTGTTCAGCGACGTCGATGTCCTCGTCACCCCGACGTTGAGCATCTTCCCGCCACGCCTGGAGGACGGGGACGACCTCCTCGTCTCGCGCTGCACCCTTCCGGTGAACCTGGCCGGGGTGCCAGCCCTGTCGCTCCCGGTGCCATCGGCCGGTCCGCTCCCGGCCAGCGTGCAGCTGATCGGGCCGGCGCACAGCGAGGAGCGGCTGTTGGCGGCGGGGGCGGTACTCGAGGCCGCCGTGGCGGCGGCCTGACACCACGCAGCGGCCGTAAGGTTGCCGCTGCATGCTGATCGATGTGTGGTCGGACTACGCCTGTCCGTGGTGCGCGCTTGGCTTGGCCCGGCTCGACGTCGCTCTGCGCGACTTCGAGCACGCGGACGAGGTCACGGTGGTGCACCGTTCGTTCGAGCTGCATCGTGGGGCGCCGGCGCAGCGTCCGGGCACTCTGGAGGAAGTGGTCGGGCGGAAGTACGGCATGTCTCCCGAACGGGTCCGGGCCGGCCATGCGCAGCTCACTGCCTTGGGAACGGAAGTGGGATTCCTCTTCGACTTCGATCGAGTGCGCCTCGGCAGCACGTTCGATGCCCACCGGCTCACGCGGGCCGCCCGCGGGACGGCTTCGGAGCCGCCGCTCGTGCGGCGCCTGTTCGTCGCGCACTTCAGCCAGGGGCGGCAGCTCTCCGATCATGAGGTGCTGCGGGAAGTGGCCCACGGAGCGGGGCTCCCCGACGCCATCGTTGACGACGTGCTGCGCGGCACGGCCTGGGCCGACGAGGTGCGCGCCGACGAGGCGGCCGCCGACGAGCTCGAGGTGACCGGGGTTCCCTACTTCCTCATTGGTGGTGCGTGGCCGATCCCGGGCGCGCAGGACGCCGAAACGCTGCGCATCCTGTTGCAACGTGCCTGGTCACGCATCGGCCATTGAGCCGAGGATCTCGTCCACCATCTCGACGGTGGTGTTGGGGTGCAAGAAGGCGAAGCGCGCCACCGTCTCGCCCTCCCAGGTGGTCGGCGTGACGAAGCCGATCTGCGCGGCGAGGAGGCGGGCCGACCAGGACTCGTAGTCGTCCTTGACCCAGCCCAGGCGCCGGAAGAGCACGATGGAGAGCCCTGGATCGCGGACGAGCTCGACGTGCGGCGACGCGTTGATGCTCTCGGCTGCGTTCTGGGCCATGGCCAGACCCGCCTCGACCGCCTCGCAGTATGCATCGAGACCGTTGACGGCCAGCGAGAACCACAGCGGCAGCCCACGGGCTCGTCGGGTGAGGTGGAAGGCGTAGTCGCTGGGGTTCCACTCTTCGGGGTTGTCGCTGTGGAGCACTTCGAGGTACTGCGCGTCCTGGGTGTGGACGGCCTTGGCCAGGTTGGGCCGTCGGTACAGCAACGCGGCGCAGTCGAACGGCGCGAAGAGCCATTTGTGCGGATCGACGATGAACGAATCGGCCCGATCGAACCCGGTGAACCGGGTCCGGACCGACGGCGCGAACAGCGCGGCGGCGCCGCCGTACGCGCCGTCGATGTGGAACCACAGGGAGTGTTCGGCGGCCACGTCCGCTATTCCCGCCAGGTCGTCGACGATGCCGGCATTGGTCGTCCCCGCCGTGGCGACGACGGCGATGACATCGCGGCCGCGCGGGTCGTCGCGCAGCGCGGCCCGGAGCGCAGGACCGGTGAGCCGATGGTCCCGCGTCGCCACCGTGAGGGCCTCCACCCCGAGCACATGGAGCGCCTTGCCCACCGACGAGTGCGCGTCCTCGCTCAGCGCGACGAGAGGACGTGGCGGGGGATCGGCGTGCCGCCGGTACCCGGCCGTGTCGCGGGCCACCATGAGCGCCGACAGGTTGCCGGCCGATCCTCCCGCCACGAAGCATCCTCCGGCGGTCGGGGGGAGGCCGGCCTGCGCCGCCAGCACGCCGAGCGCCTGGTTCTCGGCCACGACGACGCCGGCCGCCTCGAGCCAGGACGTGCCGTGCAACGACGAGCAGGAGACGAACATGTCGAAGAGCAGGGAGGCCTTTGTCGGTGCGGCCGGGATGAACGACAAGAAGCGGGGGCTGTCGCACGAGACCACGGCCGTCGAAAGCTTGTCCACGAACAGCTTCAGCACATGGGCCGCGTCGTTGCCCTCGGGCCGCATGAGCCCGGCTAGTTCGGCATCGAGCGACTCCACCAGGCCGCCGAAGTCCAGCGCGACGGGGTCCATGGAGAGGCGTTCCCGGCACGCCGCGAAGACCAAGTCGGTCATCGCGGCGTCGTAGTGGAACATCGCGCTCGTCATCAGGCGGACGTGCCCTCCGGCTCCGCGCCCGGCTCCTGAGCGGCGCGCCAGGCCTCCTCGGCCCGGCTGGCGACTTCGTGTGGCGCGGCTCCCGTCTTGGCCGCCACCAGGGCCACGTCGTCGAACTCCGGCTTGGCCCGTCCGCGGCTGACCTTCATGCGGACGACGATGCCATCCACGGTCACGTGCGCGAGCTCGCGGGCGATCGGCCAACGCTCTACGGCGGTGGCGCGGGTGCCCATGGTCCCGGTCACCCGTTCGATGACGGCGCGTTGCGTCTCGGCGAGCATGGCGTCGGTCAACACGTGGAGGACGTGACCGGGCCGGCCTTTCTTCATGGTGACAGGGCTGACCCAGGCGTCGAGCGCTCCGGCCTCGAGTGCGGCGGCCACGGCCAGCCCCAATTGCTCACCCGTCACGTCGTCGAGGTTGGTCTCCAGCACGAGCGCGCCCTGTCCTGGACCGACAGCCCGGCGCCGCACCCGCCGGCCGATGACCACCTGGGTGCAGTTGGGCAGGTCGTCCATTTCGCCGGAGCCCCCGCCGAAACCCGACGACGCCACCGTCATGTCGGGGAGGGGGCCGAACGCCGTGGCGAGGCCGGCGAGCAAGGCGGCGCCGGTCGGCGTCGTGAGCTCGATGGAGACGTCGCGTCCGTAGCTCGGGATCCCCTCCAGCAGGCGGACCGTGGCCGGCGCGGGATTCGGCAGACGGCCGTGCGCGCTGCGCACCATGCCCGTTCCCGTGGCGACCGCGGAGGCGCGCACCTCGTCGACGCCGAGCACCTCGAGCGCGGCGGCCGTGCCGACGACGTCGATGACGGCGTCGTGCCCGCCGACCTCGTGGAAGTGGACCTGGTCGATCGGCCGCCGGTGCAAAGCGGCTTCCACCGACGCCAGCTTGTGGAACACCGCCTGCGCCCGCGCCGCCACACGGGCCGGCAGCGCGGCGTCTTCGATGAGGGCGGCAATCACGCCGTGGGTGCGCACCACCACGTCGTCGCCGCCCACGATGGCGCGGGTGCAGGCGATGCCCCCCCGCAGAGCGTCCTCGAACTCGAGGTGCCAGCCGGGCAGGGCGAGCCGACTGAGCAGTCCGCGGATCTCGTCGACATCGGCCCCCGCGTCGACGAGTGAGCCCAGGGCCATGTCGCCGGCGATCCCGGCGAAGCAGTGGAACCAGGCGACCGTCGACGGGCCCGGCGGCGGGTCGGTCACGGGAGGACCCGGGTGACCGCGCACGCGGCGCCGTACCCGTTGTCGATGCCGACGACGGTGATGCCCGAGGAGCAGGCCGACAGCATGGACAGCAGCGCGGTCACGCCCTCGAACGCGGCGCCGTAGCCGGTGCTCGTGGGGACGGCGACGACCGGGGCCGGTGTGAGGCCACCGACCACGCTGGCGAGCGCGCCCTCCATGCCTGCGATCACCACCACGGCATCCGCCATGGCCAGTGTGTCGAGCTCGGCGAGGAGCCGGTGCAACCCCGCCACGCCGCAATCGGTGAGTTGGGTGGGGGCAAACCCGAGTGCGCCCAGCACCGCCGCGCACTCTGTCGCCACCGGAAGGTCGGCCGTTCCCGCGGTGACGACGACGACGGTGCCCACCCGCGGGGCTGCCGGCCGGAAGACGACCGTGAAGAGGGGCCCGCTCCCCGCACTCACGCTCGCGCTGGCGCCCAGGGCGAGCGCCGCCGCCGTGACCGCCTTCACCTGGGCTTCGGTGGCCCGGGTCACGAGGACGGGGCCGTCCGTGGCCGTCAGGAGCTCTTCGACCACGGCCGCGCAGTGCTCCGGCGTCTTCCCCGGGCCGTACACGGCCTCGGGCAGGCCGAGGCGCAGGTCGCGGTGATGGTCGACCCGGGCGAACCCCAGGTCCGAATAGGGCAGGCGGCGCAGTTGACGCACGGCGTCGTCGGGCGAGCAACGCCCGGCGGCGACATCTTCGACGAGCGTGCGAAGCGAGGAAGCGTCCATGACCTGCTCTATCCTGCCCAACTGTGAACCCGCCTGCGACCACCGTGGCCTTCTTCGGCCCGGAGGCCACTTTCACCCAGGAGGCGCTCCTGACCCAGCCCGACCTGGCCGCGGCCGATCTGAGGGCCCTCACCTCCATCTCGGCCGTCCTCGAGGCTGTCGCCCGGGGCGAGGTCGACCTCGGCTTCGTGCCTATTGAGAACGGCATCGAGGGGACGGTCAGTGCCACCATCGACGGCTTGATTCATGACGTCGACCTGCACATTCAGCGTGAGGTCGTCATGGACATCCACCTGCACCTCATGGCCCCGCCGGGCACCGGTCTCGGCGAGATCCACGCGGTGTCGTCCTACCCGCACGCGCTGGCCCAGTGCCAGAAGTACCTGGCCCGGACACTGCCCGACGCCGAGCAGCGGGCGGCCAACTCCACGGCCGATGCGGCCCGGCTCCTGGGCGAGTCGGGCGCCGCCGGCGAAGCCGCCATCGCCCCGAGGCTGGCGGCCGAGCGGTACGGACTCGTCATCGTGGCGGAAGACGTCGAGGACCACCCGGAGAACCAGACCCGGTTCGTCCTCGTCGGCCGGAGCCGCGTGCCCGCACCCAGCGGGCACGACAAGACGAGCATCGTCTGCTTCCAGCGGGCGGACCACCCCGGGAGCCTGCACGGCATCCTCGGGCAGTTCGCGGCGCGCAACATCAACCTGAGCAAACTGGAATCCCGGCCCACGAAGCAGGCGCTCGGTGACTACTGCTTCGTCATCGACCTGTCGGGTCACGTGGGCGACGCGGTGGTGGCCGACTGCCTGCGTGACCTCTATGCCGGCCTGGCCGGGGTGAAGTTCCTCGGTTCGTATCCGGCCGCCGGGGAGCACGGCCCCGAACAACGGCGCCAGGCCGACGCGGCGTGGCAGGCGGCGGACGGCTGGCTGCGCGACATCCGTGCTGCTATCGACTGACAGGTGCCTCGACGGTGCGCGCCAGCGAGCCGGGCAGACGGGGTGCGATGACCAACGCGAGCACGGCGGCCACTGCAGCCGCGGCGTAGGCGATGACCACTCCCGCGGCGACAGGCCGGGCGCCCCGTGAGAAGGCGGCCACCGCGGCCCCGCCGATCCCGACACCGAGCGCGATGCCCAGCACGTCGGCCAGGTTCAGCGATGCCGAGGCCCAGCCCTCCCGCCCCGGGGGAGCCGCCCGCAGCATCATGAGGGAGATGGGCGCATAGGCGAGGCCCATGCCGAACCCGGCGACGGACCAGGCCACGAAGGCCTCCCAGGCGGGAACGCCGGGGTGCAACTGCAGGGCCATGCCGGCCGTGCCCACCACAATCAGGACCAGGCCGGTCCGCACGAGCCGTGCCCCTTCCCACCGGTCGTTCAGGCGCGCCTGGACCCAGCTCCCGACCGTCCAGGCCAACGTGGAGGCGGTGACGACCGCGCCGGCCATCAGGGTGCTGTGGCCGCGCACGGTCGTGACGGTCAAGGTGACGTAGGCGTCGGCGCCGAAGAAGGCGAACGTCAGGAGGCCCCGGCTCAAGATGGTGGCGGGCAGCCCGCGGGCAGCCCGCAGGGTGCCGGCCGGGAGGAGCCGGCGCATCGGCGCCACACCGACGATGACTCCCAGCGCCGCCAGAGCGAGCCCGACGAGGACGTTGCGCGAGCTCAGGGCGCCCAGAACGAGGGCGGCACCGACCGCGCAGCGGACTGCGTCGGCGATGCGATGTTCCTCCGCTGGGGGCGCGTCGGTGTGACCGAGTCGGAGCAGCGCCGGGACGGCGATCGGCCCCGCCAGGGCGACCAGCGGGATCAGGCCGAGGAACACCCAGCGCCAACCGAACAGGTGTGCCACGGCTGCGGCCAGGCCCGGGCCGACGATGCCCGGGACCACCCACGCCGTCGAGAGGACCGCCATCATGCGCGCCCGCTGGGCCTCCCGCAGGGTCCGCCCGATCGCGACGTACGCCACCGCCGGCACGGCGCCGGCGCCGAGCCCCTGCAGGCAGCGTCCGGCGACGAGGACCCACATGAACGGCGCCAGGCCGGCCACGAGCAGGCCGGCCGCGAACAGGACCAGGCCGGCGACGTACGGGCGGGCTGGGCCGTGACGATCGGCGTCGCGGCCGGCCGCGACGATCCCGACCAGGCTGGCCAGCTGGAACGTCGAGAAGACCCAGCCGTAGAGGGCCAGCCCGTGCAGGTCGTGGGCCACGAGCGGCATCACCGTGATGACAGCCAATGCCTCCGACGCGACGAACGTGACCGTGAGCACCAGCCCGAGCGTCAGCGCGCGGCGGTGCGGCGCCCACAGGCCGTCGCCCCGCACGCCCCGGTTCATACCGGCGAGACTACGGGGAACGGCCGCTGGTACTCTGCGCCGGGAGGGCCTATGACGCTGCACACCATCGACGTCGACCAGCACCTGTTCGAGTCGAGGACGACATGGTCCGAGTACATCGACCCGGCGTGTCGGGACGATGCGCTCTCCATCGCCGACGACGAGGCCGGGTGGCCGTGGTTGACGTGGCGGGGCAACCGGCTCACGCCCCTTGAGGTCCCGATCCCCGAGCGCTCCAACCTGATCGGGGAGGACCGCTTGCGCCGGCTGCGCGGCGAGCAGGCTCCGGCTTCGTTCGACGAGCTGGTACCCGACTCGTATCGCCTCGCCGGCGCCCGCGTGACGTCGCTCGACGCCTTCGGGCTCGACGCCGCGGTCTTGTTCCCGAACTACGGCCTCCTGTGGGAGCAGCGGCTCGCCACGGATCGCGCCGCGCAACGCGCCAATGCCCGCGCCTACAACCGCTTCGTGGCCGATGTGTGCGGCGAGGCGCCCGGCCGGCTCTTCGGCGTGGCCCACGTGCTCCTGCACGACCCGGTCTGGGCGGTGGAGGAGATCAGGCGCGTGCGGGCCCAAGGCCTGCGCCTGGCCATGATCGCCCCCGCCCCGGTGGACGGGAAGCCACTGTCGCACGCGGACTTCGATCCCGTCTGGGCCGCCTGCAGCGACGAAGGGGTGGCGCCGGTCTTCCATGTCTCGGAGTTCGAGAGCCCGCTGCACCCGGCCTGGCGAACCGGCGAGCACGAGGACGGCGAGCAGCTCTTCGACTCGATCTTCCTCTACCTGGCGCCGGCGGTCGCCCTCGCCGACCTGATCCTCAACGGTGTCCTCGAGCGCTTCCCGCGGCTACGCATCGGCGTGGTCGAGCTCACGGCCAGCTGGGTGCCGCACTTCCTGCTCCACATCGACGGTGCGTCGGACTTCTACACGCTGCGCCACGGCGAGCCGTTCCACCGGCTGGCGGACCGTCCCTCCAACTACTTCCTGCGCCAGGTGAGGGTGGCCGCGTTGCCCTACGAGATGCCGAATCGTCTCGTCCCCAAGGTCGGCGACGAGACGTACATGCTGGGGAGCGACTGGCCCCACGCCGAAGGGGTGGCGGACCCGATGGCGCAGGCCCAGCGCGCCGTCGCCGGCCTGCCCGAACCCGCCCGGGCCAACCTGTTGGGCGCCAACGGGGCGTGGCTCCTCGGCCTGTGACCATCGATCTCCAGGCGGCGGCGTCCGAGCGGGAGCGTCTGCGCGCGGCCTACCTGCAGGAACCCGGGTCCCGCCCGTCGTCGACGGCCCGCGGCATTCACCATGTGGCGCTGCTCTGCTCCGACGTCGAGCAGACCATCCTGTTCTATCAAGGCCTCCTCGGGTTCCCCTTGGCCGAGCTCTTCGAGAACCGCGACTACGAGGGGTCGACTCACCTCTTCTTCGATCTCGGCCACGACAACACCCTGGCCTTCTTCGACTTCCCGGATCTCGGTCTCGGGCCTTACGCCGAGGTGTTGGGCGGCTTCCATCATCTCGCCATCTCGGTCGGCCGGGAGCAGTGGGATGGTGCGCGCGCCCGCCTCGCCGAGGCCGGCATCCCCACCCAGATCGAAAGTGAGATCTCCCTCTACTTCTCGGATCCTGACGGCGTGCGCCTCGAGCTCATCGCCGAGGACCTCGGCTCCCTGTACGGGACCCCGCTGCACTGATGGCGGTCACGGGCATGGCCAACCTGGCCGTCAAGGTGGCCGATCTCGAGGGAGCGTGCGCCTGGTACGCCGCCGCCGGCGCAACGGTCACGGAGCCGATCGAATGGGAGAACGGCCGCCGGGCCGACGTGCAGCTCGGCACGCTGTCGCTCACGCTCTTCACCAAAGCCATCTACGAGGACGCCTGCACGCTGCCCGCCGAAGGCTTCCTCCACCCGGCGCTCTTCGTGGACGATCTAAATGCCGAGTTGGCGCGCCATCAGGTGCTCTGGGGGCCGCGGACCGTCAGCGGCACCTTCGGTACCCGGCGCATCGCCTTCGTCGAGGCTCCGGGCGGCATCCGGCTGGAATTCATGGAGCAGATCGCGGAGCCGCCGGGCTGATCCGAGGCGGTTCGAGCTCGAGCGATTGCGTGAGCGGCGGCAGCGACCGAGTTGTCCCGTCGGTGACAGACTCGGAGGCGTCATGAAGGTGCACCTGGTCGATGGGACCTACGAGATGTTCCGCCACTTCTTCGGCGCGCCACCCCATCAGACCGCGGACGGTCGCGAGGTGGCCGCGGTCCGGGGTGTTGTCGGCTCGGTCCTGCAACTGCTGGCGGAGGGAGCGACACATGTGGGGGTGGCGACCGACCACGTCATCGAGTCCTTCCGCAACGACCTCTGGCCCGGCTACAAGACGGGTGAGGGCATCGACCCGGACCTGTGGTCCCAGGCCGGGCCGCTCGAGTCCGCGCTCAGCGCACTGGGGGTGTTGGTCTGGCCGATGGTCGAGCTCGAAGCGGACGACGCCTTGGCCAGTGGCGCCGCCGTGGCCGGCGACGACCCGGAGGTGGAACAGGTGATCATCTGCACTCCGGACAAGGACCTCGGCCAGTGCGTGCGCGGGAACCGCGTCGTCCAGCTCGACCGGCGCAAGGACACGCTGCTCGACGAGGGTGGAGTCACCGCGAAGTTCGGAGTGGGCCCGCCGTCGATCCCCGACTACCTGGCGCTCGTCGGTGACAGCGCGGACGGGTTCCCGGGACTGGCGGGTTGGGGGGCCAAGTCCGCCGCCACCGTGTTGGCCCGGTGGCGCCATATCGAAGACATCCCGGCAGACGTCGACGACTGGGACGTGGTGGTGCGGGGAGCCGCCAAACTGGGGGCCACCTTGCAGGAGGGTCGAGACCTGGCGCGGCTCTTCAAGGACTTGGCGACCCTGCGCATCGACCGCTCGCTCCTCGGGCAGGTTGACGAATTGCGCTGGCAGGGACCGACGGGCGACTTCGCCGAGGTGTGCGCCGCGCTCGACGCTCCCGGGCTGGCACGGCGGGCAGAGGCACTCGCCGCAGGCCGCTGAGCCCTCTCTACCCGGACATCGCCACCGAGGGTGTCGGGCCGGAGAAGGAGATCCGGCGGAGGTAGAGGTCGCGGCTGTTGGGGAATCCCACCGCACCCGGAACCCACGCATGGAAGGCGATCCAGAAGTCCCCCGACGCATCGGCGAACACCGACTCGCCGCCGGGACCCGCCACGCCGGGCCCGCTCGAGAGGATCGGATTCGGTGTGGCATCGCTGCACGGACCGAGTGGGCCGGTGCAGGTGGCGACTCCCACCGCGTAGTTCGAGCTGCTCCAGTCGTTGCCCGAGAAGAAGAGGTAGTCGCGCCCACCGGTCGTCACCAGGTTCGGGGCTTCGACCGTCCCGGCCTCCCATGCCTGGCTCGGGACGAGCAGCAAGGCGGGGTTGGTCCCGGGGACGAACGACGTGCCGGACGGAGCGAGTTGCTGTGACCAGATCTTGGACGAGCCCGGACCGCCGGACTTCCACACCAGGTATGGGGTCCCGTTGGTGTCGAGGAACGACGCGGGGTCGATGGAGCCGCCCAGAGCCTTCTGGCACTCGAGCGGCGCCGACGACGTGTCGTCGAATGGCCCCTGGGGTCGGCTGGCGGTCGCCACCGAGATGCACTCCCTCCCGGTGCCGGCGACGTCGACCGCGTAGTAGAGGACGTAGGACCCCCCGATCAGGGCGACCGAGGGGGCCCAGGTGTAGTTCGCCGACGCCCAGGCGGGGAGCTGCGGCAGGGCACTGCCGACCGCGGTCCAGTGGACGAGGTCGATGGAGTCGATGATCTGGATGTTTCCCGCCACCGAGTTGGTGGCGTATGCGTAGTAGGTCTGGCCGGCCAGGATCACGGAGGGGTCGGGGAAGTCGAAGGGATAGACCAGCCCCGTGCTGGTGCCACCCGCCAGCTCCGTGCAGGCGCCGGAGACGGCCGAGATGTCCTTGGCCGCCCGCGCGTTGTCGTTGGCCGCAATCTGTCCGAACGCGCTCTTGACACCACCGAGGCAGGTTTGCAACGTGCCGATGCCCACCCCCTGCACATAGGCATGGACGTTGGCGTTGGCCAGCGACGCGTTGGTCGCCGCCAGCTGGCTCATCGTGGAGGTGATCGATGCTTGCACGGCATCCCGCTTGGCCGACGTCACCGCCGTGGCGAACTGCGTCACTGCCCTCTGATGGCGAAGCTCGGCGAGGTGCGCGTTGGTCGCGCCGAGTGCGGCCAGCTCGTTCCGGCTGCGCGCCCGGGCGTCGACGTCGGTCCAGACTGCGGCGGCCAGGACAGCGGCGCCGAGCACGACCACCACCGCCACGAGCCATCCCCGCCGCCCGGCCCGCCGGGGGTCACCCACTGGAGGCCTCCGCGGCGGTGCAGCTCGCCGAGACGGAGTTCAGCGCGGCAATCGCATCGGGTTGCTCCCCGACCGCGAGCTCGTTCAAGGCATGTTCGACACCGACCAGACAGGCCTGGAGCGAGGTGATGAGCGACGCCTGTTGGCTCACATGCGCCTGCGCGGCGGACAAGGACGTCTGCGCGCCCAGGAGTTGGGACGCGTCCTGACTCAGCGCGGTGGTGTCGCTCCCCACCTGCGTCTTGAGGACACGGAGATCACGCTGCAGCTCGTCCAGTTGCACGGCGACGGTCTGGGTGCGTTGCCGGGTGAGGCCGAGCGAGCTCTGGGCCTGGTCATATTGCGCGTGTGCCTCGATCTGGTCGGCAACCAGATATCCGACTGTGGCGAGGAACAACGCGCCCACCGCCAGGCCGACGATCCAGCGCATTGGACGCGACCGGCGCGGTGGCGCGGGTCGCTCGGTTGGGAAGGGGCGACGGTCAACCTCGAGCAGGCTCTTCATCGCCGCCGCCTCGGTGCCTCCTCATGCCCACCCGGCCATGGTGCATTTTGGCACCACGGGGGAGGCCGGCCGTTTCAGGCGCCGAGGTAGCTGGTGGTCAGTGCCTCTTCCATCTCGGCGGGGGAGCCGCGGTGCGCGATGACGCCCTGCAGGACGACGGCCGCACTGTCGGCGATGGGCAGGGCGGTGCGGGCGAACTGCTCGACGAGCAGGATCGAGAGGCCCGCCTCGGCCAATTGGCGCACCTTGTCGTAGAGCTGGCCGACGACGATCGGGGCCAGCCCCATGGAGAGCTCGTCGAGCAGCAGCAGCTTGGGTTGGGTGGCGAAGGCGCGGGCCAGGGCCAGCATCTGCTGTTCCCCCCCGGACAGCGTCCCGGCCATCTGCCGGCGCCGCCCGCTCAGTTGGGGAAACTGCGCGAAGGCCACGTCCTCAATTCGGTCCATGGGCACGCCGACTTGCGTGGCCATGAGGAGATTCTCCCGCACGGTGAGGTTGGGAAAGATGCCGCGCCCTTCGGGCACCGTGCAGATGCCCCGCCGGGCCCGGTCGTCGGCGGACACGCGGGTCACCGCGGTGTCCTCGAAGCGGACCTCCCCACTGCTCGCAGCCAGGGTGCCGGCGCAGACGTTGAGGAGCGTGGTCTTGCCGCCCCCGTTGGGCCCGAGCAGCGCCACCACCGTTCCGACCGGGACCTCGAGACTGACGCCGTGGACGACCTCAATCGGCCCGTAGCCCGCTCGGACGTCGCGTAGCTCGAAGATCAGTGGGACTGCGGGCTCGCCACCCCCCGCGGGCGCGGCCCCGTTCACGGGGCACCCAGGTAGGCGTTCACCACGACCGGGTCGACCTTGACCTGCTCGGGCGTCCCACTGGCGATGATCTCGCCGTAGTCGAGGACGTGAATGTGCGCACACGTGTCCATGACCAGCCCGACATCGTGCTCGACGAGACAGATGGCCAGGCCCCGCTCGGCGACGAGCTGCTGCAGGAGCCGGCCGAACGCCTCGGTTTCCTGCTCCGTCTGTCCCGAGGCGGGCTCGTCGAGCAGGAGGATCTGGGGCTGTGTCATGAGGGCCCGCGCCACCTCCACCACCCTGGCCCGGCCCGTGGGCAGCTCGCTCACGTCGCGGTCGGCCACGTCTCCCAGCCCGACCAGCTCGAGCACACGGTCCGTCTCGGCGCCGACGTCGATGCGGCCGCGCCGCCCCCAGGTGTTGCGGATCTCCCCGGCCACCTGGATGTTGTCCCGCACGGTCAACGAGGTGAAGAGCTCGAGCCGCTGGTAGGTCCGGGCCAGGCCGCGCCGGGCCCGGGCGGCGGGCCCGGACCTGGTGACGTCGTGGCCGTCGATCCGGACGCGCCCCGACCGCGGCTCGAGCAGTCCGCTCACCACGTTGAACAGGGTGGTCTTGCCCGCTCCGTTGGGCCCGATGAGGCCGGTGACGCCGCCGGCGGCGACCGAGAGGGAGACGTTGCTCAGCACCTGGGCCCCCCCGAAGGCCACCGAGACCTCCGAGACCTCAAGAACGGACATCGGCCACGTTCTCCACCGCCGGCATCGCCGGTGCGGCCACGGCCGCAGACCGTTCGACAGCGCCCGCTGCCGCGACCGGCGCGGCGCGGAACACCTCGGGCCGCACGAGCCGGCCCAGTCCCGGCAGGGCGAGGGCGATGAGCGCCGTCGCCAGCACGAACCACCAGTTCCCCATCACCTTGGTCAGGACCAGGAGGTAGACCACGACCTCGGCCGCCACCCCGAGGGCGAGCACCCCCTTGACCCGCCACAGGGGGCTGTAGTTCGCCACGATCTGCGGTACCGCACCGCTCGGGTTGCGGCCCAGGCTGACGCCGACCAGGGCCGGAGCCACCAGCGCCACGTTGGCCATGACACTCCAGAAGCCCCCGCCGTTGCCGTGGTCCATGCTGAGGTTCGTGAACGTGGAATTCAGGACCTGGAACGCGGACCCGGCCAGGATCCCGCCCATGAGGGCGCCGGCCACATTGCCGATCCCCCCCACCACCGTCAGCATCACGAGCGCCAGGCTGATGAAGATGATGTAGGTGGTGGCGCTCACGCTGAGCGTCGCCGCGGAGAGCAGCACCCCGCCGATGCCGGCGATGGCAGCCGAGAGCATGAACACCGACAGCTTGAGCTTGACCAGGTTCTGGCCCAGGGTGGCCGCGGCGGCCGGGCTGTCCTTCATGGCCGTCAGTCGCCGGCCGTACCGGCTGCGCCGCAGGGCGATCAGTCCGATGCCGATGAGCACGAAGATGCAGACCGAGGTTGTGAGGAACGTCTTCGGCGAGCTGAGGTCGATCGGGCCGAACTTGGGCGGCGGTATCTGCAGCGTGCCCTCCGGGAAGATGGAGAAGTGCACGTGGAAGATCGGCAGAATGTGCGGGGCGATGTCGTTCAGGATCATGTCCGACACGAAGACCCCGAAGGCCAGGGTGGCCAGCGCCAGGTAGAGGCCACGGAGGCGGAGGGCGGGCAGGGCGATCAGCCCGCCGACCAGCGCGGTCACGACGACGCCGAGGAACAGTCCCCACAGCGTGATCCGCTGGTCGAGCCCGGTGCCGCTCAGACCGAGGTGGAACACGATGATCGTGGCAATCGCGCCGAAGGACACCGGGGCCAGGTTGATCTCTCCGGCGTAACCGGTCAGCAGCGTGAGCGACAGGGCGATGATGGCGTAGGTGATGCCGATGGTGAGCGTCGACATGTCGTTGGTGCCCATGATCTGTTCCAACGCCAGGACGGCGAGCACGAGGATCACGCCCCAGGTGACGGCCGAACGCATGGTAGGGACGACGAACCGCTCCCTCGTGCGGAGCAGGGTGGCGCCACGCAGCCGGTCCTGGGGGAGCACCAGCAAGACGACGAACAGTGTGATCATGGGCAGGGCGATACGGAAGTCCGTCGCCCAGGACCACGAAGACGGGAAATAACCCAGCACGTAGGTGGTCGACAGTCCGAGGAACATGGCGCCGGCGAAGGTCAGCCAGATGCTGCGCAGCCGACCGAACATGGCGGCGGCGATGGAGTCGAGGACGAGCAGGGTCAGCACGTGGACGTCGAGCGTGCCGCCGCTGATGGGCGTGATCAAAATGCCGGCGAGCGCGGCCAGCGCGCCACCGAGCGCCCACGAGATGGCCGCCAGCCGCCCGGGGCGGCCACCGTTGAGCTGCAGCAGGGCCGGGTTGTCGACGACGGCCCGCATGGCCACACCGGTGCGGGTGCTGGTGAAGAGCAGGCGGATGCCCACGGCGATCAGCACACCGCAGCCGAGGGCGATGGCTTCGTGATCGGTGACGTAGACCCCGAGGAACTTGAACTTCGCCGCCTCACCGAAGAAGAGCTGGTCGGTCCGCGGCACGCCGGGATTCCAGATCCACTGGGCCAACGCGATCAGCCCGAGCATGATGCCGATGGTCACCACAATTTTGGTGACATCGGCTGTCTCGCGTAGGCCGCGCATGATGCCGACGTAGAGGACCGCTCCCAGGAGCGGTGCCAGCACGGCGATGACCGCGAAGAGCGCCAGCGGTGCCGGCCAGTTCCAGCCGTAGCGGAATTGCCAGTAGGTGAACGCCGCCAGCATGGCCATGGCGCCCTGGGCGAAATTGAAGATGCCCGAGGTCGTGTAGGTGAGGACGAGGCCGGAGGCCGCGATCCCGTAGACGGCGCCGGTGACCAGGCCGAGGATGGTGTACTCGAGGAACAGGTGCATGGCCGGAGATCCTGTCGCTCAGGTCAACGGCCAGATGAGCTGCCGTGCCCGGCGCTCACCCCTGGGGCTTGATGACCGAAGAGGTCGCGTACTGGGTTGCGTAGCCTTGGGCGTTCAACGTGGTGCCGATGACCGAACCGCTGTTCGGGACAACGTACTTCGACGAGCAGTCGAACGTCCCCAGCTTCTTCGGGTAGGCCTGGACCCACTTCGTGCCGTCGAGCTTCATCAGGATCCCGCAGTTCGGCGGGATATTCTTGGCCGGGTTCCCCGAGGCGTTCAGGCCGCCACCGGTCCAGGTGGTGACCTTGGCCAGGTGGTTGATCATGCACTGACGGGTCAGCGTAGAACCGCACGCCTTGGCCTGGGTCGCCCACAGGAGGAACGACGAGGTGGCCTGCTCTCCCAGCTGGGAGGTGAGGCCGCCGTACTTCTTGACGATCGACAGGTACTGGGAGACGGCCGGCACGACCTTGGCCGCCTCGAGCGGCTCGTAGGAGATGCGAACGTAGGCGTTGTTGGCCAGGCCTTCGGTGTTCCACTGCGCGAAGGCTGCGGTGTAGGCGCCGGAGTCCATGACCCAGATCGGGTCGTAGCCGATCTGGTTCTCCGCCTCGAAGGCGCCGTAGAGGGTCGGCCCCGGGGTGGCGTCGTTGAAGATGACCTGGGCCCCACAGCTCTGGAGCTTCTGCACGAACGGCGTGTAGTTCGCTTCGCCGTTGTAGTCGATGTTGGCCGAGCAGTTGGGAATGAACTTCCAGCCCGCTTCGGTGTAGGCCTGCACGGCCTTGGCGGTCGAGGACTCCTGGGTGGAGAGAGTGGAGTCGTACACGCCGGCATGCTTCGTCTTGGACCCGAAGAGCTTCTCGGCCTGGTAGGCGCTCGACACCGGGCTGGCGTTGGCCGGGTTCGGCGACGCCTGGTACATCTCGTACGCATTGGCCACCACGGGGGAAACCGTGAAGCCGGGCACGGAGGCCAGGTTGCAGCCGAGGCGGGTTTGTTCCGCCAGGCCGTCGAGTGCGAAACCCTCCCCGACCAGCATGAAGTCCTGCTTGCAGGCCTGCGTCATCACCGAGCCGACGTTGGTGACCGCGGCGTCGTAGTAGTCGCCGACGATCTTGCGCCCGTTGATGCCGCCCTGGGCGTTGCACCACGCAATCATGTCCTTGACGGCGTCGCCCATCTCCTGGTCGAGGCCGGGGAGACCGGAGAAGCCACGGTCGTCGCCGTAGGCGACGTTGATGGTCGAGTTGGTGACACCCTGGTCCGTGGCGCCCGTGGCGTGGCCCTTGCCGCAGGGCGACGGGAGCGTGCCGAAAGTGGCGGCCGACGTCGAGGCGGCGCCGCCGACTCCGGGAGTGACCAGCACCCCCGCTGCCGTCAGCGTGGTGAGCATCACTGCCGCCCCCAGGGCCCGCAAACCGGTGACCCGCTTCATCAAATTCCAACCCCCTGTTCATGGGGCCGGACCCGATCGGGCACCGTCCCAATTCCCTCAGAAATCTCTAGAACACGTTCCTGTTTGGGCACACTAGCAATTCGGGGGTCGGAAATCATTGCGGGACCTGGGTCCCGGAGTTACGGACGCTGTGCCGTCTCGATCTGGTACCGCTTCGTGTACGCCTCGAACTCGTCGGCCAGGCCGGCGTAGGTCCAGCCGAAGTCGGCGGGGTCGTAGCGGTGCCGGCCGAAGGCGTCCTGCGGCCGGTCCTGCAGGTAGGCATCCATGCGGCGCGCGTGAAGGGTGCCGACCTCCTCGCCGAAGCCCTCGTAGAGCGTGCGGACGGCGGCGACCGGGTCGGCCACCAGGGATTCGTAGTGGAGGTGCTGGCACCAGCCGTCACCCGCCTTCTCGTCGAAGGCCATGGCGGAGCCGAGCGCGAACGCGCACTTGCGCTTCCACTCCTCGGCGGTGGGGCGGGGATCCTTCCGGCTGGTCAGGACGCGCTGGCCGGCGTTGGCCAGGCTGGCCAGGGACGTGACGACCGGGCCCGGGTCCCGGTGCGTCCAGATCACCCGGGCGTCGGGGTAGGCGGCGAGCATGGCGTCGAGGTGCCAGAGGTGGTTGGGCGTCTTGAGGATCCAGCGCTCGGTGGGCTGGCGTGACTGCAGCGTCTGGAGGGCGAGCCGGTGTTGGCCGTAGGCCGACGTCATGTCCGCCTTCTCGAGCCAACGCGCGTAGGTCGGGACGTGAGCCTGGGTCTCGAGGGCCAGCGCGCGCACGTCGTACATGAAGAGCGCGACGCACTCCTCGGCCACGGTGGCGCCGAACGGATGCATGGCCTTGAGCGGCGGGTTGAGCTTCATGAGCCCGTCCAGGTCCTTGGCCGTCTTGGCGATGCGCGGGTCCTCGGCCGCCTCTTCGAGCGTGGTGGGCGGGACCGGATGCGCCGCCTCCCATTGCAGGAGCGGACGGGCCACGGGGTCGAGCCCGAGCAGAATGGAAAGGAGGCTGGTGCCCGTCCGTGGCAGGCCGACGATGATCCACGGCCGCTCGATGCGCCCCTCCCTCACCTCGGGGTGCTCGGTGGACCAGCGCTGCAGGGCGATGCGGTTGGCCAGGGCGCCGGCCAGCATCTTGGAGATGAGCAGGCGTCCGAAGGTCGTGAGCTCCGCCTCTTCCTCGCAGGCGCGGAGGTAGACCTCCAGGGGCTCCCGGTAGGAGTCGCCGCCGAAGTCGTCCGAGCCGGCCTGCTTGGCCGCGGCGGCGACCACCGAGGAGGGGCGCAGCGAGGGCAGCTCCGTCCCGAGGCGGGCGAGCCGCGCGCCGGTCCAGTTGAGGGCCCGAAGCGGCGGGCTGCGCAGTGCGGAGTCGCGCCAGGTGTACTCGACCGTGCTCATCGGTCGCCCGTCACCGCACCTCCACCACCGTGCGGCCCACCGAACGCCGCGCCGCGTGCTCGTCGAGCGCCCGACCCGCCTCTTCCATGGGGACACGCCGCCCGATGGCCGGACGGATGGCGCCGCCGGCGGCCAGGCGGAGAAGATCGGCATGGATCCCGTCGGCCACGTCCCGCCCGAACGGATTGAACCCGAACCGGCGCATGCCCGGATCGACCGAATCCGCCCACGCCACCATGACGGCGACGATGTCGATGTTGCCGATGCAGGCCATGCGCAGGGGCCGGCCGGTCATGCCGTTGGCGTCGTCGTCGGCGAACCCCACCGCCAGATACCGGCCCCCGTGGGCCGTACAGCGCCACGAGCGCTCGACGAAGTCGCCCCCGGTCAGGTCGTAGACCACGTCCGCGCCGGCGTCGCCCGTGGCGACCAGGACCGCTTCGACGAAGTCCTCCGCCGTGTGATCGATGACCAGATCTGCCCCGAGTGACGCGCACAAGGCACCCTTCTCCGGTCCCCCCGCCACGGCGATGACGCGGGCTCCGGCGGCCTTGCCCAGTTGGATCCCGGCGCTGCCGAGGCCGCTGGCCGCGGAGTGCACCACCAGGGTCTCACCCGACTGCAGGCGGCCTCGAGTGAAGAGTGCGAGGTGGGAGGTCTGGAAGGAAAGGAGGAACGCGGTGGCCTCGGCGTCGTCGAATTCCGGCGGAGCATCGAACACCGAGATGCCGTCGGCGATGGCGTACTCCGCCAGGCCGCCGAGCGCGTTCTTGGTGATCGCAACGACCCGTCGGCCCAGCCACGACTCGGCGCCCTCCCCGGCGGCGTCGACGACGCCGCAGACGTCCATCCCCAGCGTGAACGGGGGAGGAGTGGGCACCGAGACGAGATTGCCGAGACAGCGGTCGATGTCGTTGAAGTTGAGCGACGCGGCGCTGACCTGCACCCGCACCTCTCCCGGTCCGGGCTCCGGACGTGCGATCGTTTCGACCTTCAGGACCTCGCTCGGTGGCCCGTGTCGGGTCACCTGCACGGCTCTCATGTCTGCCACGCGCTCTCCCCCCTACGTTCTCAGCTCGTCGGAACTGAGCCTCTCGGAACTGAGCCTCGGCGAGGTGTCGCGAGCGGCCCTCCCCGAAGGGCAGCGAGGTTACCCCTTCGCCGAGGGTTCTCCCCCGGGCGAACGACGGCCATTCGGGAATGCCCTGCGCTACGGCCCACCCAGAGAGGCGAGGGCCAGCACTTCGGCGATGGACTCCTCGTCTTCGGAGAGACCATCGAACTCGATGCCCGCCCGGACGAACCCGTTCGGGCAGATCGTGGCGCTGCGAATCTCGCCCTCGAGCACCAACTTGATCGAAGCGCCGACCGTGGGAAGGTCCACCGAGATGCGGCGCCCGATCAGATCGGACGGCCAGAAGTGTTGGAACTCGATGCCCAGACCGAGCTCCGACATATCGATGACGTGACACTCGCGCCAACGGTTGAGCGATTCGCCCTCGACAGAGCAGACGCCCGTCCAGCTCCCCGTTTGGCGCGGTACCCGGCGCCGGTCCTCCATGGTGCCCCCTTCCTTCCCCGGGGCGTGGATGCGCCCTTTTCGTCGCCCCCGCCACTGGGGACTGTGAGCTGGAGACGGCAGGTTTCTTGGTCGTCTTGAGGGTGGAGAGATGCGAGCGACGAACCGTCCAGTCGAAAATGATGGATCGCCTATCGGATGGGGCGTACAACTGGGGTTCTGTCTGCGGTTGACCTGCCCCGACGTGAGACGGACTACGTCTGGTGGCAGTGAGCCCGGCGGGCATCGGGCCGGGTCGTCCGAGCGCCCGGCAGGATGTTCGGATCCAGTTGCCGAGGCTCCCCGCTGCTGATTGGATTGGTGCGGCCATAGGAGATGGACATGGGCGCTGGACCGGGTGCTTCGGAGAGCAAGCAGGAGCCCCAGGCGGACTCCGCCGGACCCGGTCCGGCTGAGAGGGCGCAGGTGGTCCCCAGGACCAGTTCGGCCGAGTTCCGACCGGTCCTGGCGGCGTACGAGTACCCGCTGATCGTCTGGGAATCGGCGAATACGTCGATCGTCCTCGCCAACAAGCGGGCGGCTGATCTGGTCGGCCTGCCCCTGGAGGAGCTCGTCGGTCGTCAGATCTACGACTTCTTCCTGCCCCGCGACGCCGTGGAGAGGGGCGTCCTGGGCATCCAGTCGGGCACGCTCATGCGAATCCAGGCCAGACGGGTCGTTGTCCGCCAGGGCCAGGAGCAGGTTCCCGTCTGGGTCTGGGTGCGTGCGATCGAGATCGACGACAGGCGCGGCGGAGTGGCCATGGTGGTTCCCTCGGCGGAAGTCGGGAGCTTGAGCCGTGATCCCGACGCGCCCTGGCGCGACCTCTGCCCGATCGCCGTCGGCATGGCCGCCGCGGACTGGCGCATCATGGGCATAAGCGCCGACGTCAGTGCGGTGCTCGGTCTCGCCGCCGACGCCTGCATCGGGCTCTCCCTGTTGGACCTCATCCATCCGGACGACGTTGCCCTTGTCGCCGAGTCCGGCGGTGCGCCCGAGCAGGCCGCGATGTCGGTGCGCAGCCTGCGTTTCCGGTCCGGAGATGACGGCTGGGTGGAAGTGGGCCTGCTGTTGGCCCAAGTCGCCAACGGACAGCACGGTTTCGCCTTCGCGCTGATCGGCGCACCGAGGGCTGTGACGAGCACGGCCTCCGACCGTGTCGCCGAGCTCGAAGGGCGCCTCCGCCGCATCGGGTCCGAGGTCCGTGCCGCCGGGGTCCTCGACGAGGTCGACGGGCTTCCGGCCGTGAGCGAGCACCCGCAGCTCGGGGACCTGACCACCCGCCAGTGGGAGATCCTCAGCCTGCTGCTTCATGGAGAGCGTGTGTCGACGATCGCCGACACGCTGTTCGTGAGCCAGAGCACCGTGCGCAATCACCTGGCGACCATCTTTCGGAAGTTCGGCGTCCACTCACAGGCCGAACTGCTGCAGCTCCTCCGTCCGCGAGCCGGTACCCGTCAGGAGTGAGCCGGGCGCCGTCGAGTCGCGCCACCAGCGGAGGGAGTGGGATTTGAACCCACGGAGGCTTGCGCCTCGCAGCTTTTCAAGAGCTGTGCATTCGTCCGCTCTGCCATCCCTCCAGGCCGCTCATGCTAGGGGAGGGATCCCTGTCGACCGCTCATCCGCCGGCCCATTCGGCCAGCTCGACCACGACGCCCGGCCCGTCGAGGAAGACCAGCTTGCGGTCGTGGTAGTCGAGGACTTCGTTCCGCGGCGTGATGCCGTTGGCCGCCAGGTGCTCGAGCATGGCGGCGAGGTCGTTGACCCGGAAGCACACGTGGTTGAAGCCCGTCCGGTCGAGCGTGCCGGCGCCGCCGTCCACCCGTATCGGCGGCTCGTGGAAGAAGAGCAGCTGAATCTCCTGGTGCACGCCGGCGTCCGCTCCTTTGAGCACCAGCGTCACGTGGTCCGACTCCCAGTCGGGGATGCCCATGTAGTCGGACACCAGCGGCCCGGACGCCACCACCGCGATGCTTTCCTCGAAGCCGAGCAACCCGAAGAACCGTCGCGCCTCGGGTAAGTTGGTGACCACGATCGTCATGTGATCGAAGCCCTCGTTGCGCACCGTCGCCATGCGTCGTCCCCCTGTGTGTGCGCTAGCGCTTCGGCGTCTGCTCGCGCTGCGCCGCGTCCCGGGCCCGGCTGCGCAACCGTCCGCGCCTCGCCTGGTCGAGCAACACCTTGCGCAGCCGCACCGCCTTGGGCGTGACTTCGACGCACTCGTCCTCGCTGATGAACTCGAGCGCGTGCTCCAGCGAGAAGTTCATGGCCGGCGTGAGCCGCTCGAAGTCCTCGGCTGTGGCGGACCGGATGTTGTTGAGCTTCTTCTCCTTGGTCGGGTTGACGTCCATCTCCTCGGCCCGGGCGTTCTCCCCGACGATCATGCCCTCGTAGACCTCTTCGGCCGGGCCGATGATGAGCGTGCCGCGCTCTTGGAGATTCATGAGGGCGAACGTCGTCGAGATGCCGCGCCGATCGGCGACCATCGACCCGTTGCGTCGTGTCCGCAGGTCTCCGTGCCACAGCTCCCACCCGTCGAACACGTGGTGGAGGATCCCGGTCCCGCGGGTCTCGGTCAGGAACTCGGTGCGGAAGCCGATGAGACCGCGGGCCGGCACCCGGTAGTCGAAGCGCACCCAGCCCGTCCCGTGGTTGACCATCTCGAGCATGGTGCCCTTGCGCAGCGCCAGCAGCTGGGTGACCACGCCGAGATACTCGTCGGGCGCGTCGATGCTCACCCGCTCCACGGGCTCGTGCACCTTGCCGTCGATCTCGCGCGTGACCACCTGCGGCTTGCCGACCGTGAGCTCGAAGCCCTCGCGCCGCATGGTCTCGACGAGCACGGCCAGCTGGAGCTCACCGCGACCGAGCACCTCCCACATGTCCGGGCGGTCGCTCGGCGCCACCCTGATGGCCACGTTGCCCACCAGCTCGGCGTCCAGGCGCGCCTTGAGCAGGCGGGCGGTCAGCTTGGTGCCGTCCAAGCCGGACAGGGGCGACGTGTTGATGCCGATGGTCATGGCCAGGCTCGGCTCGTCGACGGTGATGGCCGGCAGGGCCACCGGGTTGTCGGGATCGGCCAGCGTCTCGCCGATGGTGACCTCGGCCAGTCCGGCCACCGACACGATCTCGCCCGGCCCGGCCGACTCCGCCGGCACCTGGTCCAGCGCTTCGGTCACGTAGAGCTCGGTTACCCTGGCCTTCTCCACGCTGCCATCGAGTCGGCACCAGGCCACGGGGCTGCCCTTGACCAGCGTGCCGTTGTGGACCCGGCAGATGGCCAGGCGGCCCACATAGGGGGAGGCGGACAGGTTGCAGACCAGGGCCTGGGTCCCGGCCGCCGGGTCGAAGGACGGGGCGGGGACGTGCCGGATGATGGCCTCGAAGAGCGGCTCCACGTTCACGCCCTCGACCCCGGGCTCCGTGCTGACCCAGCCCGCCCGGGCGTTGGCGTAGAGGATCGGGAAGTCGATCTGGTCCTCGTCGGCGTCGAGGTCCAAGAAGAGTTCCTCGACCTGGTGCACAACCTCGGCGATGCGGGCGTCGGCCCGGTCGACCTTGTTGATCACGAGCACGACGGGGAGCCGGGCCTCAAGCGCCTTGCGCAGGACGAAGCGGGTCTGGGGCAGGGGGCCTTCGGACGCGTCCACCAGCAGGAGGACCCCGTCGACCATGGTCAGGCCACGCTCGACCTCGCCGCCGAAGTCGGCGTGCCCCGGCGTGTCGACGATGTTCAGCTTGACGCCGCCCCAGCGCACGGCAGTGTTCTTGGCCAGGATTGTGATGCCCTTCTCGCGCTCGAGGTCGCCGGAGTCCATCACCCGGTCGGTGAGCTCCTGGTGCGCGCCGAAGGCGCCGGTCTGGCGCAGGAGCGCGTCGACCAGGGTCGTCTTGCCGTGGTCGACGTGCGCCACGATGGCCACGTTCCTTATGTCGTCGCGGGTCTCCATGGGGGGACCCCACGATAGAGGACCGGGGTGGGCCTCCCTTCAGGCGGCCGGTCGCAGCGACGTCCCGGCACCGCCGAGCGCCAGCTCGACCGCCTCCGCCCCAAGGGTGAGGGCAGCCGGTTCGGGCTCGAGCCGGACCAGGTGGCCCGAGTCGGGCCACCAGCCGACGACCCGGCCCGGCCCGTCGTTGCCCCGCGGGCGGAGAGCCTCCACGAGGGTCACCAGGGCGAGCTCGGCGCGCACCGAGTCGCGGCGGGGTCCCGACAGCACCACGAGGTGCGTCTGCCCCGTGCGCACGTCGGCCCGCCCGCGCAGCGCGAGCAGGGCGGAATGGGGGCTGTCCCACCAATGGTCGCGGCCGATGACCGGGACCGAGGGGAACGACGACCAGTCGAGGGCACACCACAGGCGGGTGGCCCACGTCACGGCCGCCGCGCCGACGGCGGCGCGGCCGGCGGGCGGGAGGTCGACCACCCAACGGTCGAGCTGCGTGGCGGAGGCGCTGCCCTCGCGCACCCAGCGCGAGGACTCGGCCAGCCTGGACCGGACGGCCTCGAGCGGGGAACGCGCCATCCCTCCGGCCAGGAGACGGACGGCGGCCACGCCGATGGATCGCCGCGCCGTGCCCGTCGACCAGGCGAACGGGTCGGCGTGACCCGGTTCGTCGGCGTCGGCGTCCATGGCGAATGCCGTGCGCACCTCGTGGTCGGTGACGCGGAACCGAGCGGCGCCGGCGCGCCGGACGGCCAGCCCGGCCAGCTTCGCCTTCGCCTCGTCGAGGGCGCGACCCCACGACGCCGGGTCGATGGCGGGGACGGGCTCCGCCAGCGCGGCCATGAGCCGGCTATCCATCCGTCGTGACCCGAGCCAGCCAGGCGGCGATGTGGGAGGCGATCGCCCGCAGGTGTTCCTCGCGCACGTCCTCGACGCCGTAGCGGCCGGAAGCGGAATCGAGCAGCGCCAGCCGGAACGGGGGCGTGCCGCTCCGAAGGGTCTCGAGCAGCGACAGGTAGTGGAGTGACCGCCGTGCGGACGCCCACGGGGAGCCGGTGGAGAGGCCCACCGCGCACAACGACGCCGTGCCCGGCTGGGGCAGCCCCACCACGAGGTCGAACATCCCGTGCAGGACGATCCGGCCGCCCCCGAGCGGGATGGCGACGCGGTCGTCGGTACGGGGCATCCAGCCCGGGGCGAACCGCGGGACCAGCCCGCTCAGGTTGCGGGCGTGCAGGGCCAGCGTCTCTGCGAGCACCGTGCGCTCCGCCGCCGGCAGCGACTCGATCCTCCGCACGTCGGCGTCGTCCCCTGACGCCCGCAGCGCGTCGAGCGCGTCGGCCAGCGGGTCGTGGATGCCGCCGGTGTGCACGAGTTGGCGCAGCAGTGTGTGCACCAGCCGGGGCAGGAGGAGCCCGTCGCTCGCGCCGCCGCCGCCGCCGCCGCCCCGCTCCGCGTGCGAACCGAGCAATCGGCGCGGTCCGAGGACGAGGGGGGCTGCGTGCTCGCCCCGGGTCGCCACCACGTCGTAGGCGGCGTCTTCGAGCCAGGCCCGCAGCCCGCCGGCCAGCCCGGGGTCGAAGCAGGGACGCGCCGCCGCGTCACCGCGGAGCAGCGCCAGGACCTCGGCTCCCGTCCCTCTGTCCGCCGGCGCGTCACCCGGCGGGGTGGGCCGGAGGAGGGGACGCGGTGCGACGAGGACCATCGGTGCAGTGTGGCCACCGGCTGTGACACCGGTCTCGCTGCTCTACCCTGAGACGGACATGTCACCCGCGCTCGTGCTGGCGTCGGCCGGCAACACCGCCTTCTTCGTGATCTTCGGGATCTTCGTGGTGGCGATGCTCACGCTCGTGGTGATCGTGATCCTGTGGGCGGTGCGCAACGACATCGCCGGGCGCAAGGCGTGGCGCGCCCGGCAACAGGAGAGAGGTCAGCCTCCTCGGGACCATCCGGGCGGGGCCCGGTGACCGACGCCAACCGCTTCGCCGGCGGGCCCGCGCCGTCCCTCACCGATCGCTTCCGCGCGGCATGGGCGCAGCGCCGTCATACCCCGGAGGGCCGGCACCACATTCCCCACCGCACGGGGTTCGTCCTCGGCGGCGGGGGCAGCCGCGGTGCCGTCCAGGTGGGCATGCTCCAGGAGCTGACCCGGCGCGACATCCGGGCCGACCGCGTCTTCGGCGCCTCGGTCGGCGCCATCAACGGCGCGTCCTACGCCGGTCAGCCGACCCTCGAGAACACCGAGCAGATGGCCGACATCTGGCGTGCGGTGAAGGGGACCGACATCTTTCCCCGCGGCGCGCTCGATGGCCCGTGGGCCTTCCTGCAGAAGCGCCCGTCCGTGCACGCCAACACGGGGCTGCGGGCCATCATCGAGGCCGGCATCGACTACGAGAACCTCGAGGACGCCACCATCCCGATCGAGGTGGTGACGACGTCGCTCACCGACGGGCGGGAGCGCTGGATCGGCCACGGCCCGGCGGCCGAGGCCATCCTGGCCTCCTCTGCCATTCCGTCCATCTTTCCGCCGGTCGTCATCGACGGCGACCTGCTCGTCGACGGCGGGGTGGTCAACAACGTGCCGATCAGCCAGGCCATCGCCGCCGGCTGCGACCGTATCTATGTGCTGCTGTGCGGGCCGTTGCACTACCACCCATCCCCGCCGCGGCGCCCGCTCGAGGCCCAGCTGACGGCGTTCTTCGTCGCCATCCACGCCCGCTTCATCCGCGAGCTGGCCTCCCTCCCGCCCGGCGTCGAGGTGGTCGTGTTCTCCGGGGGCGGCGAGCCCTCGGGCGAGTACCGCGACTTCTCGGGCACGGCGACCCTCATCGAGGAGGGGCGGGCCGAGGTGGCCGACGTCCTCGACCGCTACGTCGGCACCTCGCACGACCTGGCCCCGGCCGCGTCCTGACGCCGCCCCGGGAGGGCCGCCCTGGTGCCACCGGGCCGGTACCGGCGGCCGGACCGCCGCGGCCGTCACTACATCCTGGTGAAATGGGAGGGTGCCCGAAGCCTCGCCCGACACGCTCTTCCATCCGGCCGTCGCCAGCTGGTTCGCCCGTCGCTTCCCCCTCGGCCCGACGCCGCCGCAGTCGGCCGCCTGGCCCCACATCGCGGCGGGCAGCGACGTCCTGGTCGCCTCGCCGACGGGCTCGGGCAAGACACTCACGGGGTTCCTGGTCGCCATCGATGCCGCCTACCGGGCCGCCCAGGAGGGATCCGGCACCCGGGGCACCCCCGAGGTCCTCTATATCTCCCCGCTGCGGGCGCTCGCCGTCGACGTGCACGAGAACCTCCATGTCCCCCTGACCGAAATCCGGGAGGAGGCCGCCCGGCTCGGCTACGCCGACCCGGGGTTGCGCGTCGCCATCCGCACCGGCGACACGCCGGCGGCCGAGCGCGCCGCCATGAAGAGGCAGTCACCCGACCTTCTCGTCACGACACCGGAGTCCCTCTACCTCCTGTTGACAGCGCCCTCGTCGCGCCAACTCCTGCGGGGCGTGCGCACCGTGATCGTCGACGAGGTGCACACGCTCGCCCGCGACAAGCGGGGCAGCCACCTGGCCCTCAGCCTCGAGCGGCTCGACGCGCTGGTGAACGAGAGCGGCGGGAGCCTCCAGCGGATCGGGCTCTCGGCCACGCAGCGGCCGCTCGACCTCGTGGCCCGCTTGCTCTCCGGCGTGCACGACGACCGGCCCCCCACCGTGATCGTCGACTGCGGCCACGCCCGCGATCTCGAGGTGGCCATCGAGCTCCCGTCCACCGAGCTCGAGGCGGTCATGAGCGGCGGGCAGATGTCGGACATCCTCGACCGCATCGCCGAGCACACGCGGGACCACCGCACGACGCTCGTCTTCGTCAACACGCGCAAGATGGCCGAGCGGGTGGCCCACCAGCTGGCGGAGCGGCTGGGTGACGATCCGACCGCTGCCGGCGACGATGTCGACGCCTCGCTTCTCGTTGCGGCGCACCACGGCAGCCTCTCCGCGGCGCGACGGCGCATCGTCGAGACGCGACTGCGGGCCGGCGACCTGCGCGCGCTGGTGGCAACGGCTTCGCTCGAGCTGGGCATCGACGTCGGCCCGGTCGAGCTGGTGTGCCAAATCGGCTCGCCCCGCGCCATCGGCACCTTCCTGCAACGGGTCGGGCGGGCCAACCACCATCGCGACGGGACGCCGGCGGGGCGTCTGTTCCCGACCACGCGCGACGAGCTCGTCGAGTGCACGGCCCTCCTGGCCGCGGTGCGGGAGGGCCGGCTCGACCTGCTCGAGCCCCCGGTCGCCCCGCTCGACGTCCTGACCCAGCAGCTCGTGGCGGAGGTGGCCTCCACCGAGGAGCGCGACGTCGAGGCGATGTGGGACATGACGTGTCGCGCCGCCCCCTACGCGGAGCTGTCGCGGAAGGACTTCGACGACGTCGTGGCGTTGGCGAGCTGGGGCATCGAGACAGGGCGCGGACGGCGCGGCGCGCACCTTCACCTCGACGCGGTCAACGGGCGCTTGCGGGCGCGGCGCGGCGCGCGTCTCGCCGCGCTCACCGGCGGGGGCGCCATCCCCGAGACCGGCGACTACCGCGTCGTGCTCGACCCCGACGGCGTCACGGTCGGGTCGGTCCACGAGGACTTCGCGGTCGAGGCGACCGCGGGCGACATCTTCCTCCTGGGCACCCATTCTTGGCGGGTGGCCAAGGTCGAGGTCGGCACGGTGCGGGTCTACGACGCCGGGGACCTGCCCCCGACGATCCCCTTCTGGCTGGGCGAGGCCCCGGCCCGCACGGCGGAGCTGTCCGAGGCGGTGAGCGATCTCCGGGCGGCGCTCGAGCCGCTCCTGCAGGC
Source organism: uncultured Acidimicrobiaceae bacterium (assembly GCA_963817735.1). Classification (GTDB taxonomy): domain Bacteria; phylum Actinomycetota; class Acidimicrobiia; order Acidimicrobiales; family RAAP-2; genus Bog-473. Next base: position 74,691 of record CAWFPP010000013.1, on the reverse strand, counting down.
CCAGGACGGCGACGGGGCGCGCCGGCTCGTGCAGGAGCGCGCCGGCGTGTCCGCCGAGGTGGCCCAGCAGGTCGTGGCCTACTGTGCCGCCGGCCTGGCCGCGCTCGGGCATCTGCCGACTAGGGAGCGGATCGTCGTCGAGCGCTGCTTCGACGACAGCGAGGGCTCGCAGCTGATCATCCACGCGCCCTTCGGTGGCCGCATCAACCGGGCACTCGGTCTGGCCCTGCGCAAGCGTTTCTGCGTCTCGTTCGACTTCGAGCTCCAGGCGGCGGCGGACGACGACACCGTGGTCCTGTCGCTCGGGCCCCAGCACAGCTTCCCGCTCACCAAGGTGCAGTCCATGCTGAGCAGCGCCAAGGCCTCGGAGGTCCTGACGCAAGCCGTGCTGTTGCATCCCATGCTCGGCGCCCGCTGGCGCTGGAACCTCAACCGCGCGCTGGTGCTGCCTCGCATGAACGGTGGCAAGCGCCGTCCCATTCATCTGCAGCGCATGGAGGCCGACGACCTTCTGGCCGCCGTGTGGCCGGGCTTGGCCGCCTGTCAGGAGAACGCGCCGCCCGGTCCCGTGGGAGTGCCCGATCACGTCCTGGCCCGCCAGACCGTGCACGACTGCCTGCACGAGGGTCTCTCGGTGGAGGGGTTGATCGAGGTGTGGTCCCAGGTCGAGTCGGGCGCCATCGCGGTGCACACGGTCGAGTCGTCGGAGCCGTCCCCGTTCTCCCACGCAATCTTGAGCGGGCGACCCTTCACCTATCTCGACGACGCGCCGCTCGAGGAGCGGCGGACCCGGGCATTGTCGTTGCGGCGTGGCCTGGGCGAGCTCGGTCCCGACGGGCTGCCGGTCCCGGCGTCGGAGTTGGCCGCCCTGGACCCGGAGGCCGTCGCTGTCGTGCTCGACCAGGTCCGTCCCCGCCTGCGCAACGCCGACGAGCTGCACGACCTGCTTCTCTCCCTCGTGGCGGCGCGCCCGCACCGCGAGTGGGAGCAGTGGTACGAGACCCTCGCGGCCGACGGCCGGGCCGGACTGGTCGACGGGTGCTGGGTGGCCACCGAGCGCCGCCAGGCCGCGCTGGTGCTCGCGGAAGACGACGAGGCCGCCGCGGCCTGCATCGCAGGCCACCTGCAGCTGGCGGGCCCGGTGACCGTCGAGCAGCTGGTGGCGGATGCTGCCCTCCCGTCGGGCGCACCCATGGGGGCGCCGCTGTCGGGGGCCCGTGCCCGCACCGCGTTGGCGCGCCTCGAGGGCAAGGGCTCGGCCATCGAGCTCCCCGATGGCCGCTGGTGCGCGCGCAACCTCCTCGTCCGCCTGCACGGCGCCAGCCGCAGCCGCCGCCGCGGGATGGTCGACGCCGTGCCGATCGCCGAGTACGTGCGCTTCCTCACCCACTGGCAGCACGCGACACCCGACAGCCGGCTCGAGGGCCGGGCCGGCCTCCTCGAAGTCCTCGAGCAGTTGCAGGGCATCGAGGCGCCGGCGGCGGAGTGGGAGGCGCAGATCCTGCCCGCCCGTGTCACCGGCTACGACGCGCGCTGGCTCGACGAGCTCTGTCTGTCGGGCGAGATCGTGTGGGGGCGCCTGACACCGCGTGCTGAGCGAACCGGGCGCAGCGGCACGCCCTCGCCGGCCACACCGCTCGCCTTCGTCGTGCGCGATGACCTCGAAGACATGTTGCGCGCCGTGCGAGCCGGAGCGCTCGCACCGGAGCCCGAGGTCGGCACGGCCGCCGACGTGCTCGCGGCCCTGCGAACGCGCGGTGCCTGCTTCCGACCCGAGTTGGCGCCGGTCACCGGCCGGCTGCCGGCCGAGGTCGACGAGGGACTGTGGGATCTGGTGGCGCGGGGCCTCGTCACTGCGGATGCCTTCTCGGCGGTGCGGGCGCTGCTGTCGGCCCGCGACCGCTGGCGCACGCGGACGGTACGCCGTCCGTCGGTGCGCCTGGCCCGTCGCCGCGCCCCGGTGGGGACCGGGATCGGCGAGGGCCGCTGGTCGCTCCTGCCCGGGCCCGAGGTGTTGGGCGCGCCGGCCGTGGACGACGGCGTCCTCTTGCCCGGCAACGAGGCGCTGGCCGAGGCGGTGGCGCAGCAGCTGCTGGTGCGCTGGGGCGTCGTCGCGTGGGAGGTGTGGAGCCGGGAGTCTTTCAAGGTGCCGTGGCGCGAGGTCGTGTGGGCGCTGCGCCGGCTCGAGGCGCGTGGCCTCGTCCTCGGAGGACGGTTCGTTGCCGGGCTCTCCGGCGAGCAGTACGCGCTGCCCGAGGCGTTCGAGGAGCTGCAGGCGACGCACCGCCGCGGTGCCCATGGTGAGCAGGTCGTGGTGGCCGGGGCGGACCCGCTCAACATGACGGGCTCCGTCCTCGGCGGGGCACGCGTGCCGACGCGCCGCAACCAGCGAGTGGTCTACCGCGACGGCGTCGTGGTGGACCAGCTCGAGGCCGGCTGACGTCGTGCATGTGAAGCGGACGATCGATCTCAACGCCGACGTGGGCGAAGCGACCGATGCCGCCGGGATCGCGGTGGAGCGCGCGCTCATGGGGTTGGTGACGTCGGTGCATGTCGCCTGCGGCGGTCACGCCGGGGACGACAAGTCGATGACGGCGACCGTCGCCGCTGCCTTGGAGCACGCGGTCCGCGTCGGTGCCCACCCCTCCTACCCCGAGCGCGCCGGCTTCGGGCGCCAGCCGATGGAGATGGACCGCGGCGAGCTCGGCGAGTCCCTGACCCAGCAGCTGCGCGCGCTCGACCAGGTGTGTCGGACCGCCGGCACGAAGGTGGCATCGGTCAAGGCGCACGGCGCGCTGTACGAAGAGGTGGCCAAAGGTGGTGCCGTCTACTCGACCTTCCGCGACGCCGTCCGTGCCAGCGTTGGTGACGCCGTGACCATGGTGCTGCCGTCGGGGTGCCGGGCCATGGCGATGGTATTGCGCGATGGGATGCCCGCCTGCGAGGAAGGGTTCTGCGACCGCGCCTACCGGCACGATGGCGGGCTGGTCGACCGGGCGACCGCCGGCGCCGTGCTGGCCGAGCCCGAGGCGACGGCCCAGGCGCTCAGCCTGGCCCGCGGCGCGGTGGTCGCCGACGACGGGTCGGTGCTGACGCTGTGGGTGGACACCCTGTGCATCCACGGCGACTCCCCGGGGGCCGTCGCCATCGCCACCGGCGTCCGTCGCGTCCTGGCCGACTCGGCTATCGAAGTGGTCGCGCCGGCGCGTGCATGACCCGGTCCGTCCCCGTCGGGGAGGTCCGGCCCCTCGGTGACCGCGCCTTCCTGATCGGAGTGCCCGACGCCCCGGCTGCACGCGTGCTGGCGGGGCAGCTGGCGACGGCTCTGGCCGGGGAGGCCGAGGTGGTGTGCGGCGAGGCCACCGTCATGGTCCATGTCACCGACGCTGACGCGGAGTTCCCGGCGGTGCTGGCCGCCGCTGACGCGGTGCGCGCCGAAGTGGCTCGACGCCCCGCCTCCGACGGCCCCGACGGCCCGGTCGACCCGGGTCGTCTCATTTCCATCCCCTGCCGTTTTGACGGGCCCGATCTCGACGAGGTGGCCGCGCTGGCCGGCTGTCGACCGGACGAAGTGGCCGCGCTCCTGACCGCGCAGCCGTTGACCGCGGCCGTGATCGGGTTCTCCCCGGGATTCGCCTACCTCGAGGGCCTCCCGAGTCCGCTCGACCGGGTGCCGCGGCGCTCCCGGCCGCGCCCGGTCGTGCCGGCGGGGTCGGTGGCCGTCGCGAACGGTCAGGCCGCCGTCTATCCGACCGCGTCGCCGGGCGGCTGGCAACTGGTGGGCCGCACCGCCTTCCCACTGTTCTCGGCGGCGCGTCCGCCCTACGCCGTCCTGGCACCGGGCGATCGGGTCCGCTTCACCGTGGCCGGCGTCGACGCGCGCGTCGAGCCGGAGCCCGTGGCGCCGCCACCGTGGTCCTTGCCGTCCGATGCCCGCCCGGTCTTCGAGGTCGCGGCTCCGGGACTGCGGGCTGTCGTCCAGGACGCCGGTCGCCGGGACGTCGCCGCAGACGGGGTTCCGGGCGCGGGCCCGGCCGACCCGGTGTCCTTCGAGTTGGCCAACCGGTTGGCCGGCAACACCCCGATGGCCGGCACGCTCGAGCTGACGGGAGGCGGCACCCGGCTGCGCTGCCTCGGCGCGTGCCATGCCGCGGTGGTAGGAGCCGCACCGGAGATCCGCGTCGCCGGCGCGCCGGCGCCGGCCGGGCAGCTCCTTCCTCTGGTCGCAGGGCAGACGCTCGAGGTCCGTCGTCAGCACGCCGGCTGCCGCACCTACGTGGCGGTGGCCGGTGGCTTCCTCGGGCCACAGTGGTTCGGCAGCAGCGCGACCGACCAGTTGACCGGGCTCGGCGCCGGTCCGCTGCAGACGGGGGACGTGCTGCACGCCGGCGCATGGGCACCACCGCTCGGGGACCATCTCGTGGGGGCCGGTTCCACCGACGTCGACGCGTCGTCGGTCGTCGAGCTGCGCGTCCTGCCCGGCCCGCACGGCGAGCAGTTCGATGCCGCGGCATCGGCCCGGTTGGCCGACACGGTCTTCGTCGTGCAGCCGGCGTCCAACCGGGTGGGGATGCGTCTGCGCGCCGAGGGAACGGTGACGCTGCGGCGAGGATCCGACGGGGGAGGCCTCGACTCCCACGGTGTGGTGACGGGGACGGTCCAGGTGCCGCCGGACGGCGATCCGGTGGTCCTCCTGTCCGATCACGCCACGCTGGGCGGCTACCCGGTGCTGGCGGTCGTGGTGTCCGCCGACCACGGACGGCTGGGCCAATGCGCACCGGGGACGCGCCTGCGCCTCGTGCCCGTCGCGCCCGAGGCGGCGGAGGACGCCCGGCGCACGGTGCGCCGGCAACTGTCGCGCGCGGTGGCCGGCACCTATCCGCTGGCCGTGGACTGACCCGGCGCCGTCGTCAGGTGAGCAGCTTCACCGCGGTGCCCACCGCAATGAGGATCACCACCACGCGCAATGCGGGTGCCGGCAGCGCCAGAGCCAGTCGCGCTCCGGCGTAGCCGCCGACGAGACTGCCGGCGGCCAGCAACCCCACCGCCTCCCAGGCGAGCCCGCCATGAATGAGGAAGACGACGGCGGCGATGCCGTTGACGATCATCGACAGCACGGCGCGCAGCCCGCTCGTGTGGGCCAGCGAGAGGGGGAGGGCCAGGCCCAAGATGGCGAGGAACATGACGCCCATGGCGGCACCGAAGTAGCCGCCGTAGACCGAGGCCGCGAAGACGCCGGTCACCAGAAGGACGGGACGGGTGCGGGGGTGCGCGGCGCCGCGGTCCAGGGCCCGCCGCAGCGCCGGTTGGGCGGCGAACAGCGCGGCGGCCCCCAGGACCAGCCAGGGCACCACGTCGTCGAAGGTCGCCGCGGATGTCGTGAGGAGGAGCAGTGCACCGGTGATCCCACCCGCCAGGGCAACGGGGGTCAGGCGGAGCAGACGCCGGGACTGGTCGCCGATCTCGCGGCGGAAGCCGGCCGCGGAGGCCAGGTAGCCGGGCCAGATCCCGATGGTGTTGGTGATGTTCGCCGTCAGGGCCGGGTAGCCCAGCCCGAGCAGGATCGGGAAGGAAATCAGGCTTCCGCCGCCGGCCACGCCGTTGAAGATGCCGGCACCGAGCCCCGCCAGCAGGAGCAGCACGACGTGGGACGCGGGCATTTCGGAACACAGTACGGGACGACCGGCGTTGCCCCGCTGACCTGCCCGGGAAGCGTTCTGCACGGGAGGCGCCCCACACGGGGGTATCTCAACTCGAATTGTTCTCAGGGCGGCGCAAGGTTCGCCAGAGTGCCCCGTTTCATCCCCGTAGGCAGAGGAGTCCTCCGTGTGGCGGACGGACGGTCAGGGGTATCGGATGAGGGGTGGGGTGAGGATCGCCGCGGTGGGGCTGGTGGCCATGATGCTGCTGGCCGCCATCTCGTCGACTGCGGGCGCGCAGAGCAACACCTGGAGCGTCCAGTCCAACGGTGGCTTTGTGTCGCTCGACCTCCTCAACACCCTGCAGTTTGCCGGTGGCGGCTCGGAGGCCGACGCCAGCAACGCACCGATGGCCGAGGCGTCCGGCACCGGTGCCTGCCTCTCGACCGCGTCGTCCACCAACCCGTGCCCGACGAGTGCGTCCTCGTCCCTGTCCGGTCTGGCGTCGTCCTCCACACAGGATGCGGTGGCCTCGGGGAACGGTGTGACGGCCAGCCCCACCGGATCGAGCGCCTGTCCGATTCCGCTCAATACGCCCCTCATCGACGTCGACGTCACGTGCGGCAGCGCGTCGGCTTCCGTGGACGGCAACGGGAACCCCACCGCCAACGGCGCCGGGAGCCTGGCCAAGGTGTCGATCAGCCTGAGCCTGACCGACTTCCTGCAGAGCCTGATCGGCGGTTCCTTGCCGTCGGCTTCGTCTGTATGCGACGACGTCCCGGCCGCCTCGGGCACGGCGGGATCCAACTCGAGCCCGCTTCCGTCGTCCGTCCAGTCGCTGCTCGGCACCGTCAACGGGATCCTGCCGGCCAATCTGGCCCTCAACCCGAGCAGCGTCGCCGGGGGCAGCAGCCTCAGCGGCGAGTGTTCCGTCCTGAGCGGACTACTGAGCCAGCTCGACGCCGCCGGCGGCACGTCGCCCGTGACGGGTCTCGTCACGGGGATCCTCAATCAGGTGCTCGGTCTCACCGGCAGCAACGCGGCCGCTCTGGAGCCACTGATAATTCAGCTCGGCGGGTCGACCTCGTCGGTGAGCACCAGCGGCAACGTCGTGACCGACTCGGTGACGCAGAACACCCTTGAGGTCAATCTCTTCGGCCTGGCCGATCTGCAGGTGGCGCCCACGACCGCGGCGGTGGCGCTCGACCGCAGCACCGGGACGGTGACGCCCAGCTGCAATGCCGGACTGGTCTCCTACTCGACCAGCGGCTCGCTGCCGACGTTCGTCAACATCACGCAGCTGACCAGCCTGGTCAACGAGATCCTGGCGCAGGCCGGGGCCAGCAGCGCGCTGGGCTCGGCACTGGGGAGCCTCCTGACGGGGATCATCGACTACAACCCCGACGGGAACCTGCTCACGTGTGACACCTCGGCCCCCGGCACGACGGCCAGCGCCAAGGTGGGCGTCGTCAACGTCGGCCTTCTCAGCGCCCTCGAGGGCGGCATCGGGCTCAACGTCGGTGACGTCAGCGCGACGGGCAGCTCGACCAACGCCACGCCGGCCGTCGCCACCTCGCCCGCCACTCCGGCCACACCGGCCACACCGGCCGCCGTGCCGGTGGCGGCTCCGGCGGCCGTGCCCGGCGTGACCACCGTGCACACCGGCGAGTTCTGGGCGGGGACCCTGCCCGTCTTTCTGCTGGCGGGCATGGGTCTGGCCGGCTTGCTGCTCATCGGCCGCCGGCGTGTCGCCTCGCTCGCTCGATCTCTCAGCTCACCCCTCCGCCGTCGTGGTGGCTCATGAGCCACCACGGCCGATCCCTTCGGGGTCGGACGGCGGAGCGCCACCGGGCCCGGCCTTCGGGACCTCCTCCGTTCCCCCTCCGGTCTCGGGGGCCGGCCCGGCGGCGGCCACACCAGCGCAGCACGACGGACCACTGACGCCCGGCGGCCGGCATGTTCCGTCACGCCGGTCGCCACGAGGGCAACGAGGGCCACGAGGGCAACGAGGGCCACGAGGGCCACGAGGGCCACGACAGAGAGGGCCAGGGCAACAGGGCACACAGCGGGACGACGCAGGAAAGATCTTCGGAGGATCTGGAGGGAGAGGCAGATGCAGCGGGAACCGGTGCTGCGAACTGCTCGGGGCGGGGTGGCGGAACCCCGCTCCGAGCAGGTGCAGTCGGACGCACTCCGGCTCGCAGACGCAAGGACAGAGACAGAGCAGTGAAGGCGCTCCGCGATCTGCGGCGGGTCGGCATCACGCTCGTCGGTGTGGTCCTGCTCTTCGTCGCCGTGTTCGCGGCGAGCTACGCGCTGGCGCACCAAGAGCACCAGGACCACGCGCGGGGCGTCCTGATCAGCAGCGAGCGCGCCGACATGGCCAGGATCGCACGCGAGAGCCACGGTGCCTCCTGCCAGGTGGCCGGCGTCCGCCCGGGCCAGCTGTCAGGCATCCTCACCGTTCCGGCACTCCACCTCAGCGCGCCGGTGGAGGAGGGCACCGACGACCAGGAGCTCAATGTGGCCGTCGGGCACGACCCCCAGTCGGTGTGGCCCGGGGTGGACGGCGCCGCGGTCTTCCTGGCTCACGACGTGAGCTACTTCGTGCACCTCGACGAGCTCAAGGCGGGCGACCTGATCACGTACCAGACGGCGTGCAACACGGTGCAGTTCCGGGTGGGCAACCAGCAGGTCGTCCCGGCGGGCTCGGCGGTATCGAGCACAACGGGGCCCAGCTTGGTGCTCGACACCTGTTGGCCCCCCAACGCACTCTTCTTCACCCCGGACCGACTGCTCATCAGGGCCACCGAAGTGGGCGCGGCCACCAAGGGCGCCAACCTCGACCCGGGCGCGCAGTTCGTGCGCACCGTTTCGTCCACCGATTACCGGACGTCGGCGCCGCAGGCGTTGCAGGCGCAGGGTCTGACGCTCGAGCAGAACGAGGCCCCCATGGGGACCATGAGCCTGGTGGACGCATCTGTCGCCTTCGCGCAGTCGCCCGGCCCGCTCTCCTTGGAGGCAGCCGCACTCGAGACGTACTTCGGCGGTCTGCATGCCAGCGCCCAGCGCCAGACCGCGTGGTGGACAGCCATGGCGCCCGGCCTGCCCATGCCCCCCCAATTGGCCGGCGCGGCGGTCACCGGGCACGACACCCCGCTCAACGTGGAGATCGACTCGTCGGACGGGAGCCCCGACCAGGTGGTCCTGCGCACCTCCGTGACCCTCTCGGGGGGACCCGCTCCGGGCGAGCACGCCATGACGGTCGTTCTTCCTGTTCACGGCTCTGTCGTGACCATCGGGAGCTGGAGCTTCGCGTGAGCCGCCCCGGCATTCCGGGCCGGGGCGGGAGCCCCCAGAGGAATCGCAAGGACGGGTGCGCTGGCCCGTTTCCACCATGAGGGCCCGGAGAGGGGCGTAGGGGAGGAGGAGGCATGACGGCGAACCTGAACGACATGTACGACGAGGTGCTCCGGGGGGAGTTCAGCTCCAGGGGCAAGCACGCGGCGCCCGAGGCCGGGCCGACGCTCCCCGAGGCGGCGCGGCCGTACCGGCTGCACATGACCGCCGCCGACGCGCCGATCCATGACGAGTTCGAAGCCAAGCCGCTGCCGGCGGCCGTCGAGGAAGCACCTGCGGAGGGCGAGAGACCGAGGGGGTTCGCGCGCTACCGCAACGCCGTCATGGTGGGAGCCGGGGGGCTGGCCTGCGCGGCGGCGGGAGCCTTCCTCGGTGGCCTCGGCGGCTATTTCACGGTCAACCCTGCCGCCGCACACTCACTCGCCTCGTCCGTCTCGCCGGACCAGTCGGCGGCCGGCGGCGTCAACCAGGACGCCGCGTCCGCGAGTGGCACGGAGGCGGTGGTGACCGCGGCGCTGACGGCGCTGTCGGGCTCACTGACCCAGAACGCCGCGCCGTTGCAGTGGCTGACGGTGCAGTCCGGCACACCGGGCGCGACGACGGCCACCCTGGCCGACCTGTCCGGTGCCGGCAGCGGGAGCGACGCGGGCGCGGGGGCGAGTGCGGGCAGCGGTGCGGGGAGCGGTGCGGGGAGCGGGAACGGATCCGGCTGCACGGCAACCACGAGCGACCTCGGGCTCGGTTGTGTCGTCGGGAGCCTCACCGGCGCGCTCGGCAGCGTGGGCACTCTGCCGAGCGACCCCACCGAGGAACTCAGCACCCTCGTGCCTTCCCTGACCGATGTGATCACCGACGTGACCGGGACCCTGGCCGATCTGGGCTCGCTCATGCCGATCACCTCCCTCCCGCTGCCCGCCGGCGGGCTCCCGTCCTTGGGCCTCCCGGGCCTGGCGGGGCTGCCGGGCCTGCCCGGTCTGGGTGGCTTGGGTGAGCTCGAGGGATTGGGTGGACTGGGTGGACTGGGTGGACTGGGTGGACTGGGTGGACTGGGTGGACTCGGTGAGCTCGGTGGGATCCCTGGGCTCGGCACGGCGGGCAGCGGCCTGCCGGGTGTCAGCGGCACGGGCACGTCCCTGCTGTCGGGCACGGGCGCCATTGCCGCGCTGCTCGACGGCGTCACCGCGGCCGCCACGGGCGGGACGGGCGCCACGGGCGGGACGGGCGGGACGGGCACGATTCCCTCGCTCCCCATCGTGGGCAGCGGAAGTGGAAGCGGCAGTGGGAGCTTGGTGCCGAGCCTGCCCGTCACCGCGTCGGCCGGCGGCAAGGCGACGACCCCTGCGGGGAGCGCCTCGGGCGGTACCACGAGCGGTTCGACCACATCGACGAGCACCACGACGACCACGACCACGGTGACGGTGCCGCTTCCGGCCGTGCCTCTGCCGGTCAGCACCCCGCCGGTCTCGGTAGGCGGCGTCTCGGTCGGCGTCGGCACGAGCGGCTCGGGCTCCGGACTGACCCTCTCCCTCCCCTGAGGCCCGGGGCCGCCGATAGCCTGCGGAGACGCCGGCAGGGTCAACCGTGCCGGCGCCACACCCGACAGGAGGTCCCATGGTCAGGCTCACATGCCTGCTGCGGCGCAAGGACGGTCTGACACCGGCGCAGTTCCACGCTTACTGGAAGGACGTGCACGGCCCGCTCATCGTGGCGAGCAAGAGCGGGAGCCACGTGGTGCGCTACGAGCAGCATCCGCGGCCGCTCGACGACTACAACGGTGACGACGACACCGGTTTCGACGGGGTGACGGTGCAATGGTTCGAGGACATGGACGCATACCGGGCCCACATGGGGGAGCCGGACTTCCCCGACATCTGGGCCGACATCGGCAACTTCCTCGACACCGACAAGCTGCACTTCATCGTCACCGAGCATCCCCGCGTCGTCATGGGAGACGACGCGGGTTCATTCCCCCTGGCCTGACTGCGGTGGCGGTTCCAGGGCCGTGAGACCCGGCACGACGGCGGCGTGGATCGGTCCGGGGTCGGTGGCCGGCGGATCCGCCGCCACGTCCCGCGGCTCGGTCTGAGGTTGCGGCCGGGGAAGCGCGCGCAGCGTGGTGCGGACAGGGGGCTGGGCGGCCTCCGCTTCGGCCCGCCGGTGCTCCATCAGATCGCGCAGCTCACGCCAGGCCCGGCCTCGGATGCGGGGGAGCTCGCCGGGCAGTCGTTTGAGGAGCCGGTTCACCTGGCGCCGGTGCTGTTCGGCCACACCGCCCATCATGAAAACGGTGGCCGGTGGCAGGTGCGCCTCCCCCGTCGCCAGCGCGGCGAGTTGGAGCGACGCCACCTCGGCGTCGTGCATCTCGCCGAGCTCGTCCTGCAGCACCGTCAGCTCGCGCACGAAGCGGGAGGTCCGCCCGCCGTAGACGTCGCTGCCGAACTCGAGGGCGTAGCGCAGCCGCTTGCAACGGATGCGCAGGGCGTGGAAGTCCGTCACCACGCCGGACCGCTTCGCCCGCCTGGCCGCCTTGCTCACCTTCTCGTAGCGCGTCAGGACCAAGTCGGGCAGGCCGATGGCAGCCGGCACCCGAGTGGCCAGCGAACGGCGCGCCGGTCCCTGCTGCGCCATGGCGGTGAGGCCCTTGGCCAAGCGATCCCAGCGGACGGAGTCGAGCCCGTTCAACATGTCGCTGCGGGCCACGGCGCGCTCGCGCCCGAGAAGCGCCGCCAACTCGGCCAGGGGATCGGGCTCGTTGAGCGCAAATCCGGTGGACGTGTCGATGACGCCGGGCGACATACCGGCCAGGCCCTCCAATTGCACGTCGAGGTCGCGCACCGCGCCAAGCAGGCGGGCCAGCCACCCGAGCTCTTCCCGGAAGACCTGGGCCCGGACGGGGAGCACGCCTTCGAACAGGGCAAAGGCGGCCCGCAGGCGCCGCGTGGCGACCCGCATGTCGTGCAGCTCTTCGGGGTCTTCACCCAGCCGCGTGCCCGGCTCCTTGGCCCGCAAGACGGCAAGTTGGCGCCGCAGCACGGCGAAGGCGAGGTCCCCCATGGTGGAGGTGGCGGAGACCTCGGTCGGCCCCAGGTCCGGGGTGCCGGGGATCTCCTCGCCGAGCGCCAACAATCCGGCTTCGAACTTGGAGAGCCGCGCCGGTTGGAGCCCGCACGACGTACGTAGTTGCTCCACAATTGGCTCCAGCCCGTCGAGCCAGTCGGGATGGACCTCGACCTCGACGCGCCGCAGCTGCATGGGGCGCTGCCCGGTGCCGACGACGATCATGGTGTCGTCGAGAGCGATCTCCGCCACGTCGACCCCGCCGATCCGCAGCGCGAAGGGACGCCGGCGCGTGCGGACCTGGAGCACCTCGCGCAGCCGGCGGGAACCGACGATGGCCCGCAGACGGCGCCCGACCGGACCTTGGGCTCCCAGGGCCTCCAACCCGGACGCGGGGAGGACCTCGGTGACCTCCAGGCGTTGGCGGAGACCGCTGCCCTCGGCCGGCCGGGTGTCCTTCAGGGTGATCTCGTCGTGCCGGCCGCGGCGCCGGGTGCGCACGACGAAGCCGGCCCGGGCGATGCGCCAGTCCTCGCTGTCGAGATATGAGTCCACCAGCCGGCGCGGCGGGCGGGCGAGCGCGGTGATCGTCCCGCCGTCGCGCGTCTCGATGGCCAGGGTCGGGAGCGTGGCCAGCCACCGCTCCACCGGACGCAGGTCGAGGGCGTCGAACTGCCACTCGATCTCGACCGGATCGTGCTCGCCCGTCTCGCCGACCTTGGACTCGGACATCACGCTCACGCTACAGCGGGTCCTCGTCCGGTTTCCGGGCCGACCGCGATTGCCGCGGTTGACACGGGGGACGACGGTAACCTGCCACCTAGTGGCGCGACGATCAATGACGGCCGAGCTCCCCTCCCAAACAGATGTTGTCCAGGCGGCAGGCGGGCTGGTCGTGCGCCGCCAGGGCGGGATTCTCGAGATAGCCATCGTGCACCGGCCGGTGCAGCACGACTGGTCGTTTCCCAAAGGAAAGCTCGAGCCGGGGGAGACGCTCGACATCGCGGCCCTGCGCGAGGTGCGGGAAGAGACCGGCATGGCGTGCGATCTGCTCCGCTTCATCGGCCACACCGAGTATGTGGACCGCAAGGGCCGGCCCAAGACGGTGGCCTACTGGATCATGGCGGCAACGGGGGGGATCTTCCGCCCCAACGAGGAGGTCGACGAACTCCGTTGGCTCAACCTCGAAGATGCGTCCCGACTGCTGTCCTATCCCCGGGACCGGGAGTTGGTGGCCGTTCTCATGGCCGCTGACCAGGTAGAATCCGTCATCTAAACGCTTCCAAAATTTCCTGAAAATCTGTGTTTACCCGTCCGCGGATCGGGAATAATGGCTCTAGCGATCTACCGCCTGATCGCACTGCCGGCGTGCGTGCCCCAGTCGAGAACTCCAGGACCTATCGCCAAGGGCCCTGTGATAACGCTTTGGCGTGAATCGACTGGGGCACCGTCGGCGTTTGTCTTTTCCGGGAGCGATTTCCCTGTTCGGAGCCCTGCGGAGCGCGTTGCTGCGGCCCGACTTGCGTCCGCCGCCGGCTCCCGGCGGACATCTTCAGGGCGCTCAGGTTCACGGCGCTCAGGTTCACGGCGCTCAGGCCACGAGCACGGCCGCTCCGTTGATCCGGTCGTCACGCAGGTCACGCAGCGCGGCGTCGGCGTGCGTCATGGCGTAGGGGACGGCGGAGACGCGCAGCCGGATGCGGGCCGCCTCGGCCAAGAATTCCTCCCCGTCGCGCCGCGTGTTGGCCGTCACGCTCCTCAGCGCCCGTTCTTCGAAGAGATGTTCCTGGTAGTGGAGGGTGGGGATGTCACTCAGGTAGATGCCGGCGACGGCCAGCGTCCCGCCCCGGTCCAACGCCGCCAGGGCGGGCGGCACCAGGGTTCCGACCGGCGCGAAGAGGATGGCCGAGTCGAGCGGTTCGGGCGGTGCTGCGTCCGCGTCACCGGCACTGGTGGCGCCCAGCTCTAGGGCCAGCCGCTGGGCTTCTGCAGAGCGGGTCATGACATGCACGCGGGCGCCGCGTGCCAGCGCCACCTGGGCCGTGAGGTGGGCGGAGCCACCGAAGCCGTAGATCCCCAGCCTGCCCCCGTCGGGCAGGTTGGACTGCTTCAGGGCGCGGTAGCCGATGATCCCGGCGCAGAGGAGCGGCGCCGCCTCCACGTCGTCGAACGCCTCGGGCAGCGCGTAGGCGTAGGCCTCGTCCACGACGGCGTACGCCGCGTAGCCGCCGTCGACGTCCCAGCCGGTGAAGCGAGGGACCAGGCAGAGGTTCTCGCGGCCGGACACGCAGAACCGGCACGTGCCGCAGGTGTGAGCCAGCCACGGCACCCCGATGCGGTCACCCTCGCGCCAGCGCGTGCCGCCAGGACCGATGCGGTCGACCTCCCCCACGATCTCGTGTCCCGGCGTCACGCGCGGGCGGCGTGGCACCAGATCGCCCTCGGCGAGGTGGAGATCGGTACGGCACACGCCGCAGGCCCGCACGCGCACGCGAACCTCTCCCGGGCCCGGTTCGGGGACGGGCCGCTCCACCTGGATCAGCGGGTGACCCGGGCCGCCGACCGGCCCGGGTCGTTCGACGACCCACGCCGACATGACTTCTCCCATCACCAACCAGCCTAGGACCGGCGGCTCCGAGGGGGGACGGTGGGCGATGGGCGGTGGACGTAGCATGTGCCGAGGGAGGCACCATGGCTGCCACGCCAACCGGCTCGCCCGCTGTTCGGCGTCACGCGGTCGCCCGATGACGACGCTTGTCGTCGCCGGGCCAGCGGGGCTCGCGGAGCACGATGGCGGCCCCCGCCATCCGGAGCGTCCCACCCGCCTCGCTGCCGTCATGGAGGGCGTGCACGCGCTCGGACCCGAGCACGAGATCGTTGCGCCGGCTTTCGCGGAGGCATCCCTGGACGAGCTGGCGCGCGTGCACGACCGGGCGTATCTCAGCCAGCTGGCGTCGTTCTGCGCCGAAGGGGGCGGGAACATCGACGCCGACACCTTTGCCGGGGTGGACTCGTGGGCCGCGGCCCGACGCGCCGCGGGAGCGGGTCTCGCTGCGCTGCAGACACTGGAAGAGCGTGACGAGGGCATCGCCTTCGTCCCGGTGCGTCCACCCGGTCATCACGCCTCCGCCGACCGGGCCATGGGGTTCTGTCTCATCAACAACGTGGCGGTCGCTGCGGCGTCGCGCACGGCGCGGGGCGAGCGGGTTCTCATCGTGGACTGGGACGTGCACCACGGCAACGGCACTCAGGACATCTTCTGGGACGACTCGCTCGTTCTCTACGTCTCGACCCATCAGCATCCCCTCTATCCGGGTACGGGCCGCGTCGACGAGGTGGGTGGCCCGGCCGCGCCGGGACTCACGCTCAACTTCCCATTGCCACCGGGAGCGACGGGCGATGTCGTGCGGGCCGCCCTCGACGAGGAGGCGCGCACCGGTATCGAAGAGTTCGCACCGGATTGGGTCCTGGTCTCGTGCGGGTTCGACGCCCACCGGGACGATCCGCTCGGCGACCTGCAATTGTCGAGCGGGGACTTCGCCGAGCTCGCCCGCGTCGTACGGGGATTCGCGCCACGGCCGGGCCGGCTCGCCCTGTTCCTCGAAGGCGGATACCAGGCCGCCGCGCTGACGTCGTCGGTGCAGGCGACACTGTGCGCGCTGCTCGGCGGCGGGAGAGACGGACCCCCGCCCACGGCAGGCGGCCCCGGGCTGGCCCAGCTGCGGGCAAGCGGCACGGCGCGGCGGCGCGCCGTGGACGCGGTGGGAGCGGAGTCCGCCTAGCTGGGTAGTCGATGCACGAGCACGGGGCAGTGCGCGTTCGTCACGCAGTATTCGCTGACCGAGCCGATCAACATGCCAACGAACTCCCCGTGGCCACGGCTGCCGACGACGAGCAGGTCGGCTCCCTTGGACGCCTCGACGAGGGCGGGCGCGGGATGCCCACTGATCAACCTGGCTTCCACTTTGAGGGTGGGGTGGTCGGTCAGCACGTCCGCAACGGCAGTGTCAAGAGCCTGGCGAATGTCGGATTCGGGGTCGAAGTCCTCGGGGACCGGCACGGCCCAGCCGTAGCTCTGCGGCCACTCCCATGTCATCACGATCTCGAGGGTGCTCTCCGTGAGGATCGCTTGGCGAACCGCCCAGGAAAGGGCGTCGAGCGAAGAGTCCGAGCCGTCGAAGCCGACCACGATCCTGCCGGTGTCCGAAGACGGTTGTGCACTCATTGGTCTGCATCCTCCGTGGTGGAATTCGGGCTCACCGACGGGCCGGTGCCCGGCGTCAGACGCCGCGACATCGACCTCTGCAACGTGCGGATCGCACGGCTCCCAGCATATCGAGCGAGCGACGCGACCTCCTCAGGCGAGTCGCAGCCGTGTGGCCGGAATGCGATGATGTGGCCAGTGCCACTGGGCGTCTTCCTCCTTGACGACCACGAGGTCGTCCGGACGGGTCTGCGTGCCTTACTCGAGGCCGGTCACGGCATCGACGTGGTGGGTGAGGCTGGCACGGTGGCTGACGCCCTGGAGCGCATTCCGGCTGCGCAGCCCGACGTCGCCATTCTCGATGTCAGGCTGCCGGACGGCAGCGGCGTCGAGGTCTGCCGCGAGATCCGAGCGACGTCGCCGCAGATCGCCTGTGTGATGTTGACGTCCTACGCCGACGACGAGGCGCTCGTCGCCTCCGTCATGGCGGGGGCCGCCGGCTACGTCCTGAAGCAGGTGGGTGGCCTCGATCTGATCGAGACGATCCGCCGCGTCGGTGCGGGCGAGTCGCTGCTCGACCCCTCCTTGACCGAGCGAGTCCTCGACCGGTTGCGTGACGGGCCGCACATGGACCCACGGCTGGCCAGCCTCACCCCGCAGGAGCGGCGGATTCTCGATCTCATTGCAGAGGGTTACACCAATCGCGAGATCGCGGACACGATGTTCCTGGCCGAGAAGACCGTGAAGAACTACGTCTCCAACTTGTTGGCCAAGCTCGGCATGGACCGTCGCACCCAGGCGGCAACGTTCGCCGCCCGTCTGCACGAGCGATCGACCTATGAGATGCGCAGCGACGCCACCGGCACCTGATCGCAGGCGCTGAACAGGGTCTCAAGCCGGCGGGGCTGTCCTGGCGCCCGACACGGATTACGGGTGCAGCATGATGCCGCGCGCCCGGAGAGCCCGCTCCAGGCGGGCGCGCTCGTGCAGTGGCTGCTCGAAGCGGCTCGGGTCCGACTCGATGCCCACCACCTCGGCCAGCTCGAGCAGCGCGACGTCGTAGCCGATTTCGAGGGAAAGGGCGACGGGGACCGCATCGGAGTCGGTTGGCGGCGGCCTGTCCTCCTCGAGCTCCCCGCGGCAGCGTCGCACCGCATCGAGCGCGCCGCGTTCGGTCGAACGCACAATGACGGGACTGCGCTGCCCCAAGGCGCTCTGGAGAAGCTGGGTGTACATCGACATCGCCTGCTCCGTTACCGCCCGCCTCTGCCCCTGAGCCGACGCGGTCTCCTCGTCGCGACCCGTCGTGCCGCGCGTACCCGGCTGACGCGCCCAATGCCGCGGACCAGTCGTCGCGACGACCAGATGGCTTCCCCTCACCGACCCTCCTTGTCCCACCGTTCCCGTCGGTCCCCCTCACGGGTACTCACGCAAGCATGCAACGGCGGGCCCACATCCGGCAGGGCCGTAGGTCCCAAACACAGGGGTTTCTCGGGATGGTCACCCGCTCGGGCCGCAACCCCGGAATTGGAAAATGGCGACCGAGGGGGGTGGCCGCCATTCTCCAAGCACCTTTGTCTGGGAAGAGGAGGGTGTCCCGGTCATTCTGTTGATGCACCCCGGGTGGGGGTAGAGCCGAAAGTCATGGATTGCCCGTCTCTGGGAGGCGCGGCGATCGAACTCCGTGGTCACGGCTGATCTGGTGCAGAGTGGAGCCCATGCCGCCCGTTCGCACCCTGCAGGAGGCCGTTGCGCTGGTCCGGCCGGTCGATCAGATCGGCTTCGGGCTCGGCCCGGGTATCCCTGACGCCTTGTTGACCGCGCTCGGAACCCGTACCGACTGGGAGGACCTGCAGATAGGCGGTGCGCTGTGCCTCAACGTCTACGAGGTCTTCACGCGGTCCGGGGTGAGCTACCGATGCGGTTTCTTCGGGCCGGCGGAGCGTCTGCACCTCGCACAGGGTCACCGCGTCGAGCTGGTGCCGGGAGGCTTCCGGCAGATGGGACCGATCATGGCCCGGTTCGCGCCTCGCGTGATGGTGGTACAGGGTGCTCCGCCCGATGAGGACGGCAGAGTCAATCTCTCGCTGCACTTGGGTGGGACGCGTGACGAGCTACTCCGCGCCGGACGGGATCCCGACAGACTGCTCATCGTCGAGGTGAACCCGCACCTGCCGCGCACAAGGAGCCTGCCGCGCTACGACAACACAATTCCGCTGGACGTGATCGACGTGCTCGTCGAGTCCGACGGTGCACCGTTCGCACTCGAAGACCCGCCGGTCAGCGAGGCCGACGAGGCCATTGCACGTCACGCACTCGCCTATGTGGATGACGGGTCGACGTTGCAGACGGGCATCGGGGCGATCCCCAATGTCGTGGCGGCAGAGCTGGCGCGCGGGCCGCTCGGTGGGTTCGGCATCCATTCGGAGATGTTCACCACCGGGCTCATGCGGCTGCACCAGGCCGGAAAGGTCACCAACGACGCCAAGGGCGTGTTCGACGGCGTGTCGGTGACGACCTTCGCGCTGGGCGTTGCCGAGCTCTACCGCTGGCTCGACGGCAACGACGCAGTGGCCTTTCTCCCGGTGGAAACGGTCAACGACCCCAGCGTGATCTCCAACAATGCCAATCTGGTCTCCATCAACGGCGCCCTCGCGGTCGATCTGTACGGCCAGGTCATGGCCGACAACATCGACGGGCGCCAGATATCGGGAGTCGGTGGGCACGAAGACTTCGTCGCGGGCGCCGAGCTCCACCTCGACGCCCACTCGCTGATCTGTCTCCGTTCGACGAGCCAGCGTGACGGCGAGGTCGTGTCCCGCATCGTGGGCGTCCCGCCCGAGGGTTCGGTCGTCTCGACGCCGCGCCATCACACGGGCGTCGTGATCACCGAATACGGAGCGGCCGAACTCACAGGTCGGACCGTGCGCGAGCGGGCGCACCTGCTGGTCGACATCGCCCATCCGGAGTTCCGTCGCGACCTGCGCAAGGCGGCCGACGGGCTCGACTGGGCCTGACCTCAGCGCTCCAAGGCGAGGGCCTCACTCAGGTCTGTGGAACCCAGTGGTGGCGCGTGGCCTAGGACACGTGCGATGAACCGGTGCACGTGGGCGAAGACCTCGTGACTGTTGTCGGCCCAGGGCATCAGGATCTCGAAGACGTGGAACATCCCCTCGAACTCCTCGCCGTGCGTGGGGACGCCCGCGGCGCGGAGGCGGTCGGCGTAGCGACGTATGGCATCGCGGAACATCTCGTCGCCGCCCCAGGTGACGCAGGTCGGTGGGAATCCGCTCAGGTCGGCGCTCAGCGGCGACACGGGGCTGCTGCCTATATCGGCGCCGTGGAGGTATGCCGACGTGGGGATGTTCCACGGCAAGATGTCGTGATCGGCGTTCGCCGTGACCGAGTCCTCGTCGAGGCGGAGGTCGACCTCGGGCGAGAAGAGCAGGAGACCCGCCGGACGCACAGGTTTGATCCGTGCAGGGTCTTCGAGAAGCATGGTGTTGGCCAGCCCGCCGCCCCCCGAGTCGCCCGCCAGAAAGATGCGCTCGCGCGGGACGCCCCGCCGGATCAGCGCGTAATAGATCGCAGACGCGTCCTCCGCGCCGGCCGGGTAGGGGAACTCCGGGGCCAGGCGGTAGTCGGCCACGAAAACGGCGCAGCCGGTCCGGCGGCACACCTGTGCCGTGAAGAACGCGTACATGTTCGGCGAGGTGCCGATGTAGCCGCCGCCGTGCAGATAGAGCACGAACCCCTCGGGCATCTGGTGCCGCGGCACGTAGATGATCCCCGGCACGCCACCGAACTCGGCCGGGCGGCCCTCGACGTCGAGAGAGCGGACGAGGGGCGGCATGATCACCTTGCAGATGTCGTCGAGCACCAGTTCAAGTGAACGGAACTCGGGGATGCGGAGCGACAGGGAATACCCCATGAACGCGCGAATGACCTCGCGGGTGACGGTGTTGCCCAAGTTGGAGAGCCGCGACGAATCGCCGCTGAATGGATGGCGGAACGGCACCCGGGCCAGGGCGGCGGCGAAGTGCGCCGCCAGCAGCGAGACGTCCAGCGCCACGATCGGCGCCGGTGCCGTCTGCACCTCCGGCCGGTTCCCCATTGCCACGTACGTACGCTGTCGCGCCACGGTTTGCGACGTCAAGACGACAATGAGTGCCACGGCGGAGGGAATTGATGGTCCCAAGGCACGGAACGCCGTCGTGGCCGGACCGCCCGCGTCGCCACGGGGCCTGGCTGGCCCACCGTGGTACCGTACGCTCAGCAAGAACTGCTGTAGCTGTACTGCCCACGAGGGGAAGCCGGTGAAAATCCGGCGCTGGTCCGCAACCGTGAACGGTGTGCCGCCGAGGCGACACCGTGAGCCGGGATACCTCAAGGGCAGCTGAGTTCCCACCGTCGAGACACAAGGACCGGGACTCGGTGTGACCCCGCTGGTGCGGAGTTTTCCGGGTCGAGGCCCGGGAAGCGAGAACCATGTCACGTGTCCGCAGCACCCTGATGGGTGCTCCTGCCGTCGGTCTGGCCACGGTACTGGCCTCCGCCGCCGTGATCACACTCGCCACACCGGCCGACGCCGCCCCGCCGACGCTGCCACAGACCCCTGTGGCCCAGACCGCGGCCGGGTGGCTCGGAGGTCAATTGACCCCGCAGGGCACCATCGACGACATCACCCCCGGAACCCCGGACCTGTCCGCGACGGTGCAGGCCGTGCTGAGCCTCGGAGCCGCCGCCGTCGATCTGACGGGCGCCCGGGCTGGACTGTCCTACCTCAAGGCGAACTCTGCGACGTACATCGCGGTAAAGGGCAGTGACGGTCCCGGGCAGTTGGCGAACCTCATTCTGGCCGCGCATGCCTTGGGCGCTAATCCCTCCAACTTCGGCGGCACCAATCTGGTTGCGCGGCTTCTGGCGACGGAACAGAGGAGTGGGCCCAACGCGGGCCGGTTCGGCACGGACGCCCAGGACGCCGACTTCAACGCCGGCAACTTCGATCAGGGGCTGGCGCTGGCGGCGCTGGCCGCGGCAGGCGTGAAGGCCGATGCCGCGTCCATCTCGTGGCTCCAGAACCAGCAGTGCGCCAACGGAGGATGGACCCTTCCGGACAACGTCAGCACTCCGTGTGACCCGGATCCCATTGGTGCCGCGTTTCCGAATGAGGACACGAACACCACGTCGCTGGCGATCGAGGGTCTCGCCGCGCAGAGCGCACTGACGCCTCCGGTCTCGACAAACGCTCTGGCCTTCCTGACCTCCGCCCAGGACGCCGATGGCGGGTGGCCCTATTCCCCGAACACGGCCGACAATCCCGAGACGTCTGATCCCGACTCGACCGCATTTGTGATCCAGGCCCTGCTCGCTCTGGGGCAGTCGCCCACCAGCCCGACCTTCTACCAGGGGGCGAACACCCCGCTGACGGCACTGCTTTCGTTCCAGGTGACCTCGGGTGCAGATACCGGCGCCTTCTCTTTCCCGGGAGTCGGCACGACCACGACCGGAAACGTCCTCGCTACCAATCAAGTGGTCCCGGCCCTGGAAGGGTTGACAGTGCCCTATCCGCCGAGCAGCGTCGGGGGTAAGTCGTACTGGGTGTTCACCGCCAGTGGTGCTGTCTATCCCTTTGGCACCGCCGCCCCCCACGGCTCCGCCGCCGCCATCGCGCTGCACGCCCCGATCGTCGGGAGCGCGGCCACGCCCGACGGCGGCGGCTACTGGCTGGTGGCCTCCGATGGCGGTGTCTTCAACTTCGGTGACGCCGGATTCTTCGGCTCGCGCGGAGGTCAGCCCCTGAACGAGCCCATCGTTGGCATGGCGGCCACGCCCGACGGTGGCGGCTACTGGCTCGTGGCCTCGGACGGGGGTGTTTTCAGCTATGGCGACGCCAAATTCTTCGGCTCCCGCGGCGGTCAACCCCTGAACAAGCCCATCGTCGGTATCGCGTCCACGCCCGACGGCGGGGGTTACTGGCTGGTGGCCTCCGACGGCGGCGTGTTCAGCTACGCCGACGCCGGATTCTTCGGCTCCCGCGGCGGCCAGCCACTGAACAAGCCCATCGTCGGCATGGCTTCGGATCCGAACGGCGCCGGCTACTGGCTGGTGGCATCGGACGGCGGGATCTTCAACTACGGCGATTCCGGTTTCTTCGGCTCAACCGGGAACATCGTGTTGAACAAGCCCATCGTCGGCATTTCGTCGGCACCCGATGGCAACGGCTACTGGCTGGTCGCCACGGACGGGGGCATCTTCAACTTCGGTGATGCCGCATTCTCCGGTTCGGCTGTCTCCAACGCGATCAGCAATGGCGTGGCCGTCGGGACCAGCCCGACATAACCGTGCGCCGTCTGGGACGCCGGGCCCGGGTGCTCATGTGGGGGCTCTTCGTGGGCGGAGCTGCCGCAGCGCTCGCACCTGCCGGCCCCGGGGCCCTGATCCCACTCAAGATGGCCATCGCCTCGGCGGACTCCGTCGGCAACGACGTCTACGTGGCGGTTGTCGTCGACTTCGGGAACGGGTCGTCCATGTCCACCGTGTCGAAGTGCGTCCCGGTCGCGTCGAGCGCAGACGATGCCGACGCGTTGGCCGCGGCCGTCGGCAGTGGCAACGTCGCCTATGCCAATTCGGGCCTGCTGTGCGCCATCGACAACTATCCAGCCAACGGCGTGCAGAACTGCGGTGAGAGCGTTGGATCGGGGAATTACGACTATTGGTCGTACTGGCACGGAGCTTCGGGCTCGTGGGTCTACGCCGACGACGGTCCCGCGGAGCAATCGGTCTCCATTCCGGTAGACGACGTTGAAGGCTTGATGTTCCAGCTCGGCGAGCCGGACAACCGCACCGATCCTGCGCCTGCCGTGACGCCGTCGTACAGCCAGATCTGCAATGCCTCGACCGAGGTGCCCCCGCCCGCCTCACCGTCTGCCCCAGCAACCACGACGACCACGAACGCGCCGGCTCAGCCGCCGGTGTCGCCGACGACCGCCAACACGAGCAGTGGGCGCGCGCCGGCTGGCACCACCAGCACTGCAGTAAGCACGAGGTCGAAGCCGAGCGATGCCGCAACCACCTCGACGACGGCCGCGGCATCGGGCACGACGACCACCACGCCGGCCGCCGGTGGGTCGGACGGGACGGGGGGGACGCGGCACCAAGGGTCGTCCGAAGGGCATCGTTCGGCCGTGGCCAGCGCCCCCTCGCATGGGAGTTCCGGCGGGGGTTCCTCCAGCAGTCTCCTCCCGGTGATTCTGGTCGGCGTCGTCGTCGTCGCCCTGGGTGGGTTCGCCCTTTTCCGATGGCGTCGTCGGCCGGCCGAGGAATGACACGGGCCGCCGCCGCCAGGCGCCGCTCCTTGCACCCGGTGGCATGGTGGCTGTGGGCGGCCGGCTTGGCGATCTGCGCCATGCGGACGAACAACCCGTTCCTCCTGGCGTTGATCGGAGTTGTGGCTTGTGTCGTCGTGTCGGCTCGCCGCAGCAGCGCGCCGTGGTCTCGCTCCATCACGTTCTTTCTCCGCCTCGGCGTCTTCGTCATCGCCATCAGGATCGTGATTGAGATCCTGTTCGGCCAACGCGGCGTTCCCGGGCACGTCCTCTTCACCTTGCCGCAGGTGCCGCTGCCCTCGTGGGCGGCGGCCGTGAGCATCGGCGGTTCGGTGACGTTGGAGTCCATTCTGAATGCCTTTGTTCTCGGGTTGCAGCTCGCGGTGATTCTGCTCTGCTTCGGAGCGGCGAACTCGCTCGCCAGTCCGTACCGGCTGCTCCGCTCGCTGCCCGCGGTGCTGTACGAGACCGGCGTCGCGGTCACGGTGGCGCTGTCGTTCACTCCGGAATTGGTGCAGACGATCGGGATCGTGCGTCAGGCGCGCCGTCAGCGCGGCATTCCCACCAAAGGGCTGCGCGGCATGCGGGGTGTGGCCGTTCCGGTGCTGGAGGGCGCGCTCGACCGCTCCCTCCAGTTGGCCACCAGCATGGACGCCCGAGGCTACGGACGGCGGATCTCCGTGGGGAAAATGTCTCGACGGCTGGCCAGTGGAGCCACCGTCGGCGGACTGCTGCTGGTGGGGGTCGGGATCTACGGCGTCATTGACGGAGGGTCCCTCTTCGGGCTGGGTCTCCCGGTTCTCGCCGTTGCCGCCGTGCTTTGCGGGGTCGGGCTGGCCGTGGGGGGGCGTCGTACGGCGCGTTCGCGCTACCGGCCCGATCCGTGGCGACAGCCGGAGTGGATCGTGGCGGGGTCGGGACTCGTTGCCCTGGTGGCCATGTCGGTTGCCCACGCCCTCGACGCTCCGGGGCTCACCGTCTCGTTCTCCCCTCTGGCGTTCCCCAGTATTCCCCTGCTACCGGTCGTGGGGATCCTGATCGCGCTTGGTCCCCGCCTTCGCCGCACCGAACCCGATTGCCTCGCCTCCCCCAGCGCTCAGCGAACCCGAAGAGCGCGAGCTCCGCGCGCCGTCGGCAAGCAGTCAACGTAATCCGGCGGAGCCGGACCTCTCGGGCGTCTCGACATGATCACGTTCGACCGGGTCTCCTTCACCTATACCGACGCGCCACACCCCACGCTGCACCGGGTCAGCCTCGACATACCGGAAGGAGAGTTATGCGTCGTCGTGGGGGAGACGGGGACGGGCAAGTCGACCTTGCTGCGGGCGATCAACGGGCTGGTCCCGCACTTCAGCGGCGGAACGCTGGTGGGAACGGTCACGGTCGACGGGAGGAGCACCAAAGACAACCGGCCGCGCGATCTGGCCGATGTGGTCGGCTTCGTCGGCCAGAATCCCTTGGCCAGCTTCGTCACCGAGACCGTCGAAGACGAGCTGGCCTACACGATGGAGAACCTGGGGGTGCCCGCCGATGCGATGCGTCGCCGGGTGGAGGACGCGATCGACCTGCTGGGCCTGCAGGATTTACGCGACCGATCATTGCGTGCGCTGTCGGGCGGTCAGCAGCAGCGCGTGGCCATCGGTGCGGTGCTGACCGCGTCACCGCGGTTGTTGGTCCTCGACGAGCCCACGTCCGCCCTCGATCCGGCCGCGGCCGAAGAGGTCCTGGGCGCATTGGCCCGCCTGGTCCACGATCTGGGCCTCACCGTCGTCATGGCGGAACACCGGCTGGAGCGGGTCGTGCCGTTCGCCGACCGGATCCTTCTGGTGCCCGGTGGCGGAGCGCCGCTCGTCGACGGGGCGCCCGAGGTTGTGATGCGGTCGTCCCCGGTCGCCCCGCCGCTGGTGGAGTTGGGCCGGCTCGTCGGCTGGGACCCGCTCCCCCTGTCCGTGCGCGACGCCCGCCGGAAGTCGGCTCCGCTCCGCGAGCGGCTGGCACCGATCACACCACCGCGACGGGCTGCGCCACACACCCCTCCCGCAGCACGCGTGGAGGCGGCTTCCGCGCGAAAGCTCGCGGTTTCGTACGGACCGGTGGCGGCGCTCGACGGGGTAGACCTCACGATCATGCCCGGCGAGGTGCTGGCGCTCATGGGGA
Organism: uncultured Acidimicrobiaceae bacterium; assembly: GCA_963817735.1. Taxonomy (GTDB): domain Bacteria; phylum Actinomycetota; class Acidimicrobiia; order Acidimicrobiales; family RAAP-2; genus Bog-473. The sequence continues at coordinate 48,946 of CAWFPP010000013.1, read as the reverse complement.
GGAACGGTTCGGGGAAGTCCACGTTGTTGCACGCGCTGTCCGGAGTGCGCCGGCCAACGCGGGGCGCCGTCACGGTCGACGGACGGGACCCACGGTCGTTCCGGGCCGCGGATCTCGTCCGTCACGTCGGATTGGTACCCCAGGACCCCGGACTCCTTCTGTACGGAGAGAGCGTGCACGCCGAATGCCAGACGGCGGACAAGGCGTCCGGGCTGGCTGCGGGGACGACCGAGCGCACGCTCGACCGGCTGCTACCCGGCATGCCTTCGGATCGCCACCCACGTGACCTGTCCGAGGGCCAGCGCCTGGCCCTGGCCCTGGCCATTGTGGTCGCCCCGTCCCCTGCCCTTCTGCTGCTCGACGAGCCGACGAGGGGCCTGGACTACCCGAGCAAGGATCGCCTCGTTCGGGTCCTGCGCCACCTCGTGGGCGACGGTCACGCCATTGTGCTCGCCACCCACGACGTGGAGCTCGCCGCGCGCGTGGCGGACCGGGCCGTGGTCCTGGCCGACGGGCAGGTCATCACGGACGGCCCGGCACGCGAGGTGGTCTGCCACTCGCCGATTTTCGCCCCCCAGGTGGCCAAGGTTCTGGCCCCGGAGGAGTGGCTCACGGTGGATGAGGTCCGCGCTGCACTTGGCGAGGCGGTTCCGGCGTGACCGTCATGGTCCCGCCGCGCGCGGCACGGGCGAGGGGTCGGTTGACGCCGGCGATCCGGTTCGGCTCCCGCTCGTCCTTCCTGCTCCTCCTCACCACGTTGTTCGGCGTGGCCGCCTTTTGCTGGCCGCTCTTGATCCACCAGACCGGAGGCCAGAACACCGCCCACAGCGGTGATGCGCCCTGGATCTTCGTCGGATTACTGCCGCTCCTCCTGGCCATCGTGATGGCAGAGCTGTCCGAAGGAGCCATCGACGCCAAGGCGGTGGCGCTGCTCGGCATCCTGGCGGCCTGCTTCGCCGCGCTGCGCGTGGCGAGCCCCGGCATCAACGGCTTCGAGCCCGAATGGTTCCTCCTCGTACTGGCGGCGCGCGTCTTCGGGCGTGGGTTCGGATTCGTCCTCGGCGCGGTCGCGTTCTTCGCGTCGGCATTGATCACCGGCGGAGTGGGCCCGTGGTTGCCGTTCCAGATGCTGGCGGCGGGATGGGTCGGCTTCGGTGCCGGTTGCCTGCCGCCGATGCGGGGATTCCCGGAACGCTTGCTGCTGGCGGGCTACGGCGCTGTGTCCGCCCTCGTCTACGGGCTGCTCACCAATTTCTGGTTCTGGCCTTTTGTCGGGTCGACCACGACCTACTCGTTCGTGCCGGGGCTTGGAACCGTGGCGAACCTGCACCGGTTCATCCTCTTCGACCTGACCACCTCCATGGGCTTCGATCTCACCCGAGCCGTGACATGCGCCGTCCTGATCCTCGTCGTCGGCCGGCCAGTCCTGGCGGCACTGCGCCGAGCTTCACGGCGGGCTGCCTTCGAACCCCAGATCGACTTCACGGAGGAGTCGGTCTCGGGCGGTGGAATGTGACGAAGTGAAGATCGTCTCCCTGCTCCCGTCCGCCACCGAGATCGTGTTTGCGCTCGGACTCGGTGACGACCTGCGCGGCGTCACATTCGAATGCGACTATCCGGAAGCCGCACGATCTGTCCCCGTGGTCTCGGGGACGGCGCTCCCAAGGGACGGCTCACTCAGCGCGCTGGAGATCGACGCCGAAGTCAGCACTCGCGTGGCAGCGGGGGAGTCCATCTACACGCTGGACGACGCGCGGATCCGGGCCATCGATCCCGATCTCATCCTGGCGCAGGACCTCTGCCAGGTCTGCGCGGTGCCGTCGGGGGCGGTGGAGGAAGCGCTCGACGTGATCGGGTGCCACGCGCAGGTGGTCTCGCTCGATCCCGGCCGGCTGGACGAGGTGATCGAGTGCATCGGGACGGTGGGGGCGGTGACGGGCACCAGCGCCAATGCAGAGGCGCTGATGAAATCCTTGCGAGCCCGGGTGGATGCGGTACGAGAACGGGTACGAGGGCGTCAAAGACCCCGGGTCCTCGTCCTGGAGTGGCCCGACCCGGCCTTCAACGCCGGACACTGGGTGCCCGACCAGGTGGAGGCGGCGGGCGGCGTCCCAGTCCTCGCTGAGGCCGGCGCCCGGTCGCGCCGGCTCACCTGGGAGGAGATCCGGGCGGCGGAGGTCGACATCACGATCTTCATGCCGTGTGGGTTCGATCTCGAGGGTGCGGTGGCACAGGCGCCCGGGCTCCTGGCCCGCCCGGAATCGGCGGGCTTCGGGCGCGTCATCGCCGTCGACGCCAACGCGTACTTCTCGCGTCCTGGGCCACGAGTGGTCGAAGGGGTGGAGCTGCTCGAGAAACTGCTGCACGGTGCATCGGGGACCCAGGTCTCGGGTGCGCAGGTCATCCGTCCCTGAGGGGCCGTGAGGAGGCCAATCGCCGCGGGGTCAGTAATCCGGCGTCGGATCCCCGTGCAGCTGCGCCAATATCCGCACCAGACTCTCTATCCGCACCAGACTCTCGACCTCCTCGGTGGGGAGCTCGCGCAAGCCGGCAGGTGGGGGCGCCCGGTCGCCCAGGGCCGAGGAGGCAATATAAGGTTAGCCTAACCTAAGGAAGGATGAAGGAGACGCTGCGTGGCCGGGCTGAGGGAACGTTCGAAGTGGAGTCGGTGAACATCAGGCATCGACGTCATGGCCGGGTGACCCTGAGCCAGATTGCGCCCTTAGGTCGGATCCACACGTCCGACAGCGCCCTGGCGCAGCGGCTCTTGAGCCTCATCACCGTTGATCGCGCGCTCGTGGCTGCGAACGGCAGTGTCCGCGCGGCGACGAAATCCATCGCGAATGACGACGCAACCTTGAATACGGTCTGCCCGGGAGTGGCTCCATGAGACGGCGCACCGTCCTGACCGTATGCATCAGCGCCGTGCTCGGCGCAACCCTTCTGACCGCCTGCAGCCCAGGAGGGGGCTCGTCCTCGACGAATTCGATCACGCTCTACAGCGGACAACACGTGCAGACGACGGAGGCGCTGATCGCGGCGTTCGAAGAGAAGACCGGGATCACGGTCAACGCACGCTACGACGACGAGGACGTGTTGGCGGACCAGATCGTCACCGAGGGATCTCATTCACCGGCGGACGTCTTCTTCACGGAGAACTCGCCTCCGCTCGAGTATCTGGCGTCGAAGAACCTCCTGGCACCGATTCTTCCGTCGACGTTGGCCAACACGCCGGCGAAGTACAACTCACCGGACGGGAAGTGGGTCGGGATCTCGGCCCGGGTGAGCGTTCTGGTCTACAACACCTCGCTCCTCAAGCCCAGTGAACTCCCGACTTCGGTCATGCAGCTGGCTGATCCGGAGTGGAAGGGCAAGTTGGCTATCGCCGGCGGCGAGACCGATTTTCAGCCGATCGTGACGTCGATCGCCCGCACATACGGAGACGCGGCCGCCCTCAAGTGGCTCGAAGCGATCAAGGCGAATGCAGGCAGTCACAACTACCCCGACAACGAGACCATTGCGGACGAGGTCAACCGGGGTCAGGTTGCCATCGGCATCGTCAACCAGTACTACTGGTACCGCGAGCGGGCCGAAATCGGCGCATCGAACATGCACTCCGCCCTTGCGCACTTCGCTCCCCACGACGTTGGGTATGTCGTGGACGTCTCCGGTGCGGGCATTCTGAAGTCCTCGTCGCACCAGGAAGAAGCGCAGAGATTCGTGGCCTTTCTCAACTCGGCCCCAGGGCAGGAGATCATCGCGCACAGCGAGAGCTTCGAATACCCGATCGCGTCCGGGGTCACGACGGCACAGCCCGAAACCCCCTTCGATCAGCTGCAGCCGAACTCGATCACCATCCCTGAACTCGGCACAGGCGCCGAAGCCATCAAGCTGCTGCAGGAAGCCCAGCTGCTCTGACGGGCTGCCGTCGGGCCGGATGCCGAACAACTCCCTCCCGACCAACCGCCGAGGCATCCTGCCGAGAACCAAGCGCTCATGTCGGTCTTCGGTTCGGGGCGTGCTCGAGGCGGAGGGCTACGACAGGTCGACCGGATCTCTGTTCCTGACCTCCTCGAAACGCATCTGCACCATCGCTCCCGCGCTCTCGTTGATCATCCGTAGCTGGTCATAGTCCTGTGCGACACCGATCACCGAGTAGACGTAGTCGTTGGTTCCGGTGCGCCAGTCGATATCGGTTCCAGGTGGCCGATGCAGTGTCGCGGTCGGTGCGCCGGGCAGTTGGCGGATCTGTTCCAGGTTCTCGACCGCCAGGACCCTTCGTGCTGTCATCGGCGCATGGAAGAGGAGCCTGAATCCGATTCCCTCGCGTGGTTCCAGGGCGGCAGTGTCCGGGGTTCGACCCAGTGCCACTTCCATGGCCAGCCGGGGTGCGGACGCAGCACCCATCATTTCGAGCATGAGGGGGACGCCGCCACCGAGCCGGCCGTTGACCTCAATGACCCTGGGGCCGTCCGGCGTGAACTTGATCTCTGTGTGGAGGGTGCCCGTCTCCACGCCGAGCGCGTCCAAGGCCGCACGAGCGACGTCAAGCGCCACGATCCGCTGGTCCGGCGTCAGATCGGCAGGAATGAAGAACCCGGATTCTCGCAACGGAGGCGCCAGAGGAAACCGACCGGTGACGGCGAAGTGCTCGACATGTCCGGCAACGACCAGGCTCTCGACAGACAGATAGTCGGCGAAGCCCTCGCCGAGACAGGGACCACCGTCGGCCAGATACTCCTCAATCACCATGTCGGGCCGGCTGTCGCCAAAGAGTGACCGAAACGCAGCCAAGAGCTCGTCGGCATCATCGACACGAAGGGTCGTGCGGCTGTCGGTCCCGTGCACCGGCTTGAGGACCGCGGGGTACCGCACATTGTTCGCGATGTTCTTCAGGGCATCTCCGTCCAGATAGCTCCCGACGGGGGTCGATTCGGGCATGGGCAGGCCAGCACGCCGCAGAGCGTCCCGTTGGAGCCTTTTGTCCGTCAGCCGACGCGCCACCTCTGGCCGGTGAAATGGCAAGCCCAGGTCTTCGGCCAGCAACGCCACGTCGACCATTCGATCGTCGGAGAACGTCACGATGCCGTCAGGCCGAAATGGTCGGACGGCGTCCGCCCACCGTTCCGGAGAATGGCCCCCCAAGTCGGCGACCTGGCCAAACCGCTCGAGCGCCCGCACGTCGAGCCGCACGGAAGGATCTTCGCCGTCTACGAGCCACAGAATTGAGCACACGCCGGTCGCTGCTTGAGCTGTGGTCATCACGGCGGGCGAGAGCCCAGCGTACGGGATGGCCAGTAGTGGAAGACAATTCGCAGTTGATTCGTCTGTCTGGCTGTTCCCGATTGCAGGCATGTACGGCTCTACGACGGGGGGGCGCAAAAGGTTTGTTGTGTCTCGATGCGACTCTGTTCCATCACCGTGCGTTACCCGTTTCGTCCATCTGGCGTGCCGTGGATCGACCTTCCGAATGCGGTGTGGTTGCTACCGGCGCTCGCCGTCATGCCAGGGCACAACATGAGCAGACGATCCGGTTCACTCCGACTAGGAATCAAAGTAACGCGAGACGGACGAGGGTCCGACTGTGGGATCGCTGTGGGATCGCTGTGGAACGTGTTCGTGTCCGTGTGTTGTGCAGCAGTCGATCAGTGCCTACGGAGTGAGGATCCAATATCGGTTCGCGCAGCACGGGTTGCATCTGCCGGTTGCGGGACTCGACCCGTCTCGTCCGCGCCTGGCCCCGGCGGCCGGGTCGCACCGCTCATGGTCAATGGCTGTGTCAGCGCGGAACCGGGTGCACGGCTGGTGTTCCGGCGCGCCCGCTCTCCCTGGCGGTCGTCATCTCCGCCGAGATGGAGATTCCACCAAACCAGAGGTGCCAGGAGCGTGTGGAGATCGGACGCCGTCGCGACCTCCGCTCAGCTCGCCAGGATCTTGGCCTTCTCCGCGTCGAACTCGGCGTCGGTGAGGACACCTTGGGACTTGAGGTCCGCCAGTTTGGACAGCTGGTCGGCAGTGTTCCCGCCGCTCGTGCCGGCCGCCTCTTTCACGTACTGGTCGAAGGCCTTCTGCTGCGCCGCTGCCTCCTGGGCTTGGCGTTCGTGCATCTTCCCGCCTCGTGCGATCAGGTACACGAAAACGCCGAGGAACGGGATGACGATGATGAAGATGGCCCATAGGGCTTTGGACCAGCCACCCAGGTCGTGGCTCCGGAACACATCCATGAACACCATGATGAGCAGCCAGATCCAGATGATGAAGAGGAAGAAGTACAGCATCGTCAGGAAGAAGTCGAGAATCGGATATTGATAGCTGGTCGCAAGCACTCGTTCTCCTTATGTCGAAGGAACTGACTAAAGGCTACTGCGCCCTCGGCGCGTTCGAGTGCCAAAATGAATGGTCACATCTCCCCCGCCAGAGGGTCCCTGCACGACCGAGCCCCTGCCATCGAGCTTCGATTTGTACATCGCAGCATCGGCCCGGGCTACGAGCGCATCAGGTGACTCGTCGATCGCGATGGTCCAGGCGAATCCGACGCTCGCCCGCAGCATGACGTCTCCGTCCGTCACGGGCATTCGGCAGTGCAACGAGGTCGCGATCCGCTCGGCGACCGCGAGACCTTCGCCAGCCTTGGAGATTCCCGGGCAGACGACGAGGAACTCGTCTCCTCCCAGACGACCGGCCACGTCTTCGGCCCGGAGAATCGACCGGACCTTCTCGCTCGTTGCAACAAGAACCAGGTCGCCGGTGGCGTGACTATAGGAATCGTTGATGCGCTTGAACCCGTCGAGGTCGATGTAGATGGCGGCGACCCCAGTATTCGATCTGGCCGCGGTACTCAGGGCCCGGTCGAGGAGCTCGAAGGTGGCGCCACGGTTCAGGCTCCCTGTCAGAGAGTCCCTCGAGGCGCGTAGTTCGAGCTCGCGGCGAAGTCCCACGCTGTCCGTGACGTCGCTCAGCGTGCCGATCAGCCCGGTAACCGCGTTCGTTCCGTCGGTGAGAGGACGCAGGCTCACCTGGCACGGCCGGACGGGGTGAGGTCGGGCGGGGAAGCGACGCGGAAGCGAAGCTCGAGATCGTCGACGACCTCACCCCTCAGCGCCATGTCGATGGCCGCCTCAAGCCGGGGCCAGTCGCCCTCGCCGACAACGGCGAATTGGCTCGCCAGGTCCCCCGAAGGGGGACTGCCCAAAATCTGGTGCAGGCGGCCGTTGGTCGCGAAGACGCGGCGATCAGCGTCGACCTGGAAGATCCCGACGGGCAGGGCGTCCGACAGGCGGCTGATCAGCTCTTCGCGTGCGCGCAATTCCTCTTCGACGCTGACGAAGTCAGCCTGGCCCGGCTGGATCGTCGTGAACACTCCGGGGCCCGTGGGATCGTCGAGTCGGTTCGTGTTGATCGTCTCGATCCAGCGCCACTTGCCCTCAACAGTGCGGTAGCGCCCGCGCCACTTGCGGGTCGATCCCGGCACCTTGATCATTGCGAACCAGGTACTGACCGCGCTCGCCTGGTCGTTGGGATATCAGGGCCGTCGAAGGGGTCCCTATCAGCTGATCAGGACGCCATCCCAAGAGGCCGATCACCGAGTCGTCGACTTCGGTGATCAGGCCGGCCTCATTTCGAACCATGCGACACACCGGGTCGGAGGGATTCGAGAGACGAGATCCATCACCCACGGAGTGAGTATCGGTCCAGCACATTCCATCTTGATGGAGGAGATGCTCTGTTGTGCGATTCAGCTGGGTCATGGCCCGCATAACCCGGGTTGCCGAATTGAAACGGCGAACCGCTTACGCCTGGTCCTGGGTCCGGGGGGTCGACCCCGGTCGCAGTGGCCTGGTCCGGAGTGCCTGCTTCGCCGTGTGCTCGCGGTGTTCCGGGTGGAGCCGGCCGGCCCTCTTCCCATAACGTGCGGCGAATGGCGAGGCGCTGAGGCCGTGCAGCAGCACGCTGAGCGCCACCGTGACGGTGACAGCGGCGAGGACGACCTTCGACTCCGCCGGGTCCAAGGTGTCATACGCAATGAGGCCGAATACGACTGAAGCCAGGCCGCGTGGACCGAACCAGCCGACGAAGGCGACGGTGGACCGGTCCAATCCGGCGCCGACGAGGGCCAGGGCGACCGGCACCATACGGATGACGGTGAGCGCAAGGAGAGCGAACGCGACGTCCGGCCAGCCGGCGTGTTCGAGGCCGGGAATCAGCATGGCGGAGCCGAACAGAAACCAGACCAGGAGCGACATGGCGGTGCCCGTCTCCTCGGTGAAACCGAGGCTGCCCTCGTCGCTCTGACGGTCGACCGTGCCGAACGCCATGCCCGCCAAAAAGGCGGCTACAAAGCCGTTCGTGCCGGCGACGAGAGCCGTCGAATAGGCCAGAACCGCCAGGCCGAGGACGGCGAGCGGCCGGAAGGCGGGAGCGCTGAGGTCGTGGCGCCGGGCCAGGGTGAGGAGGACGGCACCGGTCACGCCAACGCCGACTCCGAGCGCGGCGCCCCCCGTGAGATCGACGGCCGAGGCTGCGACGGATACAGAACCGTGCACTCCCTCCTCCGCGGCTGCTCCTGCGATGAAGAGATTGACGAACGGCGTCACGATGCCGTCGTTCAACCCGCTCTCAATGTTCAGGAGGCGCCGTACTCCTGACGGCACCCGTTCGTCCTCCATGACCGAAGCGCCAAGGGCAGCATCGGTTGGGGCCACGATGGCGGCGATGGTGGCGGCGACCCAGATCCCGCTGCCATGAAAGAGCCCGAAAGCGACAGCGGCACCCGCACCGATCGTGAGCGGCAGCCCGATGACGAGTAGGCGGACCGGGAGGCCGATGTCACCCCGCATTCTGCGGGCGTTGACCCGCGAGGCGTCCGTGAAGAGGACGAGCGCGAGGGTGACCTCCGCCAGGGAGCGGATGTCCGAAGAGCTCAGTTGGAAGTGCACGAGCTCAACGGGTCCGTGGGTGACGACCACCCCGAGGACGACGAATGCGATAGGAGCGGAGACATTCCACCGCTCGAGGCGGGCCGAGACCAGGCCCCACAGAATGAAGCAGCCTGCGATCACGGCGAGTACCGCCACGTTCAGCCCGTGCGCCACGAGAGATCGGCCTTGCGAGTGCGCTTAGGACGCGCCGCGGCGTAGTCTGGTGTCGGGTCGATGTGTGATCACGGCGCGGGCGCCTGCGGGCGAGACGTGCGGCGCGACCGAGTGCGCACGTCGGTTGGACGCGACGGGGATGTGCGCGCTCAGCATCAGGACCCGGACCGGAAGGAGCAACTCGATTCGACGAATGATATTGGTGTGAAGAGGAGCAGGGAGCCGATGGCCTCGCCCGCCCCCGTGATGAAGCGAGGGGCAAGCCTGAGCCGTCCGGCCAGCGTGGAAGTGGTGATCGTGAACACCGCGGCGCCGTAAACCGAAGGACCCGCGCACCTGCCAAGCGCCCGGCGAGAGTTCAGATGGCTTTCCCGCACGGGCTTGAGCGTCGCAGTTCTGGACAGGTTAGGGACAGCTGGTCCTCTCAGAACGAGAAAGTCCTGCTGGAGAGGTGTGAGAGCGACCGAATCGGACTCACTGCTCACCTGGGGTAGTCAGTCCGCCCTGTCGGAGCCATTTCTGACACCGCTCTGACCTGTCGCCTCATCAAGATGATCCGTGGCGTCCAATCGATTCGGTCCGAGTTAATGGCAGGGAATTTGGACAGACGAGGGTGAGACGATTCATCGCTGCTGAGGTGCTCCGCAAATGTTGATCACAACGGATAGGTGATCCTCTCGAGTGGGGGTCTGCATGGCCAGTCCGGGCGACTCCGTCCGTGTGTTCTCGGTTGAAACGGCGACCACATGTGTCCATCGGACGGTCGGGACCAAAGTCCCGATCATCTGTGGCCCAAAGACCCTGTTCCTCGTTGGCATCGCTGTGAAGACTGACAACAACGGACGGCCAACGTTCGTGGACGAAAGGTACGCCCATGGACAAGCAAGGTTGTGCGAACGGCTCCACTTCCCGAGACGGACAGTTGTGGGCGAGGCGTCTGCTCATAGCGCCCTTATTGATGGTGCTGACCCTGGTGCTCGGGTTGCTGGTGGCGAGCGGGCCCGCCCAGGCGCAGCCCACTTCCCTCAATCTTCAGGCATCAGGTCAGGACATCGACAGCTCGACCGTCGCGCCCAATACTGCGGTGACCACCCAGAGCGTGTCCGCCACCGACTCGCTGAGTGGATCGGCCGGGTGGGCGTTTCAAATGGGTAGTCCTTCCCAGGTGGCGATCACGAACCCCGAGATCAGCGTCGAGAGTGGCAACCCCGCGTCCAACTTCTCGTCGGCTGGCGGATGCCCCGGCGTGACCGCGGAAACGGCGTCCCTGCCGTTCACCTGGAGCGAAGCCGCGTTCCCCGGCGAGGGCTGCCCTGGGCCGTATCAGCTCACCGCGAACTTGGGCTCGTTCACTCCCATCACCTTTAGCCCTGGATTCGATTCCTACCGGACGGTCAACACTGCGTCGGTGGCCGCTGGAGGCACCCAGACCATGACCGTCGGCGTCACCGCCCGGGCGAGCGACCTTGGCACCGCGGCGGCCCAGTTGTCGGTGCAGTGGAGTTCTTCGGGTCAGACCGGCATGGTGTCTGCGTCCGTCACGGACACGGGTTCTGGTAATCCAGTCCCGAATTGCCCGCAGCCCGATCCGGGGACCGCGGCCTGCCTGTCGTCGGCGCCGACGACGTTCCCGAATCCCGGGTCCCAATGGACGTTGAACCACCCTGTCGTCGCCGACGAGTATGACTTCAGGGCCGTCTTGAACAACACGTCGAGCACGGCTGCCATCATCAGCCTCCCCAACGTCACCGTGACCGGGACACCGAACAACGCTCCACCCGACATTCAGAACCAGACGAGCACCGGCACCAGTGCAACGCTGCTCGACTCCACGCTCGACGGGAGCACCCCGGGTTCGGGGGCGGTCACCTTCAGCGCCGGCGAGGAGGCGAACTGGACGCTCAACCTGCAGCACCAGGTGGCCGTGCTGTACCAGGGCTACCCCACTCAGGGCGGTGGCGGCGGCGGGCCCCAGTTGAACTCCAATCCGAACATGGGGTTGAGCGATGGGCAGACCGTGTCGGTCTCGGACATGGGCCTGGCATCCAACGAGCCCTACACCCTCCAGGAGTGCAACGGCTCCGGCTGTGACCCGACCACCAGCGTGCCCGCACCAACAGACAGCAACGGAAACTTCATCGGGGGACCCCTTTCCTTCACGGTGCACCAGACCATCACGGTCAACGGCAACGCGTTCACCTGCACCGCCGGCAGTTGCTCCATCGAGGCTACGGATCCACCCGAGCCGTCCGCGTCCGCTTCCATCTCCTTCGGCGGCGGGAGCAGCGGGCCCCAGTTGAACTCCAATCCGAACATGGGGTTGAGCGATGGGCAGACCGTGTCGGTCTCGGACATGGGCCTGGCATCCAACGAGCCCTACACCCTCCAGGAGTGCAACGGCTCCGGCTGTGACCCGACCACCAGCGTGCCCGCACCAACAGACAGCAACGGAAACTTCATCGGGGGACCCCTTTCCTTCACGGTGCACCAGACCATCACGGTCAACGGCAACGCGTTCACCTGCACCGCCGGCAGTTGCTCCATCGAGGCTACGGATCCACCCGAGCCGTCCGCGTCCGCTTCCATCTCCTTCGGCGGCGGGAGCAGCGGGCCCCAGTTGAACTCCAATCCGAACATGGGGTTGAGCGATGGGCAGACCGTGTCGGTCTCGGACATGGGCCTGGCATCCAACGAGCCCTACACCCTCCAGGAGTGCAACGGCTCCGGCTGTGACCCGACCACCAGCGTGCCCGCACCAACAGACAGCAACGGAAACTTCATCGGGGGACCCCTTTCCTTCACGGTGCACCAGACCATCACGGTCAACGGCAACGCGTTCAGCTGCACCGCCGGCAGTTGCTCCATCGAGGCTACGGATCCACCCGAGCCGTCCGCGTCCGCTTCCATCTCCTTCGGCGGCGGGAGCAGCGGGCCCCAGTTGAACGTGGAGCCGAACAGCATGCTCGGCAACGGGTCGATAGTGGACGTCTGGGGGACCAATTTGTCACCGAACATCAGCTACCAACTCCAAGAGTGCGACGTTGCGGGCTGCGACCCTTCGAACAGCGTCGGCGTCTCGACCGACGGCACCGGTAGCTTCGTGTCCACCCCGTTCACGGTGGGCCAGGACATCACCGTCAACGGCAGTCCTGTCAACTGTGCGGTCGTCGGGTGCTCCATAGAGGCGACGGGCGGGCCACAGCAGCCACCACCGACACAAGGGATCACCTTCGGGAGCGGCGGGACCTTGTTGAACGTGACGCCGAGCAACAATCTCAACGATCAGTCGATCGTGGCGATCTCGGCGTCGGGTTTGCAGGCCAATGTGGGCTATCAGCTCGAAGAGTGCACATCCGCAGGCTGTGATCCCTCCAACAACGTCTCCGTCTCCACTGATGGAACCGGCACCTTCGCCTCTACTCCATTCACGGTGAACCAGGACATCAATGTCAACGGCACCCAGGTCGACTGCGCTGTCGCCTCCTGCTCCATCGAGGCCACCGGCCAGGGTGAGCCGGCGCCCTCGGCCCAGATCTCTTTCTTCCTGGGGAACCTCTACCCCTCGACCACCAACGACCTGGTGGACAATCAGCCGATCTCAGTGACGTCCAACCGGTTGGAGGCCGGGACAACCGGAACGTACTCGCTCTACGAATGTACGGCGGTTGCGTGTGATCCCTCCACACTGGTCCAGACCACGACCGACTTCTTGGGTCACATCTCGATGATTTACACCGTCCACCAGCACATCAGCTACACCGATCCGGTCACGGGCAACCCTGATCAAGTCGACTGCTTCTCCACCCAGTGCTCCCTCCAAGCCTTCGACACGTTTGGTGCCGCAGCGACCAGCCCCGAGAACATCTGGTTCGCGGGCTCGCCGCTGCAAGACGCCAGCCTCTTCGGAACGGTGACGCTCCCCGGTGGCAAGGCTCTCCCGGCAGGCACCCAGTCTTGGGTCACCGCCTGCGAGGTCGGTCAGAGCTGCACGTCGGGCGGTGCGATCTCCGCCGACGTGACGGCGAGCACGAGCTACGGGATGACGACGTTGACGCCCGGGCAGGCCTACGACGTCGTGGCGTCCGCAGTCGTCCAGACCAACTCCGGCCCGGTGACCGTGAACTCCGCGCAATTCCAGGTCACGCCCACAGCCGGGCAGGTCGTCATCAACAACTTCGTCATCGAGGGCTTCACCCCCTTGCCCTCCGGCGACTTCGTGACCGGCAGGGTCACGGACCTCGACGGGAACCCGCTGCCCGCCAGCCCCTTCGGTGGACCGGGCTTCTCGCCGCAGTCGGGCGTTCTGGCTTGTCCGGGGACCGAGACGTTCGGCGGCATTGGCAGCAGTTGCACCGACATCACGAACCTGCTGACGCCGACCGACGCGGCGGGCAACTACAACTTCTGGCTCCCTGCTGGCCAATGGAACCTCGCCCCGTTCACCACCTTCGCCGGGATACCGGGGGCCCCGGCCATCACGGGGGCCTACCAGAACGTGACCGTCCAGCCCAACATCGACCCGGTCGTGAACCTGGTCATTCCCCTGGCGCTGACGCTGACGTACACCGGGGCGACCGTGGTCACCAGCGGCGCCACGTCCGTCCTCTCCGGGAAGATCGTCGACCAGAACGGGAATCCCGTCGGCGACCAGCTGGCCACGCTGAGCCTCGGGACCCAGAGCTGCACGGCCTGGACCGGCCAGACAACCGGCGTCGCGACGTGCCCGATTGTGGTGTCGCAGGCCGTGGGTGCCGTCACCGCCTCCATGGCGTTGACCCAGGATCCCCAGTACGAGCCCTCCGCTCCTGTCTCGGGCTACGTGCAGGCTCCGCAGACCATCACCTTCACCTCCAAGGCGCCGACCAACGCCGTCTACGGCGGTACTCACTACAAGGTCACCGCAACCGGCGGAGGGTCCCGCAACCCGGTCACCTTCAGCCTCGACACGAGCTCGTCCGGCTGCTCGCTCATGGGCGCCGTCGTGAACTTCACCGGGGTGGGGACCTGTGTGATCGACGCCAACCAAGCCGGCAATACCGAGTACTCGCACGCCCCCCAGGTCCAACAGAGCTTTGCGGTCGCACCCGCCTCCACCAGAACCGCCTTGAGCCTCACCACAGTGACCTACGGGGCGGAGGCGTCGTCTGACTTCGCCGTGAAGGTCTCGGCCACAAGGGCCAGCCCTACAGGCACCGTGGCGGTCAAGGCGGGCACCACCACGCTGTGCACTATCACCTTGTCTTCTGGCACCGGCGAATGCTCCCTCACCGCCGCCCAGCTTCCCGCAGGGCGCTACCCCGTCGCCGCCGTCTATAGCTCGGCCACCCCCGACTTCTCTGGCTCGAGCTCGGCCGCCAAGACGCTGGTGGTGAACGCTGCTTCGACCACCACCGCCCTGAGCGTCACCACCCCAGTGACCTACGGGGCGGAGGCGTCGGCCGAATTCACCGTGACGGTCTCTGCCACAGGGGCCACCCCCACGGGCACCGTGGCGGTCAACGAGGGCAGCACCACCCTGTGCACCATCACCTTGTCTTCTGGCACCGGCGAATGCTCCGTCACCGCCGCCCAGCTCCCCGCTCGGAGCTACACCGTCGTCGCCGTCTATAGCTCGACCACCGCCAACTTCTCTGGCTCGAGATCGACCGCCGAGACCCTGTCGGTGACCAAGGCAGGCACCACCCTCACCGCCAAGGCGCCCACCACGACGACCAGCGGGGCCAACACCACGGTCAGCTCCAGCGGCACCTTGACCTCCTCGGTCAATGGCCTTCCGATCGTCGGCCAGAAGGTCACGTTCACCCTCAACGGCACCGGCAGCCCCAGGTGCTCCGCCACGACCAACTCGTCGGGTGTCGCCACCTGCAGCCTGACGGTGAAGACCTCTGTCTATGACAGCGCCACCAGCGACACCGCCACCTACGTCGGCAACGCCGACTACCTGCCTAGCGAGGCGACAGAGCCCGCCTGAACGAGTCTCTCGGGATTGTCCCCGGAACGGCTGCCACGATCCGAGGTCCAGCGGGGGAGCGTCGCACTTCGTTCCTCACACGGTCGCTGCTGCACACCGGGTCGCGGTGCGTCGCCGGGCACGGGCCGAGCACCACCCTGACCTGCCGGACCCCCAGCGAGCGTTCACGTAGGCTTCCTGGACGGAGCCAGCCGCCTACCGTGGCCGGATTATGGACAACGGTCCTGGTCGAAAGGCGAAACTCCTGCTGGAGAGGTGCGAGAGCGGCCGAATCGGACTCTGGCTAACCAGGAGCAAGCACTCCACTGTGTGCCGGACGATCCACCGACGATGCTCTGACCTATAGAGCGATCCAGTCCATTCCATTCCGTCGAACCGGGTCCGTTCGAGGTTATGGGCAGGATCATGGACAAAGCCTGACGGGTTTCAGTCGAACTGCGTCAGGCCGCGCGGATTACTCGGGCAGGCCGTGCCGGTTTAGGAGATGGGATACTCGGCGCTGTGCGGTCACACCTGCTCGACTTGCTCGACGACGACGAGCAGCGAGAGGTCCTCGCGGCAGCGAGACGCAGGCGGTTCAAGCGCAACGAAGTGGTATTCCACGACGGCGATCCCGGGGACACGCTGCACCTGGTCGTCAGCGGCCATTTTGCGATTCGCATCACCACGCCGATGGGTGATCAGGCGATGGTCCGGGTGTTCGGACCCGCCGACTACTTCGGTGAGCTGGCGATGCTCTCGGCGGGCCCGCGCCGCGGGAGCGCGGTCTCCCTCGATGGAGGTGAGACCCTGAGCGTGCACCGTGAGGACTTCGAGAAACTGCGGTCAACGAGGCCAAGGATCAACGACGTCTTGACGGACGCGCTCGTCACCGAGGTGCGCCGTTTGTCGGCGGCGCTGATCGAGGCTCTCTACGTACCCGTCGAGCGTCGCGTCTGGCTCCGTCTGATCGACCTTGTGGAGCTGTACCGAGGCGACGCGCCGGTCGTGATCCCGCTCACGCAGGACGACATCGCCCAACTCGCCGGTACGACGCGCCCGACCGCAAATCGGGTTCTACGCTCAGGTGAGGAGCAGGGTGTCCTGCAGTTGGCACGTGGCCGCATAGAGGTCCACGATCGGGCCGCGCTACGGCGATTGGCCCACTGAGCTCAGTGGCGCCGCAGCTTGTACATCGGGATTGTCTCGAACTCCTTCGCTGTCGTCACCCTGCCGACATACTCGGTGGTGAAGGGAACCGCGGGTTCCAAGGAGAGCAAGGCGGCGAACGCGTCGGTCACGTAGACCTCCCCCTCCGGCGTGCGTGGCTCGATGCGAGCAGCGCGGGTGAGCTCGCGTCCCCAGTACGTCGGCTTCTGCGTGATGGGGTCGGTGATCTCCATCACCGGGCCGGCGTGTGCACCGATGCGGAGCTCAAGGTCCTTAGGAAGCCCGATTGTCTCCAGGTCGATGCGAGTGAGAGCTTCGTGCAGTCCGAGCGCACAGTCCGCGGCTGCGGTGACATCTGAGAACACGGCGGCAATGGCGTCACCCCAGCAGTTGCGCCAGAGGACGGCCTCGCCATGGTCATCGAGCACTGCGCCCAGCGATCCGAGGACTTTGTCGACGAACGGCTGGAACTGCTCGTCGCGTAGCCCAGAGAAGCCGTGCAGGTCGGTGAAGAGGATGGCGCCGATGTGCCGGGTCGCCGACTGAGGTCGCCGTTCTTCGGGACATTGCTCCGGCGGGTGTAGCGGGATGAGGTGGGTCGGGTGACCACTGGCCCTCCAGATTGCGACGTCGTGGGCCGTGCCGGCGAGGACGGCGCCTTCTGCCTGGTCCCAGATGGCCAGCTGCTGGGCCGGGGCGTCGAGGAACGCGGCGCGGTTCAAGGCATGGCCCATGGCGATGCGTCCGGCGTACCCGAAGAGCTCCTCGTCGCCCATGAATGAGGAATCCGACGCGTGGACGACGGACTCCGCTCGTGCGAGGCACACCCGGAACCGATCGACCCACTCCGGACCCGCCGGGCTGACTGAAGTTCGCTCGAATTCGGCGGTGTCGAAAGGCAGCACGACCTGGAGGGAGACTCCCTGGTCGAGGAGGGCTTCGGCGACGAGGATGTCCGCGCCCGACGCCAGCGAGCCGTACGCGAGCCCGACCCGCTGCTGAGCCAGGTACGAGCGGATCTGGCGGTCCACGTGGGCCTCGAGCTCGGGAGGAAAGCGGCCGGAGTCGTCGGCGGAGTCGATGCGGTGTCCGCAGTAGTGAAGCACGGTCGGAGGGCGGAGTTCGTCGAGCACCGCCAGGTCCGTCGAAATGGCGTCACAGACAAGTCGGAGCTGGCGTCGTGTCACCGCCAGCGCGGCGAGATCGTCCCCTGCCACGGCAACGGCACGGGCAAGGGCTTCGCTGGCTGCCTTCTTGTCACCAAGGATCAGAGCGGCCTCCGCTTCGGTCGCATCGAGCCAATAGTCGTCGGGCTCACTGTTGCGTCCGGCGATCACCAGACGGCGCGTCTGCTCGGCAAGCTGGCGAGCTCTGTCGAGGTCGCCGGCCAACAGACGCAGCGTGGCCGCGTTGATGCGCGTGTAGAAGCGTCCATACCGGTCGGCAATTGCTTCGTACAGATCAGCAGCCTTTCGTAGCAGCGCCGGGCGATCACCACCGTGGGCTGCCAACGCGTCCTGCTTGGCGAGTCGAGCCATCAGGGCAGCAGCGTCCTCGCGGAGTTTGACCGGGACGTTGGCGGTGATATCGATCCTCGCCAGTAACTCGGTCGCTGAGGTGCGTGCACGTTCGTCTGCCCCGGCCCGCGCCAGTGTCAGCGCCGCCACGAACGCGGACTCCAGGTTCTCGGGGTCGGCCTCCATAGCCGAGACAGCGGCGTCATAAGCCATCAGAACGTCACCGCGCGCGAGCGCGGCGCGGGCGGTTGCAAGCGGGCTACTGGGCACGGGGAGCACGGTAGCTGTTGGGCACCGCGACGACCGTGTCGACGGGAACACGCGCTGTGTGTCCTTCGACACAGACCCTGTCGCCATTGGCGTTCAGCCTCTTCATATGGCTCGTCAGAAGCGCCGTCGGGCCGGCAAGTCCGATCCGCTCGACGCCATCGAGGCCGCCCGGGCCGCCTTGAGTGGTCGGGCCAAGGGCAAACCCAAGTCGCGCGACGGTGCCGTCGAGGCCATCCGGGTCCTCGTCGTGGCCAAGCGCTCCGCCCGCCAGGCCAGAGGCAAGGCCTTGGTCCAGATGCGCCACCTCGGCTACAGCGCTCCCGAACAGCTGCGTTGTCGCATGAAGGGCCTCTCGGTGCCTGCATTGGTGGCAGAAGGAAAAGGGCTGCGTCCCGGTCGCTCTCCCGATCCGGTAACGGCGGCCACCAAGGCATCGCTGTCCTCGTTGGCGCATCGGATCAGTTCGCTCGACGACGAACTGGCCGAGCTCAACGAGAGGATCGAGAGCCTCCTCGTCGCCACAGTGCCCGACCTCCTCGAGCTCTTCGGCGTCGGACCCGACACTGCGGCGGCCCTCGTCATGGCGGCCGGCGACAACCCCGAACGTCTCCACTCGGAAGGAGCCTGGGCCCATCTGTGCGGTGTGTCGCCCATCCCCAAGGGTTCGGGCAAGAGCAGCGGCCGGGTCAAGGCGCACGACGGTGGGGATCGCCAGGCCAACAGCGCGCTGTGGCGCATCGTCATGGTGCGCATCGCGCATGATTCCGAGACCCAGCTCTACTTCGAGCGCCGGGTGAAGGAGGGAAAAACGACGCACGAGGTCATACGCATCTTGAAGCGCTACGTCGCCCGCGAGGTCTATCGCTACCTGCCTCGCGCCTAGCTCCCCGAGCTGAGGGTCTGGCTATCCCCAGTTCTGTCGTCCCTCGGGGCTGACTTTCCAGCGATTCGCCGACCCTCAGCGCGGGCCCACCATCTCGAAAACGCGTGACTCAATAAGAGCCTGTCCTCGACTCGAGTGACTCATCAATGTTCTGTCCGCTGTTTTCACTCCCGAACCCCCAAAGAGGGGTTGACAAGTGATAGGAGCGTCGCCGGCAGAAGGTGAGACACTTCGGCACTTTCGGGTGTGCGGATAACTTGGCTTCAGAGGAGGGTGATGGCCCCAAAAATCGAACCAAAGCTGCTGGCATTTCCAAAGGGGTAGACGCCTCCGGCTGAATCGAGAATCGTGTATCCCTCATCGCTACCTGAGGGAGCAATGCCCACTACGGCGTGGGATGGAGGCGTGCTCCCGAGAGACCCGAAGAAGATGCTCGTGCCGAACGTGAAGACTCCGCCGTCATTGGCCACAAATCGGTAGCCCGTGCCGGTCCCCGTTTCCATGCCCACCACGGGGCGGTTCAGATGGATAGAGCCGGTGGACCCAAGAAATGGGGCGCCGTACGAGAAGACACCGCCGTCAGCAGCCACGAGCCAATAGCCGCCGGTGCTGGGATCGACCGACATCCCGACGACCGGCTGATTGATATGGGTTCCACCCATCGAGCCGATGAACTTTGCGTCTCCGAAGGCGAACACGCCGCCGTCCGAAGCCACCAGGTAGTAGCCACCTCCGTCGGGAGTACTGGCGATACCGACAATCGGTCTGTTCAGGGTGATTCCGCCTGTCGATCCGTAGAACTGTGCGTCCCCAAAGCTGAAAACGCCGCCGTCAGAGGCGACGAGCCAGTACCCGTTGCCGGTAGGGGTCGATGCAATCCCCACGATTGGGTGATTGAGCGGGCTGCCGCTCATCGAGCCGAACCATCGCGCATCCCCAAAGGCAAGCACCTGGCCGTCGGAGGTTGCCTGCCAGTAGCCCTGGCCGTCATGGGTGCTGGCAAGACCGACGAATAAAGGCGCTCCTGCGCTGCAATGCGGCAGTGTTACGTCATAGGCGTCAGCAAGCGGCCAGGGTGAAACGGGAGTCAAGTTCTGCGCAGGAAGACCCGAGACGTTCTGTCCTGGGACGCTCGAGGAGGAGGCGATGTAGGCGGCGACAACGTGGGTCCCGGGTCCGAAGTCGGGCGAACTCGTGTTCCAGAGCACCGTCGCCATTCCGCTCGGGCCGACAGTGGTCTCCTGCATTCCGGTCGCGTCGGGGCCGTCGTAGAGGTCAAGGTTCACCGGCGTGCTCTGTCCGGCCGGAAAGCCGGCGAAGGAGAAGGCAAACTCGGGAACGCCGCTCACGCAGACGCCGGTCGCACTGTACACAGGACTAGGAGTGACTGATTCAGCGTAAGGGGTATCTCCAAGGAAGAGGATGAAACCGACTCCACCCAGAAGAATGGAAGCTCCGACAGCACTGCAAACTCGATGACGAATCATGAAGTACCTCCCGGTCGGCTCACCCAACACCGTCAACAATTGACGCTACCTCGGGTGCCAGCTGAGTTTGGATGAGCTCCCTGTCCCCATACGCCAATGATGTTGTGAAGCTCCCGTGAGGGTCCACCGCTGCAAGGTTGGCCGTCGGTAATTTTGGGAGCACCGGAGTCGCCGGTCTGACTTCAGATCACGTGGACGAGTCATGGCGTCCGCACCCCGTCGACTGGAGCTCCGGGCACATCAGATAGGGCGCGGCGTGCCCCGTTCCAGAGGGGTGATTGGCCGGTCTGTTCAGACCAGATCGACCTACACCGTCACTCCATCTCGGGACGGCCGCGCCACCCCTCAACCGCTTAAGGAAGGAAGGGATGGCATGACCATCGTAGAAGCCACGCGTACCGTCACCGGCGGCATCGACACCCACGGAGAAGTCCACGTGGCCGCCGTGCTCGACGAGGTCGGTGTCCTGCTCGGGACCCGGTCGTTTGCAGCGGAGCCCGACGGCTATTCGGCCCTGTTGGCCTGGCTGAGTGACTTCGGCGCGATCTCCAAGGTCGGCATCGAGGGCACGGGTTCTTACGGCGCCGGCGTCGCCCGTCACCTCGCTCGAGCAGGGATCGCGGTCGTCGAAGTGGATCGTCAGAACCGCCAGGCCCGACGGCACAGCGGCAAGTCCGATCCCCTCGACGCCGTTGAGGCGGCCCGGGCCGTCCTGTCGGGCCGAGCGCAGGGAAAGGCCAAGAGCAGAGACGGCTCGGTCGAGGCGATCCGGGTCCTCGTCGTGGCCAAGCGCTCCGCTCGAGCTGCCCGGGTCAAGGCGCTCACCCAGATGCGCCAGCTGACCTTCAGTGCCCCTGACCAGCTCCAGAGCCGACTCAAGGGCCTTCCCATCACCCAGCTCGTCGCGGCCGCCCAAGGATTGCGACCGACGCGTTCGCCCGACGTCGTGACTGCGGCCACCAAGGCATCGCTGTCCATGTTGGCCCACCGAGTGGCCGATCTCGAGGACGAGATCTCCGACCTCGACGCCATGATCACCCCGCTCCTCGAAGAGACTGCACCAGAGCTCCTCGCCGTCTACGGCGTCGGCATCGATGCTGCTGCCGCGCTGTTGGTCGCGGCCGGCGACAACCCCGAGCGACTGCGATCCGAAGCCGCCTGGGCCCACCTGTGCGGTGTCTCGCCGCTCGAGGCCTCATCGGGCAAGGTGACGCGGCACCGGCTCAATCGTGGCGGCGATCGCCAGGCCAACCGGGCGCTGTGGCACATCGTGATCACGCGGCTCGCCTCTGATCCCCGAACGCAGGCCTACATGGAGCGCCGCGTCAAAGACGGTCGCTCCAAGCGCGAAGCCATCCGCATGCTGAAGCGCTATGTCGCCCGCGAGGTCTACCGCTACCTGCCTCGCGGCTAGATCCCTGGATCATGGACTTGGCTCACCTATACGCCTGTCGTCGGTGTGACTGACCTGTAACCGATTTGCCGGTCCATGATCCGGGCTCACCGAACTCGAAGACGCGTGACCTGATAAGAGCTTGCCCATTCCCACGAGTGGCCCGTCATTGGTCTGTCCGCCGTCCTCACTCCCGAAGGGGTTGACAAAATCCATAGGAGCATCGGGTGGGTGGGACGGTGCCGCACTTCGGGACTACCGACCGGGCACCTCAATCGTGACACTCCGAGACCGAAGAGCTCCCAACACACAACCCCGCAGTGATTCGAACTCGTCGGCCGACGGACGCCCGCCTTCTCCCCAGAGAACCCGCAAGAAGTCCAAGTCCTCCCAGATCGGGCCTTTCGGTCTAGGGTCGGTTTCGTAACGAGGAGTGATCCACCAGTGGAGGTGGGGCACGCTGAACCGCCCCGGGTTCCATGACTGCTCGGGTTATTGGGTAGCCGCCTCTTCGGCGGGGTGTGTTTGACGGTAGTAGGTCGCTTCGAACTCTGCTGGCGTGACGTAGGAGTTGTCCTCGGTGATCTCACCGTGCAGACGGCGGTGGTTGAACCAGTCGATGTAGCCGAAAGTGGCGAACTCGACGTCGTCGAGGCCCCGCCACGGCCCCTGGGGGTAGATCAGCTCCCACTTGTAGAGGCTGTTGAAGGCCTCGGCCATGGCATTGTCGTAGGTGTCACCGCGCGATCCGACCGAGGCGACGATGTCGTTCTCGTCGAGACGCTCGGAGTAGCGAATTGATAAATATTGAACGCCGCGGTCGCTGTGATGAATCAGGCCGTCGAGGACCTGGCCGTGACGGGTGCGGTTCCACACCGCCATCTCGAGGGCGTCGATGGCGAGGTCAGAGCGCAAGGACTCAGAGATCTGCCAGCCGACCACCATGCGGGAGAACACGTCGATGATGAAGGCGGCGTAGACCCAGCCGGCATGCGTCTTGACGTAGGTCAGATCGGCCACCCAGAGCCGGTTGGGCTCGTCGGCGCGGAACTGGCGCTCGACGAGGTCGGCCGGACGGTGCTGGCGCTCGTCGAAGCGGGTGGTGACCTTGTAGGCCCGGCCCCGGCGGGCCCCTGAGAGGCCCAGCTCACGCATCAGGCGCTCGACGGTGCAGCGCGCGACACGGATGCCCTCCCGGTTGAGCTGGGTCCAGATCTTGTCGGCCCCATAGACCTCGAGGTTCTCGCCCCAGACCCGGAGGATCTCGCCCTTCAGCTCCTCGTCGCGCACGGCCCGGGCCGACGGTGGGCGCTTCCTGGCCACCCAATAGGTGTTCGGGGCGATCTTGCAGCCGTGCTCGTGAGGCACCCGGCAGATCGGCTCGACCCCGAACCTGTGGCGGTGTTCGTCGATGAAGGCGACTATTTGGGCGGTCGCGGGTCGAGCTCCCGCGCGAAGAAAGCCGAGGCCGCCTTCAAGATCTCATTGGCCCGGCGCAGCTCGAAGTTCTCCTTCTCGAGCTCTTTCATCCGGGCCCGCTCGTCGGTGCGTCAGCCCCGGCCGCTCGCCGGCGTCGGTCTCGGCCCGCCGGACCCACTGCCGCAGCGTCTCGTGGTTGATCGCCAGCTTCGCCGCGATCGACTCGATGGCCTTCCACTGCGAGGGGTACTCGCCTTGGTGATCGAAGACCATCCGCACGGCCCGTTCCCGGACCTCAGGCGGATAGGGACCCCGTCCCGCCTTGCTCTTCTCTGGCATTGCTCCATCCTCTCAAGGGAAGGAGCAGTCACCAATCCCGGGGCGGTTCACACTGTCATCCCTTCGTTGGTTTGGGTTTGGGGTGACACCGCACCGAGCGGAACGACGGACAGGACAGCGACGGGCCCGTGTGAGGCAGGCTCCTATTAGGTCACTCCGTCCGACCGGCAGGTGTCGAGTGGGTGACCGGGCCAGGCCGACGGATCGAACTAAAGACAGTCCCCAAGGACGTCAGCCGGTTTGCTGGAGTCAGACCTGGCCTGGGCACCCACCCACACGCTGACCAATCCGTTCACCGAAGTGGTGGATCACTCAGCGGCCACTTCAATCCTCGCTGCCGGCCCGGGGATAGGGATCCGCCGTTCGGGCACCCGGCATCTATCTCGGACGGTGGCCCGACATGACCAAGAAGAGACCCGGTCATGCTTTGTCATTCGCGGGCTCGTAGGTGGCAACAACTACTCCGGTGGGCGTCGCAACACTGTCGGTGAGACGCAGCTTCACTTCTACACCGACTGGGAAAAGCCGCCGTCCAGTACCGAGCACTAACGGGTGGATCATCAGCAAGTACTCGTCGACCAGATCGGCAGCCATCAGCGAGCTGATCAACTGACCGCTGCCCATGATCGCCAGAACCCCGTTGGACTGAGACTTGAGGGTGCCAACCGCTTTGGGGATGTCGCCTCGCAGCAACGTTGAGTTGGGCCACGGGAGTGGTTCGGTGAGTGAAGTCGAAACGACATACTTGGGCGTATTATTGAGCGCGGGAGTGAAAGGACTGTCTGGCTGGCTATTCCAGTGAGACAGCAGTTGTTCGTACGTCCATCTACCAAACAGCCACCCAGCCAGTCCACCTCCCGCTGCCATTCGTTCGCCCATTGCCTTACCGGCTGCATCGCCTGGTTCGCTCGACCGTTGGCCCCAACCGCCCTGCGTGAATCCTCCCCGGGTGTCCTCATCGGGACGCCCCGGACCCTGCATCACCCCATCTAGGGTCACATGATTCATTACAACGATGCGGCCCATCGCAGCGCCTCCTTCGAGTAAGGAAGCTATCCCAGTACGCCGGAAACGGGAGAGAGACGACGGAAGGCGGCACCTATGCTGCGGTCTCTATGCAGGTCGTTGTCACGGGATCGAGCGGCCCGATCGGCCAAGCACTGTGTTCCCATCTCACCAGATCCGGCCACCACGTCGTCAGGGTCGTGCGCCGCACGGTTCAATCCGGTGAGTCCGCCCTTCGTTGGGATCCAGTCGGCAACACCGTCGATGCCCATGGCCTCGAAGGTGCTGAAGCGGTCGTCCACCTGGCCGGCGCAGGCGTCGGCGACCGCCGCTGGAGCGAGGACCGCAAACGGATTCTCGTCGAAAGCCGTACCCGCTCTACTGCGCTGCTCGTCGGTGCGCTGGCTGGTCTGGATCACCCACCTCGGGTGCTGGTGAGCGCATCGGCCATCGGGTATTACGGAGACCGCCGCGACGAGGTTCTCACAGAGCAGAGTCCGCCCGGCGACGACTTCCTCGCCTCGCTCTGCGTGCGCTGGGAGGCCGAAGCTATCTGCGCCACGGAGTTCGGCATCAGGGTCGTGTGTGCTCGCACCGGACTTGTCCTGAGTCCCGAGGGAGGCGCGCTCCCCAAGCTGCTACCGCTGTTCAATCTCGGCTTGGGTGGGAGATACGGCTCGGGCGCCCAATGGTGGAGTTGGATCACCCTCGATGACGAGATCCGAGCGATTGAGTGGCTCCTGGAGAATGACGTGCGGGGACCGGTGAACTTGACTGCGCCGAACCCCGTGACCAACCGCGAGTTCACTCGAGTCCTCGCCGCGGTGCTCTCTCGCCCGGCCCTACTCTCAGTGCCCAGGTTCGGCCCGAGGTTGTTACTGGGGTCTGAGCTCGCCGACTCCTTGCTCTTTACCAGCGCCCGGGTGCGGCCCGCAGTCCTTGAATCAAAGGGCTTCGCCTTTGCTTCCTCCAACTTGGAGGAGGGACTGCGGCGCATACTCAGGCGGCCCGCGAAGTGAGTACATGGCGACGGCGGAGGCTCTCAGACGAACCCAGCCGCTACGTCCTTGCCCCCAAACATTGATACTTCTCTCAGGGATCCACCGCTTGATTGCTGGTCCTGAATAGCTTCGGGAGTGCTGGCAGGTTCGGTCTGACTTGGAGTCCCGGGACGTTGCAAGACGTCGTCGACCGAGACCTTCCAGCCGCACATCGAAAGACGGCACGTCCCGTCTCCGAGTTGGGGTGATTGGTCCGGGTTGCACGAACAACCCAGACCGCCCGTCGCTCCGATCCGGAACGGCCGTGCCATCCCTCACACCTTTGAGAGAAAGGGATGACCATGACCATCGTAGAAGCTGTGCGCGGGATCACAGGTGGTGTCGACACCCGTCGCGATGCCCATGTTGCTGCAGCTCTGGACCCGCTCGGCGGGCTGCTCGGCACCGAGAGCTTCTCCACCGACCCCACCGGCTACAAGGCGCTGCTGTCGTGGCTCAAGTCCTTCGGGGACGTGACCAAGATCGGCGTCGAAGGAACCGGTTCCTATGGAGCCGGCCTGGCCCGTCATCTACGCCGCGTGGGCGTCGAGGTCATCGAGGTCGACCGACCGAATCGCCAGAAGCGTCGCAGCAGTGGCAAGTCCGACCCCTTCGACGCTGTCGAAGCAGCTCGGGCCGCCCTCAGTGGCCGGGCCACGGGTAGTCCGAAGTCCAGAGACGGCGCCGTCGAGGCCATCCGGGTCCTGGTCGTGGCCAAGCGCTCGGCCCGCCAGGCCCGGGTCAAGGCCCTCATCCAGATGCGCCACCTCGGCTACAGCGCACCTGAACAGCTCCGTTGCCGATTGAAGGGCCTCTCGGTGCCCGCCCTCGTCGCCGAAGGAGCCAAGCTGCGGCCGACGAGATCTCCCGATCCGGTCACCGCCGCCACCAAGGCATCGCTGTCGTCACTGGCGCATCGGATCGAGGCCCTCGACCGCGAGCTCGCCGAACTCGACGAGCGGATCGAGGGGCTGCTCGTGGCCACCGTGCCCGATCTGCTCGATGTCTTCGGCGTCGGTCCCGACACCGCGGCGGCCCTTGTGATGGCGGCCGGCGACAACCCCGAGCGTCTCCGCTCAGAAGGAGCCTGGGACCACCTGTGCGGCGTGGCTCCGGTCCCAGACGGCTCGGGCAAGACCAACGGCCGGGTCAAGGCCCACGACGGTGGCGATCGCCAGGCCAACAGCGCGCTGTGGCTTATCGTTATGGTGCGCATCGCGCACGACCCCGACACCCGGCTCTACTTCGAGCGCCGAGTCAAGGACGGCAAGACCAAGCACGAGGTCATCCGCATCTTGAAGCGCTACGTCGCCCGCGAGGTCTATCGCTACCTGCCTCGCCGATAGATCCCCGAGCTGAGGGTCTGGCTTTCCCCCGAACTGTCGCTCCTCGGAGCTGACTAGCCAGCGACTCGCCGACCCTCAGCTCGGGCCCACGTTCTCGAAAACGCATGACCTAATAGGAGCTTGTCCTCATCTCGAGTGACTCATCAATGTCGTGTCCGCTGTTTTCACTCCCGAGGCCCCCAAAGAGGGGTTGACAAGTGATAGGAGCTCGCCGGGATGGTGGGCAGCTTCCACGCCGTCCGTCAGCGATCTCGATAGATGACAAGTCCGAGCAAGAATGTGGCTGCTCCTACGGAACAAAAGAGAAAGAAGGGCCACGCCGAGCTTCCGGTCGTGGTGGCAATGACGACTCCACCGATGGCCACGAGGACCATGATGTTTCCGGTGAGCGCTGTGGCTCGTAGTCCGATGCTTGCCTGACGTTCGTCCGGCCTGGATCCGAAAAGCGCTCCGACGTCGCTGCCCTTTCCGCCGAGAAAGCAATACCCGCAAGCACCGATGACTGTCACAAGCTCGACGGCGAGGGCTGCGCCCCAGCCGGTGCCAATCCAGGCGCCGAGAGCAATGGCCGAACCGAGAACAACCGTGACCGCCGGCGCTACGAGCCGTGGATACCTGGTGATCATCGCCTGCGCACCTCCTTGGATGCTTCGAAGATCTCATCGACTGTCAAATCGAAGAATCGGGCAATTCGAAACGCGAGCGGGAGCGAAGGAGAGTACCGACCGTTCTCGATAGAGATGACCGTTTGGCGTGAGACACCGAGGGCCGATGCAAGGTCCGCTTGAGACAAGCTGCGATCCGAGCGCATCTCGCGAACTCTATTTTTCACAGAGTAAAGGTACCTTGACTAAACGAACGCGTCAAGGGACCTTTACTGCCCCAGTTCGATGCTCCTATGGGCTGTCAAGTCCCAGTTTGTCGTGAGGTAAGAGACTGAACACCTCACGGGCGACGTAGCGCTTGAGGCATCGCACCGCCTCCTTCTTGGTCAGCCCCTCGCTCTTGCGTCGATCGATGTACTCGGTGGTTCGAGGGTCGTAGACCATCCGGGTGAGCACGATGTGCCAAAGGGCAGAGTTGGCCTGGCGATCACCGCTGCGGTTGAGGCGGTGCCGCTCGTTCTTGCCGCTGCTGGCATCGAGCGGTGAAGCGCCGCAGAGATGGGCGAAGGCCGCCTCGTTGCGCAGGCGTCCGGGATTGTCGCCGGCCGCGACGAGGAGGGCCGACGCCGCGTCGGTCCCGATGCCGAGGGTGGCGACAAGTTCAGGGCGCGGTCTCTTTGACCAAGGGCTTGAGGATGGCGTCGATCTCGGAGATCTCCTCTTCGAGGGTGAGGGCCCGGTCGGGCCAACATGCGCAGGGTGAGCTTGGTCAGCGAGACGATGTCGCGCTTGGCCCCGGGTCGATAGGCCGAAGCCCGCTCGAGGAGGTGGAACACGCTGAGGCCACGGAGCTCGGCCCGGATGGATTCGGGGGCGGTCGAGACCAGGTTGCGCATCTGGTTGAGCGCCTGGGTCCGACCCTTGCGTGCCGAGGACCGGGCCACCCGCAAAACCCGCATGGATTCGACGTTTCCGTCCCTCGTCTTGGCCTCACCGGCTGCCTCGCCCGACAGGGCGGCACGAGCAGCGGAGATGGCGTCTTGGGGATCGGACTTACCCTTGCGCCGCCGGCGCTGTCGGTTGGGGCGGTCCACTTCGACGACTCGGACCCGCTCGGCCTGGAGGTGTCGGGTGAGCCCGGCGCCATAGGAACCGGTCCCTTCGACGCCGACCAGCTCGACGGGGCCGAAGTCGCTCAGCCAGCCCAGCAGCTTCTTGTAGCCGCTCTCGGTGGTGGCGAAGCTCTCGACGCCGAGCAGCGTGCCCCGCTCGTCCAAAGCCGCAGCTACATGGACGTCGAGGTGTGTATCGACGCCGCCGGTGATGCTCCGTGCCAAAGTGGTCACTGTCATCCCTTCGTTGGTTTGGGTTTGGGGTGACACCGCACCGAGCGGAACGACGGACAGGACAGCGACGGGCCTGTGTGAGGCAGGCTCCTATTAGGTCACTCCGTCCGACCGGCAGGTGTCGAGTGGGTGACCGGGCCAGGCCGACGGATCGAACTAAAGACAGTCCCAAAGGACGTCAGCCGGTTTGCTGGAGTCAGACCTGGCCTGGGCACCCACCCACACGCTGACCAATCCGTTCACCGAAGTGGTGGATCACTCAGCGGCCACTTCAATCCTCGCTGCCGGGCCTGGGCGCAGTCGCCCTACCTAGGAAGGCCCGATCAAGTCCCAACGGTTGCCCGCGACGTCCAGAAAGACCGCGACCCTTCCGTATGGCTCAGTGCGCACGGGGGTAACGAACTCGACACCAACCGACGTCATTCGGCTGTGGGCCCGCTCGAAGTCATCTACTCGCAAGAAGAAGCCGACACGACCAGCCACTTGGCCTCCAATAATGGATGCTTGATCCTCTCCATCGGCCTGTGCGAGAAGAACCCCAGTCTGACCACCGGGTGGACGCACGACGACCCATCGCTTTGGACGTCCGTCGTTCGTCACAGCTGGAGAATCCTCTACCAACTCGAATCCCAGCTTCTCGACGAAGAACTCAATCGCGGGGTCGTAGCTCTCTATGACGAGCGTGACCAGGTCCAAGCCAGTCATCTTGGAAGTTTCCCATGCACCAGGAGGGCCAAGAATTCCCCCTTTCACAAGCGGGGGGGTGTGACAGTTCGACGACTGGGCGGCTCTGGAGTCCTGCCCGCTGAACAAAATTCCGATTGACTTCGGTCGGATGACGTCGAGTGCTGGCAACCGGTAGTCCTGCGCGTAATCCCTATGCCCCGCAGTTGATGTGGGCTGCCTCTTGTTGAGTGAGTGACAGGGCTGAGGCACGCGGTCCGCAGAATCCTGAGCGCCCAAATGGGCTCGAAGTTGTTGGCGCCGCGGGTGTGACATAGAGAAGATCGCTTTCGGTGACGCTCAAGGTGGCATTTCCATTGGGAAGCACGGAGGGCTCCGTTGAGGCCAAGATCACTGCTCGTGCTCGTGCGCCATTCACCGATGTAAGGCGGATGACTGCACTACCGCCGTCATGGATCTCTTCTACGGGGCTAGAAATACCCGAAACGACTACCGTTGCCGGAGTCACCGTGTCACAGGGTGCCCCCAGGGTGGCGTTCGCACTGCCGCAGTCCACGTGAATGGGCCACATCGCCGCTCCCTGGCCATCGGTCCGGATATACACGTAGGTGGTATGCACATGCCACGTACCGGCAAATCGCCCTGCCGGCACCGCCGCAAGGGGTGTCTCGTTTCGGATGGGTTTGTGCGTGCCACCGGCGACGGAAATCTCGCGGTACGCCAAGACACCCGCCAAAGCAACAAGAACAACGGTTCCGAGGGTCAACAACTGACGACGGCGCTGGCGCTGGCGTGCTTCTTTGATAAGGACTTCTATCGCCCGTTCTGCCGACGCCTCGGTGGGCCGCACTGGAGTCCCTAATCCCATAGTGCTACTGTACATAGCATCATATCAGGCGTCAATGTTGACCGTTCCGACCCGGTGCCGCTCCACGAACAGGTGGCCGGCGAAATTCGGCGCGCCATCGCCGAAGGTGAAGCCGGGCCGGGCGAGCGGCTACCGCCGGCCAAAGACCTCGCAGCGATCCTCGGCGTCAGCGCCAATACTGTGCTGCGGGCGCTGCGCCTTCTGCGCGACGAAGGACTTCTCGAATTCCGGCGTGGCAGAGGCGTCAGCGTGGCGGGCACGCCCGAGCGCGGTGCCGTTGTCACCAAGACCAGAGAGCTCTTGGGCTTCGCTCGTCGTCAAGGATTTCGGCCCGATGAAGTGATCGGGATCATCGAACGATTGCGCTGAGGCACCGATGCCCCCGATCGCCGGGCCCGAGCACGTTAAATGTGGATGGTGCCGTCGAGATCGAGCAACCAGACGGGATTGTGCACCACTTCCCAGACGTATCCTTCACGATCGGCAAACGCTCCGGTTGTGCCGCCCCAATCGGCGATCGCTGCGTGACGAACGATCGAACCCCCGGCTTGGAGGGCTTCGTTCAAGACGTCGGTCACTTCCTCGGGCGACCGCACGTTGTACGCCAACTCGATCCCCGGAGCACCGTGACCACTCAGCGCAGTCCACAATCCAAAAACCATCCCACCAGCTTGGAAGAAACACACCTCGTCATCGGGCTGCTGCGCACCCGACCAGCCGAGAGATTCATAAAATCCTCGGGCTCGCGCGAGATCTGAGACTCCAAGCGTGATCAGGCTGACGCGCTGTTCCATCTGATCATCATCGCAAACGGCGATGTGCGGCGGGAGGCCTCCGGGGTGCCCCACTTCGCCGGGAAGGAGCGCTCGCTGGAGCGGGGACCGTCCGAGAAAATCCATTGATATCCCGCCACTAACCCATGGACTACTGCAAAACCGCTCACTAGATTGCAGTTGGCTTGTACAGAATCCTTGCTTTGGCGAAGGGGGTTTTCAGATGAGCCCTATAGGGGACACTTTCGCGCGGACAGGTGCCGTTCAGTTCGATTTCCCACCCGATATGGTGTTTAAAGCGTTGACTGAGGCCCTATCGTCGGGACTCAAGGGTTTCAAAGATCCCGATGTGAATTCACTCGCTCGGCACGTCACTGTATCGACCTCAGTATCCGCGTGGTCGTGGGGAGAACGTGTCACCATTTCCGTGACGGACGCTGGACCCGGCAAATCTGCGATGAGTATCTCATCGGCGACCAAGACGATGGTCGGATCCGCAACGTCCCACAGTAAGAATAGGAAGAATGTAGAAGCATTGATAAGAGCAACTACGGATGCCCTTACTCGGCTGGTAGATACCGCGCCCGCGCCCGCGCCCGCGCCTCCGCCGCCCCCACCGCCTGATGGCGCGAACCCTGTGTCATCTCAGTCAAGGCTTCAAGAGCTCAAAACCCTTGGAGAACTTCGCGACTCGGGTGTACTGACTCAGGTGGAGTTCGAGGCCGAAAAGGCGCGGATCATGGGAACGACATCCGAGATCGCTTAGGACTAGCCGGGCGGAACGCAAGCCGCCCTTCGTGTCACTGTCCTGAACTCAATGAGGGAGCGGCGGCTCCCGTTGTAACTGCTCCGTGCGCCACCCAAAACTCGTTGAGTCGCCTTTGACACTTGACTAGCCAAACGAACCACCCAACTATCGGGAGGAAAATCCAGAATCCCGTCACAGCGGTTACGGGTCTGGCCTTTCCCTCGCGAAAGTAGAGATTGCCGATTTCAGCAGGCATCACAAAGATGTTGACGATTCCAAACAAGATCGCCAGCAGCAATCCAACGAGGCCACCAATTCCCTGACCCGAGTAGTCGTTCATCTCCTGGAACATGGCGTACTGCCAATAGAGCCCGTAGATACCAAGAGTGATAATCGTCAGAACCGCAACCGCCCAAGCACGCCTCGGCTTACCCACAACTCCAGTCGGCTGCACGGTCCGAAACTGTTGGACCATATCCGCCGGCGTTGACTGATCCGGCGGTGGTGGGGCTGGTGCAGATTCCGGTGGATACCACTTGCCGTCACTGGCGAGCCACCAGCCCGCACCTTGCGATACGTCGCTCATCGGAACCGCCCTTCTCGTCACCCACTAGTAACGCTCAGAGATTTCTATCGCAAGCGAGGCGGAAATGCTCAGGATTTGGCATGTGCGAGTAGGCACCTCACCAAAAACGAGCCCGGAGATTCGCCTCTGTCGTTACCTGCCGACGTGGCACCCACGAAATGCTCATCCGGCAGTCCAGGGCTGACTGTCCCAAATCGCCAATGATGTTGTGAAGCTCCCGTGAGGGTCCACCGCTGCAAGGTTGGCCGTCGGTAATTTTGGGAGCACCGGAGTCGCCGGTCTGACTTCAGATCACGTGGACGAGTCATGGCGTCCGCACCCCGTCGACTGGAGCTCCGGGCACATCAGATAGGGCGCGGCGTGCCCCGTTCCAGAGGGGTGATTGGCCGGTCTGTTCAGACCAGATCGACCTACACCGTCACTCCATCTCGGGACGGCCGCGCCACCCCTCAACCGCTTAAGGAAGGAAGGGATGGCATGACCATCGTAGAAGCCACGCGTACCGTCACCGGCGGCATCGACACCCACGGAGAAGTCCACGTGGCCGCCGTGCTCGACGAGGTCGGTGTCCTGCTCGGGACCCGGTCGTTTGCAGCGGAGCCCGACGGCTATTCGGCCCTGTTGGCCTGGCTGAGTGACTTCGGCGCGATCTCCAAGGTCGGCATCGAGGGCACGGGTTCTTACGGCGCCGGCGTCGCCCGTCACCTCGCTCGAGCAGGGATCGCGGTCGTCGAAGTGGATCGTCAGAACCGCCAGGCCCGACGGCACAGCGGCAAGTCCGATCCCCTCGACGCCGTTGAGGCGGCCCGGGCCGTCCTGTCGGGCCGAGCGCAGGGAAAGGCCAAGAGCAGAGACGGCTCGGTCGAGGCGATCCGGGTCCTCGTCGTGGCCAAGCGCTCCGCTCGAGCTGCCCGGGTCAAGGCGCTCACCCAGATGCGCCAGCTGACCTTCAGTGCCCCTGACCAGCTCCAGAGCCGACTCAAGGGCCTTCCCATCACCCAGCTCGTCGCGGCCGCCCAAGGATTGCGACCGACGCGTTCGCCCGACGTCGTGACTGCGGCCACCAAGGCATCGCTGTCCATGTTGGCCCACCGAGTGGCCGATCTCGAGGACGAGATCTCCGACCTCGACGCCATGATCACCCCGCTCCTCGAAGAGACTGCACCAGAGCTCCTCGCCGTCTACGGCGTCGGCATCGATGCTGCTGCCGCGCTGTTGGTCGCGGCCGGCGACAACCCCGAGCGACTGCGATCCGAAGCCGCCTGGGCCCACCTGTGCGGTGTCTCGCCGCTCGAGGCCTCATCGGGCAAGGTGACGCGGCACCGGCTCAATCGTGGCGGCGATCGCCAGGCCAACCGGGCGCTGTGGCACATCGTGATCACGCGGCTCGCCTCTGATCCCCGAACGCAGGCCTACATGGAGCGCCGCGTCAAAGACGGTCGCTCCAAGCGCGAAGCCATCCGCATGCTGAAGCGCTATGTCGCCCGCGAGGTCTACCGCTACCTGCCTCGCGGCTAGATCCCTGGATCATGGACTTGGCTCACCTATACGCCTGTCGTCGGTGTGACTGACCTGTAACCGATTTGCCGGTCCATGATCCGGGCTCACCGAACTCGAAGACGCGTGACCTGATAAGAGCTTGCCCATTCCCACGAGTGGCCCGTCATTGGTCTGTCCGCCGTCCTCACTCCCGAAGGGGTTGACAAAATCCATAGGAGCATCGGTTATACAGGTGATCCACCTCCTGGTCGGGTTTGCACCCGAGGAGGTTCCCCCGGATGGCTATCCCAGGAGGTGGATCACCTGTATAACCGGCGACGCTCCTATCACTTGTCAACCCCTCTTTGGGGGTTCGGGAGTGAAAACAGCGGACAGAACATTGATGAGTCACTCGAGTCGAGGACAGGCTCTTATTGAGTCACGCGTTTTCGAGATGGTGGGCCCGCGCTGAGGGTCGGCGAATCGCTGGAAAGTCAGCCCCGAGGGACGACAGAACTGGGGATAGCCAGACCCTCAGCTCGGGGAGCTAGGCGCGAGGCAGGTAGCGATAGACCTCGCGGGCGACGTAGCGCTTCAAGATGCGTATGACCTCGTGCGTCGTTTTTCCCTCCTTCACCCGGCGCTCGAAGTAGAGCTGGGTCTCGGAATCATGCGCGATGCGCACCATGACGATGCGCCACAGCGCGCTGTTGGCCTGGCGATCCCCACCGTCGTGCGCCTTGACCCGGCCGCTGCTCTTGCCCGAACCCTTGGGGATGGGCGACACACCGCACAGATGGGCCCAGGCTCCTTCCGAGTGGAGACGTTCGGGGTTGTCGCCGGCCGCCATGACGAGGGCCGCCGCAGTGTCGGGTCCGACGCCGAAGAGCTCGAGGAGGTCGGGCACTGTGGCGACGAGGAGGCTCTCGATCCTCTCGTTGAGCTCGGCCAGTTCGTCGTCGAGCGAACTGATCCGATGCGCCAACGAGGACAGCGATGCCTTGGTGGCCGCCGTTACCGGATCGGGAGAGCGACCGGGACGCAGCCCTTTTCCTTCTGCCACCAATGCAGGCACCGAGAGGCCCTTCATGCGACAACGCAGCTGTTCGGGAGCGCTGTAGCCGAGGTGGCGCATCTGGACCAAGGCCTTGCCTCTGGCCTGGCGGGCGGAGCGCTTGGCCACGACGAGGACCCGGATGGCCTCGACGGCACCGTCGCGCGACTTGGGTTTGCCCTTGGCCCGACCACTCAAGGCGGCCCGGGCGGCCTCGATGGCGTCGAGCGGATCGGACTTGCCGGCCCGACGGCGCTTCTGACGATCCGGTCGGTCGACCTCGAGGACCTCGACGCCGACTCGGCGCAGGTAGCGGGCCAGGCCCGAGCCATACGAACCGGTGCCCTCCACGCCGACCTTGGTGACGTCCCCGAAGCTCCCGAGCCAGCCGAGGAGCGCCTTGTAGCCCGCAGCATTGGTCTCGAAGCGCTCCGTGCCGAGCAGCCCTCCGAGTGGATCGAGGGCAGCTGCCACGTGGACGTCGAGGTGGGTGTCGACACCACCGGTCACACCACGCGCAGCTTCTACGATGGACATGGTCATCCCTTCTCTCTTTGGTGTGAGGGATGGCACGGCCGTTCCGGATCGGAGCGACGGGCGGTTCAGGTTGTTGGTAGCAACCCGGACCAATCACCCCACCTCGGAGACGGGACGTGCCGCTGTCAAAGTGCCGCTGGTTGGTCTCGGTCGACGACGTCTTGCAACGTCACGGGCATCAAGTCAGACCGGACCGGCCAGCACTCCCGAAGCTATTCAGGACCAGCAATCAAGCGGTGGATCCTCAGAGAAGTATCAATGAACTGGGGCAGCCAAGGCACTCAACAGGTACACAGTTGGGGGACGCGGAACCGAAGCGTTAAAGATGGCCTCACGCTGCCTATCGAAGACGACTTCGCGGTACGCCCGCGAGAATCAGGTCATGCATCGCTCCCTCGACGAAGGCGACGGTGTCGGTCCTCATTTCCGGCGTCAGCGGATGGTCGCATGGCGGCGCAATCCGAATCAGCTCGTCCACGTATCTCGCAGCGTGCTGCCGCAACGACTCGGCTGGGTTCTTACCATCGTCAATGTTCAGTCGAGCCATCGGTCCTCCTTCCCACCGTTGAACGGCGCAAGCACCCCGATACCTCGGCACCGATGTGCGCATGGCAAAACGTACTAGGACTCGAATTGAGCCCTAGCCCCAGTTGGCTTGTGCAGTGCGGATGGCTTCAATCCAGGCGTCGTCAACGGCTACGACAGGGATGACGGTCGATTCCTCGAAGAACGGTGCATACGTGGACGAAGCCACAATGTCAGGGGTCTCGCTCTCGACAATGTTGATGAACGTTTTCCCGTCCGCCCCCGCCCACACCGATTCGGTTCCCGCTGGCAGCCCGGCCTTCAAGAACACCTCGAATGCCTTGCGTGCGCTGTCGACTCCAGGTGCCAGCCGACTGATCACGACGTACTTCATTACTAGCCACCTCCCTCGTTTTGCAGGCGGCCCAAGGGATCGTAGAGGTCGCCACACTCAGGTTGCGCCCTCTAAGTTCAGGTGTCAACGACTCGGTGCTGAGCAGCTCCTGACTGGGAAGGTTCGAACAAGCCCGGGGCGCTGCGAGGTGGCGCCCCCAGCCCGGCGAAGTGGGGCACCCCCTACCCGGCGGCAATGAACGGGGGCCGCCGTACGATCAGTTGCACGTCTGCCAGGGCGCGCCCCTATGACTGCAAAGCAGTCCATTGCTCACCGAGTGGCCCGCATCCGCTGATAGGTGCGGGGGGCCACTGTCCGTAGGATCGGTGCAACGAGGGGCAGTGAGGCCGCATTGATCTCAAGCCGTGGGTCAAACATTCGGCGGAGTACGAGCGACGTGACCTGATCCTCGGTTCGACGGACCGCACGCGGCGGCATCGACAGCCCGCCGTCGCGCACCGCGGTTAGCCCCATTTCAGTTGGTACCCATCCCGGATACGCCACGTGAAGGAAGACACCGTCCTGCCTCGCGTCATAGGACAGACTCTCCGTGGCCGCAGACAGGGCTGCCTTGCTCGCGGAGTAGTCGGATGCTCCAGGACCGGGAGCGCGCCCGTCGTCCGAACTCATGTTGACGATTGCACCAAACTTGCGTCTCCGCATCCCTGGTAGGAGGGTCACCATGCCGGCGACGGGAGCGATGAAGTTCACCTCCATGATGGATCGAAGTGTCGCTGCGGTTGTCGGTTCGGTGCGCATGATCCCGCCGACGCCGGCGATGTTGGCCAGGATGTCGATCCGGCTGTGCTCCTCCTCCACTTGTTCCAACAGGCCGACGAAGGAGGCGGCCTCGAAGAGATCGCAGACCCGGTAGCACGACTCCGGACTGTGCCTCCGCATCTCATCGACAAGGCCCTGTAGCCGCTCCTCACGCCGCGCCACGCCCACCACCACCGCTCCCGCTGAGGCGAGATCCAACGCAAGACGACGACCGAGGCCTGCGGAAGCCCCGGTCACGACGGCGACCTTTCCCTGGTAGTCCCACACCGGCCGGCGGCTCCTCAATCCCACCACCACGACCCTACCTAACAGGCCTCGCCTGTGATCAGCCCACGCAACAGGCGTAAGCCTCAGTCCTCGTGGGAGCTTCCTTGCCGCGGGAAATTCTCCGGCCTCCGAACGATCATCAGCACCGCTTCCCTCGTGCCGATGTGTCCCACCTTCCCGGCGTACTGGGATAGCCCGGATCCGGTTGAAATCGTCAGTGCTTGAGCGCAGCTAGGAGTAGCTGGCCGGGGTGGTCCTCAACGTCAATGATACGCAGACCGACCTTCCCTACTTGATCGAGAAACTGGGCATTCGTGAACCGATTTGGAGGGTGCTTGAAGAGGTGGCGAGACAGCCAATCATGGTTGGCGACGTCGTGATCTTGAGAGAAGAGTCGGCCCTCATCCTTGAGAACTCTGGCGATCTCTTGAAGCCCATCTTTCCAGTTAGGCACGTGATGCAGAACAGCGAAATTGAAGATCGCATCGAACGCTCCGTCCTCGTAGGGAAGATCCGTAACATCACCTTCCACGACAGTTGCTCGACTTCCATATTCGGCCAGTCGCGCTTTGGCACGTTGGACCATCTTCGGATCACAATCGACGGCAACAACGCGACCTGCACCAAAGTCCTCAATTTCTCCTGCAACGCACTCGCCGGGTCCGCAACCAACGTCGAGGACATCGAGACCTTCAGTACGTCCGCCAAGGGCGATGAGCTTCGGGATCACGTTTTGCCGCAGCCGCTTAGTCCGCAAACCACTGTTTATGTAAATGGATTCCGCCCAATTCATCCGCACCCGAAAACTCTATTACCTCAGCATGCCTCGGACCCGGCGTTCTGGGACGCCCCAAGAACCATTCCATGTCGACACGATGCGTCGGAGTCGCGGTGACCAATACCGGACGATCCGTCCTGTCAGCTACTCACGGCGAAGAGCCTCCAAGAGCCGGGAACACCCTTGAGTTGGTGCTCACCTTTGTCCTCGAACCGAAGGTCCGATCCGGCAACCAAGTCGACGACCGTCCGAGACACGCGGATCTCACCAGGCTCAGCGCGGCCCTGCACGCGCTGAGCCAAATGCACGGCTACGCCGGATACGTCGTCGCCGCGGCGTTCGATCTCACCGGCATGGAGACCTGCCCGAATCTGTAACCCCAGCTGCTGGAGAGCCTCCCGGATAGCCCCAGCACATCGCACGGCTCGTGCCGGGCCGTCGAATGTGGCGAGGATGCCATCGCCGGTGTGTTTCACCAGTTGACCTCCATAACGGCGAAGCTGGCGCTCGACGGCCTGGTCGTGGCTTTCGAGGAGGTCCTTCCAAGAGCGATCTCCAAGGGCAGATGCCTGCTCTGTCGATCCGACGATGTCGGTGAAGAGCACTGTTGCGAGTATCCGACTCGAAGGAGCCAGTTGGCGCGTCCCT
Source organism: uncultured Acidimicrobiaceae bacterium (assembly GCA_963817735.1). Lineage (GTDB taxonomy): Bacteria > Actinomycetota > Acidimicrobiia > Acidimicrobiales > RAAP-2 > Bog-473. The sequence goes on along the minus strand of CAWFPP010000013.1, from coordinate 9,963 downwards.
GTCAGGAACTCCTCGATCTCGCCGACAATGTCCGCGTCGCTGGCCCACGGCACATGGTCGGCCGAATCGAGTTCGACCATCTGCGCGTTGGGAATGTGTTCTGCCAGGTAGCGCCCCCATTGAATAGGAACAAAGGCGTTTCTCGTGCTGTGCACGACCAACGTGGGCACGTTGATCAAGGGGAGAGCTGCTCGAAGGTCGGTTCCAATCGCAACTCGCCAGACGCCGCGGGATGCCGCAACACTTGCGCCCCTGTGTCCGGCTCGATGCCACCATGAGGCGAACGCAGCGTCGGAGGCCAGGCTCGGTGCCATATAGGGAATGTCGCCTACCGAAGCATCGGGGAGCCCTGGATCTCCGGTGGACGCCGCGGGAGTAGTCGCATCGGTTCCAGGCTCGGTCAGGTCTCCGACAAACTGCTCGACGAGTTCAGACGAATAGCCGATCGGGTAGTCGTAATCCTGGACAACGCGGGCATAGGCATTTACGAGCACCAACGCCTGGACGCGTTCGGGGTGACTGGCGGCTAAGAGTAGAGCGAGCAGCCCGTTCATGGCGCATCCGAGGATGGCTGCTTGGTCGACACCAGCGCTGTCCATGACTCCCAACGCGTCAGCTGCCCATTGTTCAACGGTCGGAGGATCCGACGATCCCACCGGGTCTGACAGTCCGATTCCTCTGAGGTCGAAGCGGATAATTCGCGAAAATGAGGCCAAGCGGTCGACCCATTGCTGCCATCTGGGTTGTTCACCCGTCGCGTCGATTGAAAACATGGTCCCGTCACCTGTTTCGACCAGATCCAACGAACCCGAGCCTTGGACCTGATAGGCGATGTGCAAGCCATCGTTGGTGGTGGCGTAGCGGATCTCGGGAGCCTCGATCATCAGCTTGCAGTCTTACCGGTCGCCTCAGCGGACGCTCGTAAGCCTGCCCGAGCGACCATCTTCTCAGGTTAGCCCTGCCGTCCCGTGCCGCTCTGGGTCTTCAAGGAGCCTCACGTAGCGCTTCGGGCGAGCAGGTGGTGCTCAATGGCGAACGCTGTGGCGCTCGCTCTCGACGACACGCCGATCTTCCTAAAGATATTCGATAAATGCCGTGACACTGTCTTAGGGCTGAGGAAGAGCTCCTTGGCGATCTGATTGTTCGTGAGCCCACCGGCGACGAGCCGGAGAACCTGTGCCTCTCGTTGAGTGAGACCTGCCGGCAAGGCTGAGTTGCTCGAACCGAGCGCCTCACGGGCATCCAGGGATGCACCAATCCCGTCGAACAAGCGGGACGCGGCCTGAAAGGTTGCAGTCGCTCCGGCATCGTCACCGGCCATGCGTAGCGACTGGGCGAGAAGCGTGCGGGCAGTCGCCTCCTCGTATGGGACACCCAGCCCGTGCCAAGATTCGACGGCCTGCTGCAGGACCACGGACGCGCCGGAGTCCCCATGGGCAAGCATCAGTCGGCCGCGAGCCGTCTGCTCGGTGGCAAGCAACGGTGCTGTTCCGAACGTGTCGACCGTCATCTCCATCTCGGCCAGGGCACGATGAGCCACCTCGAGGTCCTCAGCGGCTACGGCTATCTGCACCAACACTGCCAATAACCCCGCGCGGCCGAGTGGATTCGATTGCTGACTCACGCAAGCCGTGATGATTGTCATTGCCTCGCCGACACGACCTTGCGCCAGGCGCAGGAGCGCGACTCCGCCACACGGCGAACCAGTGACTTCTTGTGATCGGGCGAAGGCGGACTCCGCCTGGTCGAGCTGGCCGAGTCGGCGCCTGATGTCTCCGACTTCGGCCCAGGCGGCAGCGCTGTTGGCGACATGGCTCTTCTGGAGCTCCTCGCACGCTCGTGCTGCCTCGTCTTCGGCCTCCCTGAGGTCACCCCGCCGCTTGAGCACGACGGCCCGGTGTAGGCGACAGATGCCTGGAAAGACGGCGAAGGGGTGTCGCTGGGCCCAATGCAGTGTCGCGTCGGTCCATTCAGCCGCCCGGTCAAAGTCACCGAGTTCCTCACACGCGCTGATGAGGCTGCAGTAGACCTTGCCGGTCGCGAAGGGCCCGAGCCGCCCTTCGACAGCGAAGAGCATGGCCTCGTCCATGTGGGCCATACCTTCATCGACCGCACCCCGATCGATGAGGATGCGCCCCTGGGTCTGCAATGCCTCAGCTTCGAGGTCGGTCGAGTGCAACCGGCGCCCGAGATCGAGGGCAGTCCCAGCGAGATGACTTGCGAGGTCGAGGTCGCCGGATCCATGGGCCATCTCTGCTTCCCGTAGGAGCAAGTTCCCATAGGAAATGCTTTCGGTCGCCTCGCCGAGGGCGCGTCGAGCCCGTCGAAGCCAGCCACTCGCGGCGGCAGGCCGGGCGCAGATGGCGTGGTGCTCCCAGAGCCACACGGCGCACTGTCCTGCTCGCTGCCGGTCGCCTTGCTCCTCGTAGATCCGGTAGGCAGCTTCTAGAGCCGCAATGCACTCGCCGAGCCGGCCTAGCCACCAGGCAGCCTCCGCTTCGGCGGCGAGCCGGTCCGCCTCCAGGCTAGGAGTGTCGACGGTGGCGCCACGGGCAGCATCCATCGCAGCCTGCCAGTCCTGGCTACGCAGCGCTTCGTGCACAGACTCGAGCGAGTGATCGACGCTCACCATTGAGCTTCCTCGATCATGTGACGAAATGCTACTCAGCTCGCCGGAGGACTGGCATCGGATAAGGGACCAATTGCTCTTCGACCGTCGAGCTTCGATGGAGTGTTTGCCCCATTGGAAGCCGACGGGTTGGACGCGCCAATGAGGTGCTTGGCCGACGACGGAACGGACGACTATCGCGAAGATGGTCTCGTGACCTCTTTCCGAGGACGCCGTGACGTTGCTGAGCTCATCCGAGCCGGCCGGGACCGCGAGGCGGCCGAGCAAGGCGCCATTGGACGAGGCAGCGAAAAGGAGCTGGAAATGAGTGAGACCCTGACCGCCGATGCACTGGCATCGATCAAGGAGAAGCAGCAAGCCACCTGGTCATCGGGCAACTACGCCGTGATCGGCACGACCCTGCAGATGATGGGAGAGAACTTGTGCGAGGCCGTCGACGTCTGTGCCGGCTGGAAGGTCCTCGACGTCGCCGCTGGCAACGGCAATGCCGCACTGGCGGCCGCTCGTCGCGGCTGCGAGGTCATCGCCACGGACTACGTGGGTGACCTCCTGGAACGAGCACTCCGACGCGCTGAGGCAGACGGGGTACCGCTCACGACGAAGATCGCCGATGCCGAAGATCTCCCGTTCGAGGACGGTACGTTCGATGCTGCTCTGTCAACCGTCGGTGTCATGTTCACCCCCGACCCGCGACGCGCCGCTGACGAGCTGATCCGGGTGGTTCGGCCTGGTGGCCGCATCGGCTTGGCCAACTGGACGCCGGAGGGCTTCGTGGGCCAGATGTTCAAAATCGTCGGCCAGCACGTCCCACCTCCCGCAGGCGTGCCGTCGCCGCTCCAATGGGGTAGCGAGTCCCGGCTCGAAGAGCTGGTCGGGGCCGCGTGCGACGTTGTTGTCACACGGCGGAGCCACACCTTCCGATTCCGCTCCGCGGTGGACTACTTCGACACGTTCAAAGCGTTCTACGGCCCGCTCGTCAAGGCCCTTGCGGCTCTCGACGCAACGGGGCAGCAAGCGCTACGCGACCAGCTAATCGGACTGGCCGATAGGTGTAAGCGCAAGAACATCTCGGCGTTGAGCATCGATGCCGAGTACCTCGAGGTCGTCGCCACCCGCCGCTGAAGGACAAGCCATCCTTGGCTTGCATCGCCGCAAACTGGCTGGTGCTTGGGCTGGAAAGGCATGGGGGACTTCGACCGTGGAGCCGATTTTCCACATCGCTGAGATGAGTGGATGGTCAGAAGCCCAGGCGAGTGGGGCGTACCGACGATCCACCTTGGGGAGGACAGTGGAGGAAGAGGGCTTCATCCACTGTTCCTACTGGAACCAAGTTGAATCCGTCGCAAATCGGTTCTATGTGGGTCGACAGAACCTGCTGTTGCTCGTGATTGATCCGGCAAGAGTTGAGCCTGAGATCCGTGAGGAAGCGGGCGAGGGGTTCGAGCTGTTTCCACATATCTACGGGCCGCTGAATCTCGAGGCGGTGACAGAGGTGCGGCCATTCGCGACGCGCGAAGATGGCCGACTTGTAGCCTCGGACTGAGTATTGCTTTGGACCTGCCTGGCAGGTCGCTCGTTACCGAACGTTTCCTGGTCATGTGGCACCCCTACCTGGCGATCTGGGGCACCTCGCTGCGAGTGAGGCATCGTTCTGAGCGTCTCAATCGTGCCGTGACCCGGTCCGCACCATAAGCTCCCTGGTCGTGAAGGTCCACGCAAACCCCGCCATGACGGACGCGCACCCGCGTCGCCCGAACAGGCATCCTCAAGTGTCGACCGACAAGCCATAGTCGTCATGGGCCGAAAGCATCATTCAAGTCGTGGTTCTGTCCCTCAACATCCGCCCGACGAAGGTTTCTCGTTCACTCAAATCCGCTCGTTGAGAAGCCTTGTGGACCTATACACATGTAAGCACCGGGGCGCTTGATCGGCCCCCGGTGAAGGGGTTGCATGGGGACCCCGGCTGGTCCGGGAGGGGGCGGCATTGGAGTCACTGGGGACGCCCGTGAGGCGCCGCCCCGAAAGTGTGTTTGCCCCTCCCGTTCGGCCACGGAGGACCCGGATAGAGACGTGGGTGCGGTCGAGAGCCGGGCCCCGGTTGAAGAACATGTGTGGGAGCCGTGACGGACTCCTGTAACTCCTTGGGACCGTGGACGAGGTGGGAACTCGGGCGGTCGGATCCAAACCGAGCCCAAAGGAGAAGCCCATGGAAATCCGCGTCATCGGCATCGACCTCGGTGTCACCTCAGCTCACACAGCGTGTGTGGTCGACGGCACCGGGGGAGTGATCTGCAAACGCCAGGCCAGACCGACCCTCGAATCGCTCGGCGCGCTCGAGCAGGCGGCACTTCAGGGCGCTGAACCGAACACGCAGCTCTCCGTGGTCATGGAACCGACGGGCGCAGCCTGGTTGCCCGTGGCCGTGTTCTTTATCCGCCGCGGCCACCTCGTCTATCGGGTGTCGTCGGCCAAGGCGTCGGACCTGCGCAAGTTCTTGGTCCGCCATGCCAAGACCAACGCTATCGACGCGCTGACGCTGGCCAAGATCCCCTTCATCGACCACAAGGCTCTGATTCCTCTCGAGCTCGCCGAAGGCCCGGCCGCCTCGCTGCGTCGCCGCGTCCGAGTCACCGACCGCCTCCGCAGCCAGGCCACGCGCCATAAGACGCGGATCCGTGAGCTGGCTCGTCAGATGATGCCCAGCGTCGACGAAGCCGTCACCTCTGAACTGCGAATGGCCGACATGGTCGTCCTCGAGCGCTACGCGGACCCGAGAGTCCTGGCCATCATTCCGCCGTCACGCCTGGCCAAGCTCATCACCGCGAAGACAGGCCGCGGGTCCGCCTATGCCGAGCGCAAGGCCGCCGGCTGGATCGGTGCCGCCCAAGCGGCACTCGAGCTCTATGGCGACGACCCGGCGGTTCCCTTCGCCGACCTGGCCGACGAGCTGGCCACTGAGATCGCGCTCCTTCATGTCATCGAGTCCGAGATGGCCCGCCACGCCGTCGTGCGTGAGCAGGCCTATCGCCAAGTCGACCCCGAAGAGCTGGCCCGCTCCTTGCCCGGCGTGGGCCTCCTCGGTGGCCCCACCCTCGTCGCCGCCATGGGCCGACCGGGTCGGTTCCCCTCAGCGGGCTCGTTCCGGCGCTACAGCGGTCTGACCCCCAAGGCCTCGGAGACCGGGAACTCAGACGCCAAGGGCCAGGTCATGTCCAAAGCCGGAGCGAGCTGGCTACGCGACCAACTCGTGATGTCGGCCAACGTCGCTCGGAGAGTCGATCCCCAGCTCGCTCGGATCTACTACGTCCAGATGGTCGAGCGCGGCGCCCATCACAACAAGGCCGTGTGCATCGTGGCCTCGCATCTCGCCGGACGAGCCTGGGTCACCATGCGACGAGGTCAGCCTTACGTCTTGCGTGACATGGACGGCACCGAGGTCAGCGTCGCCGAGGGCAAGGCCATCGTGGCCGAGTACTTCACTGTTCCCGAAGAAGTACGCCGACGCAGACGGACGAGGAAGACAAGGGGGAAGGCCCCTCAAGTGCTCTCGGCACGAGTGAAGTCAGTCTCACGAGGAGACGACAAGAGAGGCGACCTTCCCCATGGTCAAGCTTCATCGTCGGTCCCGAGGCCGTCAAGGGGGACTCTCATCAGCGCTTGACAACCGACTGCTGCATAGAGTCACACACTTGCACTGGCAGTGCCCGCTGCTGTTGTGCCGCCGGACACTTCCGGCGCATGTGTGTCCGATGCCAGCAAGAAACGCAGCCAGGCCGGCCGGTTCCCGTCCGGCAATGTCCATTGTGTACTTTGATGTCCGTCCGAGCCGTCAGCCCCGGCTGCGCCGGCCTTGACAGCTCTAGCTGTGTGGCGATGCGGCCGTCGCTACCAGTCTCCTGACCTGGGGCGTGGACAATTCTGTGGACATTCGCGTGGACGTCTGACGAGCCACGTCTGTCAGGTCGATTCATCGTCGACCTCGGAAAAGTCGATCTCCTCCGTCGTTACGATTTCCAGTTCTCCGTGCATCTTGGTTTCGAACACAGCGACGGTAATCCCGAGATCGGTCGCAGACTTGGCGACTACTCCCACTGCGCCGAGGAAATGGGCTGCCTGACCAACTAGCTGACAAGCCGACCGATCGTCAGAACGGATGTCGTCGTCATCAAGCCCGACGTCGCTCAGTCGGTCTCCCGTCAGGTCGAGCACGCTGAGATCGCTGACCTGAACGTGGTGAATCGTTCGTGGGAGAAATGACGATGGTCCCCGTCCCTGACCGGACGCCATTCGTTTGAACTCAGCAATACAGGCTGCTCTGGGTTGAGCCAGATAGATAGTTGGAACGAGGTTGGGTGGGTTCCAACGACCTCCATAAATGCGGCTCCCTGCGCCGGATAGCCCATTGCGGCCCGGTGCAGTGTGCCGGTGCGTCAAGCCCGACCAACGAGTGAAGGCGACCGCATCGACCGCCTCGAGCAAGCCCTGCGGAATCGAGTCCGACACGATTTAGACAACGATGCCGTCTGCTAGAGCTTCAAGGACCGCCAGAACCGATCGGTAGTCTCCCGTTCGAATTCGATCAGCAGGGGAGTCGTGGTTTAGGAGACGGTTCGGCGACATAAGCCAGAGATTGGCGTCAGTCGGCCTCATAACCTCCCCAACCGCTTCAGCCACATACGCCAGTTCGATCAGCCGCTGGCGACTCAATCGCTGCGGGACGGCCTCCTCACTTAGCCACCGGCTGACTGAACGAGGGGTGGCTCCGAGGATTGCCGCTACGTCCTCTCGCGGCAAAGCCAGTGTCTCCGTGATCTCGTGCAGTTTGGTGGCTAGAGCAGTTGCCATTGACTGTCCATTTCTGTCCCCTATAATGTCTACTTATATGTCATAATACACGTCATGTAGTTTGACGCAAGACCCTTTCCGAGAGGAGCAGGCTGTGGGCATCGAATTTCGCCTTGGCCGGCAGGACCACCACAAAGTCGAAGATTTCCTGAGCACAAGGCCAAAACGCCTCGATGCCATCTGGATCGAGGCAGGCAACGTTGCCCGGCAGGGGACAGCGATGGAGCAGGCTCGTGCAACGGGGATCGAAGTGCTGATCGAGCCCATGACCGATCGGCTCGCCGATCACGGGTTCACTCCGGGCGACCTTCCATACGCCCAAGGCGGACCCATCGATCTCGAGCGCCTGGCACGCAGCTCAGCCCATCGGGGCCGGTTGGTTGAAGCGGTGCTTGCTTCTCAGACCGAGGCAACCATCGCGACCCCACCTCACTTTTACGTTTCCGATGACACCTCAGCGCGGCTGAATGGCGATCTGCTGGTTGAGACCTTGCGGGTTGCAGATACCGAGGTGCGGGCGATCCTGTTGGGAAAGCGTGATTACCTTGCTCAATCCGGTGTCGCCTCCGATTTGGCGATGCGGTATGCGGACACGGGCGTCACAGCTGTCGACCTCAGGTTGTCGCCTCTAGGTGCGCCGAATGATGGAGCCCGAAAGGTTAGAAGTGCTCTCGAAATAGTGGAAGCTTTCAACGCGGAAGGCCTTGCTGTGACGTTGGGCCTGCAGGGCCAGCTGGGGCAGACCGCGCTTGCGCTCGGTTTGGTGAACGGATTCTCTGTGGGAATTGGGCTCCGAGAATCGATTGACCACGGCTCTGCGATGACGGCACAACAGAAGCCCAGATCGAAGAACGACAAGTTCTTTAGCCCTCAACCTGGGGTCTGGCTGCCGGGCGCTGACGCCTCGGTCCCTCGCCGTGTTGCGAAGGCTCTCTATTCGGATCAGGCGATTCGCTCACGTTTAGCTTGCCGACTGGGCGCATGTGCTGCAGATATTGGCGGTCCGCTGCTCGATGCGCGTACTCACTACCTGCACTCCAGAACGCAAGAAATCACGGAGCTCCTGGCACGACCGGCCCAATGGCGAGCATCGCACGAGCAGACACGACTCACGAGGGCAATTGACATGCGGGAGATCGTCAACCGACACCTCCCACCGGCCATCGATGGCTCGCCGGTTCATCCGATGAAGAACCGACTTCTCGAGGTACTGGTCGCTGAGATCGAGTGGCGACAAGAAGGGCAGAGAAGCGCTTAGCGGACCGTATCTCCGGAGTTTCAATCTGACTCGACGGTGGTGCCAGAGGAGATGGATTTCGCCAGAATGTCCGCCGCTCGTCTGTCCGTCACTTCCATGACGTGTGCATAGGTTTGTAGCGTCAACGTAGGCCGCGAGTGGCCGAGTCGACCCGCGACAGTTCTTACGTCGACTCCACCGGCAAGCATTACCGTGGCTGCGAAGTGTCTTAGATCGTGAAATCGCATTCTCCCCATTCCGACTTCGGACCGGAGCTCGGTGAACTGCGTAGTGATGCGTGCCGGCCGGAGGGGTTCGGTGTAGTTGGCAGTTTGGGACCAGACGTAGGCGTCCTCGTGCAGAGCGACTCCAACGGCCGAGCAGCGCTGGGTTGCGAACTCCTTTTGCGTCTCGAGGACCGCGATGGTGGCCACATCAAGGGCCAATCTTCGGATCAGTCCGGTCTTTGTCGTTCGCACTTCCACCCGTCCCGGCAGGTCGGAGACCGACCTACGGACCGTAATAGAACCCACTTCAAAGTCGATGTCCGACCACTTGAGTCCACATAGCTCGCCACGTCGGCAACCGGTGGTTGCGGCGACAAACAAGAGCGTGGCGAATTCCGGGTCCTTCTGTTGCCCGGCCTCAATCAGCCTCTTGACCTTCTCGGGCTCTGGTGTTGGCGCCTCATTGCGCTCCAGGCTCGGTGGAGTGGCCTGGGAGGCAGGGGAATGCTCGAGGAGGCCCCATCGGACCGCTTGATTGAGCGAGGCCGACAGCACGGCGTGATAGCGCCTCACGCTGGTAGGCGATAGGCCGCGCTTTCGAAGGTTGTCGTAGAGGGCATCGAGGTCTCGTCCTCGAAGCCTTCGAAGTTCCTTCGTCCCGAGTTCGGCGGTGATGACCGCAGCCATCCGTCGGTTCTCGAGCAAGGTTTTCGGTGCGCGGCCCCGGGCTTCGATGTGTTCGAGCCACCGCTCGAGGAGTCCCCCGAGGGACTCGCGTTCGAGAGGGATCCTTCCTTCGGACGCCTGCTTTACGAGCCGCGCCGCCTCTCGCTGGGCTAGGCGCCGACCTCCCCGGACGGTGGCGCTGACGTAGCGGTACCGCTTTGTGGCGGGATCTCGACCCAGGGAGACCCTCACCTGCCAAACGCCCGGCGAGCGTTCACGTAGGCTTCCCTGCACGGACTTCAGCGTATCGATTATGGACAGGTTATGGACAAGCCAGTCCGTCGAAACACAAAAGTCCT
>CAWFPP010000012.1:0-105257 GCA_963817735.1 uncultured Acidimicrobiaceae bacterium | reverse complement strand
CGATCACCGTGCGCAGTGCCGCCTCGTCCCGCACCATGTGGGTGTCGCGGCTGGCCGCGCCCTGCCGCGGCTTGACCACCACCGGGAAGTCGATGGCCTCGACGAGCTCGTCCATGGCCGTGGCGCTGGGCCGCCCCGGCACGGCGATGCAGGTCGGCACAGGCAGTCCGCCGTCACGCAGGGCGGCTCGCTGCGTGACCTTGTCGAGCAGCCGAGGTGCGACGTCGCCGTCGTGGTACTCCAGACCCAGGCGCTCGGCCAGCGCCGACGCCGCGGCCACCTGGGCGTCGGCGTAGGCGACGATGCCGTCGGGCCGCAGGGCACCTACCGACGAAGCCGCTTCGTCCTCCGTCAGGCCGGCGATGTCGACGGTCCGCCCGAGCTTGCGCAGGAGCCGCACGACCCAGGTGTCCTCCAGACGGCTCGAATCGACGATCCATGCGATGTCGCACATCTCCCTCGACGATTCGCAGAGCGAAAAGGCCGAGGTCGACCCCTCGCCGTACACGATGGCCAGCAACGGCCGGCGATCCGGCATCACGTTGGCGTCTCGCGCCTGCCCACCACGTCGCTCGTCGGCCCTTTGTGCTGTGCGAGTTCCCGGGGACATGCGCGGCCTGCTACCAGGCGCCGCCGTCAGGGCTCCGCAGGGGCGACTCCGGCAGCGGCGGCCGGTCGACACGGGGCAAGAGGTAGGTGGACACCTCGAAGAGGTCCTTGAACGGCGTGTAACGCTGTGCCGTCTCGTCGAGGTAGGCGTAGCCGCTGCCGGCCGAGCCGACCAACCGCCCCAGCATCCGGTGCGCCATGAGCGTGTGGCGCTGCCGCCAGAGGGTCAAGGTCTCGTCGAGGTCGATGAGGGTCTCGAGGATCTGGAACGGGATCTGCAGGACCGGTTCCTCCCGGTAGAGGCTGATGAACAGAGCGGCCAGGAACGCCTCGTGGGAGAAGCGCCTCCCTCCTTCACGCACCTCTTGCGTCCAGCCCGCCTGGTCGAACACCACGTCGAAGCGACGGGTGCTGCTCTCGAACGCCTCCAACTGCTTGGCCCGTGCCTCCGCATCGAGGTCGGCGCGGGCCACGATGCGGGCCCGGCCCAGCGCGTGCATCTCCGCGGCCGCCTTCTCGTAGCTCGCCGCGAAGTCGTAGCCGTCCGTGTGCACGAACGGCAGACGGGTCAGCCATCGTTCGACGTGGTCGAACAGTGACGGCGCCAGCTCGGACATGCGGACCAGCTCAGCGTGATCCGGCCGCAGCGTCGCCAGGTAGTCGTGGCCCTCGACCTTCAGCCGGTCCCGCTCCAGAAGGCCGAACGTGTTCTCAATGAGGCGGAACTGCACGCTCTGGAAGCCCGACGCCGGCATCAGGTAGGACCGGAAGTCGAGGAAATCGAGGGGGGTCAGCGTCTCGAGGACGTCCATCTGGGTGACGAGCAGGCGCTGAATCAGGGTGATGCGGCGCAGCCGGGCCAGGACGGCGCCGAGCTCGCTCTCGGGAATGCGCTCTTGCCCCATGATCTCCATCACGGAGTTGAGCTCGACGAGGATCTGCTTGAACCAGAGCTCGTAGGTCTGGTGCACCACAATGAAGAAGTACTCGTCGTGGACGGCCTCGCCGGCTTCGACGCTCTTCGGCGTCTGCGCGGTCAGCAGGTAGTCAAGATGCAGGTAGTCCCAGTAGTACAGCGTGTCGCCCGGCAGGGCGTCCGGCGCGCCGCTGACGGGGCATCCACCGTCCGACACCAGGTCGAGAAGCGGCGTCTTCACCGCGCGCATGTCCAAAGCGTCCCCTCCGGTTCTGCCATCTCCGCCTGTGGCACAACAGTAGGTTAACTGTGGAGGTTGAAAAAGGGCTGAGAAAATTTGGCGGCGTTGGGAATCCGGTGACGATCCGCTGCTCAACAGACGTTCGGGCGTTCGCAACGCGGGTTCAGCCACGCGTGGTCAAACGGACGTTCAACCCCACGACGACCGGGAACCCCGTCCCGGCTGCCGTGATCCAGCGAGCGTGCTGGTTCACGCGCTGCGCCGCACCGTCGCCACGGTAAGCGGGCCTTCAGGCATGACGGCCACCCGGGCGCCCGGGCCCAGGCGCGTGCACGCGGCGGCCACGGCGGCGTCGAGGTCGGGCGCCGCCGCGAGGAGCGCACCCCCGGCGAAGCCTGCGCCGAGACCCCCGCTGAAGAGGTGGACCTCGGCCCGGTCGAGCACGCGCCCGAGCACCTGGGCCTGCCAGCGGTCGAGCTCGGGCGCCCCCGCGGCGCCGGCCAGGTCGGCCGGGGTACGCGCCGCCGCCAGGAGGCGGGCGAAGGCGCCGTCGGCGGGCACCCCGTCCTCGCAGGCGGCCGCCATGACGATGATCCCGCCCGGGCGCACGATCCGCTCGGCGGCGGCCATGCCCTTGACCGCCTGGTACAGGTTGCGGTCAAGGGGGTAGCCGCCGTTGGTCGACACGACGAGGTCGAAGGGCGCCTCGACCGTCCGCACGGCGGTGGACTGCACGTGCGCGCACGCCGCGTCGTGTGCCGCGGGGAGCGGGCCGGCGAAGACGGCCGTGACCTGGCGGGAGCGGTTGATGGCGACGTCGAGCGACAGGTGCGGCGGCGCCAGCGCGGCGGCGGCCCGCACGAAGTCGTGCACGGGGTTGCCGGCCCGGGTCACGAAGGTGGCCCGGCTGTCGGCGATGCGGCGCGGATGGTGCGCCTCCAGAATGGTCGAGGTGGCGGCCAGCCCCGGGCAGACCGCCTTCGGCCCGCCGCTGAATCCGGCGAAGAAGTGCGGCTCGACGAACCCGGTGACGATGCGCAGCTCGGCCTCGACGTACTCGCGTTGGAGCAGGACCGGCGTCCCGTCCACCTCGCCCACGCCGACATGGGTGCCGCTCGTCGCATCGTGGTCGACGACGGTGTAGCGCCCGACGAGGTCGGGGCCAATCAGCTCCTCCATCTCCGCCGCGCTGGCCTGCCGGTGGGTCCCGGTGGCGCACAGGAGGGTGATGCGCTCCTCGGGCACACCGCAGCGGTCCAGTTCCGCCAGCAGTGCGGGGAGCACGGTGCGGTTCGGCATGGGCCGCGTCAGGTCCGGGAACACCACGGCCACCCGCGCCGCGCCCTGCGTCAGCTCGTGGAGGGGCGGCCCGGCCACAGGGCGGCGCACGGCCGCCGTGATGGACGCCCGCCTCGTCGGGCAGGCCCGGCTCGTCCAGCGGGGCGATGACCTCGGCGCCGTCGGGGACGTCGACCGCCGTCCCGTGGCGGCCGTAGGCCAGCTCGACCCGCACGGTCAGGGCGCCAGCGGACCCGATGCCGGGAGCGACTCGGTGGCGGCCAGGACTGAAGCCGCCACGTGATCGACCCGGGGCCGCAGCTCGCGGTAGAGCGCCACGGCACTGGGGGTCGGCTCGATCACGGCCTCGACGGGGTCGAGCTGGTCGAGCGTCAGCCCCATGCCCAGCGCCTTGCCGGCCAGGAGGGCCGCCCCGGCCGAGGCCGCCTCACCCGAGCGATGGCGCAGCGCCGGCAGCCCGAGCACGGAGGTCAGGACCTCGACCCACACCGGGAGTCCCGACCCGGCGCCGCCGAGGGTGACGCCTTCCGCGGTCGAACCGCCCAGGCGCCCCACCGTGACCACCTCCATCACGCGCAGCACGTCCCAGGCGACCGACTCCACCACGGCCCGCGCCATGTCGGCGGCGCCGTGCGCCGCACCCAGACCCATGAAGCCGGCCCGAGCGTCGTCGCGCCACCACGGGGCGCGGGCGCCGTCGAGCCAGGGCACGGCGACCACGCCGCGCGCACCGGGACCGCTCTCCGCCGCCAGGCGCCCCAGCTCCTCGGTGCTGCGGTCGAGCAGGCGCCCGAGCCAGGCCAGGAACGAGCCGGCGGCCGACAGACCGCCCTCGAGCAGCCAGCCCCCGTCCGCTGCCCGGGTCACGACCGCGCCGGCGGGCGAGGGAACGGGTCGCTCATGCACGGGCACCGAGACGTTGGCCGTGGTGCCCCAGCTGACCATGGGGTGGTACTCCGACGCGCCGGAGCCCAGCACCTCGCACTGCCGGTCCCCGGCACCTATCACGATCGGGACTCCCTGCCGGAGTCCGAGCTCGGCCGCGGGCACGGGCTTCAGCTGGCCGACCACGGTGTCGGAGGGCACCACGCTGGGCAGCTTGCCCAGGGCGGGACCGGCCAGCTCGCGCACGGCGTTGCCGTCGAAGTCGTAGAGCCCGCTGCGCGAGGCGAAGGTGGCGTCGGTCACCAGCTGGTCCGTCATTCGGTACACGACGAAGTCGCGCGGGGACAGGAGCACGTGGGCGGCCTCGATGCGCTCGGGTTGCTGCTCGGCCATCCAGGCCAGCTTCGCCGCCACGGCGCCGGCGTCGAGCGGAATACCGGTCCGGGCCCGGTTGATGTCGTCGCCCCCCATGCGCGCGGCCAGCGCCCGCGCCTCGGCGGCCGCCCGGTGGTCCGACCACAGGATGGCCTTGCCGATCGGGTCGCCCTCCGCGCTGACCGGGACGAAGGTCTGCCGGGCCCCCGAGCACGACACCACGTCGACCGCGCCGAACGCGAGCGGCGCCTGGGCCCGCGCCTCGGCGCAGGCGATGACAAGCGAGGTCCACCAGCGCAGCGGGTCCTGCTCCGTCCAGCCGACCTGCGGGTAGGTGGTCGTCAGCTCGGAGCGGGCCAGAGCCACCAGCCCCTCGGCGCCCCAGAGGCCGACCTTGGTGACGGAGGTGCCGAAGTCGATGGTGAGGATCACCGGCCGTGCACCAGCTCGTGCACGAGGCCGGCCACCTCGGCCGGGTCGTCGTCCTGGTAGATGGTCCGCCCCATGGCCATGCCCGCCCCCCCGCCCTCCATGACGTCGCGCACCTCGTCGAGGACGTGGGCCCGGCCCGCCGAGGTGCGCGGGCCACCCAGGAAGAGGACGGGCACGCTGACGCTGGCCACCACCCGTGCCACGGCGCGTTGACGCTCGGTGCCGGGCGCGGTGGCCGGGACGGGGACCTTGATCACCGGCGCCCCCATGTCGTGGGCGACGACCGACGCCAGCACGATGGCGTCCGTGTCGCGACGGATCCGTCCCTGATCCCACATCAGGGGCTCAATGAGCGCCTCGAGCCCGGCCTGGCTCGCATCCTCGAGCACCTGGCCCAGGAGCTCGAGTGCCGCCGCGGTGAGCGGGTCGTCCATGTCGATCCGGGTCATGTGCTTCACGCCGGACCAGCCGTCGGCGGCAGCCCGCGGCACGCTGGCCACCAGGCGGTCATCAAGCTCGAAGGCCGAACCGGCGAGACCGGTGCGGTTGATGGAGAGGTAGGTGCGGTGCAGCGCCGTCAGGTGGCCCGCCGCGGCCAACCCGGCCAGCGGTTGCGCGGTGGCCAGGATACCGTCGCACGAGGGCAGGGCCTGCGCCAGCGACCCGAAGAACTCGGCCCAGTTCTCGGTGGTCAGCACGGCCCGGGCGCGGTGGTCCGCCGCCAGAATCAGTGCCGGTGTCGGGAGGGCCGTCGGGCTCATGCGGGGCCGCCGGCCAGCGCCAGCACGACCTTGGCCACCGCCGAGAAGTCCTGGCGCCCGTAGCCGGCGGAACTGGCGGCGGTGAGCAGCTGCCGTGCCGTCGCTGTCGTCGGCACGGGCACGCCGCAGCGCACCGCGTAGGCCATGGCGAGGTCGAGGTCCTTGGCCATGAGATCGGTCATGAAGCCGGGCTGCCAGTCGTTCGACGCCGGGCTCTCGGGGATCACGCCCGGCACGGGCAGACGGGTCCGCACCGCCACGCAGTCGCCGGTGGCGTGGGTGAGGACCAGCAGCAGCTTCTCCATGTCGACCCCGGAGCGCAGCGCCATGGCGGTCGCCTCGGCGGTCGCCGTCATCTGCGCCGCGTAGATCACCTGGTTGCACAGCTTGACCACCTGGCCCATGCCCGGGCCGCCGACGTGCACCACGAGCCCCGCGAAGGCGTCGATGGCGGGCTGCACCTCGGCCAGCGTGCCGGCGTCGCCGCCCACCATCAGCGTGAGCGTCCCCGCCTGCGCGCCGCCCGTGCCGCCCGAGAGCGGCGCGTCCAGGTAGCGGGCGCCGGTCCCGCTCACCCGGGCGTGCTGGGCCCGCTCCACCTCGGGGTCGATGGTGGAGGTGTCGATGACCGTCTTGCCCGGGCCGAGCACCGGCAGCATGTCCCCGACCACCTGCTCCACCTCGGGCGAGTTGGGGACGCACAGGAAGATGACGTCGGAGGCCTCGGCCACCCCGCGCGGCGAGCCGCCGTCGGAAGCGCCCTGCGCCACCATGGCGTCGATCGGTCCCCGGCCGCGCGAGGCGACGGTGATGTCGTGGCCGGCCGCCACCAGATGGCCGGCCATGGGCAGCCCCATGGCCCCGAGGCCGATGAATCCGATGCGCATGCGTGTCCCTTCCGACGTCCCGGCCGCGTTCAGGCGAACTGCGGCAGCCATTCCGCCGTGCCCGCGAGGAGCCCGTCGACCATGGCGTCGGTGTTGCGCAGGTCGCCGCGGCCGGCCAGCGGGTCGAGGGCGAAGGCCTCGCCCGCCAGCGTGCGGTCGCCCCGCAGCGCCGCCTCGACGGTGAGTTCCTGGGTGGCGACGTGGCGGCGGACGATCTCGTCGTACGGGGTCGGCAGGACCGTCCGGTCGCGGCCGCGGATGCCGTCGCCGTCGATGACGCAGATCGACTCGATCACCGCGTCCGTCGGCATCCCGACGGCCTGGCCCGTGTTCGGGATGTTCACGGGGGCCTCCAACGGCTCTCCGCTCAGCATGGCCTGAATCATCGGCGAGGGCAGTTCGCCGGACTGCCAGGTCTGCAGGTCCTTGGTGCCGGCCAGCCAGGCGTCGACGTCGGCGATGTACTCCGCCTGGTGCTGCTCACGCCGCGATATGGGGCTGAGCCCGATGTTGTAGGCCGCCCCCCACTCGGACTCGGGCGTGAGGGCGAAGGACACGAACTCGGCGATGTGCCGGTCGCCGGCCGCCGGGAAGGTGCCCCAGCGCTCGAGCAGCGTCAGCTTGAAAAGGTGGCGCTGGGCGAAGTCGAGCTTGGAGAACTTCTCCGCCTCCGGTCGTCCCGGGGTCGGGGCCAGGGCGGCCAGCCCGCCGACCTCGTCGACCAGACTGCGCAGCGCGTCGAAGCCGTCGGCGCCGTCGACCTCGAGCGAGGTGAGCACCGGGAAGTGGTTGACGCCCGTCACCGAGGCCGTGACCGCCTCGAAGGGGCGGCCCAGGGCGATGGCCATGTCCATGCAGAAGTTGCCCACCTCGTGGCAGAGGCCGACCGTCTTGATGCTGGTCTCGCGGCACACCGAGCGCGTCAGCGCCGTCATGGGGTTGGTGATGTTGAAGAGCCAGGCGTCGGGGCAGTGCTCCTCCATGGCCTTGCCGATGCCGACGAGCACCGGGACGTTGCGCAGTGCACGGTTGATCCCGCCCGGCCCCACGGTGTCCCCCACCGTCTGGGTGATGCCGTGGCTCGCCGGCACGTCGAGGTCCACCGCCATGGAGCGGAAGCCACCGGTCGAGATGCACACGATGACGAAGTCGGCCCCGTCGAGCGACGCGTGAAGGTCGGTTGTGGTGGCGATCGTCGCCTTGGCGTCCATGGCGTCGTTCAGCTTGTGGGCCAGCGCCTCCATTTTGGGCAGCGGCGCGGGATCGATGTCCTCGAGCACGAGGTGCATGCCGGCGAGGGCCGGCGTCCCGAAGAGGTCGGCCATCAACTCCGGTCCCCACTGATAGCTCCCGCCGCCGACGATCGTCACTTGAGTAGGCACGCCGCCACAGTACAGTCCCGCTCGTGGCTCGCCTCCGGCGTCGCGCCCCCGGCGCACTGGCCGCCCTCTTCATGGGCAGCGGCATCGTGCACCTGGTCCGCCCGCAGTCCTTCGCGTCGATCATGTCGCGTGCCGTCCCCGAGCAGCACCACACCAACCTCATCTACGCCAGCGGTGTGGTCGAGCTCGTGTGCGCCGCCGGCCTGGTCCGGCGCACGCGCTGGGCGCGCGCCGCCAGCCTGGCCACCCTGGCCGCGGTGTTCCCGGCCAACTTCCAGATGGCGCTCGATGCCGGGACGGGACGAAACACCGGCCCCTCGGACAGCGGCACCGTCGCCTGGGGTCGCCTCACCCTGCAGCTGGTCATGGCCTGGGCGGCTCTCCAGGCGCGTCCGCGCCGGGACTGAGCCCGTGGAACCGGGCATGGAGATCCGGGTGCTCCGCCCCGGTGAGGACGGACTCGTCGCGGCGGCCTCGCACCTGTTCGACGGACCGGCCCGGCCTGATGCCACGGCGCGCTTCCTGGCCGAGGAGGGCCACCATCTCCTGATCGCCTACGAGGGCGGGCGGGCCGTCGGGTTCGTCAGCGGGGTGGAGGTCACCCACCCCGACAAGGGCACCGAGATGTTCCTCTACGAGCTCGCCGTCGAAGAGCCCTACCGGCGCCGAGGCATCGGGCGCGCCCTGGTGGAACGGCTGGCCGCGCTTGCCCGCGCCGCCGGGTGCTACGGCATGTGGGTGCTCACCGACGACGACAACGAGGCCGCCCGCGCCACCTACGAGGGGACCGGCGGCGTGCCCGAGGCGGGGCAGGTGGTGGAGGTCTGGACCTTCTGAAGCTCCCGCGCTGCACCTCTCTGCTCCGCCGTCGTGAGACCCCGGGGTCAGGCCTCGGCGTCCACTGTCTGCACGCCGGCCCGCAGCACCGGCGGTCCGCCTGGGCGGGTCAGGAGTGCCAGCCCGGCTTGCGCCGCTTCCTCGCGTTCGAAGACGACCATGCAGGTCCCGGTGCCGGCGCCGTCGTCCAGCCATATCCCCCGGACGAACCCGGAGAGCGCCCGCACCTCAGGGATCACGAGCTCGTTGAGTACTTCCTGCCGGTGCGTCGCATCAGCTGAGGAATCGATCGCCACCTGCACCACGGCTGCGTGCGCCACCGGCACGACGCTACCGGTCACGACAAGCGCTTCTCCCCCCAGAAGCAGGCGAAGGGGTTGTCGTTGTAGGGCGCGATCTCCTCGTACCCCGCGGCGCGGTAGAGGCGTGCGGCGTACACCTGCTTGGGGCCGGTGTCGAGCCGCGCGTAGGCGTAGCCGAGGTCCCGCGCCGCCTCCTCGAGCGCGCGCGAACAGCGCCGCGGCCAACCCCCGCGACCGCGCTTCGGGGCGGACGTACATCCGTTTGATTTCCGCCACCCCGTCACCGAGCCGGCGCAGTCCCCCACCGGCGACCGCCTCGGTGCCCTCGAACCCCACGAAGTAGGCGCCGCCCGGCGGACGGAGCTCGTCCGGGAGCAGCTGCGGGTTGTCCAGGCGGCTGATCGTCCCGTAGGCGTCGTTGAGCTCGACCCGCATGGCGGCCAGGAGCTCCGACGCCGGAGGGTCCTCGGGGTCGCACCGGTTGAAGCGCACCGCACCCGCTCCCTCCAAAGGGTCGGCGCTCACTGCACCCGGTCGGGGTGCAGCGCCTTGGCCATGCGTCGCATGCCCTCGCGCCAGGGCACGCTGGTCTGCCCCGCCAACTCGTGCATCCGGGTGGTGTCGATCTGCACGCTGTCGATGGTCTGGACCGTCGGCTCGAAGCGGGCCTCCGTGCCGGCCAAGCCGGCCAGATACGTGCACCACTCTTCGATGCTGACGGGCTCGCTCCCACCCCAATTGACCGTTACCGCCGGCACCGACGCGGCGGCGAGCAGGCGCGGCACCATGGCCAGGATGTCGTCGGCGTGCAGTGGGTGGTAGACGCTCGGCGCGTCCACGTGAACGGGGATGGCGTGACCGGACAGCATCATGTGCAGGTGAATGGCCGGCCAGCCCCCGTTGTCGCCGTAGGGCACGGACAGCCGGGCGATGGTCGTCGGCAGCGCGAAGCGTTCGGCGCCCCAGCGGGCGGTGCCCTCGGCGGCGATCTTGCAGATGCTGTACGTGCGCAGGAACGGCCACACGCCGTGGTTGTCGCCGAGCGGACCGTCCTCGTCGAAGACACGGTGCCCCTCGGGCTTGTAGACCGCCGTGGAGGAGCAATGCAAGAAGGCCCGTGCGCCCCGGTGGTGCTCCATGAGGTAGGCCAGGCCGCCGCTGTTGGCCGCCAGGTCCTTTTCCCAGTCGTTCGTCTTGGCGACGGCGAAATGGAGTACGTACTCGGCGTCCTCGGGCAACTGGCCCATGTCGCCTGACACCAGATCGACTGGGACGCACTCGACCCCGGCCGCCTCCAGCTCGGCTCGGGCGGCGGCGTCGGAGAAACGGGCCGCTCCGATGACGCGGTTGTCGCGGGCCAGGGCGGTTGCCAGCGGGCGCGCCACCTGCCCCGTGACCCCGGTGACAACGATGGTGCTTCCCTGCAATTTGTCTGGACTCATACGCCCTTCGTACTCGCTACGATGCCGCGCGTGCACCTCTACGCCGCGTTCCTGGGTGGTGAGCTGGCAGCGGGCCGCATGGGAGAGGACCATGAGGTCGTGTTCGTCGTAGCCGAGGACATGGAGTCCGCCCGGCGGGCCGCCCGGACCAAGTGGGGCGGCGGTGGCCGGCCCCACGTCGACGCCCTTACCCGGCTGGACATGATCGACGGCTTCGCCGTCGGCCTCCAGCCGGCCGGCACCGGCGACTCGACCGAGAGCGAGGGCTACAACTAACTGCCGGAGATCTCAGACCGACGGGGACATCCCGCCATCGAGATTGATCGCCGTCCCGGTCAGATACGACGCGCGTGCCGACAGCAGGAAACAAGCGAGGTCGGCAAACTCGGCTGCACGACCGAAGCGGCCAAGCGGAATTCCCGCGTCCGCGGCGAAACGCTCGTAGAACTCCGCCAGACCGGTCCCCGACCTTTCTGCGATTCGCACCCATTGACCGCTCTCGACGAACCCGATGAGGACCGCGTTGACGCGGATGCCGTCGCTCGCCAGTTCCTTCGACAGCGCCTTCATGAGCGCCATACCGGCGGCGCGGGTCACCGAACTCGGCTCGCTCGACGCACCGGGTGTCTTGGCCGACAGGGCGAGCGTGAAAAGGACGGCGCCTCGGCTGGCCCGCAGGTGTGGCAGTGCAAGGCGGGTGAGCCGCACGGCTGCCATCAACTTGAGTTGGACGTCGGACTCCCACGTCTCGTCGTCGATCGCTTCGATGGAGCCGGCGGATGCCCGCCCGGCGTTGTGGACGATCCCGTCGATGCGTCCCCAGCGGGATACGGCCGCCTCGACAAACGCTTCGAGGTCCGCGACCCTCGAGACGTCGGCCCGCTGCGCCAGCACGTCGCCGCCCGCGGCCAGGACGGCCGTCTCGGCCGCGCGCAGACGGCCGTCGTCACGCCCGCAGATGCCGACAGCCGCACCCTCGCTCGCCAGCTGGGTAGCGAGGGCCAGGCCGAGCCCATCCGTGCCCCCGGTGACGAGGATGCACCTGCCGGCCAGTTCCAGTTCCATGTGTCACTCCTCTTTGCTCTGTGCGGCGGTCGTCACACCGGCCAGGAACGCATCGACCTGGCGCTGCGAGCCCAGGCGGACGAACTCGAGTCCGGCCCAGCGCGGATCGTGCTCGGCGTCCCCGTAGCGCCGACGGTAGACGCCATGCCGGGTGGCAGCCCAGGCGATGATCGACTTCTGGGGGTTCCACGAGTAGAGGTTGGACCAGGGCTCCTTGTTGCCGTTCCACAGCTCCTGTCGGGTCACGGTGCGCCGGACAGTGCGCCGGATCGTGCGAGCCATGACCACGGCGAAGGGCAGGTCGAACCACACGACGGTGTCGGCCCGCTCCCAGACCGGCTCGCGGACCGTGGAGTAGTTGCCATCGACGACCCAGCGCTCCGCCTCGGTCGCCTCCATGACCCGGGCCAAGAAGGTGTCGTCGTCGAGCGGAGTCCACCTGGGCTGGTGGAAGATCGCGTCGAGCTCGAGAAGCGGCGCCTCGAGCGCGCCCGCCAACGAGCGGGCCAGGGTCGTCTTCCCCGAGCCCGAGCAACCGACGACAGCAACCCGTCGGATGTCAGCGTTCCTGTTCGGTGGGCCTGATCAGGATCTCGTTGACGGCGACGCGGCGCGGCTGGGTCACGGCGTAGCGGATCGCCTCGGCGATGTCCTCAGCCCGCATGATCTCGATGCCGCCGAAGGTCTTGGCCATGCCCTCAAGGATCTCGGGCCGGTTGTGCGAGCCGAGCTCGGTGGCGGTGGCGCCAGGCTCAATGAGGGTCACCCGTACGTGGCGGCTCGTGACCTCCTGACGCAGCGACTCGCTGAAGGCGCCGACGCCGTGCTTGGTGGCGTTGTACACGCCGCTGTTGAGCCGGGCCACCCGTCCGGCCACCGAGCTCACGTTCACGACGTCGGCGACGGACCTCGGCTCGCCCTCGGCCGCGACCAGGAGATGCGGCAACGCGGCGTGCGTGCAGTAGAGAAGGCCCAGCACGTTGAGGTTGACCATCCGCTGCCATTCCTCGACCGGGGCGCCGACGATCGGCCCCAGCAGCATGACGCCGGCGTTGTTCACCAGCGTGTCCAGGCGGCCCAACTCGGACACCGTGGTGGCGACGGCGCGCTCGGCCTGGGCCTGGTCCGTGATGTCGGCCTCTATGACCAGCGCGTTCCCCGCGCCACCGATGCGCTCGGCCAGCGCCTCGAGCCGGTCGCGGCGCCGGGCTACCAGCGCGACCGTCGCACCCTCGTCGGCCAGTGCAACCGCGGTCGCCTCGCCGATGCCGCTGCTGGCCCCGGTCACGAGGGCAACCGTTCCTTCCAGTCTCTTCATGGAGCCTCCACCATGTCCTCGTGCCGGCGGACGTGCCCGCACCGTCACTGTCTAATGGAAGCGGTGGAGATCCGGTGCCCCTATTCGGACCCGGTGGGCTCGTTCTTGGCGTGGTCCTCGGCATCGGGGAACGCCTCGATTCCGAACAGGCCTACGGGCACGCCGATATCCGTCGGCACCCGGGTCGGCGTGTCACGGTTGAGGATTTCGCCCCGGAAGAAGGCCGGGCGAAACGCCATCCAGAGGTACATCAGCACCACGCCGAGGATGACGGTGCCCACATCGAGGGCGAAGACGCCACCGATGACCCGGTCGGTACCGGGGAAGGTGAAGTGGCTGTAACTGTTGATCGGGTTCCAGTAGTACCAGAAGGACCAGAACATGGCGAACCACAGGATGAGGCCGCCGACCAGAGGAAGGATGCCGCGCATCCACAGCGTGCGGGGGCTCTCGCGCAGGGTCTTGCGGTAGTACCAGAAGCACGAGAACCCCGTCAGCCCGTAGTAGAAGGCGATCCACACCCCGAGGGCAGACACCGAGTCGGCGATGACGCTGTTGCCGTTGGACACGTAGTTCAATATCACGTAGAGCACGATGGCGACGCCGCCCATTGTGAGTGTCGACACCGTCGGCGTGAGGTAGCGCCGGTGGATCTTGCCGAAGGCGTCCGGAACGGCCTTGAACACGGCCATTGACAGCGTGGTGCGGGCGGTCGGCAAAATCGTGGTCTGGGTCGAGGCGGCGGCCGAGCTGAGCACCATCAGCAGCAGCAAGTGGGACAAGAAGCTCCCCAGTCCCGACGTGCCGAAGATCGACGACCCGAGCACGGACAGCACGTCACCGATGTTGTTGGGATTGGAGAGACCGATCCCCTTGGTTCCGATGCCGGCGTAGGCCTGGGTGGCGATGATCACGACGGCGTAAATGCCCAACAGGATAAAGGTGGACGTGACGGCGGCCCGCCCCGGGATCTTGTCGCGTTCTTTGGTCTCCTCGTTGACCGACACCGCGGTGTCCCACCCCCAATAGATGAAGAGCATCAAGGTGAGACCGACCATGAAGCTCTCCGGGCCCGGCACGGCGAAGGGGTTGAACCAGGACCAGCTGGGCGTGAGGTGACCGACCGGGGCGGTGCCGGCACCAACCTTGTACAGGGCGACCACCGAGAGCACCGTGAGCATGGTGATCTCGATCCCGAGCAGCGCCTTCTGGAAGTTGGCCGAGATCTCTATGCCCACGTAGCAGATGGCGGTCATGGCCACGATCCACATGACGCCGACCAGGAGCACCCACCCGCTGTCGGCGTTGTGCCCGATCCCGTTGGCATCGAACAGCAGGAACACGTACTGCCCCGCGATCTGGGCCAGGCTGGCCATCACCAGGATGTCGGCGGCGATGATCCCCCAGCCGCCCAACCAGCCCGTCTTGGGCCCGAAGGCTCGGGTGGCCCAGGTGAAGGTCGTGCCGCAGTCGGGATCGGCGGTGTTGAGGGCCTTGTAGCCATAAGAGATGAGCAGCATCGGGACGAAAGCCAGGATCGTGATGATGGGCGCTTGCAATCCGGCGATGGCGATGACCACGAACCCGAGCGTGGCGGCCAGGCTGTATGCCGGCGCGGTGGATGCCACACCGACGACAACCGAGGAGACGAACCCGAGGGCCCCTCCTTTCAGCCCCTTCTCACCAACGTCTTCGTGAGCCAGTGCCGCATCGAGATGCACCATGGTCGCCCCCAATCTCGAGAAGATTTGCCCGCACCCTACTCAAGCGCCGCGAGAATTTCGACACTTTTTCACTGATACCGTCCGCCACCCGGGGATCTGGCCCACTTTTCAGAGGGAGAACGGGCTTTGGCCGCCCGATATCGTCGCCGTTAGCGGCGCTTGGATTCCCTCTGTTCGATGCCGGCGCGCAGCTTCTGCAGGCTCGACGACAGCAGACGGGAAACGTGCATCTGACTGACCCCGACCGCTGACGCGATCTCCGACTGGGTCAGTCCCTCGACGAAGCGCATGCGCAGGATCGACTGCTCACGCTCAGGCAGGGTGGCCAGAGCAGGACCCAGGAGAGCCCGGTCCTCCACCGAACCGAAGTTGTCGTCCTCCTCCCCCAGCCGCGCCGACAGCGGGTCGTCCTCGCTCTCCGACGCGTCGATGGAGGCGGCGCGATACCCCTGGCCGGCTTCGATCGCCTCGATCACCGCTTCCTCGCTGGCTCCGGTGGTCTCGGCCAGCTCGCTCACCGTCGGGTTGCGGCCGAGCTGCTGCACGAGCGCGGACGTGGCATGCCCCAGCTCGAGATACAGCTCCTGTACCCGGCGACTGGCGCGCACGGCCCAGCCCTTGTCGCGGAAGTGCCGCTTCAGCTCTCCGATGATCGTCCGTGTCGCGAATGCGGCAAAGTCGACACCGCGTGAGGGGTCGAAACGATCGACAGACTTGACGAGCGCCACCGACGCCACCTGCACAAGGTCGTCCAACGGCTCGCCCCGATGGAGGAAACGTCGAGCAAGCTGATGCGCCAACCCCAGGTTGGCGGTAATGAGCTCCTCGCGTTCCGCAGGATCGAGGGCAGGACGGTCAGATTCTACGACGTCCGACAGCGGCCCGGGATCGTGTTCCCGGCCCTCCGTCACTCTGCATGCCCCCCCCGGCGTTTGCGGAGCCAGGCACGGGCAGACCCGTCCCGACTCTCTCTTCCGTGCTCGTCGACCAGCGCGTCCAGTATCTGCACGCTCAGCCGGGCGACCTCGTCCCCTTCGGGCACCGGAGCCTTCGCCACCTCCGCCCGCTCGAGTGTACAGACCACCTCAAGGGCATCGCCCAACACGCTGAGCTCGAGCCGGAGGTCCCCGTGCTGTGCGTCGCTGCCCTGCAGTGTCAACAGGCAGAGCTCGCCGACGGCGAGCCGCAGATCTTCGAGTTCCTCGATGTCGAAGCCGGCTCGGGCGGAAATGGCACTCGTGACCAACCGAGCCAGCACTATGAGATCACCCCGGGCCGGAAACTTCAGCTCAATGCGGTCACCCTTCTCGAGCCGGTCCGTCGTCTCGGTCACGCCGCTCCCGCCGATTCCAACGAGTCGGCGATGGTGAACACACTGGTGAGGCCGGTGATCTCGAAGATCTTGACGATGCGCGGATCTGCCACCACGACGTGCAGTTCCCCACCCAGCTCACGGCAGCGCTTGAGAGCTCCCACGAGGACACCCAGAGCGGTGGAATCTAGGAACGTCACGCCGAGGAGGTCGAGGACAACTGTCGCCTCGCCCTGCGCAATCACACTGTGCAGGTATTCCCGCAGCTGCGGCGCCGTGGCCACGTCGATCTCGCCGCTCACGGAGATCACCGGAGGCGTCGAGCCGTCCCGCTCCTCAATATGAAATTCCTGTTCCACTCCCGCCCTCCCGTGGGCTCATCCTGCGCCACCCAGCGGACGACGTGCAATCCCGATTGGCCACAGGTTCTATAGCCGCCTGAGGCTGAACCTAAACCTTCTGGCCGCCACCGGGGTTTCCGACCAGGCTGGCCCGGGTAGTGAATTGCACTACAACCCGGGTGAACTGCGGGGTTGACCTGCCAGCCCGGCCAGGGGAATAGCGTTTTGAAGGCAAGCCCGCCGACCAGGGGAGAGTAGGTGCCCGAACCAGGAGACGAGCAGCTTTCGACCACCCCTCGCACCGCCCGCATCGACCGGGCCGAGGCGCTGGCAACTCTTCTCGCCCTCGTGTGGGCGTCGACCGTCGCGATCATCTTCGCCGTCTACGGAGGGAACATCTCGCTCGTCGGCCTGCTGGCTCTCTCCCCCTTCATCGCCGCCCCCTTCGTCCGGCCCTCCCGAGTGGCGCTCGTCGGAATCCTGACGGCCTTCTTTGCGCTCGTCATCAGCACGCCGTCGCACGGCTACGGTCAGCTGAATCACACGCTGCGCGTCGTGACGATGCTGGCGGCAACCGCGGTGGCGATGTGGATCTCCTACCTGCGCGGTCAGCGCAACGTGCAACTGTGGACCGCCCGCTCCGAAACGAGGAACGAGAGGCGCCGACGCGTCGCGGCCGAGACGGCCCAACGGATGCAGACGATGGCGCGGGCCCTCACGACAGCGGCCGACCCGGCGCAGGTGGCCGATGCGGTGTTTGCCGCCATGCGCGACGAGTTGCGCGTGGATGCATCGACGTTTGCTCTCCTTGACGAGCGCGGCATCCTGCACACACTGCGTCGCTTCGGGTACGACCCCGACGACCCCTCGGACGAGGTGCTGGCCTCGCTCCAGATCGACGGCCCGGTCCTGGGCCACAACGTCGCCTTTTTCTGCGAGAGCGTCGACGACCTGCAGCGCGATCGGCCCGACATCTACTCGTCCCTCCGTTCGAACCGGTTCCGGGCACTCGCCATCATCCCGCTGGTCGTGTCCGACCGCACCATCGGTGCCGTGGTGGTCCATTGGGCTGACGATCGTGAGATCTCCGAGCCCGACCGGACCTTCCTCTTCACGATCACCGGCAACGCGGCGCAGGCCGTCGAGAGAGCCCGTCTGACGCTCACCGAGTTCGTCAACCTGGAGCGCAGTCAGCATCTCCATCAGCTGAGCTCGGCGCTGGCAGCTGCCACGACGCCGGGCGACGTGGCCCATGCGGCCATTGCCGGTGGCCGCCGCGCCTTGGGCGCACAATCCGCCGTGGTGCGCGTCCCGGCCGAGGGTGAGCGCGGCCTGGCCTGCCTGGCCAGCAGCGGGCACCCCGCGCTCCTCGCCCGCACCCTGGTTCCTCTTCACGGGAGCCACGCCGGCACCTGCTTCGCGCGCGGCCTGACCGTCATGGCCGGCATCGCCAGCGATCAGGATGTGCGTGAGAGCCTCGAAGCGGAGATCGTGGCCCGGGTCTTGCACGAGCTCCCGAAACCCGTGACGATCGTCAGCGAGCCGCTCATCGGCAGCAGCGGACCGCTGGGAGTGCTGTCACTCGCCTTCGTCGCGCAACCCGAACCGAGCGAGCCCGATCTGCGGTTTCTCTCGACCTTGGCGGGGCTGACGGCGCAGGCCTTGGAGCGAGCCCAAGTCTTCGAGCACGAACGCGAGGCCTTGCGGGACGCGGAGGCGGGGCGCGAGCGTCTGTCCCTGCTTTCGGAGGTGACCCGTTTGTTGAGCTCGAGCCTCGAGCCCACGACGGTGATCCGGCGCACCATGAGCTTGGTGGAGGGCCGGCTGGCCGACTCGTGCTCAGTCCAGGTGCCGGGCGAGAGCGGACTGGTGCGACTCGACGTGCGCGATCCCGGGCCGGCATCACCGCCCCGGCCCGGCACGGACACCAGCGGGCGAGACGTCCTGCCCTTCGGGTCCGACGCACCCGCTGCCGTTGCCTTCCGCACGGGGCGAACCCAGCTGGCCCCGCTGCATGACCGCGGAGACGGCCCCCAGCCCGCCGGCGTCTCCACTGCCCTGTCCGTGCCCCTCACCGCCAACGGCGAAGTCATCGGCGTCATGACATTCGTGGATGGACCGGGCCGGATCTTCGAGGCAGACGACGTCTCGCTGGCCACCGAGGTGGCGAGCCGGGCCGGAGTCGCCCTCTCCAACGCCACGCGGTTCCAACGCGAGCACATCGTGGCGGACGTGCTGCAGCGCGCCGTCCTCCCCGATTCGCTCCCCGATGTCAAGGGCCTGTTGCTCGATGCCGAGTATCGGGCGGGGGTCGCGGGGACCTATGCCGGGGGTGACTGGTACGACGTCTTCGAGCTCGGCGACGACTCCGTCTTCTTCAGTGTCGGCGATGTCATGGGCAAGGGGGCGCCGGCAGCGGCCCTCATGGGTCAGGTGCGCAGTGCCATCCGCGCCTACGCGGTCTCCGGCCTCTCGCCGACGGAGGTGCTCTCCTCGCTGGATCGCCTCTTCGACACGCTGATCGAGGACAGGGTCGTGACCGCGGTCGTTGGGACCATCACCCCCTCGACCGGTCGGGTGGTCCTGAGCAACGCGGGCCACCCGCCGCCGTTGGTGGTGCGCGCCGATGGCAGCGCCACCTTCTGCCCCATGCAACGCACGCTGCTCATCGCGGCCGGGTTGAGTGGCTCGCTCCGGCCGCGGGACGAGGTCGTCCTGCACCGCGGCGACTCGCTCATCATGTACTCGGACGGGCTGATCGAGCGCCGCGGAGAGCTCATCACACACGGAATGGAACGGTTGGCCAATACGGCAACGGTCATTGCGCGCGCCGGGTGGCCGGACCATCCCGCTGTCACTTTCGCGTCGATGTTGAGCATCGAAGAGCGCACCGACGATGTCGTGGTCCTGTGCCTGAACTACACCGGGCTCCCCCAGGGGGGCATAACCGCACCGCCAGTGGGTACGTCACGAGATGGCATGTCAACCCTGCATCTCGAACCGGTGGTCGAAAGCACGCCTGTGGCGCGCCACTGGATGGCGGCGCACCTGCGCGATCTGCCGGCGGAGATCAGCGGGTGCGCCACCCTGTTGACCTCCGAACTGGTCACCAACGCAGTGCTGCACGCGGCAACGCCGATGTGCATCACGCTCCACACCCTGCCCGACCGCATCCGGGTGGACGTCGCCGACGGCAACCCAGCCTTTCCATCGGTCAAGGAGTACGGCAAGGACGCGGCGACCGGTCGAGGCCTCACGCTGTTCAACACGCTGGCGTCGAACTGGGGCGTCCAGGCCGTCGAGGGCGGCAAGATCGTGTGGTTCGAGCTTCCGGTCGACTTCCCGGTCACCCCCACCAGCATCTCCGACGGCAGTTTCCGCTTCGACCTGACCGGCATCACGCGATCGGACCTCCACGGTGAGCCAGCCGAGTCGGAAGGCCTGACGGTCCGGCTGCAGGGGATACCGGTGGCGCTGCTGCAGAAGTCGAGTGAGCAGTACGAGGCACTGTTCCGCGAGCTCCGGCTGATGAAGGAGCGGGCAGACAGCGCGCCCGAGGCGCCCCATCTGCCCGAGCGTCTTGCCGTCCTGGTGTCCCAGATCGGCACCCGCTTCAACGGACTCGGGCCCGGCATGGACGAAATGTGGCAGACCGCCGTGGACAACAAGGTCGAATACTTCGACTGGACGCTCGAGCTGCCGCAGTCGGCGGTGGCCGCGGTCGAGTTTTACGACACGATGCTGGACGAAGCCGACGAGTTCGGGCTGGCGCAGCGGCTCTTGACCCTGCCGGCGTCCCCGACCAGCGTGGCCGTCCGCCGTTGGTTTCTCTCCGAACTCACGGGACAGCTGCACGGCAGGGCTCCGGTGGCCTGGGTCGAGAGCCGGTTCCACGACGAGCTGCACGCCGTGCCGGTCCGCTGAACGCCGCCGATCACCGATTCTTGGTGGTCGCCTTCTTCAACACCTTGGCGTAGTGCTCCAGGCCTTCAGCTGACAGCGCTGCGGCGGGACCGCTCGCGATGGAGACCCGCTCGGGAACGATGCCCCAGACCGGCACCTTCAGCTCGGTCCACCACTCCACGGTCGCGTCGAGGTCGTTCGTGCCCAGGCGAGCCGAACAGATGACCACGCCGGCCGGGATGTTGCTGGGTGTCATCTCCAGTGTCGTGACGACTCGATTCGGCTCGACCCCGCCGGCCCGGGTGGGGATCACGACCGCATCCGCCCGGCCGAGTGCGGCCTGCACGACGTTGCCTTCGCCCGGCGGGGTGTCGACCACGACGATGCCGTCTTCCTGGCCCATCGCCTTGGTGACGGTCCGAACCGATGGGCCCTCCATCAGCTCGACGCCCTCGAGGGGGTCGACTTCGTACCACTCGGCCGTCGAGCCTTGGGGGTCGGCGTCGACCAGAAGCACGGGACCACGACCTCGGCGTGCCGCCACCGCGGCCAGGTACACGGCGGTCGTGGTCTTGCCGACCCCGCCTTTGACGTTGCTGACGACGATGTTCATTGGGTCCGGTCCTCTGGCAGTCGGAATTCGGCCCTTACGGTACCGGTCGACCGGGGTGCCGCGTTACGGCAGGAGGAGCGCCCCGAGGCGGCGTCTGGTGATCACGACCCCGGCCACGGCCATCGCCAGCAGGTAGGCGATGTGACCCAGCAGCGTCCAGTCCCAGATGCCCAGGTCGGCCGCGCGCACGAGCACCACCCCTTGATACAGGGGGGTGCAACGGACGACCGCCTGCAGCCACCCGGGGTAGACGGTGAGCGGATAGAAGGTCGCGGAGAACAGGAACAGGGGGATGAAGGCGAGCGAGACCATGTCGAAGTCCTGCCACGTCCGCATGTAGGTCGTGCCGGCCATGCCGGCGGACGCGAAGGCCAGGCTGATGAGAACGGCCGCCGGCCAGCACAGGATCGCCCACGGCGAAACGATGTAGCCCAGGATCGCCATGATGGCGAGGAAGGCACCCGTGTAGAGGGTGCCGCGCAGGACGCACCAGCTGAGCTCGCCCAGGGCCACGTCCGTCACGCCCAGGGGCGTCGAGAGCATGGCGTCGTAGGTCTTGGCGATCTTGAGCTTGAAGAAGACCAGGAAGGTCGAATCGAGCATGGCGCCGTTCATTGCCGACGACGCCAGCAATCCGGGTGCCACGAAGGCGGTGTAGGGGATCTCCCGGCCGTCAACGTTGATGGGCCCGACCAGGTGGGACAGCCCGACACCGATGGAGAGCAGGTAGAAGAGCGGTTCGAAGAACCCGGAGATGATGAAGATCCAAGAGCGCCGGTAGACCAGGATGTTGCGCTCGAGCACCCGGGACGCGCGCCCTCCCCCCAAAAGGGCCATGGGCGTGATGCGGGCCGCCACGCCGAGAGACCGCTGGTCCGTGGTAGTGCCCGATCCGGTGGAGGTGGTCGTCATGGCCTCACACCACCAACTTCTTGGCGAAGGTCCGCCGGCCGGCGCTGTAGCCCGCGCCGAACAGTGCGGCCAGGTAGGCGACGTGCCCCAGGTCGGCCCAGCTCACCTGGCCCAGAGTCAGGTCACGACACAGGGCGACCCCGTGATACAGCGGAAGGCAATAGGCCACCGCCTCGAGCCACGTCGGCAGCTGCGAGACAGGGAAGAACGTGCCCGAGAAGAGGAACATCGGGATGATGGCGAACCGGTACAAGGTCGAGAAGGAGGAGTCCTTCTCCTGGGTGGCTGCGAACGCGCTGACCGGTCCGGCGAACGCCATCCCCGTCAGGACGGCGGCCGGGAGGGCCAGGATGGCCCACGGGGAGTACACGACCCCGAAGGCCGCCATGACCGCGAGGTAGATGGAGCTGACGATGGCCAGGCGGGCGGCGATCCAGGCCAGGTGCCCGAGGAGCACGTCGTAGACGCTGAGCGGCCCCGCCAGTTGGGCGTAGTAGGTGCGCACCCACTTGATGGCGCCCATCACCGGATAGGTGGCATCGTTCGTGCCGATCTGCATGCAGGTGCCGGCTAAGAGGCCGGGTGCGAGGAAGGCGACGTACGTCACGCCGTCGACGCCGTGTGAATGCTTGTCGATCAGCGACCCGAGGGCGACACCCATGGCCGCCAGGTACAGCACGGGGATGAGAAAGCTGGTCACCACGGAGCTGCGCCAGGTCCGCTTGTACTGGTAGCCCCAGTAGCGCGCGGCGCGCAGCCACATCGGCGTGACGAAGCGGCGTGTCTCCCATTCCTGGCCGTGGCCGAAGAGAGCGGAGCCTTGCGGCGTCGCCGTGTCGCTCACTGCCGTCATCGATCAGTCGACCAGGGAGCGCCCGGTGAGGCGGAGGAACACGTCCTCGAGCGTCGACCGGCGCACGAGCGTGGCCCGGGCGACGTGACCCATGCGGGCGACCTCGGCCAGAGCGGCGTCGCCGTCGTCGGTGTAGAGAAGGATGCGGTCGGGCAACACCTCGTGGCGCTCGGCCAGCTTGGCCAGCGACGGCGCCACTTCCTCGTGTTGCCCCGGCGCGAAGCGCAGCTCGACGACCTCTTTGGTCGAGTATTCGTCTATCAGCTGACGCGGCGAGCCCTCGGCGGCGAAGCGGCCCTTGTCCATGACGACGAGGCGGTCGCAGAGTTGCTCGGCCTCATCCATGTAGTGGGTGGTGATCACCAGGGTCACGCCGTCCTGCTTGAGCCGATAGAGGCGATCCCAGAGCAAGTGCCGGGCCTGCGGATCGAGACCCGTCGTGGGCTCGTCGAGGATGAGGAGATCGGGGTCGGAAATGAGGGCGCGCGCAATGGTGAGGCGCCGCTTCATCCCTCCCGACAAGGGATCCACGCGGTCATTGGCCCGCTCGGTCAACTGGGCGAAGTCGAGCAGCTGTTCGGCCCGTTCGCGGATCACCTTCTTGGGCATGTCGAAGTAGCGCCCGTAGATCATCAGGTTGTCGAGGACAGTCAGCTCCAGGTCGAGCGAGTCCTCCTGAGGCACGAGTCCCATGCGGGCCCGAATGCGGGGACCGTCCTTGGCCGGGTCCATCCCCAGCACGCTGAGCGTGCCCGCGCTGAGCGGGCTGATACACGAGATCATCCGCATGGTCGAGGTCTTGCCCGCCCCGTTGGGACCGAGAAAGCCGAACGACTCGCCCTTGGCGATGCTGAAATCGACCCCGTCGACGGCGACGAAATCGCCGAAGCGCTTGACGAGCCCGTGCGCCTCCACCATGGGGGACGTCGTCGCAGCCGCTTGTGACGCGCCCGTCCCCGTCGGCTCCGAATCGGGGGCGTCAGTCATCGGCGAGGAATGTGACGTCATTGTCAGGGAACGATACCGTGCCGCTCCAGGACGCTACGCAACCGGGAGGGCAGGCCGATGGCTGGGAATGGACTGGGGCGGCAGTTCCCGCCGGGGTTCACATGGGGCACGGCGACGGCGGCCCACCAGATCGAGGGTGGGAACTCGAACAACGACTGGTGGGCCTTCGAGCACGCCCCGGGCTCGGGCTGCGCAGAGCCTTCCGGTGACTGTTGTGACTCGTGGGACCGCTGGGAGGAGGACGCGGACCTGGTGGCCGGGCTCGGGCTCGACAACTACCGCTTCTCGGTGGAGTGGAGCCGGATCGAGCCGGCCGAGGGTGAGTTCTCGAGTGCTGCACTGGCGCACTACAGACGCCAGTGCGTCGGGCTGCGCGAGCGCGGCGTCGACCCCGTGGTGACGTTTCACCACTTCACGACCCCTCAATGGCTGACGGCGCAGGGGGGCTGGGAGAGCGACCTCGCGGTTGAGCGCTTCGCTCGCTTCTGTGGCGTTGTCACCGAGGCACTGGGAGACGTCATGGCGAGGGCGTGCACGCTCAACGAGCCGAACATCGTCGCCACGATGGGCTGGCATGCCGGGATGTTCCCACCGGGCAAGAAGGACCTCGCGCTCTCCCGCGCCGTCGCCACTCGTTTCGCCGCGGCACACCGCGTGGCCGTCGAGACCATCCGCGCCGGAGCACCGGGCGTCCCCGTCGGGCTCACCTTGTCGATGACCGACTACCAGCTCGCCCCCGGGGGCAAGGAGAAGCTCGAGAGCATCCGGCACCACGCCGAGGACGTCTTCCTCGACGCCAGCGCGGGGGACGACTTCCTTGGCGTGCAGGTCTACACCCGGATGCTGATCGGCCCCGAGGGCTGGGCCGGCTACGAGGACGGCGTGCCCGTTCTCGACATGGGCTACGAGTTCTATCCCGCCTCGCTCGGCAATTGTCTGCGCCGCGCCTGGGACTACACGGGTGGCGCCGTGCCTCTCCTGGTCACAGAGAACGGCATCGGCACCACTGACGACGAGCAGCGCATCGACTATGTGCGCCAGGCGTTGACCGGCGTGCTCCGCGCCCTCGCCGACGGCGTCGACGTCCGGGGCTACACCTACTGGTCGCTGCTCGACAACTTCGAGTGGGCGTTGGGGTACAGACCCAAGTTCGGCCTCGTCGGCGTTGATCGCACGACGTTTGCCCGCTCTCCGAAGCCCAGTGCGCGGTGGCTGGCCTCGGTGGCAGCGTCCAACGCACTCGACGCCTGAGGCCTGTTCAGACCGCGGCCAGCTCCGTGTTGGCGACGATGGCGTCCGTGATGGCGTCCCACAGCGCTTCGGGCAGGTCATGGCCCATGCCCGGGAACGTGAGCAACTTCGAGCCGGGCACCGCTGCCGCCGTCGCCTGGCCGCCACTGGGCGTGACGAGCGGATCGGCCTCCCCGTGCATAGCGAGAAAGGGGATGCGGACGCCGTGCAGCCCTTCCGTGCGATCGGGCGAGCCCAGGATGGCGCCGAGTTGGCGGACGGTGCCCTCTGGGCAGTAAGCGCGGTCGTAGGCCGCCGCGGCCCGCTGCCGCAGGATGCCCTCGTCGGCCGGATAGCCCGGCGAGCCGATCACGAGACTGCCCTCCACGCTCGCTTGGATCGCCTCTTCCCGAGTCGTGGCAACGGGTCGCAGCAGCGCGGTCAGGGCCTCGCCGGTCGGCGCGCCGACGGCGCGGTCACCCGTCGTCGACATGATGGAGGTGGCGCTGAGGAAGAGATCAGGGTGGTTGATGACCAGGGCCTGCGTGATCATGCCGCCCATGGAGGCACCGACCACGTGCGCCTTTGCGATGCCCAGCGCTCCGAGCAGCGCTGCGGCATCGTCGGCCATGTCCTCTATCCGGTAGGAAACCGACGAGAGGTCCGTGCCGTTGAACAGCGCTGCGATGTCGGGCACTCCCTCGAACTTGGAGGACAGCCCGCTGTCTCGGTTGTCGAAGAGGACGACGAAGAAGCCGCGGCGCCGCAGTCCGTCGACGAACCCCTCGGGCCAGGTCGTGAGTTGGGCTCCCAGGCCCATGACGAGAAGCAACGCCGGATCGGAGGGGTCGCCCTCGGTGACGTACTCGATGTCGATCCCGTTGACGTTGGCCTGTGGCACGGTCGGCTCCCTTCGGGTGGCTGTCCTGACCGACTTCATACCAGGAAGCCGCTCAGCGAGGCAGACCCTCTGCCGAAGAGGCCTGGGCGGTTTCGTCGCCATGGCCTCGACCCAAGCGGCGAAACCTCGGGCCGACGTCGAAGCCGATGACCACCGATTCCACCGTGGCCATGCACGCCACGAAGAGCGGGAACGCCACCACGTCAAAGGTCCAGTGCTCGACCGTCAACAACAAGATGACCATGCTGATCAACGCCCCGACATAGGAGTGCACCGTCTCGGTCTCCGGGTTGGTCCAGCTCTTGAACAGAGTAGGTAAGCCGGCCAGGAAGTCGGCGGCGATGGCGGCGGCGATGGCCAGGACTCCGTTGCGAGTCACGAGCCACACCACCGTGCCGACCACGGAGACTGCGCCGCACACGTAGTCCATCCGCCGCACCTTCCACACGGCGGCGGAATTGTGAAACGAGGCGATGAAGATCAGCAGGGGCATGAAACCGACCATGAATGTCGGCAGGGCGCGCAGGCCCACGCCCTCGTTGAGCTCGACGGCGGCAGCGAGCAGGGGCGCGACGGCCCAGAGGAGCCACGTCACCCGATTGGGCTGCGTGGTTCCCCGCAGGGTGTCCCTCAGATATACGAGGGCACCGGCCGCGCCGATTGCGGTACCCAGGTAAATCCAATTCTCGTTGATCACCGTGTCACAGTCTGCTGTCTGGCGAAGCTGCCGTCACCCCCCGAGGGCGACACCCTTCCCAGCGTGCAGACCGCTAGGTTCAATCGAGAACGTCACTTGAAGGAGAGGCACCGGTGCCCGCTCACCGTCCGCAACAGAGCGACTCCCATGGGTGAGCTCCTCGTCGTCGCCTTTCTCGGCGGGTTGATCACCGGGCTGTCTCCCTGCATCGTCCCCGTCATCCCCGTCGTGATGGCCGGCGGTTCGGCTGGGACGAGCAGGTGGCGACCGTACGTGATCATTGCGGGGCTGGTCGTGAGCTTCAGCCTCTCCGTGCTGTTTGCCAGTTCGCTGCTCGGCTTCCTCCATCTGCCCCAGGACCTCTTGTTCTGGCTGGGTGTCGCCCTGCTGGGCCTCTTGTCGCTGGGCCTCTTGATCCCCAAGCTCGGCGAGGTCATTGAGCGGCCCTTCGCCCGGCTCGGCGCTTCGCGCTACGCCAACCAGGGAGGCGGTTTCGTTCTGGGGCTGAGCCTCGGCCTCGTCTTCGTCCCCTGCGCCGGGCCCGTCCTGACGGCGATCTCGGTGGCGGCCGCGCACCACCATGCAGGCGGGACCTCGCTCCTCGTCACCCTCTTCTACGCGGTCGGCGTCACCATCCCCCTCCTCGTGCTCGCGGTGGTCGCCCAGCGCGCCACGACCTCGTGGTCATCGCTGCGCAGCCACCTGCCCACCGTCCGCAAGGTGGCCGGCGTGGTGTTGGGCGTGGCCACGTTGGCCATCGTGTTCAACTGGCTCGGCGCACTGCAGCGTGACGTCCCCGGCTACACCACTGCCCTGGAGGATCACATCGAATCGACGGGGTCCGCCTGCAACCAGCTGCGACAGCTGACCGGAGAGCACCAGAACCAGTTCGCCGCCGCCAACGCCCGCCTCGAGGGCAAGAAGGCGACCTGTGCCGCCACGGACGAGGGCGACTCGCAGAGTGGCCACCTGGCGGCGGGAGCCAAGACGGCGACGACGACCACGACGACCTCCCCCTCGTCGCCACAAAAGGCGCCGGTATTCATGGCCAGCAAGACGAACCTGCCCAACCTGGGCCGGGCCCCGAACTTCACCGGGATCACGGCCTGGTTCAACACTCCCGGCAACAAGCCGCTGACGCTCAGTCAACTCAGGGGCAAGGTGGTGCTGATCGACTTCTGGACCTACTCGTGCATCAACTGTCAGCGCGCGCTGCCCCACGTCGAGGGTTGGTACAACGACTACAAGAAGGACGGCCTGGTCGTGGTCGGCGTGTCGGCACCGGAATTCGCCTTCGAGCACGTCGTCTCCAATGTGCAGACCGCGGCGGGCAGCCTCGGGATCGACTATCCCGTCGCCGTCGACGACAACTTGGCCACCTGGGACGCCTACAACAACGAGTACTGGCCGGCGGAGTACCTCATCGATCCCACGGGCATCGTGCGCGCCTACGACTTCGGTGAGGGTGGCTACAGCTCCATGGAGAACAACATCAGGATGCTCCTGACGGCGAACGGGGTCACCGACCTTCCGGCGCGGAGCGATGTGCCCGACAAGACGCCGACCAACGACATCACGCCGGAGAGCTACGTCGGGGACGAGCGCCTGGACAATGCGGTCGGGACCGCAGTGGTGCCGAACAAGGCGACCGTGTACCACCCGCCCTCCACCATCCCCTCGAACAGCCTGGCGTTCGGTGGCACCTGGACCGTGCAGGACCAGGAGGCGACGGCCGGGAACGACGCGACGCTCGGTCTGCAGTTCACGGCAGACGACGTCTACCTCGTGATCAGCGGGGAGGGCACGATCGGGGTGTCGTACAACGGCAAGCACTTGACGACCGTGCCGGTCTCGGGGATTCCCAAGCTCTACACGCTGTTCTCCGGCACCGTGCTGCAAACCGGCACCCTGACCCTGACGTTCTCACCTGGCCTGGAGGCCTACGACTTCACGTTCGGGTAGCACCGGCACGGCCGCCTGCGTCCGCACCAAAGCACAAGGAGCAACCGGCGCCGCCGCTCATGGCTCCTCAGTTGATGGAGCGTTCCTTGCCCGCCCAGTAGGGCGCCCGGAGTTCACGCTTCAGGATCTTGCCCGAGGGGTTGCGAGGCAGAGAGTCCGCGACATCGACCGAAGTCGGGCACTTGTAGTGGGCCAGGTTGTCGCGGCAGTGCGCGATGACTCCCGCTTCGTCCAACGTCTGCCCCGGAGCCAAGACGACGATCGCCTTCACCGTCTCCCCCCATTTCGGGTCCGGAACGCTGATGACCGCGGCGTCAACAATGGCCGAATACGAAAGCAGGACGTTCTCGACTTCTGCTGGGTAGATGTTCTCGCCACCGCTCACGACCATGTCCTTGATCCGATCGTGCAGGTAAAGGTAGCCGTCCGCGTCGAAATAGCCGGCGTCTCCGGTTCGGAGCCACCCGTCGTCGTCCACGGTCGCTGCGGTCTCTTCAGGCTTCCGCCAATAGCCCGCCATGTTGTAAGGCGAGCGAGTCCAGACCTCCCCCACCGCGCCGATCGCCGCGTCCCGTCCGCTGTCGGGATCGACGACGCGCAGCGCGACGGACGGGTGCGGCCTGCCGGCCGAGCGCAGGAGACCGCGCTTCGGACCGTCCGGATCGTGATCCTCGAAGGGGAGCGCCGTAATGGCGCCGGTGGTCTCGGTCATGCCGTAGACCTGGCAGAAGGCGCATCCAAAGGTCGTCATGCATTTGACCAGGACGTCTTCGGATATGGGCGACGCCCCGTAGAAGATGAGGCGCAGGCTCGACAGGTCCGTCTCCCCCAATGAGGGTGTGGCCAGCAACAGCATCAGAACGGCGGGCACGACGAACATCTCGGTGATCCGTTCGTCCGCGATGATGCGCAGGAGGACGCTCGGATCGACGTCGCGCAGAATGACCGAGCGTCCGCCCCGTGACATGGCACACAACGCCCAGCCGGAGCCGCCGATATGAAAGAGCGGCATGGCAACGAGGCTGACGGTGTCGTCGGTGATGTGGAAGGTGACACCGGCTTCCCCGATCGCCGTCGAGAGGTTGGCGTTGGTCAACATCACCCCCTTGGGCAACCCGGTGGTCCCCGACGTGTAGAGCTGCATGCTCACCTCGTCGGGCGCTCCGACGTGCCCAGGGTCTTCCCCAGGAGCGCCTTCGATCCACGCATCGAAGGGCAGCGCCCGAGCGTCCGTGCACTCGGCAGGCACGTCACCGATGACGACTATCCGACGGACCGAAGGAAGGTCGCTGGCCATGTCCGCCAGCACGGGGAGGTAGTCGGCGTGGATCGCCAGCAACGGCGCACCCGAGTCATCGATGATGGCGGCCATCTCCGCCGGCGCCAGCCTCCAGTTCACGGCGACGTTCACCGCTCCGATGAACGAGCCGCCGAACAGGAAGTCGAAGTACGCGATGCCGTTGCGGTCGAGAAAGGCGATCCGGTCACCGACTCCGAGACCGTCCCGCCGTGCCGCCTGCGCGACGCGGCATGCAACGTCGAACTCCTCGGCCCAGGTGCGGCGCAGCACACCCTGCACCAGCATCTCGTCGTTCGCCTGCCGGCGCGCCAGGTGGCGCAACAAGCCTGCCACCGTGTAGCGGTCCTCCCCAGTGACACTCCCGCTCGATGCCACCGGTGACCTCCTCCTCGCGACCGTTTCGGCACGGGACCCTAGGCAGTCTCGCGACGGGCCTGCCGGGGATTCGGGGCGATCTGACGGTCTTGCGCGATCAGCGTAACTACTGGTCAGGCGCTTTTTCGGGAAATTAATGGCAAATTTATGGCTCCCATTGATCTAAATGCGACCCTCCGACCAGGGACTTTGTGATTTGTGTCACAAGGAATATCCCTAAACTCCCAGCTCAGAGCGGTGA
Source organism: uncultured Acidimicrobiaceae bacterium (assembly GCA_963817735.1). Taxonomy (GTDB): domain Bacteria; phylum Actinomycetota; class Acidimicrobiia; order Acidimicrobiales; family RAAP-2; genus Bog-473. The sequence continues at coordinate 75,134 of CAWFPP010000012.1, read as the reverse complement.
ACGGCTCAGCGAACACCGGTTCAAGTGGCAACCCTGTAGATTGCTGTCCGCAAATCCGGGATGGCCTTTCGGATGCAAGCGGTGAACAGAGTTAGAGCTGCATACCGAAAGCAAGTGGCCAACCGGACGTTTTCATAATGACCGACGTCACGGCGCGCCTGGCTGCAGGCCAGCCGAGACAGTGAATCGAGGACGACACCCAGGACCATTCCAGGGGCTGTACACAACCGGCCGCACACCCTGCGGCGACTAGCCAGAACGGACGACGCCTTCCCGCTCGCCGTTCGGGGCGCGAATGCAATGGCCGGAGCCCGCCTACACCGAGCAGAGCCTGGCGCGCCTTGCGCGTCCGACGAAGGGAGGTGCCGTGCGGATCCGCATTGCACTAGGGACGGCAGTTGCCGTCATAGCTATACCCGCGATCTTTTTCGCGTTCTTCAGCAGTACCTCCGCGGCTTCGACGCGGTTGTCCCGCCACGAGGCGATCAGCCGACACCGGACCGTGAAAATCGATGACACGCTCATGTCGTACGCCCAAGCACAGAACGTTGCCCGCATGGTCACGTACGCCGGCGCCGTGGAGGCGGGCGAAGTCAAGACGTATCTGACCGAGATCTCCTACATCAAGGCGGTCGCGGCCCAGCGTCAGCAGCAGGCCGCCGCGCAAGCAGCAGCCGCAGCGGCGGCGGCAAGGGCCCAGGCCGCGGCGGTTCCGCCACCAGCACCATCGCCAGCGCCGGCACCGGCAGCGGCACCGGCAGCGGCAGCGGCAGCGGCAGCGGCAGCGGCGCAAGCAACCGCAGCTCCCGCCGAGGCCTCCGATGCCACGAGCACCAATACGCCTGACTGGGCCTGCATCCGGCAGCACGAGTCCGGAGGGAACTACTCCGTCGGGAACGGTGGCGCGTACCAGTTCGAGTTCGGTACGTGGACGGCCCTGACGGGCTTGCCTTCGCCAGCCGAGGACTACCCGCCGGCAGTGCAGGACGCGGCCGCGCTCAAGCTCTACTCCCAACGCGGCTGGGAACCCTGGACGACCCGCTACCTCTGCGGGCTCTGAGAGACCGAGCAATCGACCAGCCCCGGTGAAGGCCGGGACATGAAGCGAGGACGACACCGAGCAACGACTTGAGAAGGGCTGTACACAACCGGCCGCACACCCTGCGGCGACAAGCCAGAACGGACGAAGCCTTCCCGCTCGCCGTTCGGGGCGCGAATGCAATGGCCGGAGCCCGCCCACACCGAGCAGAGCCTGGCGCGCGCCGAGCGCGCGCCCGACGAAGGGAGGTGCCGTGCGGATCCGCATTGCACTCACGACGGCGGTGGCCGTCAACGCTGTTGCCATTCCAGTACTCACGTCGCTGTCGAGCAGTGACGCCGCCTGGGCCCAGGCGACCCGCCACGAAGCGGTGGGCGCCCACCCGGGTACCGACACGCACCGACCGGTGCGCATCGACGACAAGTTGATGTCCTATTCCCAGGCCCGCAAGGCCGCCCAGATCGTGACCTACGCCAACGCAGTCGAGGCGGCGCAAGAGGCCACCTTCTACAAGGATCTGACGTTCATTCAGAACCTGAGGTTCTTTCAGGCCATCGCGGCCCAGGAGAACACCATCCCGGCGTCATGGATGCCGACAGCCATCTGCGAAGAGGGCGGGAACGACAACCCGTATGCCGGCTACTTCGGGATCCTCGAGTGGAACGGCTTTGATGGCTACCCGACCGCCGGCAGCGCCCCGGCGTCGGTCCAACTGGCCTGGGAGGCGGCGCACGGTCAAGGACCGCCCGACGCACCCGGAGAGTGCCACAGCTACTGAGTCTTGTCGTTACCCCGCTTCGAACATGGCCGTTACCTGCGCCATGTCGAAGTAGTCCCGCCATGCGGTGATCTTCCCGTCGACCACGTGGAAGGCACCCATGACGGGCAGGGGGGCGGACTTCCCGTTGATGGTGAAGATGTCGGTCCGTTCAGTGAGCACCGTTGTCCCGTCGCTCGCCAGATGGTGGACCTTGAATTCCAGGGCGTCGCACATGCCGAGAAACATGTCGATCACCGCCATGGTGGCGTCGATCCCCTCGGCTGGCTCCATCGGGATGTTGTGGTAGACGATGTCGTCCGAGAAGAAGGACCGCAGCACCTGAGGGTCCCGAGTGCTCGCTGCGGCACAGAAGTCCTGCACGACCTGTTCGGCGCTGGGCATCGGCGCTCCTCTCTGGCTGACCTGGCCGCTCACGCTATCGAACGATCGGGCATGATGACGGCGTGACAGAGACCACGAAACGAGTGGCCGTACTGGCTCCGATGCAGCCCGAGCTCAAGGCGATCGTGAAATCCTTCGGCCTGGACGCCACACCGACGGATCCAGTGTTCTCCCATGCGGGGACCGCGGGAGCATGGTGGGTAGGAGCGCTCGTGACAGGTATGGGCCCGGCCCTGGCGCGCCAGGCCACCCACCAGGCCCTGTCGGCCGGATCGATCGACCACGTCATGGTGATTGGGATCGCCGGCGGGCTGGACCCTGCGCTCCCCGTCGGGTCGCTGATGGTCCCGGAGCGGGTGCAGCTCTATCCCGACGGGCCTGTCTTCAGCGCTCACCCGGTCGGTCCGCGGCAGGCGGCGGGAGCCCTCATGACCACCGACGGGCTCTTTGACGACGACGACGTGTGGCGCCCCATCGTCGAACGAGGCTTCGGTGCCGTCGACATGGAGGCTGCCGGCGTGGCCGAGGTGTGTGACGAGGCCGGTGTCGAGTGGTCGGTCTATCGCGGCATCAGCGACCGCCCGGACGAGCACATGGTGGACCAGGCTGTCTTCAGGTTGAGTAAGCCCGACGGGTCGGCGGACCCCGTCGCTGTGGCCAAGTACCTGGCTCGGGATCCGCGGCGCGCCAAGGCGTTGGCGCATCTCAACAAGTGCATGCAGCTGGCGGCGAGTAAGGCGGCGGACGCCGCCTTCGGCGATCTCTCGGGCCCCTACAGCTAGCCGTCCTCGTCTACGGTCGGACGATCCTTTACTTCCTGCCGGCGCGCAATCACGTGCAGGTCGATGTCGTTCTCGGACGCCATGCGCAGAATCTGCTGCACGACCGAGGCTCGGGTCATCGACTGCCAGCGGGTCAGGCGCGAGGTCCCTATCACGATCTGAGTGATCTGCTGGTCCACCGCAGCGGCGAAGATCGCTTTCGCGATGTCGTCGCCTTCCACTGTCTGCCAGGAACCCCCGACCGCCGTCACCAACTCCTCCAGCTCGGCCGTACTGGCCTGGTTCGCGTTGGCATCACCGGACACCACATGGATCGCCACGAGGGGAGCCTTGACCCGGGCCGCGATGCGCGCCGCCCGTCTGATCACAGAGGCGTTCCCCGGCGCCCCGGTGACTGCAACCATGATGCGCTCGGTGGTTTCCCAGAGCTCCCCGCCCGCTCCCTTCGAGCGTAGGTACTCGAGGAGCTCCTCTTCGGTCTCGTCGGCCACGAAGCGCAGCGAAAGCTCGCGCAGGGCCGCCAGATTCTCGGCCCGGAAGAACCCGTTCAGGGCCGCCGGGACCTTGCTCTCGGGGTAGATGTTGCCGTGCAGCATGCGCCGGCGGAGCTGGTCGGCCGAGGAATCGATCAGCTCGATCTGGTCCGCCCTCCGGACAACCCAGTCGGGGACCCGCTCGCGCACGCCGACCCCGGTGATCCGCTCGACGGCGTCGGCCACAGATTCGATGTGTTGAATATTGACCGTCGTGATCACCGCAATACCCGCGTCAAGGATCTCGAGGACGTCTTCCCAACGCTTCTCGTGGCGACCCGAATCGGGCACATTGGTATGCGCCAGCTCGTCGATCAACACCACTTTGGGCTGACGGGCCAGCACGGCGTCGACATCCAGCTCCTCCCAGTCGGCGTCGCGGTACTGCACATGTTTGCGTGGCACGACCGGAAGATCCCGGATCTGCTCGACGGTGTAGGGCCGCTTGTGTGTCTCGACGAATCCGACGACCACGTCGGCCCCGCGCTGGAAGCGACGCCATCCCTCGTCGAGCATGGCGCACGTCTTGCCGACTCCGGCAGCCGCTCCGAGGTAGACCCTGAATTTCCCGGTTGGGCGGACACCTTCGTCTTCACCTGTGCTGGCAGTCATTTCCACCTCTCTTCGACCGGTCCCACCAGCCCGTCGGTACACTCAATGACACTCCGAAGGACGGAAATTGTGACGCAGGTCAGACCAAGAGGGCTGCTTACCAGGGCAACATACCAGCGAACCGCAGTGGGGATCGCGGTCACGTTGGCAGGCCTCGGCGCGCTGCTGGGCCTCCTGCTTCCCTTCCGGGCTCATCTGAGCATCGCCCTCCCGGCCTTGTTGTTCGTGCTGCCGGCGCTGGCAGGGGTCGTCATCGGCGGCTTGCTTCCCGGGCTCGTCGGCGCATTGGTGGGATTCGTCCTCTACGACGTGTTCTTCCTCCCTCCCTACAACACGCTGACGGTCCGCTCGCCCCAGAACTGGGTCGCACTTGTCGTCTATGTCGTGGTCGTACTGGTCGTCTCCCAAGTCGTGGCCAAGCTGCAGGGCGCGCGGGAAGAGGCGGAGCTCCGCACCGGGGAGTCCGAACGCCTGTACGAGCTGTCCCAGGCATTGATCGGGGACCTCACGTTGTCCCAGCTGCTGACGCACATGGTCACCACCGTCCAGTCCGTCTTCGCTCCGCGCTGGACGACGCTCGTGCTGCCCGATTCGGATGCCGCCGATCATGGACCTGCGACAGCCCTGCGGGTTGCCGCCAGTGCGGGCGAGCCCCTGACGGACGAGGACATCGCTTCGGTCACGTCGGGCGGTGGGCGGGCGCGATCCCTCGGATGGCTCGACGATGCCAGCCCGCGACGGGTCTCGGTCGCGCTGGTCGTCAACCACCGGCCGGTGGGCATGCTGGTGCTCCAAGACGTGCAGCTGGTGGAGCACGACCGCAGCCTCCTCGGCACGTTCGCCAACCAGGCCGCGCTGGCCATCGATCGGGCGCAGCTCAGCGAACAGGCGCTGCGGGCACGCCTGCTCGAGGAGATCGACCGTTGGCGCCGCGCGCTGATGGGCGCGGCCTCGCACGACCTGCGCACCCCGCTGGCCTCCATCAAAACGGCCGTGTCGAGTATGCGCCAAGTCGATGCTCAGCTGAGCCCGGAGGACCGCGCCGAGCTGCTGGAGCTCATTGAGCTCCAATCGGACCGCCTGGCGCGGCTGGTGACCAACCTTCTCGACATGACCCGGCTGGAGGCAGGCTCGCTCGAGCTGCGACCGATGACAGTCAGCTTCACCGGCCTGGTCGAGGAGGCACTGGCCCAGTTGGGCGGGATCGTCGCACCCGGCCGCATCACGGTAGAGGCCCCGGCAGACCTGCCGCCGCTCCACCTCGATCCCGTCCTGATGAGCCAGGTCCTGGCGAACGTGCTCGAGAACGCCGAGCGCCTTTCTCCCCAGTACAGCGTGATCCGTGTGACAGCGCGCCGCGCGCCCGGCCAACCGCAACGGGTGGAGATCGCTGTCGCCGATGACGGCCCCGGCATCGCACGGGAGGACAGCGAGAGCGTCTTCGAGATGTTCAGCCAGAACAGTGGCGGAGGAAGAGCCGGCCTCGGGCTGGCCATCGCCAAGGCCTTCGTCGAGGCGCACGGCGGGCACATCTGGATCGACCCCGATGTGACCCGCGGTGCCCGGATCGTCTTCACCGTCCCGTCCGAAACCCGCGTCGCGGCGCCGGTCTGAACCGCCGCCATGACCAAGGTGCTCGTCGTCGACGACGATCCATCGCTGCTGAAGGTACTGCGAATCGGCCTGACGGCTCGCGGGGATGATGTGCTCGTCGCGCATTCGGGGACGGAGGCCATCAACCAGGTCGCGCTCGCCGGACCAGACCTTGTCATCCTCGATCTGGGCCTGCCCGACGTCGACGGCCTCGAGGTCTGCCGCCGTGTCCGCGAATTCTCGGATGTGCCGATCGTGGTGCTGTCCGCCTACGGGGACGAGCGTCGCAAGGTGGAGGCGCTCGACAGCGGGGCCGACGACTTCGTGACGAAGCCCTTCGGCATGGCGGAGCTCGAGGCGCGGCTCAGGGTCGCACTGCGCCACGCCGCCGCCCGGAAGAGCGAGGGGTCGGACAAGACGACCACCCTCGTGGTCGGCGATCTCGACATCGACCTCGTCCATCACATGGCCACGCTGTCGGGCTCGGAGCTGCAGCTCACGGCCAAGGAGTTCGAGCTCCTGGCCTATCTCGCCCGTCACGCCGGCAAGGTGTGCACCCACCACATGATCCTCAAGGACGTGTGGGGGCCCGGCTACGGCGCCGAGGCCAACTACGTGCGGGTCTACACCCACCGACTGCGTAAGAAGTTGGGAGACGAGGAAGGCACGTTGCTCAAGACAGTGCCCGGCATCGGCTACCAGCTGGTGCCAAGGGACCACTCTCCCACGTTGAACGAGTAGACCGGGTTGATCATCACGATGGTTCCGTCGACACGACCCGGCGTCCCCTGGGCCACGATTCGGCTACCGGTGACGAGACCCGCCACCCCTGGACGGCCGAAGAAGCGCAACACCAACGTTCCGGTGCCGTCGTCCAGCACGGCATCGGTACGCACCCAGGGGCGCTCGAAGGCTGTCAGAGAGACGACCTGTCCGCGCACCGTGTTCCGCTTGCGGAGCACCACCGCCCCGATGGCGGTCGTGGTCACTTCAGCTTGGCCAGCGCCTCGTTGAGCTGCAGCACGTTGACGTAGGGCGAGCCCAGGAAACCCAGCTGCATGCCCGTGGTCTGCTGGCTGATCAGATGCCGCAGCGTCGAAGCGGAGATCCCGGTCGCGCGCGACACCATGGGGATCTCCGCAATGGCGTCCTGAGGGGTGATGTCCGGGTCGATCCCGCTGCCCGAGGTGGTGACGAGGTCGGGTGTCGGGTTGACCCCCCGTGCCTCCCAGTAGGCCGCCAACTGCTGGGCGTTCTTCAGCAGAGTCTCGGAGCGGGGCCCGAGGTTGGTCGCCGAGGACTCGCCGGGGTTCAGGACGTTGGGCTTGCCGGGGATGTTGTTGGCCTCGAACGGGTTGTCGCCCCCGGCGGCGACCGGGTTCGCGGAGCCCGCGTACGGGCCGAGGGCGTCGGGGCGGCCCTGGAACACGCAGCTGCCGAGCGGATGGCCCGGGCACTTGGTCTGGGACCAGTTCTGCCCGATGAGCGTCGAGCCGTTGGCCGTGATGGACCCGTCGGCCTGGTTCTTGAAGAACAGCTGGGCGACCCCGGTGCCGACGAAGGCGTAGACGAACCCGAAGAAGACGGTGAAGACCAGGATGGCCACGACAGAGCGGCGGAGGTGGATGATCATGTGGGACTCGCTATCAATACGCGTGGAGGGCGACAAGGATGATGTCGATGAGCTTGATGAAGATGAACGGCGCGATGATCCCGCCCACGCCGTAGATGAAGACGTTTCGGCGCAGGATCGCCTCTGCGGACGCCGCCCTGAACTTCACTCCTCGCAGCGCCAGCGGGATGAGCGCCACGATCACGAGGGCGTTGAAGATCACGGCCGAGAGCACCGCACTCTCCGGGCTGTGCAACTTCATGATGTTGAGGGTGTTGAGCTGCGGATAGGTCGCCACGAATAGCGCCGGGATGATGGCAAAGTACTTGGCCACATCGTTGGCGATGGAGAACGTCGTAAGCGATCCGCGGGTGATGAGCAGCTGCTTGCCGATTTCGACGATGTCGATCAGCTTGGTGGGGTTGGAATCGAGGTCGACCATGTTGCCGGCCTCTTTGGCCGCGGTCGTCCCGGTGTTCATCGCGACGCCTACATCAGCTTGAGCCAGGGCTGGCGCGTCGTTGGTGCCGTCGCCCGTCATGGCGACCAGCTTCTCTCCTGCCTGCTCCTGGCGGATCAGCTCGAGTTTGGCCTCGGGGGTTGCCTCAGCCAAGAAGTCGTCGACGCCTGCCTCTTGGGCAATGGCTGCCGCTGTGAGGGGGTTGTCGCCGGTGATCATGACCGTCTTGATCCCCATCTGACGCATCTCGGCGAACTTCTCGCGGATCCCGGTCTTCACCACGTCCTTGAGCTCGATCACCCCGAGAATCGCTGGGCCATCGGCGACGACCAGTGGGGTGGAGCCGGCCCGGGCGATGCGATCGACGATCTCTTGGAGCCCGTCGGGCGGTGTACCCCCCTGCTCGACCGCCCAGGCCCGCACCGAATCCGCCGCACCCTTGCGGATCTGACGGCCCTCGAGGTCGAGTCCCGACATCCGGGTGGTCGCCGAGAACGGGACGAACTCGTGCGCACCCAGCTCTCGTTCGCGAATGTTGAAGCGCTCCTTGGCCAGGACCACGATGGACCTGCCCTCGGGAGTCTCGTCGGCCAGCGAAGCCAGCTGGGCGACGTCGGCCACCTCCTCTTCGGTGTGTCCGTGCGCCGGAAAGAAGTTCGACGCCATGCGGTTGCCGAGCGTGATCGTCCCGGTCTTGTCGAGCAGCAGCGTCTGCACGTCGCCCGCCGCCTCGACGGCGCGCCCGCTCATGGCGAGGACGTTGCGCTGTACGAGTCGGTCCATGCCGGCGATGCCAATGGCGGAGAGGAGCGCGCCGATGGTCGTCGGAATGAGGCACACGAGTAGCGACACCAAGATGACGACCGACACCGTCGCGCCCGAGTACTTCCCGAACGCCTGCAGGGTCACCACGACGGGGATGAAGACGATGGTCAGCACGGCCAGGAGGATGGTGAGAGCGATCTCGTTCGGCGTCCTCTGGCGGTTGGCCCCTTCGACCAGGGTGATCATGCGGTCGAGGAAGGTCTTACCTCGCTCGGCCGTGATACGCACCACGATGCGGTCGGAGAGCACGCGTGTGCCTCCCGTGACGGCAGAGCGATCACCTCCGGACTCGCGGATGACGGGTGCCGACTCCCCCGTGATGGCCGACTCGTCCACCGAGGCGATGCCCTCGACGATCTCGCCGTCCGAGGGGATGATGTCACCCGCCTCGCACACCACGAGGTCCCCCTTCGCCAGTTCCGCGGCATGCACCCGCTCCTCCGTCCCGTCCGGAGTGAGGCGACGCGCCTCGGTCTCGGCGCGCATGCGGCGGAGGGTGTCGGCCTGGGCCTTCCCTCGCCCTTCCGCCATCGCCTCGGCGAAGTTGGCGAACATCACGGTCAAGAACAGCCAGATCGTGATGGACCAGTCGAACTTGCCGGGATGCGCGATCGACTCGATCAGAGTCACGACCGTGCCGACGAGCACCACGAACATGACCGGGTTCTTGATCTGCACCCGCGGGTCGAACTTTTTGAAGGCGTCGATCAACGCCCGGCCCATGATCTGGCGATCGAAGAGGCTCCGAGACCCGCTCACGCCGTGCGGCAGATCGCCGGGCTGGGCTTGCGGTTGTGCGGTCACTGTGGTCATCAGAAGAACTTTCCGTGGCTGAGCTGCTCGACGATGGGGCCGAGTGAGACGGCAGGGAAGAAGGTGAGGCCACCGATGATGAGGATGACGCCGATGACTAGACCGACGAACATGCCGTTGTCGGTGCGGAAGGTCCCGAGGGACGTGGGCACTATGCCCTTGGCGGCCAAGCCCCCTCCGAGCGCGAGGGCCGGGATCATCACGCCGAACCTTCCGATGAGCATGTCGATGCTGCCGACCACGTTGTAGAACGTCGTGTTCCCGGTCAGTCCGGCCATGGCGGACCCGTTGTTGTTGCCCTGTGACGTGAGGGCGTAGAGGATCTCAGTGAAGCCGTGCGGGCCGGAGTTGAGGGGGCCCGCACGGCCGGCATGGATGGACACGGCGATCGCCGTGAGGACGAGCACGATGATGGGCATCACCAGGGCCGCCAGCCCGGCGAGTTTCACCTCCCGGGACTGGATCTTCTTTCCCAAGTACTCGGGCGTACGCCCGATCATGAGGCCGCCGAGGAAGACCGCGATGACGGCGTAGATGAGGATGGTGTACAGACCGCTCCCCGTCCCACCCGGGGTCACCTCACCCAGCATCATGCCGGTCAGAGGACCCATGCCGCCGATCGGGTTGTACGAGTCCGTCGCGCTGTCGACGGCACCGTCGGACGTCTGGGTCATCGACACGTTGAACAGTGCGCTCGTTGGGACGCCGAAGCGGACTTCTTTGCCCTCGGTGTTCCCGACCGTGGAGTGCACGCCGGCTGTTGCGATGGCCGGGTTGTTCTGGTGCTCGGCGTAGACGGTGAAGCCCACCCAGGTTCCGAAGATCAACACCATGGCGATCAGCAAGGCGACCCCGTGGCGGATGCTGCCCACCATCTTGCCGAAGGTGTAGGTGAGGGCGAACGGGATGGACAGGGTGAGCCAGATGTAGATGAGGTTGGTGACCCCGGTCGGGTTCTCGAACGGGTGGGCCAGGTCGACGTTGAAGAAGCCGCCGCCGTTGGTCCCGATCTGCATGATCGTGCCCATGAAGCCGGCCGGACCGCGGGGAATGGTCTGGGTGACGCCGTTGAGCGCGTCATGGATCGTCACTGGGCCGGCGAGGGTCTGCACCGCGCCCTCTCCCACAATGATGATCCCGGTCACGAACACGATCGGGAGCAGGATGTAGAGCATGCAGCGGGTGATGTCGACCCAGAAATTGCCGATGGTCGGAGAGTTTCGCCGGGAGAATCCCCGGGTCACGGCGATCGCCACGGCGATCCCGACGGCGGCGCTGACGAACTGCTGCACGGTGAGCACGCCGATCTGGGAGAAGTACGACATGGACGTCTCGCCGCCGTAGTTCTGCCAGTTCGTGTTGGTCATGAACGACACGATCGTGTTGAAGCTGAGCGCTTGCGGCACGGCACCGAAGTGCTGCGGGTTGAGGGGCAGCGACCCTTGGATCCGCAGCAACAGATAGCCGAAGCCGACGAACACACCGGAGAAGACGATGGTCGAGCCGGCGTAGCGCTGCCATGACTGCTCTTTGTCGGGGCCGGTGCCCAGTAGGCGGTAGAAGGGCCGCTCCGCCCAGGCGAGGTAGTGGACGCGGCCGTCGAAGACGGCGGCCATGTACGAGCCCAGGTATCGCCAGGTGATCCCCAGGGCGACGATCAGAACGACGACGGTCCAAAAGAAACCCATGTCAGATCAGAACCACTCGGGCTTGAACATGGCGATCCCCAGGTAGATGAACATCACGACGGAGATGCCGAGCAGCAGTCCCTGGACCCAGGTCATACCCGCTCCAGGCACCAGATCAAGCCCATGAACACCGCGATGAAGCCCACGATGCCGAGCACTGCGAGAAAGTCAGCCATGGACCCATGCTGGCGGGGCGTTTGTGAACCCAGCGTGAACGCGGCGTCCATAGACATCAACAAAATGTCAATGCCCGCCGGGTGCCGGCTGTGCCTAAGGTGACGGCGGGCTGACACGGATACGAAAGTGGGGTGGATGATGGCGTTGGACCTGCAGGGGTGCCGCACGCTGGTGACCGGGGGCTCATCGGGGATCGGGGCCGGGCTGGCCGAGACCCTGGCCGAGCGGGGTGCCGTCGTGGGCATCTGCGCCCGCCGGGACGAGTTGCTCAAAGAGGTGGTGGGGCGCTGCATGAAGCATTCGCCCGACAGCCGCATGTGGGTGACCGACCTGGCCGACCCCGATGCGGTGGACCAGCTGGCGGTGGACGTGCTGGACGCCTTCGGCGGGGTCGACCTCCTCATCAACAACGCAGGCATCCCCAAGCGTCGACAGACCACGGCGCTCGACATCGACACCATCACCGCGGTGATGAACATCAACTACCTGTCGCCGATGCGCCTCACCTACGACCTGCTCCCCCAGATGCTGGCCCGCGGCTCGGGCACCATCGTCAACATCTCGTCGATCGCGGCCAAGCTCAGCGCGCCCGGTGAAGCGGCCTACGACGCGTCGAAGGCGGCGCTCACGGCATTCTCCGAGGCGATGGCCGTGGACCTGTGGGAGACCGGGATCAAGGTGATGGTGGTCTACCCCGGTGTGATCGATACGCCGTTGTTCTCGCTGCCCGACAACGACGTGCCCGACCTGCCCATTCCGGCCGAGCCGGTCCAGGCGATGGCCGACGCCATTCTGGCGGGGCTCGAGTCGGGTGCCGCCCAGGTCTACTTCCCCGAGTACTTCCAGGGTCTGGCCGCCTCCAAGGAAAAGGACGTTGCCGCGTTCATGGCGGGGACCGCGGGGTACCTGCGCGACCAGAAGCTCAAGAAGGGGTAGCCGAGGAGCAGCCATGAAGATCGAACCAGACGCAGCCGGGATGAGCGAGGGGCGCCTCGAGCGCATCACGGACCACTTCTCGTCCACCTACGTGGAGCCGGGGAAGATCGCCGGCTGCCAGATCACGGTGGTCAGGGGCGGCCATGTCGGCTATCACCGCTCCCTCGGTCTCATGGACCGTGAGGCGGAGAAGCCGATGGCCGAGGACGCCATCTTCCGGATCTACTCCATGACCAAGCCCATCGTGTCGGTCGCGCTCATGCAGCTGTACGAACAGGGTCGCTTCCAGCTGCTCGACCCGGTGCACCGCTACATCCCGGCGTGGCGGACCCAGCAAGTCGCACTGGTGGGCGACGATGGCATGGTCACTCTCGTGAAGCCGGAGCGCCCGATGAACATGCGTGACGTGCTGATGCACATGACCGGCCTGCCGGGCGGGATCCTCGCGGACAACCCCATCGACGCCGCGTTCACCGAGGCCCGGGCCGAACTGGGACCCGAGCAGACACTCGAGAGCGTCACGGCACTCCTGGCCGAGCACCCCCTCAAGTTCCACCCCGGGGCGCATTGGAACTACGGGATCTCGACCGACATCGTGGGACGACTCGTGGAGATCCTCTCGGGTCTGCCCCTCGACGAGTACCTGCGACGCGAGCTCTTCGAGCCGCTGGGCATGGTCGACACGGGTTTCTTCGTCCCCGGGCAATCGGCGCCTCGTCTGGCCGCCTGCTACCAGTACCGACCGGCCAACACCCCCCGCCTCATGGAGGGCCCCTTCGCCAACGGCTTCTTGCACCCCCGGTCCTACCTCTCCGGAGCGGGTGGCCTGGTCTCGACCACCCACGACTACGTGGCCTTCTGCCAGATGCTGGCCAACGGTGGCCAGCTCGACGGGCGGCGGGTCCTCGGACGCAAGACGCTGCAGCTCATGACCGTCAACCACCTCCCCGGCGGCGCCGCGTTGGAGGACCTGGCGGTCGGGGGCTTCGGTGAGGCCAACTTCGAGGGCGTCGGCTTCGGCCTGGGCTTCGCGGTCGGGCTGGGGCCGGCGGCCACCGCCATGGCGGGCTCGGGCGGCGAGTTCTACTGGGGTGGCGCGGCGAGCACCGCCTTCTGGGTCGACCCGGCCGAGGACCTCTTCGTCGTCTTCATGACACAGCTCTTCCCGTCGGTGGCCTATCCCTTCCGGGCCCAGCTGCGGGCGCTGGTCTATCAGGCCCTCGACGATTGATGGCCGACGCTCAGGAGCCGGTCGGACCGGCCGACGCCAGCGTCGTCCCCCGCTTCTCCGGCCTCGCCACCTTCGCCCGCCTGCCCACGGCCGAACAAGTGGCGCGCTGGGACATCGCAGTGGTCGGCGTGCCCTTCGACGGCGGCACCAGCTACCGGCCCGGCGCCCGCTTCGGGCCGGCCGCCGTGCGCCAGGGCTCGCGCCTGCTCCGGCCGTACCACCCGGCGCTCGAGGTGCTGCCCTTCGAGCTGGCCCAGGTGGTCGACGCCGGCGACATCGCCTGCACACCTTTCAGCGCCGAGGAGGCGGTGGCGCAGATCGAGGCCGGAGCCGACACGCTCCTGCGGGAGGGCGGGCGACTGCTCGCCATCGGGGGTGACCACACCATCGCGCTGCCGCTGTTGCGCTCCACGGCGCGTCGGCACGGCCCGCTCGCCCTGGTGCACTTCGATGCGCATCTCGATACCTGGGACACGTACTTCGGGCAGCGCTACACGCACGGGACGCCGTTCCGGCGCGCCTGGGAGGAGGGCCTCCTGCTCCACGACCACAGTGTGCACGTAGGGTTGCGCGGGCCGCTGTACTCCGGGGCCGACCTCTCCGACGACTCCTCCATGGGCTTCGCCCAGATCACCACCGACGACGTGGCGGTGCACGGAGTGGCCGAGGTCGTGCGGCACCTGCTGGCGCGGGTGGGTGACGCCCCGGTCTACGTGTCGGTCGACATCGACGTCCTCGACCCGGCGCACGCGCCGGGCACCGGCACGCCCGAGGCGGGTGGCCTGACCAGCCGCGAGCTCCTGGCCCTGGTGCGGGGCCTCCGCCCTGCCGCTGTCGTGGGGGGCGACCTGGTGGAGGTCTCCCCGGCCTACGACCACGCCGAGATCACCGCTGTCGCCGCGGCGCACGTGCTCTATGACCTGCTGGCGATCATGGTGGTGCCCGAGAAGGCCTGATCCGGCGCCCTCTCACCAGGAGCGTGCGCTGCTCTTGTAACAGTGCATTCACGTGCGGGAAACGGGCTGCGAACGTTGCATCTCTAGGGTGAGCGGCACAGAGAAGTACAAAGGTGGGAAAACCAGGTACCCGACGTGAAGCGAGATCTTCTGGTTGGTGTGGCCCAGTGGCTGGCCGCGCCAGGGGAGCCGCGCCAGAACATGAACGTGGCGCTCAGCATGGTCGACGATGCGGCGGCGCGCGGCGTCGAGCTCCTCGTGCTGCCGGAGCTGTGGTCGTGCGGCTACGACCCCGAGACGCTGGCCCGGGACGCACGAGCGGACGCCGAGCCGCGCGACGGTCCACGTTCGGCACGGCTGGGCGCGGCGGCTCGGCGGCGCGAGATGTGGCTGGCGGCCGGCAGCGTGCCCGAGCTGGGCGACGACGGCCTCGTCTACGATACGGCGCTCGTCTTCAACCCCCGCGGCGAGCTCGCTGCCTGGCATCGCAAGGCGCATCTCTACCCGCCGACGCTCGAGCCATCCGTGTTCACCCCCGGCGACCGGTTGACGACGTTCGACGACCCTGCCCTCGGGCGCGTCGGCCTCGTGGTGTGTTTCGACGGCGACTTCCCCGAGGTCGCCCGGACGATGGCGCTGCGCGGTGCCCGCCTCATCCTCGCTCCGGCGGCCTACGAGGTGGAGGGGGCCAACGCCTGGGACCTCCTCTACCCCGCCCTGGCGCTCACCAACAGCCAGTGGTGGGTCCAGGCCAACCAGGCCGGGTCGCACTCCACCTCGACGCTGCTCGGGGCCAGCCGGATCGTGGCGCCAACCGGCACCGTCGTGGCGGAGGCCAGCCGGGCCGTGCCGGGCTCGCTCGCCCGGGCCGAACTGCTGGTGCACCGGATCGACCTGCACATCGCATACGCGCGCGAGGGGATCTCCGGGCTCCTGGAGGACGGACGCCATCCCGACCTCTACGTCGAGCGCGTCCCGGCCGAATCGGCCTGATCTTCGGTCCTCTCCGCTCCGCGCGCGATCCGCGCTCAGTGCCGCTTACGCCGGTCGTGCTGGGACTGGGTGCGCTTGGCCTTACGGTTCCGGCGTCCGGCTGCGTCCGGGTGAGTGCCGTGGGCGGCGTGCGCCGTGTGTCCGGTGGCGCTGACGGCCTGCGCGTCCTCATTGTGCAGCGTGCGGCGGCGGCGTGACATCGCGGCGAAGAAGGCGACGACCAGGACCACGGCCGCCAGGCTGAAGATCAGCACGTAGAACATGGCTCATTCAACCATGGGCAGCCGGAGCCCGCCCGGGCGACGGTGCGAGACGGGGTGCTCGACGGGGTGCTCGGCGGGCCGTTGAGTAGGGTCGCCGGATGGCAGGAACGGGGGACGAAGGGCGGGCGGGTGCGGCGCGGGGTCACTTCGTCGTTGCCTCCCGGTGGCGGGTCGTGCTCTCCTGTGTCGTCGTGGCGATCACCGCCGGGAGCGCCCTCGCGTCAGGCGGCCACGCCCTCGCCTCCCCGGCCCTGCTGCCGTTCGACGGTCACGGGTCGATCGGGGAGGCCTACGTCACCGGTGCCCCTCCCGGCGCACACCTGGCCGTCCTGGACGCGCGCGATGCCAAGGTGGGATCCGGGGTGGTCGACCGGCTCGGCAGCCTGATCGTGCGCAACCTGACGCCCGGCCCCGGGTACCGCTTTTCCGAGGGGACCGAATTCGGGAGCGCGCCGCACGGCTGCCTTCTCCGTCCTGTCAACGTCCTCGACCCCGCCCGCGTCCTTCTACTCGTCGCAGGAACTGCATGCCGGGCTCAACTACGTGCGCATGCGCGACGGGATCCTGCTGGCTGCCACCGTGCGCCTGCCCCCGGGCAAGACGCTGGCGGACGGGCCCTTCCCCACCGTGATCGAGTACTCCGGGTACGACGTCGCCGGACCGCACAGCCTCATCGACGCGCTGGAGGGGCACGGCTCGACGAGCGATCCCCTGCTCCCCGACACGTCGACCGTCGTCGGTTCTGTCGTCGCGCCCTTGCTGGGCTTCGTCACAGTCAGCGTGCAGATGCGCGGCAGCGGATGCTCCGGCGGCGCCTTCGACCTCTTCGGCCTTCCTTCGGACTACGACGGCTACGACGTGGTGCAGACCGTCGGCGCGCAGCCCTGGGTCCTCAACCACAAGGTGGGCATGGTCGGGATTTCGTACTCGGGGTTCTCGCAGCTGGTCGTGGCCGGCACCGATCCGCCGGACCTGGCGGCCATCACGCCGCTCAGCCCCACCGACGACCTCTACTCGACCGGCTATCCGGGCGGGATCTACAACGACGGCTTCGCCGCCAGCTGGGTGGCCGAGCGCGTGTCGGACGCGCGTCCCGCACCCGGCGGGGGGCAGCCGTGGGCGACGGCCGAGATCGCCACGGGCGACAAGACCTGCCTGGCCAACCAGCGGCTCCATCTGCAGGCGCAGAGCCTCGAGACCCTGGTCAGCCCCGACCTCGGCCGCACCCCCGCGCTCTTCGACCCGCGCTCGCCCACCGTGTGGGCCTCGCATATCAAAGTGCCCGTCTTCCTGGCCGGAGCCGTGGAGGACGAGCAGGTGGGGCCGCAGTGGCCCGCCCTCATCACCGCGCTCGACGGCGACAAGAACGTCTACGTCACCATGATGAACGGCACCCACACCGACTCGCTCGGTCCCGACACGATTTCGCGCTGGCTCGAGTTCCTCGACCTCTACGTGGCCGACCGCGTGCCGACGCCGTCGCCGACCCTCGACGCGTTGGCGCCCACCCTGTATTCGGGGCTCACCGGTGGCGCGCCGTCGGCACCGGTCCCACCCATCCGCTTCACGAACGAGCCTTCGGTCGCCGCGGCCAAGGCCGCCTTCGCAGCAAAGGACCCGCGGGTGCGGGTGCTCTTCGACAACGGTGGCGGATCTCTCGGGCAGGGCGCGCTCCAACCGACGTACGAGGCGGGCTTCTCGTCGTGGCCACCGACCGGCACCGTCGTGTCCTACGGCCTCGGACCGGACGGCACGCTCCAGACGGGCGCGGCCAAGGGCTCGTCCACCGCATCGTTCCGGCCCGACCCCTCCGTACGCCCCGCCGACGACCTGGCCGCCTCGGCCAACGCCTGGGCGGCCCAGCCCCCCTACAACTGGACGACGGTGCCCACCGCCAATGGAATCGCCTTCCAGACATCCGCCTTCACCAGCGCCACCACGATTGTGGGGCCGGCCAGCCTCAACTTGCGGCTCGAGTCGAGCGCGCCCGTCACCGACCTGCAGGTGACGGTGACCGAGGTCCGGCCGGGCGAGATGCAAGAGGAATACGTCACCTCGGGCTTCCTCCGCAGCAGCGACCGCACCCTGGCGGCCAATTCGACTCCGCTCGACCCGGTGCCCACCTACCTCGCCTCTGACCGCCAGCCCCTTCCCCGCGGGCGCTTCACGCTCGTGCGGGTGCCGGTGGATCCCATTGCGCACACGTTCCGGGCCGGAACGCGGCTGCGCATCGTGATTTCGGCCCCCGGCGGGGACCGCCCGTCGTGGACCTTCGACACGCCGGCCACCCACGGTTCGGTGCTCGACACGGTGGCACTCGGCGGCATCCACGGCTCGTCACTGGTGGTCAACGAGGTGGGCGGTGTCGTCCCGTCCTCCGCCATGCCGGTCTGCGGCGCATTGCGAGGTGAGCCCTGCCGGGCCTATGCCCCGCTCGGCAACCAGGGCTGAGGGCAGACGGCTGCAGCCGGCCATTGGGTAGGGTCGCCGGATGGCTGGGACAGCGGGCGAGAGGCCGGCGGCAGAGGTGTCCCTCTACGAGGGACTGCTCACCACGCGGGCCATCCGGCGCTACACCGACGATCCGATCCCCGACGAGGCGCTGCGCGACATCCTCTTTGCCGCCACCCGCGCCCCGAGCGGGTCGAACCGCCAGCCCTTCCGCTTCATCGTCCTCACCGAGGGGCCAGTGGCGGAGGAGGCGAAGCGGCTGATCGGCGAGGGGGCCCGCCGGTTCTGGGCCGCCAAGCGGGAGGCCGACGGGTACGACAGCGGATCCGGTGCGAAGGCCGACTCCCCCAAGGCGCGCCTGGCCCGCACCATGCAGCACTACGTGGACACGTACGAGTCGGTGCCCGTGCTCGTGCTGGCCTGCTTCACCCGCTACCGCCACGCCAGCGGCTACACCGACGGTGCATCGGTCTTCCCGGCCTGCCAGAACCTGCTGCTGGCCGCCCGGGCCCTCGGCTTCGGCGGCGTGATGACGGGCTGGCAGTTCGCGGCCGATGCCGAGCTGCGGGCGCTGCTGCACATCCCCGAGGGGACCGAGATCATGGCGACCATCACCCTGGGCCGCCCGCAGGGCCACCACGGGCCGGTGCGCCGCCGTCCCCTGCACGAGCTGGTGTACGGGAAGCGTTGGGGCGAGGCCCCCGCCTGGGCGGTCGACCCGCCCGGAACCGCCCATACGGCGGCGGGGCCGCCGACCAGCAGCCAATAGAGTCTGAGTTGTTGGGCACGCTCGCGGAAGGCTGACCATGCACGCTCTCGACTCGCCCGTCTTCGACGCGGACAACCACTACTACGAAGCGCTCGATGCCTTCACCCGCCACCTCGATCCGAAGCTCGGCCCGCGTGTCATCGAGTGGGTCGAGGTCAACGGGCGGCGCTACCACGCGTTGGGCGGCCGGGTCAGCCGGGCCGTGACGAACCCCACCTTCAACCCGATCGCGCCGGCCGGGGCGCTCGTCGACTACTTCCGGGGCAACCCGGACGGGCGGCCGATCCACGAGCTCATGGGCACACCCGAGCCCATCCGCGCCGAGTACCGCGACCGCGACGCCCGTCTCGCCACCATGGACGCCCAGCACCTGTCCAAGGTCTGGCTCTTCCCCACCCTGGGCATGCTCTACGAGGAGGCGCTCAAGCACGACCCCGGTGCCGTCGTGCTGCTGTTCCGGGCCTTCAACCGCTGGCTGGCCGAGGACTGGGGCATGGCCCATGCGGACCGGATCTTCGCCGCCCCCTACATCACGCTGGCCGACATCGACGAGGCCGTGCGCGAGCTGGAGTGGGCGCTGGACCAGGACGCCCGGGCCGTCGTCATGCGGGCGGCCGCCCCCATCACCGCGGGCGGGCCCCTGTCCCCGGCCGCCGAGGTATTCGACCCCTTCTGGGCCCGGGTCAACGAGGCCGGCATCACGGTCGTCGTGCACGCCGGCGACGCCGGGCTGAGCTCCAACGGCTACGCGCCGGACGGCTTCTCAGCCTCGTTCCGCGCCGGCCCGTCGCGCCCGAGCATCAAGATGTTCGCCATTGAGCGGGCGGCCCACGATTTCCTGGCCACGCTCCTGCTGGAGAAGCTCTTCGACCGCTTCCCGAACGTACGCGTGGCGTCGGTCGAGAACGGCTCCGAATTCCTCGCTCCCCTCTTCGCCAGGCTGCGCACGACGACGCGGCGCATGCCGGGCTACTTCTCCGAGGACCCGGTCCTGACCTTCCGCCGCAACGTGTGGATCAACCCGTTCTGGGAGGACGACGTCGGTGAGATCGTCGACCTCATGGGGGACGACCGGGTGATCTTCGGGTCGGACTGGCCGCACATCGAGGGGCTGCCGGAGCCGATCGACTGGGTCACCGAGCTGCAGAAGCTCCCCCGCGAGTCGGTACCCAAGATCATGGGAGGCAACGTGTCCGAGCTCAACGAGCGGAGGCCCGCGTGACCGAGCGGAGGCCGGCGTGACCGAAGTGACGGACAAGAGCGCGAAGGCGGAGCCCGCCACCCCGGGCAACCAGATCGAGCCCTACGTCATCCTCCTGTTCGGCGCCACGGGCGACCTGGCGGCGCGCAAGCTGCTGCCCGGCCTGCTGCACCTGGCCATGTCGGGGATGCTGCCCGACTACCGGATCGTGGGCAGCGCGACCAGCAGCCTGAGCGACGAGGAGTTCCGCCACCTGGCCCGCCATGCCGTCGACCAGTTCTCGACCGACAAGATCTCCCTCCTGCAGTGGGCCAACTTCGAGAAACGGCTGACCTTCTGCTCCACCTCGGCGGGGCCCGAGGCGCTGGCCGCAGCGGTGGAGGCAGCGGAGAAGGAGATCGGCGGCGAGCCCCGGCGGCTGCACTACCTCAGCGTGCCGCCGGTGGCCGACCGCTCCGTGATCCAGATGATCTCCGACGCCAAGCTGGTCGAGCGCTCACGGGTGGTGATGGAGAAGCCCTTCGGCACCGACCTGGCCAGTGCGGTGGCGCTCAACGACATGTTGCACCAGGTGTTCGACGAGGAGCAGATCTTCCGCATCGACCACTTCCTCGGCAAGGAAGGCGTGCAGAACATTTTGGCCTTCCGCTTCGCCAACGGCCTCTTCGAGCCCATCTGGAACCGCGACCACATCGACAACGTGCAGATCGACGTGCCCGAGACACTCGGCGTCGACGACCGCGTCGCCTTCTACGAGGCCACCGGCGCCTTCAAGGACATGGTGGTCACCCACCTGTTCCAGATCCTGGGCTTCATGGCCATGGAGCCGCCGACGGCGCTGGCGGCCGGCCCCATCAACGAGGAGAAGGACAAGGTCTTCCGCTCCATGCGGCCGCTCGACGTGACCCAGGTGGTGCGCGGGCAGTACGACGGCTACCGCGACATCCCCGGCGTAGCGGCGGAGTCCGACACGGAGACCTTCGTGGCGCTGCAGGTGGAGATCGACAACTGGCGCTGGGCCGGCGTGCCCTTCTACCTGCGCACCGGCAAGAAGCTCGGCGGCGGGGAGCGCATCATCTCCATCGCCTTCCGCGCACCGCCCAAGTCGATGTTCCCCGACGACTCCGGCGTCGGCGCCCAGGGCCCCGACCACCTCACCTTCGACCTGGCCGACTCGTCGAAGCTGTCGTTGTCCTTCTACGGGAAGAAGCCGGGGCCCGGCATGAAGCTCGAGAAGCTGAGCCTGCAGTTCGCGCTGCACGAGACGGGCCAGGACGCGGACGTGCTCGAGGCCTACGAGCGCCTGATACACGACGCCATGATCGGCGACCACACGCTCTTCAACACGGCCGAGGGGATCGAGCGCCTGTGGGAGGTGTCGACACCGCTGCTGGAGCAGCCTCCCCCGGTGCAGCCCTACACCGAGGGCAGCTGGGGACCGCCGTCCATCAACGAGCTCATCGCGCCGCGCACGTGGCGGCTTCCCTTCGAGCGCCGCTGGCGGGGAAATCCTTCCAGCTGACCCGGGGCGGGCGGGAGGCTCGGGTTCAGTTCAGTTCAGGGCGTGCCCGCTCGACGGCGCCGGTGACGCCGCCGAGATCGACGGGATCGATGGGCTGGAACTCCGCCCCCAACTGGACAATCGGCCGGGGACGTTCGTCGAGCACCGTCGTCGCGGTGAGGACGTCCCAGGGAGCGCGGCGCGCCCGCCGGAACAGACCGTCCGGCGGCGAGGCGCCGAACGCGAAGCAGAGCAGGACGACGGCACCGACGGCCGCGGTCGGGACGACCAGGAGCGGGCAGCAGATGCCGCTGCGTAGGAACGACCGCCCGAGGCCGATCGGTTGCCTGTCGGAACGGCTGACCGCGCGCAGCCCGAGAAGGCGGTACGTCGGCGTGCGACCCTGACGCCACTCGAAGACGCTCCAGACGAGCCAGCCCACGACCAGCGTTCCCACCACCAGGACGAGGCCCAGGGCCAGGGCCCCGATGCGCCGGCCGAGGCTCGCTGCGGGCTGCAGTTGCACCACGGAGAAAAGCGTAATGACAGGGACCGTGTTCGGCACCGGGCGCCGCCGACCTGCGGGATGACGGCGCCGTGGGCGCCGGGCGGGGCGACATCTAGCCGAGAGAGGCCGGATTGACGCCGATGCCGCCCGCTTCGCTGCTCGTGTACGCCGCGACGGCGAAACGGAGGATGTCGGCCGCTTCCTCGCCGCTCCAGAGCATGGGGCCCTCCCCCGTCTTGAGGTAGCGGATCCAGTGCAGGCCAGAGTCCCGGAAGCTGCTCGCCCAGTCGTCGTCGAGGGCGTGGTACGAGCGCATGACGCCGTCGAGGTAGACCTCGAGGCTCGGCTGCTGAATGCCGCGGCCGGTGCAGCGGTTGACCCGGGCGAACCCGGTGCGGCCGGTGACCTCCCAGCGCTCGTCGTTGGTGTAGTAGTCGGAACGGAGGTACATGTCCGTGGCCAAGGTGATGTCCCACACCCCGCGCACGCCGTTTTCGTGCTCCCACACGAAGGTCGCCGGCGCGTCAATCGTGATGCCGGGCACCACCTCTGTGCCGCCCAGCCAAGCCCGCACCTCTTTGACGGGACCGAAGAGCCAGTGGGCGGTCGCCATCTTGTGCCACCCGTCGTCGAAGACCAGGATGCCGCGCCCCTCCTGCATCTGGCGGAACTGCCATTCGAAGCTGTTCGCCGGGACGTCCCAGCCGCCGCGGCCGCTCGCCACCATCTTCATGTGGTAGCCGCTGACGGTGCCGATCTCGCCCGACTCCACGACCTCCTTCAGCTTGACCAGGGGCTCGTAGAACACGTAGTTCTCCATGACCCGCAGCAGGCGGTCGTTGGCCGCGGCCGCGTCCACCATTCGCCGCGCACCGTCGAGGTCGTTGCACATCGGCTTCTGCAGGTTGACGTGCCAGCCGTAGCCCAGGAGCTCGACCACCGCCTCGTCGTGGAACGGCGTCGGGAGCAGCACCTCCACGGCGTCCACCTCCAGGCCGCTCGCCGCCAGCTCGGCGGCGGAGGCGAACGTCTTGGCCTCCGGCCAGTCAGCGCCGCGCTGGTCCCGGCGCTCACTGAGCTGGTCGACGAGCGCCACCACTTCGACATCGGGGTTGTCGAGATAGGCCCGGACGTTGAGGTCATAGATACGCCCGAGGCCGATGAAGGCAGCTCGAACCGGCCGGTCGTACGGCGTGAAGCTCATGGAAAGGCACCTCGCATCGAATCGTCGCCAATCCGCACATCTTGGCGCGTGTCGCTCCGTTGCGCCGGGGGGTGCAGATGGAAGGCCGCCGGGGCCGCTCGAGCGGGATGTCGCGGCGGACCGCCCCGAGGGGGGTCGTCCGCTGGGCTACTGTTGCGGGCGTGCCCGCGGTCCTCGAGGCCCTTCTCATCGGGCTCATCACTTCCCAGATCTCGTTCATCGTCACGACGGTGTACCTGCACCGCGCCATGGCGCACAAGGCCGTCACCCTGCGGCCTTCAGTCGTGTTCGCGTGCCGCGTCATCATCTGGATGTCGACGGGGACACGGCCACGGCAGTGGGTGGCGGTACACCGCAAGCACCATGCCCACACCGACCAGGAGGGCGACCCGCATTCGCCGGTGATCTTCGGCTATTCGCTGGTCCAGTTCGGCAACGCCGTGCTCTACCGCCGGGTCTCCAAGAATGCCGAGCAGGTTGCCCGCTACGCCAGGGATCTCCCTGAGGACCGGTGGGACAAGGTGCTGTTCAACCACGCGCTGCTGGGCCTCGCACTCGGCATCGGTCTCCTGGTCGCCGTCTTCGGCTGGGAGATCGGGCTGATCGCGGGGGGCGTCCACGCCTCCATCTACCTCCTGGGCGGAGGCGCCATCAACGGGATCGGGCACAAGTGGGGCAAGAGGCCGCACGACAACCTGGCCACGAACAATCAGTGGCTGGCCTGGTTGGTCGCCGGTGAGGGGCTCCACAACAACCACCACGCCGTCACCACATCGAGCCGCATGTCGATGGCGAAGGGTGAGATCGATCCCGGTTGGTGGGCCATTCGCGTGCTCGTCAAGCTCCGCTGGGCCACGCTGCGCCACGAGAAGCTGGCCGTCAAACCCACGCGGAGCTGATCAACCCCCGGGACGGCCGGCGTCGAGCGGCGTCGGGCAAGCTGGTGCCATGACCGACGACCGGCAGGCGCCCGACCCTGAGGAGCTGGAGCGCCTGGGCCTGTACGAGCCCGACGCGCCTGACGCACCCGATCGTCTGCAGCTGATCCGCTACGTACTCGACCTGGGAGCCACCCTCGAGGATGTGGCGCGAGTACCCAACCTGGGGGAGCTGGCGCTCGACCTGACGCTGCGCCCCCGGGGCCCGTTGCCGCTGCACGAGGTGGCGACAGCGGCGGGCATCGATTGGCCCACGACACTGCGACTCATGACGGCCGCCGGCCTCTCGACGGACCCCGACTTCCCCGTGACGGCCGCTGAGGCGGCCAGCGTCCGGCTCCTGGCGGGCGCGCACAACAGCCTGCTCGGCGAGGAGGCGACGCTGCAGCTGGCCAGGGTCACCGGCAACACCATGGCGCGGCTGGCCGAGACCATCGTCGGCGTCTTCCGCCTGCAGGTCGAGCTGCCGCGCCGGGTGGAGGGCAGGTCGTACGTCGACATCGTGCGCGAGTACGCCGAACTGAGCCAGACCATGCTGCCGAACTTCGTCTCGACGCTCGACGCGGTCCTGCGGCGCCAGATCGTCGCCGTGGCGGAGCGGATGTGGTCCACCGATCCGGAACGATCCGTGGTCACGGTGCAGCGCACCGTCGGATTCGTCGACCTGGTGGGGTACACGACTGCGACGGCATCGTTGTCGCTGCGCCAGCTCACCGACGTCCTGGTCGAGTTCGATCAGCGCACCTCGGAGGTCGTCGCGGCGGGACACGGGCAGATCATCAAGACCATCGGCGACGAGGCGATGTTCGTGACAGAGGACGCCGGGGACGCCTGCCGGATCGCGCTCGGTCTGGTCGAGGCCGCGGGCGGGACGCTCCCGCCGGTCAGGGTCGGCTTGGCGACCGGGGAGATGGCATCAGTGCTCGGTGACCTCTACGGGCCCGACGTGAACCTGGCCGCCCGGCTGGTCGGAGTGGCCGAACCCTCGACGGCCGTCGTGTCCGAGGCGGTCCGGGCCGCCTGTGGCGGTTTCGGGTTCCAACGCCTGGCGCCGCTGACGTTGAAGGGCTTCGCAGAGGAGACGACGGCGTACCGATTGGAGCGACCGGACCGATAACCCGGCCTCCGGCGCCGTGATCCTCTCGCCTGCCAGGGTGGCAAATGTCCCTAGAGGATCATTCCTCTATCCCGGCAGCGAACGGGGATGGTCCGCCCCTTACCCGGCTGGCGGTGATCCTTGGCAACACTGGTCCCGTGCTGACCCGCTATCGGATGCCGGGATTCGTCCGCCCCCTCTCCCTCGGGCTCGCGGCCGTGATGACTGTTTTGGCTGTCGGGTTCATTGTTGCCGCCAATCAAATGCCTGCGGTTTTGGTCCTTGTGGTGATTGTCTTCGTGGCGGTCATCATTTGGACTGTGTTCCGGACTCTTTTTCGTCGGGCGTACAGGCTGGAGCTAACCGGAGACCGACTCCGATGGAGCGCCCCGTTAGCCACAGGCGAACTTCGGATAGACGAACTCTCGGCTGTTCGCCAGGCCCGCGTCGGTCCAGGAATCTGGGTGCTCATTGGACGCGATTCTTTCTGCGTCTCCATTCCGGTTCGAAAGGGTTTGCGAGCGTTCCTCAAGGAAATTCAGGTCATCCGACCCGACCTGCGTGTGAATACAGAGGCTTGGCCCCTTAACTACATCCCTTAACTACGCCCCTTAACTACATCGAATCCTTACCTGGAGCATCAGGATTTTCTCAAGGCTTGTGAGTGGCCGAGGTTGGAGTGTGACCCACCGGTCCGGCGTTCGACGGCAGCGGTGATGGGAGCGAACCCTAGGCGGACGCGCCGCATTAGGTGGAGCCCTTCCGGACGGCAGATACTTGGGTGCATGGTCGACCCCGAGGAGTTGCTGGCCGAGGCCGAGGCCACGACCTTTCAAGGATGGGACTTCTCGACGCTGGGGGACCGGTTGGCGCTGGAGTCGCCGGATTGGGACTTCGAGGAGATCGTCGCAAACGCGGCCGCAGACAGCACAAGAATGCTTGATATGGGGACCGGCGGCGGCGAGTGGCTGTCGTCGCTGCGCGCTCGCGCCCTCATCACGGTTGCGACCGAGGGCTGGCAACCGAACGTTGCGGTCGCGACGGGCAGACTCCGCCCGCTGGGAATCCCCGTCGTTTATACGGAGGGCGCAACAGACAATCATCGCCAAGAGCCCGGGGATCCGGCGGGCCGGTTGCCATTTCGCACCGAGACATTCGATCTGGTCACCAATCGCCACGAGAGCTTCCGGGCCACCGAGGTGGCTCGGGTGCTCCGTCGTGAGGGCACGTTTCTCACTCAACAGACGCACTCGGCTTCCCAACAGTTCCACGAGCTCCTCGGAAGAGAGTCACCCAGCGTTCAAGAGCTGGAGCTCGACATGATCGTTGCGCAACTCCAGGATGCGGGTCTGAGCATCGACGAAGCCGAGGTCGGGACCGCGACAACGGTGTTCGCCGACATCGGCGCCCTCGCCTGGTATCTGCGATCGGTGCCGTGGGCCGTCCCCGGCTTCACGGTCAGCACGCACCGCCAGGCGCTCCTTCGGCTTCACGACGGACCGATCCGGGTGCCCCATCGGAGGTTCTGGCTGCGAGCCCACAAGTAGCGCACCCAGCCGGCGAACGGGTCAGGGGCGAGCAGTAGTTTTGGCCTATGAGCGAACCCGAGCCAGGTCTGTTCAACTTCACCTCTGTTCCGGACGGCTATCGGCACTACCTGCAGCCGGCAGTGTTCGATCCGTGGGCGCGGGAGCTACTGGCCTTCGTGGCCCCTTCGTCCGGGGACCTGGTGCTCGACGTCGCGGCAGGGACAGGTGCGGTGGCACACGCGGCGGCACCCATTGTCGGACCGGGCGGACGGGTGATCGCCTCTGACGTCAGCCCGCTCATGGTCGCCGGAGTTCGATGCGAAGCAACGGATGACCGGGCCGCGGTGGAAGCACTCGAAAGCCCTGCCGACCATCTCGCTCTGCCCGATGGAGTCATCGATGCCGTCTACTGCCAACAGGGTCTGCAGTTCATGTCTGACCGACACGCCGCGATCACGGAAATGATCCGAGTGCTGCGTCCCGGTGGCGCTCTCGGGATCGCCGTCTGGTCCGACGAGTGTCCGCCCGAGCCCTTCGCCTCCTACGCTCGGATACTCCAGGACCATGGCGTTCCTGAACCGTACCCAAACGCATACGACACCTCGGTCGTCACCATGTCGGAGAGCGAGATCGGGCGCCTGCTCACGACGGTGGCTGCCAAACAGACAGTCGTCCGCACCGTTGAGGTCCCGCTTCTGTGGCCCGAGCCCCGATGCGCAGCCCTCGGAATCACCGGCTCCACCTACGGTCCAACGGTTGCAGCACTGGGCCCACCCCAACAAGAGGCGCTGTTCGTCGCCATAGAGGAACAGGCCAGCAGTGATCCCCACGTGATCATGAGGGCGGTACTGGGCCGGGCTGTCGCTGCCTGAGTCGTACGGCGTCTCGATCCCGACGAACTGGGCGACCCTCGACGGCCGCCATTCGCCGCCAACGTTTCCTATCGGAGCCGCTCGTCAGGATGATTATGGACTGGGGTGGCGAGATGTTCCTTGGAGACGGCGGCTTGACAACCAGGGCTTCCATCTCTGCGCTGTCTCTCGCCGAGGCGGGTCGCAAGCCGGTCAAGCCCAGTGCCGTCTGCGCAGGCGAGCAAGCAAAGCTCACAACGTCTCCAGCGCTTGCGATGAACTCTTGCACGGCTGATCGAGGAAGCACCCCGTATTTCAGTTGAACCTCGTGTCGCCCCGGCAAACGTCGAACGTCTTCATCTGCTTTGACCAAAGTTGGCCCGCTCAACCCCGTCGATCACGACGTTGAAGTATCCGCCCCAGCCAATCAGCGCCCTCGGTCGGTAGATGCGGACGCACACCCCAGCATTCATACGCGTCCAAAGTAGCGGTTACCCCTTCCACCGGACTGAAATGCCGGATCAGCCCCTAGCCCATATGTGCGAACTGTCCCACCGTCCCGGCAGCGAAAATGGGGCACCATCGACGGACCCAACTACGCTTCCGACAAACAGTGTACGCAATGGTCGCAAATGCCAGTGTGGTGATAGCGGAAGGGAGAGTGTCCGCGTTGGCCGTCAGTCTCAAATGCGTCGACCCGATTCGGCCGCCTGGCGTGTTCGCTCGTATGTACGCAACATTCGCCACGGCACGCTTCGCCAGGTATGTGTCGTGCAAAGTCGGCTGGAAGCTCGATCCAATCCTCTTGCGAGTGAGCCATGGACGATTGGCTACGACACTGGTCTTCCCGACGGCTGTGTTGGAGACAAAAGGGGTAAAAAGCGGCGCACGGCGGCGCAATGCCATCATCTACTTTCACGATGGTGAAAGAGTCACCATCGCAGCCTCGAACGCCGGGAGTTCGAAGCATCCTGATTGGTATCACAACGTCCGCGCTCATCCAGATGTTCTCTTCGGCGGAATCCCGATGAGAGCCAGGGTGGTGAACAACGAAGCTGATCGAGACAGGCTGTGGTCCATGGCGGACCGGGTGTTCCCGGCTTACGCGACTTATCGACGTGAGGCAGCCATGGCACATCGAACGATTCCGATTATTCAGCTTTCTCAGCGATCGCCCGGAGATGGCTGATCGCCTGCGATCCCAAGCGGCGTCCTGTCCCACCATCCAGCGAACTGGTGCACCCCAACCGCGGGTGCGGTTACAAGATCGCGGGTTGAGATCTTGCGCCTGTTTGCGCGGATTCTGGCCTAGCTTCGGACCATGACGGCGTTCATCAAATACGTGACATTCGATTGTGGCGATCCAAGGCGGCTCTCAGCCTTCTGGTCAGAAGTCACCGGCTATCAGTCCGTAGCTGAAGACGATGAGTTCGCAGCTCTGGTGGCCCCCGACCACCGAGGCGTCCGGGGGCTCTTGTTCTGGCGGGTTCCCGAACCAAAGACGACGAAGAGCCGAATGCACGTTGACTTGGCCACCAAGAACCCAGAGGAGGAGATCCAGCACCTCGTCGCTCTCGGCGCGACCAAGGTCGAGTACCGAGAGGGCAACGGAAGCAGTTGGACCGTCATGCTTGACCCTGAAGGCAACGAATTCTGCATCGGTTGAACGGAGGACTCGGCCAGATCGTTGGTCCAACTACCCGGCGAACTGGGTTAGGTGCGAAGCGGAGGTCCGATCCGGTCATTGGGCCTCGGGTACGCGATACCGGGCGCGTGGCTGAGCTTCCAACGGAAAGTTCGAGGACCGGCACACCTTTCCCGGTCCGCCTCGATTCGGGAGCTGAAATTTTACGAGGCCGCCGTAGTGCCCACCAGCACGTAGAACTGCCCGGCGAACAGGACCTCAGCACCGACTTCGGCGGCCAACGCGTCCGCATCAAAGTGTCTGCGGAAGACTCTGTAGTGATCTCCTTCGGGCAGGGTCCGCTCTTGCCACTCCTCGGCGCTCACGCCCCGGGGGCGACCTGCGTCAAGGATTACGACCTCGGACGCAACCCGGTGCGCCTCGGCAAGAAAGGATTCACGCTCGCCTGGAAGAAGCAAGCCATAAAGGTGGGCGGAGAAACAGCGGTCGACGGCGTGGGATCCTACGGGTAGGGCTGTGGCATCTGCCTGGATCACAGGCACCCCCGGAGCTTCGGTGCGCAGAACGTCGAGCGCCTTTCGACTCTGGTCGATGGCGATGCCACTCCCTGACAGGTATCGGGTGAAAGTGCCTGGCCCGGCACCTACCTCGACAAAGCGGACTGCAGAGAGTTCACGAAGTAGGCGTTCAAGCTGCGCAGCTTCAGCGGCGATGTCTTCGACTTCGACAGTGACGCCTAGACGCGTCCAGTAGGCATGGGCGTTGGCCAAGCCAGGCAAGCGTCCGGCCACCCGCCGGTCGTAATACGCCCAGAGTGATCGACGATGCTGCTCTCGTTCGTCGGACGATTCTCCGATCACCGACGGATCGCCATCATCCGGATACCACGCATCCATGATTGCATTCACCAGCTGTAGGGAGTCGATGTGGCCACCTGGTTGGACGAATTGAGCCCTTGGATCGAAGTTTCTCCTTCCTTTGGCACCCTGGCGAGGAGAATCACGAATCGACTGGAACCGACTTTCGCGGGGACCATGACATCAACGGTTAGGGCGCCCACGACCAGTCTCACGCTGGTGACGTCGCTACCCGACACCGACACCGTGACGTCGCCCCAGGACCCCGGACCGCTTGAACCCCCTCCCTCAGGAAAGAGACCGTCCGGTCCCGATATCGGGGCTCCCGTGGGGCCCCCGCTACCGCCGTCGATCGGGCTACCCAGTTCATTCGTCAGACTGAATCCGGTGGTCGTACCCGAGGATCCCCCAGACGCCCATTCGTACACGGCAAGGCGGTCATGGCCTATCTTCTGTGTGGCCACGGTCGTGCGGGTCACGATTTCGTCCGAGGCAGGGATCGATACGTGCCATGAATTGAAGCCACCAAACGTGACCGCGGTGCTGCTCGCAAGAGGTGTAGCAAATGCTTCGCCTTGACAGTTGCCACAAGTAGCCACGGGAATCGGCGGGGCGTTTCGATAAGTGGTGCGGACGCTGACAATGAATCCATCAGCTGTGTGCACTGTCTCGATGACGGTGACGGTGCTGTGAACTTTCCTGGTGGGCGCAAGAACGCGTTTGGACACGAACGTCTGGGCACCCTTGACCTCGAGGTCGGGTAGATGGAGCAGCCGTCCGAGGACCTGCGAAGGTGAAAAGAGGGCCGCGTAGGGCCCCGGCACGTACCCAGAAGGCAGATCTTCGAACCATTGGCCGAATCCTTTCGTCAACGTGTGTGAACCATCCTGGATCGTCACGCCGTTAAACGGCATCGCGGTTTCCGTGAGATCTGGGGCTTCGTAGACAACCGTGAAGCCCTGACCCAGACTCATGGTCACACTCTCGCCTGCGAGTGTCTTGTGGACCGCGTTGTTCAAGGTCGCCTGAGCCTCTGGATTTCCGCCAGTCCCTGGGCTCTCGCTCTGGCCGATGAGGGCGGCTCCGATCGTCACTGACGCCAATACAACGATGAGAACAGGGGGTATTAGGCGCCTCATTGAGCCTTCTGACAGCCACGGTTTCATGAGCTATGTCGCCGCGAGCCGGCAGCGAGGATTGACGCAGCCCGCTGACGGTCCACCACTGCAGAGGCAGAACTGGTCAGCGTGTGGGTGTGTGCCCGAGCCAGGTCTGACCCAATGCAAGTCCGACTGACGTCCCTCGGGACTGTCCTCAAGACGATCCGTCGGCCCGGCTCGGACACTCACCCGACGCCAACCGGTCGGACGGAGTGACCTCATAGGAGCCTGCCTTCACAGGCCCTTCGCTGTCCTGTCCATCGTTCCGGCCGTGCGGTGCCACCCACCCCAAGCGAAAGGAACAGATGACAATGACCACTATCGCGCGCACGATCACCGGAGGGGTCGACACGCATCTCGACGTCCATGTGGCGGCCGCGCTCGACGAACGAGGAGCGCTGCTAGGGACCGAGAGCTTTGCCACCACGCCCAGGGGGTACGAGGCACTTTTGGCCTGGTTGCAAAGCTTCGGGACCCTTGAGCTCATCGGGGTCGAAGGGACCGGCAGCTACGGGGCCGGGCTGACGCGCCACCTGCACCGCCGCGGGGTGGCAGTAGTCGAAGTGGATCGGCCCAACCGCCAAAAGCGCCGGCGCCAAGGCAAGTCCGACACCCTTGACGCCGTCTCGGCCGCCCGGGCCGCCCAAGGTGGAGATGCCAACGGATCGGCCAAGACCAGGACCGGAAACGTCGAGGCCATGCGGGTTTTACGCGTCGCTCGCAGCTCGGCCCGGCGCAGCCGGACCCAGGCCATCAACCAGATGCGCAGCCTGATCTCGACCGCTCCCGACGAACTGCGCGCCGAACTGCGTGACCTCTCCATCTACAAAGTCCTCGAACTGGCCAGCGTGTATCGCCACACCGGAAGGACCGACGTCACGGGTGTCACCAAGCTCACCCTGCGCATGCTGGCCCGCCGGGCCCTCGCCCTCGAAGGGGAGGTCAAAGAGATCGACCGCATCTTGAAGACCCTCGTGGCCGAGACCGCTCCCGAGCTCAGGGCCATCGACGGGGTGGGCACCGACGTGGCGTCGGCCCTCTTGGTGGCCGCCGGGGACAACCCCGAGCGCCTGAAGAACGAGGCGACCTTCGCCAAGCTCTGCGGCGTCTCCCCGCTCGACGCCTCGAGCGGCAAGCAGGAGCGCCATCGTCTCAACCGCGGTGGCGATCGCCAAGCCAACTCTGCCCTGTGGCACATCGTGTTCACCCGCATGGTCAACGACCCGAGGACCAAGCACTACATCGAGCGTCGGATGAAGGATGGTCGAACCAAAGGAGGCGATTCGCTGCCTCAAGCGCTACGTCGCTCGCGAGGTATTCGCTGCGCTCCCGAGATCAGAATTCGCCCTTGACAAACCATAGGAGCATCGTTCTGGGGCAGGTGGGGTGTGGAGCACTTCGGCCTAATGGAACAACCTTCCCCAGAAAGGATCCATGGACACCACTTCAAGATCCTGAAGACTTCCTCCCGAGCTCGCAGCTCGCTCCGACACGGTCCTCATGTCGCGACCTGATCGCCACCAATCTTCATCAAGAACAAAGCTCGATGACCGAATTCATTGCCAACGATTCCGTTCGTCCAAGCGGAGAACGCTAGGTAGGATTGATCGTCAGCCACGAAGAACGTTGGGCTACCTGCCCCCGTAGCAACGCTCGATGAGATCGTTACGGGCAGGGAGGCACTATCTGCACAGGGTCCCAACGGGGTTGAACAGGTGGTGTTTCCTATGGCGTAGTCCGCACTCGACCAATGCCCTGCACTGAAGTACAGATGCAAGACCCCGGATGCATCCGTGAACGCGGGGCGTTCGACCACTCCATCTTCCCAGCTTAAGTTCGCGCTGAGCAGCGTATCCGGCTGGCCGACGAGCTCGGAATCGTCGGAAGTGAGGCGCGCAGAAAGTATCGCCTGTGGTTGTCTACCCTCGCCATCAGCTTTCCAAACGAGGTAGTCAGCTCCCTCGGAGCGATAGACGGAGGGATCGATCGAACCTCCGGCACTCACTTGGCACAAGAAGGGCACTCCACTCACGTCGACGAAAGGTCCGAACGGTGACCTCGAAGTCGAGCGGCCGAGACACATGACACCTTGTGACTCGTCGTAGGAACTGAAGAAGAGCTGGTAGCCGCCACCCGGCGCACGGCTCACGGATGGCGACCAGATATAGCCTTCGCTCGCCCATAACGGTAGGACGGACATGACGTCGCCGATCGCGTGCCAATGCAAAAGGTCGTTCGACTCTATGAGGGGAACGTTCTCACCGTCGGAGTTGGTGGAGTACGCGAAGTATGTGTGGCCTACCACGAGAATGCTCGGATCGGGGAAATCTTTGTTGTAGACCAATGTGGCCGTCGTCGGAATGCTCGCTGGCTCGGCCTGTTGGGCGCCGGCCGGGGGGCTGACGCAAGTAGCGGAGACGCAGGCAGTCATGGCGGCAAAGAGAATCCCAAGCCTGCCTTGGCCTAAGAAGCGGAGCCCCATTCAACAACTCAATCTCAGCTCCATATGGACAAGCTGTGAATCCACCATGCATCGACTGTGCACTCGACCTACTCCGGCCAACTCTCTGTGGGCGCTCAATGGCGTCCATCCGAACTGCCCCACCTTCCCGGCGTACGGGGCCACCCAAGCACTAGAAGGGCTCGCTTGACCCGGGCCATACCTACGTGCCCTCGACTAACCCCATGGCCTACGGGATGCGATCCCACTGGCCTACGCTTCGCAGGTGGCTCGTTGGCGACCAATTGGGCGGGCCATGATCCTGATTGGGATCGTCGGCACAGCTGCCTCGATCTTTTCGTCCTGCTCAAGCTCGGCACCTCCATCGGCGACATCGACGACCTCGACCTCAAGTCCCGTGAGCTCCACAACCGAGACCACGACTCCCGCCTCGATCACGACGACTGCTGGCGCCGTAACCACGACAACTGGGACGCTTGTCCCCGAGACTCCGACTAGCACCGAGTTCTACTCGCCGTCGGGAAACATCAGCTGCGAAATCGACACGCAGAGTGGCACCAATTCGGAGAACCTGGCCTATTGCTACACACTCTCACCTCCACAGTCGGCCACGCTGACCGCCCCGTCCACACTTACGTCGTGTACCGGCGGCGAATGCCTTGCGAACGCCGGCATTGGGACCCCCACTCTGCCGTACGAGTACTCCGTCACCCTCGACTCCATTACGTGCCTGTCCTTGATGCAAGGAATGAAGTGCACCCTGCCAAGCGGAAACGGGTTCGTCATCGCAAAGGCTGGTGTAACACCCCTCGGGAGCGTGACCGTGACTCAGACAACCACGAACGGTTAGACCCATCCGGCAACCGATAGTGCTGCTAATCCATTGTGTCTCACAGTCCCGGCGGTAGGGGGCAGGTGCGATTGGCGAGGGACCCGAGCCTCTCGCCACTGGTGGATCTCTGGACGGACCTGACGCCGCCAGCAGGGGCGTCGCCTGAGTAGGTTCTGGGCATGGCCTACACAGGCGACCCCGCCGCAGTACTCCTCGACGCCGGGGGCGTGTTCGTCCTTCCCGACCCCGAACGGATCCTGGGAGCTTTCACACGAGCCGAGTGCTGCGTCCGTCGAGAGGTGCTGGCAGACGCGCACTACCGGGCCGCAGCAAGGTTCGGCACGCACCTCGACGTCGAGGCGAACTGGACTGAGGCCTGGCTCGACTACCTCCAAACGTATGTCGACGAGTGCGGCGTACCGAGAGATCGGCGTGACGACGCCCATCGCCACCTCGATAGCGAGTTCGCTGATGCGGCGCTGTGGGTCGAACCGATCCCGGGCAGCCGCGAAGGACTGCAGGCCCTCGCCGACACCGGGGTCCGGCTCGGTATCATCTCCAACGCCGATGGAATGATGGGTTCTCGGCTTGCCAAACTCGAACTGTGCCAAGTGGGTCCCGGCATCGGCGTGGAGATCGAGTGCGTAATCGATTCCGGAAACGTCGGCGTCATGAAGCCTGACCCACGGATATTCGAGGTGGCTATCGACCTCCTCAGTCTCGACGCGGATCGGATTTGGTACGTCGGTGATATGCCTGCCATCGATGTAGTCGGCGCCCGCCGAGCCGGGATCCGACCGATTCTCA
The DNA here is from genome assembly GCA_963817735.1 of uncultured Acidimicrobiaceae bacterium. GTDB lineage: Bacteria > Actinomycetota > Acidimicrobiia > Acidimicrobiales > RAAP-2 > Bog-473. Next base: position 39,649 of record CAWFPP010000012.1, on the reverse strand, counting down.
TGGATCCGCTTGGCCTCCACTTCGACGCCGATTACGAACGGATCGACTCTTTGGTAGGGCTCGCCGAGCTGATCGCGACGGCGTCCGCGTGACCGACGACCAGAAGTTCTCACTCGCCTCGGCCCAGCATGCCGCGGACGAGGGGCGACTGGCTGAATGGGTGGTTGACTTCCTCGCTAGCCCGGGCAGTAGCAACTCTGCGCTGGCGGCCGCCTTCGCCATGAGTGGCGCGACCTACGTGGGTCCGATCCGATTCGCGCTCGACCGACTCACGCCGATGGCCGGCCCCGTCGGTGACGAAGTGGTTGTTTCTGTGGCGGAGGGGATCTGGGAGTCCGACGTCGAGGCGATGGAACATAGCGTCGAGCTGGGGTGGCAACCCCCGCCGCTGTTGGTGTCGCATCACGACGGCAAGTACTTCCTCGAGGACGGAAACCATCGTTACGACGCACTGCGCCGAATGGGCGCCACCCATGCCTGGATAGTTCTCCTATTCGCGGGTGAGGTGGACCAAGACCGATACCTGAAAGAGCACGGAGGTGGGGCGATCGGGGCCAGCGAAATGGGTCTCACCGATCCTTAGGTCGCCGAACCGCTTGAGCATCCCAGGTGACCGCTGCCCGAATGGTGAGCACCGGGAACCCATATCCGGCAGCGAACGGGGGCAGGGCACCCCTACCGACGCGATGGTGGCACACTTCCCCGTGCGTCGGTACTGGATTCTGCCCGTTTGGCTCGGGATGGTCTGCTCTTGGATGGTCTTGGCTGAAACCTTCGGCACACGTTCAAGGGCTGAGTTGGAAGCCGAGTTTCTCGCCGATTTGAACGAGACGGCGGACGGCGCTTGCCAGTCCTTCAAATACCAGACACCAGTCGTTCCGAATCCTCATTTTCCGATTCAGAATCTTGAGCGTGTTCAGCACGAATACGACCTCCTGGGTTTTGACTGTGTCGAAGTTCACCGAGGCATAGGCCGAGACCTGACTGAGTCTGGAATCGGCTATGGTTACTCCCTCGACCACCCCACGGAGGTCCACGTCGCTCGATTTGAGCGTCGCAAATACGCCACCAGCCCGGCCTAGTAGGGCAGGTGAATGATCGGGTACCGCACCCCTGTCTCAGCTCGTGTAGTCGACCGGACCGGCTCCCTCGATGCCGACGGCGAAGGCCAGGCCCCGGAGTCCAGAGTTTTCCGTCAACGGCCAAATACTGTGAACGATGTTTGGCGGAATCCTGATTAGATCCCCTTGTCCGACCTCTCGTTCCTCGTCCGCAATCTTCATGATGCCGCGTCCGGAAATGATGTAATAGAACTCGTGAGTGGGATGTGAGTGGGGATCGACGAGCCCACCGCCGGCAACTTCCCACTCGCTGACCAGCTCAAGGAAGCCGCCAGTAGTCGCATCCTTTAGCTCACCGGGTTGAATTAGCCACCAGACCGGTACCGTCCCGGCATGTTCGATAACCGGTGCTACATCCCTCGCCGAGCGGACATCCATGCCTCATCCTCCTCAGGTGTCGTGGTGGGATCTTACGACCATTCACCAGTAGTTCTGAGAGATGAGAACTCGATTCGTTCTGCCCGAGAAAGCAATGGCTTCTTAGCCGGTTGGAAGGACTTGGCTGGGCCTTTTGGAGGGCAACACTCTGTCGCTATCCCGGCGGCAATGTACGGGGGCATTTAGCCCCTCGGGAACTAGTCCGAACTCACGTGCTGGCTCCAGAATTCCCGGTACTTTTGACGCGTAGCTTCGACGTAGGGCAAGCGCTGAGCAACGAGTTCGTCCGGACTCAGTCCGTCAAGCACTAGCCCTCTCCGCTCTGCCATATCGAAGTAGCGATTGTCGGCTGTATTGCAGAACTTGCAGGCGGTCACGATGAAGTCAGGATTGTCGCGGTCCGGAGAGCCTTTCGGGAGAAGGTGGTCCCAGGACAAAGAGAGCCAGTTGCTAAAAGAGTCGCGTCCATCGAGCCCGCAATATCGACAGCAAAACAAATCCCTCTCGTGAACTGGATACGCGTAACCCCTAAGAGCGTCGTCAAATCCGGGCATCTCAAATTCCTCCAAAGCCGCACTGAATACAGTAAATCTCGAATGCCGAGGAAAGACGCATATCCGGCGGACTGGGGCATTTCCAGGCAAGAATGACCAGCGACGGCAAGTCATTGGCTCCACGGGGAGGCTTCATGCTTGAGGTCCCGACGATCGCCCATGTGACCTTGACAGTCAGTGACCTCGACCGCAGTGTCCATTGGTACGAAAGACTCTTCGACGTGGCGTTGCACCGGGACGAAAGCCCTGGCCCGTTTCGACGAGCTGTCTGGCTTGTTGAAGGTCAAACGCTCGTCGGGCTGCACGGATTCCCCGATCCATCTGATGCCATTCCCTTCGATGAACGTCGAATTGGCCTGGACCATCTGGCCTTCACCTGCAGTGATCGAGATGAGCTTGAGAATGGTGGAATCGTCGATGCCGACTACGGCGCTGGGCTCTCTTGTCGTGATCCGGACAACATCGCTTTGGAGTTCTTCACTGCCGCCCTTAGAAAGGGACCTTGCGGTATCAGGTCGAATCGTCGCAGACCTTGGATGCCGTGACCTTCATGGCGAAAGCGTGACGCCATCCCGGCGGACGGGGACACCCGCTGGCGACTACTTCGGATCGGCCGGCAACGGGCCATCCCATCCGCCAGGCGCTTCCGAGATTCGCTTTGCGTCGATGCACCGAATACACGCCCAGGTTCGTATCTTGTCGAACCCCAGCGCTCGGGACCTTGTGCGGTCCTCCTCGGTGAGCGTCGAATAGCACCAGTCGCAGTAGGTCTGTTCCTGGCTCAGCTCACCCGGCGCAGGGTGTTGTGGTCGGTGTGGGCGAACGGCTCATCGAACTCTTTCATTCGGAGCATGGTGACCTCGTCGTAGGACCAGGTGTCCTTGCCCACGGTGACGGCAACCTCGTAGCTCAGAGTGCTGGCGTTCTTGGCCAGGTACTTGTTCTCGCCGATGTTGTACTGGGCCTCTCCGAGCACTGCTTTCAGGGTGAACTCAGTGGCATCGGCGGCAGCCGTTCCTCCGGCCAGAGCGGTAATGCCGCGGGGGACGACGAAACCCTTCATGACCTCGCCGGTGGCCGGGTCCCACAGCCAGTAGCCGACCTCTGTGTGGAAGGGATTCTCCTCGTCGCCTCGCCACATTGCGCTCTTGTAGTCAAGTCCATAGAGATGCTGTTCCCCATTGTCGACCGGGCCGAACGGCTTCATCGTGCACTTCTCCAAGTAGGGGCTGCCTAACACCTTCCCCTCGGAATGCGAGAACGCTGTATCGAGGCCACCCTTGTCACTCTCCCACTCCCCAGCAAGCGCCCCAAGCGGTCCCCATTCATCCTCCATGACCGATTCCTCTCACTCGACACGTCATCTGGGTGGAGCCTAGGCCCCAGAAGGTGGCTCATCCCTGAGCCGGCAGCGAGGATCGAACGGGGATACCCCGAGAGCGCCCGGGTATCGGCAAACTCCCGGTCGCTCTGACCTGCCACCATGAACCCGTGCCCGACAGCCGGTTCACCATCCGTCCGGCTCGCTCCGAGGACGCCCCACGTCTCCAACAGATCGAGTTGGCCACCCAAGGCCAGTTCGCCGCCATCGGTTATGACCAGGTTGCTGCCAACCCCCCGGACTCCATCGAGTTGCTGGTCGAGTATGCGCGGTCAGAACGCTCCTGGGTAGCTGTGGTTGACGACGAGGTAGTGGGCTACATACTCGTAGGTGTCCTTGACAACGCCGCCCACATCTTCCACGTCTGCGTCCATCCCGACCACCAGGGACACGGGGTCGGGAAAGCACTCATCGAGCAGGTCAAGAGCTGGGCGCGTTCGGCGGGACGACCGGCAATAACCCTGGCGACCTTCTATGAGGTGCCATGGAACGGTCCGCTCTACGAGCACCTCGGCTTCCGAGTGCTGGATGAGTCGGAACTGGGACCCGAGATGCTGGCCAGAGGGGAGCACGACGTGGCCGGAGGACTATCGCCTAAGGGGCAGGTGGCCATGCGGCTCGACCTCGACATCTGACCCAGGTCGGTCGGGCTGCGAGTCTGTACGAACTCTCGACATCGCCGATCGTCCGCAACTACCGGTTACCGAGCGGGGACGCCCCTTCCCCGCCTTAGCCCGCAAGTGCCGAACTGCCCCACCGTCCCGGCAGCGAACGGAGGCAGTCAGTCAAATCTGACTGTCCAAATCAATAATCTGACGACAACCAGCAGATCAGTTCTCTAGGGATTCGGCGAGGCGCGCAAGGGTGACGCTCATGGTCCGGCGATTTCGCTCTGTTCGGTCATCCACGCCCGAGGTCTGCTTGCTGAACTCCAGGACCGACTCGGGCCGCAGATCCTCATTCCATTCGGTCACACGGCATCCCGACTCGGTCGGCTGGATGCGGTATCCCCAGGTCGAGTAATGGAAGTCCATCATCGAGCACTCAAAGGCGAAGGCCCGCCCGGGGTCAGCCTCGATGACCTTCCCTTGCGTGGTCCACTGGTGCTCCCCATTCTGGTTGTGGCCGTCGAAGGTAGCGCCGACGACCGGACCGTCGTACCCCTCGTGCCACTCGCAGGCATGGCATTCCTCTGACCACTCACCCATGCGTGTCACGTCAGAAATGGCGGCGTATACCCGATCAGGCGGGACGTCGATGTCACGGGAGATCTCAAGCCTCTTGGTCATACGTCGAAGTTCACTACACGCGCTCGATAGGTGTCGAGCCGAGTCAGCGGCCCACTCCCGGCGGCGAACTGGGGCAGCCCGCGTCTGCAGCGTGCAGACTGGATCGAGTGCGGGTGGAGATCCATGTCCGGCCGAATGCATCAACACCTAGTGTCGGTGGGGACTTCGACGGGGCACTCATAGTTCGCGTCGTTGAGCCGCCAGATAGCGGACGAGCGACCGAGGCCGCCCTGAGGGCCGTGGCAGCGGCAGTTGACATGCCACGTCGCTCAGTGACCCTCTTGATAGGGCCGAAGAATCGGAGGAAGTTGTTGGAGATTCAGGCCTCATCCGTGGATGCTCGGCGCATCCAGAAAGCGCTTGATCTATTGCGTTCCGGCAGACCTGAGTGACCGTGCCGCTCCGTCCCGGCGTTAGGCGTTACCACCTCGACCACTTGTAGATAGCGGGGTTATCCGAAACACCGGGATCCGGGGTGCGAGCGCTCTGCACTGATCGATCGATGCGTTGCGAGACAGCTTCAAATGCGGGCGGCCGCCTGGAGCGACTTCGGCATAACGGCGAATTATCGGTGGGCGGTCCTCGATAGCGACCTCTTCGAGCCTGACGGGTTCTTCATGGCCTCGACGTAGGATGGCGACGCCGTCAGCGGCGCGAATGTTCTTGACCCAATTCGCGCCGTCACCCAACATGGACACCAGGTACTCGACACCGTCCCAATCTGCGATGACTACTGGGAGGGTTATCGGCTGACCGCTCTTCCTGCCGATGACCTCCAGGCTGGCAGCTCGTTGGGGCATAAGACCAGCTCCGAAAGCAAGACTCGAAAGACGGTTTTGTGGTTTCGCTAGCCAGTTAGGCCGACCGGAGCGGTACATCCACCGCGAGTACCGCTGAAACAACTGGCTGATTGGATTCATGGGTGCAGAGTAAAGTTTCCAGGCTCGATGGTGACGAGATTTGTTCATACCTTCGACTCGGCAATCACCCAGACCGGCAATGTACGGGGTCACCCCGCGAGCCATCGTGTCACTCAGATCCCGACGGCGTGGCGGCCGCCCTCGAGCCAGGTTCGTAGTGCTGGATCTAGGGTCGACGCTGAGCTCTCATACAGCACGAGATCGTCGGAGTTCAACACACCGCGCCATCGACCGCTGTCGCCCTTGCAGAAAAAGCTGTCTGCGCCGCCCTTCCACACCATCGCCATCGGGTCGTCGAAGTGACGTGCTTCATCGCGCATGGCGTCGAATCCGACTGTTGCCAGTAAGGCAGGCCAGGAATCCTCGCTGACATCTATGGCGCAGAAATCGGCGATCCGCCGCATCTCAGTCTCGGGGTCGGCTTTGAGATCACCGAAGTGGACAAGCAACACTTTGGGAAGCTCTCGTACCGCCCACCAGGTCGATAAATGGTGGTGATGTGACCAGAATGGCCAGCCGTCGGTTTCCCACTCGAACCATCCCTCACTCACCCACCGAGGCCACAACTCGCGGGGCGTCGCCGGGCAACGAGGGAATTCTGGCCCCGGCCGGTCAGGGTCGTTGAAGAGTTCGAACATGATGTCGGTGTAGGACGAATAGTGGTTGAACAACGACATGAAGACGTCGCGGGTGTCACGGCCCACGACGATGTAGCTTGACCGTGGGAAGAATCGCAGACCATCAGCGGCCAGATGGCTCTTAATGAACCTTCGATGACGCTGTGCCTCGAGACGATCGAGAATCGGTTGGAGAGGTCCCATGAACCGTGAGTCGATCCACGGCGAAATTTCGCTCAATCTCGCAGGCAGGGGCTCTGGTCCGAGGATCAGGGCAGCGAGGATGCGCTGCGTCCAGGTCGTCCCGGCCTTGTACGCCGTTGTGACGAAGATGTCGTCGTCACGTGGCACGAAGTGGTCCCAACGGGTGCTGTCGAGATGGTGGTTGCGGTACTCCCGGGTTCGCTGGGGTGGCTCGAGCCTCATGGGAGCACATCATCTCACGAGGCAATTCTTGGAGCTCAGCCGCACCAGCCTGACTGGCATCGTCCTCGTCCCGCACTGGGCTAGGTGGCCCTGACTTCGGGTGACAACGACCGGCATCGCCTCGGTATCCGTGCCTCGGCCTACACAACAAGGGGTCTTATACTGCGCCGTCGCCGGCTTCCGGGAGGTCCAGATGCCGATCCGACTGGGTCCCGACCGTGCACGTTCTCTTCCTGATCCTCGAGCTCACGCTGCTGAGCGCCGGCACCGTCGGGCTGCTCGCCCTGGTCGGATTTGCTCCAGTCGCTCTCGCCGTCCCCAACCTCGGCGGTGCCGCCCTCCTGGCGGCGCCCCTGGTCGGGTTGGGGCTCCTCTATTGGGCCTGCCAGTGGCTGTCGCCCCACTTCGCCAGTGGGACGATCGTCGTCACCATGTGCGTGGTTTTGGGCATCGCCTCGGCCCTCGTGGGCTGGCGACGACGCCAGCGCCTCTTCGACACGATCCGGCGCACGCGCCTGGAACTCGCCCTCCTGGGCACGACCTGCCTCGCCCTGTTCATCGTCCTGGAGCTGAAGGTGCTGCAGGGAGGTGCGTTCACCATCACCTCCATCGGCGGCGACGATCTCTACACCTGGGCGCCCACCGCCACCTTCATGCACACGCACGCGTTCTCGGTCGGTCAGAGCATTGGCAATCAGACCCTCTGGATCCTGCCGACCAACATCTATCCGGGCAGCGCGGGAACCGTTGACGGTGGATTCCTCAGCGTCTTCCACATGCAGGGATACCAATACGTTGGGCCTTTCACGGCCATCTGTATCGTGCTGAGTACCTGCGCGGTGTATGGGCTCCTCAGGTCGGCGCTTTCGGCGCCGAGGTGGGTCGCCACCTTGGGGTTCTTCCTAATCTGCGCCAGCGAATCTCGGAGCGATATCGCCATTCTTGGGTTTGCGCAATCCGCGCGGGGTACCGTGCTCATGCTCGCAGCCATCCTGTTCTTCGTTCTGGCTCTCGAGCGCCGAAGCGTCGGGATGGCCGTCCTGGCGGGAGGGGTAGCGGCAGTACTCCCCGCCGTATACATGCCCGTGTTCCCGGTGGTGCTGGCCGCCGTCGCTGGGGGCCTGCTCGTGGTCGCCTGGCGCGGTTTCCGGAGCGGTTGGGCTGCCGTGCCCTGGCGCGTGCTGGTGTCGTTCGGCGTCGCGGGCATTGTGTTCGGGCTCCTGAACATTTGGTGGCTGCTCTTTGGAGGTGGGCTGCACGCCTGGGACCTGCAGACCAGCGCCGCCAAGATCCCGTCGTACCAGACGTTCTCCGAAATGGTGGGAACGGCGCCCTTCCTCGTCGCGGCCCATCCGTTCTTTTGGAATGGCACGTGGAGTGCCGTCGGCGCCCTTGCCGCCTGGGTGGCCGTCGCCCTGGTGATCATCGGCGCGTGGGGCATGGTGACCCGCCAGCCCCTCGTTGCCGCCATGCTCGGCGTGCCCCTTCTCTATGGGTGCGTGGTGTGCGTGGCGGAGCGCCATGGCTTCGGCGCCTTCATGACGGTGATGTACCTCTTGCCGGTCGCCACCATCTTCGCCGCCTACGGTGTCGCCTGCGCCGGTCGCTCCCCATCCCTCTCCGATCGACGGCGCCTGGCCGCCCATCGTCGCCGTGCGTTCGCCGAAATCACCAGGGTGGCGGTGGCGGCGTTCGTCGCGCTGGTCGTCGTGTTCGAACTGGCGGCCACCACCGAGTTCACGGCATTCGCCCTCCAGCAGTCGGATCTCCTGCCTCCGACCAACCTCGGCCTGGCCGCACTGGGCTCCGAGGTGCCCGTCGGATCGACCATCCTGGTGTACAGCATCAACGGAGCGACCGATGCAGCCTCGTACCAAAAGACCCTGACGTTGCTGGATGGCATCACCTTTCTACCCGGCCGCACGATCACTCTGCCCGGGGTCCCCTTCACGGATCGGTTCAGCCCTCGGGAGGCTGTGGGTGTCTCGGGCGATTTGAAAGACGACGACCAATTCATCCTCCATGAGGAGGACCCGACCATCCACGATCCAGCGGTGCCAGCCGGGTACCACGTCATCTGGACATTTCCCCCGGACCACCTGGTTCTCTACCGACGTTCCCGCAACTGAGGGGCGGGTTCACCCGGGAGCGCGTCGGAGGCTTTCATGTACTTTGAGGAGTAGGGAACGGTCGTCTGGCGCGTAGACAGAGCTCTCTGAAGCATGTTGAATGGAAAGCGAGTTGCGGTCGTCCACCAGGCGTACAATGCGGCGGTCGTTCGCCCGCTCGTCTCCGATTCATTGTGGGAGGACATGCTCCACGGTCAGCGACTTCTGTGAACTGAAGAACACACACCGCGGCATTGGGTCAATACGGGTGGCCCGCCCTCTGCCGTGACCCTATCCCGGCAGCGGGGGCAGTCAGCGGCTATTCGCGAATCACTCCGCGGTGAGCTTGGCCAGCAGACTCAGTAAGGACATGCGCAGGGTCTCGAGCTCGTCCGCTCCGCTGAGACGGGCCCAGCGCTTCTCGACGGCCGCGGCGGCCTTGTGCGTGACGGGTGGAATCCGCTTGCCTCGGGCCGTGAGGAAGACCAGTTGCGATCGGCGGTCCGATGGGTTCGGACGACGCTCGACGTAGCCTGACTGTTCGAGCTGCTCGACGGTCTGCGCCATCGTCTGCTTGCGAACATGTGAGAGGTTCGCCAGTTCCGAGACAGTGGCCCCCTCCGAGGTCAAGAACGTGAACACATTGGCGGCGGCCGGGTTGATGTCCTCAAAGCCCGCATTGCGGAGTGCGCCTTGAACCTCGAGTGAGTAGAGCTGGTAGAGGAGTCGCAACAGCACGCCCATTGCGGGCCGTTCGAGGTTGTCTGGCATCACTATAGACAGGAGGCTGTCGTTCTGACATAGTAGACAGGCACCTGTCAATCATACCAAGAGAAAGAGGCAACTCATGGATGCAGTACCTAGCGCCTACGCGGAGTTCGGTCAGACTCTCGCCTTTACCGAACGAACGCTAACCGCCGTGCTTCGCGACCATCTGGCCCAGCGAGACGTCGAGCCAGAAACGTGGTACGCCCTCAAGCTGGTCGCCCAGGGAGGCCCACATATGGCCCGTAGTGCACTCGTCCGGGACCTCGAAGGCTCGCCGCGTCTTGACGCGGAATCCTCCCACGCACTGCTGGACCAGCTAGCCGACAACGGGCTGATTACCAGGGGCGACGCCGTGGACCTGACTCAAGAGGGCGGCGTCTTCTTCGAGAGCCTGCGGGACCACGTCCTGGGAGCCACGGTTACCCTGCTCGGTCAGTTCGATCTGCGCGACGTCGAGATCACGGTTCGCACCTGCAAGGCCATCACGCAGCGCGCCGAGGAAGAGGCCGAGTCCGCGGCTTAGAGGTAAGAGGAATCATCCGGCGAGAGAGAAGAGAGGCGCTCCAACCCTGTTAGGGGGCGCACTCGTCGAGATTGCACACCGCCTCGTTGCGACGGCGATCGCTTAAGCCTGCCAACCACCCGACCCCCCCTCGGCGGAAAGAGAGGGCATTACAGGTGACCACTCGATCCATCACATATCGAAGCGCCGGCTGACGGGAGATGCCCCACATGCGGGCCAACTCACCGATGCTCATTCAACATCGGCAAAGACTTGGAGGAATATGAGCTCTTTCTGGACGACCCGCGGGCGGTAGATCCGAGACACCGTCCTCTCAGGTGACAACAATCGTTGCGCAACACATGTTGTCAAATGACTTAAGTTCCGTTGGATTGACCCCGATGTCACCAGCAGATACCTGGAACTGAGAGGCGGTGCAACACGCATGTGCGGGTCCGAATTTCGAACCAAGGTGTCCAGCAGGGACCTGGAGGAGTCAGGGTTCACCCTCATCGAACTCCTCATTGTCATCGTTGTTCTCGGCATCCTTGCCGCAACGGTCATCTTCGCCCTCACCGGTGTCACCAGCCAAAGTGCAAAAGCCGGATGCCAGTCCGACGCCAAGACATACGAGGTCGCAGTTCAGGCCTACGAGGACGCGCGGGGCAATGCGAACTATGCCGCACCTACCAGCACCAATGAGCTGACCGGCACATCGGGGACAACGTACGGAGTGTTTCTCCACACCGGGGCCAACAACTCGCAGTACGTTGTTGCCCTCGCCGGCGATGGCGGTACGGTGAAGAACCTCGGAACCGGGATCGTCCCAGCCGTCAACGCGACGACCGAGAAGGCGGGGACAGTCAACGTGGGCCCACCCAACACGACCTTGGTGCCATACGACTCGGAGTCGAGCACAACCGGTTGCGGCGCAGTCCAGTAGATCTTTGAGGTGGCCTAACCAGCCGTCTGTCCGAGGGGTCCTGGCGTCGCGGGGTGGCCCACTCGTGCCGCAGGGTGGCACCCACTCCCGGCGTATTGGGTCACCCGTCGCGTGGCCGGCTCGACTACCTGGCCTCGAAAAAGAGTGCGACGGCCATGACGACCACCACGACCACCGCTAAGAGAAGCAGCAAGCGTCCAGTACTTCGGCTTTGGCTCCCCTCGGCAACTCGTCCAGTCGCCTTCGGCGTGCTCGTCAAGTGATAGCTCCGTTGGGCCGGGTCCATAAAGCCGAGGCGGGCGGTTGCCGTCGCCGCGACCCACCCGATCGTTGCCGTAGCCAAGGGGAGAAAAATCAGGAAGAGCATCGCCACGTTGGAGAACGACTCGCTCACGCCCCCGGCCACCCCTGCTCCCGGGTCGCGCTGTCCTCCGTCGATCGCTACCACCGCGATCGTCGAGATGAAGAACATGGCCAGCCCGGCACTGGCGCCGGCCAATCGAGCGGCGCGCCGGCCCACAGAGGCGCTCTTGCTGCGCCACGCGCCGCCCACCCCCACGACCAATGGTACCCCGATCAACACTGCCGGGCCGGACCACGCACCCACCGAATAGATCGGGCTGATGATGCCTTGCCACGTGAATCCAGAGACCACCAACCACGCTGCCGCCACAAAGAGGCCCCCGACCAGCCCCAGACGAGCCACGCCGGGCCGGCGTAGCTGCACGCTCACGGCGACGAGGCAACTCATCACGAGCACGGCCAGTATCGCCAGCATGACCCAGTTCCACGGATTGGTGGCCAGCCCGAAGTGGACAAACCCAATGCCGAACACGACGGCGCTGCCGACCGAGGCGGCGACCAGTACCGCCATCGGTCCGTCCGACCCCCATGGTGGCAACAGTACGACGCCGGTCACGCATCCGATAGCGAAGCGCCACCGCCCCGAACGACGTTCGATCCGGTCCAACTCGCCGAGCATCGCCTGGCCCCAATCGACCCGGTCGGCGGGGAGCAGTCCGACCGCCCATTGCAACAACCGGAGCGGACCGTCGCGTCGTACCGTCTGTATGTCTGGAGGTGGGTGCTCGCGACTCCACAGCACCGCCCCTGCGCCACTCAGCAGCAAGATCGCGAGGACCGAGGGCCGACCCCCGCCAATCAGCAGCAACATTGCCAAGACCGGGCCACTACGTCCCGCTCAAACCCAACCGCCGGCGCGACACCGAACGTTCGGTCCGAGCGGCGTCGAGCGTCGCCACGTACTCCCGCCCCGTCGGGGTGAGTCGATATAGGTGTCGGGGCGGCCGGCCGGGTGGACCTGGTTCCCAGGACGTTTCGAGCACCTTACGGTCGGCCAGTCGGATCAGGATGGGATAGAGCGAACCCGACTTCAGGTGGACTTCGGTGGCCAGGTCGTAGCCGTAGCGCCACTGCGCCGGATCAGCAGCCAATGCCAGGAGGACTCTGATCACCTGTGGAGATGGACCCCGGGATCGGGACACGGGCGTAACTCTACCTATATAGGCATCTGTGTCAAGCGCCGGAGTGTTTGCGCCCGCACCAACCGGTCGGCCTAGCCCCATGGTGCCTGTCTGTTAGGGGGCAGAGGAGTGCGTCAACTGCCGGGCTAGCTCTGCCCGGAGGCGACAGCTGGGGGGGCGGCGTGGAGGGCGATCCAGCTCGTCCCCGCGTCCGTCTGCATCACCCGGTGCTGCTCGTGAGCGCGCAGAAGTACCCAGTCGCCCGCGACGAGATCGAGGCGCTTGTCGCCGACGATCAACGTGGCGCCACCGCTGACGAGAACCACCCACTCGTCGTGATCCTGGTCGTAGTCCTCTGGTGCGCTGAGGGTCCCGCTCAAGATCTGCTCCACGACCACGCCACCGAGGCGGGCGATCTGCTCGCTCCGCTCCCCCTCCGCCGGCGCGTCGGAGGGAGGACGCAGCCGGCCGCGGGCCGCGGTCGTCAAGGCAACGGCTTCCAATTCTGCACGACGACCCAGCAGACGCCGGCCGGCGGCCCCGGCGGCGGGCCACGCTTGCAGAGCGTCGTCGGCGGGTGGTTGTCGTGGACCTCGACCACCCGGTACTGCGTCGGCCCGGAGAACTTGTCCGGGCCGTAACTCAACACGGGCGAATACCCTCCCGGGAAATTCGTGATGTGTGACATCGCTTCGACGAAGGTCCTTCGATTGAGGCTCTTGCCTGCCATGGTCGCCGCCTTGGCAAAGAGACGGATCTCCTGGCACCACCCCTGCACCGGCCCCTGCTCCTCGATGTCGTCATTGATGTTGCCCTTGGGCGTCTGGGGGTAGACCTGGTGCCACAGCGTCCAGCAGCTGCGTACGCCCGGGTCGTAGCCGCCCTGCGACTCGGGGATCGGCAGGTCGATGCCGCCGAGTGTCTCGGCAGTGACGCCTTCCTGGCCGTTGATCGCCTTTTCGTAGGGAACGGGGATGAGCCCGAGAGCGATCTCAATTTCGGACTGGTAGTCGCTCAGGAGGAGCTTGGGGAAGTACTCCTGTGACGTCTCGGCGCCGAGGTAAGGGGTGAACGCGTTCTCGGGGAGGAGGGGGATGACCGACTGCACGCCGGCCGCCTTGAGCCGTTCGACCGCCAGAGTGGCATCCGAGTCGGTGGTGGCGGTCTCGTCCAGGTCCGCCGTGATGGTGACCACCTGGGGGTCGATGCCGATCTTCTTCAGGTCCGGTAGCAGGTAGGAGTTGAGCGCGTCCTGGTCGCTCACCTCGTCGGAGACCACGACACCCACCTTCGTGCCGTGCCCGAGGCGTCCCGAGCTGAGCCCCCAGTTGACGGTGGCGGCCAGGATGGGCGCGTCATCCGCTCCCGTCCACCAGAGGTACGGCGCCCCGAGATCCGTCCAGTTCGTGGTGGTCGTCCACTGGGAGAGCATCGGCGTGTGCCCTTCCCGCGTGATGCAGAGCTGGTCGACCCCCTCGAAGGTGCCGAGCCCGTCGACGACGGCGAACACGGGTGGGTTGCCCTGGGTCCACTGCTTGCAGAGGGATTCCTGCTCGGCGGGATTGGTCGGGTCGAAACCCACGATCATCGGGTTGATCTTGCGTCCGTTGATGCCCCCGGCATCGTTGATCTGGTTCACGAAGAGATGGATGGCCTTGGTCTGCTCCCCGTATTCGGCATCCGACTCGATCTCGAACTCGCCCTCGATGCTGCTGAACGAGATGATCGGGAAGACCACGTTGATGGCGTCGGCCGAGACACCACGCGCGCTGGTGCTGGCCTGGGTGACGGGGGTGGGGGCCGCAGAAGCGCTCCCCGGTGCGGCGAGACCAAGTGCCACGGCGGTCCCGAGCACGGTGACAGCACCAATGGCCCTGGGTAGCGTTCGCCGCGCTCCCGATGTACTCCGCTTCCGCATCGCCGACCCCCCGGGCCCACCGACCGATCAGCAGGCGTGGAGAGACTAGCGCCGCCGGTCAGTCGATGAGCAGCACTCCATAGGTCAGGAGAACGTCGATTCGCGCCGGCGGAGGATGGCACACAGGGTCTCGTTGTAGGGCACCTCGAACCCGAGCTCGCGACTGCGGGTCACCACTTGGCCGTTGATGACATCCACCTCCGAGCGTCGGTGGGCGAGGTGGTCGAGGCGCATGGAGGGGCTGGAGTTCGGAATGGTGACCGCGAATTCCGTCACGTAACGCAGCGGGTCCTCGAAGGGAAACGGGACTCCCTCGGCCAGGCCGAGCCGGTATGCCTCCGCGGTGCAGCCGAGCGCCACCCTCCATGCGGCGGGATCGGCCATCAGCTCTCCCACCGTGACGTCGAACACGGCACAGGGAGCGCTGAGGGTCACGTTGCAGAGGAATTTCTCCCAGATCATGAGCTGGACGTCGGCATAGGCCTTGACGTTGAATCCGGCCTGGCGCCAGGCCTGCTCGATGCGCTGCACCCGGTCGGTCAGGCCACCATGCATCTCCCCGATGCGGATCATCCGCATGCCTTCGTGATGCACGTGCCCCGGTTCCGGGATGGAGGACCCAAACCCCTCCGCGATGCCGATCACGATGTGATCCTCGGGGATGTAGCGGGACACCCGCTCCCCTGCACCGAGCCCGTTCTGGAACGCCATCACCAGACTGTCGGTCTCGAGCAGCGGTGCGATCGCTGCCGCCGCCGCGTCCACGTCCGCCGCCTTGGTGGCAATGATCCAGACGTCGCAGCTGCCGGCGTCGCTGGGGGAACGGCCCACATGGAGGTTGTCGACGATGTAGCTGCCGCTGGCCCCCGAGACGGACAGTCCGGAGCCGGCGATGGCGTCGATGTGCTCGGGCCAGATGTCGATAGCCCAGACCTCGTGCCCGGCCTTGCCCAGGAGACCGGCGTACACCGAGCCCATCGCCCCCGTTCCGACAATCGCGATCTTCATTGCGTCCCTTGCCTCCGCCGCCGGTCACACGAACCTGATTGCGGGCTCCGGCGGGCCGGGCAGAAAGTGTACGGGACCGGAGCCTCAGGCGAAGTAGTGGCCTTCGTCGAGATCCGCCAGCAGTCCGGGCTCCGCCGGTTCCCATCCGAGGCCTTCCCGCGTCAGAGCGTTCGACGTCGGGTTGTCGACCGACACCAACGCACCCAGGAAGCCGAAGTGCGCGTCGGCCTCTTCGGGTGGAATGCTCCGGACGGGCACGCCGAGGTGACGGCCGATCACCTCGGAGATGGCGCGGAAGGGCACACCCTCGTCCCCCACCCCGTGCCAGCGTGAGCCGGCCGGAGCCGCCTCGACGGCCAACCTGAAGAGTCGCGCCGCGTCGAGCCGGTGGACACCAGGCCAGCGGTTGGTGCCGTCGGCCACGAAGCCCGACACGCCTTTCTCACGGGCGATGCCGATGAGGATCGGGACGAAGCCATGGTCGCCCACCCCGTGCACGGAAGGAGACAGGCGGATCGCCGAGGACCGCACCCCGCGCTCGGCCAGCGCGATGGCGGTGTTCTCCGAGGCCGCCCTTGGCATGGCGGAATGCGACACGTCCTTCTCGGTCCCGAAGACTCCGGATGCGAGGCCGACGTCACCCAGGGCGAGGAGCAGCGTGCCCGTCGTGATCACGAACGGCTTGCCTGACCCGGCCAGCGTCGCCCCGATCGCCTCGATCGCCCGCAGGTCCACGGCGGCCCCGATCGCCATGTCGGAGAAGTCGTGTACGTAGCCCAGATGCACGACTCCGTCGGAGGCGCCGGCCCCGCGGCGGAGGGCGTCGAGGTCTTCGAGGTCCCCGCGCAACACCTCGGCCCCGGCGCCGGCCAGTGCAGCGGCCGAGGCATCGGAGCGGGCGAGGCCCACGACCTCGTGGCCGGCCCCGATGAGCTCGGGAACGACAGCGGAGCCGATGAAGCCGGACCCGCCGGTGATGAAGAGACGCATGGCACATACCTCCTGGTCGTCAGCGCTCCCCGGGCCCTCCGTGCGGGCCATCGCGGCAGCGATGTCATTCACTGACATCAGCCTAACAGGTTATGTCAGTTCCTGTCATCAGATACCATGAGGCGATGACCCGCTGGCAGCCCGACGCCGCCGGTCGGCTCGCCCGGGCCGCCATGGACCTCTACCTCGAACGTGGGTTCGACGAGACCACCGTGGCGGAGATCGCCAAGCGGGCGGGCCTGACGGAGCGCACGTTCTTCCGGCACTTCGCCGACAAGCGCGAGGTGCTCTTCGCGGGCGCGGCCACGCTGCAGGAGCTCCTCGTAGCCGCCGTCACGGAGGCGCCACCGGACCTGGCGCCCGTCGACGCGGCGATCGCCGGCGTCGTCGCAGGGGGCGCCCTCATACAAGAACGCCGGGAGTTCGCGCGCCAGCGCTACGAGATCATTGCAGCGAACGCTGAGCTCCAGGAGCGTGAGCTGATCAAGATGGCGTTACTCTCGGCCGCGCTGGCCGACTCGCTGCGCCGGCGCGGGGTGGCCGACGGGGCCGCCGGCCTGGCCGCCGAGGTGGCGGTGGCCGTCTTCAAGATCGCGTTCGAGCGCTGGGTGGTGGATCCCGTCCGCCTCGACCTGCCTCAGCTCATCGACGACTCGTTCGAAGAGCTGAAGGAGGTCACCGCGGGAAGCCAGGCTGCACGGCCGCCCTCCGTCGCGGCGTCGTAACCCGGCGAGTCGACACGCCGGGCCGGGGCGTCAAGGAACGAGCAGCACCCGGCCGAAGGCCTGCCGGCTCTCGATGTAGGCGTGGGCCCCGGCGGCATCGGACAGCGGGTACGTGCGGTCGATGACGACCTTGAGTTCGCCCCGCCCGATGGCGTCGAGGTGACCGGCGATCATGGCGTGCGGCCGCGGCGACAGGAGCAGCTCCGCGCCCAGGAAGTAGCCCGACAGCGTCTGGTTGTTGCCCCGCATGGTCGAGATGTCGAGCCGCTCCGCCGCCGCTCTCCCGGCATCGCCCACCGTCACGCAGCGCCCCCGGTAGGCCAGGACCTCGATGCTCCCCTGCAGCGTCACGCCTCCCACTGAGTCGACCACCACGTCCACGCCCCGCTCGTCGGTGAGCCGGCGGCCCTCGGTGACGAAGTCGTGCGTGACGTAGTTGATCCCGTCATCCAGTCCGAGCTCCTTCAGGCGCTCCAAGCGGTCGTCGCTCGATGCTGTGGCGAGGACCCGGGCCCCGGCCCGCTTCGCCATCTGAATCGCCGCGATGCCCACGCCGCCGGCCCCGGCATGGATCAGAGCCGTCTCGCCCGCGTGCAGGTGGCCGAACTCGAAGAGGCAGTCGTCGGCCGTGCCGAACGGCACCGGCACGCACGCCGCGTCGTCGGTCGACACGGTGTCGGGGATCTTCCAGGCGAAACCCGCCGGCGCCGCCCGTAGCGCCGCGTGCGAGCCGTCCAGTCCCACGGTGACGGCACGATCCCCCACTACGAAGCCCCCGACGTCGGCGCCCACCTCGGCCACAGTGCCGGCGCACTGGTACCCGACCACGTGTGGCACCTGCGTCAGCTCGCCGCCCAGCCGGTTGAGTGTGTCGCCGCCCTCGATGCTGACCGCCTCGACATCGATCAGGATGTCACCCGGGCCAACCTCGGGATCGGGCACGTCCTCGTAGCGGAACACTTCGGGTGCTCCGGTCTCGTAGTACACCGCTGCCTTCATGATCGGACATACTCCCGCATCCGGAACCGCTTCGTCCGTTGGGCGTACCACCTGGAGGTCTGCGGCAGCTGGGTGGCGATTTTGCCGTTGGCGTTCTTGAAGTAGCTCTGGCACCCGTCGTTCCAGATGGTCCCGCCGAGTGCCTCCTGGAGCTCGCGGTTGTACTCGTCCATGACATCGCGTCGGACGTCGACGGCGTCCACCCGGTGCCAGCGCATGGCCCGCAGCGCACCCAGCACGTAGGTCGCCTGCGCCTCGAGGATCACGATGATGGAGTTGCCGCCCTGATTGGTGTTCGGACCGTAGAGCATGAAGAAGTTGGGATAGCCCGACACGGTCAGGCCGATATAGGCGTGGGCCACCTCGGACCAGTCGTCGTGCAGGCGCCGCCCACCCACGCCAACCACGTCGATGCCCTCCAGGTACTCGGTCGCCTTGAATCCGGTGGCGAGCACGATCGCATCCACCGGCCGTTCCCGGCCGTCGGCGGACACGATGGAGCCGGGCGTCACGCGCTCGATGCCCTCGGTCACCAACTCGACGTTGTCGCGCAGCACGGCCTTGTAGAAGTCGCTGCAGACCAATGTGCGCTTGCAGCCGAACGGGTAGTCGGGGGTGAGCTTGCTGCGCAGCTCGTCGTCCTTGATCCGGTAGTCGATGTGGCTGAGGGCGATGGTCCGCAGTTGTTCCGCTCCCGATTCGCCATGCCGGAATGCGATGGTGTTCTCGAAGGCCCAGTAGAGCTCCCGACGGTGACGCCGCGCCGCAATGGGGTTGCGAGCGAACCGCCGCTTCTGCTCCTCGGTGAACGGCTTGTCCGAACGAGGCAGGATCCACTGCGGGGTGCGCTGGTAGACGTCGACGGTCTGTGCCACCTTGGCCAGCTCGGGGATGATCTGAGCCGCGCTGGCACCCGTCCCGATGACCGCTATCCGATGGTCGGCCAGGTCGTGCTCATGCTCCCAGCGGGCCGAATGGAAGCAGGGACCGGCGAAGGAGTCGAGGCCGCTGATGTCGGGCAAGGCAGGGGTGGCAAACGTCCCGACGGCGCTGACCAGCACGTCGGCCTCGTACCTGTTGCCGGCGGCATCGGTCAGGTGCCAGCGCTTCGTTCTCTCCTGCCAATGGGCCGACGTGATACGCGTGCGGGGTTGCACGTGACGCGAGATGCCGAAGCGCTCGGCGCACTCCTCGAAATAGCGCAGGATCTCGGGCTGCTCGGCGTAGGTCTTGCTCCAGTCGGGCTTGCGCGCGAAGGAATAGGAGTACAGGTGTGACGGGACGTCGCAGGCAGCTCCCGGATACGTGTTGCTGCGCCAGGTCCCGCCCACCCCGTCGGAGGCCTCGAACAGCACGAAGTCGCGCCGGCGGGACTTGGCGAGACGGATGGCCAGTCCCAGACCGCCGGCACCAGCACCGATGATGGCCACCCGCCAGTGCGGGACGCCGCCGCCCGCCCATGCTCGAGCGGTCCCCGTCGTCGCCGGCCCGGCGTCGAGCGTCCTTGTCGTCGAGTCCTGCACCTTCGCCACTGGGCCTCCGAACACCTGGTTCCGGACAGTGAGTTTGGCACCGCCGGCCGGGTACGGTCTGGCCCGAGCAATGTGGAAGGGAGTCCTATGAGCGACGAGTCCGGGCCGCTTGCGCTGGTGATCGGAGGCGGATCGGGCATCGGCGCCGCACTGGTCGACGCCTACCGGGCCCAAGGCACCACAGCGGTGACCTGGGACATTGCCGGCTCCCACGACGTCACGTGCGACGTGACCGAGCCCGACGCCATCGACGACGCCGTCGGCGTGACCCGGATGCGTTGGGGCGTCCCGACCTTCATCACCGTGACGGCCGGCGTCGGGCACTCGGGGCTGCTGCGCGAGGCCGATGCCGACGACTTCGACCGGGTGATGCGGGTCAACGCGCGCGGCCCCTGGCTCTGCATGCGCGCCTGGGTCAGCGCGCTCGAGGAGCAGCGGATTCCCGGCTCGTTCGTGGCGGTGTCGAGCGTCAGCGCCCGGCTCGTCGACCAGACCATGGGCCTCTACTGCGCCTCCAAGGCTGCACTGTCGATGCTGGTGCGGGTCGCCGCGACCGAGTGGGGCGAGCTCGGCATCAGGGTCAACGCGGTGGCACCCGGGGTGACGCGGACGCCCATGCTCGGGCCGTTGGTCAGCGGGGAGGAGTCACCCTGGCTATCCGGTGTGGCGGCGCGTACGGCACTCGGCCGGCTGGGCGAGGCCGACGACATCGCGAGCTCGATCATCGCCCTGCACGGCATGGAGTGGGTCACGGGCCAGGTTCTCGAGTGCGACGGCGGGCTGTCGCTGCACAGTCCGATCAACCCTCACACGAGCAATCGCTCCTGACGAGGACGTGGCCAACATGCCTCACCACCAGTACCGAGAACGAATCACCGTGGCCTACGACGACGCGCTCGACGGATTCGACGAGATCCGGCCGTCGATCTCCCAATGGGATCTGCCGACACCTTGCGGAGAGTGGACACTTCTCGACCTCTCTGGGCATCTGCTCGCGATTGCTCGGTACTGGAACGGACTGCTGGACGCCGTCGAGGCTGGAGCGCATCGCACCGGACTTCCCAGAGGTCGAGACCTCGCTGCGATGAATGCCCGAGATCTCCTCGATCTGACCGACACCGATGGACCGCGCCGCATGGAACTCTTCGTCAGCCTCGCCACCCTTCATCTCAATCGGGTCGGAGGAGCGGACTGGGAGGTGATTTTGGCGGAGTGGTCGGGCATCGGTCCTTTGACGATCGGACAACACACTGGGGTGGCGATCGGTGAATGGCACGTGCACGTGTGGGACATGGCGCGGTCGCTCGGGAGAGATCACCGGCCGAACGACGCCTGGATCGTGGCGCAAGGAAACCGGGTCCTCCGGGACATCTCCGTGGACAGAGATCCGTGGCTTGGCGTCCTCATGGCGTACGGGAGAGATCCCGAGTGGACGCCCATCGGAACCTGAGACCGTGGAACACCGCCGCCAGAATCTATGCGGCGCGTAGTCTGCATCGACATGAAGCTCACCGTGCAGACGTTCTTGACCCTTGACGGCGTGATGCAGGCCCCCGGCGGACCTGACGAAGATCCCAGTGACGGGTTCACCCACGGCGGCTGGCAGGCGCCATTCTCCGACCCGGCTGCCGGCGAATTCGTCATGGAGCTCAACAGCCACGCCAGCGCGTTCCTGCTCGGTCGCAGGACCTTCGACATCTTCCGCGCCTACTGGCCAGATCAAACCGACGCCGCCAATCCCATTGCCACGGCGATCAACTCACTGCCAAAGCACGTCGTCTCCAATTCGCTCAGCGAAGCCAATACCTCATGGCGTGGCGAGCACCCCGACACCGCTCGTCTCGTGACCGGCGACGTCGTCGCATCGGTTCGGGCACTCAAGACCGAACCCGGCGACGAGCTGCAGATCTGGGGAAGCGGCGATCTGCTCCAGACGTTGTTACAGTATGAACTCGTCGATCTCTTCCGCCTGATGACCTTCCCGGTCGTGCTCGGTTCTGGCCGCCGCCTGTTCAACGACGGCATCCTCCCCGTGACGATGCGCCCTGTGGAGCTCACCGTTACCAATGTTGGCATCGTCCTCGGCACCTACGAGCCGATTGGACCGGTTGGGCACGGTGAGATGTAACGGGCGGCCGAACAATTCGATGTCCCATCACGCCGTACCTGAACCCAACATCATATTCCTCAAGAACGTGAATGCTCAGATAACCCGCTGTGCGATTCCTGGATAGTTCAACACGAGCCCGACTTCGTCGTACGCGAGGCGGCATTCGAACTTGAACCTCGGCGCCGAGTAGTCGTACTGATGGCCGATCCCATCGGCGCTCACCCGGGTGTAGGTCTGCTCGAGGCGCTCTGTCGCCAGATCACCGACTCGCACATACGCTGCCGGCACCTCAACGCGGATCCCGACTTCGAGCTGGAGACGATGGATGGGGATCGTGTTCGTACATACGGAAGATTCAAGGTCGACGTCCACGCAGCCCTCCAATTGAGGCATCGCCAAGCCGTCCAGCATCCAAGAGCCGGAGCCATCTGCTTCGAGCAGGACGCTCCGGGGTTCGGCCGTTGCCTCGGTCCAGACTCGAGCAGTTCGCGTTCGCCAGTTCTCATCCACCACGATGTCGTACCCGACCACCCACGCCAGACCTCCTTCGACTCCAGCGGTGCAGCCCCGAAGCCGGGAGCCAGAAGGCTCTTGGTGGATGGAGACGACCTCAAAGCCGTCGCGGGCGGATTGGTGCCGCCATGCGGCGCAGTGGCTCACGTCTGTTGATTTCATCAGAAGTTCCGCCCAAGGGCGACTCCCATGCGGACACTGATCGACTCTGGCACTCTGGTTGGAGTGTTCGAGCACTTGACCGACGCCGCGCGCCGGACCCTCGTCAAGGCGCAGGGGGAGGCACATCGCCTGCACGACGGCTCGATCGATCCCGAGCATCTCCTCTTGGGCCTGTTGCGGGAAGATGGGGGCATCACCGCCCGGAAGGAAGGGTGGCGGATCGACGATGACGGCGCTTTCTGCCCCAGGCACACCGACATCTGGGAGATCCGGGAGACATGAAAGCCTCTGGCTCTCGGAGTGCCCCGATCGCCGTGGCGGTGGCGGAGGTCATCGCCCAATTCCGGCTGCTCCACAATGAGCTGCGATTCGTCGTCGCGAATCACAGCGATGAGTCACTGAATTGGGTGCCCTGCCCGGGTGCGAACTCAGTCGCAACGATCATCACCCACACGCTCGGCTCCGAGGCAGAAACCTTGCGCGCCGTAGCCGGAGAACCCTCGCCACGGGACCGAGACGCGGAGTTTCAAGTGGGGAGACAGAGCAAACCTGCTTTGGTTGACCAGATCGACACAGCCGATGCCCTCCTCGAGCATCTGGGTCCCGCGTTGACCGATGACCGTGGCACAACTCTCGTGAGCCTTCCGACGCTGCCCAGCGATGATCGGCGGTCGGGCATTGCATGGCTCATTGCGAACCTCGGCCATGCCCGAGAACACATGGGCCATCTCAGACTGACGATACAACTCTCCGAAGTTGCCGGCACCGCTCGAGCTTGAGGGCGACGGTGGAACGATCGTCCCCCTTTCACTCTGCGAGCCCCGTTGTATCCTCGAAACGATCGGCAATCGCTTCGGCGGTGGTACCCGCTGGTGGGACACAGCCGGGCCACGAGCTGGGGCGGCCAGGGCCTCGGTCTGCAGCTCTCAGCCTGCGGGCCGGCGGAAGGGCACGTCTCGCTTTGCCGCCTCGTCGATCTCGCTGGGTGTGAGCAGCACGACCGTGCGCGAGCTGATGGTTCCGCTCCCGTTGACCGCCATCTGCACCGCGGCGACCGTCGCGTTGTCCGGCAAGTCCGCGACGATGTAGGCGTCGGTGTCACCAAAGGCGAAGTAGAAGCATTCGAGCGTGCCCCCCAGGCCCTCAATGAGCGCCTTCGTGGCGGCTACGCGGGCAGAGCCTCCTTCGGATCTCAGTCCTTTGATCGCGTCGGCGGTATAACTCGCCTCGACCAGGTACTTCGGCATGTCCTCGCCCTCCTTGCCATCGTCTTGGATCCCGGCGGGCGATCGTACCGGAGGCGACGCCGTTCTTCCTCAGCCGCAACAGTCGGCATCATGAGCTTTCGAGGAGCGAGTTGATCCTGTCGTTGAGCGCTGTTTGCTCCGCGACATGGACGTACACCTCGGGCGGATGGTCCAGCCCTGACCCCCAGGACAATCCACCCTGGCTGTTGATGACCGCGGCGCCGCCCTGACCCAGTTCGACGAAACTGCCCGGAGCACCATCGACCGCGTACAGCAACGTGGGACCGTCCCAGTCACCGTCTCCCGGTGGCCCGCAATGAAAAAGCTTCGTGTAGACGATGCGCATCGGGTTCTTCGGCGGCACAGTGGTGCAGAGGCTGCCACCCACTTTCGTGTCGATACCTGTAAACCCGTCGACCCAGGCGATCGCCGTCGGCCAGCCCTGCGTGCCGACCAACGTCTTGGTGGCGGCGATGTCCAGACGTTCGTTGGTGAACGGAGGACCCCCTGTCGGGAAGAGCCCGTCTTCGATCACGAGCAGTCTCACCTTGGTCGCCACGAGCGCCCGTCCCGGCAGCGAACTGCCCTGACCCGGACCGGAACGAAGCAGACCTGCCAGGTTCGTGTCGCCGCCGAGAGCGACAACCGTCACGCTGTGGTTCGGCTGGCCCGCCAACAGCCGACGGTAGAGAGGCACCGCCGGCTGCGCCTGCGAGCTGTTCCGGATGGCGTGCGGCAGCTCCTCCGCCAGGACATCGCTGTACCCGTGTGGGGCCGTATTGGCGGAGGTGTCGACCACCACGCCGACCGGAATGCTGCTGTGTCCATAGGCCGTGTCGATGGCATCGAGAGCAGCAGCGGCCGCCGGGTTCCGAATATCGGACATGACGGCGAGGATCTTGACGTCGCCCCGTTGCTGCAGGACATTGGCCATCCCCAACGCGGTGGCGTCATCCCACCAGAGGGAGAGGTCGGTGTCGATGATGATGCGCTGCGGACCGCCGTTGGCCGTGGCGGCGGATGCGGACGTCGTCGCTGTGCAGCCGAAGAGACCGGCGGCAACAGTGAACGCAAGGAGCAGCACCGCGGAGGAACGGTTCCTCGGGCTCGATCCCGCACTTCGCGATCGAAGCGCCGGTTGCCTGACCCTCCTCCGCACCCCGTCCGTGCCGCGCTGGACCATACGTCTCAAACTACCGGGGGCGCATTGGACGAAAGGGGCTGTCCTGAACGGCTCGACCTCCGGCGGCGATCCGGCACCATCCGATCGACTCGCGTGCAGGTGGCGTGTCCATCGATACAGCGGGTGGATGTTGCCGCACAAGGCGGGCCGTGGTTCCATGTGCACGTGGCGACGCGGGCATGGATGAGTTGGAGCAGCGGCAAGGACAGCACCTTCGCTCTTCAGTCCCTGGACCCCGACATCACCGTGACGAGTCTGCTCGTGACCGTGAACGAGGAGGCGGACCGGGTCGCCATGCATGCCGTGCGGCGATCCCTGCTCGAATCTCAGGCAGATCGGCTCGGCCTGCCCCTGCGCATCGTGACCATCCCCTCACCGTGCCCGAATGACGTCTACGAGGCCCGGATGAGAACGGCGATGGACGCGGCGGTGCAGGACGGGGTCGGCGCCATGGTCTTCGGAGACCTCTTCCTCGAAGACGTCAGGCACTACAGGGAACGGGCCTTGGCGTCCACGGGCATCGTGCCTGTCTTCCCGCTCTGGTCCCGCCCGACAGCCGAGCTCGCGGAAGAGATGATCGCCCAGGGTGTCCGGGCCGTCTTGACATGCGTGGACCCGGCGCAGATCTCGCCTTCATTCGTCGGTCGAGCATTCGACGAGGCTCTCCTCAATGACCTTCCGCCCGGCGTGGACCCCTGCGGCGAACGCGGCGAATTCCACACGTTCGTCTGGGACGCACCGATGTTCAGCTCCCCCATTGCGATCCGGACGGGCGAGACGGTGACCCGGGACGGGTTCGTCTTCTGCGACGTGGTGCCGGCAGACGGAGTGCTCCGCACCAGCAGGGGACCGTCTCCAACGACTCTCTGAGGCCTAATCGGTCAGAGCTTCACAATGCTCACCGAGTCGACTTCCAAGAGATCCACGATGTAGAGCTCCTCCTCGGAAAGGTCGACGAATTCGATGCCGACGCGCGCGATTCCGCCTGGGCCTACTTTTGCGTTTCGCACCTCACCGGTGAGCGTCATGTCGATGGAATCTCCCACCGGAAGGCGCACGGAGATGCGACGGCCGACCAGACCAAGTGCATCGGCGTGGCGAAAGTCCATCCCCACACCCAGCGTCGAGAAGTCGAAGACCCCGCAGCCCAACCACAGGTGGGGGGGCTCGCCCTCTACCTGACAGGAGCCCATCCACACGGCGGACTGGCGTTGTGCCCGTCGGCGATCGTCCATGGTCCACCCTCCCGATTCGGCGCAGCGTCGACGCGGGGACGCGACGCGCCCTGCAACCAGTGTCGACACGAGTCCGGTGAGACTTGAACGCATACTGGAAACTGGTCCTGGAAGAGCCGGGCCCTCCCCGGCCCGCCTGTAGCCTGAGCGGGCGCGTCCACCATCAACGAGGAGGTTGGCCGAGTGCCTGCATGCTCCCGCTGCCTGGTCGAGGTGCCGCCGGGGACAGCACTGTGTCCCAAGTGCGGCGCCGCCATCAGGCCGCCCGTCACACTGCGACCGCCACCCAAGCGGGTCGGGAAGGCGCGCCAACGGGTGAACGCCGTGAACAGGAGAGACCGAGTCATCGGCTCGGCCACTTTCGTGCTCCTGGTCTCGTTCTGGCTGCCGTGGTACAGCATCGGACCCTTCTCCGCCGATGGGCTCGGTGTCCACGGCTGGCTGTTCATCCCTGTGCTGGACTCCATCGTCCTGGTGCTCTACGTCCTGATCACGGCGTTCGGCGTCGGCGACCTGGCAGACATGGGCCGCCTGTCCAAGGAGCAGCTCCTCACCCTCTTGACGGGCGTCAACCTGGCTCTCGTGGTGCTGGGCTTCCTGTTGAAGCCGGCCGGTTTCAGCTGGGCGTGGGGAGCCTTTGTGGCGCTGATCGCCGCCATCGTGGCGTTCGTCCCCTTCGGTGTCCCCCTGGTCCGGGAGCACCGCCGCCGCTGACCGCACCATCCGGAAACGCCCCGGTAGCGGATCTCGTCGGCGCACTGAGCCGGCTCGTGAGCCGACTTGTCGGCGGTCAGGCCGGTGGGCCGCCCTGCACGCGCAGTCCGTCGCACACGATGGCGAGCAGGTCGCAGGCGGGCGCTGCATCGGCGTGCGCGGTCGCCTGGCACGTCGCTCCGACGAGCGAGACCACTGCGTTCGGCGTCACGTCCGGGCGCACGGCGCCGACCGCCTGCGCCCTCGCCAGCAGAACGCCGACGGCCTCGCGCATGCGCTCCTTCACAGCGACGGCCGACTCTTCGAACTCCACACCGGCACCCATGACGGCGACCATGAGGTCGCGCTTGGCCGCCCCCTCGTCCACGACATGCGCCAGAAAGTCAAAGAACGCCGCCGCCGGGTCCTCGGCGTCCTCCAGCGCCCGTGCATCGTCGGTCAACGCGGCCAGGCGGTCGAGCAGGACGGCCTCGCAGAGCTTCTCCTTGGTCGGGAAGTGGCGATAGAGCGTCCCCACGCCAACACCCGCCTTCTCCGCGATCAGGTCGACGGGGACCTCTATCCCCTCGAGCGCGAAGAGGTTCTCGGCGGCGTCGAGAATGCGAGCCCGATTGCGCTGGGCGTCGGCCCGCAAGGGGCGTGCGGCGGCCTCGGCGACCGTGTCGTCACACCCTGCCCCTACTTTCGCGGTCACGCCCACAGAAATCCCTCTTTCCCCCGTTGACAAACGGAACTCAGGTTCCGTATAGTGTATCTGGAACCAGAACTCCGCTTCCGATTCTAAGCCATCACCGCCGGGAAAACCAGACCCTTCCAGGTCACAACGGCGGGCGGGAAAGTCGGGACGGACCTCTTTGCACACGGAGACCCACCATGACCTCGACTCTCGACCTCCCCGATCAGGCGTTCGAACCAGAGCCCGACCTCGACCCCAAGCGCTTCCGGGCCCTCGCCATCATTGCGGTGGCCCAGCTCATGGTGGTGCTCGACGCCTCCGTGGTCATCATCGCCCTGCCCTCCGCCCAGCGGGCCCTGCACATCTCGACGGCCAACCGACAGTGGATGCTGACGGCCTACACCCTCTCCTTCGCCGGCCTGCTGCTGCTCGGCGGCCGGATCGCCGACTACTTCGGGCGCAAGCGCATGTTCGTCATCAGCCTGATCGGCTTCGCCGGCGCCTCCGCTCTGGGCGGCCTGGCCCAGAACTCGGCCATGCTCTTCAGCGCCCGCGCCCTGCAGGGTGCGTTCGCGGCGGTCATGGCGCCCGCGGCGCTCTCGCTGCTCACCGTGGCCTTCACCGAGCCCAAGGAGCGGGCCCGGGCCTTCGCCGTCTACGGCGGCATCGCCGGCGGCGGCGCCGCCATCGGGCTCATCCTCGGTGGCTTCCTCACCGAGTTCGCCTCGTGGCGCTGGACGCTCCTGATCAACGTGCCGATCGCCATCGTCGCCGCGGTGGCGGCGTTCCGCTACGTCTCCGAGAGCAGGGCCTCGGCCAACCACGGCTATGACCTGCCCGGCGCTGTCACCGTCACCGGCGGCCTGCTCGCCCTCGTCTACGGGTTCACCAAGGCCGGCACCGACGGCTGGGGAGCGTCCACCACGGTCACGTTGTTCGCCGTCGCGGCGGTGCTCCTGGTCGCCTTCGTGGTGATCGAGCAGCGCGTGGCCCACCCGCTGCTGCCCCTCCGGGTCGTGCTCGACCGCAATCGAGGCGGATCCTTCCTGTCCTCTCTGCTGGTGGGGACGGCGCTGCTGGGGACCTTCTTGTCGCTGACCTACTACTTCCAGGGCACGCTGCACTACTCCGCGCTGAAGTCCGGGTTCGCCTTCGTGCCCTTCTCCTTGGGCATCATCACGGGCGCCACCCTGGCCAGTCGCCTGTTGCCCCGTTTCGGGCCGCGGCTCGTGATGACCGGCGGGCTCCTGCTGGGCATGGTCGGTCTGTTCCTCTTCACCACCCTCGACGTGCATTCCGCCTACATCAGCACGGTGCTGCCGGCTGAGGTCATCGTGAGCCTCGGCATGGGCCTCTCCTTCGTCGCCATGAGCAGCACGGCCCTGATCGGGGTGAGTCATCAGGACGCCGGCGTCGCCAGCGCACTGGTCAACGCCACCCAGCAGACCGGGGGCACCATGGGCGCCGCGCTCATCAACACCATCGCCACCAGCGCCACGGTGTCCTACATCGCAGCGCACGGGAAGTCGGCGGCCTCGCTCACAGCGGGGTCGATCCACGGCTACACCACGGCCTTCACCTTCAGCGCCATCGTGTTGGCGGTCGCCGCCGTGAGCGCCTTCACCCTGATTCGGCGAGTCCGCCCCGGCACGGCCGAGGCCGAGCTGGCCGACGAGCAGCCGCTGGCGTTGGCCTCCGCCTGAGTCCGCCTGAGTCCGTCTGAGTAAGCGAGCCGAGCCCGTCCCCGCCGGAGCGGGGCGGGGGCCTACTCGCTGATGACCTCGATGGCGTACTCGGGGCAGTTGGCCACGGCGAGTCGCGCCTTGTCCTGCAGCTCGGGCGGGATCTCGTTCAGGATGACGGAGGCCTGCCCGTAGTCGTCGACGTCGAAGATCTCGGGCGCGAGGCCGTAGCAGCGGGCGTGGCCTTGGCACTTTTCGGGGTCGACGCGGATCTTCATGGGAATACGACCGGCAGGATACGTGGTCCGCGGACCTGTCCGCCTGCCCAGGTGATCTCCTGGCCCTCGGCCAACGAGAATTCCGGGAGGCGGGCCATCCACTCCTCGAGGGCGACCTGCAGCTCCATGCGGGCGAGGTTCGACCCGGCGCAGCGGTGGATGCCCGAGCCGAACGCCACGTGGCGGTTGTGGGTCCGGTCCAGCTGCACGACGTCCGGATGCTCGAACGCCTCGGGGTCGCGGTTGGCGGCCGGGAAGTTCATCAGGACCTTGTCGCCCGCCTTCATGGGGCAGCCCTTGTACTCGATGTCCTCGGTCACCTCGCGGGCCATCGTCACCGGCGCATAGGCCCGCAGGAGCTCCTCGACCGCGGTCGGCATCAACCCGGGATCGGCCGCCAGCGCCTTACGGTCGTCGGGGTGCGCCGCCAGGTGCCAGAGCGAGGACCCGATGGCACTCCAGGTCGTGTCCACGCCGGCGATGAGGACGAGCGCGGCCATGCCGAGCACGATGCCGTCGTCGACCGGTGTGCCGTCGATCTCGGTGCTGAGCAGCTCGCTCAGGAGGTCGTCGCCCGGGTTCTGACGCCGGTACTCGAGCTGACCCAGGAAGTAGTTGAGCAGGCCCTCGGCCCCGCGCTGGCGCCGTTCGGCGTCGTCGGCGAACTCCAGCACGTCGCGCACCCAGCCGGTGAAGGTGTCGGAGAGGTCGGTGGACACGCCGAGGATCCGGGCGATGACACGCACGGGGATCTGCTGCGCGTAGTCTGCGGCGGCATCGGCGTGGCCCTGGTCGGCGAACAGGTCGAGCAGCCCGCGGCAGAGCTCGCGGGTCAGCGGCACGTAGCTGTCGACCCGCTGGTGCGAGAACCACGGCAGGAGGAGCCGCCGGGTCCAGGTGTGCAATGGCGGATCCGCCGAAATCGGCGGCAAGCCGTACTCGAGGTTCGGGCCGTCGAAGTTGGCGTTGGGATCCTCGTCCTCGTCGCCGGGGATGACGGCCACCTTGAGCGAGCTGAAGTGTGCGATGTCGTGGGCGATGTCGGTGACGTCTTCGTAGCGAGTGGGCAGCCAGCTGCTCTTCCGCCGGTCTGTGTGCGCGATTGGACAGCTCTGCCGTAGTTCGTCCCAAATGCTGAACGGGTCGGTGACGTAGCGCGGGTCGAGGACGTCGAAATCGGTTGCCCAGTCCTGCACGGGCGCGGTATGTGCCATCGGACCCCCTTGCTGCTGTTCAGTTCACCCGGATGCCTGCACCCTAGTGCGGGCGCCACCGTACCCCTACGGGGTGACGGGCTGGCCCCCGCGCAACACCTCGTACTGGCGGCCCCGGTCGTCGGCCAGGACGCGCTGCGTCGAGCCGTCCCCCTCGGGGCGCAGCACCGCGGCCCCTGAAGGCGCATACTGCACGATGTAGGCCTTGCGCACCGCACCGGTCCGGTTGGGCCCGGTCGAGTGCGGCGTCAGCGACGAGAACACGACGATGCTGCCGGCGGGCGCCGGCACCGCCACGGCGTCGGGCGGGTCGCGCAGACAGACCAAGCCGATGTCGGAGTACTCGTGGGCGAGGGTGCCGAGCCGGTGCAGCCCCGGCACCACCCATGGGCACCCGTTCTCCTCGGTGGCGTCGGTCAGCGCCACCCAGCAGGTGAGGTACTGCTGGGGCTCCACGAAGGCGTACCCGTTGTCCTGATGCCAGGGGAACGGGGACTCGGTCCCGGGCTTCTTGTAGACGGCCTGGTCCCAGTAGAGCCGCACGTCGGGCCCGACGAGGTCGGCGCACAGGTCGGTCAGCAGCGACGCGCGCGTGAACTCCCGCAGCACCGGCGAGTGGAGCACCAGGTGGGTGGTGAAAGTGATCTCGTCCGCCCGCGCAATGAAGAACCGGCCGCCTTCCACCTCGCGCAGCGCGTCAGCCCCGCGTTGTTCGAACGGATCGATGGCCGCCGTCAGCGCCTCGAGCTCGGCCCGCCCCAGCGCGTCCTCCAACACGAAGTATCCGTCCTCGTCGTAGCGGCGGCCCTGTGCCGCCGTGACGCTACGGAACGGACCGGTGTGCTCGCGCCAGGAGAACGCCGTGTTGCGCTCGTGCGTGGCCGGCGCGCCCACCACTACTGCCCCCGGAAGATCGGGTCGCGCAGTTCCGCCGCGGCGCGCACGCCCTCTGCGAAGTCGGCCGTCCCGCGCAGCCGGGCCTGCTCGGCGTACTCGTGCTCCATGGCGAGCCGGGCCTCGTCCACCAGGCCCCGGCGCAACGTGGCCCGGATGGAGCGGACGGCGAGCGGTCCCGCCGCGGCCAGCTCGCCGGCGTAGGCGATCGCCTGCGCCAGCAGGTCGTCGGCGTCGGCCAGGCGGTCACACAGGCCGAGCGCCAGCGCCTGCTCGCCCCCGACGCGGCGTCCGGTGAGGAGCAGGTCCGCCGCGGCCTGCCGGCCGACGACCGCCGGCAGCGTCACCGTCAGCGCGAAGCCGTGGTGGAAGCCCAAGCGGGCGAAGTTGGCGCTGAAGCGGGTCTGCTCCGTCGCCACGCGGAAGTCGGCCGAGAGCGCGAGGCCGCTACCGCCCCCGATCGCGGCCCCCTGCACCGCCGCCACCACGGGTAGCGGGGCGGCGAAGAGGCGCAGCGCCGCCCGGTACAGCGCGGCAATGTCCTGGCCGGCGTTGCCGGCGAAGTCCAACCCGGCGCAGAAGTGCCGGCCCTCAGACGCCAGCACGATGGCTCGGCACCAGCCCGAGCCGTCCAGCTCCTCGTACGCCGCGGCCACGTCTTCGATCAGCCCGGTGTCGAAGAAGTTGTTGGGCGGCCGGTGCAGGCACACGACCGCGACGTGCCCGCCATGCTGCGCCACGGTGACGTCGGTGCCGCTCACGGCGCCAGGTCCTCCAGGCTGCGCCAGTAGATGACCGCTTCCTCGCCCTCGACCGCATTGGGGATCCGCCCCACTTCTTCGAAGCCGAGCCGGCGGTACATGGCGCGGGCGGGGTTCGACTCGAACACGAGGTTGAACATCATGGCGTCGAAGCCGAGCCGGCGCGCCTCGTGCAGCGAGTGCTCCACCAACGACCGCCCTACCCCCGTGCCCCGGTACGGCGCCAGCACGAAGTAGCCGGCGTTGGCGATGTGGGCGGCCCGGCCCACGAAGTTGGGCTTGATGTACGACGCCCCGATCAGATAGCCGCCGAAGCGGGCCACGGACACGGCCACCGAACGGCGGATCCAGTAGTCGTCGAAGTCCTCCCGGGTCAGCGGCGGCCGCTGGGGGAAACCCTCGCCTGCGCCGACGATGTGGCTGAACGCCGTGTACAGCTCGTCGTGGTCATCCGTCGCCGCCTGGCGGATCTCTACCGGCACGGCACCCACGGTAGTGGCGCGCACCCGAGAACCGACTGATCGCACAGGGGTGCAGTGCGACCCCCGGAACAGCCCCGGCGTCAGGCGCCGGTGCCGAACCCGGCCGTGCCGATGCCGGGCCGCACCGCCTCAATCGGGTCGCGCAGGTCGTCGATGTAGCCCAGTGCGTAGGCCCCGCGGTCGTAGCCCATGACCCGCAGCAGATCGGTCGGCAGCGTCTCGGCCACCTCGCGCGGCACGGAGAGGTACTGGTTCTCCTCCTGGCGCAGCCAGGCCACGTTGTAGGTGATGTTCAATCCGATGCGGGCGGCGTCGGACCGGTTCGCCCCTCCCCCGTGATACACGCTCCCCGAGTAGAAGAGGACGGAGCCGCGGGACATGGTGGCGGGCTCCGTGTCGTCGGGGCCAAAGGAGAGCCGGTCCTGCGCCAGGTTGCTCCCCGGCACCACGCGGGTGGCACCGTTCTCCTCGGTGAAGTCGGTCAGCGCCCAGATGGTGTTGCACTGGACCTCGTAGCCGGCGGGGAACGGGAAGAAGTCGAAGGCCCACTGGTCGCGGTGGATGGGCTGGGGCGTCTCGCCCGGTCCGATGGCGATGGCCTGGGTCAGGTGGAGCTGGATGTTGGTGGCATGCCCCAGGAAGGTGCGGGCCGCGCCCAGTGCCAGCGGGTGCATGACGAGCTTGCGGCAACCGGGCGAGCGCGCGATCAGCGAGCCGGTGCGCCGCGTGTGGTCACCGCTGAAGTCGTCGGGCCCGGTGGCGGTCGACTCCAGGTAGGGAGCGAGCTCCACCTCGATGCGCCCCAACAAGGTCTCCGGAGCCACCGCGTCCACGATGACGGCGCCGTCACGCCCGATCAGCGCCGCCACTTCGTCGGGGCCGGTGTCGGAGGGCAGATGGACGAGTGGCACGCCCTATCCTCCCCACACGCCCGGTGGCGCGGCAACTCGTTCAGCCCGCCGCCACCCCGTCCGCAACCGGCCCGGCGTCGACCACCAGGCCCAGCTCCACCAGCTTGCCCACGGTCTGGCGCACGTCCTCGCCGATGTCGGCCGCGTCGTCCGGGTGCGCCGCCTGCAGCTGGCGCACCATGTCGTCGAGCGTCGTGGTGCCGTCGCAACGCTCCCAGACCGACGCCGCACTCGTATTGAGCAGTATGAGCAGTTGTCCGACGTCGTCGTAGACGGCCACGTTGTCGTCCAGCTCGACGGTCGACGCGCCCAGTCGCCGCGCCGGTCGCTGCGCCGGGCGCTGCACCGGGCGCGCCAGGCCGCGCCCGGCCTCAGCGGCCACGGCCGGCTCCGGGGGTCATCGGCGCCGTCGCCTCCACCAGACCCAGCACGAGGGCGCAGGCCTCGTCGAGGTCCGACATGGTGAGGGCGTAACAGGAGGACTGCGCCACCAGCCGGCCCAGGGCGCCGGCGCCGGCGATGCCGTGCGGGAGCAGGTTGACGGCGTGAAGGGCGAGCGACAGGAATGCCTCGGTGCCCGACAGCGGCGTCAGGCGTGTCGGCACGCCCGGCGCGTAACGAGGCACGACCACCAAGGCGGGCCGGCAGGGGCCACCCACGCGCAGGCCGGTGGCCCCACCCACCGCCACCTGCCACTCGGCTCCGTCCCATGGGCGGGCGCCGCGCGGGCTGCCCCGGTCCGGATGCAACTCGGGGACGACGGCGAAGCTCCCGCGCTTCAGTGTGATCGGCTTGGCGTAGGGCAGCAGCTGTCCGTGCGTCAGGTCCAGGGCCGCCAGCTCGTCGGTCAGATAGCCCATTCCGGCGCGGGCCAGGCCGGCGGTCAGGGTCGACTTGCCCGATCCCGAGGCGCCCGGCAGCAGCAGCCCGGTGCCGCCGGCGTCGAGGGCCCCGGCGTGGAAGAGCAGGTGCTGGCCGCTCGCCGCGGCGGTGGACCTGTTCACGTCCCACACCACCCACCCCAGCGCGTCGCCGGGACACTGGGCCGATGCCAGCGGCTCGTCGTCCCGGGCCACGTCGAAGACGCCGGCGCGCCCCGGCGCGGCCGTGACCGAGTACCGGTGGTCGATCCCCGCCGCTTCGGGATCGGAGAGCCCGGCGAACATGGCTTCGGCTCGCTCGCCCACCTGCGCGTCGTCGCTGTGCACGGCGAAGCGGTACGACAGGCCGCGCCAGGTGGCGCTGCGCTGCACCCGGTGGTGCTCGACCGGCACGCGCTCGCCGCCGCCGGCGCGCTACGCCCGGGGGGCGTCGGACGGGGCGGCCCCGGCCGGCTTCGGGGCCCGGCTGGCCCAGTGCTGCATGGCCCAGCCGCCCGCCACCAGCGCCGCGCCGACCTCGGCGTCGCGCTGGATGTCGAGCCCGGTGAAGGCGAGCGAATTCGTAGGATTCGTCGTCGCCGTGGTGTCCGCCGCCGTGGCGACGCCGTCGGGCCCCTTGACCCCGGCGCTGCCGCTGGCCCCGACGGACGCGCCGGTGCCGGGGCTGGCGCCGACCGAGGCGCTGGTCGTCGCACCGACCGAGCCGCCCCCGCCCGACGTGCTCGAAAGGGCGGCGCCGGCGGCCGGCTTGGCGGTGAGGATCTCGGGGACGACCCACGCAGCGCCGCCGGCGGTGGCCACGACGGACAAGCGCCCCATGGCCTGGCGCCGCGACATCCGTGGCCTGCGGTCATCCCTCTGCGGCTGTTCTTCGTGCATGTCGTTCACCGTTCTGTGGCGCTCGCAGACGGGCGGGCACTTCTCTCCTCCACGTGACCGTCGGCGAGGACGGCCGGTTGTTGCAATGCACTGGTAACGCCAGGGCCCCGGATTTCCTACCGCCCGGGCGCCCGAATTCCGCAATCCCCGTGGGAATGCGCCCCCGGCCGCAACACACCGCATGCACAACCCCGAACCACCGT
This sequence comes from uncultured Acidimicrobiaceae bacterium, assembly GCA_963817735.1. Lineage (GTDB taxonomy): Bacteria > Actinomycetota > Acidimicrobiia > Acidimicrobiales > RAAP-2 > Bog-473. Next base: position 3,961 of record CAWFPP010000012.1, on the reverse strand, counting down.
TCCTCCCAGGTGAGGACGCCCACGGCCACAAGCGCTCCCGGCGGCGCCTGCTCCTCCGCCCGCGCCGCTCCGGCCCCTGCCCCGGTGTCGCCGGCCGAGGCGACGGCCCGTGTGCTCTGGGAGGCCTGCCGCCGTGATCCCGATCCGGCCGCGTTCCGGCGTGCCCTCGTCGGCGGGGCAGACATCCACCGCGCCGTGGCCGCCGCCACGGACCACCGGATCGCCCCGCTGCTGTGGCGGGCCTTCTGCACCGCCGACGCGCGCGACGCGCTGGGCCCGGATCGCGCCGCCCTCTGCGGACTGGCGGACGCCTTCCGGATGGAGGCGCTCCTTCTCATTCCCCGGGCGGTGGCCCTGGCCGTGCGCCCGTTGACCGACGCCGGCCTCGAACCCGTGGTCTTCAAGGGTCCCGCCGTGGCGGCCCGCTATCCCGCGCCGGGGCTGCGCCCGATGGAGGACATCGACCTCCTGCTCCCCCGCCGCGATCACCAGCGTGCGCTCCAGGTCCTCGGCGCGACCGGCTGGCGGGTCGTGCGCCCCGGTGGCAGCGACCGCTATGACACCGTGTTGGCCCACGATGACGTTCCGTCCCTGGTGCTCGAGCTGCACTACGGGCTCGAGGGAACGTCGCAGCGGGTGACGGCGCTCGACCCGGGCAAGCTGTGGGAACGCCGCCAGCCGATGGCGTGCGCGGGGACGCCCGCCTTCGGTCTCCCGCTGGCCGACGAGCTGGTCGTCCTGGCCGCCCACGCCGGAAAGCCCCATCACGGCTTCGTCCGGCTGGCCTGGATCGCCGACCTGGCCATGATCGTCGGTGACGCGGCGGATCGGGGCACGCCCGTCGACTGGGCACGCGTGCACGCCGTCGCCCGCGACGCCCGCTGCCTGACCGTGGTCGCCGCCGCGCTGGCGCTGGCCGGCCACGCCGGCGTGGATCCGCCGGCCGGTCTTTTCCCGCTCCCCAACCGGGGCTGGCGCGGTCAGGCGCTCGAACGCCTGGCGTCCCCCGCGTGGCCGCTGACCCACCGCGAGCTTCCCGGCTACCACCTGAACTACGCCCTCACCGACGCCCCGGCCCAGCGGCTCAAGATCCTGCTCGTGCTCCTCGCCTCCGGGCACCGTGTCGGGTCCCGGGCCCGCCACGCCGTGTCCTGGCCGCGCCGGGCTCTCCTGCGGGCCGACAGGCGCGTGACTTCGAGGTCCCTCGGACGAGGCCCGTCCCGCTGATGGGGGTCTCTAGGGCCCCGGGAAGACGTCGCGCAGCGCCGCCAGCAGCGCGCTGTCGCCCGTGAAGGCGGGCGTGTGGTCGGGGTCGAGGCGGCCGTAGATCAGCCGGCAGAAGGCCTCGGCGGGCAGCTGGAGCGCGGGCTGCTGACCGGGCTCGCCCGCGGTCAGCTCCACGCCGTCCGCCGATATGCGGAGGGCGAAGTCGCGCCCGGGGTCATTGGTGCGGATGGCGACCGTGCGCTGCTCGCCGTCGGGACGGGCGCTGAAGCGGGCGTTGAGCGCCAGGTTGTCGACGACCAGCGCCACTTCGTCCTCGGGCAGTCGGGCAGTGTCGTCGAGGGATACTGCGATGTCCCAGGTGTGGAACGCGTGCTCGTTCAGCCGGAGGCCGACGACTTCGTCGAAGCGCAGGCTGAGTGGGCCCATCGGGAAGGTGAGCCGCGCCCGGTCGCTCTCGTCCACCGAATCGAACTCGTCCACCAGGGCGGCGTTGGCCACCAGCGCGTCGTCGGCCTGGGCCCGGGCCGTCTTGGCGTTCCACTCGTCCCATACCGACGCGTTGAATCCCTCCGCCGCAGTCGTGCCCGCCCGGACGTCCTGCAGGCCGCGCCGCGCAATGACCGCGCCAGATCCGAGGTGCGACAGCACCTGGGCCACGCTCCATTCGTCGCAGTAGGACTGCAATGACAGTTGGGTGTCGTCCAGCCCGGCGACGAGCTCGTGCAAGCGATCGGTTGCGGCGCGCAGGACGCTGAGGGGAGTGTTCATGGGGCCGGTCTACCCGTCGGCGGCCCGCGCCGACGCGAGCGCGCGCATCCACCACGCCAGGTCGTCGGCCAGAAGGTCGAGGCGGGACCGGAGCGGCGCGAAGAACGACAGGTCGGCCGGGTCGGGCGCCTGCCGTGCAGCGATGAGCACGTCGGGCAGGATGTGCACCGCGTGGCGCAGCGGTGCCATCTCGAACTCGACTGCGACGGCCCGCAGCTGCTCAATGGCGCGCGCGCCGCCGGTGTTGCCCCAGCCGACGTAGGCGACGGGCTTGCGCCGCCACTCGACGAAGGTCGAGTCGAGCGCATTCTTCAGAACGGCGGGGTAGCCGTGGTTGTACTCGCCGGTGAGGATCACGTAGCCGTCGGCCCGGTCGATGACCCGGCTGAACCGGGTGACCTCCTCGTCGGCGTAGTCGCGCCCCGTGCGCGCCGGCGCATCGCCGTCGAAGAAGGGCAGGGGATGGTCCCGCAGGTCGACCAGCTCGAGCGCGAACGCTTCGTGGTGCGCAAGCCGGTCCAGGACCCAGGCCGCCACCCGTTCGCTGAACCGACCCTCCCGCGTGGTCCCGGAGATGACCTGCAGCAGCACGTGTCCTTCCTTCCGTTCGTGAACGCCTTGCCCGCATCGTGGCGCGGAATGGTGCCCCCCGCCAGGCCCGACGGGGCAGGACAAGCCCGGTAGTTAACTTGACAGCTAACTAACCTTAAGGTTAAATACATGCATGACGACTGCGACCGCTGACACCCTCGATGCCGCCTTCGCCGCGCTGGCCGACCCCACCCGGCGCGCCATCGTCAGCCGGCTGGCCCGGGGCGATGCCACCGTGACCGAGTTGGCCGCCCCGTTCGCCATGTCACTGCCGGCGGTCTCCAAGCACCTCAAGGTCTTGGAGCGCAGCGGCCTGATCTCGCGGCGGCGCGACGCCCAGTTCCGTCCCTGCCACCTCGAAGCCGTTGCGCTCGACGGCGCGCTGGACTGGATCACCACCAACCGGCGTCTGTGGGACGAGCGCTTCGACAAGCTCGACGTGCTGCTTGCCGGTCTCCAACCCGACGCCAAGCGAAGGGGGCGCGCCCGTGCCTGAGCACGGCGAACTGCACTTCAGCCGCGTCTTCGACGTGCCGCGCGAGCTCGTCTTCGCGTGCATGATCGATCCCGAGCATCTCGCCCACTTCTGGGGACCGGCGGGAGTCAGTGCGCCGCGGGACCGCATGACGGTCGACGCCCGGCCCGGCGGCGTCTTCGAGACCGTCATGGTCAGCAACGCCGACGGGAGCGCGTATCCGACCCGGGCCGTGTACGACGATGTCCGCCCGCCCGAATTGTTGGTGTGGACCGAGTCGCACTCGGGCATGCGCGTGCGCTCGGAGTTCGTCGCCGTCGGCCCGCAGCGCACGGAGGTCAGGATCCATCAGACCTACGTGCCCGAGGCCTTCTTGGGTCCCGAGGTGCAGGCCGGGTTCCGGTCCTCGCTCGACCGCTTCGACGCGTATCTCGCCGGGCTGGTGGCATGAACGTCGCGCGGGACATCGCCGAGGAGTACGGCGCCTTGGCCGACCTCTTGGAGCCGGCCGGCTCCGAAGTATGGGATGCGCCGTCGCTGTGCGACGGCTGGCGCACCCGCGAGGTGGTGGCCCACATGACCATGCCCGCCCGCTACGACGGCCCTGCTTTCATGGCGGAGCTGGAGGCGGCCGGCGGCGACTTCACCCGCTTCTCGAACGCGGTGGCCGCACGCGACGCTGCGCTGGGCGAGTCCGCCCTGGTGGCCGACCTCCGCTCCCCCGTGTTGCACCAGTGGCAGCCTCCGGGTGGAGGCGTGCATGGCGCGCTCCTGCACTGCGTGATCCACGAGCTCGACATCGCCGAGGCCGTGCCGCTGGCGCGGCGCGTGCCCGACGCCCGCATCCGTGCCGTGCTCGAGCTGGTGGCGGCGCCCGACTCGCCCCGTCTGTTCGAGGTC
>CAWFPP010000011.1:0-53964 GCA_963817735.1 uncultured Acidimicrobiaceae bacterium | reverse complement strand
CCGCGTGCTCGACCGACGACGCCGAGTCGACCTTGGTGGTCGAGTCCTACATGGTGGGCGCCTCGCCCCCGCCCAGCGAGCAGTTCAGCGACTACGTGTCCGTCGAGAGCGTCGTGGTGGAGGGCATCATCAGCCACCTGGCGGTGACGGGCCGCCTGCCGCAGATGGAGCCGTTCCGGGAGACGGGCCTCGTCATCCCCACCGACTTCGCGCCTTGCGTGGTGGAGGACTTATTGCAGATCGCCACCGCGGCGATCCGGGCGGTGGGCGTGCGCATCGGGTGCCTGCACACCGAGATCAAGGTCACCGACCAGGGCCCACGCGTCATAGAGGTGAACGGTCGCATCGGCGGCTTCGTCCCGCAGGTGCTCAAGCTCGCCTCGCCCGCCACCGACCTGTTCGCCATCTCGCGTCGGGTGGCGCTCGGGGAGCGGCTGGTCTTCCCGGACCTGGTGCCGACCGCCGGCGTCGGCTACGTCTTCGCCCAGCAGCCGCCCATCGGAGCGGAGCGCGTGGCGAGCGTGGACGGGCTCGAGCGCCTGGCGGCCTACCCGGGCGTGGACGCCGTCTCGCTCAGCCGTCCGCCAGGTGACGCGGTGGACTGGCGCAAGGGGAGCCACGAGTACGTCTATTCGGTGCTCGGCACCGTGCCCACCCACGCGGACATGCGGGCACTGCAGCAGTTCATAGAGGACGAGGTGACGGTCACCTACGCCTGAGGTCAGCCGGCGGACCCTGCCTGACGCCGGTGTCAGAGATAGAGTCCCCAGCCGGTGACCGACGATCCGCTGTTCGACTTCGCCGTCCCGGAGGATCTGCTGCGCGAGGCGGTGTCCCAGGTCAAGGACGCCGACGTCGTCGCGGACCTGGCGGTCATGCCCGGCACGGGGGAGGGCAAGCCCCCCGCGTTGATCGGCATCCTCAAGAGCTCTGGCTACGCCCCCTTGATCCTCCTGACCGCGGCCGCGCTGGTGCCGGGCACGTTCGGGAACGGGATCTCGCTCATCGGCCGGAACCTCGAGGTCTCGTTCCACATGTCCAACGCGTCGCTGGGCGCCGTCGCCTTCATCGCCCAGGTGTCCCAGCTGCTCTGGGCCGTTCCCCTGGCGGTGTGGGCCGACCGCGGCAGCCGCAAGCAGGTGGCGGCCATCGCGCTGCTGATCTTCGCCGTGTTCGGCAGCCTGATGGCGATCTCGCCCAACGTCTGGTGCGTTCGCCTTCCTGTACCTCGCCGCCTCCGTCGGCACCGGGGTCAACAACACCGTGCACAACTCGTACCTCTCCGACGCCTACCCCACCGAGTCGCGCGGGCGGATCTTCAGCTGGCACAACCTGTCCGACCCGCTGTCGCAGACCATCGGGATCCTGATCTTCGGCTACGTCGTGACCGTCTCGCACGACTGGCGCTACGGCCTGCTGGTGGCGCTGGCGGGGATTCCGCTCGGCTTCGCCCTCTTCACGCTCCGCGAGCCCGAGAAGGGAGCCAACGAGAGCAGCCACATCCTCAAGGCGTCGGGCATGGACCTGCAGAGCCAGCAGGAGAAGGCGCCCCGCGTCCTGCTCGGCTCCGCCGTGACCCGGCTGCTGCGGGTCCGCTCCCTCTACTTCGAGCTGGTGGCGGTGGCGATCCTCGGCTTCGCCGGGACCGGGGCGCCGCTGTTCGGCAACCTGTTCTTCATCGACAAGTTCCACCTCGACACGGCGTCACGCAGCGAGGTGTATGCCATCATCGGCCTGGCCGCCTTCCTCGGGCTCCCGCTGGCCTATGTCTTCGGTGACCGCTACTTCCGCCGCGCCCCGCAGCGGCCCGCTCGTGATCGCCGGCATCTGCATCACGGCCTACGGCGGGCTCTTCGTCCTGTCGCTCTACGTGCCCGAGCTCTGGATGTGCGTGACCCTGCAGTTCCTGGCGGCGGCGGCGGTGTCCCCGCTGGCCATCTGCATCTTCCTGACGCTGGCCGCCACCGCACCCGCCCGAGATGCGCACGATCTGCTTCGCCATGTTCGGGGTGTACTCGCTCGTCTTCGGCGGCTTCACCGGCTCGGTCCTGCTCGGGGCCGTGTCCGACGCCATCGGCGGGCTGCACGGCATCGTCGTGTCGCTGACCATCATCTTCCCGGTCTGCGCCGTCGGCGGGCTCCTGCTCGTCATCGGGTCGCGCAGCGTGCGGCGCGACATCACGCTCGTCATTGAGGACGTCCTCGAGCGCTACGCCGAGGGCAAGCGACGCCAGGCCGGAGGTGAGATACCGGCGCTGCAGATCCACAACCTCGACTTCTTCTACGGCACCAACCAGGTCCTCTTCGACGTCAATCTCGAGATCGCAGCAGGGGGAGATGGTCGCCCTGCTCGGGACGAACGGCGCCGGCAAGTCCACCCTGCTGCGCGCCGTCTCGGGACTGTCCCACCCGCACCGCGGGGTGGTCCGGCTCTTCGGCATGAACTCGACCTACCTGGAGCCCGAGCAGATCATCGACGAGGGGGTCGCCCTCCTGGTGGGCGGGAAGATGACCTTCCCCGGGCTCAGCGTGCGCGACAACCTGCGAATCGGGGGGCATACGCTGCGCAAGGACCAGTCCAAGACGCAGAAGGCGCACGACGAGGCACTGGAGGCCTTCCCCGAGCTGGCGGCGCGGCTCGACCAGCCGGCAGGGACGCTCTCGGGCGGTGAGCAACAGATGCTCGCCCTGTCCCGGGTGATGATGACCGCCCCCCGGCTCTTGATGATCGACGAGCTGGCCCTCGGCCTCGCCCCCATGACGGTCGAGCGCCTCATGGCCATGGTGCGGCGCATCAACGACTCCGGCACCACGGTGATCCTGGTGGAGCAGAGCCTGAACCGGGCCCTCAGCCTGGCCGAGCGCTGCTTCTTCATGGAGCGCGGCGAGATCCGCTTCGACGGGCCGACGGCCGAGCTCATGGCCCGCGACGACCTCCTGCGCCCCGTCTTCCTCGGCAGCGCGGCCGCCGGTCTGTCCTAGGCACCCGTGCTGGCGTTCTCGGCTCCCAACTTCGTCCTCGTCCAGGGTCTCTTCTACGGGTTGGGCTACGGGCTGCTGGCGCTGGGCCTGGTCCTCGTCTACCGCACCAACCGGGTCCTGAACTTCGCCCAGGGCCAGATCGGCGTCATCGCCGCCGTGTTCCTGGTCAAGCTGACGGCGGACTTCCACTTCAACTACTGGTTCGCGCTGGTGCTCTCCATCGGGCTGGCCGCCTTCACCGGCGCGCTGTCCGAGCTGCGTGCTGCGCCGGCTCTTCAGCCGCCCCCGCGTCCTCGTGATGGTGGCCACCATCGGGTTGAGCTACGTGCTGCTGGCGCTCACCGCGCTGCCGTTCATCCGGCCGGCCAACCTCTACAAGCCGGTGCCGGTGCCCTTCGACCTGTCGTTCTCGCTCGGCCCCTTCATCATCACGCCCACCGAGGTCCTCACCCTGATCGTCGCGCCCATCGTCACGGCGATCCTGGTGCTCGCCGTCCGCTTCACCTCGTGGGGCCTGGCCATGCGCGCCATGTCGGAGAACGCGGACTCCGCCGCGGCTCTCCGGTGTGTGGATCCGCCGCACCTCCACGCTGACGTGGACGGTGGCCGGCGCGCTGTCGGCCTTCACCGCGATCCTCAACGCGCCCAACCAGACCAGCGCGCTGACCCAGGCGCTCTCGCCCGACCTGCTCCTGTATGCGCTCACGGCGGCGCTCATCGGGGCCATGGTCAACCTGACCGTGGCGTTCATCGCCGGCATCGGGATGGGGGTCTTCCTCGAGCTGCTCGAGTGGAACATCCCGTCACCGGCCAAGCAGCAGCTCATCATCTTCGTCGTCGTCATGGTCGTCCTGCTGGTGCGGGTCGGTGCCCTGCGCAAGGGGGCGCGGACGGGGGAGCGGAGCACCTGGCAGCACGGGGCCGCCACCACCATGCGTGCCGGGGTCGACCAGCTGCGCCGCCGGGTCTCGGCCACCGGCATCTGGGTCACCATTGCCGCGGCAATCCTGTTGCCCTTCGCGCTCTCCGTCGGCAACAACGTCCTGTTCAGCCAGATCTGCATCTACGCGGTCGTCGCCCTGAGTCTGACCATGCTGACGGGGTGGGCGGGGCAGGTCTCGCTGGGGCAATTCGGCCTCGTCGCAGTCGGCGCGCTGGTGGCCGTGCACCTCGGGACGTCGCTGCCCCTGCCCCTCGTGATGCTCTACGGCGGCGCGGTCACCGCGCTGGTGGCCATTCTCATCGGGCTCCCGGCGCTGCGCATGCCCGGGCTCTTCCTGGCCGTGACGACGCTCGCGTTCGCCATCTTCATGCAGAGCGCGGTGCTCGCCACCCCCTGCTTCACCGTGCCCGGCATCAACAAGACCCTGTGCACGGGCCTGCCCGACCCCGGCTACACCTACATCGGGCGTCCCTCGCTGTTCGGCATCAGCCTGGCCTCCCAGCAGTCCTTCGCCTGGTTCTCGCTGGGCGTGCTGCTGCTGTCGGTGTTCATGGTGCGGATCTGGCGGGACAAGGGCGTGGCGCGCCGCCTCGTCGCCGTGCGGGACAACGAGCTCACCGCGGCCGCCATGGGGATCCCGATCCTGCGCACGAAGCTCCTTGCCTTCGGCCTCTCCGGCTTCATGGCCGGGTATGCGGGCGTGTGCTTCGCCTTCGCCACCCAGCAGCTGAACAACACCGACATCACATTCGACCCCACGACCTCGTTCGTGATCATCTCCATGGTCGTGATCGGGGGCCTCGGTTCCATTCCCGGGGCCATCCTCGGCGCCATCTATCTCGAGGGCCTGCCCGCGCTCTTCGGCGCCAACCAGACGATCCAATTCATCACGAGCGGCCTGGGCCTGATTCTGTTCATCCTCTATCTGCCGGGCGGGCTGGCCGAGGTATTGCACCGTTCCGGCGACGCGGTCACGTTGGGCATCCGCACGGCCCAGGAACGCCTGAGCTCACGACGCGCCGGACCCCCGGTCACGCCCACGCTGGTCGCCGACGGGGCCGAGCAGTGACCGCCGTTGCCGAGAGCCCCGGCGCCGCGCACGCCGCCCGCCTCAACGTCGAGGGCCTCCAGGTGCAGTTCGGGGGCGTGCACGCCCTGAACGGGGTGACGTTCGAGGCGGAGCCGGGCTCCATCGTGGGGTTGATCGGCGCCAACGGGTCGGGCAAGACCACCACGCTCGACGTCATCTCGGGACTGGTGGCGCCCCGGTCGGGCCGCGTGCACCTGGACGACACGGACCTCGCCGAGTACCTGCCCGAGGAGCGGTTGAGCATCGGGATGGTGCGCTCCTTCCAGGACTGCCGGCTGTTCCCCGAACTCACCGTGCTCGACGTCCTGCTCCTCAGCGAGGACGCCCGCAAGGAGGTGGCGGTCATCTCCACCACGCTCCGCCTGCCGTGGGCGCGGCGGACCGAGCGGCACAAGCTCGAGGCGGTGAACCAGATCATCGCCGCCTTCGGGCTGGAACGGTTCCGCCATCACCGCACCGCGGAGCTGTCCACCGGGACGCGCCGGGTGGTCGACCTGGCCTCCATCGTCCTGGCCAAGCCGCGCCTGCTGCTCCTCGACGAGCCCACGGCGGGCATCGCCCAGCGGGAGGCCGAGGCCTTCATTCCGCTCCTGCAGCGGATCCACGAGGTGGCGGACACCACCATCGTCCTGGTCGAGCACGACGTGCCCCTGGTCTTCGCGCTCTGCACCACCGTCGTGGTGATGGAACTCGGCCGCGTGGTGGCCGCCGGGCCCCCCGAAGTGATCCGCGCTGACGCGAGGGCGCTGGCCGCCTACCTTGGTGCGAGCGACGAGGCCATCATGGCCTCCGGCCCGATCGGGGAGGGCGGCGGTGCAGACCGCCGTGAAGGAGGGTGAAGATGGAAGCCAGCATGGAGGTACCCGCGCACCGGGGGGCGGCATTCCATCCCCTGGCGCCGTTGGGCCGGTCCTGGCGGCGGATGCGCCGGCGCCCCCGCGCCACGCAGGTGCGCACCGCGCTCATCATCATCGCCATCGTCGTCGGGCTCGTCGCCTGGCTCGTCCTGGCCCCCACCGGTACGCCGGGCGGATCGGGCAGCGCCGGCGCGGCGGAGGTGGCGTCGTCGAGCACGACCGCCACGCCGGTCTCCCAGGCCAGCACGAGCACGCGCGGCGTCAGCGCGACGAGCATCAACGTGGTGTTCACGGTGGTCGCCATCAACAGCCTGGCGGGGAAGGAGGGCTTCGCCGAGGACAAGGAGTACAACGAGCAGATCCCCGCCATCCACCTCTTCGTGAACCAGGTCAACGACAGCGGAGGCATCAACGGCCGCAAGATCAACCCGATCATCGTGCAGTTCGATCCGACGAACGACGCCAACATGCAGGCGCTGTGCCAGCAGTGGACGCAGGGCAGTCCGCCGGTCTTCGCGGTCATCGACGGCATCGGCACCTGGGAGGGGGACAACCAGCTCTGTGTCGCCCAGCAGGGCCATACCCCGCTCATCAGCGCCTGGTCCACCACGACCGACTGGACCAACCTGGGCTCGCCCTACCTCTGGTGGACCGGCCCGGACATGGCGCCCGTCCTGGCGGCCGTCGTGCAGTGGGGGGAGAGCTCGGGACGGCTGGGCCACGGCAAGAAGGTCGGAGTGGTGGTGTCGGACCAGGCGCCGGACCAGGACGCGTTGAACGACTACCTGCTCCCGGATCTCAAGAAGGTCGGCATCACCCCTCTGGTCGAGACCGTGGCCGGCAGCCCGGACCAGACGGCCGAGACCAACTCCGACGCCCAGCTGGCCGTGGAGAAGTTCAAGGCGGGTGGCGTGCAATCGGTGATCCCGCTGCTCCCCGAGAACGCCTTCTTCCCCTACGTCGGGGCGGAGAACGCGCAGCAGTACTACCCGCAGCTCCTCCTCAGCGACTACCAGTCGACGGTCGAGGTGGCTCTGGGACTCATCCCCGTCCCTTACGAGGCGGCGCTCAACGATCAGGAGGGCGTGACGACCGAGACACTCGGCGGCTTCGACGACAACCGGCCCGAGAGCCAGGGCGGCTACGACCCCGGCGTGCGCTCGTGCTACGACACATGGCACGCCTACCACCCCAAGCCGATCACGGGCACGACGAGCTTCTACATCGAAGAGCAGGGGCCGATTCAGGCGTGGTGCGGGGCCATCCGCCTGTTCGCCACCGCGGCCAAGGACGCCGGGAAGGACCTCAACCGCCGTACCTTCGTGGAGGCCATGTCGAAGATCACCAACTTCCCGGGCACGCTCTCGCCCGTCTGGAGCTTCGGGCCGAACAAGTTCTACGGCCCGACCCAGTACCAGGTGGTCAAGGTCCACAACAACGTGCCCCCGTCGTCACAGTGCAAGCTCAAGACGAACCACAAGCCGCAGGGAACCTGCTGGGTGACGGTGCAGCCGTTCAAGCCATTGCCGACGACGTCGGGCTGAGGCACCGGGCCGGGCCTTCCCCGCTGCTCGTGGTACCACGAGGCCCGGGCACCCTGCTGCCCACATGGGCGATCGACTGACGTTCGGGCAGGCTGGAGACATGGACGGGGCATTCCGGACGGCCTGGTACCGGTCGGTCGTCGGCTGGAGGCGCCAACGCTCGGGCTATCTCGTACTCGTCCTCCTGATCGGCCTCACCGGAGGCGTCGCGCTCGGGTCGCTCGCGGCCGCCCGCCGGACCGCGTCGTCGTTCCCGACTTTCCTGGCCGCATCCAACCCTTCGGACCTCGTGATCTCGCCGGCCGGCGGCGGGCCCGGTGTCGGGCAACCGCATCACGCCCAGGCCCTCGTCGACGCGGTGCGTGCCTACCCGCAGGTGACGCGGGTCGAGAGCTACGAGGGGCTGCATGCCTCACTCGTGAGGGATGGGAGGGTCGAACAGCGGAGCCTGGGCAGCAAGGTCATCCTCGTGGGCAGCGTCGACGGTCTGCTCTTCAACCAGGATCGCTTCGCGATCACGAGCGGGCGGATGGCCGATCCGGCGCGGGCGGACGAAGTGATGGTGACGCAGAGCGCAGCGGCGGCCATGGGGCTCCACCTCGGTTCGCGGGTGCCGGTGGCCCTCCCATCGGCGCGTGCTCGAGCCGTGCGGCGCATCACCCTGAAGGTGGTCGGTATCGGCTTGCTCGACCGGGAGGTCGTGCAGGACCAGATCGCCAAGTACCCCACCTACATCGTCGGGACACCTGCCCTTACGAGGTCGGTGGCGTCGGGCGACATTGTCTATCTGGGCGTGCAACTGCGGGGCGGCGCGGCCGACGTCCCCGCGGTGGAGCGGCGGTGGAACTCGACCGAGCAGTACTTCACCGACTTTCAGGTCACGTCACAGATAGAGGCGGAGGCGCAGGAGTCGATACGGCCCGAGGCGCTCGCGCTGGGGGTCTTCGGCGGCATCGCCGGCCTGGCTGCGTTGCTGCTCGGGATGCAGCTCATCGCCCGGCAGCTGGGCGCACGCGAGCGCGACCTGGTCGTCATGCGCGCTGTCGGGGCCGATCCCGCGACGACTGCGCTGGACGGCCTTGTCGGCATCGTCGCATCGGTGCTGGTCGGGTCCATCGTCGCCGTGGGCGTGGCGTTGGCCCTGTCGCCGCTCTTCCCGATCGGTCCGGTCCGGCCCGTCTACCCCGACCCCGGGCTCAATGTGGACTGGACCGTGCTCGGGGTCGGATTCGCAGCCCTGTTCGGCCTTCTGACTGCCGCGGCCGTGGTGATCGCCTATCTCGAGGCGCCGCACCGCGCCCAACGGCGCACCCGCCTGAGTGGGCGCCGCTCGTCGACCGTGCAGCTAGCCGCCCGCTCGGGGCTCCCTCCCTCCGCGGTCGCCGGCGCCTCGCTCGCAGTCGACGCGCGGAACGGCAGGGCCGCCGGACCGTATCGCTGGGCGCTCCTCTCTGCGGTGATCGCCATGATCGTCTTGACGACGACGTTGACGTTCGGGGCCAGCCTCCAGACGCTGGTGTCGCGGCCCGCGCTCTACGGCTGGAATTGGGACGAGGCGGTGCAGAGCTCGGACGGGTACGGGCCCGTCCCGAACAAGGCGCTGGCGGTGCTGCGCCACGACCCTGCCGTCCAGTCGTATTCGGGCATCTGGTTCGTGACCCTGCAGCTCGACGGGGTCGAGGTTCCGACATTGCTGGCCACTCCGGGGTCGGCCGTGGCGCCCCCCATCATCTCGGGCCACGGGCTGGCCACGTCGCGCCAGATCGTTCTCGGCGCGGCGACGCTGGCGCAGCTGCACAAGCGGATCGGCGACACCGTGGATCTGCAGTACGTCCCGGGTTATCCGCGCCGGCCGATCCGGCTCACCATCGCCGGCGTCGCCACCATGCCGGCCATCGGGATCGCAGAGGGGCTCCACACCTCCATGGGGACGGGTGCCCTGGTACCCGCCGATGCGGGACCCTTGACGGTGGCCCTGGGCCCTCAGGGCTACGCCCCCTCCTGCGATGGGCCCAACATGGTCCTGCTGCGCGTACGCGCCGGCGAGGGCGCCCCGCAGGCACAGGCCGCCGCGCAGCGGTTGTCGGCGGCGGCCAACCAGGTGCTCGCCCGGCAGCAACCGAATTCGGTCTGCGGCGGCAACGTCGCCACGACGCTGTCCGTGCAGCGTCCCGCGCAGATCGTCAACTACCGCTCCATGGGGACGACGCCGGCCCTGCTCGCGGCCGGGCTCGCCGTGGCGGCCGTCGTCGCCCTGGGGCTGGCCCTCGTGGCCTCGGTGCGCCGGTGCCGCCGGGATCTGGCGCTGCTGCGGGTGCTCGGGTTCACGCAGCGCCAGCTGGGCGCCAGCGTGGCCTGGCACGCGTCGATCGCGGCCGCCGCCGGCGTCGTGATCGGCATCCCGCTCGGTGTCGTGCTGGGACGCTGGCTGTGGATCCTCTTCGCCGAGGAGATCGGTGCCGTGCCCAGTCCCAGCGTTCCGCTCTGGTCGATCGTGCTCGCAGCCGTGGCCGCCTTCGTGCTGGCCAACGCCGCGGCGGTCGTGCCGGGCCGCCGCGCCGCTCGCACCCCCGCCGCACTCGTCCTGCGCGACGAGTAGGTCGTTCAGGCGATCATGGTCGGGCTGGGCGCCCGTCCCCGGAGGATGTCGTCAAAGCGCGTCGTGAGGGCGCCGTCGAGCTCGGGGTGGGTGAGGATGTAGAACGTGCCGGTCAGGACGGCGTCGATGACGCGGTCCGCCACCGTCGAAGGTGCGATGCCACCGTCGACCATGTTCTGCACCACGCCGCGCAGCGCCGCCGCGCCCTCGACATCGCGCTCGGGTGCCCACTCGGGCCGGTTGCGCTGGGACTCGCCGATGCGCGTCTGGACGAAGCCGGGGCAGAGCACCGACACGCCCACGGGCGCGCCCACCGCCTGCAAATCTTTGAAGAGCGTCTCCGAAATGGCCACCACCGCCTGCTTGGTGGCGTTGTAGGGGCCGAGGAACGGGGCGGCGATCAGGCCGGCGATGGACGCCGTGTTGACGATGTGGCCCTCGCCCTGCTCAATCAGCAGGGGCGTGAAGGTGGCGACCCCGTGAATGACACCCCAGAGGTTGACGCCGAGGATCCAGCGCCAGTCCTCCTCCGTGACCTCCCAGATGGGGCCGCCCAGGCCGATCCCCGCGTTGTTGTGCACGAGATGCACCGCGCCGAAACGGTCGAGCGCCGCGTCGCGCAGCGCCCGCACGGACGCGCCGTCGGCAACGTCGGTCGCCACGCCCAAGGCTTCGACCCCCTTGCTCGTGAGCTCGCCCACGGCCTGCTGCAGCGGGCCCTCTTCTATGTCGCCCAGGACGATCTGCATACCCTCGGCGGCCGCCCGGTCCGCCACCGCCCGGCCGATGCCGCTGGCCCCGCCGGTGATCACCGCCACCTTGCCCTGCAGGTCCTCCATCGGCCCTCCGTCCTCGGTCTGGCTCGCGCTCCTGGGCGCAGTCAACCACGGGGCCGCGGGCGTGGCCAGCCTTCAGGCGTGCCCCGCCGGCGCCGATGCCGGCGCCGGGGTCGTCCTCAGGCCGGGGTGGCCGAGCGGTGCCGGCGCAGGTGATCGGTGCCGGCGGGCGAGACCGATATCAGCTGCCCCTGCCCGGGCACGTGCCGGCGGATGAGGAAGCCCCGCTCGTTGGCGTCCTCCCAGACGGGCAGGCGGGGGCACGACGTGCGCCACACCTCCATCACCTCGTCGTAGGGACGCGCCGCCGGGCCGACCCACTCGAGCAGGTCGAGGATCAGGGCGTCGACGGTGTCGGGCGCGTCATCGTCAGGCACCGACACATTGTCGCGCCCGGTCACAACGGGGTGTGCACGCCAGCACCTGGCACGCACGGATCGAAGCCGAGAGCGGCAGGTAGGCCGTGAGGAGCACTCTTTGTCCAACTGATCAGACGAAGTCTTGCGAGGGTGCGGGCTCCTCTCGCGGCAGAATCTGCGCTGTGCCTTCAGATCGAGATGTCGCCGCTTTCGATGAGCGGGCAGCTACATACGACAGGGGTTGGCTCGGCCGACTCCATCATGAGATCTCAGACAAGACGGCCGCCATCGCCGCAGCTGCGGCAAAGACACCAGAAAGAGTGCTCGACGTCGGGTGCGGAACCGGCTACCTGCTCAGCGTGCTGATGAGCCGACTTCCTTCAACCACACAGTTCAGTGGCATTGACGCAGCACCAGGGATGATCGAGAGGGCCATTGCCACCCTGAATGAACCCCAGGTCAGCCTTGCGGTAGGAGTAGCCGAGTCCCTTCCGTATCCTGACGGCTCCTTCGACTTGGTGGTGAGCACCACCTCGTTCGATCACTGGGCCGACCAGAAGCGTGGCTTGTCAGAGTGCCACCGGGTGCTTCGCGCCGGGGGTCTCCTTGTACTCGTCGATCAGTTCTCAAATCTGCTGTTGCCGACTCTTGTGGGCAGCCGACGACACAAGGCACGGACCAAGCGACGTGCCAACGCTCTTCTCGCCAGCGTGGGGTTTGGTCGATTCGATTGGCACGACATCTATTCCCCCATCATCAAGGGAGTGACGGCGGCGAAATGAGTCTGGTTCCCGGTGCTCCGGGCGCTCAAACCCCTGCTCGCCGCCGAGTCCTCACGGCTCGACTTCGAGTCCGATCCGTGAGAGTGCCCGACGAACGTCTCTGACGGAGACGACAACTTCACCTTGCATTCCGGCCGAACGGGCTCCATCGACGTTCTCTGCCGCGTCGTCAAAGAACAGGACTTCTTCGGGCTCGAAGCCCATAAGGCCGGCGACGAGACGGAAGGCCTCGGGGTCAGGCTTGCGGACCCCCAGATCAGACGAGACGAACACGGTTCGAAAGGGTCGGAGCTCCTCCGCGTAGAGATGCTCCCAGACGCTCTTGTGCGTCGGGTTCGAGTTCGTGAATGCAAAGAGAGGCAAGTGCCGCCGAGCGATCGAGAGCACCTCGGACATGCCGGAAACGGGACCGAGATAGACGTCGTTCCACCCTTGGGAGAACTCCATGTCGGAGAGGTCGATCTCCAGGGACTGGCGCAACGAGGCGAAGTAACTCGCGGCTGCAATCTCACCTCGTTCGTGCTGCTCGTACGAATCGTCGAGAGAAAACCGCTGTGCGAGAAGGCTGGGATCACAACCCGCCCGTGCGGCCCACGATCGGAAAGCTCCTCCGAAGTCAAAGTTGATGACCACGCCGCCGAGATCGAAGAGCAAGGCGCGGACTGGTTGCTCGGCCTGGACGACCACATCATCCATCTGACCAGTGTGCACCTCAGAGCAGGGAGAACGTCCCCGCCTGGACCAGCACCAGGATCCCCACGAAGCACAGCAGGACAGGGACGGCCAGGTGCCCCAGGCGCAGCATGACGCCGCGCGCCTTCGGATGGCGCCCTCCGGTGAGGACCAGCCAGGTGACGACGGCCTCCCCGATGAGGAAGACGGCCACGATGACAGTGACCCTGGTCGCTCCCCCGACCCGGAACAGCGGGATGTAGACGGCGAGGTTGTCGCCGCCCGCCGCGATGGTCACGAGCATCGCGGCGGTCAGGCTCCGGCCCACGGCGCGCTGCTCGGGCTTGGCGCGCCTTCGCCGGCGCAGGCGCGCCGGTGTGGCCGCCGGATCAGCCCCGGCTGCATCGCCCCCGCCCGCCCGGGCCAGCAGCACCAGGCCGCGCAGGCCGATGGCCAGGGGTACCAGCCCGAGGAGGCCGACCACGGCGGTCGAGAATTCGAACAGCACGGCGGCGGCTGCGGCGGCCACCGCCACCAGCAGGACGGAGCCGACAACCTGGCCGGCGGCGATGCGGTGTGCCCGCTCCAGCGGCGCGCCGGCCACCATGGCCATGGTCACCACACAGTTGTCGACATTGGTCCCGACGAACGCCGCCGCGGCGACGCCGAGGTCGGCCCCCAGGCCGGCCGCCAAGGGTCGTCAGCCCGCGGCGGGCAGCGGCATGGCGGGGCCGAAGGGCTTGTCGCCGCGCAGGGTCACCCGGTGGGCGTAGCGCGCCGCGGTCCCGTAGTCGTCGAGCGCGTAGTGCAGGGTGGCACGGTTGTCCCAGAAGGCGACCGACCCGGCGCGCCAACGGAAGCGGCAGGTGTACTCGGGCTTGACGCAGTGGTGGTAGAGCATCTCGAGAATGGCGTTGCTCTCGTTGTCCGACAGCCCGTAGATGCTGCGGGTGAACTGCCGGTTGACGAAGAGGCCATTGCGGCCCGTCTCGGGGTGCGTGCGCACGACGGGGTGCAGCGCGGGCAACAGCTTGTCGCGCCACGTGCCGTCCCACTCGTAGCCGCCGCGCTCGGCCACGTCGGCGGCGAACCAGGGGTCGTGGTGAATGGCGATCAACTGGTCGCACATGGCGCGCACCGGCGGGGCGAGCCCGTCGTAGGCGTCCTGCAGGCTGGCCCACATGGTGTCGCCGCCCACCTCGGGCGCCTCGAGCATGTAGAGGATGGATCCCATGGCCGGTGTCTGCAGGAACGTGACGTCGGTGTGCCACCAGCTGGCCCGGTCCACCTTGCCGTCGATGGCGAGCACCTCGCGGCTCTCGTCGATGGACGGCAGCACCGGGTGGGCCTCGGTCACGGTGCCGAACTGGCGGGCGAAGGCGGCCTGCTGCTCGGCGCTCAGGGTCTGGTCGCGGAAGAAGATGACGTGATGCGTGTTCAGCGCGTCCCGGATGGCCGCCACCACCTCGGGTGCCAGCGGCCGGGCGATGTCCACGCCGGCGATCTCCGCACCGATGGCGGGGGAGAGGGGGTGGACGCTGACGGAGGCGGCGAGGGTCACCGAACGATTCTGCCCGACCCGGATCGGCGGCGTCGACGCCGCGCCGGGGCCGAGCGGTGGCGGACCCGTCGGGCCCGCCTACATTGGCCAGCGCCAGCCGCGCCGAACCGCCAGAAAGGGCCGTCCATGAGCGAAGACACCGGGGGTCTCGTCCTGACCCCGCCGGCCCGCAATTTCTCGTCGTGGTACCAGTGGATGGCCCGCCTGGCCGCCACGACCCACGAGGACCCGTTGCCCGAGCACGACCCCGCGGCCATTCCGGCCTGGGTGGAGCGCCGGCGGGTGCGCCTGGCCGAGTTGCTCGGGCCCGAGCCGTCACCCGTCCCGCTCAACCTCGAGACCCTCGAGTCGGAGGCCTGCGACGGCTACCGGAGGGACAAGGTCGTCTTCGACACCGAGGACACCATGTCGGTCCCGGCCTACCTGCTCGTCCCCGACGCCCGCGTGGGCGGACCACCGGGGCCCGCCGTCCTGGCCGCGCACGGACACGGTCCCGGCAAGGGGCAGGTCGTCGGGCTCGAGCACACCGCCATGCCCAACGCGGACTACGGACTCCAGCTCGTCCGCCGCGGCTACGTCGTGCTGGCCCCCGACCTTCGCTGCTTCGGTGAGCGCCTGGACTGGAACCCCGAGGACCACTACGCCTGCGACACCAACCTGGTGCATGCCGCCATGGCCGGCTGGAACCCGCTGGCGCAGAACATCTGGGACCTGCGGCGCTCGCTCGACGTGCTGGCGCAGCACCCGCTGGTCGACCCGGCCCGCCTCGGCATGGTCGGCATCTCCTACGGCGGCACCGTCACGCTGTTCACGGCCGCCGTCGACAGCCGCGTGGCGGCGTGCGTGGTCAGCGGTTACTTCTCCTCGTGGGCCGAGAGCCACAAAATGCCCTGGAACATGTGCGGCTCGCAGATCATGTTCGGCATGCTGGGCCGCCTCGAACACGAGGACCTGGGCGCGCTGGTCGCACCACGCCCCATGCTCGTCGAGTCGGGGACCGAGGACATGCTGTTCCCGTACGCCACGGCGGCGGAGTCGGTGCGCCGGACCCGGCTGGTCTACGAGCAGCTGGGTGCGGGGGACCGCTTGGTACACGACATCTTCGAGGGTGGCCACCAGTGGCACGGCACGGAGGCGCTCCCCTTCCTCGACCGCTGGCTCGGCCCGGCGCAGGGCTGAGGCCCGCCACCGGACAGCACGGTTCCGGGAAGAGATCAGTCGGGCGGCTCGGGCTCGGGCCGCCGCGCGTCGGCGGCCCGGCGCAGCACCTGGTCGAGGGAGGCCTGTGCGTCGGGCCCGGCCGGTTCGGCGCTGCCCGCCCCGCCCGTGGCCGCCACGCCCGGTCCCGCGGGCTCGGACGCCAGGACGGACTGCTCGCCCGTGTGGTGATCGCCGCGCCGCCGCCAGCCCCGCCGGCGGGTCCCGCCCCGCTTCCGCCCGCCCGTCATGCGCGGGGCGCCACCTACAAGAAGGCGCGCAGCACGTTGGCGAACGCCGCGGCCAGCACGACCGTTCCGTGCACGGTCCTCTCCGTCGGGACGGACACGGGATGGGCCGACGGGACGTTCATGAGCGAGAGGACGGCGGAGACCGGGGTGCCCGGTCCCAGCCAAATGTGCGAGGCGACCTGCTGGAGCAGCGAGCTGGCGCCGGTCGGGTCCGACATCATGGAACCCAGGGGCACCGCCCCGGTCGCCAGCTTGGCGAGATCCGACTTCGGGTTCACCGCGTGGAGGTCGACGCCGACGTAGTGGCTGACGGGAATGCCGAGGCGGGCGAGCCCGGCGATGATGGCCGTGGGCGCGTGCAGGCTGAGCGTCTCCAGCGGGACGGTGCTGCCGTCGGCCAGCGGGAGCCCCAGGCCCTTGGGGATCTGCAGGACGTTGGTGCGCGCGCCGGCGTCGTGGAACACGAAGACCTGTTCGCTGTGGTCGGGGCCCTTGACGATGGCCAGCAGGTCGTTCTTGCCCCGGGCCAGGAGCGAGGCGGACACCCCGACGTGGTGCACGGCGTGGTCGATGCGGTAGAGGCTGATGGCGACAAAGGACGCGGCCACCAGGATCAGTGCGGCGAGCGCGGACCCGACCGCGATCAGGATCCGCTTGAGGGTCCAGCGACTGCCGCGGCGCGGTCCGGGCGCGCGGGGGGCCAGGCCCAGTTCCCCCGTCGCAACAGCAATCGTCACGCGCCCCTCCTCCGGTGCACCGGGCCCGCGCCCGGCACCCCCGATCTCCCTGCCCGCAACCTACGGAGCGGCCATTGCCCTGCCGTTGCCCGCCGGGTTCGATGTGGTTGCGCCGCCCGGGCCGGGGGGAGCGGACGCCTGAAGCTGCCGAAGCCGGCGGTGCCACCCGACGGCGCGGCGGCGACCGTGCCCGCGTGACAGCGGGCTCCCGCCGCTCCTTGCTCCACGACCCATTCCATCATTTTCCGGGGCCATCGGCCATCGGCCATCGGCCATCGGCCATCGGCCATCGGGTGCCTCGAAGGCTCGGAGACCGGACCCCTCGAGGGAGGAGATCCATCAAGAGGGGAGCAGGCGTGCGGAGTCGGGCTCGAGATAGACGGTGACGTGGGAGATCGTCCGCAGCGCCGATGCCGGGCAGGCGGTAGTGATCGGCCCGGTCAGGGCCGCCGCGACCGGGGCCGCCTTGCGCGCCTCGGGAACGACGGCGAGCACGCGCCCGGCCCGCAAGAGGGCGGGGATGGTCACGGTGATGGCGCGCGCCGGCACGTCGTCGAGGCCCGGGAAGTGGCCCTCGTTGACCTGCTGCTGGCGACAGGCCGGCTCCAGCTCGACCACCTTGACGTCCAGCGGATCGGCAAAGTCCGCCACCGGCGGGTCGTTGAAGGCCAGGTGCCCGTTCTCGCCCACCCCGAGGCAGCACAGGTCGAGCGGGTGCTGCCGCAGGAGGCCGGCGTAGCGGCGGCATTCGGCCTCGGCATCCCCCAGGCCCTCCACGTAATAGGCGGTCTTGGGGTGGGCCGGCTGCACGATGCGCTCCCGTATCCAGCGCCCGAAGCCCGCGGCATGGTCCGGTCCGACCCCCAGGTACTCGTCCATGTGGAAGACCACGGTGTCGGCCCAGGGCACCCCCGCGGTTTCCTGCACCAGAGCCTGCACGAAGGCCAGCTGGGAGTTGCCGGTGGCGAACATCACGTTGGCCGTCCCCCGGGCGTCCACGGCGGCCTGCATCACTGCCCTTGCCTCGTCGGCCGCGGCGCGGGCCATGGAGGGGACATCGGCCATGACCTGCACGGTGGCACCGTCCATTTTCCGGGTCCCGGTCTGCACGGCGTTCAGCATGCCAGGCGCCGCCTCGGCCAGACTGGACCGGTGCGCGACGTCGAGCTGCCCGGGCCGGCCCACCGGGAGGCGGCGGTGCAGGTGGTGGAGCACTTCCTCGCCGTGACGCCGCTGGTCGGCGCGCCTCAGTTGGGCCCCTCCGTGTCGGTCAAGCTCGAGCTGCTGCAGCCCACCGGGTCGTTCAAGGTGCGTGGCGGGCTGGCCGCCGTGTCCGCCACCCTGGACCGGGACCCTGGCCGTGCCGTCGTGGCCTCGTCGGCGGGCAACCACGGCCTCGGCCTGGCCTTCGCCGCCTCCAAGCTCGGCGCGGTCGTCACCGTCGTGGTGCCCACCGGCGCCTCGGCGGCCAAGGTGTCGGCCCTGCAGCAGTTCGATGTGCGCCTCGTGCTGCACGGCGAGGGCTACCGCGAGGCCGAGATGTACGCCATCGAGCTGGCCGCCCAGGAAGGCAGCCGCTACGTGTCGCCCTACAACGATCCCGATGTCATCGCCGGTCAGGCCACCGTGGCGCGGGAGCTGCTCGGGCAGGTGCCCGGCCTCGGGACCGTGGTCGTCCCGTGCGGCGGCGGCGGGCTGCTGGCGGGCGTGATCCTGGGTCTCGAAGGGACGGGCGTGCGCGTCGTCGGGATCGAGTCCGAGGCGTCCCCGTCCATGAGCACGGCGTTGGCGGCGGGAGCCATCGTCCCCATCGAGGTGGAGCCGACCGTGGCCGACGGGCTGGCGGGCAACCTCGAGCCGGGTGCGGTGACGGTGGGCGTCGCGCTGACGCACGGCGTCGACGTCCTGACCGTCAGCGAGGCCGACATCCGCTCGGCCATGGCCTTCTCGGCCTCCAAGATGGGTCTCGTCCTGGAGGGCGCCGGCGCCGTCGGCGTGGCGGCGCTGCGGGCGGGGGTCGTGACACCCGACCCCGAAGGGAAGGAGACCGTGGTGCTGCTGACCGGGCGCAACGTGGCGCCGAACCTGTTGTCCGAGGTGCTCCGTTCCTGAGGTCAGCGCCAATGGCGCCGTCCTCAATTACGAGCTCACCGGCGAGGGAGAGCCGCTCCTCCTGATTGCGGGCTGCGGCCAGCCGGCCGTGGCCTGGCACCTCGGGCTGGTGCCCGCCCTCGTGGCTGCGGGCTACCAGGTCGCCACGTTCGACAACCGCGGGGTCGCGCCCTCGTCCTCGCCGCCCGCGCCCTACAGCGTGGAGGGCATGGCGGCCGACGCCGTGGTGCTGCTCGACCACCTCGGGTGGACGGACCCGGTGCGCATCGCCGGTCACTCCATGGGCGGGTGGATTGCCGAGACGCTGGTGCTGAATCAGCCCGAGCGCGTCCGGTCGGCCGCGTTCATGGGCAGTGCCAACGCGCCGACGGCCTGGGAGCTGGCCATCACCACGGTCGAACGCGACCTGGCCCGCCTCGACTACGACCTGCCGCCGCTCTTCTACGCCACCGAGACCCTGCGCTACCTGCCGATCGCCGACATTCAGGACAACGAGGTCGTCAGCACCTGGCTCTCCATGATGGGCTCCATGGAGGTGTGGCCCAACCCCGGGCGCCTGGGGCAGTACGAGGCCTGCCTGGCCTGGTCCACCGACCCGGCCCGTACGACGCGGTGGCCCGAGGTGCGCCTTCCCTGCCTCGTCCTGGCCTTCGAGCACGACGTCGACTCGCCACCGCGCTATGCCCGCCTGGCGGCCGAGACCATTCCCGGCTGTGCGTACCGCGAGGTGGCCGGATCGGGGCACCTCGGCATCCTCACGCACGCTGACGCGGTCGCCGCCTCCCTGATTGAGTTCTTCGCCGGCACCTGAGGCCCTTACATGAGCCGTGGCGCGCCACCAGGGGGCGCGCCGGTTTCAATCGGAGAAGCTCAGGTACTGGTGCACCGCGCTCGACACAGGCCGACCCCTCGCCCACGGCGGTCGCCACCCGCTTGGTGGAGCCCGCCCGCACGTCGCCGACGGCGAACAGGCCGGGATGGCTCGTCTCGTACGGCAGCGGCAGCCGGCCGAGGGAGGCCCAGCGCTCGTCGAGGTGGTCGGGACCGAGGGCGCGGTCGGTCAGGACGAAGCCGCGCTCGTCGAACGCGGCACAGCCGGAGATCCAGTCCGAGGAGGGCTCGGCCCCGATGAACGAGAAGAGCCCCGCGGAGGGGACCTCCGTCTCCCCGTCGGCGCCCTTCATCCGGACCGCCTGCAGGTCGGGATCCCCGACCAGCCCGGTGATCTGCGTCTCCGTCCGCACGGTGATGCCGGGGTGGGCATCAATGCGATCAGTCAGATAGCGGGACATGCTCTTGCCGAGGTCGTCGCCGCGGATGACGACGGTCACCGGGCCGGAATCGGAGAGGAACATGGCCGCCTGCCCGGCCGAGTTCCCACCACCGACGACCACAGTGGGTGAGGCGGCGCACTGGCGCCGCTCCATTTCGGTCGCCGCGTAGTACACGCCGTTGCCCTCGAACTGCTCGAGCCGGTCGACGGGAAGGCGCCGGTAGCGCGCGCCGCTGGCCACGATGACTGCGCGTGCCGCGACGTCCGAGCCGTCGGAGAGCCCGATGATCAGGTGGCCCGCCTCCTCGCGCAGCGACACCGCCTCGCAGGGCGCCGTGAGGTGGGCCCCGAACTTCTCGGCCTGGACGACGGCGCGCGATGTCAGATCGCCACCCGAGATCCCCATCGGGAACCCGAGGTAGTTCTCAATGCGCGAGCTCGACCCCGCCTGGCCGCCGACGCCGAACTTCTCGACTCCCAATGTGTTGAGACCCTCCGTGGCGCCGTAGACGGCGGCGGCCAGCCCGGCGGGCCCGCCGCCGACGACGACCAGGTCGAAGCAGCGTCCGGGCAGGCTCTCGAGCGTGAGGCCGAGGTACTCGGCCAGTTCGCCTGGGCTGGGCCGGCGCAGGACGGTGCCCGAGGTGATGACGACCGGCAGCTCGTCGGGGTCGACGCCGAACTGCTCCAGCAGGGCCTCCACCGCGGGGTCGCTGTCGGGATCCAGCCACTCGTAGGGGATCCGGGAGCGGGACAGGAACTCGCGTACCTGCAGGCATAGGGGGCAGTAGCGCGAGCCGATGAGCCGGGTGGTGTACGACGCGCCGGCCATGAGGACCGAGCGCCGGGCGATGAAGGCGGCCAGGACGGTGTCGCCGAGCCCCGGATCGGTGGCGATGAGGCGGCGCAGCCGCTCCCGCGGGATCACGATCACCTCGCCCGACTCCGCCACCCGGGCCGACACGAAGACGCGCATGCCGGTGAGCATGTTGAGCTCGCCAAGGAAGCGGCCGGCCCCGTGGTGGGCGACGAGCTGCTCTCCGTCCCCATCGGAGACGACCATGTCGACCGCACCGGACACCACGACCATGAAGTCGTAGGTCGGGTCACCCTCTCTATAGAGGTACTCGCCCACGGCCATCGGCCGCCGCGTGCCCAACTTGTCCATGACCGCCATGTCGGCGTCGGTCAGGGTCGGAAAGGCGACTGCGTCATCGGCCATGGTCGGGCCTCCTCGTGGGGTTGGGGCGAGTGCGGCGCTGTGCGAACAGCGAGCAATTAAAGCGGAGGGAGCGAAACCGGCTACGCGGCGGGTGCGTCAGTCGCGTTCGGGCGGGGGACCGGACCAGTCGGAGTGGGGATCGGAGGCCGGGAACGAGTCCTTTTCCTGGCCGTCGAGGTACTCCTCGCGGTCCGGCTCGACCCCGTCCGGCTCGTCCTGGGTTGCGGTGTCCCACTCACTGCGTTGCGCCCTCTCCGTCGAAAGTCCCAGGTCCACGCCCTAGGACTACACCTTGGAAATTGCCCGCGCAAGGCCCACGCGTCGGACCTCCGACACCCAAATTCTGCGACTTGAGGCCGACGCCTTCGAGGATCACCCTCAGCGGGAGCCGGAGACGACTACCTCCAGATGATCTGGGCAGACGGTCATCGATTCAAGCAACTCGTTCACGAGGAACCCGCGCTCAGACTCCTCGGCGGCGTCCCGGAGTCTTCCCAGGTCGAGCGACGGCGGCAGGGCCACCGCCACCGCCTCCAACCGTTGGCTCAGATCCTCGAAACCACGACGGACGTCAACAGGGAAGGAAGTAGGGGCGGGGGTTAGGGAGTTCCCGCTCTAGGTTCACCGAACCGGGTTGACGAGGTCAGGTCGGAGAAGAGGCAGCGGTCAGATTCGCAGCGCGTTCTTGAGCACGTCCTCAAGAACGTAGGTGTACGTGGCTCCGACGTGAGCTTCATCAAAATAGACCTCGTAATGTCCAACGACTCCGGTGCAGACGGTGGAGCAAAACCACGGCACTACGTTGATGTAACGAGCGCCCACGGAATGCGCTTCTTGCTCCTCGACTTGGTTGTATCCGGTGAGGTACGTGTCCAACGGGCCAGAGCACGCTTGGATATTTGAACTGTGCCGGGCGAGACATTCAGGAGGACTGTCTGGGAGGAACGGGATGTTGCCAAGCACGACCACCCTGCTTTTCGGTATGTGAATCCGATGAAACGTCGTGGCCAACCCTTGTTCCCACTGTTGAAAGGTGAACGGCTTTGAGACTTGGTTGAGACGGCCCTCCTGGGTGAGAATGAGGAGATTGGGCTTGAGAGTGTTGATTCTACTGAGAGCCCACTGTTGCCATTGCTCGCACGCAAGCCAAGGAGTACCCGGCTTGCCCCACCCCGGGGGGACCTTGTACGGCAGGGAATCCACTGGGCAGCTTCCCTTCCATAGATCCACCAGTCTCCACTGCGCGTCTTTCGCTATGTCGTTCAGAGCATCGAACCACATTCCGGCATGAGAGTCTCCATAAATCACCATCGTGTGGCGTCCGGAGGTATCGCCAAATATGCAACTGTCGGGAATCGAAGTTTGATCATTTCCAGGTGAGCAGGCGGACGGCGGGCCTCCCCAGTCTTGATGAGCCTGGGCCAGCGAGGGCGTCAGATCGGCAGGAAGAGCGCGTACCTCTGGGGCACGTCGAAGCAAGATCGCTAGTTCGGAAGCGGAAACTGGCGGTACACGTCCCGAGACGTTACGAGCTTCTGAGGTGAGTGCGACGGTGGAAACGGCCAAGGTGGCGGCAACCAGTACTGCACCCAAGGCGATCGGTGCGAGTCCACGAGACAAGACCCGAGCATGCCGAATGGGGTTCTCGACCAACGTGTAGGTGACCACCGAGAGCGCCAAAGCGAGCAAGAGCCAGACCACGTTTTGGCGGAACGGAAGGCTCGTCTTTCCGGCCTGGTCGGCGGCGATGATCAGGATCGGCCAGTGCCACAGGTAGAGCGCATAGGAGATCCTCCCCATCCAGCGGAACGGTCGGAGCCCGAGGACCGACTCGGCCGCCCACGTCGGGGCGGCCATCCCCCCGGCGATGACCAGCCCGGCCCCGAGGACCGGAATGGCCACGAGGGAGCCGGGGTAGACGGTGTCGGCGCCGAAGGCGACCGCCGAGAAGGCGATCGCCCCCAAACCGAACCACGTCGCCGCCCCGCTCAGCACTCTCGGGGCGCGCAGGAGCCACGGCGTCGCCACGGCCACCAGAGCCCCGAGGGCCAGCTCCCAGGCTCGGGTGAACGGCGAGAAGTAGGCCACGGTGGGGTCCGAGCTGGTCTGGAGGACCGAGAGGGTGAACGATGCGGCGATGACTACGACCAGTCCGATACCGAGCCGTACCCGAAACGAGGCCTTGCGCCCGAGGACCGCCAGGGCCACGAAGAGAGCCGGGTAGACCAAATAGAACTGCTCTTCGACGGCGAGCGACCAGAAGTTGAGCAGGGGCGAGGGCGGTTGTTGTCTGGTCGAGGTAGTTCGTCCCGACCGAGGCGAAGTGGAAGTTGGCCAGGAACACCGCCGTCCAGCGGCCGTCGACCGCCGTCGGGTTCCCGTAGATGGCCCCCAAGACCCAGTAGGTGGCCATGACGGTCCCCACGATCACGAGCGTCGCGGCGGGGATGATGCGGCGGGTGCGGCGCCCGTAGAAGCTGAGGAACGAGGTCCGACCGCTGCCGGCGCGTTCTCGAAGCAGGAGTCCGGTGATGACGAATCCCGAGATCACGAAAAACACATCGACTCCGACGTAACCGCCGCTCAGCGCATTCAGCCCACCGTGGTAGAGAACCACCAGCACGATGGCGACTGCCCGAAGTCCCTCGACATCGGGGCGAAAGCGGCGGTCACCGGGGGCTGTGCCTGGTTCATCACCGCGGACGGGCAGCTCGTCATCGGCCGTGTCGATCGATACGCCGGTCATT
Source organism: uncultured Acidimicrobiaceae bacterium (assembly GCA_963817735.1). GTDB lineage: Bacteria > Actinomycetota > Acidimicrobiia > Acidimicrobiales > RAAP-2 > Bog-473. Next base: position 30,200 of record CAWFPP010000011.1, on the reverse strand, counting down.
TCGCCACCGGGTCAGATGATGGAATGGCACAGAACGACGAGCATTCTTGCCACTGGGTCATCAGATCCCGCCCAGTCGTCTCACCTGCCTGGTCCGTCCCGGCGGGCGGATGGTAAGCGTCAGCTCGTCGCTACGCCAACACATGTAGCGGATCTTTGATCTGACCCGTGCCGGAATATTCAACAGTGGCGTAAAGTCCACGCGTGTTCCACGTTGTAGACGTGGCGTGCGGCTGATTCAGCAAGCATCACCTCCGTCTCCCCAAAGATCCGGCTGCAATGGGTGACTCCCCTCGGGTCGCAACCCCGCGGAGCCGGGGAAGCCTCAAGCCGGGGGACGCGGTGTCTCCCAGTCGATCGTGACCGCCGCCGCCTCGTCGGGGTGGTCGGGCAGCCAGCGCCGGGCGAAGGGGCACCACGGGACCACGGTCAGGTCGTTGGCCTGCGCCCGGGCCAGGGCGGCGCGCACCAGCCGGCCGCCGATGCCGTGCCCGCTCCACTCATCGGGGACCTCGGTGTGGACCAAAATGAGCCGGTCGCCCTGCAGCGCGTAGATCAGTTCCGCCTCGGCACCGCCCTCCCTGATGACATACCGGCTGCGGGCGGTGTCGTCGACCACCGGTGCGTCGTCGGCGGGGATCGTCATGAGCGCTGCCTCCCGGTCGGTGTGGCTGGTGTGCCCGCCACCCTACGGGTGTAAGAAAACAACCATGAGCGGACCGGTCGCCACCGACGACGCGGCGCCGGTGCCCGCGGCGCCGGCGCGGGCCGAGGGCCCGGTGGTCGAGATCGCCCCGGGGCGCCTGACCCAGGTCGGCAGCTTGCCCGTGCGCCGGGTCCTGCCCCAACGGCCGCGCCGCACGGTGGGCTCGTGGTGCTTCGTCGACCACGTTGGCCCCGTCGGCGTCGAGCCGGGAGTGTCCTTCGGCATCGGGCCCCATCCCCACATGGGCCTGCAAACCGTGACCTGGCTCCTGGCCGGCGAGTTGCTGCACGTCGACAGCCTGGGCTCCGAGCAGCTGATCCGGCCGGGCCAGCTGAACCTCATGACTGCGGGTCACGGGGTGTCGCACGCCGAGGAGGATCCGGCTCGGGCAGAGGAAGTGCACGCGGTGCAGCTCTGGGTGGCGCAGCCCGCCGCAACCCGGGACGGTCCCGCGGCGTTCGAGCATCACGCCGAGCTGCCCGGTGTCGAGCTCGATCACGCCGAGGCAGCGGTGTTGGTGGGCGCCTTCGGCGGGGTGGTCTCGCCGGCGCGCCGCGACACGGAGCACATGGGGGTGGAGCTGACCCTGCGGAACCCGGGCACGACGGTGCCGCTGCGCCCCGATTACGAGCACGCCCTGGTGGTCCTGGAAGGAAGCGTGGTAGTGGACGGCGTCACGGTGGAGCCCGGCGTGCTGGCCTACCTCGGATCGGGCCGCGACCAGTGCGGTCTCGGCGTGAACACGCCGGCGCGTGCCCTACTGCTCGGCGGTGTGCCCTTCCCCGAGCCGATCCTGATGTGGTGGAACTTCGTGGGGCGCCGCCGCGAGGAGATGTCCGAGGCGCGGCAGCAGTGGACGGCGAACGACGGCCGCTTCGGGCACGTCCGGTCCTCGCTGGAGCGGATCGAGGTGGGGCGGCCGCCCTGGGAGTGACCGGCTGACTACCAGTCACCCCAGCCCGGAGGGCTGAAGGTCCCGGTGACGCCGCGGGGATCGACGGGCTGGCGGGTCGCCCCCGCCTCGTAGACGGCGAAGCACAGCCGCAGGACGGCGGTGGCCTCGGCCGGCGTCATGGCGGCCGCCGTCCCGTGCAGGAGCGAGTCGATGAAGTGTGTGGACGAGCGGACGAACCCGGCGCCCCAGTCGGCGTCGATGTCGGTGAACTCCGTCGTCTTGATGTCGCTCGCCGTCCCCGTGAACAACATGACGGGAGCGAGGTCGAGCATCTCGCCCGTGGCCCGGGTCACCCAGAGCTGTCCCTCGTCCCCGGTGATCTCGAAGAACTCGTCGGCGCCGTAGTACTTGGAGCGCATGTAGAAGTTCGGCGCGTACTGCACTTCCATCGTGCCGAGCACGCCGGGGTCCTCGTATTCGAAGATGACGGCGCAGGGCTCGAAGAACAGGTCGCGGCGGCGCACCACGGCCTGCACCGAGGTGATGTCCATGTCGAGCAGCCACAGCGCCATGGCGTACTTGTGCACCATGTCGTCGAAGAGGTGCCCGCCCGCGCTCCGCTTGTCGAGGCGCCAGCCGTAGCCCTCCGGGCGCAGCGCCGCCTGGAACGGTGAGGTGGTCTGCCCGACCAGGGTCCGGATGCGCAGCGAGCTCGGCGTGCCGATGGCACCCTCGGCCACCAGGCGCTTGGCCAGTTCGAGCGGCGGGTAGTGCACGAAGCACTCGCTGATGCGCAGCGTGCGGCCCACCCGGTCGGCCACCGCTCCCATTTCGAGCGCGTCCTCCACCGAGTTGGCCACCGGCTTCTGCACCGACACGTGCTTGCCGGCCTCGAGCGCGGCGATGACGTGGTCGTGGTGCATGTGGGTCGGGGTGAGGACCTCCACGGCGTCGATGGAGTCGTCCGCCAGCATGTCCGCCATGTCGGCGTAGAACATCTCGGCGCCCCACTCCTTGGCGGCCTGGCGGCCGATCTCCTCGTCGGTGTCGCACACGGCGACGACGTCGCAGCGCGGGTCGTCGAGATACCCCCGCACGTTCATGACCGCGATGTTCCCGGCGCCCAAGACGCCCAGCCGGACCTTGTCCATGAGACCCTCCCTTGCCCGGCGACGCCGCCTACGCGCCGGTCCCGAATGCGCCCCCGTCCCGGGCGGCGGAGATCTGATTGTCGTCATAACCCAGCACGGAGCGCAAGACCGCCTCGGTGTGCTCGCCGACCGTGGGTGCCTTGGCCGGATGCGGCAGCTCCTCGCCCACGAAGTGCAGCGGCGTGAAGAGCTGGTCCGCTCCCATCTCCGAGGCGGGCAGGAGCGGGAAGCGGTCGGCGAACTGGGGGTCGTCGAGGAGCGTCTTGGGCGTGTTCACCGGCGCGATCGGGGTGTTGACCCGGCCGCCGAACTCCAGCCATTCCCGGGCCGTCTTGGTGCGGAAGATGTCGCGCAGCTCGCGCCGGAGCTCGCGGTTGCCCCGGGCGTGGTCGGCGTACTTGGAGCCGGGCCAGCGCTCGAAGAGGTCGACCCGGCCGACCCCCTCGCAGAAGTTCTTCCAGAACGCCTGCTCGGACGCCATGAAGAGGACGTGGCTCTCATCCGCGGTCTCGTAGACCTGGTAGCGCACGCCCTCGACCATGCCGGCGGTGCCCGGGGCGCGGCGCTCGTAGTTGTCGGCCTTGTTCCCGGTGACCTCGGACTCCGGTCGCTCGTAGGCCCGCCAGGTCTCCGAGCGGTACCAATCCATGCCGGCGGCGGCGTCGGACTGGGCCAGGTCGATGTACGAGCCCTCGCCGGTCGTGCGGGCCCGGATCACCGCGGCCAGGATGCCCAGGCCGCCGAAGAGGGGCGCCGCATTGATGCCGATGGAGACGTGCTCGGGGATGTACGTGAAACCCTCGTCGTCGGTGGCGACGTTGACGATGCCGGCCCAGGTGTCGTAGGCCACGCCGTGGCTGGGGTAGTCACGATAGGGGCCGGTCATGCCGTAGCCCGAGATCGTGCAGAAGACGATCTTCGGGTTGAGGACCCGCAGGTCGTCGTAGCCGACGCCGCGACGGGCCAGGGCGCCCGGGCGCATCGCCTCGATGACGACGTCGGCGCCGGTGGCCAGCTCCTTCAAGATGCGCACACCGGCGTCGGTGCGCAGGTCGAGGACGAGCGAGCGCTTGCCCCGGTTGAGGTGGAGGTGCATCAGCGAGGTGCCCTCCACGATGGGCCACGTCATTTCGCGGATGTAATCGCCGGCGGGCGGCTCCACCTTGATCACGTCCGCACCCAGATCCACCAGCGCGGTCGTGATGGCGGCCGGCCCCAGGGCCGAGCACTCGATGATCCTCAAACCGTGCAGTGGCGGCGTCGTCGCCATCTGACCTCCCGTCGTCAAAGGGCGGATCGTAGTGGCCGCCGCCCCGGGCACCCGGACCGGATGCTCGCCATACTGGGGTCGTGGAAACGGAGCCCCTCGACGAAGCCCTGACGGTATTCGCCGGCACGGCTCCCCTCTACGGGTCCGCCGGCCTGGCCAACCACGGGCCGATGGCGGCAGAGGCACTGGCGCACCTGGGCCGGTCCGATGCGATCCCCGACTGGGTGGCGCAGTACCGCCGCCGCCTCGACGATGCGCCGTCGCCGGCGCGGCCACTGACCGAGGCCGAGTGGCCGGCCGCGCTCGGGCAGGCGGACCGTTACCCCGAGTGGCTCGCGCTCTTCGAGCGGGAGATCGCCGACCGTCCCGTGGCGGCGGTGGTCGGAGAGTGGGTACCGCGGTTGCTCCCGGGTGCCGTCGGTGCGGCGACGCACGGGTTGATCCGCACCGGTCACGCGTTGCGCGGGCTGGGCGACGCCGACACCCCGCCGCGGCGCCTCGAGGTGGCGCACGCCCTGGCTTTCTGGGCCGCGAGCTACCGGGAGTTGCCGGGACCGCCGCTGCTCATCGGGAACGAAGATGTGGCCCAGGCCTTGGCCGATCTGCCGTATCTCCCCGAGGACGCGCCGCGCCCCATGTTGATCAGTGATCGGGTGGCGGCCGTGGCCGACATCGCCGACGAGTTCGAGCAGGGGGTGGCCTCCCTCGGCTGGACGGGCGGCACGGTGGGCCTGCTCGATCAGCTGGCCACGGGCGGGTCGGCGGCCTACCTGCGCAACGCCGACGCCGGCGGAGCGATCGGCCTCCTGCACGCGGTGACGTCGCCACTGTCCTGCGAGTTGGTGCTGCCCTGGCTGGCCGAGGAGGATCGGGACGCCGCCCTGGGCTACGTCTGGCAGGCCGCGGCGGCGTTGCACGTCGCCTACGACATCGACCGGGTCGCTCCCGTCCGCACGGATGCGCCGCCGTCCGCCGATGCCCTGGTGGAGGCGGCTCTGGCTTCGGGTGACGAGCACGCCATCAAGCTGACCGAGGCCGCGCTGCGCAGCTTCGGCCGCTGCGGTGATGCGGTGCTCCTGCTGGCCGCGGCCGACGCCTGCCTCCGCCTTTGAAACCAACGGCCCGCGGCGCACATCGCCGGGGTCGTTGGTAGGTTCGGCCCAATGGAATACCGCACGCTTGGAAGAACCGGTCTCAAGGTCAGCCCCCTCTGCCTCGGGGCGATGATGTTCGGGTCGTTCGGCAACACCGACCACGACGACTCCATCCGCATCATCCACGCCGCGCTGGACGCCGGCATCAACTTCGTCGACACCGCCGACGTCTACTCCTTCGGCGAGTCCGAGGAGATCGTCGGCAAGGCGCTGGCGCAGACCAAGCGGCACAGGGTGGTGCTGGCCACGAAGGTGCACGGCCAGATGGGCCAGGACCCCAACGCACAGGGGAACTCGCGCCGCTGGATCATGGCCGCGTGCGACAACAGCCTGCGCCGTCTCGGTGTCGACTACATCGACATCTACCAGATCCACCGGCCCTCACCCGAGACCGACATCGACGAGACGCTGGGCGCGCTGACCGACCTGGTGCGCGCCGGCAAGATCCGCTACTTCGGCAGTTCCACCTTCCCGGCGCACGAGATCGTCGAGGCGCAGTGGGTCGCCGAGCGCCGGGCCCGCGAGCGCTTCGTCACCGAGCAACCTCCGTACTCCATCCTCGTGCGCAGCATTGAGAAGGACGTGCTGCCCATGTGCCAGAAGTACGGCATGGGCGTGCTGTCGTGGAGCCCGCTGGCCGGGGGCTGGCTCTCGGGGGCGTTCGGGCCGGGCAAGGAGAACACGAGCCGTCGGGCGTCCTTCCTGCCGCACCACTACGACCTCGAGGTGCCGGGGAACCGGGCCAAGCTCGAGGCGCTGACGAAGCTGATCGAACTGGCCGACAACGCCGGGCTCTCACTCATCGAGCTCGCCCTCGGCTTCGTGCTGGAGCACCCGGGCGTGACGTCGCCCATCATCGGGCCGCGCACGATGGAGCACCTGCAGTCACAGCTGCCGGCCCTCGAGCTGCGGCTGAGCCCGGACGTGCTCGACCGCATCGACGAGATCGTGGCGCCGGGCACGGACCTCAACGACACCGACGTCGGCTGGGTCCCCGCCGCTATCGCCGACGCCGTCGCTGCGCCGCCGCCCGCGCTAGGAGCGGCCCCGGGGAGACGACGCGACCAAGGCGACGTTGCGCCCGACGGTCTGGCGGTCCGCCATGGATTGGAGGGCCCGGGGCAGGTCCTCGAAGGCGAACTCGCTTCCGACGACCGGTTGCAGGCCGCCACTCGAGATGAGTTCGAGGATGCGGGCGTGCACGCGTTCCCCGTCGGCGTGCGAGGGGAAGTTGTAGCCGGTCATTGCTTTGAGGGCCCTCGGATCGTCGACATAGGCGTGGCACACCCCGAAGAGGGAGAAGTTCCCGAACAGGACTGGCCGCAGCACGACCCCCTCGTCCTCGGCCTCGATCCCGGACGCGAATCCGACCAGGAGGTGGCGGCCGTTGAACGCCATGCACCGGAACGTCTTGGTCGTCACCTCGCCGCCGACCGAGTCGAACGCCACATCGACGCCACCTCCATCCGTCGCCTCGAGCACCGCCTCGATGAAGTCGCACTCCCGTGTAGTCGATCGCAACCTCGGCGCCCAGCGACCGGCAGAGCTCGAGCTTGGCGGCAGAGCCGGCCGTCGCGATCACCCGGGCGCCGGCCAGGGCTGGCCAGTTGGACGGCCGCCGAGCCCACCCCGCCCGCGGCGGCGTGAACGAGAACCGTCTCGCCTTCTTGGATCCTCGCCCGTTCGTGCAGGGCGAGCCACGACAGATGGAACGGGAAGTAGACCGCAGCCGCCCGGGCGTCGGCCAGGTCTGACTCCGGTGGCATCTCGAAGGCCATGGCGCTCGGGCCGACGGCCAGCTCCGCATAGCCCCCGAACGCACCGCCCGGGATGGCGACCACACGCTTGCCGACCCAGTCCTCGGCCCCGGAACCTGCCCCCTCGACGCGGCCCAGCACCTCCATGCCCGGGGTGTAGGGGAGCGGTGGGCGCACCGTGCGGTAGCGACCGCGCACGCCGTCGACATCGTTGAAGTTGAGGGTGGTCGCCGCGACCCGCACGAGCACCTCACCCGGTCCCGGAGTCGGTTCGGGAACTTCATCGAGCTGCAGGGCGTCCCGCGGTTCGCCGAATTCGTGCACGCGCCACGCCTTCATGCCAAGAGACTGTCTCACATCCGGATCATGGTCGTCCGGTGGCGATCCGGCGGATCGGAAGTCCGACGGATCGCCTCGTTGACTACGGTGGCGGCCCGAGAGGCTCGAGACGGGGGATGTCATCTGGTGCCGACGCGAACGCGAGGTGCTCAAGGGTGGGAGTGGCGCGGTCCTGGTCGGTCTGGCCGGGTCCACCGTCGGGGTCGAGACACTCGGAGCGGCCACTTCTGCCGGTGCCAGCGAATCCTCCGTTTCCGCCCCCGGACCGGCCTTGCCGCCCGCACCCGGATTCCGACGGGGCGGGCCGGGACCCCTGTACTGGAGTACCTACGACTACGAGAACGTCACCAACGCCATCATCCCCGAGGCCGTATGGAAGGCGAACATCGACTGGGTGGCCGACGACCTTCCGTGACTACGGCTACACGATGGCCTGCACCGACGGGTGGATCGACTACACCCAGAAGGTCACGAAGAACGGCTACATCGTCAGCCAGGCCGACGACTGGGAGCACGATTGGGCCTGGTGGGCCAACTACCTGCATTCCAAAGGGACTGCAGCTCGGCGTCTACTACAACCCCCTGTGGGCCACGAAGTCGGCCGTTTCCGATCCCTCGGTCACCGTCGTGGGGCGGCCCGACGTCAAGGTGGCCGATATCGTCAACTCCAACGACTACTTCGACGGTGGTGGGCAGTCTGCAGTGGGTGGACACCACTCGCGACGGGGCCGAGGAGTACGTCAAGGGCTATGTGTCGTACTTCCGTGACCTCGGGGCGGTGTTCCTCCGCATCGACTTCCTCGCCTACTACGAGATCGGATTCGATCAGAACAACGGCACCGTGTGGGTCAATCACGGGCGCGACTCCTACGTGCGGGCGCTTGCAGTGGATGCGCGAGGCGTCGGGCGACATGCAGCTGAGCCTCGTCCTGCCCAATCTGTTCGACCACGGGTCGGCGGAACGCAAGTACGGCGACCTGATCCGGATCGACAACGACGCCGGTTTCGGCACCTGGTTCTCCTTCAGCGAGGGCCGTGAGACCTGGCAGCCCGAGTGGTCCCAGTGGAACAACCCCTTCCTGGGATTCACCGGGTTCGCCGACATCTCCGGCCGGGGTCAGGTCATCCTCGACGGCGACCCGTTGATCATGCGGACGTTCACCCGCGACGAAGAGCGCGAGAGCACCGTCAATCTCTTCATCATGGCCGGTGCCGCCGATCGCCATCACCGACCAGGTCGACACCATCGCCGACAACGCCTACATATTCCAGAACCGCGAGGTCCTGGCGCTGCACAACGCCGGCCTGGTCGGCAAGCCCGTCTTCAACAACAGCCACGCGCTCGACTACGACCTCACAAGCCGCGATCCCGAGCGCTGGGTCGGCCAGCTCCCGGACGGTTCGCTGGGCGGTCGCCCTCTTCAACCGGTCGGACGGCGCGACAGTGCCACCAAGTCGATCGACTTCGCCGCTGTCCTCGGTTTCACCGGTCCGGCTGCGGTCCGCGACCTCTGGGCCCACCAGGACCTGGGTTCCATGACCAGCTATCAGACCGATCTGGCTCCGCACGCTTCGGTCATTCTGTCGGTCGTGCCCCAAGGTCCTGCCCACTTCCAGGCCGAGGTCGGCGCCTGGGCGGGATCGGCCCGCTTCGAGAACACCTTCGGCGGCCACGAGGGGATCGGCTACGTCACCGACATCGAGGGGGAGGGGAGCAGCGTCGCGCTGGCCATCGTCGGTCCCGAAAGCAGGAAACCGGCGTCTCGACTTCCACGCGGCCAATGCCACCGGCAACATCCTCCTCGCTGACCCTGCGCGCGCTCGACCCCGAGACGGGACACGTGCACGGCACGACGACCCTCAGTGTGCCGAGCGCGTCCGCCTGGACCTCGTGGGAGACGGTGCCGGTCACGCTGCCCATGGCGGCAGGAACCAACCTCGTGGTGTGCAGCGTCGAATCGTCCGACCAGGGCGGGGTCAATCTCGACTACGTCGCCCTGGCCTGAACAGCCAGCAGGTTTTCGTCGCTCGATAACCTCGTCCGATGGCGAGCATTCCGCCAACAGTGGCGTTCGTGCACGGTTGTACCCAGGGTCCCAGTAGCTGGGATCGGGTTCGCCGGTATCTCGCCGACGCAGATGTACGAACTGTGCTCGTCGACTTGGACCCACGGGACTTCGACGACGCAAACGCGCTGGAATGTTCTTCCCATATTGCAGAGGTCTTGGGGAACGTTGAACGAGTCATCCTGGTCGGCACTTCGTGTACCGGCCTGATCATTCCCGTGGTGTCGATGTTCAGACCGATAGATCACCTGGTGTTCGTTTGCGCGGGCCTTCCCGACATTGGCAGATCGGCGACCGACCAGATCTTCGGCGACGGCCTGCTCCATGAGGATTGGATTGCCTACCCAGGGGCTCCCGACAGTGAAGAGGCTGCCAGGACGTTCATGTTCAACGACTGCGACGGCGCCACGTTGGACTGGGCACTTACGACAGTCCGACTCTGGATGCCACAGCCGGCGTACGACGAGATCACACCGCTGGAGGCGTGGCCCGAAGTACCGTCGACCTATGTTCTGGGGACAAAAGACAGGATCATCAATCAGGCGTGGGCGCGTCCAGCAGCGACCACTCGTCTCGGGCGGCCCCCGGTGGAACTGCAGACCGGGCATTGCCCTCAGAACAGTAGGCCCGAAGCACTGGCACGAATCCTGAGCCGCATCACGCACCAGACCACCCATTGAACAACCTGGCCTGTTCTCAACAAGGCCTGGCGTTCGACCAGCTGCTCAGATCGAGTCCCGGGTAGCGCACCTTCATTCCGTTGACGGTCTCTTGGGTCCAGTAGGGGTGGCCGGGCGCTGGGAATCCGAAAAGAAGAAGCTGGCGTGGCGACGCCTGTTCAACGAACGGCGCCCATTCGGGCATGAAAGAGCGATCGCCCCAGGCGTGGCGATCCAGCCATGGCGCATCCGCCCGCCGATAGCTCACATGCGCACTGAACCGGGCGGAGTTCGGCTGCGTGAGCTCGGTCCCACGATGGAAGGTCTCGGTGGAATACGCCAACACCGTTCCGACGCCACCGGCGCTCGACACCTCCGACTCATAGAAGTGCGGCCGCTCCGATCGAGAGTAAGTGTGCGGAATGGGCGGCACCTCGCCCGAGACCGACAGGGGCACGATCCTCGTGGGACCGAGCGCCTGAGGCACGTCGCAGAGCCAGATGAACATCTCAACCCCTCGCCACCTGATGTCGCTCGAGGGAACCAATGGTGTGTGGTTGAGGAAGTCCCGGTGATGCTCCTGCTCATAGGTCGCTGCGCCGGTGTACTTCGCCCAGAGTTCGGAGGCGTACACACGGATGTCGTCGGTTCCCAGGCAGGCCTCGGCCAGTTGGACGAGGGGATCGCATACGACAAGGTTGCACAGTGTGACCGAGGGGAACGGAAAGGCGACGACCCCGCCGAATTCGTCGCCCGTGAACCCACGGTTCGACTCGCTCAACGGGTCGGAGTGGTACTCCCCGGCGGACGGAAAGACCTGCCGCAAGTCGCCACAGGCGGCATCGAGGACGTCTGGTGGCACCAGGTTCTCGTACAGGACATATCCGTCCTCTCGCCAACGCTTGGCCCCCGCAGAGAAGTCCACGAAACAAGAATGGCACCCAACCCCGGCTGTCCGCAGGTGCCAGGGTCCGTGAAGGTTGTCTCTCGAAGCGCACCGCCATTGACGCCGACGGACGTGAGGCCAGTCCGGAGAGCTGGAACTTTAGGGCCGCCGTGACGACGATCCGAAATTGAGGCAGGCTGTCCTTGAGAAAGCCATGTGCATGGTGGACGAAGGAGGATCGCCCGAACCACGGGCACCGAGCTCGTCGACATCGCCTGACTGGCCGAAAGAGAAGTGTCGGTGAGCATCCACTCCAACCTCAAAGCGTGGCTTGAACAAGCCAACCTGACAAAGAGCGACGAGTCGAACCAAGGGTGGTTCGAGGAGACATGCCGCCGATCCCAGCGGTCAATCCACTTCGCCAAGGAAGAGATGGAGCGAGAGCTTCAGACGATCATCAGAGAGGGATACGGCGAACAGCATCCGGCGGGCTGAAGCGTCCCTGAACGGCGGGTCGGTGCGACAGTCCTCCTACGAGCTAACAGCCTGGAAGGGCGAATCCCGGCGGCTGCGCAGTCGCCGTGAGGAACCAGTGTCCCGACCCGCTGGCACGGGGTAAACCGCTGCCCGCGCAACAGGGCCGGCGACAAGTCGCCTTGTCCATTGCGCGACAGGTCCTTGGCCGGGACCGAACGACGTGTCGTGACGAGTCCAGCCGGTGTTGGTCAATACAGCGTTCACAGAAGCGATGACGTGCTCTTTCGACAGTGCAGTCGTGAAGCTCGCATCGGCCATGACTTCGCTCCACCCGGCCTTGCCTGATGGGTTGTCCGGGCATTTCCCTGACCAGGTCGCATCGAGTTGATGCGTGACGACGTCGGTAGATCCAGGGGGGACGGCGGCCAGACCTGGTTCGAGTTCCCGCAGAATGCGACCGCTGGGATCACCGCCTGGGTGGTTTGTTGGTCCTACTGACCACCACGCCAGGGCGACTACCGATGAGAGTACCAGCACTCCAACCAGCAACAGCCACGAGGTCCCTCGGCGCCATGCCTTCCGCCCAGGTGGCCGAGTCACCGTCTCGGGCGTCTGTTTCCATGCGGCATCGTCCAGCCCGCCAACTTTCGTCACCGAGTTGCTCGGCACGATCCCAGGCTACTGCTGACCCCAACCCACCGCCGTCTGTCGTCGGCATGTCCCCATTCGCCGGGACATGGGCGGTTTCAACTGGTCACGCGGTAGTGGAGGTGGACAACGCCGTTGGCAAATCGTCCCTCGTCGAGCAGCTCAAGCCGTGTACGGACCTCGCTCGGCAGAGCCTGCTTCCCGCCTCCCACCACATATCGGATTGAGAAGAAGATGACACTCGTCGACCAACCCGGCCCGAAACGCAAGCGCTGCCAGCTCGGCACCAGCAACGGTCAGGTCACATTTCGCTGAGGCTTCATCTTCTCGATCATCTCGGGGTCGAACGTCGCCTCGATCCTGGTTCTTGCGGTCGATACCGTCACCAAGGTTCTGGAGAACACGACCTTGTCCGCTGCACGCCAAATCTCGGCGAAGTCCACCATGACAGGCTGTCTCTCCCCGATGAACTCATCGGTCTCCCATCCGGCCATCGTTTCGTACATGCGGCGGCCGTAAAGATAGGTACCAATTGGCCGCTCGAGATCGTTGACGAAGGCGAACACCTCTTCGTCTGGTGCCGCCCAATCAAATTCGCCCGCCTCGTCCTCTATGTAGCCATCTAAGGATGTGATCGCTGAGTAGATGAGTTTGCCCACGGCGGATGAAAGCCCTCGGATTGGATAATGGACTTCATCCTAGGTTTTGAGGACGCCCAACTTGTCCGAGTTCGCCGGCTCCGTGGGACACCTATCTGTTGTGCCCTCCAGAAGAACTCGAGCTGGATGTTGTCTGGGTCACGAAAGGTGAGCATGGCGTTCTTGGTGTACTCGGTCTCCTTCACTCCTGAATGCGAGATCCCGAGCCCGTTCAACCTCTTCGCCCATTCGTGAGATCTTCTCGGCGATCCACCAAGAACTCCAGGTGGTCGAGACCCCTACGGAATTCGCTGAAATGCTTCTCCGGAGTGCTCATGGTGACCGACCAGAGCACAGGACGAGCTGGCTTCTCGGCTCCACCAGAGCGATGTAATGCATCCGACCGTCTTCACCTTATGCAGTCATACAACACTTCGAGGCCCAAAGTCTCTGAATACCACGCTGCGCTGCATCGTCGGATCACGGACGGTCAGGTCGACCTCGATACGCCCAGAGATCGACGGCACAGACCGGAGTTTGTCAGTTCCTCCCAGAGCCAGGAAGAGGTGGTGCCCCACTTCGCCGGGAAGGTGCCACACTTCTGACCTATGGGGCCGGACTCCAGTTTGGGTCACGACCCAGTCGGGCGAGCAGCTTGGCTTGTGCATCTGATCCATCAGATACCGGCCGAAGAACCGCGTACAAGCCCGTTCCTTAGAGCATCGACTTGTCCGTCGGCAAACCGACTAGAAACCTGCGGCAGAGGTCCCGATCGAGGATGACTTTGTGGCCTGCCGCCCTACCCAGGTCCCAGGTGTTGGTGAGGACATCGAGGCTCAGAGACGGGGTGATTCGACCGGCGTCAATCTGGGTCAGTGGATTGTTCCCGACCGCAGGAACATCGATGACGCCGTCAAAGAGCCCTGGCCGGTCGAGGAGTTGGTCGAGTGCGTCAAACGTGGCCGTCCAGCAGCCCACCGGATCATCCTGCGGGCGTTTTGGCTTTGCCCCAAGCGGCCGGAGCAGGAGCACGTCGTGGAAACCAATGACATGCTCCAAGACGTTCCGGGCATCCCAATCACTGCATGGTGAGAGGCCTGCCAGTGATCACTGACCGCCCGGACTCGTCGCCGAACGTCTTGCAGACGTGTCGATGCCGGTCGGCCATGTTGCTTGAGTCGTCCAACATGGAAACTCCTTCGGTTCCATTATCTCAGCATCGCTCCATCGGGTGCGGGCGGGCTACCGGCACTTGAGTGGCTCGCTAATATGAACATGTCGCTTGGAGTCGTAGTGCCCGGGACAGCGCTCGAGGAACCATGAGTCACGGCGATGTCGGTCGAAGGGAACGTGTAGTCCAGTTTTTTCACGAACGGGGCGCCGACCAGATCGATCATCTGAATGGCACTCTCTTCGATCACCTCGAACGGACAGAGCTACTCCTGCGCCGCTGGGGGTGCTCAGAGGTTGTTGCTATTGCCGGTCTCTCCCATGCGTGTACGGAACCGACGGGTTTCCGATGGCCTTGGTGGCACTCGAAGATCGTGCTGTGTTCACTCAAGTGGCGGGGGTCGATGTCGAAGCGCTGGTGTACCTCTACGCATCCTGTGATCGTGGTTTCGTCTACCCAAGGCTCAGCGACGATGTTCGGATGGACTTCAAGGATCGTTTCTCCGGTCGGACGTTCCTCCCCGCCAAACCCGATCTTCGAGATTTCGTCGATCTCACATTGGCGAATGAGTTCGACGTAGGAGTGGTCGGCACAAAAGTCGCCCAACCGCCGGAATGGTTGTCGACGATGTTCGACCACTTCCAGCACCTGGCAAGCCAATCAGTTCGTGATGGGTTCCAGTTCGTCTCGACTGTCGGTCACCAATTGGAACAATGATCACGGGTGAGGCTGCCCCAGTTCGCCGGGATGTGGCGCCTATCAGCCGACTCGCTTCTGCCGGAAGCGGACCCCGAGATACCAGAGAGTCAAGCCAATCACCACCACGATTAGGTCGAACCAGAGTGAGTTGAAGACGATTGTCCCGATGACGAGCAGGGCAATCACGAGAAGCGCCAACCAGGCCACAAACAGCCTGGCCTTGCGAGCGCTCCACTTCGGGCCGGGTGGCTCCTGGTTGTCGAACTCCTCCCAGGTATTGACCACACGGCAAGGATACCGAGCAGCCGAACTGTCCCCTATCACCGGGTCGGTCAGGCACGCAAACCCTTCCCGGACTCCGCCGAAGCTCCCGAGGCTCTTTCTGAAGAGTCGTAACATCCTGAGGGCTCATCCAGAGTGACCTGAGGGACCTGGCCCATTGACGGCGCGACACCTTCCACGGTGCCAACGCCAACATCGATGAGGAGCGACATGGCAGGCGAACATGACGTGCTCTATCGCGTTGGCGTGGGTGCTAACTTCCCCCAGGTGGCCACTCTCCACGCTGAGAGCTGGCGTCGCCACTACCGAGGTGCGTATTCCGATGCGTATCTCGATGGCGATGTCGTTGCGGATCGCTTCGAGGTATGGGGGGAGAGAATGGCCCAATCTCGAGAGGATCGAGTCACGATCGTGGCTGAGGCGGATGCCGCGCCTCGTCGGTTTTGTCCATACGAGTCTCGACGCCGATCCGGCCTGGGGCGCACTGATCGACAATCTACATGTGACCGCTGATCTCAAGAGGCGTGGCATCGGCTCCACTCTGCTCCAACAGGCAGCTCGGATCATCATCGAGCGCAGACCATCTTCTGGCATGTACCTGTGGGTGCAAGAGCAGAATGTGGCCGCTCAGATGTTCTACGAGGCGATGGGCGGCCAGCGCGTCGAACGCGATTTCGTGACGGCGCCGGGGGGAGACCCGACGCGCCTCAACGGCAACCCGACCAAGCTCCGGTACGCATGGACGGATCCGGCGCTCGCGAGACCCCAATAGCGTCTGAGAGCACGCCCTATCGCCACATCCGAGGGTCCCAGACCGCGTTCCCGACGATCGACAGTGGGTTCGAGGACAAGACTGCTTCAGAAGAAGCCGAACGTCGCAGAACCGTGACTCGTGGGTGAGGGGAATCAGGCTGACGTGGTCAAGACGACGACGTCCACCGGCTGGTCGCGGCCGCGTAGAGCGAGACGGTCGCGGCGACCTCCGGGGTGCTGCGCCTCAATGAGGGGGTAGAGCGGAGCAGCAAGCACAACCTCGCCCGGCAACGCATGCGCTTGAAGACGAGCACCGACATTGACCGCGTCGCCAAGCGCGGTGAAGTCCAGGACGGTTCCGGATCCCACATTGCCCACGAAGGCCATGCCGGCGTTTGCAGCAACTCCGAGAGGCAGTTCCGTTATGTGCGATGCGAGCTCGAAGGCGGCGGTCGCGGCTTTCTGTCGGTACTGTGGTCCCGCAATCCCCTGAATGAACAAGCCCATAACTTCATCTCCGATGAGTTTGTCGACAATGCCGTCGTTCTGAATCAGCACTCTTGTTGCTGCGGCATAGAAGTCGTTCAGGCGCTTCGCGAACGAGGTGGCGTCCGATCGCTCGCCGAGAGCTGTCGAAGCGCGGACGTCGGCGAATACGACACCGATGTCTATCTCCAGACCCCCGGTGGGCAGACGATCGAAACAGTATTGGCAGATATTCGGGTTCTTGCGAGAAGGCTTGTGCCCGAGGACGCCGATCACTCTGCCAGCCACGCCGCCAAAGGGGTTCAGGCACAACTTGCATCGGGGATCGTGAGGAAGCCGACGGAAGATTCGCTGAGCGATTCTCAGGGGCTCGTAACCCTTGACAAGGAGGGCTTCCCAGTCGACCGGTTTTGCCACGTCAGAACTATGGCTCGTCAAGGGGGAGCCCGCCAGGGTCATTTGGAGAGCATGTTCTCGTTCCGCCGCGCTAACGGACGCTCAGTCCAGCACCAAGCGGCGGATACGGATCAGAGGGCTCCGTGGATAACCCTTCACCGGCAGTGAGGCCCAGTCTTCGGTTGCCGGCGGCTCACCTCTCTGCTGAGCGAGCCCCGGCCTGCGCTACCCGCTCTCGCCGCGGCCGAAGAGACCCCGGAGCGACTCGCCGGCGAACCGGCCGGCGGCTTCGGGCAGGAGCTCGTGGAGTGCGTCGGAGAACACCTCGACGCCGAGCGGCGCCGTCGTGCCGGTCGCCCGGAGGTCAGCCAGCAGGTCGGGCAGCGGCAACTCGCCGTGTCCCGGCAGCAGGCGCTCGTGCAGTGTGGCGTGGAGCGGATCCGCCTCCGGCTTCGCCGGCGCGTCGCACAGCTGCACGCCGAGAATGGACTCGCCCGGGATCGATCGCAGGAGCTGCCCATCCGGATTGCCGCGGAAGTAGTGCCAGGCGTCGAGCATGAGGCCGCCGTTCGGCCGATCGGCCACCCGGACGACATGCCAGGCCGTCGCCAGGTCGGGGATGCGCGACCAGGGGAGGAACTCCAGGTGGACGAGCAGGCCGCGCTCGGCCGCCCGGTCGCACAGACCGGCGAAGGCCGCCGCCGCGTCGTCGAGAGACCAGGAGCCGCCGAAGACGTCGACGGCGTTGAGCGAGCGCGCGCCGACGGCCTCGGCCGCGTCGAACAGCTCCTCCTCGGCGAACCGGAAGATGCGTTCGTGGTCGTGCTCGGGTGGGATGCGGACCTCGGCCGCGCCGGGAAGCCACCACCACGCCGGGTCGAGCTCGGCCACCGACAACCCGTGGTCGGACAGCAGCAGGCAGATGTCCCGGTCGCGCAGGCCCACGTCGCGGGCCGCCTGGTAATCGCGCCCCCAGAGCGAGATGCCCGAGAAGCCGCCGGCCTCGGCGGCCGCCACGCGGTCCCGAAAGGAGATGTCGCTCCGCAGGGTGCCCGAGCAGAGCACGGTGTCACCCGCACCGAGGGTCATCGGCCGAACGGGGGCGGGACTGGGGGCCGGGCCCGGACCGGCCACGGCAGACGTCGGCTTCTGGTCACTATCGTTCCCTCCGTGTCCCAGAACGGTACCGGAGCCCGGTCCGGCGCTCAGGAGATCGCCCCCCCCGTGCCTAGGCTCGTGCTGCACGGGGCCACCGTTCTCGACGCCGACGGTGCCCGCCCCCGGTCCACGGTCGTGATCGAGGACCGCCGCATCGCCACCGTCCGCAGCGGTGACGATGTCGACACCGGCCCGGCGGACAGGGTGGTGGAGCTCGGCGGGCGCACGGTCATGCCGGGCATGGTGAGCAGCCACTTCCACGCCACCTACAACGAGCTCGGCTCCAAGACGGCGCCGTTCGGACTCGAGGAGCCGCCGGCGCTGCAGGCCGTGCGGGCGGCCCATCACCTTCAGCTGTTGTTGCGCAGCGGTTTCACCGGCGCCGTCAGCGCAGGAGCGCCGTTCGCCATCGACGCCTCCATGAAAGCCGCCATCGCCGAGGGTCTCTTCCCCGGCCCCCGGCTCATGGCCGGCAGCCGCGACGTCAGCACGACCGGTCACGCCGGTGACAAGAGCTTCCCGTGGTACTGGGACGTCGGCGCCCGCGGCGCGATCAACCGGTCTGACGGTCCCGACGGGTTCCGGCTGGCCGTGCGCGAGGAGATCAAGCAGGGCGCCGAGATCATCAAGATGTTCGTGACGGGCGGGCACGGCACCGTCGCACCCAGCGAGCAGACGGAGATGACACCGGCGGAGATCACGGCGGGGATTGAGGCGGCCCATCGAGCGCGGCGTGCTGGTGCGCGGCCACATCGCCAACCGCGAGGCCATCCACATGGCGCTCGATGCCGGCATCGACGTCATCGACCACGGCGACGGCATGGACGCCATGGCCATCGAGCGCATGGTGGAGCTCGGCACCTTCCTCGTTCCCAGCCAGCTCTTCCCGGTCCGCTTCGCCGAGTTGATGGGCGGCGGCGGCCTCGGCTTCACCGCCGCCATGGCCCAGGACATCGAGCAGGCGCTCGCCATCCTGCCCAAGGCCAACGAGGCCGGGGTCAAGCTGCTCTGCGGCGACGACTACGGCGCCATCAGCCTGCCCCACGGCCGCTACGCCGACGAGCTCGAGTTCTACGTGAAGGAGGCCGGCATCCCTCCCCTCGATGTCATCCGCTGGGCCACCCGCAACGGTGCCGAGCTCATGGGCCGGTCCCACGAGCTCGGGTCGGTGCGGGAGGGCTACTTGGCCGACCTGCTCGTGGTCGACGGCGACCCGGTGGCCGACATCGCCATCCTGCAGGACCAGAGCAAGCTGCTGGCCGTCATGAAGGGCGGCACATTGGTGCGCGACGAGCTCGACCTTCTCGCTGCCGGCTGAGCGGGCCGCTACGGTCCCGTCATGATCATCATCGCCGGCTCCCTCAGTTTCGACCCCGCGGACCGCGACGACGTCCTCGCCAGCCTGGCCGAGGTGACCGAGGTGAGCCGGCGTGATGCCGGTTGCCTCGAGTACTTCTGGGGCGAGGATCTCCAGGCGCCCAACACGTTTCGCTTCTTCGAGTGCTGGGAGTCGCAGGAGCTCTTCGATGCCCACATCGCGCAGCCCCACGAGGTGGCCTTCGGAGAGCGCAACCTCACGCGCATTACGGGCGCGACGGCGAGCTTCTTCGAGGCATCGCCGACCGCGCCGATCGGCATCCCTTCGGCTGACTGACGCCGGCCACTACTGCGGAGCGAAGTACCCCCCGAACCGGGCAGGGTTTGTGGCTGCAGCACTAAAGTCACGGCGCACTGCGTCACGAGGCGTCAAGGGGGATGGCCATGAGGATCAGACGGCCCGAGTCGATAGCGCCCAGGGGTGCAATCGCGCTCGCTGCGTTAGCCACGCTGGTTGCCCTGCTCCCACTCAGCCTGGCCGTCCAGGCCGGCGCCGCCACGGCCAACTCACCGGATGTGACCTACCACAGCGCCGCCACGCTCACCGGGCCCGTCACCGTGGGTCACATCGTCGAGCCCGAGTCCGCCCACCCGCTCGACCTCGCCCCCAACGGCTACGAGGAGCACGAGTACTTCGCATCTGGGACCGCTATGGCGTTCAAGGCGGACGCCACGCCGAGCGACGGCAAGTGGACCATTACGCCGACGACCACCGCCGCCTACAAAACCCGGATTCTCGTGCGGCGGCCCACCAACCCGGCGCACTTCAACGGCACTGTGATCGTCGAGTGGATGAACGTGTCGGCGGGCGAGTCCGCGCCCGATTGGGACTTCCTCAATCCCATGCTCATGCGCGACGGCTACGCCTACGTCGGGGTCTCTGCGCAGTCGTTGGGTGTCGACGGCGGGAAATCGCTCCTTGGCACGCCAAACGCAGCGGGCGCAACGGGCCCGGGTGGGCTCGTGGGCGAAGAGCCGGCGCGCTACGGCACGCTGCACCACCCCGGCGACCAGTACTCGTTGGACATGTATGCCCAGATCGGCCAGGCCCTGCGCTCCCCGCATGACACGGCCCTCGGCGGCCTGAAGCCGAAGCACATCCTCGCCATCGGCGAGTCCCAGTCCGCCTTCTACCTCACGACGTACGCCGATGCGCTCCAGCCGCTCACCAACGTCTACGACGGCATCTTCATCCACAGTCGCGGTGGTTCGGGTGCCTCGTTGGCCGGGACGTCCATCGCCTCGAGCACCGGGCCTGACGACCTGCACATCCGCACCGACCTGAAGGTTCCTGTCTTCATGTCCGAGACGCAGACCGACCTCATTCAGCTGGGGTACGCCCCGGCCCAGCAGCCCAACACCGACAGAATCCGCACCTGGGAGATCGCCGGCACCTCGCACGCCGACGCGTACTTCGTGGGCTCCGCCGCCAGCATTCTCGGCTGCACCACACCCGTGAACAGCGGACCCCAGCACAACGTCGTCCAGGCGGCCTTCACCGCCTTCGACAAGTGGGTGGACGACGGCACCCCGCCCCCCAGCCCGCCGCCGTTCCAGCTCTCGAGCACGAAGCCGGCCACGTTGGCCCTCGATGCGCACGGCAATGTCATCGGGGGAGTCCGGACACCGGCGGTCGACGTGCCGGTCTCCACGCTCAGCGGCGCGCCTGCCGCCGGCGCCAACGCCATCTGCTCCCTCTTCGGGTCGACCGTCGCCTTCACGCCGGCGCAACTCGCCAGCCTCTACGGCTCGAAGAGCAACTACATCGCCGCGTACACGAAGAGCCTCGACAAGGCGATCGCCGGCGGCTACATCCTGAGCGCCGACAAGGCCTCGCTGCTGGCCCAGGCGGAGCTTGTGCAGTTCCCCACCTCGTAGCGCTCAGTCAGTCGTTGCGCCACGACTCGCCGACCTGGCGCAAGGTGACGCTGATGCGGCCGTCGAGACCGAGGTCCGGATCGGCGCTGCCGGGGTAGGTCTTGGGCACGCCGTGAAAGGCGAGCCGGGACGCCCCGCCGAAGACGAACAGGTCGCCGCTGGCCAACTCGAGGTCGGTGTAGGGACGGCTCGGACGCTCCGTGTTGCCGAAGCGGAAGACACAGCGATCACCGAGGCTGATGGTCACCACCGGCGAGCCCGCCGCCACGACCTCGGGGCCCTCAATCTTGTCCTGATGCAGACCGAGCTTCGCCCCCGCCTCGTAGAGGTTGACGATGGCGGCGTCGTAGGGGACGGGCTCGAACCCCGTCGCGCTGCAGGCCGCCGCGCCGAGCCGGCGGAGGAGGGGCGGGAACGGCTTCACGGGAGCGCCGTCGCCGTCGTCGCAGGTCTTGCTGTAGCGGTAGGGATACCAGTGCCACCCCAGGCACACGGCCCGGGTGGAGAAGGGGGCGCCGTTCGGCATTCTGGGCCGGCGCAGGCCGGCTGGAGGGGCAGCCCACTGGCGGAAGGCCCGTGCCAACTCCAGCTGTGCATCGGTGTCCAACCAGCCCGGCACCCATACCGCGCCGGGCGCGATGTCAACCGGTCCCGACGTGGCATTGGTCAACGGGAGACCCAGCTGGCTCATCGGGACAGTGTGCCGCGCCGGCCGGCCGTCGGCTGGCGGGAAACGGACATGCAGGCCGCCGCCGCCAACCTCGACCTACGCCGGCCGCCTGAGTTCGGCGAACCCGTTGCGGATGACGACACTGTCCCCGCTCGTCGCCTGTAGGGCGTACCGGTCCTCGGCGAGACGGCAGATCCGCACCGTGAGGTCCTGCTCGAGGTAGGCGGGCGAGGCGAACTGCACGGCGAACCGCCGCAGCCGGGCCGGGTCGTCTGCGCAGACCCCTCGCACGACGGCGCCGGCGCACAGGGCCATGGTGCACAGCCCGTGCAGGAACGGACCGGCGAATCCGCTCCGGCGGGCCGCGCCGGCGTCGAAGTGGTGTTCCGAGAAGTCGCCGGAGACCTCGGCGTAACGGCGCACCATCTCGGCATTCGGGCGGACGACCTCTTCGGCCACGGTTTGCGGCGGATCGCAGCCGCTCCCGTCGTGCGCAGGGAGGTCCGGTCCTGTCTCGTCGGCCGACGTGCCCAGCAGCACCGTCGTCCACCACTGTTCGGCCACGAGGTCTTCCTGCGCGTCGTAGGTCCGGTGCAGCAGGGTAACGCGCAGGTTGTCCTTCGTCCTCCTCGCGCTGTGCGTCTCGACCAGGTTGTGCAGTTTCTCCCCGGGCTCGATCGGTCGATGCAGGAGGAGGTCGTGGCGGCCATGGACCCCGCCATGTGCCGCAGCAAAGACCGGTGTGGGAACGAGCTCGAAGATGGCGGCCATGTGCGGGGCGTACGTCTGCGTGGCGATGGTGGTCGGGGGCAGGGCCGTGCCGTCGAGGTAGGAGGCGGCCTCGTCCTCGGTGGCCCGCGCCAAGGCCGCCGCCAGGTCGCGGTCGAGCACGAGGTCGTAGGGTCCCGAGCGGTCGCCGGACCGGAGTCGTTCAACCGCCATTGGCCGATTCAAGCAGGATCCGGGAGTTGCGTGGGCCCGCTTCTTCGACTTCGCCGGCGGACGGTTGCCCCGCTTCCTGCAGGAGCTCGTCAGCGGGTAGCCAGCGCGGCGAACGCGGCCGGAGACCCCTCGCGCACCCGCTGGAGAACGGCCGCGGCACATGCCTCCGCTGGCGACGTCGACGTGTCCACCTGAAGGTCGTACACCCCGGGATCGTGTACTGCCCGTTCCCACCGTAAGACGATGGCGGGAATCGATCCGTCAGGCTCGCTGGTGACGTAGTCGCCGCTCGGATCGGCGTCCCGCCGCGCCACAACCACCTCGACGGGGCAACGGACGCCCACGAAGTAGGCCGGCCGGCCCTGCAACGCCGCCGCTGTCCTGCGCAGGATGCCCAAGGGCTTGGAGTAGTCGTCGTGATGGCCGACATCGACGACCACATTGCGGCCGGCACGGCTCCAGGCCACGACGGCCGAGTACAAGGCGTCGAACAGAGTGACCACGGCGCCCTCCAGTTCGGGCTTCTCGCCGCCGGGCCGCAAGCCGATCCCCGGCCGCAACCAGGCGGGGGTTACATCGGCCATGGCGTCGACGCCGAAGTTGAGCCACAGCACGTCCGATGACGCCTGCAGCGCGGCGGCGATGCTCGATTTTCCCGAGCGCGGTGTCCCGTTCAGGACGACGATGGTTCCGGTTCCGGGCCTGTCACCCGCGCTGGTCAAATCCGGATCTCGTCCAGCGTCCCGGCGGTCACGTCGACCCGGTAGATCACGCCGTGCGGGTGCCGGTACGCCAGCGCCTGGTCCGGCGTCAGTTCCAACAGGTTCCGCAGCAGCATCCGACCCATCATCTCGTGCGAGACGAGCAAGGGCCGGATCGCTCCGGAACCGCCGACCTGTCGCAATGCCGCCGCGGCCCGGACGTCCCCGTCGGCGTAGCTCTCGCCGTCGGGGAATCGCCACCGGTACTTGTCCGCCGCACGCCGGGACATCTCTCCGGGGAATGCTGCCTCAGTTTCATCGCCGGTCAGCCCGGCCATGGCGCCGTGGTGGATCTCGGCGAGTTCCTCGACCGTGACAACCGGCAACCCGAGCGCGTCTGCGTAGAGCTCGGCAGAAGCCAGGGCACGCCCGAGGGGGCTGGAGAAGATCCCGTCGATGGAGGAATTGCGCAGTCGATCGGCTGCGAGTCCAACCTCCGCGATCCCGGTCAGCGTCAGTGGTGCGTCGAGTTGCCCCTGGCGCCGTCCGGCCCGGTTCCACTCCGTTTCGCCGTGTCTGGCGAGAAAGACCTCGGTGACGCTGTGCACGACTCCCCGGCCGCCTGCCGCCGCCGCGCCGCTCAGGCCGTCTCCTGTGTCGGCATCATCTGGTGCACCGGCACCGGGTACACCGGCATGGCGGATGGAAGCGCCGCCTCCAGAACCGACGTGCTGGTGCAGCCCTCGGCCAGCACGTCGGCCATCTGGTCGTTCGACGTGCTGGGCAGCTTCGGTACCGTCGGGTCGCTGCGCTTGTGGTGGAGCGTCGAGGTCAGGTCGCCCGCGGTGTGGCGGCGCCAGGCAGAAATGTTCGGTGCCTTCACTCCGAACCGTTCCTCCAGGAAGCGCAGTTGTGACGTGTGGTCGAACACCTCGGATGCCACGTGCCCGCCGCGGCTGAAGGGCGACAGCACGAGCATCGGCACCCGGAAGCTCATGCCGATCGGACCGGCCGTGCCGTCGGCGTCGTCGGGCAGCGGCGAGACGGTGAGGTACTCGCCGGGGGTCCCCTTGGGCGCTACCGGCGGGACCACGTGGTCGAAGAAGCCGTCGTTCTCGTCGTACATGTGGAAGAGCACGGTCTTGGACCACACCTCGGGGTTGGACACCAGCGCGGCCAGCACCTGGCTGGTGAACCATTCGCCGAGCGCGGGCGGCGAGGACGGATGCTCGTCGTAGCCGAGCGGCGGGATGATCCAGCTCACCGCAGGCAGCGTCCCCGCCTGTATGTCGCTGACGAAGTCGTTGGGATACAGCGGCGTGAACGCCTTCTGGTAGAGCGCGGATGTGGGGTCCTTGTATTGGCTGAAGTAGGGGAGGATCGCATCACTGAGGATGCCGTACTTCTCGAAGTTCGCCGGCGTGTAGAGGGTGCCCGTCGGGTTGTAGACCTTCCAGCTCACGCCGGCGTCTTCGAGCACCTCGGGCATGGTGTCCCAGTGCACGCTGTAGACGGCGTCCGATGACCCGTTGGTGATGACGACGGGCCCGCCGGCCGCGCCCGTCGGGTCGATGGTGCCCGAGAGCGCCATGAGCCGGTTGGGGTGCGTCGGCCCCATGACCGAGCAGTGGTAGTTGTCGCACAGGGTGAAGGCGTCGGCCAGCGCGTAGTAGAAGGGCAGGTCCGGCCGTCGGTAGTACCCCATGGTGAGGACACCTTGCTCGGGCCCCTGGTACGCCGACTCCACGTGCGTGCTCACGAAGGCGCCGTTGGTGCCCTTGTTCCAGCTCGAGTGCTCGGCGGGCCAACTGTGGTCGAGATCGTTGGTGCACTCGCCGATGCCCGAGGCGGTGTCGAGATGGAACGGCAGCAGTGTCTTGTCGCGCCCGCCGGGCCACGCCTGGGCGAAGTTGCCGAGCTTGTTCTTCGGGTGGTCGTCGAAGCCCCGGACGCCGGGGTAGGTGCCGTAGTAGTGGTCGAAGGACCGGTTCTCCTGCATCAGGAACACGACGTGTTCGATGGCGCCGAGGTCCGAGCCCGCCGGCTTGGTACGCGCCGCGTACTGCGCCATGGCGGCGCCGGCACCCTGCCCCCGGCTCGCTGCGGCGAGGATGGCACCGCCGCCGGTCGCCAGCGCGGCGGCCAGCACGGTCCGGCGGTCGAAGCGCGCGCGGTCGAGGCTCATGGGTGTGACTCCTTCACGTGTCGTTCCTCACGTGGGCCCCCCGGCCCCCGGCACTGCACCTGCACCTGCACCTGCACCTGCACCTGCACCTGCAACGACGTTGGCCGGCCCGATCCTTCGCCCTACGCGTCCCTCACACGGACTCGATGAGCGTTGGATCGTTGTTCCGCACGTTACCGATTCGCGGCCCGACGGGGTGGTGCGCCACCGTGCCGGCCGGCGGCGGCCGCAGCAGCGCCCGCAGTTCGTCGACGTCCTCGTTGGCCGGGTCGAGCCAGACGTCGAAGGTGGCGGGGTCGAGGATCACCGGCATGCGGTCGTGGATGCCCGACATGTCGGGGCCGGCCGAGGTGGTGATCACGGTGCAGCTGCGGATGAGCGGCGCGTCCGGCCCGGCGTTCTTGTCGCGCCAGCGCTCGGCCAGGCCGGCGAAGGCCAGCGGTTGCCCGTCGGCCCGGTCGAAGTAGTGCGGTTGGCGGGCCCCGGTCTTGGTCTTGTGCCACTCGTAGAAGCCGTCGGCGGGGACGATGATGCGCCGCTTCCGGAAGGCCTCGCGGAACGAGGCGCGCGTGGCCACGGTCTCGCCGCGCGCGTTGAAGAGGCGGCTGCCCGACTTGGCGTCCTTGGACCACCAGGGGATGAGGCCCCAGCGGAAGGACATGAGGATCCGTTCCGGCTCGCCGCCTTCTTCCGCCGGACCTTCTCCCGGCGGGGCTTCCGTCGCGTGGGCCGGGCGGTCGCGCACCCCGAGCACCGAGTCGGTCGGGGCGACGTTCCAGCTGGGGGCGTGTTCGCCGTCATCGCCCTCGGCCAGCTGGGCGCCGAAATAGCGAGCGATCTTGGCCGGGGGAGTGTAGAGAGCGAAGCGGCCACACATGCGGGCAGCATTGTGACCCAGCGCCGGTCGCGTCGGGCGCCCGGCGTCCTGAGCTGGCCCTTCGGCTCCCCGAGCGCCCGGCACACGGCCTGACTAGGGTACGAACACATGTTCGCTTTCTCTGCCGGGGACCCGTCGTCCCCCCGTTCCCGGGAGCTCCCCGCCGGGCTGGCCGACCGGGTCCGGCCCACCACGCCGGTGGCCGGTCGGACCCTGCCGGTGCCCCCGCCCCTGGCTCCGCTCTTCCCGGCCGGCTCCCTGCGCCGGGGTACCACCACGACCGTGGCGGGGGCACCCGGCCACGGCGCCACCACCTTGGCCCTGGCCCTCATGGCCGCGGCGTCGGCCGCCGGGAGCTGGTGTGCCGTCGTGGGCCTGGCCGACCCGGGCGTGGTGGCCGCCGCCGGCCTCGGGTTGGATCTGCGGCGGGTCGTCTTCGTCCCCCACCCCGGCCCCGGGTGGGCCGAGGCGGCCGGTGACCTCCTCTCGGGCGTCGACGCCGTCCTGGTGCGCCCGCCCGGGCGGGCCCGCCTGACCGCGGCGCGCCACCTGACCGCCCGCGCCCGCGAGCGCCAGGCCGCGCTGGTGGTCCTGCTCGAGGGCTCCGGCGCCTGGCCCGAAGGCGGCGACCTGGCCCTCTCGGTCGGGGCGGTGCAGTGGGAGGGCGTCGGCCGCGGCCACGGGCACCTGCGGGGCCGCCGCGCCGAGGTGCGCGTCAGCGGCCGCCGGGCCGCCGGCCGGGTCAGCGAGTGCTCGCTCTGGCTCCCGGCCGGCTCGGGCGCCGTCGAGGGCGCGCCCGCTGACGCTGACGGACGGGACATCGACGTGGAGGACGACGGAGTGGTGCAGAGCGGAGCGGACAGGCGCGGACCGCTGGGGGCCGGTCCCGACGGCGGCCCGGAAGCGGCCTGATGGTGGACCAGTAAGCGGAGTGGTGGTGCAGGAGTGGAACGGTTGGTCGTCATCTGGTGTCCCGAGCTCCTTCAGGAAGGGGCGAAGGGGGAGGAGGCCCGGCGGTTCGCCCGCGTGCTCGAGCGGGCCGGCGAGCTGTGCCCGTGGGTCCATCCGGTCCGTCTCGGGGTCGGCGCGCTGCCCGCCCGCGGGCCCGCCCGCTTCTTCGGGGGTGAGGAGGCCGTGGCGGCGCGCCTGGGCGGCGGCGTGGGCGAAGAGGCCACCATCGGCGTGGCCGACGGGCTCTTCGCCGCCATGCTGGCCGCCCGCTCGGGACTGATCGTCCCGCCCGGGGGGACGGCCGACTTCCTCGGTCCCTGGTCGGTGGCCACGCTGGCCCGCCCCGACCTGGCCGTCACCTTGCAGCGTCTGGGGGTGACCACCCTGGCCCAGCTGGCCGTCCTGCCGGCGGCGAGCATCTCGGACCGCTTCGGTGCGGACGCGGCCGCCTGCCACGCCGTGGCCCGGGGGGAGAGCGGGGAGCTGGCCGGGCTGCGCGACCGCGGCATTCAGCGCCGGCTGCGGGTGGCCCGGGGCGAAGACCCCGACCGGGGCCCCGACGTCCCGCCCCCGCCCTCCCAGCCCGGCTTCTTCGGCGGGACCTCCGAGGCAGACGCCCGGGCCGCCCGCTCCTTCGTCCGGGTGCAGGAGCGCCTCGGGGTTGAGGCCGTGGTGATGGGCCGGCTGCGCGGCGGGCGGGACCCGGCCGGCCAGTCGGTGCTGTTGCCCTGGGGCAGCCCCGAGGCGGAGGCGGCGCCGGTCGGCGCGCCGTGGCCCGGGCAGGTCCCCCCGCCGGCGCCGACCGACGTGCTGCGGGCGCCACTGCGCGCCGAGCTGGCCGACGCCGCCGGCCGCGTCGTGGCGGTGAGCGGCCGCGGGTTGCTCACCGGGGGCATCGAGCGGCTGTCGGTGGCCGGCGGTCCGTGGCAGCCGGTCCTCGGATGGGCCGGCCCCTGGCCGGTGACCGAGCGCTGGTGGTCGGTGCGCCGGCGCCGGGCCCGGTTGCAGGTGGTCACGGTGGAGGGGGTGGCGCGCCTGCTGTGCACCGAGCGCGGGCAGTGGTGGGTGGAAGCGATCTATGACTGAGGCCTACGCCGAACTGCACGCCCATTCGGATTTCAGCTTCCTCGACGGCAGCAGCGACCCCGAGGAGCTGGTGGCCGAGGCGGACCGGCTCGGGCTCGACGCGCTGGCACTGACGGACCACCACGGCTTCTACGGCGTGGTGCGCTTCGCCGAGGCGGCGCGGGTGTGCGGGCTGCCGACGGTCTTCGGCTCCGAGGTCACGCTGGCCCCGGCCGGCGCGCGCACCGGCGAGCCCGACCCGACCGGCGCGCACCTCGTGCTGCTGGCCCGGATGGTTTCAGTTCGGCAAATGCCGTGGTTGTCCAGGTGCTTGCTGGAGCGGGTCTTGGGCAGTGCGGCGATGATGTCGACCCTGCGCAGGGCGGCGACGGGGCCGATCTGGTCGCGGATCAGCTGGACGAGCTCGGCGCTGAGCACGCCGGGGTCGGCGTAAATGCCGGCTTTCAGCACGACGAACCCGCGCGGGATCTGGCCTTTGAGCTCGTCGTTGACGCCGATGACGGTGCACTCGGCGACGGCGGGATGGCTGGCGAGGACCTCTTCCATTTCCCCGGTGGACAGCCGGTGGCCCGCCACGTTGATGACGTTGTCGGTGCGGCCCATGACGTACAGATATCCGTCGCTGTCCAGGTATCCGCCGTCCCCGGTGAGGTAGGCGCCGGGGTAGCGGGACAAGTAGGAATCGATGAACCGCTGGTCATCGCCCCACAAGGTCGGCAGGCAGCCGGGCGGCAGCGGCAACCGCACCACGATGTCGCCGGTGGTGCCTGACGGGACGTCGGCACCGGTCACGGGGTCGACGATGTGCACGTCGTAACCAGGGTACCGGCACGGTGGGTGAGCCGGGCTTGGTGGGCATGGGGTCCAGTCCCATCAGGTCGGCCGCGATCGCCCAGCCGGTCTCGGTCTGCCACCAGTGGTCGATCACCGGGACGCCGAGCAGTTCGCGCGCCCACCGGTAGGTTTCCGGGTCGAGCCGTTCCCCGGCCAGGAACAGGTACCGGAAGGCGGACAGGTCGTACTTGCGGGCCAGGTCGCCGGTCGGATCTTCCTTCTTGATCGCGCGGAACGCGGTGGGCGCGGTGAACAACGTCTTGACCCGGTGCTCGGCGATCACCCGCCAGAACGCGCCGGCGTCCGGCGTGCCGACCGGCTTGCCCTCAGACAGCACGGTGGTGCACCCGGCCAGCAGCGGGCCGTAGACGATGTAGGAGTGCCCGACCACCCAGCCGATATCGGAGGCCGCCCAGAACACCTCCCCCGGATGGGTGTCGTAGATGTGCTGCATGCTCCAGCGCAGCGCGACCGCGTGGCCCCCGTTGTCGCGGACGACGCCCTTGGGCTTGCCGGTGGTGCCCGAGGTGTACAGGATGTACAGCGGTCGGTGGCCGCCACCGGGACGCATCCGGCCGGCTTAGCGTCGACCATCGCCCGCTCCCAGTCCAGGTCGCGGCCGTCGACCAGGGTAGCAGGTGCCTGCGGGCGCTGCAGGATCACGCACCACCCCGGTTTGTGGCTCGACAGCCCGATCGCCCGTTCCAGGATCGGCTTGTATTCCAGGACCCGGCTGACCTCGATCCCGCAGGACGCCGACACGACGACCGCGGGGGCCGCGTCTCGATGCGGAGGGCTAGCTCCGGCGCGGCGAAGCCGCCGAACACCACCGAATGTACGGCGCCGATGCGGGCGCAGGCGAGCATGGCGACGATCGCCTCGGGGACCGTGGGCAGCATCAGATCACCACGCGGTCGCCGGCGCCGGTCCCCAGACCCCGCAGCACCCCGGCGAACCGCGCGACCTGATTAAGCAGCTGCCGGTAGGTCAGGGTCTGGCACACGCCGGTCACCGGGCTGTCGTAGATCAGCGCAGCCTGCTCGCCGCGGCCATCGCGCACATGCCTGTCCACCGCGTTAAAGCACGTGTTGAGCACGCCGTCGGAGAAC
>CAWFPP010000010.1:0-327924 GCA_963817735.1 uncultured Acidimicrobiaceae bacterium | reverse complement strand
ATACTTGCTCGGACCGTGCCACAAACTCCCCCTGCTGGCGGTGCCACAGACACGGCTCAGGCGGCGAGCGGCTTGATCTCCACAGCGTAGCCGAGTTCAGCTAGGCGTTTGATCAGGCGGTTTTTTTGCTGGTCGGTGGAACGGCGATCGAAGTGATTGCGGCCGAGGTCTTTGTACATCGTCCCGTCCTTGAGCATGTGGTAGATGGCGGTAAGGATGGAGGCGGCGACGGCCATGATCGCCTTCTTGGGGCCGCGCCGGGCTTTGATGCGATAGAATTGGGCCTGCAGGTAGCTGTCTTTCTTTTTTACCGCCGCCCAGGCGCACTGCACCAGCGTGGTTTTGAGCCAGGGAGCGCCCTTGCGCAGGCGATTGGATCGGCGTTTACCGGCACTCTCGTCGTTGCGCGGACATATGCCAGCCCACGAGATAAGATGTGCGTCCGAAGGGAACCGGCTCATGTCGATGCCGATCTCGGAGACGATGACGTGAGCGCCGAGGTTCTTGATGCCCGGGATCGATATTACTTGCTCGACTGCGGTGCGAAAGGGCCCAAGATTTGCCTCCACCTGTGCGTCAATCGTGGCCACAGCAGCATTGAGAGCATCGATCTGATTGAGATGAAGGCGCAGCAGGAAGCGATGGTGCTTCGTTACGCGGCCGCGAAGCGCCTCACGGAACTCTTCAGGTGACGCCTTTGCCCGCCGATGGGCAAGGCTGGCCAGTTTGGCGGGATTGGTTTCGCCGGCGATCAGTGCCTCGATCATGGCGCGGCCGCTCTTGCCCATCAAATCGGTAAGCACTGAGTTCAATTTGATGTTGGCGTCTTCGAGTGTCTTTTGCACCCGCAGCACGTGGCTCGACTGCTCACGAACCAATTGCTTACGCGTGCGCAGCAGGTTGCGCATCTCCTGCGTCTGTGTGTCCGGCACAAAGCTCGCCCGGATTAGACCGTGCGCCAGCAGTTCGGCCAGCCACATCGCATCGTTGACGTCGGTCTTGCGGCCCGGCACGTTCTTCACATGCGCGGCGTTTGCCAACACCAACGCGAACTCGCCATCATCCAAGATATGCCACACCGGCTTCCAGTAGACGCCGGTCGCCTCCATCGCCACATGCGTGCAACCGTTTGCCGCCAACCACTCCGACAAGCGCAGAAGGTCCGCCGTGGTTGTCTGGAACGTGCGAACTTCGGTGGTGACCTTACCGTCGGCTACAAGGCGTAGGCAGGCAACCACCGTCTCCTTGTGAACGTCGAGACCGCAACATCGTCGATGCAACAGTTCCATTTCCTCCTCCTGGGTTGCGTCGTCGGCGTGGGATCCCCGTAAATAAGAACTCTAAGAAGCGTGCTCCGGAGCTGATAACAGCCCGTGGCGACAGTCTGAGGTGCTCAAGGAACCCCGGGTCCAACTAAAACACGGGCTTAGTCGCACCAAGGGAATACCGACCTCGGTGCCGACGACGCAGCCGCAGAGTAGCAAAGTTTCATGCGCTGCAGGTCCGGCAAGGCCCGATGGAGAACTAAAATCAAAAACCACAAATAATCCCAAGGGCTCGAGTTCATTGGCGAAACCGCGGAGGAGCCGGAGTACGCCTCCGGAACCGGCAACGGAAAAAGAGGCTAACCCAGCCGGTCTGAAGCGCTCACCTTGCAAACCGCCTCAGGGGGTTGTTGGAGAGCTCTGGGCATGGTAGAAAGGTAGCATATATCAGGAGGAATGGTAGATGTGCCATGAGCCTAAACATCAAAAACAGAGAAGCGCATAGATTGGCGGAAGAATTGGCAAAGCTCACCGGCGAGAGCATGACGGCCGCCGTGACAATTGCCGTTCGCGAGCGGCTCGATCGGGTTCGACAGGAACACAATCTGAGCCTGGCGGATCGCCTGCTGGCGATCGGCAGGGACTGTGCGGCTCACCTCAAGGAGCCGTTCCGATCCGCAGATCATGCCGACCTTCTTTATGACGAACACGGACTGCCGCGATGATTGTTGATACGTCCGCATTGATCGCGATCCTTCGCGACGAGCCTGAGGCCGAAGCGTTTGCCCACGTAATCGAGAAGAGCGTGGTCCGACGCCTTTCAGCCGCCAACTTCGTCGAAGCCGCAGTCATCATTGACGGCAGCCGTGATCCCGTTGCCAGCCGACGTTTCGACGAGCTCGTCCTGATGGCGGAAATTCGCATTGAGCCAGTAACCGAAGCCCAGGCTCGAATTGCGCGGGAAGCATACCGCGATTTTGGCAGAGGCAGTGGCCATCAAGCAAAGCTGAATTTCGGCGATTGCTTTGCCTATGCGCTGGCAAAGATCACAGGTGAGCCGCTGCTGTTCAAAGGCGACGATTTCGCGCAAACCGATATCAAGTCGGCTGAACAATGATGCACCGCGCTCATCCTCGTGATCTGTCGACGCTCCGATTGTCGCCAGATTTTGACAATGACCGCCATGCAAATCCGCCCGATTTGCACTGACAAAGACCACGGCAACGAACGCTATTGACTATTATCAGCTCGGAATGGTCAAAGTTCCACGCTTAGTCACAGCGGGCATTCGGCAGAAACAACGCGGCTAAAGCGGGAAGGTTTAAGATGGATTTCGAAAATAAAACCGGCCTTCAGCTTCGCTCTTTGATCAAGAAGAGCGGCGAACTCGAATTGTCGCTTGTGAAAGTCGCAATCCCTGAACCAGCGGCCGATGAGGTCGTGGTGCGCGTCGAGGCCACGCCGATCAATCCTTCGGACCTCGGACTGCTGCTCGGCGCGGCTGATTTGAAGACGGCCAAGTTGTCGGGCACCAGCGATGCTCCGGTGGTTACGGCGACCGTTCCGGACTCCGCGATGAAAGCTATGGCTGGGCGCCTCGACGAGTCCATGCCCGTCGGCAACGAGGGCGCCGGTGTGGTCGTCAAGGCGGGAGCTTCCGATGCGGCCCAGACGCTGCTCGGCAAGACCGTCGCCATGATCGGCGGCGCGATGTACGCGCAGTATCGCTGCCTGAAGGCGGCCGATTGTCTCGTGCTTCCGGCGGGAACGACCCCTGCCGAGGGCGCATCATGCTTCGTCAATCCGCTGACGTCGCTGGGCATGGTCGAGACCATGCGGCGGGAGGGCCACAAGGCGCTGGTGCACACCGCCGCCGCGTCCAACCTCGGTCAGATGCTGAACAAGATCTGCCTCAAGGACGGGATCGGCCTCGTCAACATCGTCCGCAACTCGCAACAGGAAGATATTTTGCGCCGCATCGGCGCGAAGCATGTGTGCAATTCCGCTGCGCCGACGTTCATGGAGGACCTGACCAAGGCTCTCGTCGACACCGGCGCGACCCTGGCGTTCGACGCCATCGGCGGCGGCAAGCTCGCCGGCCAGATCCTGACCTGCATGGAGGCGGCCGCCAGCAAGACCGCCAAGGTCTACAGCCGATACGGATCGACGGTGCACAAGCAGGTCTATATCTATGGCAGCCTTGATGCTCGCCCGATCGAATTAGACCGAGCCTTCGGCATGGCCTGGGGCGTCGGCGGCTGGCTGCTGTTCCCGTTCCTGCAGAAAATCGGAGCGGCCGAGGCTCAGAAGCTGCGTGAACGGGTCGTCGCCGAACTCAAGACGACGTTCGCCAGCCATTACACGCAGGTCGTGTCACTGCAGGAGGCGCTTCAGCTTCAAAATATCGCCGCCTACAGCAAGCGTGCGACGGGCGAAAAGTATCTGATCAATCCGAACAAGGCCGGTTGATACGGCGACGGGAAAGCGACACTACCGGCGTGGGACATCCCTGTCGACGTGGTCGGGCTGGAAACCGCCGTAGCTGGTGTCGTAATTCCCGTACTTGTTGATGGCTGCGGCCACGCCGGCAACTGCATTGGCGACATCGTCGTGGGCACCGGGCGGATGTTTGATGCTGTCGCGGCCACTGCGAGCGGTGCGCCGTTCGAGAGCACACAACTGGTTTATCAGTTTCGGGCGATCCAACAAATCGATGCGCAACGATTCATGATATTTTCCAGGTGCTTGACAGATTTCTCCTCAACCTCTCTCATTCCCTAGCGTTCCCCACGAAGGGTCTCTTTGACGGTGGCGAAGACGAACCAAAGAAACGTTACGATCCGCGGGCTTGCGAGAATGTCTGACATAGTGTATAATAATGTCATACAGACGGAGCACCGTGATGACATCCGCAAAAAGACTAGAGAAAACCCTTCCGCGAGGACATAGACAATCGCTTGCGCGGACCAAATCAATTGATCCGATAACGTCGGCGCGGGTAGAGTTCGCGCTCTCGACATTGGCGGCGAGCGGCAAACTGAAAGGCTCGCGCACCGAGCGTCTCAGCGCCCGCGTTGATCCGGGGCTGATCAAGGCAGCTCGTAGCAAGACCGGTCTCAAGAGTGACTCGGAGCTGGTCAACGCCGCGTTGGCCGTGCTTGCCGCACCTGATGATTTTGGGCCGTGGTTCGCAGGCCAATCTGGACGCCTGCCAAAGGACTTTGAGCTTGAAATCTGACGTGCAATCGATCATTGCCCGCAATGATCCCGGTCGTTGGCCTCGACCTCTGGCGCATCGGCCAAAAGCGGATCTTCCTTTTGATCCACTGCAGGTTCCCGCCGGGTTATCTCTCTTGTTCGATGCCACGGTCTATATTGATCAGCTTAAGGGCCAATTGCCAACGTCGATCGTCACTTTGATGGCGTCCCGAACGATCCTTCATGGTGCACCGGCACTTGCCGAGATCGCGGTCACCATCGGTGCCCTCGATCCGGCGGACCGCCGCACTCGGGCCGCGTTGATCCCGATCGTCGAGATGCTTACGTGGATCAACCCCTCGCGGATTATTGCGCCGAGCTACGAGGTGTGGTTAGAGGCAGCGATGATCGCGGGAATTTTGACGCGCACGCAGGCTATTCCAAAGCAAGATCGCCGCAAATTTCTCAACGATGCCCTACTGTTTCTGCAGGCTGCTGATACTGGGTCCGTCATGGTCAGCAGAAATTCCCGTGACCTCGACTTATTGTTGCAATTAAAGCCTCAGGCGCGGGTGCTTCTTTACGACAAGGCAGCATGATCATCCGGCACGCCTTCGTGCTGTTCTGACCGGCAACAAGTATCGCATTGTGGTGTGGATCAATAGAACAATTATCCCTATCGGGTTGTCCGGTTCATCAGCACACATAGGCAGTACGATGGGATCGACGCACAAACCGTTTGAAGGTAGGAGTCATGGACGTCACACCAATTGGCGCGCGACAATCAAGGTGAGAGGTGAGCGACAATCAGGATGAGAATGGTGCCGGGGACCGTCTGACGGGGGGCACGTGTTACCCGAAGTCAGACTGTTCCCGGCGACGCGTTTTCCCCAAGGGGCTGAGGCGGTCGGAGCGGTTGGGCGCAGCATCAGATACTTGTCTGTCCGCTGTGGTCCGGCCGTGATGTCAAAATAAGTCAGCGTCTCCGAGAATTGGTATTATCCGCCGGCCGCGGCGCTTCGCCGCCCTTGCGACGCATCAGGCGATCAAACGCAGTGAAATCCGCGCACTTCCGGCGCTCAGCGAAGAAGGCTGCCGTATTCATGGCCGCCAGCTTTTCGGAAACGGCGGTTGCCACGAACTGATTGATGCTGATTCCGTCCGCCTTGGCGCGGCGCTCGACTTCCGCCTTCACCGAGCGGGGAGGCGGAGCGGGTAGGTACTTTGAGGGCTTTTCATGTCCTGATCCTCCTAAGCATTTCGGCGGGCGACAACACCTCAATTCCAAATGTCGCGGGGGCGTCGCCAAAATCCCGCTGGTTGAATGCTACGATCGCGGCGGCTTGCCCGTTCACGGCGGCTTCGAGCACAAGCTCGTCCGCCGGATCGCGAAGCTGGGGCCGCCACATGAAATGCGTTTCAACCGGGTCGACCATCGCGAGCACGGCATCCAGAAAGATGCCAACCTGTTGCTGCGAGAGCCCGGCGGCCATGCGATGTTCGGCCATCACGCAGATCGCTTCGTATTCGAGCGCCAGCGCGACGTTCGCCACCAGCGTCAACTCCGACCGGCGTGCCGCCATCAGCAGCGCTGCAGACGCGCCGCGAGGGCTCCGCATGCCCGCGACGAGGACATTGGTGTCCAGCACACATCTCATATCGTATATAATGTCACATCGTCAGTAATATTACAATAACAATCTCGATAGATCGGCCGACACCGTTTAATTGCTTCAGAGCTTCTTTGATCATGCTTCGATCTTTTCCAATTTGTTTGCTGCGCCGGGCCGATTGTTCGAATGAGGTGTGGGAAGCTTTGAGCTTTTTGGCGAAATGATGGGACCGAAACCCGGATGCGCTACGGGTGGAAATATCAGCTACGGGTGGAAATATCAGCTATCATGGCAAATTGGCCATCCGGGCATTGACCTTCCAGCATCGCCTTCCAGCGATTGCCACCTCGCTTACCAGCGGCCACGCCAGGGTGGGCGTGAGGCCATCGGTAAGGGCAAAAAACCGACAAAAGATGCA
The DNA here is from genome assembly GCA_963817735.1 of uncultured Acidimicrobiaceae bacterium. GTDB lineage: Bacteria > Actinomycetota > Acidimicrobiia > Acidimicrobiales > RAAP-2 > Bog-473. The sequence continues at coordinate 321,430 of CAWFPP010000010.1, read as the reverse complement.
CCGATTCCAGGGGCAAGATCGGCTCCTCACGACCGCCGTATGATAAGGGTGAGGATTAGCTGAAAAATGCCCAACTAGTTGGCGCGGCGACAGGCGCCCGGCGACAAAGCGGCAAGAGGCGCGGCCGCCTGCAATGATCAAACCGTGAGCAAGAGCACCCAGTCAGGATCGCCAGCGCTGTTGTTGCCGACAGGCGTGAAATTGTGCGTTCCCGTGTTGGAGAACGGCGACCCCGATACTGATGTATAGACTCCGTTGGTCGGGTCGAACCACTGCGCCGTCACCGGGCCAGCGAACTTGGCCATGTTGACTGTGAGAGCGGGCGTCTGGCCGTACAGAAAATAAGCCACCGCGCAGGTGCCGTCGGGTGTCGCAGCGACTGTGTTGTAGGTCGTTTTGCCAAACTTGGTCCCCCTCCTCGGCAGCGAGCCGTAGCCCGCCGTTCCGACGACGTGGGCCTGGTCGGGGACTAGGTTGTACCAGGCGATTGAGTTGAAGAAGTTCTTCCAGATCAGCAGGTGCGCCGCGCCGGTCGTCGCCATGTTGTTCTTCCAGCCGCCGGCGTTGTAGCCGCCAACCCTAATGTTGGCGCCGGGGCTGGTCTCGAAGCTCGTCGAGACGAAACCGTTGCCGTAGATTTGGCCGCACATGCCGGACAGCACTGTCCAGTACGACTGGCAGCGCATGGTTAGCGGAGTACCCGGCGCCGCGGCGCCAGCCCCGATGTTCTCGAACTCGTAATTCGCCTCCAGCATGATCGATGGGCACGGCGTCGGCGTCTTGTTCGTGCCGGCACTCCCGTTAAACCGCGTCGAGGAGTTGTTGTAGCTGATGATCCCGCGCCAGAACGTGACGTCGTAGCAGTAGGCTCCGGTCATGTTGAGGTACGGGGTGAAGTTGAAATCGTCGAACGCCGTGCTGTCTGGTGGGGAGTTCAATTCCATCGACATCAGCGTCGAGGACGGGACAACTCCCTGCACCCCCTCGATCAAGGCCGCCATGGCGGAATCTTCGGAGCCGACCTTGTAATCGTTGCCGAACTGCCAGCCGACATTCGGGGAATTTTTGTAGCGGTTGCCGACGAATTGCCCGAAAGCCTGACAAGCTGTCGCGCCAGCCCTCCGAAGATCACTGTTGTTGGGTGGATATGGATTAAGCAGAGCCCACAGACCGTACTGCTCGCACAGCACGACGAACTCATCCATGCGCGCCCAGTAGTTCGCGTTCGGCGATGTCGACACGTTGAAATTTGAGAGCAGTCCCGCGTTGCCAGCGAAAGGAAAGAGGCCGTCGCGGGTTTTGTAATCAGGATTGCCCTGAGTCACGTAACCGAGCGTGACGAGGTTGAATTGGACGGCGTTGAAGCCGAGCGAGGCATACGTCGAGAGAAAGAGCGTAACGTCAGCCACCAGACTCGATTGCCATGCCCTGCGCCGAGATCGCCAGCATCAGAAACGGTTGACCCGAGCTGTTGACGAGGTAGCGGCCGTTAGAGCTAGCTGCGACGGACACGCCGGCAGTGTTAATCGTAGTGCTCGTGACCACTGGCAGCGCCGGCTGCTGCGCACGGGTGGCGCGCGGCCAAGCGAGCGCTGCACCGCCCAGCGCGGATATGAATTGCCGTCTTCCGATGTCGATTGTCATTGCCCCGTCCCTAATAGGATCATGCCGGATTATGCTTCGCAAGCATGTCTTGGCAAAGACCTTCGGTGCCGGCGAGGTCGCCGGCTCGGTAAGCCGTCAAAGCCCTCTTAAGGGCCTCGGGCATCATTGCTGTCCTGGTGCCTGTCCAGCTCCCCGGTTAAGGCCGCGGGAGGGAGATGTCGCCCCCCATTTTCGTACGCCCCGGCCAAGCCAAGAAGCGCTAACGGCTACGTCCTCAGCCAGCCAGGGCCGATTGACATCAAGACATCAATCTCGTATGCTTTGATGATGAGAACCACGTTGACCCTCGATGATGATGTTGCCGCAACGCTCGAGCGATTGCGCCGCAGCCGTCGTATCAGTCTGAAACACCTAGTTAATGAAGCGCTGCGTCGTGGCCTCAACGACATGGGCAGGCGTCGTAGGCCGCGCGAGCATGTCCGCACGCGTGCGGTGGCGCTCGGTCGCGTGCGCATCGCCAGCATCGACAACATTGGCGAGGCGCTCGCCATTGTCGAAAGCGAAAACTTCAAGTGATACTGATCGATGCCAACATCCTGATCTACGCGCACGTGAGCTCCTTTGCTCAACATAATTTCGCGCGCGACTGGCTTGATCGACAACTGAATGCCTCTGCCCCCGTCGGTCTGCCGTGGGCCAGCATGCTCGCGTTTCTGCGTCTGGTGACGAACCCACGCGTGTTCGAAAGCCCTGAACCGATTGGTGATGCTTGGCAGCAAGTGCGCGCCTGGCTCGCTGCCGAGCCGGCCTGGGTTCCGCAGCCCACAGAACGGCACGCCGATCTGTTGGGCGAATTTCTCGCGTTACCTGGCGTCCACGGCAATTTAGTACCGGACGCGCATCTTGCAGCATTGGCGGTGGAGCATGGGCTGACGCTCTGCTCCACGGACGGCGATTTTGCGCGATTTCAGGGATTGCACTGGCTTAATCCAATCGCGTCCTGAACAATTATGAATCGTTTGCGTATTTGACGAGCATCCTCTGATGCCAGTCCGCGGCGGCGGCTGCTGGAGGCGACGCCGAGCTAGGGTAGGCCAGTGTTAGCCTGACTGCGCTCACAGCGTGCATTTGACGATGCTCTTCGAGTGCACCCTCGACGAACGAGGCTTCGGCTTCGAAACGCCGCCCGCATCTTCTTAGCTCCCACACTGGAGAGACCGGACGATCTTTATCATATTCGGCAATCAGACCAGTTGTAACGAGGCATACAATCGAACGCCTTGGCATTCGTGTCACTCCCTATGAGCCGTGATGGCGCAGCGAGGACATGGGCAACGCCTGAAGCAATTGAGGTCGCGCGTGATCTCTTGGCACATACCGATTTGCGCCGCCGGTTGCCGATCACAAACAAATCCTCAACAATTTGATGTCCAGGGCCGGGTTATCGTTCACGCAACGCCTCTTGTTTGTACTTGAGAAGTGGGGTGAAGGGACTTGATCTCCGGCAAAACGCCGCATATATTATCGGCAGATTGCCGAAGGAAAGGGGCCGATTTCAAATGCAAGCAAGCCAGCCGGTAGTAGAGACGGTCTTTCGCAAGCTAGGTGGCCAAGAGGTCCTTGGTCAGAAGGTGACCTCGGAGGCTGATCTTGCCCGCCTCGTTCATCGTCGCATTCCTTTGCGAGCGCTCGTATATGTCAAGCGCGGTGGCTTCTCGGACCAAGAGATCGGGCGATTTATCATCCCTGAGCGGACGCAGAGGCATCGCAAGGCCAAGCGACAACCGCTGACTGTTGAAGAATCCGATCGGGTTGTGCGGCTGACGCGGATTCAAGCATTGACTGAGGATGTTTTCGGCGACGTGGAAAAAGCGAACCGGTGGCTTCGCGAAAATTTGGCAATTCTCGACGGCAATGCGCCGCTAGAAGTGGCGGGAACCGAATCCGGCGCCCGTGTCGTCGAGCAGATTTTGGCGAAGATCGACTGGGGCGCGGCAGCATAATGCGCCTTTGGCGGTTATCGAGCCTGCGGCGCGCTCGCGACTTCGATGGCGGTTACGGGCTCGCGAACAGCGGCCGCTGGAATACCACTGGGCGCCCAGTGACGTATTGTTCGACAGTGCCGTCGCTCACCGCATTGGAGAAACGCGTCCATGTCACCGACAGCGGCCTGTTACCCCCTCAGGTCATAGTAGAGTACGCTGTTCCAGATGATGTCCCCAGTCCACACATATCGTTTGATAACCTACCAACTGATTGGGCCTCGCGCGAAACCCGCACGCAGACGCTCGGAGATGGATGGCTCGATGGGGCCACCGCGCTCTGCTCGTGGTCCCGTCAGTCATCATGCCCATCGCCGCCGCGCCCGATCGCAACGCCCTGATTAATCACCGTCACGCGGACAGTGGTCGGATAACGATTGTAGCGATCACGCCATTCACATTCGATCCGAGGCTTTTCCAACTCTAAGTTTCTGTGAAGCCAACGCAAGATGCCATCAAGTTACCGTGACGGACTGCATTGCAGCGCGAGGGCCGCTTGTCTTCTTAAGTGATTGGACCGGTTGCTTTTGCCCGCGTTGCGACGGTTGGCCTCGATCTGTTTAAACGAAGTCATTGAGCGTCAGCCGCGATAATTGGTAGCGCCATTAATGGTCAGCACAGGTTTCAAGTACGTCTGTTGGACACCGCGCGTGCTCTTTCCCAAAGAGCATGGCCCCGATCGCTATCCTCCTTCCGATCGGTCCTCCTGTGAGGTCGGGGCCGTTTTCAAGACGGTAAATTAGAAGACCGCCACGCGATATCAGCCGAAGCTGACAACAAGTTTAGGAACGCGGGTCAACGCGTCGCGCTTGGATGAAGCGTCAGCAACTGCGAACGAAGTCATGCAACGCGGCATGAACGCGCGCAATGACGTTATCTCCCGGGTCTCATCCTGCCGAAACAGGCGGGCGGTCGGGTACTATGGACTGTCTTCGCGATCGAGCGGCCAACGCCAACAGGTATTGTATCGATTGAGGAGCCAAAATGGCTTGCCAAGTGCGCCAGCAAGATGCACCACCGAGGTATCCACGGAAATGATCAGGTCCAAATTTTCGATCAGCGCGGCAGTGTCCGAAAAGTCATGTAGGTCATCGGTCCAGTCGATGACCTCCTGACGCAGAGGACTATTGCGTAACTGGGCTACCGCATCATCGCCTTTTTGCAGATTGTAGAATTCACACTTTGTCACCTGAAAAAGGGGAGCGAACCGATCAAACTCAATGCTACGCTGGCGGTCGATCAGATTTGCGTTCGGCAGTTCTTTCCTGGGATTTCCAGCCCATACCAGACCAACTCTGAGCCTTTCGTGTTTGCCCAGACGATCACGCCAAACAGTCGTTTTGATTTCGGACGCGGGCGTTAAGCGACTGTTAATCGTGAGGGGACTGAAATCTATTTCGAGCGCGTCAACTTCAGCAGCGCCACCTCCGAAACGTCTTGCAAGCCCCTCAAGAGCGGCGTGACGTGCAAGTAGTTTAACATCGCGCCCGCTGAGGCCTTTGCATCAGATAAAACCAATTGGGTCGCCAATTTTTTTGTCATCAAGAACCTGATTCAGTGCCAAATAAGCCGGTGTGAGATTGATTAGGTCACGAGCAAACGTCCTGGCACTCGCAGTACATGACGCGGTATACAAGCTAAAGTCACACATATAAAACGACACACGGAAAAAGTGTCATTCCTCAAAATGGAACCAGGATTTCTACGGATATACAATGACTTGAGTTTATGAAGATGACGCCAAGGGAAGCAGCGATCTGTGCATCGGCGCCCGCGGCTGGGAGAGAATTTTGAGGAAGCGTTCCACGGCGCCGCGCGCTACCGGAACTCCTCAAGCTTGATCGCTATGAGAGACGCATCCTCTCGCGCCGCAAATTCGCGATCCGTGCCCTATGTGCCCATACAGGATTAGTGCAAGGCTATCGTTGCTGCTGTGGGCCACTCATCATCGGCTTACTCCGCGGCGTTGTGTTCATGCGGTCCGCGTCGCCCGACGAGTGCATTGCTGGGCTGGTGCCTGTCTCACTTGCCGGTTAAAGCTTTTACAGTAATTATTCAGGATCGATCGAAGTCGAGGAGGACGAAGTGCGCGGCATCAACAGCAAGAGCCAGGTCGCCGAAGCGGAAGCGGTGGCGCAGCAGCGCCTGCGCAATGCCGCGCTCGAGGCCGGTGTCACCTTCGTTGCGCCGGAAACGGTTTTTTTGTGCGCCGACACCAAATTCGGCATGGATGTGGTGGTCGAGCCCTATGTCGTGTTCGGCGAGAAGGTCACGGTGGAGGATGGCGCGGTGATCCATTCGTTTTCCCACCTGGTTGGCGCCCATATCGGTAAAGGGGCGTCTGTCGGCCCGTTTGCCCGGCTACGGCCGGGCACCCGGCTCGGCGACGGCGCCCACGTCGGCAATTTCGTCGAGGTCAAGCAAGCGGTGATCGAAGCCGGCGCCAAGACCAAGCATCTGAGCTACATCGGCGACGCCGTTGTTGGCGCCAAGGCCAATGTCGGAGCTGGCACCATTATCTGCAATTACGATGGCAGCGATAAGCACCGCACCGCGATCGGCAAGGAGGCGTTCATCGGCTCCAATTCGACGTTGGTGGCACCGGTCGAGATCGGCGCGCGCGCCTACGTCGGCGCCGGCTCGGTGATCACCGAGGATGTGCCGGCCGACGCATTGGCTTTGGGGCGGGGCAAGCAGGTTATTAAGGAAGGTTGGGCGGCGCGCTTGCGCGGGCTCAAATCGCTCGGCAAGAAAAAAGCGCACTCATAGCGAGCAAGGCGCACCTGAAAGTCGAACGCCGCGCGCACGCTGCCAACGTCGCGTGAAAATCGGATTGGCGCGGTGAACAAGATGATTGCGGTCCTGCGGCGCGGACTTGAATTGGCCAATCACGGGCTCCACGGCCGCACACCGTCCGAGGTCGTGGACGACAGCCGACAATTCTGGGGCGCGCCTTCCATTTTTTGGAAATTCGTGTCACACTTCAGCGATGTTCGTCATCGGTACCGAGGTCGTCGAGCGCTACTTCAAGACTCATGCCGGCCACAAGGGAATCAACGCGACACGGACGCAGTACTATGCTTGGCTTGCCATTGTGGGGCGCGCTCAGTGGCGCACCCCAGCTGATGTGAAGGCGTCGTATCCAAAAGCGAGCGTTCTCAAGGGCAGCCGAGTGGTGTTCAACATCAAGGGCAACGATTACAGATTGATTGCAAGCGTACAGTATCAGGCAGGAGCCTAGGCAATCCGATTCTTCGGGACCCATGCCGAGTACGATAAGATCGATGCGGAGACAGTCTGATGGATGCGACCCTTATCCTGATCGATAGCGATGCCGAACTCGCGCGCGCCCGCGCGCTCGTCGACCAGCTATGGAATTCGAATAATCCAGCCGATGTCGCTCGGCTGGAGGCCCAAGTGCGCCTGATCGCCGCGTACGAGGAAAAGAAATGGCCTCGCCGGTCGCCGAGCGTTGCCGATCTGATCCACCACCTCATGGATCAGCACGGTCTCACTCGAGCGGACCTAGTCCCGCTCCTCGGCACCCCAAGCCGCGTGAGTGAAGTGATGCGTGGCAAGAAGGGGCTGAGTATGGCGATGGTGCAACGTCTGCGCGCCCGTTTCCGCGTGCCGGCCGATCTGCTCCTTCCACCTCCGAAGAAAGCGCCCTCACGACGGTCCCCGAAGCGAGCGGCGGCCTGACCTATAGTCTCAGCGTAGTCGCTTTGGCGCTGAATTTGCTTTCATCCATGATGCGTCTCCAGCCACAGGGCGCGGGCGGGGTCGGTTGGATCGATGCCGATCTTCTTCCACCACGCGGCTTCATTCGGGGCAAAACGGAAATGGAAGGATGTGCTGCCTCGATCGAACACAGCGCGAATGACCTGACCGGAAATTCGCTAAGGAGTGACGGTTAATGACCCTTGCTGTTCGAATCGACTTTCGGAGCCGCTGGCGTATTGGCCATGATAGCGAGATGCAGTACTGCGTCGATACTAAAGGGTGGCTGGAAAGTTCTGACCGCACCTCCACGTACGATTGCGCCTGGGACTCTAACTCCTGTTGCGGGGTTCATCCATTCAACGGCAAACTGACTTTCATAGCCAGATAGATTTACAGTAAAGCTGCTCCCGTCGGGCGAATATATCAGGAATTCAGCACTATTCGGATTAGTGTTGGCAAGAGCGTGACCTGTGGAAGAAAGAGTTCCCTGTGCTGTCATGGCGGCCAAATTCATACGTTCAGCATAATAGCGGATAAAGCCGATCGTATCCCGCACACTATCCCAGCGCGAATCAGGTTCAGAACAGATCCCATTTACAGGAGATAAGCAGAGATTGCGATTTTCGCGTGGATAATAAACGACATAGGGATCCATGAATATAGCTTGGTTTCCGGCAGTGAAGTTGATCCAGAAGAAATTTCTGTTGACCTGCGCGGAATCAGTCCACATCCCAAAATAACTATGATCAGAATTGTTGATGATCACTTTGCAGGGAGGGTGACCTTGCCCGCAGTTAGCTGTTGGGAGCAGTTTATCAATCAGCCACCGGATACCGCCATTGGTGATTTGCCGGTCAACGAAATCCCGAAGACGAGATTGCGGAATTCGCGCTGCGGGCGCAATCCAGTCGGCGTCGCTGTCTAGAAGAACAGAGTTGTTGAAATCGTCAAGCACTCCATAGCCGATCGGGTGCTGAACCGGCTTCGCGGCCTCATAGGAGCGTGCGAAAGCAATTAGATGACTGTTCCACCATTTCGAGTGAGAGGGTGCCTCTTCAGAGACTATCCACAAGACATTCGGTAGATCGTTAAGCGTGTCGATAATTTTTTTGACTAAAGCGTCCTGAATTGCTGTGATCGCATTGGGAGCAGTCATTGTGACCGACCCAGTTCCGCCACCATCGTCGACTTCGTTCACATTGTTGGACCCGGTAAAGGGATATCCATCACCAGGACAGCGAAACCGCAGTAGAAATTCGCCAGAGAAAAAGTAAACTCCTGCGTAAATGCCAGTCTCGCCCAGCTTTTGGACCCGATCGCGAAGCCGATCAAAGTACGTTTGGTCGAACTTTGTGAAATCGAATTTCAGTTTGCCGTCCGATGCGTTGCCGGGACCTGTGCGCTGCCAAGGCAGTGGAGCCACAGCAAAATCAGGGGGCGCACTTGCCGTGGTCGGCAATCCACAAAACCTTGGCAGTTCTGTCTGCCACAACAGAGTGAAATTATGGTTGTGGTCAACGAGCATTCTTACATACGCATCAAAATCGAACGGCACAGGAGAATCATTTGTTCCCCAATCCTGAAAAGCGTTCCAAGTGTGAGACCCTATCAGATAGACGACTTTGCCGTTTGTATCGCTAAAGTAGTTGGGATTAATCGAAAGAGGTCTCAGCGGAGCGGTGATTGGACCTGATGGTGAAGCCAGGCCAAGCGGTGACGCACCCCGCACCAAAACAGTCAGCTCAAATATCGCGCAGAGAAAAATGCAGAGTCCGGCTCGCTGCCACATGCTCGATCCAGGGCATAACTTGGGTAAGTATAACGTGGCTTCGAGTACAAAGGAAATTGCTCGATCTGAGGGGGATGTCCTGCACCAAGAGTTTGGGTTTTGCCCATCGCGACATTTGCTCACGAGTTGGCCAACGGTTGCTTTCGGGGCAAAGCAGACAAACGTACTAACCTTTGTCCATTCGTCGCGGCTCGGCGTCACAGCCGCGACCCCGCTTTGTATTTGAAAGAATTAAGGCCAACGGGCGGCACCCCATCCCCCGATCCCCCGACCCCCCCCCCCGCCGCCCGGCCAAGGCCATAAGCCTAAGTTGAGGCAACAACTCAGGAACCCCAAGCATGTTTAGACTGCTTGGGGTTCCTTTTTCCGGCGACGAAGTGGCCTCTGGGCCACGTAACGCGCCGCCTTCTCATCGCTCCATGCCACGCCGAGTGTCGTGCCCGCGACAGCACCGGGCAGGCGCTCGGCTACTTCTACTTCGAGGACGAGCCTGGTCAGCGCTCCGCAGCCAAGCTGCTGACCGAGGACGAGGCCCGCCACAAAGCGGCGAAGTGGTCGCGCAAATCCGCTCAGTGAGGCTTGTCTTGGGATTTCTCGGATAGAGCTTGCGTCACTTGAATTAAGCCGCGCCCCAAATCTTTCAGCTGATTTTCAGTGAGGCGATACGCGGCTTCCGAAAGCTTACCCTGATCAAACAGAACCACAGACGAACGGGTCTGTAGATCATGACCCATATGAACGCTTTGAACGTTTAGTGCCAGTACCTGCCCTGTTTGTTCTGTTCCTCTCCTGATGGAGTCCGCCAGCTTTCGAACCTCTCGATGTACTATCGGTGCTAAAGCTTGCGCAGTCGGACCGCCCATGATCAGGTCGACCTCCGAACCATCTTCCAGCTGCACCTTGATTGTGATCCTGATGTTTGCTGGGTCGCTGCTTACGCCGAGAACACGAGAGATTTTGAGGGTTGTGGTCATGGCTTATGATCCCTATGCGCGCTGTGATCCGCTCGACTTGTGTACTGAGTATGTGACGTGGCCGCAGTCGATCTTCGTCGCGGTGGTCGCGATGCTGATCTTGTATCACTTGCACGCGACGTCGACGAGCAGCTGGTTTTTGGTGACGGCGCCAGAATGCTCCGCCCAATCCTATGCTAAAAGACCTGCCGCGAACATGAGCAAACCTCGTCCCATTAACCCAGTTGAGGAAGCGCGAGCGCTTTACCGCCCCGAGCGCATCACCACACGTTGTTCATCGTAGAAACTCCGGATAGGCAGTTCGCGATTAGACAACGAAGCCAGTAACCGCGATTCTAAACGGGGCCAGGCAGCCGCCGACGCGCGAACCTTGTGGTTGACCGGCCAAGGTGACGCGGGTAATCGGGGGAGACCCGTCGTTGCAGCTGCAGCCATCGCTCCTCGACGAGGCGCGCAAGTTGGCCGAGGCGGAAGGCGTGGCTCTCAATCAGCTCATCAACGTGGCCGTCGCGGAAAAAGTCTCGGCACTCAGAACGGAGAGCTACATCGCGGAGCGTGCCGCCCGTGCCAACATTGCTAAAGCGCTCAGAATTTTGAAGCGAGCCGGCGTGAGGCGTCGACCGGTCAAGGGTGACGAGCTGTCCCGATTCACACGCAAGCGGCGGTAGCCTTCCGTCGCTCAACCTGATCTTGTGCGCGAGCGAGGGCCTGCCGATGTCGAAATCGTCGACTACCACTAATCTAGTAATAGTTTGCTGAAAAACGTGTGTCGGGCGACATGAAGAATTGACCCCTGACTGGAGTGCGCCCCTAGAGCCGGACAGGATTAGGCGGCAGTTTTGACCGTCTGCCGGGCGTGGTCGTCCTCGAACTGGGCCGGGCTCAGATAGCCGAGCGCGGAATGGAGTCTGCGAGTGTTGTAAACCTCGTCGATGAAGCGGGGAAGATCAGCAGTCACATCCTCGAAGGTTTCGTAGTCCATCAGATAGACGGCCTCGACCTTCAGTGTCTTCATGAAGCTCTCTGCCTTCGCATTGTCGTAGGGGTTCCCGCGCCGCCCCATCGAACCAACGAGACCGTGGTCGGTGAGCAGGCCGCGGTAGACCTCAGAGGCATATTGCGAGCCGCGATCCGAGTGGTGAATGCAGCCCTTCGGTGGCTGCCGAGCTCGGATGGCTGCCTTCAGCGCAGCAACGGCCAGGCGCGCATCAATTGAGCGGCTGATCGCATATCCGACCACCCGGCGTGACCAGGCATCGAGGATGGCGGCCATATAGACGAAGCCGGCGGCGATCGCGATGTAGGTGATGTCCGCCACCCAGACCTGGTTCGGGCCGTCGAGGATCCTGTGGCGGGCGAGGTCGGGGAAGATCGGACCGTCGTGGTCGCTGTCGGTCGTGGCCACGAACCGCTTGCGGCGCTTGGGTTGCAGGTCGTTCTCGCGCATGAGACGGCGGATCTTCTTGGAATTGACGACTATGCCGCGATGGCGCAGCTCGGCGCCAACCCGGCGATAGCCATAGGCTTCGAACTCATCGCAGATCGCGATCATGGTCGCGACCAGCGCGGCGTCGTCAGTCGGCAATGACGGAACGTCGTAGTAGGTGGAGCGAGACAGGCCCATCAGCCGGCATCCTTCGGCGATGGAGAGGCCACGGGGCCGGTGATGACGGATGTACTCGCGCTTCTCGGCCGCGGTGCGCTTTTCAGAGCCCCTTTTAGAAACTCGATTTCGAGGGCCTGCCGACCGACCATGCGTTCGAGCGCCGCGATCTTTGCCTCGTAGTCCTGAAGCAGATCAGCCGCCCGGGCATCATCATCGAACGCTCCAGCTTCAAACTTCCGCACCCAGATTCGGATGAGGTTGCGCGAGATGTCGTGTCGGCTGGCGAGAGCATGGAGCGTCTCGCCTGCAATGAAGTCCTGGGCGATCTGCCGTTTGAACTCGATGCTGTGGGTGCGGTGCTTGGCCATGGCTTTCATCCTCTGAAAGCCCGGCAGCCCCGGTCAATTCCCAACCTGCAATCTGTCCACCGTCAGGGGCGCACTCCAGACGACACGAGGAATTGACCCCCCTCACGACGTCAAGCAACGGGGGTTTTTATGCGGCAGGAGCGACTCGGTTCAGGACCTCTGCGGATCAAGGATCCACGGAGGGAGGCGATGCTGGAGCCGGAAGAGGTTTCGGCGATGCTTCGGCTGAAGGAGCTGGGGTGGGGGGCCAAACGGATTGCCCGAGAACTTGGGTCAGCCGCAACACAGTGAAGGATTACTTCGCGACCGGCGGCTGGACGCCGTACCGACAGCCGGAGCGCAAAAAGGCGCTTGACGGACTGGAGCGCTGGCTGAGGGAACGGTTGCATCGGCATCGCAGCAATGCCGACGTGATCCGCCAGGAGCTGGCGGCCGAGACTGGCATCGTCGTCAGCCTTCGCACGGTGGAGCGAGCGGTGAAGCCCTACCGGCGGGAGCTGGAAGCGGAAGCGCGAGCAACAATGCGCTTCGAGACGGCGCCGGGTCGGCAAATGCAGATTGATTTTGGCGAGCGCCTGGTCGAGATCGGCGGCAGCAAGGTCCGCGCCTATCTGTTCGTTGCCACGCTCGGCTATTCGCGACGGCATCACGTCCGGGCGTTCCACAATGAGCCGCAAGATAGCTGGTTTGAAGGACTGGAAAGCGCCTTCGCCAAATTTGGCGACGTGACTGAGGAAGTTCTGTTCGACAACGCGCGTGCCTTGGTGATCGACCATGATCCGGCAACGCGCACTGTGGTGTTTAACGACAAGCTCAAGGCATTCGCCAAGCACTGGGGCTTCCGGCCGCGGGCCTGCGCACCCTACCGCGCCCGCACCAAGGGCAAGACCGAGAACGGCGTCGGCTACGTGAAGCGCAACGCGATCGCCGGCCGCTCCTTCCCGACCTGGGAAGCATTCGAGGCGCATCTTGATGCGCGGACCCGCGAGATCGCTGATGTGCGGGTGCACGGCACCACTGGCGAGGCACCTATTGCGCGATTCCAGCGCGACGAGGCCAAAGCGCACAAATCGATCGCCGGCGTACCGCCGTTCCACGTTGCGCGCGAACTCCTCCGCCGGGTGCAGGCGGATTGTGCAGTGGAGATCTATGGCAATGCCTATTCGGTACCTTGGCGACTGATCGGCGAGATGGTGCGCGCGACCATCATGGACGGGACATCTTGCGGATCTCAGACAATGACTATACTGACTAACGTGACTAAGACACGAAAGGTGTAGGGCCATGAAGGCGAATATCTGGACCGTTGCCGAGGCGAAGGCAAAGTTCAGCGAGGTTGTGGAGCGCGCCCACCGCGGCACGCCACAGACGATTACGCGCAACCGACGGACCACTGTCGTCATCGTGTCCGCGGACGAATGGGAGCGGAAAGCTCGACGCAAAGGTAACCTTGCCGAGTTCTTCTCTGTCTCGCCGCTTCGAGCGTCCGACCTGAAAGTCAAACGGATCAAGGACAGAGCCCGAGAAACTGAACTATGACGTTTCTCGTTGATACCAATGTTATTTCGGAATGGGTCAAGCCGCGCCCCGATGAAGGGGTCGTAGCTTGGATGGGCGATGTCGACGAGGATCGCGTCTTTATCAGCGTCATTTCCTTGGCTGAGTTGCGCCACGGAGTCGAGCGGATGCCTTCAGGCGCTCGCCGGCGGCAACTCGATGAATGGCTGAAGGAAGAACTGCCGCAGCGATTTGAAGGGCGAGTTCTGTTAATCGACCGCGCAGTCGCGGAGGCCTGGGGAAGGATTGTAGCACGCTGTGAAACGGCTGGTAGGCCCATAAGCACAATGGACGGGTTTATTGCCGCTACTGCCGAAGCTCACAGCTTGATTCTTGTTACGCGAAACGTTTCTGATTTCGAGTTTTCGGTGAAGGAAATAGTGAACCCCTGGGTGGAACGTTGAAGGACATCAGTAAGCGCAAAACCAAACCTCTACCACCAATCGGCATGGCCAATGAGTTTAAGCCACGTTGTTGAGTTTTTGATCAAGGACGTTAAATCAGCATCGCGGCTTCGTCCAGCCATAAGGTTATTCGAATTCCAGGTTGCGTTGTTCTACCCGGTCTCGTTTAAGAAACTTGTTGCGAGGCAAAACGATGTGGCCGCGCCGACCAACAAACTAAAAACAGCTCGCGTCTTCGCTGCCATTAAAATTCTTGAGGGAATTGAGACAGACCTGAAGCGAAAGAAAAACCTCAGCGAGATTTCAATTCGAGAGCTTGCGGCCGATAAATACTATCAAGTCCGAGAGTATTCGTCTTCAATTGCGGGCTGATCCGCCGTCTACTCTAAGCAAGCGCTACTTTGACCCTTCCGAGCGGATAATAGTTAATTTTTGAGGAAGCGTTCCACGGGGCCGCGCGCTACCGGAACTCCTCAAGCTTGATCGCTATGAGAGACGCATCCTCTCGCGCCGCAAATTCGCGATCCGTGCCCTATGTGAGCACGATAGCGTTTACGACGAGCCGTGATCCGACAGGGCGAGCCGGTCTTCGTCGACAGCGGGGCGTGGATCGCCCTGGCGTTGTCGCGAGACCCGCTGCATGCGCAAGCGCGGGAACAATGGAATCTGTTGCGTGCGGCTGGCGCCAGGCTGCACACCTCCGTTCCGGTGGTCATTGAGACATTCACCTTTCTCGATCGCAACGCCAACAGGGATGTGGCGTTGGCGTGGAAAGATCCGGTAGCCCGGCCGGGCACTCTCAACATCCTTCCCTGCGACCTGCGCGATTTGCAGCGATCGTGGGAATATTTCCGGCGTGGCGACCTGCACAGATTGTCCGCCGTCGATGCCACTAGCTTCGCGATCATGAAGCGTGCGCGAATACGGCTTGCCTACACGTTCGATCATCACTTTGCGGTCGTCGGATTTAGGATGGTGAGCAACGCTCAACGCCGCGTTTTCCCCGCGGGCCTGTGCCGCAAGCCTGGACAGCGGTCGCCTCAAGTCGGTAACTGCACGGGCGCCTCGTGCGGGTGAGGCTGCAGCCGGACATGGTGGCATTCAGTTCACAGCAAGAAGAAAGCCCCGTCAGCGCGGCACCATGAAGCGGCTCACCAACGACTAGAACTCGGCGCATGGCAGTTAGTAACTTCGTCGATTGTCATTTGCCCCGTCCCTAATGGGCTCATGCCGGATTATGCTTCGCAAGAATATCTTCGCAATGCTTGAAGCGAACGCCAGCCGTGTACCCGCCGTTCGCGTGCAATTGGCCGCCCGTCGCAGCCCCTTTCTTCCTTCAGCCTTTGCCTAGGCTCGCCTTTTGAGTAAGTGCCATCATCCTCGGAAGGCAAAGCCGCGCTAAGTCGTATTGGTCAAGAATGGTCTTGCGTGCTTGAACTCGAATCGAGCGAAACAGCGGAGGATCAGTGAGAACCTCAATAACGCAATTTGCAAGCTGCTCTATTCAAAGAAGGGCACCAGTAAACAATTCTTGTCGTTGAGGACTCCGCGAACCGGAGCAGTGTCCGATGCAATTACCACTACCTCAAGCGGGGACCATGAACGATATTTTAACGGGAAGGGTTGTAAAGTTCATGAGTTTGAGTTCGATTGATGCTGGGGTAGTGCTTTCTCGCACCTGAATCGATCGCGATTCCCTCGACACGCGTCTGCGCAGTCGTTGGCCTGGTGGTTGAGTGCTTTTGGCTAACCAGTCAGTGGCTTTCTTTTTTCAAAAACCTCCCAGGCTTCAACTTGTCATGAACGAATTCCTGCATCAGCTGCTTTATAGGCTAGCGATAAATGGAATCAGCCATTTGAACTACCTCTCGCGCGTCCGTTCGCGAATTAGGGCAACCACCTTAGCTCCGCTCAGGTCCGGGCACAGACCCTCAGGAGGAAGCGTATGAAAGTTCTTGTCATGGTGGCCGCGCTCGTTGTGGGTCATTTTCTCGTTAACTCGTCCCCGGCCTTCGCGCAGCAGCGATTGGGTCTTCGCCTTACAGCTGCCGAGACGAGAGCATACCATGCATGCCTGTTCGAAGCATGGGTTGAGGATTACTGTCGAGGTAATTCTTGGAGACCCACCGCGAACTCCGATCGCGTATATCCCGCATGCGTCGCTGCAAATGGTGGAGGAAGATTTCCGTTGGCAGGTCGTAATTGGGACAATACCGATGATTACTGCTGGCGCGCGGCTCGGAGCCGGCTTCGGTAATCTGCGAGAATTCACCTTTGCAATCTGAATAGCCTAGCGAGTCGAGGACACGTCGGAAGACTTTATCGGACGGCTCTCAGGATGCGCGACCTTTCAGGTAACGGCGGCCTGTTTCGATGCGTGTGGAGAGCGTCCAACCGGCGGAAGCGCTAGATACTTTCAACATTTTCTCTGCCAATCCCGGAATGGCTCCATTGACACCGCGTGTGAGGTCAGAAGCGATACCCTGGAGGTATGAAATCGGCTATTGTGCGTGCAGGCACAAAGTACTTAGCGATATCATGAGAACTCCCTCACGGCGTGCCCGTTTTGTTGTCTGATCTGAAACGCCTTTATTTTTGCGCTGATGATGCCGAGGAGGCATTTCTTGTCCGCATCAAAGACGCCAGATCCAGAATTTCCGGTCGTTGCGACGTCGCTGATCGCCGTCCGGAACTTGGGCGCTAGATCATGGGGAAGCAGAGAGGGCGAGATAACGTGAGATCGCGCTATTCCCTCCGGAATTGCGACGATGACTTCCTCGCCGGGCAATGGGGGATCCTTACACACCGTCATTCGACGAAGCCGCAGGCTGACTGGAAGCTGCCGCTCGTCCACAGCGAGGAGGGTCAAGTCCACGTCGCCGAATTGGCCTTTCTTTAAGACATTGGCGGGAAGATTCTGGCCGGCGATCTCCACGACGAGTTTATGCCACGGTGCGAGACCGGCGACGTGAGCTGCTGTAATTACAATTCCGTTTCCCAAATAAATGCCGTAACCGGTCCAGGATTCCTTCGGAACTCTGATAACGTGGACGGTGTAGAGTCTCAGCGATTGGTCGGCATCCTGAGGGTGGGCTGGGCAAGCTAATGCTGCAGCAGCGATAAAGCCGAGGCAAAGCAGCTTGGCAACGCGCATAGAGTCCACCCTCAACCAGCAGCGCTGACCTGCTTCCGGAATTACTTGTAAAGTATCGTAATAGAAGAGGCCCCCCACCTGTTCAGTGGAGGGCCACTTATTTTCGTTGCTATCGGTGTGGAGGAGCTATCTCAGCAAGCTACCGCTTCCAGCGAAGCCGAACCCGATCCAGCCTTCCGCCTTTTGTTCCAACCCCAGAAACCTAGCAAACCTAAGCCGCTCGCGAAGAGTGCCAATGCTCCAGGAATTGGCACAGCGCTGAGAGGGCTGCCCGTAATTGTGCCACCGAATAAAACGACCCGGCAGTCGTTAAATTTCCCGTTCCGTTGATTACGAGGGAATACATTCCCGGTCCTAAGTCGCCGGATCGCTAAAAGTGGACATCGAGTCATACCAACGGGGGTTACGGCAACTGTAATACCGGACAGGCCCGTAAGCACGTGAAAGGATCTAAAGGTGCATTGATGTTGTATTCGGCACCGGCGACTGTGACAAGCTCGTTTGCTGTGTCAAGGTGAACGAATACGTGCTACCGTCGTAGGAAGCCGCCAGAAGCTATAGAATCACCGAAAGAGCATCCAATGTGACGACGGTCGCTCCGGACGGAATAGCGGTTGCTGCCAACAAGGCGCTCGCAACAGCGGCGGAACACATAAGGCGCTTCATGGCTCAGCACTCCTATCTATCGGCGAACCTGTAGTAGCGTGTTCGCCGCAACGCCTGGTTCGGTCCCGCACAGTTTCAAATCGCTAGAAGCCAGTCAAACGCATTAGTGGCTTGTGCCTAGTTTTCGGTAAAGCAACCCGGGAACGATTTCACTTGTTTATTATTTAAATTGGTTAATTTTCGTGAGGCCTAGACGGGCCCCTTCCAGCGACTTCGTCAGCTGCTCAGCTCCTCGAGAAATTGCTGAAATTCCGTGAAAGATTCGGGGCGGGTTGGGGGTCCTCGCCCGTTGTGGGAATACATGGAACCCGTCTGCGCCGCATTGCCGAAAGAAAGGGGCGACATTGATCCGTTAGATGCGAAATTTAACGGGCAGGTTCTGGGACCGGGATTATTCCGTCCATTAGCCCATTTTTAACGCTGCTGATCTTTGATTTTTAAAACCGCGGATTCAACAACCCAGTGCATAAAGATTTAGGCTGAAGAAAGAGCTTGAAAAACCTCTTGCGGTGAACGGAAGCCGAGAGATTTGCGTGGTCTTGAGTTGAGCAAACGCTCGACCTTAGCAACCTTGGCATAAGACACCGTAGAGAAGTCTGTACCCTTTGGGAAGAAGTCGCGGATTAAGCCGTTGGTGTTTTCGTTGAGGCCCCGCTCCCAGGCATGATAGGGCGTAGCGAAGTAGACTTTGGCCTTCAGGGCTTTGGCGGTTTGTTGATGGCTGGCGAACTCCTTGCCATTGTCATAGGTGATTGTCGCAACAAACCGCCGGATCGGCTTGAGACGGCGTACCGTAGCTTTATGTGTTGCCTTGGCGGTGGTGCGCGGCAGCTTGACGATCTTGGTCAACATGCTCTTGCGTTCGACATGAGTTAGGAGCCCGCCTTTGTGTCCGGCGCTGACAACGGTGTCGCCTTCCCAATCACCAAGACGGCTCTTGCGTGCGACAATAGCCGGACGTTCGCTGATATCGATTCTATTGGGGATTAGGCCACGCCCGCCGTTTTGACCGCTGCGCTTGTTGTAGCGTTTGCCGCGCCTTCGCAAGCAACGCCACAAAGTGCCGCCTCCGCGTTTATCTTGCCAGATCATCTGGTAGATACGTTCGTGACTGATAGACGTGTCGCGTTCATTCTTGAGCCAGCCGCTGATCTGCTCCGGACTCCACCGTTCTTGTTGCAGCCTGGCAGCAATCAGGCGATGCAAGGGCTGCGTCAACTTCCGGGCCTGACCCCGCACGCTATGTTGCCGGACGTCTGTTTTGTTTTGCGCCTGCTTGAACCGATAACCGCGTCCGCCCCGGTTCCGGCGCAGTTCCCGGCTGATGGTTCCCTGACTGAAGCCAAGCGTGGCGGCAATGTCTTCTTGCTTCAATCCGCGTTTAACCAAGGCATGCAGCTGGCAACGCTCTTCGTAGCCAATGCGTCGATACTTCTTCATTGGTAACCTCTTGTCTCTTCAAGAGGTTACTCTCTCCTCACCCGCTTATTTTATGCACTGGCTACTTGAACTCGCGAACGGAAACCGTGATGGCGCGCCCGGATATTGATTTGCGGGATGGCTTTCGCAATAACGGGATATTTCGGGCGCATGTCCCAGACCTTTTGGGACGGCCAAGCTTTCGTTGTGATGGCTTTAGCTACGCGGCCTTTTCGACTGATGGAGGCCGCACAACCGGGGCCCGCCGCCGTTCTCACGCTGGTGGCTTCCATGCGCTACGGGCTGACCCAGTCAGTTTCGGGTTCGGCATCGCACAGCATCACGAAACGGCACAGAAACGGTAGGCAACTCGGGGCCGAAATCTTTCGAACCTCCAAAGTACGCCGGGGGGTTCGTTCTGCCAAAACCTATTCTCTAGCCGTTTGCCGCTCTTCGGATCCGAGTGCTTCCCTGCCAACAGGGAAATCAGCAGGGAATTTCAACAGAACTAGCGGGCCACGCGCGCTATCGGAAGCCGAAACCTTGAGCGTTTCCAATCGCTTAAACTGGGAATTCCCTGCGCATGCGAACAGGGAATTTCTTCTTCTAAACAGGGAATTGGAATTGGGACCAACAGGGATTTGCCGGGAACAAAGGAACAACGAAATGCAGCGCCCGTTATTCCATTAATCACCACTTTAGCGCCCGCGCTGTCAAGCGCGCCGCCAAGCCGTCCTCGCATTTCGGGGGGCTGCCGCAGACTGAGATCTGTTGGGGAGACGAGAATGGAAAATCACCAGGAACGTATGGGCCACGAAGAGGAAATCGGCCGTGCTCGTTCTAGCGAATCCGTCATGCAGGAGTCACCGCAACGCGGGAGTGCGATTAACCCCACTGAGCTTGCGCAAGCGATGCATTTTCTTGGGCAGGCATTGGGGGCAGCATCGAACTACGACCCTAGCAAGCCGGACCATGGGAGGGCGAGCGTCGTGGCAGCTCTCGTGGGGGTCAATCGGTTGATCGCTGCACTTTTTCCCGACAAGCCAGCATTGCCGATACCGCTCATCGATCTTGCGTGTGCATTGAAGGATCTCGACCGAGGAATCGTCGCGCCGCTTCTGCAGGCTGCAAAGGTCGGCCACCGGCCTCCCAATGCACTCTCGGATGAGCTCTTCAGAGCCTTACCGGCCGCGGCCATGACCCTGCTCATGGAGGCGGGAACCAAGCGCAGGGATGCCGGGCGCGAGGTCGCAAGCCGCCTTGTGAGGATGGGGTACAGGGACCAGTCGGGCAATCGAATCTCCGGTTCGCAGATTGCCAAATGGCGAGAAAAGATGACGACCGAACGCGCAGCGGAAAATCTCGCGGTGAAGCGTTACCAGCTTGCCTTGGCGCAGGTGAAGGGGAAGGACACTGCCGAGGCGGCCAAGTTCATTCTCGCCAATATGCCGGCTCTCTACCCGCCACAAATTCCCAAAAAGCCCCCCTCTTAGTGGGAATCGCAATCGACTATTTGGAGGTCGCCAACAGCAGAGGAGAGCTCCATGTCGATCGGCCCATAATCCCAGAAAGCCCACCGCTTAACGGGAAGAGCGTTCGACTATTTGGAGGTCTCCAAACAACCAATGGAGAGCTCTATGTCGATCGGTCAAAAATCCCAAAAAGCCTACCTCTTAACGGGAAGAGCGTTCGACTATTTGGAGGTCTCCAAACAACCAATGGAGCCTTCAATGTCAAGGATTTCAGACAAAACGTTAGCTTGTGAGAATGAGAATACGTTCGCCGCAGTCGCAGACCAGGATCGGCGCGTAGAGCTCGTCCCCTTGGCGCAGCTTACGCCTTACAAGGGCAATGCCCGCACCCACGGCAGGAAGCAGATCCGGCAGATTGCCGACAGCATTAAGCAGTTCGGCTTCACAAATCCGGTGCTGATTGATGACACTGGCGCGATATCGCCGGTCATGGTCGCGTCGAAGCCGCGAGTTGCTCGGTCTGAGCGCTATCCCGGCATTGCGTTTGTCCCATTTGTCCGCCGCTGAGAAGCGCGCCTATGTGATCGCTGACAATAGGCTGGCGGAAAAGGCCAGATGGGACCGCGAGACCTTGGCCATTGAGCTGCAGGCTCTCGTCGATATCGACTTCGAGGTCGAACTGACCGGGTTCGAGATGGGCGAGATCGACATCATCCTCGTGACGCCGACGCGGCCGAGCGGGAAGGTATAGGCGCTGAGGATGGAGTTCGCGATCCCCTCCTCGACCCCGCCGTCAGTCAGCCCGGCGACGTTTGGATGCTCGGTAGCCACCGCCTGGTCTGCGGCGAGGCGCTCGACGATGCCGTACACGACGCGGATGTCGCGATCAGGCGCTGGCAAGCCTACACGGGCAAGTCGGCCACACTGGCAGCGACCGGTCAGACTTTCGAGGAGATCAAGGAGATTCGCGCACGCTCGGCTTCAGCACCGTCGGCGATTGCCGCCAATGACACGGCAGCGACCAAGGAGGTGCGCTGATGGCGGACTACGAGCAGGGGGACGAGGGCGACAACCCCGTAGTGAGCGTGCCGAATGAGCCAGCCGGCCAGGGCCCGAAGGCCGATTACGACGTGGGCTATAAACGTCCTCCCCGCCACACCCGCTTCAAGCCGGGGCAGTCCGGGAATCCGAAGGGCCGTCCCAAAGGACTGCCCAACCACGGGACGACGGTCAGCCGGGTCATGAGTGAAAAAGTCTCGGTTCGCGAGGGCGACAGGACACGCACCATGACCAAGCTTGAGGCCATGGTGCAGGCCCATGCGAGCAAAGCCATGAAGGGCGATGCTCGCTCCGCCAGTATCGTCATCGGCCTCCTCACTAGGATGGGATTACTGGGCGATCAGCAGGATGAGGTGCTCGCAGCTTTGCCGGAGGATGACGCAATCATCCAGGACTATCTCCGCCGCAACGGCCACCTCAACCGCAAGACTGCAAATGAAGAGGAACAATGACAATGTGCGCGCACGCGCTTAAATCGCGGCATCCGGCGAGAATGCCGTTCTCGATTATATCCTGCGAACGGACCTTCACGCCTTTCTGCAAAAGGTGTTTGCGACCGTCAGTCCCGGAGACGATTTCTCGCCTAACTGGCACATTGAGGCCATGTGCCATGAGTTATCGAAGGTAGCGAGCGGCGAAAATAAGCGGCTAATCATCAGCATCCCGCCGCGTCACTTGAAATCGATCTGCACTTCGGTGGCGCTTCCTGCCTGGATACTGGGCCACGATCCGACGCGCCGCATCATCTGCATTAGCTATGCACAAGAACTCGCGGTCAAGCACGCCAACGACAGCCGCACGGTCATGAGTTCAGATTGGTATCAGCGTGTCTTTCCCGGAACCAGGATCGACCCGGTCAAGAACACCGAAACTGAGATCATGACAACAGAGCGCGGCTTCCGTTTGTGAACCTCGGTTGGCGGTACGTTGACCGGACGCGGCGGCAATCTGATCATCATCGATGACCCGATCAAGCCGGCGGACGCCATGTCGGATACAACTCGTGAGCGGGTCAATGAATGGTGCGGCACCACTCTGCTCTCGCGTCTCGACGACAAACAGAGAGATGCGATGATTCTGGTCATGCAACGCCTGCACGAGGGCGATCTTGCGGGCCATCTCCTTAAACACGGAGGGTGGCGGCACTTATGCATGCCTGCAGTCGCTGAGGCAGAGGAGCGTATCGAGATCGGCCCGGGGCGATATCACACCAGACACGTTGGCGATGTGCTGCATCCAGCCCGCGAGCCGAAAGACGTCCTCAACTCCATGAAAGTCTCGATGGGATCCGCAATCTTCGAGGCGCAGTATCAGCAGGCGCCAGTGCCAGCAGGCGGCAACATGATCGACTGGGGTTGGTTCCGTTGGTACGAATCCAGAGCCTCGGGCCGTTAAGCAGACTGTCATCAGCTGGGACACCGCGATGAAGGCGGGGGAACTTTCCGATTACTCAGTTGCAACAGTATGGGGTGTTGTGTGTGATTACTATTATTTGCTCGATCTGGTTCGCCTTCGGCTGGACTACCCTGCCCTACGACGCAAAGTGATCGAGATGTACTATAGGTGGCATGGCGCCACGACGCTGATCGAAGATGCCGGCTCCGGCACCAGCCTTCTTCAAGAGCTCAGGGAGCATCATATTCCGGCCATTGCAATACGACCGGAAGCCGACAAGGTCGTGCGCATGGCTGCGCAATCAGCGAAGATCGAGGCCGGCGCAGTATTTCTGCCGCGCGACGCTCCTTGGCTCGACGATTTACGAACCGAGATCTTGGCATTCCCGCATGGCGTGCATGACGATCAGGTTGACTCGATATCCCAAGCGCTGAACTGGATGTCTCGGCCGCGCGTCAGCTGCCTTGCAACGGTAGGAAACGGAGTTATTGGCGCTCGTTGACGATTTACGAACCGAGTTCCAGCGGCGCTTTGATGGCTCCACGCTTACCCGTCGCCATAGTGATGGCGACCGTAACAGGTGAAATTGTGAAGGTTTGAAGGCGCTTGCGGACGTCGCCGCTTTGGCGATGCAGGTAGTACTAATCTCCGTTTCCATTGCATAGCCGGCAAAACCGCACGCCGGCGATCTTCGCCCTTAACTCGCATGGAAACCAAAGACCCTGTCGCCGTTTGCACGAGGGTCGGGCCAGTTCGTCGCTCTTTGCCGGTCGGCGCCCGACGCCAGCCCGCTTTAAGATGGTGAGCGCCTTAGGGACGTTGGCGCTGGCCGCACGTTCGGCGATGTAGCTCTCTGTTTGCAGCGCCGAATCTCCCGGCGCCGGTAACTCCAGCGTCCTCCCGCCAGCGGCGAACCCCGCCAAGTGATAGATGCCCGGTAAGCAATCAGCGGGCGAATGACTGATCACATTGAAATTTCACAGCAAAGTCTGTCGAGAGGAACTGGCAACGGAGCTTGTCCGCAAACAGCGCGGTTGAATTCACCGTCGTAACTCCCTTGTTTGCCGCGCCTCTCGACTTTATTTGTCAGCGCATTTAACTCATAATCACTCATGAACTGGCGACAGCTTCCATAACTTCCTTCGGCCGGCGTTAAGTCGCCAGCAAATAAGCCGCCGCGGGTGAGTCGGATGTCTCTGCTAAACGTTCATCGCCGACACCGGCGATTGAAGGTTACTACCGCATCCGCCGGGCCGTTTGCTCATTTTCCAACGACGGGGACTTTGAGCAGAATGCCTCAGACGAAAAGCCGAAATTCCTAGCCTTCGCGTCACGTGAAGATGCTGACCCGCTTGCGTTTGCAGATAGCCGATCACGCTGCTTTGTTTTTGTCGCCGCGGCGGTTTTGCCGCCCGTGACTTTGGCTCTGGCCGCCGGTGTTGGCCTGCTGGTTGGCTCGACGGCATGCGCCGCCACCGCGCCGCTGCCGACTCCCCGGAGACGCAATTGTAGCCCTGCCTTCGTAGCTTCTTCACACGATGCTTCTGATAGTCGCGAACGGCCGTCGCAGGCGGCATAGAACGAGGCACCCGAACATGGGTCAGCGAGATGATGATTGCCCTCCCTCGCTTTCTGGAGCGCGATGTGGCACATGATGCCGCCTTCGTCGCCCAGATACGAGACGCCTGAGACTAGCTGACGTGGTTGATTGGCGGCGGCGACTTTGTCGGCTCGCAGCTGCTTGACGACCTGTGGCGTCAATTCGACCTCGAATGGGACAGCCGCCTTCAGTGCGGCTATCAGGGTTTCGAACTTTCTTCGGATTGTCGAGCATCTGCGTTGTCCCTGTTCGCATCGAGCGAAGTGATCGCCAATCGGGGATAATAGGGAATATAGCTCAACAGAGCCATTCAACGAGGATGATAAGTCTGCCGCCCATGAGCGGTTGTCGGTGCTGGGTTATGCATCGCCCAAGTTCTTGATAAACGACTCCGTCCATGAATTCGTGGGCGATCGCCGTTCGATAAATGGCTTCGGCCGAACGTCTATCATCGATCGCTTCCATCGGCGACTTTCACAGCAATGGGGGAACCGACGCGAATGCCTCAGTCAACAGCAGCGTATCAACCGGTACGATCACGCCGGCCGTCATGACAAAGTGATCAGGCGCAAAATACCGGGTCGCAAACAGAGTACCTTGCTCTGCCGATGCTTCAAGACCCTCATCGACCAACCAATGTTTGGCCTCTCGAAACAGTTCGGTGACGACCAGACCGACGGATGGATGTCGGCGTTCGACCGCCATGACTGCGAAACGCGCGTGGCGCATCGCTTCGAGCACGAGCGCCTCATCGGCGCAGCGGCAAACTGAACCGACCCGGCATAGCGGTCGATTGCGCGCGAACGCCCGACTGGCGCCGTATGGATCGTCAAGTCAAAGGCCAACGTGAGCTCCTCCATATTGTCGCAACAAAGCGTCCTGCCAACAGCGAGACCCAAGCGCCGTGCTTGGTGCAGGATCGCATCCTTGGACAAAAAGTCCAACGCCTTGGTATGGTGCATCCTGCTGATTTCGCGTAAGCGGTGATAGCGCGCGAGCACCGCCTCGCGGTTCTGTGCGGGTGTTCGAAGGTGCTCTGATTGCGAAGCGCGACGGCAACCATCCTCACCTCCAAGAGATGCGTAAACTCAGCGCGTACCGCTGCGGCACAGGCGCGATAACACTTGAATGTTACGCTTCCTTATTGATTCGCGGTACTACCAACACCGAGGTTTCCAACCGCTTGATGCATGGCACCCTTACGGCAGGTTGGGCCAGAGGCCTTAAGCCTGTTCCAGGGGTGTCTCGTGTCGCGCAGCAGCGTAGACCGCGCCATAACCAGAAATGAGAGCTAATCGCCACCGCGCAACATCGGGCCGATGCTTTCTGTGCCGATCGCCGGCCGTCGCCGGCAAAAAGCGCTGCCACATGCATGACGGAGCACCGGGGTTATGGTGCTCGCCTGGAGCTCATCTGGGGAACCCCGGTTGAATATTTTTTGAGGCGGATGTCACGCGGAACGGGTTAATATCGCGCTGCAGAGGCAAGGGGCGGCGGGGAACATGGCTCGCAAGTATTTTGGCACCGACGGCATTCGCGGCCGCGCCGACGGCGTGATCACACCGGAATTGGCGCTCAAGGTGGGACAGGCCGACCGGCGTCGTCTTCCGCCGCGCCGGCGATGATCGCCACCGTGTCGTGATCGGCAAGGATACCCGGCTGTCCGGCTACATGATCGAGACCGCGCTGATCGCCGGGTTCACCTCCGTCGGCATGGACGTGCTGCAGCTCGGGCCAATGCCAACTCCCGCCGTTGCCATGCTCACCCGCTCGATGCGGGCCGATCTCGGCGTCATGATCTCGGCATCGCACAATCCGTTCGACGATAACGGCATCAAGCTGTTCGGGCCGGATGGCTATAAGCTGTCGGACGAGGTCGAGCACCGGATTGAAAGTCTGATCGACAGCGATATGACCAAGCGCCTGGCCAAAAGCCGCGAGCTTGGCCGCGCCAAGCGTATCGACGGCGTCCACGACCGCTATATCGAATTCGCCAAGCGCACGTTGCCGCGCAACCTCTCGCTCGAAGGCCTGCGCGTCGTCATCGACTGCGCCCAGGGCGCCGGCTATCGGGTTACACATGCGCGAGCACGGTTACAATGTCGGCGGCGAGCCTTCCGGCCATATCATCCTGTCCGATTACACCACGACCGGCGACGGCTTTGTCGCCGCGCTGCAGGTGCTGGCGGTGGTGAAAAAGCAGAACAAGCCGGTGTCGCAGGTCTGTCACCGCTTCACCCCGCTGCCGCAGGTGCTCAAGAACGTGCGCTACCGCAGCGGCAAGCCGCTGGAGAATTCCGAAGTCCGTTCGGCGATCGAGGATGCCGAACAGCGCCTCAACGGTCACGGCCGCCTGGTCATACGGCCGTCGGAGACCGAGCCGGTGATCCGCGTCATGGGCGAAGGCGACGATAAGGCGCTGATCGAAGAAATCGTCAACAACATCGTTGACGCCCTCACTCATCACGTCGCGTAATCCGTTCCCCGCTCACACGCGCGACTTGAGGAAGTGCGTCCCGTAGGCGCGCCAATGAGTAAGGGCGGCAGATGGGTCGAGCAATATGCACTCCGCGTTTGTGGCTTTCGCAGGTTGCAGGAAATGCAGATGCCGCGCATTTGAACCACGTCCGCCCCGCGGTTCGTTTACATTTCGGCTACAGTTACGAGATATCCCTCTGCGAGCTTCAACCGCTTGACATAGAAGATACCCCCAAAGGAAGGCTCACGCAGATGGATATGAAACGGTTGTATGGAAAGCCACTCGCGCAATGCGCCGATTGGCGGTGTCACCGTGATAGGCGCAACATGGTCAGAGTTTGTCAGCGAGCGTTGCATTCGAGACGTGTGGTCCTGCGATGCGTGCGGGGGTCAATTCGAAACGCATGTGTACTTTCCGCGTCGCAAACCGAATGTAGCCGCTTAGTCCCACACACCGGTTGGCAATAGCCACCTTTTCCTGATTCATGATAGGTTACATGTAACCCACAGCACGACCTGCGAGTATCGGCGGGTCAACAATGGCGTAATACCAGTCTACAAGGCTCAACCGCCATGGATCGGTCACACACAATTAAACGGACACACTCTCGGAGCGACCTCCGATTGCCACGACACCGCTGCCTGTCGCTCTCCCTCTCTTCGCCACCGGCCTCGGTGTTATGGGTCTGCTTGGCTGGCGCAGGAAGCGGAAGAACAACGCTGCTATCGCAGCCGCCTGATCAGCTGCCGGCACCGATCACCCGAACCCGAGCCCATTCACATCGAGCCCGTCCACAAATGCGTCGATCACCCGAACCGGCGCATCAGCCGCTACATAATCCTCAATCGCCACCGGCAGCAGCGCTGTCTGACCACGATCCTCGCCCCGAACGTAGCTCATGAAAAAGGCCGCATCGTTGTTGATGCGGCTCATCTTATCTGACTCGTCTAGTTCTCACACAGCCTGCTCGAGGCGGTCTTTCTGTGTTAGGAGCGAGCAAAGCTCGCTTGGACAGTCTTTACGACTACGAACTAAGGGAGATTGAGATGGTTTGGCTCGTTCTCATCACTTTTTATAGCTTCTACAATGACCCAAAAACGCTCGCACCGGTGACAAGCACCTCAACCAGTAACTTGCTTCACGTCGGCACATTCAGCGACATGAGTGCATGTCAAGCCGCCGCGAGCGGGGCGACCTACGTCAAAGGAACTGGCAACGCACCTAGCTACTCATTTGTATGCGTTAACTCTGGAACTTTGAACAATTAAGAGACGCCATAAACACGCACATGCTGCCGATTAGCCAGAAAGCTATGTACGATCAACGAGGCGGCGCGTCGGCCTAACTACCAGTAAGGTAATCATTTGGTCGTGATCGAGGATGTCGCAGGGCGTGATTAAGGAAGCTCCTGGCCAACATCTTTCTCGACTACGTCTACGATTATGGGTCTATTGGTCGCGGCAGCGAGAGTACCTGGCGGCTTTCTGTCGCCCACAACAATGAGAAGGCTGGCGGTGGAAACTCGGTATCACGCTCGCGCCGCTGTCGCCGCATTTTGATAGGTCCTGACGCCTGCCTGCGAACCCAACTATCGCGAATCTCCAGAAGCCATCACTTTCCTTCTGCCCCATGGTATCGTAACCCAGACTCGTTCGTGAAAATAAAACAGCAGGATCTTGGTGACGATCTCAACCGCCGAGATGGTGCCTGCAACCCTAATGTTGCCGGTAATCAAAAGGCTCAAAACAAGCGTATCAATACTGCCGGTGAGCCGCCAGGTAACTGCCTTCATCAAGGAGCGATAATGAGCGTCTTTGTCTGCTCGAGATTTGGTGCCGATACTGAACATCGGAACCCACCCACGGTGAGAGGAAGCATACATGATCCCTGATACTCCAATTAAATAACACCGTGAGCTACGTTACGACTCGGCGATAATGCCGCGACTTACCAGTTCGGCAAGCACGAGAGCGGCGAGCTGCTTGGGTTCGTAGCCGGATGTTTGCAGATGAAGTTCGGGCGCGACCGGCCTTTCATATGGCGCATCGATTCCGGTGAAGTTTTTGATCTTGCCGGCCTGGGCCTTGGCATAGAGCCCCTTGGGATCACGCCGCAGACATTCTTCAATCGGCGTGTCGACGAAGACCTCGACGAATTCTCCACCAGCGACAAGATTGCGTACCATCTCGCGCTCGGCGCGATAGGGCGAGATGAACGAGCAGAGCACTATGAGCCCGCTCTCGGTCATCAGCTTTGCCACTTCCCCGGCGCGGCGAATGTTCTCCACTCGGTCGGCCTCGGTGAAGCCGAGATCGCGGCAAAGTCCATGGCGCACATTGTCGCCGTCGAGCAGCATCGTATGGTGGCCGACCATATTCAGTCGCTGCTCGACGATGTTGGCGACCGTCGACTTACCGGCACCCGACAGGCCGGTGAACCAGAGTATAGTGGGCTTTTGACGCTTGAGCGCCGCGCGCTCTGCCTTGCCGACCAGCAGCGGCTGCCAATGGATGTTGCCGCCGCGCCGGAGACCGAAGGCGATCATGCCAGCACCGACGGTATCCGTTCAATGGACAGAATCCATTCAATGGAACCTTTTCTCCAGACATGACGCTGCTCGTGCTGAACCCCCATCTTCGCTTGCCGTACGCGCAGGACTGGAATTTGAATATCGAGCGCGCGCTAGGCAACGACTGGCTGCTGGAGGTTGGGTACATCGGAACAAAAGGAACGAAACTGCCGCGGTTTATCGAGGCGAATCCGGCGGTATACATTCCTGGAGAATCGACGCAAAACAACGCCGACCAGAGGCGCTTGTATTCAGGATGCACGGTCACCGAAACCAACCCGACGTGCACCTATTCCTCGGTAGGCGAGATCGCAGGAATTGCGGACTCCTCGTATAACGCACTCCAAGTCAGCCTGAAGCGGCGATTCGCGCACGGGTTCTCGATGTTGGCGTCGTTCACGCTTTCGAAGACCCTGGACGACGTGTCGTCCTTCAACATAACAGGATCGGCTTCGCAAAGCGTCGCGGGCGAAAACGACCTTGCGCAGAATCCATTCGATGTGAAATCGGAGTGGGGCCGATCCATGTTCGACGCGCGGCACCGGCTGGTGTTGAGTTACCAGTGGGATTTGCCGTGGTTCAAGCATCCTGAAAACTGGTACGGCCATATTTTGGGCAATTGGCAGGTGAACGGAATCACGACGTTGATGAGCAACACGCCGTTTACCGTGTACGATTCGAGCAACCCTTCCTTACAGGGAAGTGCTCCGGAAATATCCGGATTCTTCAGCAGCCGACCGAACATCGTGGGCAATCCAAACGCCGGCGCCTGTCCCGGAGGTGTGGCAGTGAGAACGGCGGGATGCTGGTTCAACACAAATGCGTTTGCACATGCGGCAACCGGGCAATTTGGAGACGTCGGACGCAACACCATGGACGGACCCGCGTTCCAGCAGTGGGACTTCTCGGCGATCAAAACGATTCCGATCCGTGAGAGCATGAACCTGCAATTTCGCGCGGAAATCTTCAATATCTTCAACAACGTGAATTTCGCGCTGCCGAACAACGACATCAATTCGCCAAACTTTGGCCAAATCGTCGCCGCGCAACCGGGCCGCATTGTCCAACTGGCGCTAAAATTCCAATTCTAGCGGTTCGCGCCAATTGACTGGGTGGATTAACCTCAGGGAAGCGCAAATGAGAATACATCGCTTCCTGCCGCAATCGCGAAATACTGCTTGCCATCCACGGCATAACTCATGGGAGAGGCATGGACCAATTGTCCAACATGGAAGTGCCATAAAGGCTTGCCTGTGCGCCCATCCAGCGACCACGAAATTCTGTGCGTCGTCTCCATAAGCTACCAGGCCTGTTGCCGTGGACATGACGCCACCCCAACCCTTGTTTCTTCCGATTCTGCAGATCTCGCCAGGCGAAATCGAGCGTATCCAGATCAAACGCATTGATGTAACCTTTGCCGGTCTCGCCCACGTCTCGCATACCGGTGCATAGTACGTTCTGCCCTCCTCGAAAGGTTCTTGGGTTCGACTGGATGACCGCGCAAGCTTCGAAAGAGCGGAAGTAAAACATGTGCGAGGACGGGTTGTAACTGGGCGAATACCAGTTCGTGCCTCCGCCATTGGCGGGACAGACGCGCACGCCTTTCTCGTCGGGAGTAAGCCCGGCGGAAATGGGTCGACCGTTCTCGTCGAGGCCCTTGGCCCAATTCTGAGTGTTCATGAAGGATTTGCCGAAGAGGAATTTTCCATTTGTGCGATCCAGGATGTAGAGGAACCCGTTTCGGTTCGCCGTGACGATCAACTTGCGCGGCTGGCCTTTGAACGCTGCATTCACGATGACCGGCGTTTGCACGGCATCGTAGTCATACAAATCATGAGGGCTGAACTGGAAATACCACTTCAGCGTGCCGGTATCGGGATCCAAGGCCAGCAAGCAGCTTGTGTACAGATCGTCGCCCGGGCGGATCGCTGCCGTCGTAGTCCGGAGCGGGATTGCCCGTGCCCCAGTAGAGCGTGTTGAGCTCCGGATCGTAAGTGCCTGGCATCCACGTCGCCCCTCCACCATGCAGGTAACTGTCCCCCGGCCAACTTTCATTGCCTTTCTCGCCGGGCCCGGGGATGGTCCAGAAACGCCATTTTTCTTCGCCCGTTTCCGCATCGAAGGCAGCCAGAAAGCCGCGCACGCCGTCATCGCCGCCTGAAATGCCGACCACCACCTTGTCTTTCACGATCAACGGGGCGCTGGTTGCGCCGTAGTTCTTGTTGCCGGTCGCATAGGGCACCTCCCAAATCAAGTGGCCCGACCGCGCATCGAGACATAGCAAATGTGCGTTGTCCGTTTCCATGTAAACGCGGGTGCCCAGTATGGCCACACCGCGATTGTGATGCTGGGCGGGGTCGTCGATCAGGCCCTCGGTGAAACGGCTCGCATGTGATGCCACAGCACCTTGCCCGTCTTTGCGTCCAGCGCGTAGGCATCATTGGCGCTGGTAACGAACATAACGCCGGCAACGACCACGGGAGTGACTTCGAGGGGGCTGACTGCTCGCGGGTGAAACACCCACTGGGCCGTCAGCCGGGCCACATTGCCCGGCGTGATCTGAGTCAGGCTGCTGTAGCGGGCGCCGGTGTAATCGCCATTGTAGGAGAGCCAGTTGTCTGCAACAGGCTTCTTGAGTAAGTCGCTTTGCCGAACGTTGATCAGGCCATTGCCGTCGTCCCGGAGATCTGTTGCCCGGCTCTGCCGGCAAATGCGCGTTTCGAGTTTTCTCCGCTTGTGCGAACGCAATGCCCGCGCGCATCGCCAGCAGCAGGCACATCGGCTGCCAGGGCTCTGAGAAGACGACTAGCAGATCGCATTGGATCGATGGCAGTTTTGTCATTTTCAGTGCCGCCCAGTTCCGGGCAAGTCATCGACTGTCCACCTTCTCCGGGCGCGGATTTTTGCTCGCGGCAATCAGAAAACTCACAATGTCATTGAGTTCCTTTGGCGAAAGCCGCGTGCCGTAGTCACGCGGCATCAGCGAGTGTCTCGGTGTAGTGCACGTCCGTGACGTCGCTCCTGCGCCAGCAAATGATAGCGGCCGTCTTCGCTCTGCAGTTCCAGGTTAAAGTTGTCCTCGTTTCGCAGCACGCCAGTCAGCTTCTGCCCGGTGCTGGTCGTCACCGTCACTACTTGCGATGAAGGCACGAGCGGAGTATCCGGAGTCGTGATGGCGTGCAGGATCTCATCGGCGACGTGCGTTCCGGCCGTAGGCTGTCAGACTTCTCGCGATAAACCCGCCCTTTCCTTGCATCAGATGGCACTGTGGAGCATTGCGCCTTGCCAAAATACAATGCCCGGCCCGGCATCGACGTCTCCCGTGACGGCCACCTCTGCCGAGCCGGACTTCGAGACGCGTGTTGTTTTCGAGCCTCCTGAGGAATTGCACCACGGCTCTGATGTTTGCATCGCCGATCTGGGCGAAGGGTGGCATCCCGCCCTTTGTCCCATCGTGCACAATTCGAAAAAGTTCTGAGTCGGAGCGATTGACGGGGTTCGCCGCAGAAATAGAGCGCGGGAGCTTTGTCCCCGCCCTTGGCATCGGCACCGTGACAACCGGCACAATACTCCATGAATCGCTGCGCACCGTGACCGCGTCGCTTGCCTGTGCATTCGCATCCACGGCCATGAACCCAAGAATGAACAGCGTGGCAAGCAGCAATAAACACTCAGTCCTGTGTCGCCACATACTGTCCCACTCTCCTTAAGAACACCGCGCTGTCTTCCTGAGGAGCGTCTTTTGTGACGAAGGATCTCAACCTCTGCGTCTTACCACCCCACTACGGCGTGCTGGCGCCCATTACCCGGTATCCAGCCGGGATTTCCATCCACATTGCCTCGGGCTCTCCCCGCACAAGATTTGTCACGTTGAGTGTTACTTCCCCTAACTGCTGATCGCTCCGAATCACGGAGAGGGCCATGTGCAGGTCGGAAGAATACCAGACATCCGTGCGACGTAGGCCCACCCGCGTGCCCGAGGCATTCGACACCGTCTCCCGCGTGCCGGTCACCGGCAAACCCTGCATGGTCTGCTGGCCAAGGTTCTCGCGCTTTCCGTTACCATTATCGCCAGTATTTTCCGTCAACATCGCGTGTACATCAAAGGGGCTGGTAGCGCAAGTCATCGAAGCCTTGGTACAAATCG
This sequence comes from uncultured Acidimicrobiaceae bacterium, assembly GCA_963817735.1. Classification (GTDB taxonomy): domain Bacteria; phylum Actinomycetota; class Acidimicrobiia; order Acidimicrobiales; family RAAP-2; genus Bog-473. The sequence goes on along the minus strand of CAWFPP010000010.1, from coordinate 287,402 downwards.
TGCGCGTGCCGGAGACAGGATCGAATATCGTGAAGCTTCTCAGCGGAGGGTCTTCACCGGAATTCGCATTAACGAATACGCGCGTTTCGCGGCGCACACGTCCTTGAGAGTCGCGTGCCACCATCGTGTAATACTTTCGCGATGCAATGCCCCCTCCCACAAGTGGTTGGTTCCAGGTGACCACTACTTTGGCTGTGAATGGCACGTTGGGGACCGGCGGAATTTCAATGCCTTCGATATTGGTACGAACGCTGCCAACCGAAATTTCCTGCGAGATTGCTGGCGCGGTGGTAAACACAAAACAGAGGGAAAGACCGAGCAGGCTAGAGGCACGCATATGTACACTCCCTGGGACTTCGTAAGTACCCCACCACTACTTTAGAGACAATGTCCGGCCACATCGTGTCGCAAATCTCATGGACACAGACACCACCGACAGAATCGACGCACGTATCCGGCATTTTCGACCGGTCGCCCTGAAGTGCGTGCCGACTCAGAACAAATGAGCAATTAGAACGGAGCATCTTTTAGATCCGCCTGTTCTTGCAGCATGCCTTTTCCGCACAAGCTGCGTGACAGGCATGCCTCACGCAGCGATCGCGCCGCGATGGAGTTCGTCGATTCCTCCGCGGCGAACGAGAGGTCGAAATCCTCTGGTGCAGACTCCAGCGCGGGAAGGAATGGAGCCGCCAGCCTTGGTTGGAGTCTGTATAGACCAGCGATGTTTGCGTGCGGATTGCGCGCGATATTTATCGCGGCAGTCGCCGTGTCGTCAGGGGTCGTTCCAGACGTACCATTGCTCCGCGCGTTGCTGAACAGAGCGGCGCAACTACTTGAGTTGGGCGAACTGGAGTTGATGCACGCGGACAGGATGTTCGCGAGGGTATGAATCTTAGTCTGTGGAAGTTGGATTTCGGGCCTGGAAGGCAAAGCGGCGTTGGCCACTCCCGTGGCAATATTCGCAAGGTCGGCGGCGTTGGCCATGCCCATCGATGCAGCATGGGAACTGACGGCGTGTGTCGCGTCCGTGGCAATTCCGGCCATCGCATAGGCCGCCGCAACCGTTGTCACTTCGTTCACGAACACGAAAGGCGCGGCAGTGTCGAAATTTCCGGCTTCCGGGCATGCACCGAGCGAAGCCATCAAGCCGATGGCGGAGTTCGGCCCGTCGTCGCCGCTGTTGCCGCCTCGCGCGTAAACATACACCTGGTGGCCGGCACTACAGGTGTAATCCCCAGCAATTGAGAACCCTCCGTATTCCCCGCTGAGCACGTAATAACCGATCGAATCGGCTTGATTGTTTGTTGCGGAGCTAAGCAGGGATACCGGACCTCAGCGATGTGCAGTTGCAGGCGGACGACCTGGAGTGGTCGACCGGTGCCGGTGCGCCGCTGGTGGGCCCGGCGCAGGCCCTGGCGCTCGTGGCCTGTGGCCGCCTGCTGCCGCCGGGGCGACTCCGCGGGGAGGCGGCCCCGCGCTTCACCCGGCCGTGAACGGCTGCGCCGGAATCTCCCCGGCGCGCTCCCAGGAGACGCCGGGAGCTGCCCCCGAGGCGGTCCCTTCACGCCAGCGGCGCCAGGCCTGGTAGCCACCGGCCAGGTCCCCCGCCTCGGTGAACCCCAAGCGGCGGAGCGAGTCCGCCGCCAGGCTGGAGGCGTAGCCCTCCGAACACACCACCACCACGGGCTGGTCGTAGCGACGGACCTCGGGTAGCGCATGGCTGCCGGTCAGGTCGAAGCGCCACTCGAGCACGTTGCGCTCGACGACGATGCCGAATCCGAGCTCACCCTCGGCGGCCCGCTGGGCCGCGGGCCGTATGTCGACCACCAGCGCGCCGCCGGCGCGGAGCGACTCGAGCTGATCGGGCTCGACCCGTCGGATACTGCTCCGGGCCTGGGCCAGCAGATCGTCGGTGCTGCGGGCGCTCACCGGGCAGCGGCCGCTGCGCTGCCCGTCCCGCTCCCGGCTCCGGGCGCGGCGTGCGCGGATTCGCCGCTGCCGTCGGCGGACCAGAGCACCTGGCGCGGCGCGAGTTGCTCTGCGGCCACCTCGTAGAAGGTCATGGTGGTCAGGGCGGGGCTGTAGACGTGCAGGCTGAGCGTGTGCCCGTCGGACTCGTTGGTCACGTCGTGCACGTGGCCCGCGCCGAATCCGAGCGTGGACCCCGCCCGCAGCTCCTGGCGGACCAGGGAGAGCCGGCCGGTGTCGTCGCGCCACGGCACGGCTTCCACCAGGGTGCCGCTGATCACGCTGACCGCTCCCGCAGAGGCGCCGTGGTCATGGAGTTCCACTCTCCCCCCGCTCGGCCAGGCGATCAGCCAGGCGTCGAAGTCGGCCGTCCGCGCCATCAGACGCCACGAGCGACGTTCGGCGTCCAACGCTCCCGGCCAGTGCACGGCCGGGGCGAGCCGGCTCGCCACTTCCTGGGGGTCGAGGCGGCCTGGGGCCGGGGGGAGCATCCAGGAGAGGATACGGGCTATACCCGACTAAGTCAATCGTATTTAGGGATTTTAGGCCGGACCCGGGCGGTGACGGACATATTCCCAGGACAGGAGCTCCGGAAAGGACAAGATTGCAGCCATGCCAGCTGGTGCGGGGCCCGCAAGCGCAAGACGCCGGGACGGCCTACCGACATGAAGGTCATGGGGTCAGCCGGAGCGGGCAGCGCGGAGCTGACGTCCGTCCCGGAGGATGTGGGCCACACCTCGTGGAGCCAGCGGGTCCGCTCAATGCTCCTCGGGCCGCACGGCGGTGGCACCACCCGGCGGCGGGCCTCGGACGCCGTGCGCGTCGGCCTCGCCGTCGTGCTCCTCGTCATCTGCGTGCCGCTGGCGCAGGCCAACACCTCCGTGGAGATCCACCTCACCGAGCTCCTCACCCCTCCACCGGTCGGCATCCAGTGGTTGATCACGGCCATCTGGTTCGCCGGGTCGATCGGCGTGATCGTGACCCTGGTCCTGATCGGCCTGCTCGTGCCGCGCCTGACGGCCGTGCGCCAGATGGCCGTGGCCGGCGTGGGCGCACTCCTCGTCTGCCTGCTGCTCGACGCGCTGCTGGGCCCCGCCGCCGGGCGTGCGCCCATTGCGGAGTTCTCCGGCTTCGACCCACGGTTTCCCATCGTGCAGCTCGCCATCGCCACCGCGGTGGCCCTGGCGGGGCTGCCGTACCTGAGCCGCCCGATGCACCGCCTCGTGATCGGCGCCATAGCGCTGGCCGGGCTCTGCGCAGTCGTCGGCGCCTACGGACTGCCGCTCGGCGTGATCGCCGCCGTCATCGTCGGGTGGGGTACCGCGGCCGCATGCCACCTCGCCATGGGCGCTCCCAACGGGCTCCCGTCCGCTGCGGAGGTCACCGAAGCCGTGCGCGATCTGCAGATAGAGGTGGAGGGACTCAGCACCATGGAACGTCAGGAATGGGGCGTCGCCTCGTTCGCGGGCACCGACACGGCGGGCCGCCCGCTCGAACTCGCCGTCTACGGGCGCGACGCCGCCGACGCGCAGTGGCTGCGCAAGGTATGGCGCTTCTGCATCTACCGCGATTCGGGACCGACCCTCATGATCAACCGGCTCCAGCAGGTGGAGCACGAGGCCTACCTGACGTTCCTGGCGGCCCACGCCGGCACGCGTGTTCCCGAGGTCGTGGCGGCCGGGCGCTGCGGGCCGGCCCGCGATGCCGCGTTGGTCACGCGGCTACCCGCTGGACGCCGGCTCTCCCAACTGGAAGGGGTCGAGGTTCGCGACGACGACGTCGACGGCTTCCTGCACTCCGTGCTGTTGCTGCGCCAGGCCGGCATCTCCCACGGCGCGCTGAGCCCGGAGACGCTGGTGGTCACCGCGCCGGGTCCGTTGCTGCGCGACTTCCGGTGCGCCTCGGCCTCGGCCCCGGCCATGCGCACCGATCGCGACCTGGCCGCCGCGGTGGCCGCCGTGGCGGTGGTGGTCGGCGTCGAACGCGCCGTCGCCGCGACGTGCCGCGTGCTCGACACGGAGACGATCGAGGCCGTCCTCACCTGCTTGCAGCGCTCTGCGCTCGACCCCGAGACCGAGCGCAGAGCCCGGTCGCACAAGGGCTTCCTCAAGTCGCTGCGTGAGGCGCTCGCCGGCGCCGCCGGGGTCGAGGCACCGAAACTGGTCGAGGCAAAGCGCATCAGCTGGCCCAACCTGCTGATGGTGGTGGGCAGCCTGGTCGGCCTCTGGCTGATCATCGGCGTGCTCACCGATGCGGCGGGCTCGCTGAGCGTCATCCGGGGCGCCGCCTGGGGCTGGGTCGCCGCGGCCTTCGTCCTGGCGCAACTGCCGGTGGTCACCGGCGCCTGGGCGCTGACCGGCGCCGTGAGGGGCCCGCTGCCCTTCGGGCGCTGCGTTGCGCTCGAGACCTCCAACATGTTCACGTCCTTCGTCGGGGGTGACGCCGCGGTCTTCGGCGTCCGCGTCCGCTTCTTCCAACGCCAGGGCCTGGACGCGTCGGCAGCCATCAGCTCGGGAGCCATCGCGGGGACGGCGAGCTGGGTGATGAAGGCGGCTCTGTTCCTGGTGTGCATCCCCTTCGCCCTGGGTGATTTCCATGAGCCGACTTCGAACGACGGTGGGAGCCACCAGGGCGCTGTCTGGATCATCCTCATTGTCGTCCTCGTCGTCGCCGTCCTCGTGGGGGTCGTGACGTTCGTGCCCAAGGTGCGGCGCCTGGCGGCGGAGAAGGCCCGGCCCCACCTCGTCAGGATCTGGAGCGACATCAAGGCCATCGCGGTGGAACCACGGAAGATCGGCTACGTCCTCGGTGGATCCCTGTGCAGCCAGGTCCTCATCGCCCTGTGTCTCGGGGCCACGCTCCACGCCGTGGGCGAGCACGCCAGCTTCGCCACCCTCATCGTGGTGATCACCCTGGCGGCCACCATCGGTGCCGCCGTGCCCGTTCCGGGCGGCGCCGGTGTCGTCGAGGTCGGTCTCATCGCCGGGCTCACCGCGGCCGGCGTTCCGCAGGACCAGGCCGTGGCCGCGGTCTTGATCCAACGCTTCTGCACCGCCTACCTGCCGCCGATCTGGGGCTGGGCGACGCTGGTCTGGATGCGCCGGAGCGACTACATCTGAATCAGTGCACGGAATCCGTGCACTGATTCCGTGCGCGTGCGAATGCCGGTGGGCAGCGGCAAGGAGAAGTGGCCGCCTATGCGGCGAAGGGAAGCTTCATCACCTCGGCCAGGTTGCCGCCCATGACCATTGCCATCTCGTCGTGCGACAAGCCCTCCAGCTCGTTGACGTAGGAGAGCGGCTCGGACATCCCCTCAATGTGCGGGTAGTCCGAACCGAAGACGACGCGGTCCGCGCCCACCAGCTTGATGAGGCCGCGCGGGTCCTCCTCGTGGAACGGGTGGATCCAGATGTTGCGCTTCAGAACCATGATGGGGTCCTCGTCGTAGATCCCCGGCTCGTGCGCGTAGGAGCGCCCCATGGCGTCGATCAGCGGGCGCACCCAGGCCGAGCCGTTCTCCACCGGGAGGATGCGCAACGAGGGGAACCGGCTCAGCAGGCCGTGGCCGATCAGCGACGCCACCGTGTCGAAGATGCCCCGGCCCTGCGTGTGCGCGATGTCCAAGAAGGCCGACCTGCGGCCGGCGAACGGGAGATGCTCCCCGCCTTGGATGCCCTCCCACTGGTTGTAGTAGCGGGTGAGGCCGTCGTCGGAGGCGTGCATGCCGACCGTGACGTCGAGCTCGGTCACCCGCTGCCAGAAGGGATCGAACTCGGGCAACGCGAAGGAGCGGTAGCCGCGGTAGCCCGGCACCGGTGCCGGCCTGATGAGGATGAGCTTGGCGCCGCGCTCCACGACCCATTCGAGTTCCTCGATCGCCTTGTCGACGATGGGCAGCGTGATGACCGGTGACGCGAAGATCCGGCCCTCGTAGTTGAAGGTCCAGTGCTCGTGCATCCACTGATTCAGCGCGTGCACGACGACGTGCGTGGCATCGGGGTCGTCGGCCAGGCGCTCCTCGAGCAAGCTGGCCAGCGTCGGCCACATCAGCGCGCGGTCGAGCCCGAGCTCGTCCATGAGCGCCAGACGAGGCTCGGGCGAGAAGAACGCCTCGGGCGAGCGAATCGGGTCCCCCATCAGCTCGCGTCGTGTCTTCCCTTCGGGGTTCCCGTGCTTGAAGAGTTCCTCCGACGCGCCCGGTCGGCCGACCACGTTGAAGGTGGGGTTGGGGATGTACTCGGAGATCACGTTGCGCACGGCGATCTTCGTGCGCCCGTTGACCTCCACGTACTTGATCAGCCCCGAGTACTCGGGGGGGAGGAACTTCGTGAAGGCGTCCGTCGTCTCGTACATGTGGTTGTCGGCGTCGAAGACGGGAAAGTCGACAATGGGCTTGGGCATGACCACCTCCAGAGGACGGGACCGCCGTGCCCTCGCGTGCACGGGCGGGCGGCTCGTTTTCAACTTCGACGTCAATATTACAGGAACGGACCCGCGACGGCACAATCGGGCCCACGGCCTGCTCTCCCCCAGTTCTCCCCTGGCCAGGAGGCCGGTTCTCCCCTGGCCAGGAGCCCGTCGCCCCGGCTCCGGGACGGGTCGCCGGCCGTCACTCGCCGGGGTACACCACGCCGATCTCGGCCCGGACGGCGTCGAGCGTCCGGGCCAGCGCGATGGATTCGCGCAGGGGCACGACGCTGCTGTCGGTCCGCCCCTCGGCCAGGCAGCGGTGCACCTCGTCGATCTCGAAGCGGAGCCCGTTCCCCTCGTACGCCGCGTCGATCTGCTCGGCGCCAGCCGCGCTTCGCACGGTGAGCGACTGGGGGCAGTGCATCATCGCCGGCAGGTCGATGGCGCCCTCGGTTCCCGCTATCCGCGCGGTGCACGCCATGCCCACCCGCAGGGCCGCTTTGACGACGCCCAGCCGATCCCCCGCGTGATGCAGCAGCGCGGTGACGACCTCGTCGACACCGGTCTCGCCCACCACCCCGTCGGCGACGACACGCTCGACGGGGCCGAGGACGAGTGTGCACAGCTGAATGGGATAGATCCCGAGGTCGAGCAGGGCACCGCCGCCGAGCGCAGCAGCGAAGTGCCGATGGTCGGGGTCCACCGGACGGCGGAACCCGAAGTCGGCCTCGACGAGAAGGGGCCGACCGATGCGGCCCTCGCCGATGACCTCGACCAGCGAGCGGTAGGCAGGGAGGAACCGGCTCCAGATCCCCTCCATGAGGAACAGGCCGCGGCCCTTGGCCTCCTCCGCCATCCGCGTGGCCTGCCGGGCATTGAGCGCGAGGGGCTTCTCGCACAGGACATGCTTTCCGGCCTGCAGGAGGCCGAGCGTGTCGACCTCGTGGCGCGAGTGCGGCGTGGCGACGTAGACCACGTCGACGTCCGGGTCGGCCGCGAGCGCGTCGTAGTCGCCGTACCGGGTCGGGATGCCGAACCTGTCGCCGAAGGCCTCGGCGCGCTCCGCCGACCGTGACGCCACCGCGGTGATGGTGCCGCCCTCGGACCACTCCATCGCCTCGGCGAACCCAGTGGCGATGCCACCCGGTCCGATGACGCCCCAGCGGATCATAGTGGCGAGATGCTATCGCCGCGTGCTGCACCGGCCGCAGTGTTACCTTCACCCCGACAGCGGCCAGTCGTGTCCGGGCGGCGCGGCTGGGGAGGAGGTGATGCACCATGGCGACCTACGTGCTCGTGCACGGTGGCGGCCACGGCGGCTGGTGCTATCAGCGTGTCGCGCGCCTCCTGCAGGCGCAGGGACACGTCGTCTACGCGCCGACCATGACGGGCCTGGGCGAGCGGGCGCACCTGCTGAACGCCGAGGTGGACCTGCACCGGCACATTCAGGACATTGCCGCGGTGCTGCAATTCGAGGACCTGCGCGACGTCATCCTGGTGGGACACAGCTACGGCGGGATGGTGATCACGGGCACGGCCGACCGCGTGCCCGACCGGATCGGGCGCCTGGTCTTCCTCGACGCCGCCAACCCCACCAACGGGCAATCGCTCGTGGACGTGGCGGGGCCCGTCATCGGCGCCGTCCGTCCCTTCGGCGAGGTCGTCGACGGCATGGAGCTCGTCCTGCTGCCGGCACCCGACGCCGGGCTGCTCTACGGCGTCACCGATCCCGACGACCTGGCCTGGATGGCCGAGCGGCTGACGGCGCACCCCTGGACGTGCTTCGAACAGCCGCTCGAGCTCACCAACGAGACCGCGCTCTGGGCCATTCCGCAGTTCCACATCGTGTGCACCTCGACGCTGGCAACCAGGGACCCCGACCTCATGGCGGCGGCCCGGGCCGAGGGCCGGCTGTGGGACATCGACACGGGCCACGACCTGATGCTCACCGAACCGGAGCGGGTTGCCGATGCATTACTGCAGGTCGCGGAGGCCTGACTGTCACTGCACTCTCCGGAGCGTGTATGCCTAGGGACCGATTCGTCACCGGATCGCAACTTTTGGGGAGGAAGGGACAGCACATGAGCAGAGCGTCGGGGGGTCACAGGGGCAGATTGGGGCTGGCGGTTCTCGCCTTCGCTGCGGGGGCCGGTGTCACGAGCCTGGCGGGCGGGACCGCGGGTGCGGCAGCTGCATCGGGCTCGCCCATCACCATCGTGATGATCACCTCGCTGACGGGCGAAGGGGCATCGGAATTCAGCATCGCCCCGGCCGGCTTCAATGCCCGTATCGCCCTGCAGAATGCCGAGGGTGGGATCGACGGCCACAAGATCGACGGCGTGGTCCTCGACGACCAGACCAGTCCGACGGAGATCGTGACGGCTGTGCAGGACGCGCTGTCCAAGAACCCGGCGGGCATCGTGTCGACCAGCCCCCTCTTCTTCCTGGGTGACAAGTACCCCCAGCAGGCGGGCATGCCCGTCACCGGTGGCTTCTTCGACGGTCCTGAGTGGGGTCAGCAGCCCTTCACGAACATGTTCGCCTCGGATGTGGGCAGCCTCAGCGACAAGTACCCCGTCAACACCGGCATCGGCGCATTCATGAAGGAGCACGGCGGCACGGTGGTGTGCTCGTACGGCTACGGGATCTCGCCTTCGTCCAGCCGCTCCGCCATCGGCACGAACCTGTCGTTCGTGCACGCCGGAGGCAAGGCGGGCGTGCTCGACACGTCCATTCCCTTCGGCTCCGTGGCCATGACGACGCCCGCACTCGCGGCCAAGCAGGCGGGCTGCAACGCCTACTACGCCGGGCTCGACGACAACTCCAACGACGCGCTGGCGACCGCATTGGAGCAGGAGGGCGTCAAGCCGAAGGTGATGGTCTTCCCGACGGGATACGAGCCCAGCGTCATCGGCACCCCCGCCTGGCAGGCGGTGCAGGGCGGGTACTTCGAAACCGAGTTCCGGCCCTTCTCCCTGCCGAACGCCGGCACGGAGCAGATGCAGTCGGCCCTCCAGAAGTACGCGCACTTCACCAAGAGCGAATTCCCGAACTTCTCCCAGTACGAGTCATGGTTGGGGGCGGATCTCATGATCAAGGGACTGCAGATGGCCGGTCCCACCGCGTCCCACGCCACCGTGATCAAGGACCTGCGCAGCATCACGAGCTACAGCGGCAACGGCCTGCTCCCGGAGTCGATCAACTTCTCGAACGACTTCGGCAAGGATCTGCCCAAGTCCTGTGGGTGGTACATGAAGGCCGAGAAGAGCGGCTTCGTGGCGGTGTCGAGCCAGCCCTTCTGCGGCACGGACATCCCCGGCACCACCACCGTCCAGGGGTAGCGCACGTCGACTGAGCCAGCCCCCGGGGGGCTGGCTCAGTCCTCGATGGAGATGGCGTTCTTGGGGCAGGTTCGCGCGGCGGCCTCGACCTTCTGGCGCAGCTCCTCGGGCGGGTTCTCGTCCAGGACGTAGAGGAGGTCGTCGTCCCGTACCTCGAAGACCTCGGGAGCCAGCCCCATGCAGAGCGCGTTGCTCTCGCACAGATCGAAATCGACCACCACTCGCATCCGTATTCCCTCCCGCTCCGGGGCTGTCCGTGCACCGTCACGGCGAGGCTACGCGACGGTCGGCCCGGCCGCCTTTCGCGTCGTCGCCCCGCCGTGTTCAGGCGACGTGGCGCTCGGTGTAGAGCCCGAACACCGACTCGAGCGCCCGCATCGACTCGCCCACGCTGACGTGGTGGCGCGCCGCCTCTATGAGCGCGGGCATCAGGTTGACGGCCGGGTCTGCCGCGTCCCTGGCGATGCGGGCGAGCGCGGCCCGGACCGCGTCGTCGTCGCGCGCCTGCTTGACGGCCGCCAGTCGCGCCAGCTGTTCTGTCTCGACATCCGCGCCGATGGCGAGGGTGGAGGGTGCGACGCCGTCATCCTCCACGTACCCGTTGACGCCCACCATCGTCCACTCGCCGTTGGCGATCTTCGACTGGAAGGCGTATGCCGCGTCGGCGATCTCCGCCACGAACCAGCCGTCGTCGATGCAGGCGAAGACCCCCTGGAGTAACGATCCCGCACCGGCCCGTTGCAGGTGCGCGAAGACATCTTCCGCCTGGCGCTCCAGCTCGTCGGTGAGCGCCTCGACGAACCAGGAACCGCCGAGGGGATCGGCCACGTGGACGACACCGGTCTCCTCGGCAATGACCTGCTGCGTGCGCAGCGCCAGGCGCGCCGCATGCTCGGTCGGCAGCGCCAGCGCCTCGTCGAAGGAGTCGGTGTGCAGGCTCTGGGTCCCACCCAGCACCCCGGCCAGCGCCTCGAGGGCCACCCGGACCAGGTTGACCTCGGGCTGTTGGGCCGTGAGGGAGACGCCGGCCGTCTGGGTGTGGAAGCGCATCTGGCACGAGCGCCCGTCCGCCGCCCCGTAGCGCTCGTGCATCCAGCGAGCCCAGATGCGACGGGCGGCCCGGTATTTGGCGATCTCCTCGAAGAAGTCGCTGTGGGCGTTGAAGAAGAAGCTGAGCCGCGGGGCGAACTCGTCGACCGCCATGCCTGTCGCCATGGCCGCCTCGACGTAGGCGAACCCGTTGGCCAACGTGAAGGCGAGCTCCTGTGCAGCTGTCGAGCCCGCCTCGCGGATGTGGTAGCCCGAAATCGAGACGGGGTGCCACCGTGGCAACTCGGCCGAGCAGAACCGCATGGTGTCGGTGACGAGCCGCATGGAGGGCCGCGGTGGGAAGACGTACTCCTTCTGCGCCTGGTACTCCTTCAAGATGTCGTTCTGGAGCGTGCCCGAGAGCGCTGCCCGCTCGACCCCGGTCCGGTCCGCCACGCCGACGTACATGGCGAGGACAGGGGCCGCGGCCGAGTTGATCGTCATGGACGTCGAGACCTTGCCGAGGTCGATGTCGGAGAACAGCGTCTCCATGTCGTCCTGCGTGTCGATGGCGACGCCGGCCCGCCCTACCTCTCCCCGGGCCCACGGGTCGTCGGAGTCGCGCCCGAGAAGGGTCGGCATGTCGAACGCAGTGGACAGCCCGTCGCCACCGGCCCGCAGCAGCTCCTTGAACCGAGCGTTGGTGTCCGCCGCCGTGCCGAAGCCGGCGAACTGGCGCATCGTCCAGAGGCGGGAGCGATACATGGAGGCATGGGGTCCGCGGGTGTACGGGTACTGGCCTGGGAGCTCCGCACCCTCGGGCGCGTAGACAGCCTCCAGCGGGACACCCGACATCGTCTCGAAGCGCGCCGATCGCCGCGGCGAACGGTCGAATTGCTCCTGCCAGGTTTCCCGATCGGCCACGCCACCAGATTACTTCAACGTCAAAGTAGTTGCCAGCGCCCCCTACTGGAAGTCGCCGGCGGCACGGCGGAGGTCCGCCAGCAGGTCGAAGAGGTGGGAGACCGTCTGTGGTGCGGTGCCGATATCCGTGAAGACCCGTTCGTTCATCGCCTTCGTCGCCCTGGTGGCGATCTGCCGTCCGGACGAGGTCAGGGCGGCGAGGGTGCCTCGCCCGTCGTCGGGGTTCGATCGGCGGGTGACGAGGCCGTCCGACTCAAGACGGTCGACCGCATTGGTGACGCTGGCTGCGTTGACCTGCAGGCGCTCGCCGATCTTGCCCAGCGGCAGGGCGCCCCGGCGCGAGAAGGTCAGGAGCATTAGCACCTCGTAGCGGGCGAACGTGAGGCCGAGTGGGCGGAGGACCGCGTCGGCGCGTGCCAGGAAGATCTGCTGCAGGCGCATGATGGAGGTCACGACCGCCATGCCCGGCGCCTCGTCCGGCCAGCCGTGCAGGCCCCATTGGCGTTCCGCTTCGCCGATCGGATCGAAACTCAGCCGTCGCGGTGCCGCCATGGCGGCACGCTAGACGTTGCTGGCCGACCCGTCGTGCTCGTAGTCGGTCAGCGGCGATCGGCGGAGGACGGCCCGTCGACGTCGAAGCCGACCCGCTCGACATCGGGCGCCAGACGTTCGAGGTCGAACCCGTAGAGGCGCGCCGCGTTCTCGCAGAGGATCTTGCGGGAGACGGCCGCGGTGATGCTCGGGTGCTGCACCAGCGCGTCGACGCGGACCTTGGTGTCGGGGAACACCGACTCGAAGTGCGGGTAGTCCACCCCGAACATTGCGTTGTCGCAGCCGATGGCGAAGGGCTGGTACTCGGCGCTCGGCCGCGCCAATTCGTCGAGGGGAACCTGATCCTCGGTGAAGGGGGAGATGCCGGCGAGGCAATTGGCCGCCCAGTACTCGCGGGCAGAACCCGTGAACTGGCGCATGCGCTGCAGGGTCTGGGCCCAGCCGGTCCAGTCATCGCCCCAGTCCAGACGACGATCCAACTTGCGGATGACCGGAGCGATCCAGTCCGCTTCCGTCTCGACGAACGCGATCCGCAGATCGGGAAAGCGCTCGAACACGCCGCCCAGGATCATCTGCGCCAGGGAGCGGCCCGAGTAGAAGGAGTGCTCCAGGGCCAGCGTCATGATGGCGGCGAAGCCGGCGGGAGCGTAGGCGGGGGCCCCGGTGCCGCCATGTTGGCTGATCGGCAGGCCGGCCTCCACACAGGCCGCCCACACCGGGTCGAGTGCAGGGTCGAAGAAGAAGATCCCGCCCGGCAGCAGCGCCGGCATCATGACGCCACCGAGGCCGTGCTCCTTGGCCCAACGGATGTCCTCCACGGCGAGGTCGACGTCGTCGAAGGAGATGAGGGCCTGACCGGCCCTTCGGCCCGGCGTCAGCGCGCAGAAGTCGGCCAGCCAGCGGTTGTAGGCCAGACGCGCCTGACGATCGATCTCAGGGTCCGCGAACGAGCCCAAGTCGTCGGCCGGCCTCGACTGGAAGGGCAGCCCGTTGGGAAAGAGGACCTCGGCCACCACGCCCTGGCTCTCCATGTCCTTCAAGCGGAGCTCCGAATCCCACTGCGATGTCGGGTCCAATCCCGCGCTCAAGTTGCCGCTTTCGGGTGCTCCGGCCGCCTCCTCGGCACGGGCCCAGGAGTCGAACGCGTCGAGGAATCGCTCCTCGACGTAGTTCCGGTAGTCGCTCCGGGACCCCCGCACGTGGCCGTCCACCGAGACGATCGCGGTCTTTGGCATCGTGCCCCCTTTTCCGCACGGCTTCGGCGTGCGAGACAGTCATGTTAACGATCGGTCACCCACGGAACCAGGCTCGGGCGGACAGCAACCGCAGCCCACTTACGGTCTTTTTATGCATTCCGAATGTGGGAGCGCGATGAATGCAACGATGTTGTAACAACCGGATGTCAATGTCGTTCTCAGCGATTCGGCCCCGCGTCCCCTCACCCCCCGGGGCGGGGTCGCATCGCTCGGACGCACCAGGTGGCACCGTTGCAGCCCCGCCTCGAGCGGGGCTGCGGCGCGCCAAGGGCCCGGTCTCTAACAGCTGCGTCATTGCGCACCCCCCGGACGGACCCCCGGGCCTGGTGCCGGCAACCGGCCCGGCATGCCTGCGGGCGTGAGCAGCCCCCAGGGGACCCGTGGAGCCACCGGGGCGACACCGCACAAAGGTGCCTAACATCGGCGTCAGCAGATCGAAGGAGGGGCGTTGCGGACGATCGTCGTAGGAGCATCGAGCGGGCTCGGGCGGTGCATCGGTATCGGGCTCGCCCAGCGCGGCGCGCAGACCGCCCTGCTGGCCCGCCGGCAGCAGCGGCTCGAGGGTGCCGCCAAGGAGGCCGGGCCGGGGACGCTGGCCGTCACGTGTGACGTCACCAGCACGGAGTCCTGCCAGTCTGCGGTGCGGCAGGCCGCAGAGGGGCTGGGGGGCATCGACGCCCTCGTCTATGCGCCGGGCATCGGTCCCCTCGTCCGGCTCGCCGACATGGACGCGGAGACCTGGAGGCGAGTGTTCGACACGAACGTGATGGGAGCGGCGCTGGTGACGGCCGCCGCACTGCCCTACCTGACCGAGTCGTCGGGCACCGCCGTCTATTTGTCCTCGGTGAGCGCTTCGGTGACGCCCCCGTGGCCCGGTCTCGGGGCTTACGCGGTGAGCAAGGCGGCGCTGGACAAGCTCGTCGAAGCGTGGCGGGCGGAGCACCCGACCGTGGGGTTCACCCGGGTCGTCGTCGGGGAGTGCATGGGCGGCCAGGGCGACTCGACACCCGGCTTCGCCGACGGCTGGGACCAGGAGCTTGCGGCAGACGTGATGCCGGTCTGGTTCGCCCGCAACTACATGAACGGCTCGTTCGTCGACGTCGAGGACCTCATCACCGTCGTCGACACCGTCCTCCGTCACGGCGGCGGCGTCTCCATCCCCTCCGTCACGGTCGCCGCCCGCGCCTCCGGGGAGAGCTGAGCACCTCTCGCCGGCGTATGCACATCGAGCCTTACCCGTACCGGGCCAGCGCGTCGTGGGGCGGGCAGGTCGTGGCCCGGTCCGACTCGTGCCTCTGCGCCGAGGAGCCCGGCGAGCTGCCTGTCCTCTACTTCCCCGTGGCCGCCATCGATCTGCAGGCATCCGAGGGGCTCGCCGAGTGCCTGCGGCCGGGAGCGCTCCCCGAGCTGACGGGCTACGCCGCCTTCGACCAGGACCGCGTGCAGATCGACGTCACCGACGAGGCCGAAGGGGACGCGGCGAGGGATGTGACGGTCAAGCGGTTTCCGACGTGGGGCGACGCGACCCACCTCGTCGACGTCATGGACGTGCTCCCCACCGATGACGGCCTCAGCTTCGTCACGGTCGCCCGGAGTGACGATCGCCGGCCGGTCGTCGAGGGGAGCCAGATGCTCGGGCAGGCCATCGTCGCCGCCGGCCGGCATGTCGAGGACCGGCGCGTCGTCTCGGCCGGCATGATCTTCCTGCGCGCCGCCGACGCCCGTGAGCCGCTGCGGCTCGAGCTCACGGAGCTCAGCGCAGGCCGCACCTTCTCCGGTCTGGGGGTCCAGGTGTTCCAGCGCGACCGCCTCTGCGCCGCGGGCACGCTGCTCCTCCATGTGCCCTCCGACGACGTCATCCGGCATGCCGCCGACCTGGCCGGCGTGCCGGGTCCCTACGCATGCGAACCGTACGATATGGGGGTGACCGGGCGCGACATCAGGGTGGTCGACGCCGCCTACTCGAACGATTCCGACGAGCCGACGGGCCCCCCCACGGTCGACGCCTGGGTCCGCTTCCGCCGGCTCCCGGCGGACCAACCCATCCACGCCGGCCTCCTGGCCCAATTCACCGGCCACATGTCGATCGCCGCCGCCCTGCGCCCACACGCCGGGGTCGGCCAGGATCAGGCCCATTCCACGATCTCCATGGGGATCAACGCCATCAACCTCTCGCTGCACGCACCGGTCAAGGCAGACGACTGGCTGCTCTACCGCCATGTCTCGACCTTCGCCGGGGCCGGCACGACGCATGCCGAGAACCGGGTGTACGACCTCGGTGGTGCGCTCGTCGCCTCCTTCTCCGTCGATGCCATGGTGCGACCGCTGCCGGCCGGAGCGAAGGGGCCCATGGACGCACGCACCGCCCTGTGAGCCTGACGACCGGTCGTGGACCGCTCAGTGCCAATCCCGCGGGCCGGTTCACCGCTTCCATGCCGGAGAACGTCTCGTACCTCGAACCGTTCCGCCGGCGCGTCCGGGCGACCAAGAATGGGCAGACGGTGATCGACAGCGAGCGCGTCCTGCTGATGCACCGCCCGGGACAGCCGCCCACCTTCGCGTTTCCCGCGCACGACGTGGCGGGGCTTCCGACCGCTGAGGTGGCGGATGCCCCCGGCTATGTGACCGTGGCGTGGGACGCTGCGGATGCCTGGTTCGAAGAGGACGAGCAGATCTTCGGGCATCCACGGAACCCCTACCACCGGGTGGACTGCCTGCGCTCCCACCGGCTCCTGCGGGTCGAGGTGGCCGGCGTCACCCTGGTCGACACGACCGACACCATGGTGGTGTACGAGACCGCACTCGACCCGCGCCTCTATGTCGACCAGCGCGTCGTGCGCGTCGAACTGACGCGGAGTCGGTTACAGACCTACTGCCCCTACAAGGGCACGGCCACGTACTGGAACGCCGTCGTCGACGGGGTCGCAATGCCGGACGTGGCATGGAGCTATGAGGACGCCTTGCCGGAATCAGCGCCACTGCAGCATCTGGTGAGCTTCGACGACCAGCGGGTGTCGGTCTTCCACGACCTACCGCCGGCTGACTGACGGAGCGGTATGGCGGAGGCGCCGTCGTTAGTGTGATGCTGCCCACCCGCCCAGGCTCTGGGTGCGTCGGGGCGAAGGGGATTTGGCATGGGGTTCGAGACACTGCTGTACGAAGAGGCGGACGGTGTCGCCACCGTCACCATGAATCGTCCAGAAGTGCACAACGCGTTCAACTACCAGATGCAGGTGGAGTTGCGAGAACTGTGGAGAGGCCTGCGCAGCAACGACGATGTCAGGGCCATCGTGCTGACCGGAGCAGGCGACGAGGCCTTCTGCACCGGGATCGACCGGGGCGAGACGATCGAGGAGAGCTATCTCGCCGACGAGGAGAACCGGCACAAGATGCGGGAGAGGACCGGGCCCGTGTCGACCCCGTTCATGTACAACGACCCCGGGTTCAACATCAACCCGAAGATGAACGATCTCTGGAAGCCGATCGTCGCCGCCGTCAACGGGATGGCCTGTGGCGGAGCCCTCTACATGCTCGGCGAGTCGGACATCATCATCGCCGCCGAGCATGCGACCTTCTTCGATCCCCATGTGACGTACGGGATGGTGGCCGGCTTCGAGTCGACGCACCTGCTGCAGAAGCTGCCCCTCGGTGAGGTGCTCCGGGTGATGCTCCTCGGGGCCTGGGAGCGCATGTCGGCCGAGCGGGCCCATCAGGTGGGCCTCGTGTCGGAGGTCCTGCCGGCGGCGGAGCTCCTCGACCGGGCCTTGTGGGTGGCACGGGCGATCGCGTCGGCGCCCGCCATGGCCATTCAGGGCACGTTGCGGGCCATCTGGATGACGCACGAGCTCGGCCGGCGCGACGCCCTTTCGCAGGTGTCCACGTTCGTCACGCTTGGCACCCTCTTCGACAACGTGGCGGGAGGCCAGGAAATCTTCCGGGAGACGGCGTCCCGGCCCAAGTGGCGGCTCCGCTGAGGCCCGGCACGGCCCGAATGATCAGCCCGCGGTAGACGTCCCGGCAAGGTCCGTCCCGCACGAGGGCTGCGACGAAATCGGCGTGAATCCGCTCGGTACCGCCTTCATGATCCAGGCGCACGTCTTGGGCGGGTTGTGCCCGAAGTCAGTCGCATAGTCGAGGTTGACCGGCAGCAGCCCGTTGACGTTGTAGGACTTCAGCCCCCGCAGGTCCTTGATCACCGCGGCACGGGTCGGGTTGGCACCGGCCAACTGCAACCCCTTGATCATCAGGTCAGCCCCCGCCCACGACTCGTACTGGCCGAAGTTCGGGAAATCGCTCTTGGTGAAGTGCGCGTACTTCTCCATGGCGGCCTGCATCTGCTCCGTCGCCGCGTTGGGCAGGTCCCAGGGACGGAACAGGGAGAGGAAGTAGCCACCCTGCAGGGTCGACCAGACCGCGGAGTGGATCACGTCGGGCTCGTACCCGGTGGCGTAGATCGCCGCCTTTATCTTCACACCGGCCTGCTTCAGCGCAGTCGCCAGGGCGTAGTTGGAGTTGGCGTCCATGGAGGGCGAGATCGCGTTGACGCCGTTCTGTTTGGCGGTCAACGCTTCGGCTGTGAAGTCGACGCCACCGAAGGGAACCGTGGTGTCGAGCACGCCGACCTTCCCGCCGGCGTTCTTGAACGAATCTGCGGTGCCGATGGCGGCTCGGCTGGACGACGGCGAGATGCTGTAGCCGTACGCGCCGAGGACCGTCGCGCCCAGCTTCTTGAACAGGTCGCCCAGCTGCGTGTTGACCGGGTACTTCGGGTCGACGCTGCCGTTGTCCGCGGCGAACATGTTGGTGTACGGCTGCTCGCCCCACTCCGGGCCGTCGTCGTACGTCCCGGTCACCGGCAGGCCGGCCTCTTGGGGGTACTTGGCCGCCAGGAACATCACCGGGCTCTGCGAGACGATGCCGAAGGCACCCTTGGCGATGGCGCTCTGCACGGCCGTGACGATCTCGGTCGGGCTCGTCTGGTCGTCGATGACGAGTGGGACGAGCTTGTGCCCGTTCACGCCTCCCTCGGCGTTCTGCAGGTCCAGCCGGGCCTCGAAGCCGGAAGGCGACGTGGCGTTCTCGGACCCGCCCTCGCCCGTGAGGTCGGTGATGTAGGCGATGGTGATCGGGGCGGGCGTGGCGGCGGCCGACGTGATCGCAGTCGTGCCCACGAGGAGGAGCGGCAGGCCGGCCAGCATGGCCAGGGCCACCGGGGCGATCGCCCGGCGCTGTCGCCTCGTTGTGCCGCGCCGGGCTCGGTTCATCGGTGTCTGCACGTCTCGAAAGCCTCCCCGGATCCCCTGCCGGAAGATCCCTCACGTGGGGTCATACGCTGAGCGGGCGCTCGGGTTCTGTAATGACCGTTCGTTACCCTAGCGAACCGCCGGCCGCCGCAGGGGTCGCGGGCTCGGCATCACCGAGATAGCGGTCGATCACCTCCTGGCCGGCCTCCCCAGCTGGCCCGTACCAACCCACCCGCCCGCGCATCAGGATCACGCAGGCGTCCGCCATGGCGAGCGCACGGTGGACGAACTGCTCGGTCAGCACGATCGTGATGCCGGATTGGCGCGCCTCCTCCAGGCCCTGGAAGACGGACTCGGTCACGATCGGGGCCAGGCCCAGTGACATCTCGTCGGCGATGATCAGCTTGGGCGAGACGGCCAGTGCCCGGGCCAGGGCCAGCATCTGCTGCTCCCCACCCGAGAGGCTGCCGGCCCGCTGCGCCCGCCGTTGCCCGAGCACAGGGAAACGGTCGATGGCCCGGTCGATGGCCGCGGCACGCTCCTGCCGCTTCTCCTGCGCCACCGCCATGCGCAGATTGTCGACGACGGAGAGTCCGGGGAAGATGCCCCGTCCCTCCGGGATGTAGGTCAGGCCGAGCTTGCGGATGCGGTGCGCCGGCTGCCCGGTGATGTCCTGCCCGTCGAAGGAGACCCGCCCGAGCGTCGTCGGCACCAGGCCCGAGATCGCACGGGCCAGCGTGCTCTTGCCCGCGCCGTTGGCGCCGAGCACGGCGAGCACTGTGCCCGGATCCACGGTGAGCGACACGCCGAAGAGCGCACGCGACGAGCCATACCGCACATCGAGCTCATCGACTTTCAGGAGGGGTTCGGTCATGCCGGGTCTCCCCTGCCGGGCGCCGGCTCGGCGGGCGGACCCGGCTCCGGGTCGGTGTCCCCCAGGTAGGCGGCGCGCACCGCGGGGTCGGTGCGGATCTCCTCCGGGCTCCCGACGGCGATGCGCTCACCGAAGTCGAGCACGAACACGATGTCGGACAGCGAAAGGACAGCCGCCACGTCGTGCTCCACCATGATGAGCGAGACCGGGTGGTCCGGTTGATCGACGATCTGCCGGAAGACCGCCAGCAGGCTCTCCGACGCCTTGATGTCGAGACCGGAGAGCGGCTCGTCGAGGAGCAGCACGTTCGGCTCGCTGGCCAGAGCCCTCCCCACTTCGACCAGGCGGAGGATGCCGAGTGGCAGAGCCGCCACCGGCGCATTCTCCACCCTGGTCAGCCGCAGCAGCTCGAGTAGCTCGTTCAGCCGGTCGGTCTCCTGCTTCGAGGGCGGGAGAAGGGAACGGGGATCGAGCATGTCGCGCCACAGGCGGTTCGGGGACACCCGGGCCCGATGGGCCAGTGCGAGGTGCTCGCGCACCGTGAGCCCCATGAAGAGCTCGGGCTGCTGGAACGTCCGGGCCAAGCCCTTCCTCGCCCGAGCCCGGCACGATGCGTTGGTCACGTCAACTCCGTGCAGGTGCACACGGCCCGCGTTGGGGCGCAGGAGGCCGGAGAGTACGGCCAGGAGCGTTGATTTTCCGGCACCGTTCGGGCCGACCAGGCCGGCGATCTGCCCCGGTCGGACCTCGAGACTGACTGCGGAAAGGGCCGTGAGACCGCCGAAGCGGACCGTGATACCGCTGGCCACCAAGGCGGCGTCCCCCGCTCCGACGGCGGGAGCGGCCTCGCTCGGGGCCGGCATCATGAGATGTGCTCCGCCACGCGCGCCGTCGCCACCGGCGCCCCGTTCGGGGTCGCCGGGCTCAAGTCCAGCGTCTCTGCGTCGTCTTGCCGCGGCCGCACATGCAGTACCAGGCGACGGAGCCGGCGGCTCTGCTCGGCCAGCACGCCGTCGGGGTACTTGGCCGCCGAGACGGCGCCGAGCCCGAAGAGCACCGGCGTCACATTTGACGTCCATACAGGGAGGTAGTTCTGGGTGACGGCGGGCAGCAGCGCCAGCGAGACCCCGCCCAGCAGCGCGGCGGCATTCGAGCGCACACCCCACGTGACCAGCACGGCCAGCCAGACCACGCCTTCGAAGGTGGCGAACTCGCTGGACTGGAAGGTCGTCTGGGACAGGGCGAACAGACCTCCGCCGATCCCTGCGATGAGGGCCGCGAGCGCTCCGGCAATGACCTTTTGTTGCACCACGCTGATGCCGGAGGTCTTCGCTCCCGCCTCGCTCCAGCGGGCCGCATTGAGCGCCAGCCCCGTCGTCGATCTTCGGAAGTTGACGATGAAGAGCGCAATGATCACGAAGATGGCCAGACACAGGTAGGCGAAGGCGCGGTCGGAGCTGGCGAAGCCCGGTCGGTTCAGGGTGAGTCCCAGGCCCTGATTGACGAAGCTGGGGAGCGTGAAGACGAGGTTCTCCATCAGCAGCCCGAAGGTCAGCGTCACCAGGGCGACATAGAGGTCGCCGAGACGGATGCTCAACAGGCCGACGACGACACCCATGAGCAGCGCCACCACACCACCGGCCACGACGGCCAGCAGAACCGGCCAGCCGTGGTTGTTGGCCAGCTGGGCCGTGGTCAGGGCCCCGACGCCCGCGAAGGTGATCTGACAGAGCCAGAGCATGCCGCCCTCTCCCGTGACGATGGTCCAGGAGAGGAGGATGACGGCGTAGGCGAATCCGGCCGCCATCACGCCCACCCAGTAGCCCTGCACGATGAGCGGCAGGACGCCGACGGCGGCGATGAGCAGCACCGGACCGGCGTACCGGCCGAAGAACCCGAGCGACGCGGCCTCGACCACGTTGCTGGTGGAACCGGCCAGACGGCTCTCGCCCTGTGGCGTGATGGCGCGATCGAGCGCGCCGCCCCAGCCGTCCGTCTCGCCGACGCGCCCCCGGCGGACCAGCTCGTAGACGAGGACGACGGCGACGACGATGAAGGGGACGGCGTCGATGAATTCCGTCGTCCACGCGCTCGAGGGTGGGAGATAGCCCTCAATGAGCGAGGTGGCGATGCCCATGAGGAGGGCGACGACCACCGCGACCGTCAGGTTCCGCAGCCGCGCCGCCACAACGGCTGCGAACGACGCCGCAATGAGGATCGTGAACTTGTTGGGGTCGAGCCCGACGATCGGAGCGGCCAGCACTCCCGCCAGCCCGGCGAAGAAGGTGCTGACGGCCCAGACCCCGACGGAGATGAAGGTCGGGTTCGTGCCCGACAGGTCGGTCATCGCCGGCGAGTCGACCATCGCCCGCACTTTGAGGCCGACGTCGGTGTAGCGCAGGATCAGCGCGCCGGCGACCACGGTCACGAGCACGCACGCGTAGACGATGACCTGATCGAGCGTGACCGCAACGCCGAAGACCTGGTAGACGGCGACCGGCTGCGGAGCCAGCCCCGGGGCCGTATTGATGGCCTGGTCGCCGAAGATCAAGGTGGCCAGAGAAGGGATGGCGACGAGGAGGCCGATCGTGGCCACGACCTTGATCATCGGCGAGGACAGTCGCAGATGCTGGAACAGGACGAAGTAGAGGAACACCCCCAGCGCCGGGGCAGCCACACCGATGGAGATGGCCGCTGCCGGCAAAATGGACCAGGCGTGCTGCGTATTGAGGAAGTAGTAGAGCCGGGCGATGAAGTACGCCATGGCACCGAAGGCGAAATTCAGAATGCCCGACGCCGTGTACGTGATGACCAGGCCGGCGGAGCAGAGCGCGTAGATCCCTCCCAGCACCAGTCCGGCGATCACGAATTGGAGCATTCCTGCGGACCCCTTCTCACCGGCCGGCTCCGCCGGGGCATTTCTGACATTGACGTCGATTCAGATACTAACGATGCAGGCGGCATCGTGCACGACAGCTGAAATGCCCGTTGACCTGCGACGGAGTATCACCCAAGGCCGTTGAGATCACTCGCTCCCGGACGGCCCAGCAGCCCCCGCTCCACGACATGCGCCGCCGCGTCCACCGCCGCCGCGCCGCGCTGCTGTGCGCCGAAGGCTCCGAGCAGCGCCACCATCACCACGGCGTCCACCTCCACGTCGCCGAAGCCACGACCGCCGAGTATCGGCACCATCTGGCGACGCCCCCAGTCGAGCGCCGAGGCGGAGAGCGAACGCAGCCTGGCGTCCTCGAGCGCGGCGCCGACCCAGACGCGGATCATGGCGGCCTCGCCTGACTGCGCCGCGTTGTACCGCCGGAGCCACCGACGCAGTTCCGGTCCGTTCTGCAGTTCCGGACCGTTCTGTGTCGTCAAATCCGGGATGTCCACGAACGCGTCGGCGACGACACGCATCGCTTGCACGGTGAGCACGATGGCCAGCTCGTCCTTGTTCTCGAAATAGCGGTAGAAGACCCCGTGGGACACCCCGGCCGCCGCGGCGAGGTCGTCGACTCGGGTGCGGTGATAGCCCCGCTGGACGAAGACGTCGCGGCCGTTCTCCACCAACGCCTTGACGGCGGTGCGCTTGTCCGTTCCGGATTGGATGGCCTCCTCCTTCTGAAGCATGTCGCGGACCACGGGCCCGAAGGGCACCCGCGGGGGAGGTGTGCGGGGACCGCCGTGCACGTTGACGGCGCTGCGGCCGAAGAGCGAGCGGTGGATGACGTCGGTGATGGCGACCTCGACCCGTTCCCTGGAATAGACCTCCGGGGCCACCGCACGAAGGCTGGCGGCATCGTCGAGCGTCCTGGCCAGACAGGCCAGCAACAGGGCCAGGAGCGGATCGAGCTGGCGTGGCGGCAGATCACTGGTGGAGAGCTTCGAGCGGAGGCGGCCAACGCTCTGATCGCGCAGGCGGACCACCGCGGTGGTCAAGCCGTCGTCGTTCTCGAGCGCCGCCGGCAGGGCCTGGAAGATCGGGCCGTAACGCGCATGGATGTCGCCGTAGCGACCGACCCAGGCTCGCAGGCCTTCCCAGCCGTCCGCCTCCGGCGTCAGTGGGTCGATGGCTTCGGTCGACGCGCTGATCTGGCGAGCGACCTGCCCCGCCAGGCTGCTGAAGACGTCCTCCTTGCCTGAGAAGTACTGGTAGAAGGAGACCCTCGAGCAGCTGGCCTGCTCGCTGATGCGAGCGATGCTGCACCGATGGAAGCCCTCGTCGCCGAAGAGCTGCAGCGCCGCATCGAGGATGCGCTGCCTGGTCCGTTGCCCGCGTGCTCCCACCCTCGGGTTGTCCGAGAAGGGTGCCCGCCGGAGCACCGGCTCGGCGTCGTCGCGCGGCGCAACCGGGGAAGCGACATCCCGCGTCGTCACGTCACGCCCTTCGCTCGCGGTGGGGACGGCCGACGGCCGTCCCCGAGGGTGTCACCGGTGCCGTGTGCCGTTCAGGAGTCCGCTCGGACCTTGTCCTTGACGGACGGCACGATCGGCGGCGCGTTCTTCCAGTTCGGCAGCCCGCTGTCCTCCTTGGCCACCGGGAACTTGTCCTCGTTGACCTGGGCCCAGTGCGAGTGGTTGAGCTCGTGCAACGTGAAGCAAGCATTCAACGCGTTGTAGAAGCCCATGTTGTCGACGCTCTGGTTCACGGCTTCCTTCACCAGCAACGACGTGATCGACGGCAGTATGGCGATCCGCTCCGCGAACTCCTGCGTGCGCTGTGTGAGGTCGTCGGCGGGAAAGATCTTGCTGACCATGCCGAGGCCGTGCGCCTCTTCGGCGTCGATGGAGTCACCCGTCAGGAGGAGCTCCTTCGCCTTACGCGGACCGAACTCCCACGGGTGCGCGAAGTACTCCGTCCCGCACATGCCGAGGCGGGTGCCCACGACGTCGGCGAAACGAGTGCCCTCGGCGCAGACGATGAGATCGCAGGCCCAGAGGAGCATCAGTCCCGCCGCGTACACGTCGCCGTGCGCCTGCCCGATGGTGATCTTGCGAAGATTGCGCCACCGACGCGTGTTCTCGAAGTAGTAGTGCCACTCCTGGAGCATCAGGCTTTCGGCGCCCTGGCGCGTCGCGCCGTTGATGGAGCTCGTGTAGTGCGGATTCGATCCCTGCCTGCCCTCCTCCATGGCGACCTTCGAGCCCATGTCGTGTCCCGAGGAGAACATCGGACCCATGCCGCCGAGGATCACGACCCGGACCTCGTCGTCGGCCTCAGCCTCGAGGAACGCGTCGTTCAGATCGACCAGGAGCCCGCGGTTCTGGGCGTTGCGCGCCTCGGGGCGGTTGAGCATGATGCGCGCCACCTTCCCCGAGTCGAGCTTCTCGTAGGTCACGAACTTGTAGTCAGGCATATGGCGGCTCCTCCACGAGTGCAGCGTGTCGTTCGGAAAGTGACCCTACTGTTAGAAACGCCGCGATGCACCTTGGCCGCCGGACGCCCCGCGGACTCGCCACAGGGCAGGGGTGGGTGGGAATCACACGACCGCGGCGGCCTGCTCGACGCGCATGATCCGGGCCAGGTTGCCGCCCATGATCTTGCGCACGTCCTCGTCCGAGAGGCCCTCGGGAAGGTGGTCGACGTAGCTGCACGGCTCGGCCAGCCCCTCGGGGTGAGGGTAGTCAGAACCGAAGAGGACGTGGTCGGCGCCGATCACGTCGATGATCTCCCCCAGGTCGTCCTCGTGGAACGGGCTCACGTAGACGTTGCGCTTGAACTGCTCGACAGGATCGCCGTCAAAGGCGTTCGGCATCTTCCGGTAGGTGTCGCCGAGGTGGTTGACGAACCCTCGGATCCACTCGCCACCGGCCTCGATGGACGCGACACGGAGGTCGGGGAAACGGGCGAACACGCCGTGGCAGACGAAGGCCGCCATCGTGTCTTGAATCGGCCGATGACCGCCGGTCATGTAGGTGAACGAGTCGAGGCGGAAGGGCAGCATCTCGCTCGGGCCCGTCCAGTCGCTCGTGTAGCGCGCGTAGCCACTGTCCGAGGAGTGCATCGACACGAGGATGTCGGCATCGACTACGGCCTGCCAGAACGGGTCGAACTCGGGATAGCCGAACGAGCGCGAGCCGCGGTAGCCCGCTGGGGGCGCGGGGCGGATGAGCACCGTCTTGGCGCCCCGCTCCACGCACCATTCGAGCTCCTCGATGGCCTTCTCCACAATGGGGAGCGTGATGACCGGCGTGGCGAAGATCCGATCCTCGTAGTTGAACTGCCACTCTTCGTACATCCACTCGTTCAGCGAGTGGATCGCCGCGTGCGTCAGCTCGGGATCGTCCCGCATGCGCTCTTCCAAAAGACTGGCCAGCGTGGGGAACATGAGAGACCGGTCGACGCCGAGCTCGTTCATCACCTCGATACGGGGCGCCGGGTGCTGGAAGGCCGGGATGCTGCGCATCGGCTCACCGATCACCTCTCGGTAGGACTTGCCCTCGGGGTTGCCTTTGCGGAAGTACTCCTCCTGGGCCCCGGGCCGGGCCACGACCTCGAAGGTCGGGTTCGGGATGTACTCGCTCACGGTGCCCCGGATCATGATCTTCGTGCGGCCGCGCAGCTCGACGTAGTCGATGGCGCCCTTGTAGCGATCCGGCAGGTACCTCGTGAACGAGTCCCGGGTCTCGTAGAAGTGGTTGTCGGCGTCGAAAACGGGGAAATCGCAAACTCTCGGCATAGTGAAAGGATAAGCGTTTTTGACTATGACGTCAATGTCATACATCGGTCCGCCTCAGCCGCCCCGCTGACAGGTGAATTACCTGTTCACCGTGGACTTTTGCCAGTCTACGCCGCCGAGCCCGGCGCGCGTCGTGGGGTCAACGATTCGTCGGGAAGTGCAACTCCATGCTGGTCGGTCCGGGATCGGGCCAGCGGGACGTCACGACCTTCGGCCGCGTGTAGAAGCGAATCCCGTCCGGGCCGTAGATGGAGGAGTCACCGAAAATGGAGGCCTTCCATCCGCCGAAGGAATGCGACGCCACAGGGACGGGGATCGGCACGTTGATGCCGACCATGCCGACCTGGATCTCTCGTTCGAAGCGACGCGCGATGCCGCCGTCCCGGGTGTACAGGGCCGTGCCGTTGCCGTAGGGGTTGTCGTTCACCAGCGTGAGCGCCTCGTCGAAGGTGGGGACGCGCACGACGCTGAGCACAGGTCCGAAGATCTCGTCGTCATAGACCCGCATGCCCGGCTTCACATCGTCGAGCAACGAGCAGCCCACGAAGAATCCGTCCACCTGCTCGGCGCGGGCACCGTCGACCACCACCTTGGCCCCTTCGTCCGCCGCGCGCTCGACGTACGACTGCACGCGCGCACGATGCTCCGCGGTGATGAGTGGGCCCATCATCGACGACTGGTCATCGCCCGCACCGACGACGACATCGGGAATCCGGCTGGCGATGGCATCGATGAGGGGATCGGCCACGGCTCCCACGGCCACGACCACGGAAATCGCCATGCACCGTTCGCCGGCCGAGCCGTATGCGGCCGAGATTGCTGCGTCAGCAGCCGCGTCGATGTCGGCGTCGGGCATCACGACCATATGGTTCTTGGCGCCACCGAGCGCCTGGACCCGCTTGCCGTGACGCGTGCCCGTCTCGTAGATGTGACGCGCGACCGGGGTGCTGCCCACGAACGAGATAGCGGCCACGTCGGGGTGGGCCAGCAGCGTCTCGACCGCCTCGCGGTCGCCCTGCACGACGCTGAAGACGCCGTCGGGGAAGCCGGCCCGCTGCACGATGTCGGCCAGGACGAGAGAGGCCGAGGGATCCTTCTCCGACGGCTTCAAGACGAAACAATTCCCGCAGGCGATGGCGTTGGCCATCATCCACATCGGCACCATGACCGGGAAGTTGAAGGGTGTGATGCCGGCCACGACCCCCATCGGCTCGAGCACCGTGCGGATGTCGATGCCCGTCGAGACCTCCGAGTTGGACGACCCCTTCAAGAGGTTCGGGACACCGCAGGCGAACTCGACGTTCTCGATGCCGCGCGCTACCTCGCCCCGCGCATCCTCGAGCACCTTGCCGTGCTCGCTGGTCACGGCGGCGGCGAGCTCGTCCCGACTGGCGTCGAGCAGCTCACGCAGACGGAACAGCAGGCTGGCCCGCCGGGTGAGCGAGGAGGAGCGCCACTCGTGGGAGGCCTCGACCGCCGATGCCACCACCGCGTCGACCTCCGCCGGCGAGGCCAGGGCCACCTCGGCGGCCTGCACTCCCCGGGCCGGGTCGTAGACCGGTGCGGTCCGGCCCGAGTCTCCCGGTACGGTCCGGCCGGCGATCCAGTGCCCGATGTGCCGCACGTCAGTCGAGGAGGGCGTCATATCGCCGGGATCTTATGGCCAGCCTCGACCACCGCCGTTCTGGCTGGAGGCCGGTTCTCAGGCACGGCGTCCCCGCCGAGCGGAGGGTTGGCTCGGGCACTGTCGGCCGTGGCACGTAACATGGCGACGTGTTCGATTGCGACGTCGATGTCAATACTGGGTCCGGCGCCCCGGTCCGGTTCCGGCGGCGCCGCGGGGCCATGTGATGCGGCCCCTCCCCGAGCTCACCCCGGCCAACGACTGGTTTTGGACCTCGGGCGCCGACGGCACCCTCCGCATTCAGGGCTGTAGCGACTGCGGTGAGCTGGTCCACCCCCCGGTGCCCATCTGCCCGTACTGCCGCAGCCGTTCGTCCAAGCCGACGGCGGTGTCGGGACGCGGCACCATCGTGGGTTTCACGGTCAACACCCACCGCTGGCTGCCGGACTTCGATCCGCCGTACGTCATCGCAAACGTCGCGCTGGCGGAGGATCCACGGGTCCACCTCACGACCAACATCGTGGGGTGCGAGCCGGGCGATGTCCAGATCGATCAGGAGGTCTCGGTCCGGTTCCTGCAGCAGGAGGACGTGTGGCTCCCGCTCTTCGAGCCGACGGGATCCGTCGATCCGGTCGACCGGGTCGCGGAGCCGGTCCGGCCACTCCCCCGCGCGCCTCTCATCGACGAGCGCTTCGAGCACCGGGCCGTCCTCAGCGGCATCGGGCGCTCCGCCTTCGGCCGGCGGCTGATGATCGACCCGCTCGCGCTGGCCGTCGATGCCAGCCTGGCGGCAATCGCCGACGCGGGGCTGACGCTGGACGACATCGACGGACTGTCGACGTACCCAGGGTCGAGCGGTGGCGGCATGAGCGAGGGGGGCGTCACAGCCATGGAGGAGGCGCTGCGCATCCACCCGACATGGCACAACGGGGGCGGCGACCTGCCCGGGCCCGGCGGCTCGATCATTGCCGCTGCCCTGGCGGTGGCGGCGGGTCTGTGCCGTCACGTCCTCTGCTTCCGCACGGTCTGGGAGTCCACGTTCGCCGTGCTGGCGGCGCAGGCTGCGTCGGGCCAGACAAAAGCGGGCGGGCATCGAGCCGAGCGCGTCTCGGGCCCGTTCCGTGAGTGGCGCGCCCCCTTCGGTGCGATCTCCGCCGCCAACTGGATCGCCATGAATGCCAATCAATACCTGCACCGCTACAACGTTCCCCGCGAGATGCTGGGGTTCATCGCCATCAACGGTCGACGGAACGCAGCACTGAACCCCGCTGCCATCTACCGGGAACCCATGACGATGGACGACTACCTTTCCGGCGCGTCCCATCACCTCGCCGTTCGGGCTCTACGACTGCGACATCCCGTGCGACGGCTCCATCGCCGTCATCGTCTCCGCCGCTTCGGTCGCCGACGACCTCCCCCACCCGGCGGTGCGCATCGAGGCGGCCGGCACTCAGATCCTCGAGCGAGTGTCGTGGGACCAGGACACCCTGACCCATGAGCCCCAGGTCATCGGTCAGGCCGCCCACCTATGGACCCGCACAAGTGTGCGACCATCCGAGGTCGACGTGGCCCTGGTCTACGACGGCTTCACTTTCAACGCCATCTCGTGGCTCGAAGGCCTCGGATTCTGCGGGTTCGGCGAGGCCTACGACTGGCTCGACGGCGGGCGCCGCATCGCCCTCGAAGGTGAGCTTCCCGTCAATCCGCACGGTGGACAGCTCTCCGAGGGGCGGTCGCACGGCTTCGGCTTCCTGTACGAGGCGGTCACGCAGTTGCGTCACGACGCCGGAGAGCGCCAGGTGGCCGATGCGAAGACGGCAGTGGTCACCTCCGGTGGTGGCACGCCGTCCGGTGTGCTCCTTTTGCAGCGGAAGGACGTCTGATGCCATCGTCGCCGGACTCAGCAGGGAAGGAGGACGCCGTGTCGACCTCAACCGCGGACCCGACGCCGGCGCTCGTGAGCGACAAGCCGAGCGGGCCCCGATCCCGCAAAGGTGTCGAGACGCGGGCGCGCCTGCTGGCTGCGGCGAAGGACGTCTTCGAGCAAGACGGCTTCCTCGACGCCCGGATCTCCGACATTGCCGAGCGGGCCGGCCTCTCGCACGGTTCCTTCTACCACTACTTCGAATCGAAAGAGGAGGTCTTCCGAGAGGTGGCGGCCGAAGTGGAGCAGCGTCTCAGCGAGCCGCTCTATAGCGTCATCCTTGACTCACGCTCGACCGCCTCGCCGTACGAGCGGATCCATGAGGGGATCCGTCGGAACTTCGAGAGCTATCGCGACGAGGCTCGCATCATGGGCGTGATCGAGCAGGTGTCGCGCTTCGACGACACCCTCCGCGCCTTCCGCAACGAGCGCCACCATGCCTCGTCGGCGCAGATCGCCGACTCCATCCGTCGCCTGCAGCAACACGGGCTGGCCGACGAACGCCTCGACCCTGCGATCGCCGCGGCCGGATTGGGGGCCATGACCTACCGCTTCCCCGAGATGTGGTTCGTCCAGGGTCTGGTGGATTGCGACTTCGATCTCGGCGTGGAGCAAATGGCCCGGCTCTTCGTCAACGCGTTGGGGATCCCAGAGCCTGCCGCAGCGACCTCGCAGGCCACCCAGGCCGAAGACCTCGTCGCCGACTGAGGCTCGTCGCCCAAGACAGACAGACGGCGATCGAAGACTTCCGTCGCATCGATCCGCAGTGTCGCACCCACCGGCAAGACTGCACCGCATGGCATTCGGGCAGCAGCAGGGACCGCCGGCGTCGGCGAGGCAGGTGCAGGAGCTGTTGGCCCTCCTTCAGGAAGCCGGCCACACTGATTTTCGAGACGCGCGCGGCCCGATGGGTTTCACACAACGCCAGGCTGGTGGCAAGTTCACTCGAGACGAGGCTGATGCGCTGTTGGAACAGTTGCGTGACCAGGAGCCGGATGCAGGGAAGCCTGTTGAGGTCCCGATATGGCGGAGGTCGGTCCAGAAGGATTTGCTGAGCCAAATACCTGACGAGCGACTCGCCGTCGAGCTTCGTCGTCGCGGCTGGACGGTGGTCGAACCATTGTCGTAAGCCGGCGAACCGACCGCGCTCTGGACGACAAAGGTCACGTCGCGGCGGGAACGTCGGCGCGCGATACTCGCCGGACCGGCCACCTTCAGGGTTGCCGGTACACACGCACGATCCATGAGGAGTCCGAGGTGCCCGAGACTGTCTTCCTGCCGGACCGCATCGAGGTGACCCGGCCGATCCCCGCGCCACCCTCCGCCATCTTCGACATCGTCCGCAGCCCTGCGGGCCATGTGGCCATCGACGCCTCCGGGATGCTGCAGGATTTCACCGGCGAACCTGCGGAAAAGGTCGGCGACAGATTCGTCATCCACATGGACCGCGAGTCCCTCAACGACTTCCCTCTCGGCAAGTACGACGTGACGGTGAACATCATCGTCTTCGAGCGCGACAAGGAGATCGCGTGGGACCTCGGCCCGGAGCTAGGGATCCCACATTTCTACGGGTATCGCCTGGAGCCAGGTGAGGACGGGGTGACGAACGTCACCTCCTACTACGACTGGTCCAAGGTGGACGGCGACTTCAAGGATCGATTCCCGATCGTGCCCGATGCGGCCCTCCGCGCCACACTGGGCATTCTCGAGCGAACGGTCCGACAGGGCCTCTGACCTCCAGCGGTGCAATCCAAGGAGGATTTCGCGGCGACTCGACCCACTGCTGAGCTCACGTCTTAGGCACCTGCTGGCTGCGCCACAAACTTGGAACGCCGCACCGATCCGGCGTTCTGCGGCACCACCCTCATCCTTTCGACCACGAACGCGCAGAAACGGCCCTAAGGCCCCTTCGCACGACCGAGGCGCGAGGCGGGCCAGGTGGACCGCGTGCCAGCATGGGCTATGGATAGCCTGACCTCCCCGCGTGGCGCGACCGGAGACGCCGCCACGTGGGTGCTGCGATCCATGGCCCTCGAAGACGTCGAAGCCACGATGGCCGTGGTCGAGGCCGCAGATGCTGCGCTGGCAGAAGCGGGTCTGCTCCCGCCGCCCAACACACCGACCGACGCCCAGTTGGAGGCCAGCCGCGTGGGCCATGCCCGTTTCGTGCAGCGCGACGGGCCCGGAGCCTGGGTGGCGGTCTCAGAAGGGCGGGTGGTGGGCGTTGCCGAGTCCGTCCGGCGGGAGAGATTCTGGGGGCTGTCCATGTTGTTCGTCCACCCAGAGTTCCAGAGCCGAGGCGTGGGCGGGCAGCTCCTCCAGGCGGCCATGGGCTACGCCGCCGGCGCCACCCAACGCATGATCCAGTCCTCGCCCGATCCCCGGGCCATGCGCCGCTACTTCTTGGCGGGACTGGCCATGCACCCGACGGCCGAGATGGGAGGCCAACCCGACCGCCGGGCCATCCCGCCCTCCTTGCCCGGTCGCGATGGCGATGAGGGGGACCTTGAATTGGTGGCCG
This sequence comes from uncultured Acidimicrobiaceae bacterium, assembly GCA_963817735.1. Lineage (GTDB taxonomy): Bacteria > Actinomycetota > Acidimicrobiia > Acidimicrobiales > RAAP-2 > Bog-473. The sequence goes on along the minus strand of CAWFPP010000010.1, from coordinate 255,062 downwards.
AGGTGGAGGCGCAACTGGGCCGTTCGCGTGCCGAGGACGTGGCGTTCGCCTTGAGTGACGGGCGTTGCCGCATTGACGTGGTGGACAGCGACCCCGGGCGAGGGTGGGTGCTTTGGCGTCCGGACCGACTGGTCATGCTGGGAGCAACTGACGAGCAGACAGCCGCCGTCCTCCTGTGGCGGTTCCTCGCCGGCTCCGAGGGACAAATCTTGGTCCACGGGCTCACAGCTGCCCAGCAGTGGGCGTTCGACGTACTCCATCAGGCGCGTCTCACGGCGCAGATACGCGGGTCGTTGTTCATTGACGGCATGGCCGTCCCGGTCCCATGGATCGCTTCGGGCTGGTACTTCTAGACCCTGATCTGCCCCACCCAGCACGGCGCCCCTTCTGAAACAAGTCTGAGCCTCGCACAATGTTCGGAGTAGCTGGGTACCGCCGCAGTGCCGACGTGTCCCACCCTCCCGGCACTGGGGCGGTCACTTACGTTCTTCTCGATTGCTCGTACGGCTCGACCGGCCTGATGCGGAACCCTTGGGTCTCTAGGCCGTCCGCTCCCAAACGGAAATGTGCTTGCCACTCTCGCTCGTAAAGGCTCGGCGATCCCAGTCACCCCAGCGCTCTCGCAACGTCATGCCGGCTAGGCGGGCCATCAGGTCGAGCTCGGACGGCCACAAGTAACGGTGCTGCGAGGAGAACGAGGAGACCCGATCACCGTTCAGCCAGTAATGGTGGGAAGTGACCCTCTGTGCGGCCACCTCATACTCGTCGAAGCCCAGGTGCTCGGAGGTCGCCGAGAAAGCGCGGATGTGCTCGCCGGGGACGAGTCTTTGCAGTTCGGGGATCCAGAGTTCAATCACGAAACATCCACCCGGTTCGAGGTGCTCGGCCACGTTCTTGAAACATTCGACCTGCTCATCCTGGGTCAACAAGTTCGAGATGGTGTTGAAGACCAGGAAGGCCAACGTAAAGGTGCCCTCCACTTTGGCCGTAGCGAAGTCGCCCACGGTCACCCCGACACGATCGGCTCCCGGCTTGGCTCTGAGCTGGGCGACCATGTCGGCCGAGATCTCGACGCCGTGCAAGTCGACTCCGCGTCGGCTTAGCGGCAGCCCAACCCTCCCGGTGCCGATCCCTAACTCAAGGACACGACCCCCACCGACCTTTTCATTGAGGTCAGCCAGGAAGTCGACCGCGGGGTCGAGTACCGCCGGGTTGTACATCTCGGTCGACGTCGCGTCGTAGAACTCAGCAATCGGACCGACAAACACGTTCTGAGGCACCAGAGCATTGTGCCAGGACAGCTGCCATCACGCTCGGCTCGTTCTGGGCTCGCCTCACCGCCTGCGCTTCCGGGATCGGAGCGACATTCCATCCAGAACGCGAGTGCTCCGGAGCCGGCACGCCGTCTAATCCACCTCGCTCAATTCGATCAGGTGGCCGTCGGGGTCTCGAAGAAAGCACCGAACCTCTCCACCCCAGTCATAGGGCGGAGTTAGAAACTCAGCGCCTCGTTCCTTCAGGGCTTCGTAGGCAACGTTGCAGTCACCCACCCTGAGCGTCATGGCGTGGCTCACTCGGCCTGGTTCCGCCGGTGGGGCGAAGGTGACCAGTGGCTTGTCGGGTGTCGGCCCTCCCCCGGTTACGAGTAGAACCCAAGACCCACCGAATCGGAGCACGACGCTCGATTCGTATTCGCGGTAGACCTCAGCGCCAAGAACCTCGGTCCAGAAGGTTTTCGATTGCAGAGTGTCAGTCACGACGAGGATTTGAGTGACCTCCACACCAGCAAGCGGGTTGCTTTTCGGGACACGGTCGTCCACCACGACTACAGGTTTGCACGTGCGGGTCGCCGTTCGTCGACACCCCCTTCACGGACCGTGCCGAACTGTTCGACCTGTCTTGCCTAGTCCCAGGCTCGGCGAACCGGGGCAGTGAGTCGTCAGATCGTTTCCCCTACTATGTACTGCCAGGACGCTCACAACTGTGAAAGGCAAGACCGTGGAAGGGTATGTATTGCGGGACGCGCCAGGCTGGACTTGGAAAGCGAATGGGCGCGACAACGAAGGACGCTTTGACTTCCTGGTAATTGAGCATCTCGCGTACGGGGCCGGCCCGCCGTTGCACTTCCATACGACGTTCGAAGACTCTTTTTTCGTTTTGGATGGTTTGCTTACGGTCCAGCTAGGGGACGACATTGTCGAGCTCGGGCGGGGCGACTTCGCGACCGCCCCGCCCGGCGTCCCGCACAGCCTCACGAACGCACACGCTGACCAGAGTGCCTGCCGGGCGGTCAACCTATTGACACCGGGTGTCGGCTTCGATCGCTACATCAGTCAGATCGATCAGCTCGCCGCGAAGGGCGACCACGAGGGCATGGAACGGCTAAACGCCGAATACGACGTGACGATCGTCGGTCCGAGCGTGGCCGATCGACTCGGACTCTCGTAAGCCAGAGATCGCTGAACAAAGAGTGCAGCAGATCCGATGCTCCTATGGATTTTGTCAACCCCTTCGGGAGTGAGGACAGCGGACAGACCAATGACGGGCCACTCGTGGGAATGGGCAAGCTCTTATCAGGTCACGCGTCTTCGAGTTCGGTGAGCCCGGATCATGGACCGGCAAATCGGTTACAGGTCAGTCACACCGACGACAGGCGTATAGGTGAGCCAAGTCCATGATCCAGGGATCTAGCCGCGAGGCAGGTAGCGGTAGACCTCGCGGGCGACATAGCGCTTCAGCATGCGGATGGCTTCGCGCTTGGAGCGACCGTCTTTGACGCGGCGCTCCATGTAGGCCTGCGTTCGGGGATCAGAGGCGAGCCGCGTGATCACGATGTGCCACAGCGCCCGGTTGGCCTGGCGATCGCCGCCACGATTGAGCCGGTGCCGCGTCACCTTGCCCGATGAGGCCTCGAGCGGCGAGACACCGCACAGGTGGGCCCAGGCGGCTTCGGATCGCAGTCGCTCGGGGTTGTCGCCGGCCGCGACCAACAGCGCGGCAGCAGCATCGATGCCGACGCCGTAGACGGCGAGGAGCTCTGGTGCAGTCTCTTCGAGGAGCGGGGTGATCATGGCGTCGAGGTCGGAGATCTCGTCCTCGAGATCGGCCACTCGGTGGGCCAACATGGACAGCGATGCCTTGGTGGCCGCAGTCACGACGTCGGGCGAACGCGTCGGTCGCAATCCTTGGGCGGCCGCGACGAGCTGGGTGATGGGAAGGCCCTTGAGTCGGCTCTGGAGCTGGTCAAGGGCACTGAAGGTCAGCTGGCGCATCTGGGTGAGCGCCTTGACCCGGGCAGCTCGAGCGGAGCGCTTGGCCACGACGAGGACCCGGATCGCCTCGACCGAGCCGTCTCTGCTCTTGGCCTTTCCCTGCGCTCGGCCCGACAGGACGGCCCGGGCCGCCTCAACGGCGTCGAGGGGATCGGACTTGCCGCTGTGCCGTCGGGCCTGGCGGTTCTGACGATCCACTTCGACGACCGCGATCCCTGCTCGAGCGAGGTGACGGGCGACGCCGGCGCCGTAAGAACCCGTGCCCTCGATGCCGACCTTGGAGATCGCGCCGAAGTCACTCAGCCAGGCCAACAGGGCCGAATAGCCGTCGGGCTCCGCTGCAAACGACCGGGTCCCGAGCAGGACACCGACCTCGTCGAGCACGGCGGCCACGTGGACTTCTCCGTGGGTGTCGATGCCGCCGGTGACGGTACGCGTGGCTTCTACGATGGTCATGCCATCCCTTCCTTCCTTAAGCGGTTGAGGGGTGGCGCGGCCGTCCCGAGATGGAGTGACGGTGTAGGTCGATCTGGTCTGAACAGACCGGCCAATCACCCCTCTGGAACGGGGCACGCCGCGCCCTATCTGATGTGCCCGGAGCTCCAGTCGACGGGGTGCGGACGCCATGACTCGTCCACGTGATCTGAAGTCAGACCGGCGACTCCGGTGCTCCCAAAATTACCGACGGCCAACCTTGCAGCGGTGGACCCTCACGGGAGCTTCACAACATCATTGGCGTACGGGCGACCCTGGAACTCGGCTATTCGTGAACTTATGGGGCAGTCGGCGACCATCCAAAGCAACGATCCCCAGGTCCTTAGTTCTCGCTGTCGGCTCTCAAGTCGTAGTAGCGGCGACGCACTTGCGGCTTCGCTGCAGGTCTGAACCGCGGGGGCGGTTGATTCGGAACGGACTGGGTGCTATGAACCGGCACAACGGATGGTTCCAGGGGAGGGGTTCTTGTGCGGTCCTATGTGAAAATGACCTGTTTGGCCGCGATGATCCTCTTCCCTTGCGCCTTGCTCAGTGTTCCCAGTCCTGCGTCCGCGGCAACGCCGAAGGCTAAGATCACTGCGTTCGGCGTCCCACCAGCGACCCTCGCTTACTTTGGCGGCCCCGTCACCTTGACCGGTTCGGTAGCCAATGCCACGTCGTGCACCATCTCCGTCACTCCGCCCGTCAGTGGCTCCGGGCTCCCTCTGACCGCTCCCTGCGGGACTGGCCCGATTTCCGATGTGACGGTGACGCTGCCCGAGAACCTGACGACCAAGGAGATTCATTACGTGTTCACGTTGGCGGCCACGGGCGTGTCCAACACGGTGTCCAAGCACGGAACGGTGACCGTCGATCCCCCGGGCAAGCCGACAGCCCTCTATCACATCAGCCCGACCCTCTCGTTCGGAGATTTCGGGATAGCAGACACGATCTCGATGTCGGTGCAATTTGGCGCCACCTGCCAGTTCAGTACGACGTCCAGCGTGCTCGTACTCGGCACCACCACACCGATCGACTGTTCGAGTGGCTACGCGAGCAGTGCGGCGGTGACTACTACTGCCTCAGTCCCCCCTACCACTGACCCAAAGCCTCAGAACTTCGTTGTCACGGCCACGATCACTGGCCTCACTGGTCAAGTGAAGACCTATAAGATCGTCTTTGCCCAGTCCGAAGGGAGTGCCGCCTGCCTCGCCTACGATGGGTTCGGTTGCAACGATAGCTGGGCTTCGCTCGCAAACCTCGATCTGACCAGTGCTGATTTCTCCGGGACCTTCCTCGCCGATGCCGATCTGTCAGGTTCGAATCTCACGGGCGTCTCATTCGACGCAGGCGACCTTGAGCAAGCAAATCTGACCGACGCCAACCTGACCGACGCCAACCTGGCCGGAGCGATCATGACCGGAGCGATCATGACGGGCGTTATCTATAGCAATACAGAGTGTCCAAACGAGACCAACTCGGACAACGACGGCGGCACGTGCGCCGGGCAGGGCGGCGGTCTCTGATCCTGCACGAGACTGCCTCCCCGGTCGTTCGGGGACACTGTGCGCATATGTTGCGGGCGCGAGACTTGAACCATGGTCTTCGACGGCATCGTCGTGGTTTCAGGAGTGCCTGGAAGCGGCAAAACCACTCTTGCCCGAACTCTAGCTCCACTCCTCAACCTTCCTCTGATCTCAAAGGATGCCATCAAAGAGGCGCTCTTTGATGCCCTAGGAACCGGTGACCTCGAATGGTCGGAGAACCTGGGCCGGGCATCCCACAGGATCATGTACTCCTTGGCCGGGGACGCGAGGTCGGCGGTCCTGGAGTCTCACTTCTGGCGCGGTGTGGCCGAGTCCGAACTCACGGAGATTGGACGTCCGCTGCTCCAGGTCTATTGCCGCTGCCCGTTGGACATGGCGATCGACCGTTACCGAAACCGTTCGGCCTCGCCGGATCGTCACCCTGGCCACCTCCCTCAGCATCAAACAGACAAAGTGATGGAGCGCTGGACATCCACCGAACAGCTACCGCTGGACCTCGACGCCCCACTCATAGAAGTCGACACCTCAGGGCACGTTGACGTGGTGCAACTAGCCAACAGCATCTTTTCAGCCGGTCTCGGAGGTGGGCGATGGGACCCGCACTCCTAGCCGACGTTCGTTCAGGGCATCCCCGTCAAAGGTTCAGAGCACCGCTTTGGAGCGGTCCCACGTAGATGGTGCCCTCACAGAGCGATGGGTAGGTCGAGTGGACGGGCGTAGCGATTTGCAGCTCTGTCCTCTCGTTCGGCGGTATCAGGTGGAGCGCGCCGACGGTGGTCGAGCATTCAGCTCCGCCCTCAGCTTGGTTCACGTCGGGCAGTCCCACGATGAAGTGCACGGATTGGCCTGGGTCGACCGCGAGCGTGGGCGGCGGGTTGGCCGAGCCGAGTGGCTCACGCGAATCGGATGCCGCGATGAGAACGCCCGAGGGTTCGTACGCCGAGACCCCGACGTAGCCGCCTGTGGCACAAGTCACCTGAGACGAGTTCAAGAGGTTGACGGTGAAATAGAGGACCCCGGATGCGCCATCACCGATCCCGGGCCAGGAAGGTCGCAGGTCCGTTGCCGTGCACTGCGGCGAATGCGGGGGGATCGGAGTCGAGGTTGAGGTGCCTGTCGGTGGCAGCGCCAGAGCCGTCGAGGTTGTTGACGTCGCTGCCTTCGCTTCGGTGGTTGTGGCCTTGGCGGCAGACTCGGGATTGGATGAGCTGCTGCATCCGGTGAGCACGGCGACGAGGACTAAGAGGGTGACTGCCAGAACCACCGCCCGCTGCACGCAAGAGATTCTTACCATTCCAGACTGCAAATGCAGAACTGGCCACCGATGCCCTGTCTGCCCGCGATGCCTCCCACCCCGACTCATGTATCAGTTGATTCGAGTACCACCAGCACCCAGAGCCAGAGCTGCGTTCCGGAGGGTTGCCCGACCATCCTCAATGTGCCGTTCTGCGTCCCTCGCCCGGCGTCAGGACATCAGTGGTGTGCCTCGGCCCTGCCCCACCGCTCGTCCGCGCAGGGCCCCGTTGCGACGGCCTCCGTTCTTGCGGTAGGCCCGCCGCCGGTCCGCCTCATCCAACACAAGATCGATGGCGTATTGGACATCAGCCCTCCGACGAAAGAGGTCGTCGAGGACCGCCGGGATCTCCCCGTCCGACAGCGACGCCGCGAAATCGTGAGCATCCATCGACAGGAGAACGGTCCCGTCCGCCCAGACGAAGCGCGCAGAAATAGGCGGTCAGCCCAGAACTTCGGCCTGCCACTCCAAGAGCTGCGGAGCCAGGAGGGTCCAACGAGCGAAGAGTCCTTCGTCCCGGGCCTCGCCGCGCTCGATCCATTCGCGGTCGCCCCATGGCGGCTCGACGAGCCGCGAGTTGGGCAGGATCTTTGCCAGCGCCTCGGACGTGGCCCTGGTGTGGTGCGGGTCGCTCTCCCCGCTGCGGAAGACCAGCGCGGGGATGGCGAGCGCGCGGGCATCGGCTTCGGGCAGCCCGGGCACGGGCTCGTCGTCGCGGGGGCAATAGGCCAGCATCCAGCGCTCCATCGTGGCGATGAATTCGGCCCGGTCCTGGTCCAGGAACCGTTGACGATTGGAGGGGTTCAGCTCCTGCACCTCGGCCCACTCGGGCAGGTCCGCGACCGCCTCCATGCCGTGCATCCACGCCGCGCCCACCGAACCGCCGCAGTAGTGCGTGGCCAGCGTCAAGAGGCCGTAGATGCCCCCGCTGATCCACCAGATGGCGAGACCGGCCGCCGTCTCGGGATGGCGCGCCGCGGTGAGGAGGGAGACGCGGGCGCCGCCCGAGCCGCCGATGATGATGGCCGGCGTCATGTCGAGGTGCGTCAGCAACCCGGCCAGGGCGTCGGCCTGCATGGCGGACTCCGAGGAGCCCTCGAAGCACACGTCGGACTCGCCGCAGTTGGGACGGTCCCAGATGAGCACCCGGTTGCCGTGTTCGGCCAGGATCTGCGCCAGCTGGCGCACGCCGGCGGACTCCTTGGTGAAGCGGCCTCCCGGCGTGATCACCCAGGGCTGGCCCGCCTCCCCGATCAGCTCGTAGGCGATCGACACCCCGTTGATCTCTGCGATGGGCACGGAAGGACTCCTCGGTTGTCGGCGGCGGGCGGCGACGCCCGACGGATGGCTAGGTGCGTGCGGCGCGGCTACGCGGCACGTCGCGGAAGGGGACGTCCTTGTCCAGGCGGCGCTCCCGCGGCATTGCCAGCACGCGCTCGCTGATCACATTGCGGGCCATCTCGGTCGTGCCGCCCCCGATGCTCCCGGCCTGACGCATCAAGAAGTTGATCGCGCTCATGGTGGCCGGGTCGTCCTCGGCCCATGCCGCGCCGGAAGGGCCGGCGGTGTCGAAGGCCAGGGTGACGATCCGTGAGACCGAGGTGCCCTTGAACAACCGCACGAGCCCCGCTGCCTGGTCGGACATGCGGTCCGTCCGGATCCCCTCGCCGACGCGCTCGGCCAGCTGGGTGACCACGATCTCGAGCATCCGTGCCTCACCGATGTTCTGACGCACCGAGGCGTCGTCCAGGCGGCCGTGGGCGCGGGCGATGTCGTAGACGACCTTCGCGTCCTGGCTGCCATGGGCCATGCCGAGGGGCTCGGTCACGTAGGGCGAGTTGTAGAGCATGCGCTCGTGGAACATCCAGCGGGTGCCCACGGTCCAACCTTCGTCCACCGCACCGACGCGATCGGTGTCGGGGACGATGACGTCGGTCATGAACTCCTGGCAGAACTCCCGCGAGCCGTTGTTCATCTCGATCCGGTGGACCTCGACGTTGGGCTGGTGGATGGGCAGCATGAAGACCGTGAGCCCACGGTGCTTCGGCTGGTCCCAGTTGGTCCGGGCTAGGCAGAGTCCCCAGTCGGACCACCATGCCCCCGAAGTCCACACCTTGGAGCCGTTGAGCACCCACTGCTCCCCGTCCCTGACGGCGGTGGTCAGCGCGCCGGCCACGTCGGAGCCGCCGCTGGGCTCGGACAGGAACTGCATCCAGAGCGCCTCGCCCTTCAAGATGGCGGGCAGATGGCGCACCTTCTGCTCCTCGGTCCCGAACTCGAGAATGACCGCGGCGCACGGCGACAGCGTCGGCACTTGGAACCGCAACGGGTACTCGTGGCCCGCTATCTCCTCGTTGAACACCTTCTGGTGCTCGATGGTCAGTCCCTGCCCGCCGTACTCACGGGGAAAGCAGATGCCGGCCAGGCCGGCGTCGAACAGCATGCGCTGCAGCTCGCGGTCCCGGGCGACGACGGCCAGCTCGGCCTCGTCACTGGTGTTGTTGCGCTCCCAGCGCATCTCCTCGACGGTGACCTCTCGCAGGTTGGCCCGGATATACGACCTTGCCCGCTGCCGGAAGTCCTCGAGGCTCTCCAGCTCCTCCATCGGCTCCTCCTGCAAGGCGCTCACGCCGCTGCCCCTTCCTTTGCGTCGATCAATGCGGTGATCCGCTCGTGGTGGTCCGCCGGGGTGCCGGCGAGGGCACGGTTGATCGTGACCCGGCGCAGGAACAAGTGGAGGTCGTGCTCGAACGTCACCCCGATGCCCCCGTGCATCTGCGTGCAGTCCTGCACGAGTTCTGCGCCGTATTCGCCGACGTAGGCCTTGGCCGTGCTCACGAGCTCGGCGGCATCGGGATCGCCCGTCGCCACGGCGATACAGGCGGCGTCGCTGGTGGCATTGCTCGACTCGAGCCACATCAACATGTCGGCGAAACGGTGCTTCAGCGCCTGGTACGACGCCAGCGGCCGCCCGAAGGAGTAGCGGTCGAAAGCCCACTCGACCGTCATGTCGAAGGCGGCCTGCATGGCACCCACCGACTCCGCGTTGAGCAGCACGATCAAGCGCTCGAATTGGAGGTGGACGTCGGCGGTCGCCGCACCGGCGGTCCCGACGACCGCTGCCGCGGGGACGCTGACCGCATCGAAGGTCACGATGCCGAAGCGCCGGGTGAGGTCGACGGTCTTCAGCGGCGCCGTGGACACGCCAGGCGTTGTTGCCGGCACGAGGACCTGGGAGACGCCGCCCTGGTCGGTGCAGGTGACGAGCAGGTGGTCGGCCCGCCCGGCCGATTCGACCACCTGCGCCTCGCCGCGCAGGACCAGGTTGGATCCTTCCCGGGTGGCTTCGACCGTCGGCCACCACTTGTCGTGGCCGAAGGGCGGCGCGCACCACGTGGCGATGACCTCGCCGGAGAGAAGGCCGGCCAGGACTTCGGGTGCCGCGTCGTGGTCGCTCAAGGTGGCCGCCACCACGTTGACGACGGCCAGGGGCCCCGGCGCGGCGTGGAGACCGAACTCGTAGGCGACCAGGGAAGCATCCATCAGGCCGGAGTCGCTGATGGTGCCCCCACCGTGCTCCTCGCTCACCAGCAGCGAGGTCCACCCGAGCTCGGCGCCGCGGCGCCAGTACCCCGCGTCGAACCCGACCGGGTCGTCGCGCAGCTGCCGGAGGGCGTCCGGCGGAACCTGCTCGTTCAAGAAGCGGTCGGTGGTCTCGCGGAAGAACTGCTGCTCTTCGCTCAGGTTCAGGAGCATGGGGCTCCTCGACGCTCGCTCACGTGGTTCTCTCTGGTCCTTTCGGGCGCGCTGCGCCTGACTGCGTGTGTGGTCATGTGGATAGGAGTGACAGGAGCGGCGAGATTAGACCGCACTCACGACGCCGATGCCCGCAGCCTCGTTGCGCCGGCGCCACTCGTCCTTGGACATGCGGGTCACGTCGACGTCACGCGCCCGGGCGCGCAGCGCCCGGACCGTGGCCTGCTCCCTGGGCGTGTGCACCAAGGGGTCCCAGTTGTAGAAACGGCAGGCGTTCTCCCACGTGATCTTGTTGATCTCCGTGGCGTCGGTCACACCCGCCTCCTGGAACTCGCGCCAGGCGAACTCAGGCGATTCGGGCCATGTCGTGTCGGTGTGGGGGTAGTCGCACTCCCAAGCGATGATGTCCATGCCGATGCGGTCGCGCAGCAACAGGCCCGACGGGTCGGTGATGTAACAGGCCAGGATGTGGTCGCGGAACACTTCGGAGGGGAGCTTCCCGCCGAAATCGCTGTGCAGCCACTCCTGGTTCTTGAAGTGGCGGTCGATGCGGTCGAAGTAGAAGGGGATCCAGCCGATGCCACCCTCCGACAGCGCCACCTTCAGCTCCGGGAAGCGCCGGAGCGTAGGCCCGAACAGGAGGTCCTGGGCCGTGATGGCGCTGATCTGGCAGGCCAGCACCATGAGATGGTCGACCGGCGCCTCCTCGGCCTTCTTGATGACGTTGAAGCCGGCGCCGATGTGGAGAGAGAGCACCATGTTCTCTTCACTGAGTGCGGCCAGCATCGGATCCCAGTAGCCGGAGAGGAAGCTCGGGAAGCCCTGCACATGCGGGGTCTCGAGGAAGCTGATGGAACGGCAGCCCTTCTTGGCGAGCCGCCTGACCTCGGCCACTGCCGCCCCGACGTCCCACATGGGGACGATGCCGAGCGGAATGAAACGGCCCGGGTAGGCCCCGCACCACTCGTCGATGGCCCAGTCGTTGTAGGCCTGGAGCATCACGAGGGCAACCTCCTTGTCGCGGGCTTCGGCGAAAGTCCGCGCGTTCCATCCGGCCATGGTCGGGAAGCACATGGAGCCGAGGACCCCGTTGGCGTCCATGTCGCGTACACGCTCATGCACGTCGAAGCAGCCGGGCCGGAGCTCGGAGTACGTGCCGGGGTTGAAGCCCCACTCCTCGCTGGGCCATCCGACGGTGGCCGACATACCAAAGGAGGTGCTGGTCCTCTCGCCCTGGAACACCCAGCGGTCGATGCCGTCCTCGTGCACCACCTTGGGAGCGTCGTCCACCCATTTCTTCGGCACGTGATTCTCGTACATGTCGGGCGGTTCGATCATGTGGTCGTCGATGCTGACCAGGATCATGTCGTCCATCTTCATGTCGTGCTCCTCTCTTCTCGCTGGCGCCGGCCGCCGTCGCTCAGGCCGTGCGCGTCGGCAGTGTCTCCCAGCCGCGCACAGTCGACGTCCGGGCCCGCTTGGCCTGGTCGTAGTCGACGTCCCACTCGGGGAACCGGTTCAGCACCTCGTCGAGCGCCACGCGGCCCTCGAGGCGGGCCAGCGCGGCGCCGAGGCACAGGTGGATGCCGTAGCCGAAGGCCTGGTGACGACCGACCTCACGGTGGATGTCGAAGCTGTCCCCATCGGAGTAGTGGCGCTCATCCCGGTTGGCCGAGCCGTTCAGCAGCACCATGACGCTGCCCTCCGGCACCGTCCGGCCGTGGACCTCGACGTCTCTGTTCACGTAGCGGGACTGCACGGGCGAGGGCGACTCGAAGCGCAACAGCTCCTCGATGGCGTTGGGGATCAGGGACCGGTCCGCCACCAGCTCGGCGCGCTGGTCGGGGTGCCGGCCCAGCACCTCGCCGGTGAAGCCGATCAGCCGGGTCGTGGTCTCGTTCCCGGCTCCGGCCAGCAGGCCGACGTAGGTGAGGATCTCGCCGTGGGTCAGGGTCCGGGTCGTCCCCTGATCGTCCTCGAACTCGGCGTTGAGCAGCTCGGTCATCAGGTCGTCGGAGGGATGCTCGGCGCGCCAGGTGATGTAGTCGGAAAAAATCGAGGCTTGGGCCAGGGCGTCGTATTCGGTCTCGGGCGGGACGCCTTCCTCAAGACGAAGGCTTTCGTCCAGGCGGTCCCGGATCGCCGCCTGGTCCTGCTCGGGGATGCCGAGCAGCATGCCGATGACCCGCATGGGCATGAATTTGCCCAGGTTCTCGACGAAGTCGAAGGAGCCGGAACCGACGAGCGGGTCGAGCACCTGGGCGCAGAAGGCCCGTACCTGCGGCTCGAGCGCCTGCATCTTCTTGGGCGTGAAGACACGCGACAAGAGGGACCGGTGCATGTCGTGGGCCGGCGGGTCCTCGAAGAGGATGGATCCCGGCGGGATCTCGATGTTGGCCTTGATGAGCTCGAGCACCGAGCCGCGCCCCGAGATGTAGGTCTGCCAGTCGAGCATGGCTGCGTCGACGTCGGCCCAGCGGCTGAGAGCGAAGAATTCGTACTTCTCGTTCCAGTAGAGCGGCGCCTCGTCGCGCAGGCGCTTCCACACCGGATACGGGTCGGCGTCGATGGCGAAGTCGTAGGGGTCGTAATAGACGTCGGATTCGCTCGTGACGGTCATGGGCGCGACTTCCTCCCGCTAGGCCGCCGGCCAGGCCAGCGACTTGGTCTCGAGATACTGCTCGAAGCCTGCCACGCCGTTCTGGCGGCCGATACCGCTGTGCTTGAAGCCACCGAAGGGAAGGTCGGGACCGTAGGGCGCGCCGCCGTTGACGCTGATGCCGCCGGTGCGCACCCGTCGGGCCACCGCCAGGGAGTGCTCGAGCGTCGACGAGAACACCCCCCCTTGCAGTCCGTACTTCGAGTCGTTGGCGATGCGCACGGCGTCATCCTCGTCTTCGTAGGGGATCACGACGAGCACGGGTCCGAAGATCTCCTCCTGCGCAATCGTCATGGCGTTGTCGACGTCGGTGAAGAGGGTCGGCTCGACCCACCAACCCTTGGCGAACTCGTCTCCGCTGGGGCGGCCGCCGCCGACAGCCAGGGTGGCGCCCTCTGCCTTCCCCTTCTCGATGTAACCGAGCACGCGCTCGCGCTGCTTGGCCGAGATGAGCGGCCCCATCATGACGTCGGGCCGCTGCGGGTCGCCGTAGGGCACGGCGGCGAAGAGCCCCTTCAACATCTCGACGCCCTCGTCGTAGCGCGACCGGGGCAACAGCATGCGCGTCTGAATGGCGCAGCCCTGGCCGGCGTGGAAGCAGGCGCCCATGCCCATCATGGTGGCCAGGCCCAGGTCGGCGTCTTCGAGCACGATGGTGGCCGACTTGCCGCCCAGCTCGAGGAAGACGCGCTTCATGGTGGCGGCGCCCTTCTCCATGATGCGCTGGCCGACCGCGGTCGAGCCGGTGAACGAGATCATGTCCACCTTGGGCGAGAGCGTCAGCTGCTCGCCGATCAGGTGGTCCGACGACGTCACGATGCTCAGCACCCCGGCGGGGATGTCGGTCTTCTCGGCCACGAGGCGGCCCAGGAGCGTGGCATTCCACGGCGTGTCGGGGGCTGGCTTGAGGACGACCGTGTTCCCGGTCGCCAGGGACTGGCCCAGCTTGTGCGAGGTCACCTCGAAGGGGAAGTTCCACGGCACGATGGCGCCCACCACGCCGACCGGCTCGCGCCAGATGCGGCGCGAGTCGAGCGAGCCCTGCAGGTTGATGGCGTCGGGCAGCACCGTCTCCCACTCGAAGACGTCGATCTCCTTGGCGGGCCAGGCGAAGGCCTCCGAGATGGGCGCGTCCAGCTGCGGGCCGTTCGTCGTCATGCGGGGGCACCCGACCTCGAGGATGAGCTGCTCGCGCAGCTCCTCGTGCTCGGCCTGCATCGCCTCGTGCAGCTGCTCGAGGCAACGCTTGCGGAAGGCGTGGTTGGTCGACCAGTCGGTCTCGTCGAAAGCCCGCCGGGCGGCGTCGATGGCGCGCTGCATCTCTACATTCGAGGCGTCGGCGACCTGGCCGATGACCTCCTCCGTCGCCGGGTTCACGTTCTCGAAGGTCCGGCCCGAGTCGGCCTCGACGAGCTTGCCGTCGAGCAGCATCCTCTGCTCGGGGTTGACCTTCACTCCATCACTCACGGGCCCATCCTCTCGTCGTCCGGTTCACCCAGGTCACGACGACGGGAGCGGCCGCCAACGACACGCAATGTCGCCGACTCGTGCCTGGGAAGCCTCTTTCGGGAGGGTATCTGACTTTGACGTCGCCGTCAAAAATGGCGGTAGGATCCCGATTTCCGGCCGCCAGCAGGGGCGGTGGTGCCACAGTGGTGGGCCGCCCACCCCCAGAGGAGAATCGAGACCCCGATGTTCACCATTTCCGCGTTCGTCGACGCACTGATGCTCGAAGAGGTCGGCGCCGACCGCTACCGGGCGACCAGCCTGAGCTCCACGCACGGCGTCGTCTTCGGCGGGCAGCTGCTGGCGCAGTCCGTGATGGCGGGGTTGGCCGGCCAGGAGGGGAAGGCGGTCAAGACGATCCATACCGTCTTCGCCCGCGGCGCGTCGCCCGAGGCTCCACTCGACATCACCGTCGAACGCATGCACAGCGGGCGTTCGGTGGCCAGCAGCACAGTCACGATCAGCCAGGGCGAGACGTTGGTCACCCGCTCCCTGATCCTCCTCAGTGCCGACGAGCCGGACGTGATCCGGCATGCCGACACGCCGCGCTCGGCCACGGGACCCGACGAGGCCGGTGCCACCGTGCGGGGCGAGGGAGCCTGGGAGATCCTCATCGTCGGCGACGTCGACATCAACGATCCCGAGCTGGTCGGCCCGCCCGAGCTCGATGCGTGGGTCCGCTTCGTGGACGCTCCGGACGATCCGGCCACCGATCAGGCCCTTGTCGCCTACTCGACGGACGGCTTCCTCATCGGGACGGCCATGCGCCCCCACGCCGGCGTCGGTCAGGCCCAGGCCCACCAGACGCTGTCGACCGGTGTCCTCAGCCACACCCTCACCTACCACGAGCGCTGCCCGGCGGCGGAGTGGCACCTGCTGCAGCAGCGGAGCTCGTATGCCGGGCACGGTCGCAGCTACGGGCAGGGCGACATCTTCCGCCGCGACGGGCAGCTGGCAGCCTCCTTCGTGCAGGACGCCATGATCCGCGCCCGTTCGGGCGGCGCCGGCGCGCTGTGATCGGGAGTCAGCCGGCGCGCAAGCGAGCCAGCTGACGGGTCAGCCAATCGTCCATGCAGTGCATGGCGAGTTGGACGGCCGCCGCGCCGGGCACGAGGAGGTAGGCGTGTGGCATTCCCGCAATGACGTGGAGCTCGCACGCCACGCCGGCCTGGTTCAGGCGCTGGGCGTAGTCGATGTCCTCGTCGCGAAAGCCGTCGATGGAGCCGACGACCAGGCAGGTGGGAGGCAGCCCCCTCAGGTCGGCGGCCCGCGCCGCCGCGGCGTAGGGAGGGACCTCTTCGGAGCCGTAGAGCGCGCCGAGGTAGGCCCGCCAACCGAACTCGTTCGCATCTGATCCCCACACGTAGAGGCCGTCCGATCGGATGGAGGGCGTCTGCTGGCGGTCGTCGAGCATGGGGCAGTCGAGCAGCACGAAGGCAAGCGGGATGTCGCCGCGATCGCGGGCGAGCAGGGCCAGCGCGGCGGCCAGCCCGCCCCCCGCACTGAGCCCGTAGAGGCCGATGCGCTCCCGATCGATGCCGAGATCGCCCGCGTTGTCGTAGGTCCAGCGCAACGCCGCGTAGCAATCCTCGAGCGGGCCCGGGAACCCCGCCTCGGGCGAGAGGCGGTACTCGACGGAGACGCCGACCACACCGAGGCCGGGGCACCAGCGGTCGAGCTGCGGGCTGTCCATGTCGTAGGAGCCGATGACGTAGCCGCCGCCGTGGATTGTGACGATGGCGGGCAGCAGTCCCTCGGCGGCCTTGGCCCGGTGCACCCGGACGGGGACAGGGGGGTCACCGGGCACCTGGTACTCGGTGCGCGCCACGTCGTCGGAGAGGTCCGGGGACGCGAAGGAGGCCGACCGCAGGGCCGCCACACCCTCGGCGTCGATGACCGGGAGCTCGAACGCGTCGAGCACGGGCCGCAATTCCGGATCGAGCAGGCCCTTGACGTTCACGATCGAGCTCATGTCAGCGCGGCCCCTCCCCCGCGGATGGCCGCCACCAGGCCGCCGTCGACCGGGAGATCGATGCCGCTGATGAAGCTCGCCTCCTCGGAGAGGAGGAAGGCCACCCCGGACGCCACCTCCTCGGGGCGTCCCTCCCGGCGGATGGGCGTCATTCCGACGAGCATCGCGCTCGTGTCACGGGCCTCGGCCTCCTGCCGTCCCATGGGCGTGTCGATCATCCCCGGCGTGACCGAGCAGATGCGCGCGCCGACCTGGCCGAAGCGGACGGCCTCCCGCCGCACCAACCGGTGCACACCACGCTTGCTCCACGTGTAGGCCATGCCGGGGTCCTCCAAGTCAGGCCCGACCGCCTCCCGGATCTTCTCGAGGAACCCGTCGGCCAGCGGCTCGTCGAGCACGGGGTCGGGAGGGAGGTCCACCGGGTCGAGGGCGAGTAACGCGGCGACCGATGCGAAGCAGACGACCGCGGTCCCCGGCTCCGCCAGCACGCGGCAGGCCTCCACCAACCGGGCCGTGCCGACCAGATTGACGGTCAGGATCTCCCGCCAGTCCGCCATCGTCGGCGACAGGCCGGCAGCGTGCGCCACGGCACGCAGCGGCCCGCGCTCCGCCACCCGGGCAGCGAGACGGGCGATACCGCCGGGATCCTGCACGTCGAGGACGAAGGGCTCCACTGCGGCCCGGTGCCCGGCGGCCGCCAGTATGTCCGCCTGGGTGGCCAGGAGCACTTCGTCGCGATCGACCAGTAAAAGGACGTCGACCATGTCGGCCAGGCGTACCGCACACGCCGCGCCCATGCCCCGGGCCGCGCCCGTCACGATCCCCACTGTCATGTCGCGCGTCCTCCCCGGTGCATGGTCGAACCGGACGTTAGTGCGACGTCAGGCCGGGCTCGGCTCGGATCCGAGCGCGGCGGAGGCCGGGGACGCGTCAACGGAGGGGGCGCCGCTCCGGTTGATGGCCCGCTCGTCGGTGCCGAGGTAGCTGGCGATGACCCGGGGGTCGTCGCGGACCGTGGACGGTGCACCCTCGGCGATGACACTTCCGGCCTCGAGGCAATACACCCGGTCGCTGATACCCATGATGAGGGGCATGTCGTGCTCGATCAAAAGGACCGACGCGTCGAGTTGTCGGCGCACGGTCACGATCAGCGGGCCGAAGGCCTCTGTCTCGCGTTGAGCCAAACCCGCGGTGGGCTCGTCGAGGCAGAGCACCTTGGCGTCGAGCGCCAGCAGTCCGGCCAGCTCGACCACCCGCCGGGTCCCGGTCGAGAGGTCGGCGATGTAGTGGTCCCGGTAGGACCCCAGACCGAGCAGGTCGACCAGGTCACTGACAGCGGCCCGGTCGCGCCGGCTGCGGCGCGTCGCCCGGGGCAGGGCGAGCGCGGTCGAGAGGACGCCCGTCTCGGTCTTCCCCTCGAGCGCCACCAGGAGGGTCTCGGTCACCGTCAGCTCCGGGAACAGGGTGGCCGACTGGAACGTCCGGCCCAGGCCCAACCCGGCTCGGTAGGCGGGCGGCTTGTCCCCGACCTCCTCGTGGCCCAGCCGCACCGACCCCGACGCCCGGACGAATCCCCCGATCGCATTCATGAGCGTCGACTTGCCGGCGCCGTTGCTCCCGATCAGCCCGACGATCTCGCGTGCGTCCACGTTGATCGTCACGCCGTCGACGGCGGTGTTGCCGCCGAAGGTGACGCGGAGGTCGGAAGCGGCGAGCGTCGGCATGCCACCTTCGCGGTGCGCGGGCACCGGCAACGCCACCGTGGCCGGCGCGCTCGGAGTCGGTGCAACGACCTCCTTGCCGAACCGTCGATCAGCCCAGGACAGGAGCGCGTCGCGTCCGTCGTAGGCGATCTGCATGAGCCCCCGGGGGAAGTAGAGGAGGACCCCGAGCAGCCCGATGCTCGACGTGAGCAGCCCGAGGACCAGGTTGTTGGGCGCCAGGGCGGGGATCCCGATGACCCAGATCGCGCCGATGACCGCCGCGGTCACCGAGCCCATGCCGCCGATGACCACCATGGCCACCAGGCTCAGCGACATGTCCACGATGAAGAAACTCCCCGGTCCGCCGAACGCGACGTTGGCGTAGGCGCCACTGAGCAGGGCACCACCCATGCCGGCCAGCGCCCCCGCAATGGCGAAGGCGCGGATCTTCTCCCAGACCGGACGCACCCGGTAGGCGGAGGCCGCGTTCTCGTTGTCGCGCACCGCCATGATGGAGCGGCCGATTCCGCTGTCCCTGAACCGGTAGGCGACCAGGAGGACCACGGCCAGAATGACGAGGACCACGTAGTAATACGTGCGCTGGCCAGGGAACGACAGCGAGAAGAGCTTGCCCGGGACGAACGGCAGGTCGGACCCGTCCGAGGAAGCGCCGCTCAGGATCCCGAGGCTGAAGAAGTACTGCTGGGCGGCCAGCGCGAAGACGAACGTGACCACGGCCAGGTAGAGACCCTTTACCCGCAACGAGGTGAGCCCGAGGACTGCGGCGAGCACGGCTGATCCGGCGGTGGTCGCCACGATCGCCAGCCAGAAGGGCACACCTCCCTCCACCAGTCGGGCGGCGAACAGGGCGCCGAGGCCGGCAAAAGCCATCTGTCCGAGCGAGAGCTGTCCCAACCACCCGGTGAGGACCGTCAGGGAGGTCGCACAGATGGCAAAGGCCAGCACCTCGGTGAAGGTCTGCTGGGTGGACGGCTCGGTGAAGATCAACGGGAGGACGATGGCGATCGCGGCGAGAGCGAGGATCCCGCTCTTGTTCACGTTGCGGGCCCACCGGGTGGACTGGAGGCGCTCAGGGATGGGGCGCGTCCTGGGGGTGAAGGCGAAGACTTCGCTCTCGTCGGCCCGCTCACGGTTGAAGAGGACGGCCACCACAACGATGATCAGGAGCAACAGGTTGATCAGGCCCGGCTCGTCGATGAAGTTGAAGTTCACGATGCTCTGGAGCAGGCCGATGGCGACGCTGGCGACGATCGTCCGGCGGAACGAGGTCATGCCACCGATGACCGCGGCGACCAGGGCCAGCGACAGAGTCTGCGGCCCCAGGGTCGTCAGGTCCCCCGCCGCCCCGCTCTGACCCGCGATGAGCACGACCGAAAGCGTGGAGAGCGCCGCCGCCAGCGCCCACACCAGGGTCGAGACCATTTTGGGGCTGATGCTCGACAGGCGCGCCAACTGCGGGTTGCTGGCGCAGGCCTTGACGGTACGGCCGAGCGTCGTCCGGTCCAGGAACCACGTCAACGCGACGAGGGTGACGGGGACGATGATCAGGATCGAGAGATCAGATCCCCTCACGGTGACGCCGGCCACCGTCCAGATGCCACCGATCGCGGCCGGGTAGT
Organism: uncultured Acidimicrobiaceae bacterium; assembly: GCA_963817735.1. Lineage (GTDB taxonomy): Bacteria > Actinomycetota > Acidimicrobiia > Acidimicrobiales > RAAP-2 > Bog-473. Next base: position 235,239 of record CAWFPP010000010.1, on the reverse strand, counting down.
GGATGCTGACAGAGGTCGGGGTGGGGATCTTGATGGCGATGGCCTCGGCCAGCTGCGAGACGCCGATGGTGGCCACCAGCACGACGACGCGGGGCGACTTGCGGAGTCGTCGGATGATGGCCAGGTCGACGACCGCCCCGAACGCCAGCCCCACGAGCAGGGCGATGGCAAGGCCCACCCAGAAAGGCACGTGGTACTGCACCACCAGGAGCGACAGGATGGCGGCCCCGACGACGCCCATATTGCCTACGGCGAAATTGATGATCCGGGTGGCACGGTAGACGAGCACCACGCCGACGGCGATCACCGCGATGCCGAGCCCCTGGACGACGCCGTCGAAGACGATCTGGCTGTTCAACCACGTGACGGCGAGCATCACTCGACTTCCTGACCCCCGAGGAACACCGCGCGCGCCAGGTCGTCTCGTTCCATCAGGTCCCGGATCTGGCCCGCGAAACGGACACGTCCCTTCTCGAGGAAGACCGCCCTGTCGGCGATGGCGGCTGCCACATTGAGCGACTGCTCGACGATGATCAACGTCACCCCCGCCGTCTTCAGGCCGTCGACGACCTCGATGAGCTCCTGGACGATGATCGGGGCCAGGCCGAGAGACAGCTCGTCGATCATGAGCACGGCCGGGTCATGCAGCATGGCGATGGCCAACGCAAGCATCTGTTGCTGGCCGCCCGACAGCGAGTCGGCCCGCTCGCCACGGCGCTCGTTCAGGGCGGGGAAGAGCCCGTAGACCCGGTCGGTCCGCCGGCGCAGTTCGTCGCGGTCGGAGCGGTAGACGAAACCGCCCATCTCGAGGTTCTCCGCCACGGTCATCGGGCCGAATACGCCCTTGCCGCCCGGGAGGAGGTGAATGCCCAGCCGGGCACGCTGCTCCGGCGTTGTGTAGGTGATGTCGCGCCCGTTGAGGCGCACGACCCCGCGCGCCGGGACCTCCAGCCCGGCAGCGACGTTCAGCGCCGTCGACTTCCCCGCACCGTTCGTCCCGAGGAGGGCGAGCACCTCGCCCCGCTTCACTTCGAAATTGACCCCGAAGAGGATCTGCACGTGCCCGTAGCTGAAGTCGACGCTGCTGAGCTGGAGAACCGGGATCTGGTCGGGGTCGGCCTCCTGGCGACGGTGCTCCTCGAGCTCCTCCTGGAGCTCGACCACCACCAGGGAGAGGTCGTTCCGGATGAAGTGGGCGCTCCGAACGATCATGAAGGCCCCGAAGAGGGTAGAGGGGATCATGATGATCAGAACGGTGGCGCGGAGGCCGAAGGCGCTGTCGAGGAGGGCTGCCAGGATCGCTCCCCCGGTGGCGCCGACGAAAAAGACGTAGATGCCCCCTACCGCGCCGACCATCCCACGCAGGCGGTAGGGAGCCACCGAGGTGAGGACCGGAGCGATCATGGAGAAGCCGGTGAGGAGGAGCACCACGGTCGGGACGCTGAAGATGGCCCAGAGGACTGCGTTGGGCATGAAGTACTGAATAGGGACCAGGAAGGCCACGGGAAGGATCACCTTGCCGATCAACGAGAGGGCCTTCGCCGGGTCCTTGCGATAGAGGCGGTCGTAGTACCGGCCGACGAGAGGCAGGGCCACGAGCACCCCGACGCTGCCGATAGTGCCGATGAGACCGCGCTGGAACGCGTCGAGCCCGAAGCGCTGCTTGAGGTAGAGGTTGCCGAGCACCGGTCCCGTGAACAGCCCGAAGCCGATGGCGGAGAAGGCGATGAGCACCGTCTTGATGGTCCGGATACGCATGATCCGCTCGAACGCCGCCTCCAGCGATGGCGCCGCCGGGCGCGGGTCGCCGATGACCTCACCCAGAACGTCCTTCTTCTCGTACTGCCCGCGGGGGGGCTCCTTGATCCGGAAGGCGAAGATCGCCACCACGAGGATCGGGATGGCCAGGATGTAAAAGGCCCAGCGCCAGCCGTTCGGGCCCCCGACCTGTGTGGCGATGAGGCCGACCAGTAGGGGGCTGGCGGCCATCGCCGCGCCGCTGGCCATCCCCATGGCGGCGTAGAGCCGGCCGCGGACGTTGATCGGGTAGGCGTCGGAGAGCAGGGAGAGATGCACGCTGTTGGTGCTCGACTGCGAGATGCCGGCACCGAAGCGGGCCAGGAAGAACACGAAGATATTGATGGCGAAGCCCGAGGCGAGGACCATCAACCCGAAGGCGAACGTGGCCCACCCGATGATGGGCGGGCGGCGGAAGCGGTCGGCCAGCCAGCCCATCGGGAGGATCCCGAGGACCAGGAAGCCACCCGAGATGCCCGCCACGAAGGTAATGGCGCCGGTCGAGACGTGGAAGGACGACTGGATGTTCGGGGACAGGACAGCCAGCCCCGAGCTCTGGAGGTTGTCCAGTGTGACGATGATGGCCAGGGTGATGAAGGCACGGGAGCCCGCCTTGCGCAGTCCGTTGCGCAAGGTCACCTGCTCCTCGCCGGCCCCCGGCAGCATCTCGTCGGGGAGCAGGACCTCCGGCGTCACCTCCGCCGCCTTCTGCCGTTCCGCCGCCGAGTCGACCACCAGACGGGCCAGCTCGGCCGGGCTCAGGGCGTCGGCGGCGACTGGGGCTGCGGATGCTGCGGATGCTGCGGAGGGCACGGCATCCCCCAGGGGTTCGTTCAACGCAGCCCCACTCCCCGAGCCCGGCTCCACCCCGGCGCGCCGGCACCTGCGAGACGCCTCGTCGCTGGGGTGGGGCCGGCCGGGGTCACTTCCCAGAGCTTGACGCAGGCACGAGCGTCTCGCTCGTCGGGTCGTACTTGAAGATCACCACCGGGCCCGTGGCGTAGGCCTGACCAGGTCCGAACGAGACAGTCCCGATACCGGGGATGTCGGCGTCCTTCAGCGCGTACCCGGCCTTGGTGAAGCTGGCCACCGTCAGGTTCTTGCCGGCCTTGGCCGCGATGTCGTCGAACAGGGCCATGTACTGGCAGGCCTCGACCACCGACGTGTAGGTCGTGTCCGTGCTGTTTCCCGCCCCGGGGCTGGTGGGGTTGACCGGCGGGGTGATGGTGTCCGACGGATAGGCCTTGTGCACCTCGGCGGCGCACTTCTGGATGGCGGGGTCCTTCCACTGCTGGTAGAAGGTCGGTGCAGAACTGGCCGCCAGGACGTTGTCCAGGTACGGGTTCGCCCCCTTGGTCGACTCGACGTACGAAATCAAGGACGACTCACTGGTGGCGATGAAGGTGGGCTTGTAGTTGCTCTGGTTGTCGAACATGGCGCGGGGCCAGGTGGTCGAGCCGGAGCCGCCGACACCGACGACCACATTGACGCCCGCGCTTTGGAAGCGCTGGGCGATGGACTGGACCTCCTGGTCGGAGGCGACGGCGTCGGTGGACTGCACGCTGTCCTCGGCCGTCAGCACGACGGGGACACCGAGCTTCTTGAGGTCCGACTGCACGACCTTCACCTCGGGCGCATCCGAGTCGGCGCCGTAGAAGACGGCGACTTTCTTGCCCTTGAAGGCGCCCTCCTTCTTGAACGCGGCGAGTTGCAGCGGATCGAAGTTCGCGTCGGGAGGAATGAGGGCGAAGTCCGGCGCTGCGCTGGCGGGCAACGCGCCCGGCAAGGATCCCATGATCACGGGCGTGTCGTGGTCCTGCTGATAGCAGTCCGGGAACACCGGCGCGATGGCGATGAAGACCTTGTCGTCCTCGGTGAGCTGGGTGCAGGACCCCGTCTGCTGGGCCGGCACCGACGGGTTCATCTCGGCCATCTGCAGGACGAGCTTGCGCCCGTCGACCCCGCCGTGCGCGTTGATGCCGGCGATCACCGCGTTGTAGGCGTCGGGAAAGCTGCCGTCGTTGATCGTGACACCGAGGCTCTGCAAGGCCGCGAAGTTCACGTACGGCAGCCCGACGGTGATGGTGCTCGCCGTCACGCCGGCGTCGGCCGGGCTCGATGCGCCCGCCTGCGCCGGGCTGACGGCCAGCATCGACCCCAGCACCGTGACGAGGGCCGCTGCTCCGGCCCAGATTGATGTACGGCTGCCCATGGCCCCTCCTTCTCGGGAGAGCCGCCCCTCTCGAGGCCCCCTCCCTGTTGATCCCCTCACCGTTTGGCTGTGCGACATGTTTGCTCCCTAAACCCGTGTGCGACCCCGGACACCTGCACACTGCGGCTGACCGCGCCGTCCTCCGACGATCGACCGAAGTCGATGTCGTGGCGACCGGCGTCGACCTGCCACCCGGGTGACCCGGTGTGGTCACGGGAACGAGCCTCTTCCAGAGTGAGAGCTAGCTTCTCTTTTCGAATACGTTGATCTACCAACGCTTTGACATCAGCCAATGCACTGCCCCCGTACTCGCACTCTGATATGACGAGAATGTGATTTTTGAGGACTATAAGAAATTTTCCGCCCGGCCGCAAGGGGTACCGACCGGTCCAATGTCGCCGAGGGCGCCGACTCTAGGTCCTGCCATCACCAAGAGAGGGTCGGGCTCTCGGCTGCACTGTGGTCGCGTTGAGCTGGACCTCCTCCTGTCCCACCGCCGCCCACCGCCATTTCCAGACGCGCCCAATTCGACGCCGCGCGTGGACTCCGGGTCCAATGACCGCATGGCGAGTCGCGCCGACGATCGGCAGGGGCGGAGGCGGTTCGCAGGCCGCGGGGGGGCGCCGTACGGGGAGAACGCGGGCGCCGACGAGCACTCCCGGCAGCCGCGCGGCGACCTACGCCGGCAGCAGATCATCGACGCGGCGGTCGAGCTCTTCGCGTCGAAGGGCTACCGCGGCACGGGGGTGGCAGCCCTGGCCGAACGGGTCGGGATGACCGCCACGGGACTCCTCTACTACTTCGGCACCAAGGAGCGACTGCTGCGAGAGGTCGTCGCCGAGCGCGACCGCATGGAGGCCATCGACTCCGATCGGGCCTTCCCGCTGGAGCTCACGCTGTCCAGCCTGCGCGACGTCGGCCGCCACAACGTAGAGACCGCCATCCTCACCCGGCTCTACCTCGTTCTCGGAACCGAGAGCCTGGACGCCAACGACCCCTTGCACGACTTCTTCGTCGAGCGCTACGAGACGGGCCGCCAGTTCGTGCGCGCCCTGCTCGAGGACGAGAAGGCGCAGGGCCGGGTCCGCGACGACGTCGACATCGACCAGATCGCACTCGAGGTCGTCGCCACGATCATGGGGGTCGAGTACCAGTGGTTCACCGATCCGGAGCGGGTGGACCTCGCCACTGCCATGGAGACGTACATCGACCAGCTCATTGAGCGGATCGCTCCCCTGCCGTAGGCCGGCGGCCCCGGGCGGCCGGCGCCGGACGGCCGATAGTGTCGCCCGGCGAGCGACGGACGAAGGAGGACGCGCGTGTCAGAGGAACTCGGCGCGGCGGGGTTGCGCTTCGAGCGCGAGGGTGCGGTCGCCTGGTGTGTGATCGACCGGCCGGAGGCCCGGAACGCCTTCACGCCCGCCATGTACTTCGGGATCAAGCGGGCCGTCGGCATCGTGAACGAGGATCCCGACCTGGCGGCGCTCATCATCACCGGGACCGGGGACGTCTTCGCCCCCGGCGGGGATCTCGGCGGACGGCGGGACCCCGGCGACGAGCCCACGCCCGACATCGGGCACGACATCCTCCCCTTCCTGACCATCCGGGACAGCCGCGCCCCGGTGGTGGCGGCCATCAACGGGATCTGCCAGGCCGGCGGACTCCTGATCGCCATGCTCAGTGACATCGCGGTCGCCAGTGACCGGGCCACGTTCCGCGTGCCCGAGCTGCTGCGCGGCATCCCCGACGCCACCTACGCTGCCGTCCTTCCGGCGCATGTCGGCCTGGCCGTGGCCCGCGACCTCCTGCTGTCGGCCCGGCGCTTCGACGCCGCCGAGGCCCAGCGGATCGGCGTGATCTCGCGGCTGGTGCCCCACGAGCAGCTCCGCGACGCCGCACTGCAGGCGGTCAGGGAGATTCTCCAGACACCGCCGATGGCGCGCATGCACGTGAAGCGGATGCTCAACGAGCGCTACGGCCTCATCGACTACCAGACCATGTTCTGGGCCCTGGCCGAGTCGCCCGAACCGCGCGAGGGGATGCTCGCCTTCATGGAGAAGCGGGCGCCGAGCTGGGTCCCCGAGGAGTTCGCGTAGGCGAAGGGGTCAGGCCTTCGTCACGGCGCGGAGGCAGAAGGTGCTGACGCGCTCGACGTCGGCCCGCGACGGCTCGACCTGCTGCCACAGGCAGTCCGACAGCAGTCCGAGGGTGGCGTGGGCCGCCAGCGCCGCGTCGAATGCCGGTGCCGTGCTGCCCAGGGCGGCGAAGGCCTCGTGCAGGAGGGAGGAGAGCGGCGCGCTGGCGAAGTGGCGCCCCGCCGCCGGCCCGCCCCCGAGAGCGCTGGCGTTCCAGAGCACCGCCAGGGTCGTCGCCGCGATGTCCTTGTCCGCCTGCGACAGCACGCCGCGGACCCAGCGCCGCACCTGGCCCTCGGGTGTCGGGTCCTTGGCCATCTGGTGGGCCAGATAGCTCCGCAGACGCTCGCCGCCGTCCTCGAGGATGGCGGTGACCAGGGCGTCCTTCGAACGGAAGTGACGGTAGAAGGCGTCGTTGGAGAGCCCGGCCTCGGCGACGATGTCGGCCACGCGGGGCCGCGAGGACGTGCCGCAGTGCCGGATGACCTCGAGCGCGGCATCGAGCAGGCGCCGGACCTCATCGGCATACTGGTCCTCCCGCTTGGCCAAGGTGCGGCGGACGATGCGCCCCGCCACGTCGTCGGACGGAGACCCGTCGGACCGGGAGGTTGGTATTGCGTTCTTGATAGCCAGAATCATATTCTGATTCCCGACCGAGGGAGGGTGGCACATGGCGTGGGACTTCGAAACAGATCCTGAGTACCAAGCGAAGCTCGACTGGGTGGACCAGTTCGTCCGCGAGGAGGTCGAGCCGCTCGACCTCGTGTTCCCGCACCTGCAATTCGTGCCGCTGGAGGGCAAGCGCCGGGAGGCGATCGACCCGTTGAAGGAAGAGGTGCGGCGCCAGGGCTTGTGGGCCACGCACCTGGGGCCCGAGCTGGGCGGCCAGGGCTTCGGCCAGCTGAAGCTGGCGCTGCTCAACGAGATCCTGGGACGGTCGCAGTGGGCGTCGGTCGTGTTCGGCTGCCAGGCCCCCGACACCGGCAACGCCGAGATCATCGCCCACTACGGCACCGACGAGCAGAAGGAGCGCTACCTGCAGCCGCTGCTCAACGGCGAGTGCTTCTCGAGCTACTCCATGACGGAGCCGCACGCGGGGGCCGACCCGACCATGTTCAAGACGCAGGCCGTCAAGGACGGTGACGAGTGGGTGATCAACGGGTGGAAGTACTTCTCGTCCAACGCCAAGACGGCGTCGTTCCTCATCGTCATGGCGGTCACCAACAGCGACGTCAGCCCGTACAAGGGCATGTCGATGTTCCTGGTGCCGACCGACACGCCCGGCGTGCAGATCGTGCGCAACGTCGGCCTCTTCGGCGAGCCGGTCAACGAGGGCTCCCACGCACTGATCCACTACGAGGATGTGCGCGTCCCCGAGGAGGCGCTCCTGGGCGGTGAGGGCCAGGCCTTCGTGATCGCCCAGACGCGTCTCGGCGGCGGGCGGATCCACCACGCAATGCGCACCATCGGCATGGCCCAGAAGGCCATCGACATGATGTGCGAACGTGCGCTCAGCCGGGAGACCGCCGGCAGCAAGCTGGCCGACAAGCAGTTCGTGCAGGGCTATATTGCCGACTCGTACGCCCAGCTGATTCAGTTCCGCCTGTTCGTGCTCTACACCGCGTGGGAGATCGACAAGTACAACGACTACAAGCGGGTGCGCAAGGACATCGCGACGGCGAAGGTGGTCATGCCCACCGTGCTGCACGACATCGCGTGGCGGGCCATGCAGATCCACGGGGCGCTGGGCACCACCAACGAGATGCCCTTCATGGGCATGGTGCACGGCGCCGCGGTGATGGGCCTGGCCGACGGACCGACCGAGGTGCACAAGGTCACCGTGGCCCGCCAGGTGCTGCGTGACTACAAGGAGAGCGACGACATCTGGCCCACCCAGTGGTTGCCCAAGCGGCAGGAGGCGGCCAGGGCGAAGTACGGCCAGTACTTGGAGTTGGAGGTCGGGAACCTGTGAGCGTGATCGAAGATTCCGAACCGATCGGCGACGTGCCGACGATCGCCGACGTCGACAAGCTGACCGCCTGGCTCGACAGCCAGGGCCTCGGGGTCGGGGCGCCGCTCGAGCACGGCTACATCTCCGGGGGGAGCCAGAACGAGATCTACGAGCTGCGGCGCGGCGACCTGCACTGTGCGATGCGCATCCCACCGCCCAGCGCGCCGGCCTCGCGCGACGACGGCATCGTGCGCGAGTGGCGCATCATCGAGGCACTCACCGGGACCAACGTCCCCCACACCGAGGCCGTCGCCCTGTGCACCGACACGTCCGTGCTGGGCCGCACCTTCTACCTGATGGGGTTCGTGGACGGCTGGTCCCCCATGTCGACCCGGCGGCAGTGGCCGGCGCCCTTCGACACGGACCTCGAGGCGCGGCGGGGCCTCGCCTTCCAGCTGGTCGAGGGGATCGCGCTGCTGGGCAACGTCGACTGGCAGGCCAAGGGACTGGCGGACCTGGGCCGGCCCGAGGGCTTCCACGAGCGTCAGGTGGACCGCTGGTCGGCCTTCCTGGAGCGCATCAAGGGCCGCGAGCTCCCCGGCTTCGACGAGGCGGCGGCGTGGCTGCGGGCGCATCGGCCCATCGACTACATCCCCGGGTTGATGCACGGCGACTACCAGTTCGCCAACGTGATGTTCGAGAACGGCGCGCCGGCGCGGCTGGCCGCCATCGTGGACTGGGAGATGGGCACGGTGGGAGATCCCAAGCTCGACCTGGGCTGGGTCGTGCAGTCCTGGCCCGACGACACCAGCAGCGACGAGGACAGGACGGGCGGCTACGTCGACATGACGGGCATGCCGTCGCGGGACGAGGTCCTGGCGCACTATTCGAAGACGTCGGGCCGGCAGGTCGACGACATCGACTACTACTGCGTGCTGGCCAAGTGGAAGCTGGCAGTCGTGCTGGAGCAGGGCTACCAGCGGGCCGGAGGCGACGAGAAGCTGCAGGCGTTCGGTGCGGTCGTGCTCGATCTCATGCAGTCGGCAGCCGACCTGGCCGCGTCGACCGACTACTCGGTGACGGCGTAAGGATCAGCTGATGCGCGCCGCGTTGTGCTCGACCTACGGCGGGCCCGAGGTCGTCACGGTGACCGACGTCCCGGTTCCGGCGCTCGGCGCCGGCGAGGCGAGGGTGCGCGTCCACGTGGGGGCCATCAACTTTCCCGACCTGCTGGTGATCGCCAACACCTACCAGATGTCGGCTCCCCTGCCCTTCATCACGGGCAGCGAGTTCGCCGGGGTGATCACCGAGGTCGGCGACGGCGTCGAGCATCTGGGCGCCGGCCGGCGGGTCTTCGGCTCCTGCTTCGTCGGCGCCTTCGCCGACGAGGTGGTGGTCGGCGCCGGCGCGCTCACGCCGATCCCTGACGAGGTGGACGACCGCGTGGCCGCCGCCTTCGGTGTCGCGTACAAGACGGCGTACCACGTGCTGCGCTCGGTGGCGGCCCTGCAGCCCGGCGAAGAGCTCGTCGTGCTCGGCGCCGGGGGTGGCGTCGGCTCGGCCGCGGTGCAGCTCGGCGCCGCGCTGGGTGCCACCGTGACGGCCGTCGCCTCGTCCCCCGAGAAATTGGCGGCGGCGAAGGCGTGCGGAGCCGAGCGGCTGATCGACCACCGCGCCGGAGACCTGCGGCAGGCGCTGCGCGACGCCCTGCCGGGCGGTGCCGACGTCGTCATCGACCCGGTGGGGGGCGACCTGGCCGAACCGGCCCTCCGCTCGCTGCACTACGGCGGCCGCTTCGTGACCGTGGGCTACGCCGCCGGCTCCATCCCGCGCATCCCCTTGAACCTGGTGCTGCTCAAGGGCATCCACATCCTCGGGTTCCAGTTCCGGGACTTCGTCACCCACCACGCCGGCGAGGTGGCGCGCAACGACCGCGAACTCCTCGACCTCCTGGCCGAGGGCCGGGCCGCCCCCCTCATCGGAGCCGAGTTCGACCTGGCCGACGTGGTGACCGCCCTGCGCCACGTCGCCGACGGCCGCGCCGTGGGCAAGGTGCTGCTCGGGGTGACCCCCCCGGCATGAGGCCCGGCGGAACCCGGGGGGCGACCCATCCGGACACAGGGCTATTGTCGACGTCGATGTCAGTTTCAGGATTCGCGCGAAGCCCGGGAAGACCCCCGAGCAGGGCGAACAGAGGGAGGCACGCAGTGACCGCAGTGATGGAGGGCGTCCGCGTCCTCGAAGTGGCCGAGCACACCTTCGTGCCCGCGGCCTCGGCGCTCCTGGCCGATTGGGGCGCCGACGTGATCAAGATCGAGCCGATCGAGCGCGGCGACGCCATGCGGGGCCTCGCCGCCACCGGCGTGGTGTCGATCGGTGGCGACGTCCATGCCCTGCTCGAGCACTCGAACCGGGGCAAGCGCAGCCTGGCGCTCGACCTCACCACGCCCGAGGGCCTCGACATCCTCTACAAGCTGGCGGCCACGGCGGACGTGTTCCTGATCAACAAGCTGCCGCGGGTGCGCAAGAAGCTCAACATCGAGCTCGAGGACATCCGCGCACACAACCCGAACATCATCTACGTCGCCGGCACCGGACAGGGAGAGCGCGGCCCCGACGCCGACAAGGGCTCCTACGACTCCCTCTCCTTCTGGTACCGCGCCGGCGTCTCCCTCGGGGTGAAGCCCGCCGACGAGGAGCGACTCCCCGGACCGCCCGGGCCCGGCTTCGGCGACTCCATCGGTGCCATGACCATCGCCGGCGGCATCATGGGCGCGCTCTTCCACCGGGAGCGGACCGGCGAGGCCACGACGGTCGACGTCTCGCTGCTGGGCACGGGCATGTGGGCCATGGGCCAGGCCTTCGCCCTCTCCCTCGTCAGCGGCAAGCCCTGGGGCGGCCCGCCGGCCAACGCGCCGCGGCTGAACCCATTGGTGCGCAACTACGAGACCAAGGACGAGCGCGCCCTTTCGTTCTGCTGCCTGCAGGCCAGCCGCTACTGGGCCGAGCTCTGCGTGGCCGTCGGCCGGCCCGAGCTCGGCACCGACCCCCGCTTCGCCGACCACGCCGGGCTGGTCGAGAACAGCATCGAGGCGCAGGGCCTCATAGAGGAGGCGTTCGCCGAGCACACGGTGGCGGAATGGCGTGAGCGCCTGGCCGACTTCACCGGGCAGTGGTGCGTCGTGCAGGACACGCTCGAGTGCGCCGTCGACCCGCAGGCCATCGCCAACGGCTACATGCAGGACTGCGAGACGGCGGGCGGCACGCCCTTCCAATTGGTGGCCTCACCCGTGCAGTTCGGCGGCGAGCCCGCACCGGTGCGACGGGCCCCCGAGTTCAACGAGCACGGCGACGCCATTCTCGAAGAAGTCGGGGTCGACTGGGATACCATCGTGGACCTCAAGGTTCGCTCCGTCGTCGGGTAGACGCGTCGTCCGTTCGCACCCGTTCATGTCGTCCAGGTCGTCCATGTCGTTCAGGTCGTTCAGGTCGTTCATTCGTTTGTTGCGCTAATTCAGGAGGAGACACATGTCACTGTTCGATGCATTCCGCTACGACGGGAAGCGAGTCCTGGTCGTCGGGGGCGCCACCGGCATGGGCGCCGCTGCGGCCGAGCTGGTGCAGGACGCCGGCGCCGAGGTCGTCGTGATGGACTTCGCCGAGGTGAAGCTGCCCGGCGCCAAGGCGATCCACGTCAACCTGGCCGAGGAGGCCTCCATCGACGCCGCGGTCGACGAGTGCGGGGGGCCGATCCACGCGCTGTTCTCGTGCGCCGGTGTGGCCGACGGCACGCCCGGGATCGAGAAGATCAACTTCGTCGGCCACCGCCACCTCATCAACCGGATGCTGGCCGGGGGGATGCTGCCCCGCGGCTCCGCCATCGGCTTCATTTCGTCCGCCGCCGGCCTGGGCTGGGAGGCCAGCCTCGGCGAGATCAAGGAGTACCTCGACACGCCCGACTTCGACTCCGGCGCGGCGTGGGCCCAGGAGCACGGCTACGCCGACTACTTCCACTCCAAGCAGGCGGTCTGCGCCTACGTGGCCCGCGAGGCCTTCCCCCTGCTGAAGCAGGGCATCCGCATCAACGCCATCTGCCCCGGCCCGACGGACACCCCGTTGGCGCAGGCCAACGCGGAGATGTGGCTCGGCTTCGGCGCCGACTACCGCGAGGAGACGGGCATCGAGGCCTCCACCCCGCTCGAGCAGGCCTACCCGCTGGTCTTCCTCTGCAGCGACGCCGCGGCGGCGATTTCGGGCATCACCCTGATCAGCGACGTCGGCTACGTGAGCTCCGGGATCACCAACTCGTTCCCGCCGGCCAACGCGGCCGCAGGGTTCCTGCTGGCCCGCAGCTGGGACTGACGGCGGCGCGGTCTTCCTGAGCGGCTCAGGAGTCGCCGGCGGCGGCCGGCTTCTCCGGGCGCCAGTACGCGCCGAGCAGCCCGGCCGCACCGAGACCACCCGCACCGACCGCGATGCCGAAGCCGGGCCAGCCCCACAGGTGCTGCAGCGCGCCGATGTGGCCGTCGATGCTCCACTGGCCGGGCCCAATCGTCCCGATGGCGATGGCCACGAGGGTCAGGGTCATGACGTACTCGTAGCCCTCACCCGGCCGGAAGATGAAGAAGCCGTTCTTCATGTGGTTGGTGATGAAGGCCACCAGCATGACGCCGACGACGCCGGCGGCGGCGACCGGGGTGAAGAGGCCCAGCACGAGCGCCGCGCCGGCGGCCACCTCGACCAGGCTGGCCATCCAGGCGTGCAGGATGCCGGGCTTCATGCCGAGTGACTCGAACCAGCGCGCCGTGCCGGCGATCTTGCCGCCGCCGTAGATGTGGTTGATGCCGTGGGCCAGGAAGACGACGCCGACCGCCACCCGGAGGATCAGCAGCGCCATGTTTTCGGAGGAAACGCTCAGGTCCCCCAGGATCACGTGCGTCACGCTCACACCTTCCCTCTCAATGGTTCGCCTGGACCGGATTCTGCCCAGCGGGCGGGCTTGCCCCCGTTGGATCTTCGGCGACAATCCCCCTCTCTATCAACTCCGGCCCGCCGGCGGGGTGATCACGCGCCCTTGTAGACCAGGCCGTCCTTCATGACGAAGCTGACGTTCTTGGTGACCTTGATGTCCTCCGTGGGATCGCCGGGGACGGCGATGACGTCGGCCAGGTAGCCGGAGGCGAGTTGCCCGAGGTCGTGGGACCGCTCCACGAGGTCGGCGCTGGTGAGCGTGGCCGCCTGCAGCGCCTGGGTCGGCGTCATGCCCCGGTCCACCATGGCGACGAGCTCGTCGGCCTGCGTCCCGTGCGGGATGGCGGGCGCGTCGGAGCCGCAGGCGATCTTGACCCCGGCCGCCAGCGCCTTGGCGAACATCCGGCGGGCCTGCGGGAAGATCTCGGCCGCCTTCTTCTGCAGTATCGGGTGGATGCGGTCGATGGCCATGTGGTCGGCCAGCGCCGTCGTGCCGACCAGGAACGTCCCCGACCGGGCCATCAGCTCGAGGGTGTCGTCGCTGGCCAGTGACCCGTGCTCGATGCAGTCGACCCCGGCCCGGATGCAGGCCCGGATGCCGGCGTCGCCGTGGGCGTGGGCGGCGACGCGCAGGCCGTTGCGGTGCGCCTCGTCGACGATGGCCGCCAGCTCCTCGTCGGAGTACTGCTGGGCCCCGGCCGCCGAGCTGAACGACATCACGCCGCCCGACGCCGAGATCTTGATGAGCTTGGCCCCGTACTTCATCTGGTAGCGCACCGACTTGCGCACCTCGGAGACGCCGTTGGCGATGCCCGACTCCACGCTCTGCGGCATGATGCCCGGCGCCAGCCCCTGGAACATGGTTGGGTCGAGGTGACCGCCCGTGGGCGTGATGGCGTGGCCGGCCGGAAAGATGCGGGGGCCGGGGAACCACCCCTGGTCGACGGCGCGGGCGAGGTCCACGTCGAGCAGGAAGCCGGCCGTGTAGACCATCAGGCCCAGGTTGCGCACGGTCGTGAAGCCGGCCATCAGCGTCGTGTTGCAGTTCACCGCGCCGCGCAGCGTCCGGTAGACCGGCGAGTCCTTCACGCCGTGCATCGGGTCGGGCAGCCCGTCGGGCCCACCCGGTCCCCCGATGAGCATGTTGAGCTCCATGTCCATGAGGCCCGGCAGCAGGGTCACGTCACCGAGGTCGAGCTCCGTCGCCGTGGTCGGCAGCTCAGCCGGGTTGACGCCCACGATCCGGTTGCCGTCGACCACCAGCACGGCCGGCGAGCGCACCACGCCGGCGGTGACATCGAGCCAGCGATCGGCGCGCAGGACGGTGACGTCACTCATGCCGGCTGTCCCCGTGGACGTGGACCGTCTGGCGGATCGGCTCGTCGCCGCGCATGGTCGTGCGGTGCATCTCGCGGGCGGACGCCGGGTCGTAGGTGCGGGCGCGGTGCATGACACCGGTGTTGTCCCAGAGCACCAGGTCGCCCACCGCCCACTCGTGGCGGTAGACCCGCTCGGGCACCGTGGCCCGCGCCAGCAGGCCGTTCAGGAGGGAGGCTCCCTCGTCGTCGTCCAGCCCGACCACGCGCGCCGCCGAGGCGCCGATCACGAGCGAGCGCCGGCCCGAACGGTGCTGCCAGACCAGCGGGTGCTCCTTGTCCGGCTTCTCCCGCCAGCGCGCCAGCTCCTCGGGGGACGGATCCGGGTTGACCAGGCGCTGTGACGCCTCGAACGTGTGCACGACGCGGAGGCCGTCGAACTGACGCTTCTCGTCGTCGTCGAGGTCGTCGTAGGCCGCGTACGTGCTGGCGAACTCCGTCTCCCCGCCGGTGGCGGCGATGGCGTGCGCGCTCAGCATGGTGGCCTTCGTCGGGACGTCGTCCTGAGCGCCGTCGATGTGCCAGTGGAACGTCCCCCGGGTGTACGCCGCGGTTCGGCTCTTTGCCGGGTCGAGCGACACGATGTAGATGGTGGGCGCTTCGGCCGGCTCGGCCTTCCCCACGTCGTCGAGTTGTCTCGAGAAGGCGATCTGCGTCTCATCGTCGATGTGCAGCTCCCGGAAGACGAGGACCCCGTGCTCTTCAAGCGCGGCCATGCAAGCGGCCGGGAGCGTGCCGTCGCGCCGCAGGCGGTCACGATCGACGCCGACGACCTCGGCGCCCACCGTCGCCCCGAGCTTCTCGGTGGTGAGGGTGTTCGAGACGCCGACCCTCACAGGTACCAGCCGCCGTTGACGTTGATCTGCTGGCCCGTGATGTAGCCCGCCTCTTCGGAGCACAAGAACGCGCAGGTGGCCGCGATGTCCTCGGGCGTGCCGAGCCGCCCCAGCGGGGCGCGCGCCTTCACCTGGTCCAGGTTCATGGTGCCCGCATTGATGGGCCGCCGCATCATCGGCGTGTCGATGACCCCGGGCGGGATCGTGTTGACGGTAATGCCGTGCGGAGCCAGGTCGAGGGCCAGCGCCTTGGTGAAGGCGATGACCCCACCCTTGGAGGCGACGTAGTGGGCCATCCGTCTGGTCCCAGACTGGGCCGACGACGAGGAGATGGTCACGATGCGACCCCAGCCCGACTCGATCATGTCGGGCACCACGGCCTGCAGGCAGTGGAAGGTGCCCGTGAGGTTGACCGCCATCATCCGGTCCCAGGCCGCGGGAGTGATGGCGAGGAAGTCCTCGAAGCCCTCGATGCCGGCGCTGGTCACCATGATCTCCACCGGCCCGAAGGAGAAGCGGACCTCGTCGAGGGCGGCGTCGACGGCCGCTCGGTCGCTCACGTCGACGTGCGCCGCACGGGCCGCGCCGCCGGAGGCCGTGATGTCCTTGGCCACCGCGTCGGCGGCATCGCCGTCGATGTCGAGCACACCGACCTGCCTCCCCTGGTGGGCCAGCAACTCGCAGATGGCCCGGCCCATGCCGGACCCACCGCCCGTGACGACTGCGACGCGGCTCACCTGCGACCGTCGCTCTCCATGCCGGCCTGCCTCCCCAAGGTTGCCCACCCCTGCCAGCCGCAATGGGTGCCGGTAGAGTGCCCGGATGTTATTGACAGTGCAAAAACCTGTCAACTGTTGCTAGCAGCTGGCGATAGCAAGATGTACTGTTTCTGAGAACATCATTTCCGGAGAATGGGGGCCTGATGCGCATCGGTCTACAGGTCAGCGCCGACCGCGGCCGCTACGCCACCAAGGTGGAGAAGCTCCAGGCCGACGCCCGCTGGGCGGACGAGGCCGGGCTGGACTCAGTCTGGACGCCGCAGATCCCCGACGAGTTCGACGTCATGACGGCGGCCACCCTCCTCGGCGCCGCCACGACGAGGATCGAGGTCGGCACGGCCATCGTGCCGCTGCAGCCGCGCCACCCCATCGTGCTGGCCCAGCAGGCGCTCTCCAACCAGGCCGTGTGCAAGGGCCGCTTCACCCTGGGGCTGGGCGTCTCGCACCACTGGATCATTCAGGACATGCTCGGCCTGCCCTACGAGCGCCAGGCCACGACCATGCGCTGCTACCTCGACGTGCTGGACCAGGCGCTCAGCGGGCCCGGAGTCGTCGACGTGCAGAACGAGCTGTTCCACATCCACAACCCCCTCGACATCACCGACATCACGCCGACGCCCGTGATGATCGCGGCGCTCGGCCCCGTGATGCTGAAGCTGGCCGGCGAGCGGGCGGCCGGCACCACGCTGTGGTTGGCCGACGAGCGCACCATCGGGTCGCACGTGGTCCCGACCATCACGAAGGCCGCCGAGGCGGCGGGGCGGCCGGCACCACGGATCATGGCCGGTGTCCCCGTCTGCCTGTGTCGCGACGACGAGATCGACGCCGCCGTGGCGCGCACCAATCGCACACTCAGCGAGGTCGAAGCGTCGCCGAACTACGTCCGCCTCATGGAGCACGGCGACGCCAGCACCATCGGTGACGTCCTCGTCTGCGGCAGCGAGGCCACCATGGAGAAGCGGTTGCGCCGCTTCGCCGACGCAGGCCTCACCGACTTCAACGCCCGGATCGTGCCCCTGGGCGAGGGGCGGGACGAGGTCAAGGCTTCGGCGGAGCGGACGCGCGCATTCCTGGCCGCGGTGGCCCCCGCGTTGCGCGCCTGAGTTCCCCTTCGGCTCAGGCGCCCGCGCGCTGCACGATGCCGGCCGACAGGAAGTCCCAGAGCTGCGTGGCGGCGTGCTCCCCGTCCCGTGGGCCCTCGTTCCCACTGATGGTGTGGGCGTAGGCGGCGTTGAACATGATCGTCGACAGGATGACGCCGGCGACCTCGGCGTGGTCCAGGCCGGGGCGGATGTCCCCCACCTCGGCCGCCTCGTCCAGCACCTTCTCGAGCAGCGTCACGAGCGGGACGAAAGCCCGGGACGCCTCGGTCTGGTGGGCGGTCAGGAGCTGATGGCAGAACTCGGCCATCACGGGCGTGGGGTTGTTCTTGGACGGGCGGCCCTTGGGCGCGGGCAGGCACATGCGGTAGTACTCGACGACGAAGGTGTGGAGCCGCTCGAGGGGTGTGCTCTGGCGCTCGATCTGCTCCTCGAGCCGGTCCGCCGTGGACAGGATGGCCTCGTCGAAGAGGGCGAGCAGCAGCTCGTGCTTGCCGGCGAAGTACTGGTAGAAGCTGCGCAGCGACTGCCCCGAGCGGTCCACCACCTCCTGGACGGTGAACTCCTTGCCGGATTCGGCCCGGGCGAGCAACTCGAAGCCGGCGTCGAGGAAACGTTGGACCCGTCCCTCGCTCCGCAGCCGGGCCGAGTCCAGGGACCGCGCCACGGCGAGGTCGCGCCGGCGGACGGGTTCGGTGGCGGTGCTCGAGCCTGCCGTCGAGCCTGCCGTCGAGCCTGCGGTCGAGCCTGCGGTGGGGTCGTCGACTGACATCACCTCAGCTTAACGGCTGTATCCCGATTTGAGAGTAGGACTCTCCCCAGGACGGGTGACGTTGGGAAGAAAATCTGCAAAGGCACTTTCATCGACGCGGCCACGTCAGCCGGCTCCCCTGCGGCCTCCCCTGTCGACGGTAGACAGCCACTTACGATTTTGGAGAATGCTGTTATCGTGGCGCGGCACGGTTCCCGGGGACACCCGAGTACCACCAGACGACCAGGGAGAGCGCGGCCAATGGATCCGTCCCAGATGGCGGACATCACGGAGATTCAGCAGCTCCTGGCGCGCTACGCCCTCGGCATGACCCGCGACGACGTCGACGCCGTCATCGACGTCTTCACCCCCGACGGGACCTACCGCGCGTTCGGCGACACCTACGCGCTGTCCGACTTCCCCGACCTGGTCCGGGCCGCCCCCAAGGGTCTCTTCCTGACCGGCACGCCGGTCCTGGAGCTCGACGGGGACACGGGGACGGGGCAGCAGACACTCTGCTTCGTGGAGCAGACGACCCACGACATGCGCATCGGCTACTACACGGACTCGTACCGACGGACCGCGCAGGGCTGGCGGCTCCACACCCGTGCCATGACCTTCCTGCGGCGCAGCGGCGCCCGCGACGCCGGGAAGCCGCACGACCCGACCCGCCCCGCACCCTCGGACGACGCCGACTAGGCCGGGCGCGGTGGAGCTCCCGGAATTCAAGGCTGCCGTCGACGAGTGGTTGGACGCGCACGACGGCGAGCTCGCCCGCGCCTACGAGGGAGCCGGGACCCTCGACGAGCAGATGGCCCAGCTGCGCAAGGTGCGGCGGTTGACGTACGACGCCGGCTTCATGCGCATGGGCTGGCCCGCGCGCGTCGGCGGGCTGGGCGGGTCGAATCTCCTGCGCGCCTATCTCGGTGAGGCGCTGACCACGCGCGACCTCGTCGAGCCCGGCATCTACTCCATGCCCGAGGTGCTGGCACCGACGATGATCGACCACGCGCCCCCCGACCTGGCCGCGGAAATGGTGCCCCGCCTCCTGCGCGGTGCGGAGGTCTGGTGCCAGGGGTTCTCCGAGCCCGGGACCGGGAGCAACCTGGCCGCCCTGGCCTGCCGGGCCAGGCGGACCGACGGCGGGTGGAGGATCGACGGCCAGAAGGTGTGGACGAGCCTGGCCCAGTACGCGCAGCGGTGCGTGCTCCTCACGCGCACCGGCACGCCCGAGTCCGCGCACAACGGGATCACGGCAATGTTCGTCGACATGGACAGTGCCGGCATCACGGTGCGTCCGATCGAGACGATGCACGGCGCCCGCGAGTTCTGCGAGGTCTTCTTCGACGACGTCGTCGTGCCGCTCGACCGCGTCCTCGGCGAGGTGGACGGCGGCTGGTCCATCGCCATGGACCTCCTGCCGTACGAGCGCAGCACGGCCCTGTGGCACCGGGCCTCCTTCTTGCAGCGACGACTGGAGCAGCTGGTCGCGGTCGCCCCCGCCGGGAGCCTCGACCCCACCGCGGTGGGCGAGGCCACCGAGCTGCTCTGGGCCTTCCGGGCCCGCTCGCGCGCCACCCAGCGCCGGCTGGCCGGCGGCGAGGCGCTGGCGGCCGAGACCTCCATCGACAAGGTGCTGGTGGCGTCAGCCGAGCAGGCGGTGTTCGACCTCGTCGCCGAGGGCCTCGGCGCAGACGTGGCGCTCGGCGACGACCCGATGAGCCAACGGTGGCGGGCCGAGTTCCTCTACTCGCGCGCCGCCACCATTTACGGGGGGAGCGCCGAGATCCAGCGCAACATCATCGCCCGGCGCCTCCTCGACCTCGGGTCCGACCGCTGATGGAGGCGACCGAGCGCGCGCTCTTCGCCAGCGGTGTGCGGCACGCGACCGAGAGCGTCGACGGCGCTGCGCTCGATGCGGCCCTCGACGCCTTGGGCTGGCGGGACGCGCTGCAGGACGATCGCCCCACCACGGTGGCCGTGCTCTTCGAGAGCCTGGGGGCGACCACTTCCACTTCGGCGGCGCTCGACGTGCTCCTGGCCGGCGCTTTGGGCACGGATACCGATCGCACGGCCGTCGTCCTGCCGCCCCTCCGCCGTACCGATCCGCCGGGACGACTGCAGGGAGAGCGCTGCACCGTGCTGGGGCTGGCCACCGCGGCGTTCGCCCGATGCGACTGGGTGCTCGTCGTGGCCGCCGGCGAGGGCGCGGGCGCGGGCGGGCGGGCGCGGGCAGCGCGACGTGGGCCGTCGACCCGGGTCGGCTGCAGCGCCGCCCCGTGCACGGCCTCGATCCTGCGCTGGGCCTGTTCGAGGTCACGGGAGCGTTCGACACGGCGGAGGCGGAACAGAAGGAGGCCGATTGGCCGGCGGCGCTCGCACTGGGGCAGCTCGCGCTCGGGCACGAGCTCGTCGGCGCCGGCCGGACGATGCTGGAGCTGGCCCGCACCCATGCGCTCGAACGCGTGCAATTCGGCCGTCCCATCGGGACCTTCCAGGCCGTGCGCCATCGGCTGGCCGACAGCCTCGTGGCGCTCGAGGCCGCCGACGCCCTCTTGCAGGCGAGCTGGGACGACCCCTCCCCCGTCACGGCCGCCATGGCGAAGGCATTCGCCGGCCGTTCGGCCCGCGTCACTGCGCGCCACTGCCAGCAGGTGCTGGCCGGGATCGGCTTCACCACCGAGCACCCGCTGCACTGCTCCATCCGACGGACCGTGGTGTTGGACCAATTACTGGGCGCCGGCAGCTCGCTCACCCGGCACCTGGGCGCCGACATTTTGGCGGACGCCGCGCTGCCGGCCGCCTTCCCCCTCTGACGAGCCCGGCGGGGCGTCGAAGGCGGCGAAGGCGGCCCGAAGCGACGAAAGCGGCCCGAAGCGGGCTCGATTATGATGATGTCACTTTTTGATAATTGGGTTTCCACGTCGTGAGAGAGCGATAAGAGGACGGGGGTCGGGCATGACGGCAGCGGCGGGTCACGAAGAGCGGATGCTCGTGGACGGCAAGCTGGTGGAGTCCGACACGGGACGGACCTTCGACAACGTCAACCCGGCCACCGAGGAGGTCATCGGCCAGGCGGCCGACGGCTCGCGTGCCGACATGCACCGAGCCATCGACGCCGCTCGGCGGGCCTTCGACGAGACGGACTGGTCCACCAACCGTGCGCTGCGCACGCGCTGCCTCACCCAGTTGCAGGACGCGCTCGAGCGGGATCGCGAGGAGCTGCGCGAGGAGCTGATCCTCGAGGTGGGCTGCCCGCGCATGACCACCCACGCCAACCAGCTCGACATTCCCTTGGACAACGCGCTGCGCTACCCGATCGCGCTCATCGACGAGTTCCCGTGGCGGACCGAGCTCAAGCCGATCGTCGACCGCCGGGGAACGGCGAACACGCGCCAGGTCTGGAAGGAGCCGATCGGGGTCGTGGGCGCCATCGTGCCCTGGAACTTCCCGCTCGAGGTGACGCTGAACAAGCTCGGCCAGGCGCTGGCCACCGGCAACACGGTGGTGCTCAAGCCGGCACCGGACACCCCGTGGAACGCCACCCTGCTCGGCCGCCTTGTGGCCGAGCAGACCGATTTCCCGAGTGGGGTCGTCAACGTCCTCACGTCGGCGGACCACCTTGTCGGTGAGGAGCTGACCCTGTCGCCGAAGGTCGACCTGATTTCGTTCACCGGATCGACAGCCGTGGGCAAGCGAATCATGGAGAAGGGCAGCGCCACGCTCAAGCGCACGTTCCTGGAGCTCGGCGGGAAGTCGGCGACCATCGTGCTCGACGACGCCGACTTCGCGGCGTCCGTGCCTTCGGGGATTGCGGTGTGCTTCCACGGTGGACAGGGCTGCGCCATTCAGACCCGCATGCTCCTCCCCCGCTCCCGCTACGACGAGGGTGTGGAGATCCTGCGGGCCACGCTGTCCTCGGTGGCCTACGGGGACCCGCAGCGTCCCGACGTCCTGATGGGACCGCTCATCTCGGCCAAGCAGCGGGCGCGCGTGCTCGGGTACATCGAGAAGGGCGTCGACGAAGGGGCGACCCTCGCCCTGGGTGGCGGCCGGCCGGCCGATCTCCCGAAGGGCTGGTACGTCGAGCCCACCCTCTTCACCGACGTCGACAACGCCATGACGATCGCCCAGGAGGAGATCTTCGGGCCGGTCCTCGTGGCCATCCCCTTCGATGACGACGACGACGCCGTCCGCATCGCCAACGACAGCGTGTACGGGCTCTCCGGTGGCGTGTTCTCCGGCTCCCTGGAGCGCTCGCTGGCCGTGGCCGAGCGCATCCGCACCGGGACGTTCGCCGTCAACGGCGGCATGCCCGTCGGCCAGGCGGACATGCCCTTCGGGGGCTACAAGCACAGCGGAATCGGCCGCCAGAACGGGCTCGCCGGGTTCGACCAGTACCTCGAGACCAAGTCCGTGGCGTGGCCGACGCCGCAGTAGGGCGACCGGCCGGGCCGTGAGCGACCACGATCCGGTCCTGCGCCAGCACGGCTATCACCTGCTCCGGATCGCCGGCGTCGTCAGCGAGACACGCGATGCCAGCTCGTTCGTCCTCGACGTACCCGGCGAACTGCAGGAGACCTTCCGCTACCGGCCCGGGCAATTCTGCACCTTCCGTGTGCAGATCGACGGCGACGAGCAGTTGCGCTCCTACTCCATGTCGAGCGCGCCCGAGACCGATGCCGACCTGATCGTCACCGTCAAGCGCGTGGCGGGCGGGCTCGTCTCGAACTGGTTCCTGGACAGCCTGGCGGCGGGCGACGACGTGGAGGTGACGAAGCCGGCGGGCGTGTTCTGCCCGCAGGAGACCGAACGACCCGTCGTCGGCCTCTGCGGCGGCAGCGGTATCACGCCGGTCATGTCCATCACCAAGCATGTCCTGTCGGCGACGCGACGTTCGGTTCGTCTCCTCTATGCCAACCGCGACCGCGACTCGGTCATCTTCGACGGCGCGCTGACTGCATTACAGGACCTCCACGCGCCGCGGCTGGAGGTCCGGCACCACCTCGACATCGACGCGGGGCTTCTCACACCCGGGGCCATCGCCGCGTTCGCGGGGAGCTCCGTCGACGCCGACTTCTACCTCTGCGGGCCGGGCCCCTTCATGGACCTCGCCGAGTCGGCGCTGCAGGGTCTCGGCGTCCTGCCGGATCGCATCTTCATTGAGCGCTTCCTGGTCGAACGACAGGAGAAGACCGACGCCCTGATCGTCGACACGAACGCCGTCGAGGGTGCGACGACGCCTGAGGAGGTCACCGTGGTGCTCGGGGGCAAGAAGTACGTGGTCCGCTACCGGCCGGGCGACACCCTGCTCGAGACCGCCCGCCGCGGCGGCCTGCGCCCGCCCTTCTCCTGCGAGGCCGGCAACTGCGCCACCTGCATGGCCTTCCTGAAGGAAGGGTCAGTCACCATGCGGGCCAACAACGCGCTGACGCCGGAGGAGGTCGACGAGGGCTGGGTCCTCACGTGCCAGAGCCTGCCCTCGGGCCGCGTCGTGACCGTCGAATACGAGTCGCTCTAGACCCTCAGGGGCCGGGCTCCGCCAGCAGGTCCAGGTAGGCGGGCCCGCTGTCGGGCACCCGCTGCTGGCCCCAGCACTCGACGGGAAACGACGCCATCACCATGGAGTACAGGAGGTGCAACAGGTTCCGAGCGCCGTCGGGCATGTCGTCGAGCGGGAAGGCATCGCAATAGGTGATGGCGTCCTCGGCTCGCGCCGTCACGGCGTCGTAGAACGCCTGGATCTCGTCCATAGGGGTGGCCAGGCGCTGGGCGAAGCGCTCGGGCTCCGTGGCCAGGCACCACGTGGCGGCAAACGGCTCGAGATCAGCGAACTCGGGGGGCAACAGGGTCTCAGCCATGTCGGTCATACCTCCGCGTGCTCGAGCTTGCGGTACTCGTCCACCCATTCCGCGGTCACCTTGTGCAGGTGACGGCAGAGAACCTCCTGGTCGTTCAGCGGGAAGCGCTGAAGCACGCGTGACTCGAGCATCGACTGCGTTGCCTCGAGCGTGTTGGCATCTTGCAAGCCATACTCCTTGAACGAGACGGCTGCGATCTCCTGGGCCAGGCGCTCCCGCGCGTTCTTGGGTGGGACGAAGTAGAGCGTGCCCTCGAAGACGTGCGTGTTGTGGGAGGTCGGCCAGTAGTGGTACGTCAGATACCAGTTCTGGCCCCAGACGAGAATGACGAAGTTGGGGAAGACCTGGAAGGAGTCCAGTCCCCACGGATCGCACCCGGCCGGGTTGATGCCGGCCTCCTTCTGGTCATAGCCGAGATCCGGCGCATCCCACGGGCCGAAGAGCCCGCTGCGCGTGATGATCTCCATCGGCTTGAGCATGTTGGGCGGCAACGTCCAGGGGTGCACGCCGGCCGTGCTCACCAGGCGGTGCGGGCCGTCGATCTTGTAGGCCGGGGCTTCGAAACCGGCCTCCTGCATGCTGTTTGACAAGTCGGGTGGCGTCTGCTTCGCGTGCAGGATCGGTGCGTGGTAAAACTCCTGGAACGCGTCCATGTAGAGCTTCCAGTTGCTCTTGACCTCGGCGCGGTAGAACCAGCGCTCGCTCTGCGCGGCGAAGGGATAGTTCTCGAGCTTGGTCACCATTGGCCCGAGGAAGTCCCGCAGCGATTGCCCGGGCTCCCTGGCCAGGTTGACGAAGATGAATCCGGCCCAGACGTCGCAGTGCACGGGGACGAGGCCGTAGTCGTCTTTGTCGAGGTTGAAGAACTCCTGCTCCTGTTGAACGAACGACAACGAGCCGTCCAGGTCGTAACGCCAGCCGTGGTACTTGCAGACGAACTGGCGGGCCATGCCGCTCGTCTCCTCCTGTGGGTAGTCGCTCCAGACCAGCTTGTTGCCTCGGTGGCGGCAGACGTTGTGGAAGGCGCGGACCTGGCCCTCCCGGTCGCGCACGATCACGACCGAGGTCCGCGCCACGACCAGCTCCTTGGTGAAGTAGCTGCCGTTGCGCGGGAGCTGCTCCACCCGGCCGACGTTCAACCAGGCCCGCTTGAAGATGGCTTCGCGCTCGAGCTCGTAGAACTCCGGCGAGATGGAGTCCTCGTACGAGAGCGGCTCGGTCCCGAGCTCGAAGTGCTCCGTCCAGCTGCCTTCGGGTGGCTTGGGCCAACGTGGCATGAGTGCGGTCCTCCCGGCGTGGCGTTCGTTGACGCTGCGATGGTAGCACTGCTCTCTGCAGGCGAGAAGGCCGTTTCCACACCGGATTCGCCGGTGGCGCCGAGGGGGACCACGTGCCTGGCAGGACGTTGACCCCTCACGAAATTTGGTGTCATAGTGCTGACACCAATACTTCCCGGGGGACAGCGTTGACCACGACCAGCACCAGCGACGTGTACTACGACACCTACGACGTCGGCATCAATGCCGACCCGTACCCCGTGTACCGGCGACTCCGCGAGGAGGCACCGGTCTATTACAACGACACCCACGACTTCTTCGCCGTGAGCCAATTCACCGACGTGGAGAAGGGCCTTCTCGACGCCCAGACCTACATCTCGGGCAAAGGCGGGATCATCGAGTTGATAAAAGCAGACATCGAGATGCCGCCCGGGGTCATCATCTTCGAAGATCCCCCGACCCACACCATCCATCGGCGACTGCTCTCGCGTGCGTTCACCCCACGCCGAGTGGCCGAGCTGGAACCGAAGATCCGTGAGTTCTGCGCACTCAGCCTCGATCCGCTCGTGGGAGCGGACCGCTTCGACTTCATCGCCGACCTGGGGGCCAGGATGCCGATGCAGGTGATCAGCATGCTCCTGGGCATTCCCGAGAGTGACCAGGAGCACGTCCGCGACCACGTGGACGCCAACCTCCGCACCGAGGCGGGCCAGCCGATGGAGGTGTCGGAGAACTTCGTGACCGGTGCCATGTTCGCCGACTACGTCGACTGGCGGGCCGAGCATCCCTCGGACGACATCATGACCGAACTCTTGAACGTCGAGTTCGTCGACGAGACCGGCACCACGCGCAAGCTCACACGCGCCGAGTTGCTCACCTACCTTGAGGTGCTGGCCGGCGCGGGGAACGAGACCACGACGCGGTTGATCGGTTGGACCGCCAAGGTGTTGGCCGATCACCCAGACCAGCGAGCCGAGCTCGTGGCCGATCGCTCGCTGATACCGAATGCGATTGAGGAGATCCTTCGCTTCGAGTCGCCGGCTCCACACGTGGGAAGGTGCGTCGCGAAGCAGGATCTCGTCGTCCACGGCACCGAGGTCCCGGCCGGAAGCGTGATGCTCTTCCTCCTGGGCTCAGCCAACCGCGACGATCGTCGTTTTCCCAACGGAGACAGCTTCGACATTCACCGCAACGACGGCCGGCATCTCACCTTCGGCAACGGCATCCACCTGTGCATGGGAGCCGCGCTCGCCCGCATGGAGGGCGTTATCGCCCTCGAAGAGGTCCTGGCCCGCATCCCCGAGTGGGAGGTCGACATGGACAAGGCGCGGCTCTCCCCCACCTCGACCGTGCGGGGCTGGGAGACGCTCCCGGTGTGCACGAAGTGATGTGCCCGCAGGCGGCAGGCGGTTCCGGCTGCAGGACGACGCGGTGCTCCCTTCGTCGCCGGCGCGGTGATTCCGGCCGACGGGGGCTGGGCGACCAAGCTGGCCTGACGCCGTGACCACGCTGCAGACGACGCAACCCGCGGGCATTGCCGCACCGGGCAGCACCCGGCGGCAGTACGACGGCACCCTGCGCCGCCAACGGGCGGCCGAGACACGGGCGCGCATCATCGCAGCGGGATCCGAACTCCTCCACGCCTCTTCCGTGCGGGACTGGCGCGACCTGACGATCCGGGCCGTGGCGGAGAGAGCCGGCGTCAACGAGCGCACCGTCTATCGCCACTTCGCCAACGAGCAAGGCCTCCGCGACGCCGTGATGCACGAGTTCGAGGACGAGGCGGGCATCGACCTGGCCGGCATGCGTCTCGAGGACGTGGCCGACGTGACGGCGCGCATTTTCGCCCACGTCTCCTCCTACCCGCCCGATGCGCGTCAACCACTCGATCCGACGCTCCTCGATGCCAAGCAACGCCAGCACGAGGCCCTACTGGCGGCCGTGGCCGCCCACGCCGAGACATGGTCCGACGCCGACCGAACACTGGCCGCCGCCGTCCTGGACGTGCTGTGGAGCGTGGCCAGCTACGAGCGCATGGTGGTGGACTGGCAGATCGACCCCGACGAAGCCACGCGCGGCATCAGCTGGGTGATCGGCCTCGTCCGCCAGGCCATCGACACGAGCCCGGAAGTGCTTCTGTAGGAAGCAGTCGGGGGTCGACTCTTCATCCTTGACGGTCGCCCGCCGGATCCGGACCTCACCATCACAGCCATTCCCGCCGTCCTGCTAGGACATCTGACGACCAGTATTGGGTGGCGGGTCGGTACCAGGGACACCACCGTCGGTCACGTGCTCGGTCCATTCGGACCCTGACCAGTATCGGTGTTCGTGTCGCCCGGTCGGGTCGACCAGCCAACCGGGGGCGATCCCGGTGAACCCGATCTTGCTGGATGACTCATCGCCCGTGGTCTGAGTGAATGAACTCGGCGGAGCTGAGGCCCCTGGCAACCCCCGCCGGCGCCGGCGCGACGGGAGCGCCCGCATAGCGAAGAGCGCGAAGAAGAAAATAATGAATACCCAGGAGCCATGACCGTAGAAAAACGTGCTCACAGTCTATGGGTGCTCCGCGGTAAGGAGACTTCGGGTCCCTCCTGTCAGACGCAAAGTCACTATCGGGGCGACCCCAGGTTCGGCGTCGAGTTCAAAGAATTGCTGCATGGCAGCGATGTGGTTGCGGGCCGCGCCCTGAGGACACGAGCAGGACGAACATGTCCGCTCGCCCAAAATAACGTTCTCCCGACGATGACCGTCTGAGGCCCCTTGAATCGGGCCCAGCGACAGGCGCGCGCGGCATCCGGCGCGCACTGCGGTCGCTACTGCACGCCATCTTCAGCGTTAGGCCACCGTGGTGCTGAAGGGCTACGGCGTGGCACACGAGCGGCGTTGGTAAGCAAGACTGAGCCGGTGGCGGAGCTCGATGTGGACGCGGGCACGTTGCCGGATGCGCCTCCCTCTGTAGGCCCACGGCAGTGGGCCCTCGCGGCGACGATCTTCGGCCTGATGGTGGTCGAGGGGTACCGCGAAGGGGGCTTTTGGCCGGCCGATGCGCTCTTGGTTGCACTGGTCTCGGTCGTCGTTCTTGGCATCGCCATGGTGCTGGTGCCACCGGATCGGCGTTCGATGCTCCTCGTGGGCAGCGTCGTGGCCCTGGCTCTGTGGTGGTTGATCCGCGCTGCCAGTGTCGAGACCCCGAAGACCTTCCTTCCTCTGGGCGCAAGCCTTCTCGGCTTCGGGGCAGCATTCGTCGCGGTGCGGCCCCTGAGGGGCCGGGAGCGCGAGCTGGCCGGGCTCGGCATGGCCTGCCTCGGCGCTGCCGGCGCGCTGATCGGTTTCGCCGGACTCGTCTGGCGCTGGTACCCGATGGCAATACCGACCCAGGGGCTGTGGCGCCTCTCGACCACGCTGACGTATTCCGACGCCGCCGGGCCCTTCTTGGGCATGTGCCTCCTCGTGGCCATGGGGGTGAAGACGTGCCCGCCACTGGCGAGGGTCGCCGTCTGTCTGTGCGCCGGCGGGTTCTTGGCCTCCCAGAGCCGGGGCGCCTACGTGGCCTTCGTCTTTGCCTGCCTGCTCGTACCCTGGCGTCGCTACGTCAGCTTGGCCATCCCGCTGGCCGCCGGGATCGTGCTCGGCGTCGCCGCCATCATCTCCTCGCCCGACACGACCCCGGTGCCTTGGCTGGCTGCGGTGGTGGTGATCACGTGCGGTGTCTCGGCCATCACCCGGCTGGACGTCAGCTCGTACCGAGTCCCCCTCAGCGCCCGCGTGGTTCTCATGGTGGTCGCGCTTGCGCTGGTCGTGGCTGCGATCGCGGGGTTGCAACATGAGATCGATCTACGTGCTCTGGCCCCCAGCGACCAGGACCGGGCCTCCGAGTGGTCAGCCGCGTGGCACCAGTGGCGCTCGGCGCTACTGCTCGGGGTCGGGCCGGATCGGCTACTTCTGTTCCACGCGTCTGACGGCTCGTTCGCACACTTCGCGCACAATGAGTACCTCCAAGTCGCAGCGGACTCGGGAATCATCGGGGTGGCGCTCCTGGCTGCAATGGGTATTGCAATCACACGGACGGTGAGCCGCACCGACTCGCTTGCTTCCTGTGCGGGGGCCGCATTAATTTGCCTTGCAATCGGGGGTGCATTCGACTTCGACTGGCATCTCCCCCTCCTCGGACTGGCCGGTGGGTGGTGTGCGGGGCTCGCGGCCCGGAGAGGTGGAGTGACGTGAAGAACCTGCTCAAGGTGTTCGGCACCATCGGAGGTTCGGTCGTTCTCTTCGGGATTCTCTACCCGATGGCCTTCGGGAGCGCCTCACTCGACAATGTGCTCGGCGTGGATTCCACCGTGGGTAGCTGCAGCACCGTCGGTGGCCAGAGCACCGTCGGCGGCCAGAGCACGGTGGGAGGTGAATCGCCTGTCTGTTCCACGGAGGACACCGTCACTTTCGACTCCGACGGCGGCGCTGCGGTCTCCTCGGTGACCGGCCCCGAGGGCGTCCCCATCTCGTTCCCCTTCCTTCTGACACCTACCCCGGCTACACCTTCGACGGCTGGTTCACGGCGGCGACCGGCGGCACCGAGGTTGGTGGCGCCGGCTCGTCCTACACCATCCCCTCGGGCGGCATCACCCTCTACGCCCAGTGGACGGCCAATGCCACCGACACCATCACCTTCAACTCCGAGGGCGGCGGCGCGGTGGCCGCAGTCATGGGGCTCGAGGGCACGACCATTACCTTGCCGGCGGCACCCACCTACGCCGGCCACACCTTCGACGGCTGGTTTGGCACTCCGAGCGGCGGTGCGGCGCTCACCTCGCCGTACACCTTGAGCGCCTCGACCACCCTTTACGCCCAGTGGACGGCCAACCCCACCGCCACCATCACCTTCAACTCCGAGGGCGGCAGCGCGGTGGCCGCGGTCATGGGACTCGAGGGCACGACCATTACCTTGCCGGCGGCACCCACCTACGCCGGCCACACCTTCGACGGCTGGTTTGCGCACTCCGAGCGGCGGTACGGCGCTCACCTCGCCGTACACCTTGAGCGCCTCGACCACCCTCTACGCCCGGTGGAGCGCCGACACCCGCCGCCACCTCCTCCCGTCACGTCCCCCTCTACCGTCAGCCATGGTTACTGGCTGGACGGATCCGATGGCGGGATCTTCGGCTTCGGCGCAGCGCAGTTCTACGGCTCGACCGGGAGCCTGACTCTCCAACGGCCCGTCGTGGGCATCGTGCCGACCAAAGACCATGGGGGCTACTGGCTCGATGCCTCCGACGGTGGCGTCTTCAGCTTCGGCGACACCCAGTTCTACGGGTCGATCCCGGGCCTCGGGCTCCATCCGGCCGGCTCGGGCCTGCCGAACAGCCTCGAAGCACCGATCGTCGCCATGGTCCCCTCCATCGACGACAACGGGTACTTCATGGTGGCCTCTGACGGTGGGGTGTTCGCCTTCGGCGACGCCCACTTCGCCGGGTCGTGCCCCGGTATCGGGGGCTGTTCTGGGGCAGCCGTTGCGGTCATGCCCGACGCCAGCGGCAACGGCTACTGGCTCGTGACGCAAACCGGCAATGTCTACACATTCGGCGATGCCGCGGCGTACGGCGCTCCGGGAAACACCGGCTCCCCGGTGACTTCGGCGGTGAGCACACCAAACGGTGGCGGCTACTGGATCCTCACGGCAAACGGCACCGTCTACAACTACGGCAACGCCGCCAACCTCGGCGACGCTGCAGGCGCCTTTGGAGGCTTCGATCCCGCCACGGCCGTATTCACAACGTCGGACGGAAACGGCTACTGGATCGCCTCAGCGAACGGGACCGTGGACAACTACGGCGACGCACCCAACGACGGGGGCATGTCCGGTATGCACCTGAACGGATCGATCATCGCTGCGACAGGCTTCTGAATCGCTTGGGCGTGACTACCTCCTGGTAGTGCACGACCCAACTCTTATATCGCTAGCTCGGCCTAAGGGGAATAGGCCTATTTGCAGCCCCAACGGGATTCGAACCCGTGTCGCCACCTTCAGAGAGCGGGCAGCTTCGTCTACTGGGTGTTGCCCAGTACTGTTCGGCCTGGTCCACGCGTTGACCTGATCCAACCCATCCGTTCAATGACTCCAAATACGGCTCG
Source organism: uncultured Acidimicrobiaceae bacterium (assembly GCA_963817735.1). GTDB lineage: Bacteria > Actinomycetota > Acidimicrobiia > Acidimicrobiales > RAAP-2 > Bog-473. The sequence goes on along the minus strand of CAWFPP010000010.1, from coordinate 204,064 downwards.
ATAGTTGGGCAATTGGTTGGGCAAATGACGTGTCTCCCTGATTAGAGCCGGAGCAAATCGGCTGCCAGTGGCTCGATTGTCCCGACGCCCGCATCGGCGAGTTTCCCCTCTGGAGATGTGCTCCTTCGTTGGGCCAGGCATCGTGAGCGGGTTAATCCGGGAGCCTGTAGATGGGGATCAGCGCAGCCAGCTGTCGGGTCGCCTCGCTTACGTCGCGCCCTATCTCATTGATTACTTCCATGCACTGCCTGCCACGGCAGAGAGCGTGGTCAATGCATACCGACACGCCAATGTTGGCGTGGGCGTGGGCCTTGCCCTCATGCGTCACCGTGAACCGGAGAACCGGCGTTTCGTCTTCCACCAGTCCGCTGTATAGGACCTCGAGGTTCGTCAAGATCCCATTTGTGACCTCAACGCTGTGGTGCGCATCGAGGGTGCCGAGCTTCGTGGGATGGATCAGCCGATGTCGATAGACGCGACTCAGCTCGTGAAGCAGCCACAGTCCTTGTCGTTGGCCGTCGTAGGGCTGAACCGCCTCGATCGCAGCCAGGTGCTCCTGGGAGAGCTGTTTTACCCTGTTCAGCTTTCTGAACATGTTGGCGTCTCTGAATATGGGGAACTCGACCGAATCGGGGCGGAGCTTTGGGTTCAATGGCGCGTCCATCACTGCGAAGGAGTAGGCGAGGTAGTTGAGCGCAGCTCGCACGTTGTCGAGGTATGACCCGATCAGCTGGGCACATCGATCGAAAATTTCAGCCTCGACGGCTGGATCGATCATTCGGCAAAGAGTCGCGGTCCCGTCCTCGCCTTCAAGTTGTATCCGCACAAGGTAGGGCTCGGAGTCCACGAAGCTCTGGACTTCAGAGTGCAGCGATTTTCCGTTGTCGTCCGCCCACCCCATTCGCTTTTGAAAGTCGCCTAGTAGGTCGAATGTCGTCATGTACCCACGATTAGGCGAACCGCTCCCCCGCCATCACCCTGGGCGTGGGAGGCCGAGTTAGCGACCACCGACACCACGTCGCGGAGGAGACCACTCCGTCGAGACTCCCACCGCGAAACCGCCATTCAGTAGTTTCGTCGTCGATCGTTTCGATGATCTCCTGCCGGACGTTCGAGTCAGTGGGGTCGTAAACAGCGTCGGCCGCTGCGAGAGCTTCCTCAAGAGTGTCAGCCCACCACGTCCAAATTGGCACCGTTTTTGCCTTCGCCCATGTCGAGGTGCTGGACCAGGAATCGGCGCGGAGCCCGTGGCCGTCCTTCTTCACGCCGCCACTGCATAAACCCCTCGATGCCAGAGCGGAGCCACAAAGGGGTGGCTTTTAGCTCGAGCATCGGCTCTGGGAACCGACCGGCTTGACGGAGCTGAGACAGTCGCTGCTTGGAGATCCCGAGCATCCGAAGGACTTCTGCGACTCCGACGACGTCAGGAAAGGTGAGCTCCTCGTTGTGCGCCCAATCCAGTTCGGACTCGACCACGCGAAGTTCGTTGATCTTCCACATTGGCAGACCGACGGCGCTTATGGCACCAAAGATGGTGTTGCTGCCCTCCTCCATCGCCCTGTATGGATCGCCAGCCTCAACGGTGACGACTAAGTCCCATCCTTTAGGCCCGACGCCGCCAGAAGCACCGAAGGGCTCGAGCTTTGCGAGCAGGTCATCGAAGGCAGCGCCATAGATGGCGAGCTGGTCCTCCTCGACGACCTCGGGCGCCCTCGTCTCCATCCTGACGTTCCACTCCATCGGTCACCCTTCTTTCTTTGGCAACTGGCCTCCGCGTCGCCGGATCTGCGACCGCCAGTTCTCGAAGGACCGACGGCCACCGGGCGTTGTTGGCACGGCTAAGGGGTTCTGCGACCGGTCGGCCGGATAGAGCATCGGGTGGCCCCCAGGTTTGGCGCCCTTGTCGTAGCGCCAGCCTTGGTTCTTAACGAGGTGCTCAGCGATCTCTCGGTACTCCTTCGGCAGTTCATTGCCAGGAGTATCCATCCTGTCATCATCCTTGACCATAGGTCAAGGGTAATATAATCCCTTGCCGACGGTCAATGATTATGGCGTTCCGTTCCCGACGGCCGACAACCGACCTCCTCGCACCCCCCCACCTCCCTTCGAGCTTCAGGTTGAGGCTAGGGCCAGGTTTCCGCCAAGGCGCGGAACGGATGGTTGTCGTACCTCTGCGGTATACCGATACGATTCAGATCGGAGCTAGGGATAGGCCCATGACTACGCAAACTGCACAAAAAATCAGCGCGGATGAATCCTGGCGTGTGTTTGACGCCGCCGCTCGGCGACTCCTGAAGATGAGTGGGGAGGACGTGATTCGTCGTTGGGATGCCGGCGAGCTAGATAGCTCCAGAACGCCGGAGCTCATGAGAGTTCTGATGCTCCGGCCGAGTGGCCGGTAAGACTCCAGCAAAAGCTGTCAGGGCCTTCACGAGGCCCATTCAATCCGCTCTAACCTGCTTCGCCGACGGCAGGGTCCAGGTCGATAGTTATAACCCCGCCGTCGAGGGCGTGCTCCAGTTCAATGGCGGCGATGCCGTAAAGCTCAACGGGTCGAGTCGAATCCACATTTTCGTCAGTATGCGATACCGAAATTGTCGAGTCAGGTGTCGAGCAGCTCCCGTGGAAAGTGCACACAACAGGCTGGGCATACTCCCTCCTGGATCGGCACCAAGACCCTGTCATCGATTTTCACTGGCATCCTGAACTGACTCCAGACATTCAGTTCCCACATCTTCACGTCTATAGCGAACCCGACAGACGACACTTTCCGACCGGTCGAGTCTTGATCGAGGATGTTTTAGGCCTCGCAGTCGAAATGGGGGCGGAGCCCCGAGACCTTGAGAAGTGGCAGCGGGTCTCCCAGAAGAATGTGGAGAATTTCAAGAAGGGCGCTACCTGGGGTCTGCCCTCTTAGTTAGGCGGCACAGCGAGCCTTCTTGCCGTCTAACTCAGCAACACTGAAACGTACACAGGGACGAGAATCGTGGGGTTATGAGACCTACTCCGGTCGTCCACCAGGCAGTCCACGAACTAACGGAGTAGTGCTGAATCGGACCGCTAGCTGCGGCAATAGATGAATCGGCCTCGTGAGCTGCCTTAGCGGATGACGTGAGAAATCGAATCCGTGGGATTTTCGTGGGATTCCCGTCCATTTTCGGTTGTCTGTCTGCCCAAGCCCGAAAGGTTCTGAGATTCCTGTGGGGTTCTCGGCACTTAGAGGCTTGCTCGTAGCTGATCACCGCGGCCCATCGTCTAAGTATTTCCAGCAGTTTGATTTAGGGTTCCACTAGCACCCACTCGGTGCGGTCCGATGACCGGTCGACCAACCAGGGAATCGGTCAGTGTCCATCCAATTCGACCGAATGGATGGACAACAGGGCGCTCGGGAGCAGACCTGCGCAGGTTTGACCGAAGTGGTCGACTTGGCCTTTTCTTGCGAACTCAAGCTCGAGACTGGTAGGCCGCTGACCTTTCACATGACGGCTCTGCCTGATTCCGCGAGGACGAATGTGGTCGGGGAGATCAGACGCCCATCAGCTCGAACATGTTGGCACCCATGATCTTCGCCACGTCCGCTTCCGACAGGCCGGCCACGTCCTTGGCGTAGAGCGAATACTCGACCGGGTCGGCGAGACCCTCGGGATGGGGCCAATCGGAATTAAACAGGACATGGTCGAGCCCAATGGCATCGATCAGGGGCTCGAGCGGGTCTTCCCAGAACGGGGCGACGTAGAACGCCCGCTTGAGAGCCTCGAGCGGATGTTCGGCGAATAGGTGCGGAAACTTCCCGTACCCGTTGGTGAGATCCTCAACGACCCGGGTCATCCACGTCGACCCGTTCTCGATCAGACCCAGCCTGACGCCGGGGAACCTGGTCACCATGCCGTGGATGATCGCAGAGAAAACCGTGTCCATGATCGGCCGGTGCGACTGCGAAATGGCCGAGAATGCGTTCTGCTCAAAAGGACGCATCTCCTGGCCCGACCCGTTCCACTCATTGGCGTACTGCGTGTAGCCAGAGTCGGACGCGTGCAGCATGACCGGGATGCCGGCCTCTTGGATACGCTCCCAGAATGGGTTGCTGTCGGGGAGGAAGGGTGACCTTGGTCCCCGGAACCCGGCGACCGGGCCGGGGCGTACGAGCACCGTCTTCGCCCCTCGTTCGAGCGCCCACTCGAGCTCGCTCACCGCACCATCGGCCGTAGCCAGGTTCATCACGGGGGTGGAGAAGATCCGGCCGCCGTAATCGAATCCCCACTCGTCGTACATCCACTGATTGAAGGCGTGGACGAGCGCCTGAGTGCCGATCGGGTCGTCCATGAAGTTGACCTCGATAAGGGACGCGAGGGTCGGGAAGTTGACGATGGCTTGGATATGCATCCGGTCCATCAAGGCCATTCGGGCATCGCGATCGGTGAACTCGGGGATAGCGCGCATCGGCCGCACCATCTCACGGAAGCTCTTGCCCTCGGTGTTGTGACCCGAGAAGTACTCAGCGGCAGAGCCGGGTTCAGCCACGACCCCGAAGGTCGGGTTCGGAATGTAATCCGAAACTCGACCGCGGATGATCATCTTGGTACGGCCGTCGATATTGGCCAGGCGCAACAAGCCCTCGTACTGGATGGGCAGGTAGCGAGTGAAGGCATCCACCCCTTCGTAAAAGTGGAAGTCGCAATCGAACACCGGGTGACCGAAGTCGGTGAACGACATTTCGGGGCTGTAGCGCCTGTATTCCATCGCCAGGATCTCCTTTTGACTTTGACATCGATGTTGTATTGACCACTATGGCGTTCGAGGTCGCCGCCGCCCAGGGGACCTTGGTCCCAAAGTCGGGGCCGCCCTGGGGGATCTGAGAGGTCCGCCATGGCTTGACCAGGCGCTGGTGCCCGAGCAAGCCGCACCTGTGCACAGCCACCCGAACAGACCTATCCGTTCCGTCTAACTGATCCAGACGGACTGATGGAGTTGGACTGATTTATTGATCTAGCTGGGACGATGGGCAGTCAGGCCCGATGAGCTGGCATTCGCCTTCTGACGCCCAAAATCGAATCCGTGGGATTTTCGTCGGATGGCGATGCTGCGACGATGTCTTCACGGTCGTCTCCGAATGAGGCTGGGCAGCATTTCCCGCTGCCGACCAGGGATGGTCAGATCCGGCGCTACGCGATGTCGGACTGCAGGACCGACAGAGCGGTTCGCCGCGCCCCAAATCGAGCTGGAAGGGTCGAAAGCAGCCAGATCGCCGCAATCGTGCCGAGGCAAGAAGCAACGAGCCACGGGGCGGAGGGAATGGTGGCCTGCGAACCATGGCTGATGGCCGTCACGAAAAGAAGCCCGAGTGGGATACCCACGATGGCGCCCGGAACCGCCGGAATAAGAAGTGCCGCGGATACCCCTCGACTGAGTTGGTCTGTCGTCGCACCGAGCACCCGGGCAACTCCAAGAGGCTTTCGAGAGTCAACAGAAGTCGCCCAGGTGATGACGAGCGCGTTCACGATGGCTAGCAGAACGAGCACCACGGTAACGACCAACAAGATCGCGTCCGTGTCGGCCGTGTTGGGATTGAACGGAATGGCGAATTGTCCCGGCGCGACCTTTGGCGGGGCGTTTTCGTGAGCGTGAACTGACATCACGGCCACGATCGTGGTCGACGTCAGAGCGACGCTGAAGAATGCCAAGAGCGTGCGCCGAAGTCGGCGTGCATCGAGTCGGAGTCCAAGCAACATCGGGACTGGGAGGTGGGCGGCCCATGCGGTAAGGCGCGGCCGGCGCTTGGGAGCCCGAGCCGAATCGGCAAGCGCATCCGTGGTGCTCAAACGGGCCGCGCGAACGGACGGAACCCACGAGGCCACGGCGGCCAGGACGACTGCCAGAACGACCACGATCCCAACATTGGCTGCACTCACCGGCGCCTGCGCCACGTTCCCGATCAGTCCGGCCCCCGGATCGGCCACGAGAGGAGCGGCGAGATAGCCGGCGGCGAGCCCGACGCCGGCACCGACGAGCGCCAGAATTAGGTACTCGAGCAAGAAGACCCCAGCGACCAGTCGTGGCGTCGCCCCAACTGCCTTCAACAGGCCCACGCGACGGGTCCGCTCGGCCAGCCTGCCTCCGACAACAACAGCCAGGCTGGCGATGGCGAGCAGATCAAGGAGAGAGCTCGCGACTAACAGGCCCCGTTGGAACGGTTGGGTCGCTTGCGCTTCGATCTGTCCGACGCTCTGCCAGGACCACACGAAAAGAGAGTTCGAGAAATGGCGGTTCTCGAACCCAGGTGCTGCGGCCGGGTTGGCGAGCTTGAGCTCCACGATGTGATTGAGTGGTGCGCTCGCCGTCGCCAGACTCCGAGCCGTTGCCTCCGTCGCCCACACCAGGCCGGTGGCCTGATTCCACACTCCGTTTCCGACGTCGAGGCTCATCACGTCGGTCGCATGGGGATAGGTCGGAACCGCAGCGGTGACGGCGAGCCCATCCACCCTCATGGAGTGGCCGCCGATCACAACGCGATCTCCGACGGCGAGGCTCAACTCGTCGGCGAATGCCCGCTCGATCACGACACCACCAGGGCGGACCCACGAGCCTTGGGTCACATACGGCTGGTCGATAGCCGAGCGCGACTGACTACGTCCTTCGACGATCGCCAGGACCCTTGAACCTTTCGTCGTCATGATCGGAAAGCTGACGGGGAATGGACCGACGCTGCTGACCACGCCCGGAGCGTGCTGGAGAGCTTCAAGGTGCGCCAGGCTCGCCGGAGAAGGGTTAGACGGCATCGCCGCGATATCGGGCCCTGCCGTCAGAGCGCGAGTCGTTTGGTAGGGATGCGCCGACACGTCACGGAGCGCCAAGCCCACCATGAGCGTTGTGGTAGCAGCCGCAATGGCCACGACGGTCACAACGACTTCGACCGGCCGTCCTCGCAGGCTGCTCGCGACCAGGCGGTAGATGAGCAGAGCCCGTCCGCGCATCTCAGTCCTCCAGTCCGACCGAGAACAGATCCCCGAGGCTTCCGCTCGAACCGCCCGAAAGGCGCGTCTCGTCGACGAAGACGCCATCACGCATCGAGATCATCCTGTCTGCCGTCGCCGCGATCCTCTCGTCATGGGTCACGACGACGATGGTGAGCTCTGACGCATGAAGGTTCTCGAACAGTTTCAGGATCTCGACGGTGGCGGCGCTGTCGAGATTGCCGGTTGGCTCGTCGGCAAACAAGACGTCGGGGTCGTTGGCCAGAGCCCGCGCGATGGCCACGCGTTGGCGCTGCCCACCCGACAGGGCAGACGGGAGGTGGTCAGCTCGATCAGTGAGGCCGACACCTTCAAGAAGCTCGTCAGCTCGACGGCGGGCACGACTCGGTCCTTTTCCCGCGAGCAAAGCTGGCAGCTCGATGTTCTCGCGCGCCGTCAGCTCATCGATGAGGTGAAAGGCCTGGAAGACGATCCCGACGTCGCTCCTGCGCAACCGGGCGAGTCGCCGCTCCCCCATCGTGTCGAGCCTGGATCCGTGTAGCGATATCTCACCTTCGGTCGGTCGATCCAGACCGCTCAAGAGATGGAGCAAGGTGGACTTGCCACAGCCGCTTGGCCCCATGATGGCGACCGTCTCACCCCGCTCTATGTCGAGGTCGATGCCGTCGACGGCTCGGACCAGGCCGACATCCTTGCCGTAGTACCGCTTGAGGCCTCGTGCGCTCAGGGTTGTCGCAGTCGTCGTAGTCGTCGTCATGATCCACCCTCCTTGGTCCATTCACGCTCGCAGGCCTCGAGCCAGCGCAGGTCCGCCTGCAAGCGGAGCACGATCCCCTCCAAGAGCAAGCCGGACACCGAGTTGGACTGCTCCTCCATCGCGGAGCGCTGCACAGTCCGCAACCGGCGCAGGAGTTCTCGTCGTTGGGCATCGACGATTGCGATCGGATCCGCCAACCGCGCCGCGGCGGCCGCAATCAGCTTCAAGTGGAATTCAGTGAGGTCGGGCCGGGGCCAGTTGACCTCATGCACCCACTCGGCGACCCGCTCCTCGCCGGCCGCCGTGAGCCTGTACACCTTGCGCTCCGAGCGATCAGACGCGGGCCTCTTTGCTTCGGTCTCAACGAGGCCTGCCTTCTCGAGGCGCCCCAGAGTGACGTAAATCTGGCCAGCGTTGATCTCGTCGCCGAGTGGACCCAGGGCATCGTTGAAGCGGGCTCGCAACTCGTACCCGTGAGACGGTTCCTTGGCGAGCATCGCCAACACGACTTCTTGCTGCATGCGGGCTCACCTCACGGGGTAGATAACAGTTAGACTATAACCGTTATCTAAATGGCAGTCAAGATCCGTCCTTGGAATTCGCCAGCGACGAACGGGGCATCAAGACCGAGATCGGGATCGGCTCGCCATTAGGGGTCAATGGCACGGTCGGCATGGCCGACTACATCGAGAACTTCTACAACATGGCCCGGCGCCACAGCGCCCTGAACTACCTGACCCCGATCGAATTCGAGGATCTACACTCGACCCACATCCACCAGGCCGCATTGTCATAAGCGCGGTCCACTGAATGGGGTCAAGCCCAAATTGCAGCCCCAACGGGATTCGAACCCGTGTCGCCACCTTGAGAGGGTGGTGTCCTAGGCCTCTAGACGATGGGGCCGAGCGGTGATCTCCACGACACAATTGGAGGACGCCGGTGCTCGGGGGGAAGGACTCGAACCCTCAATAACTGGACCAGAACCAGTCGTGTTGCCGATTACACCACCCCCGAATGGGTGGGCAGTCAGATTAGCCGAGCGGCCTGCGCCGGGAGTTCGCCCTGCTCGAGCGGGTTTGGGGCGCGCTGTATGTCTGGGGGTGTCCCGTGGAAAGATGCGTCGCCCCGGGGCTCCCCGGGGTGTGAACCGGGTTCGGAGGTCCGCGGCATGCACCGGTGGTCCGTTGCGGCAGTCGCCCTGGCGGGGGCGATCGGCGGGGCCGTGCCTGCGCTGCCGGCCCAGGCCGGCACGACGGGACTCTTCGTCAAGGTGACACCCGGTCAGGGTCTCGAGTCGGGTCAGACGGTGACGGTGAGCGGTCGTGGGCTGCCGACGTCCGCCGGCGACGCCCCCCTGACCTGGTTCGTCACCGAGTGCACCGCCGCCGTCCGCGGCCGGATGGACCCCGCCACGGACACCCCCCACTGCGACATCACGCACGCTCAGACCCTCCGGGTCAGCGCCAGGGGCACGTTCAGTTCCCGTTACCGCCTGACGACGGGGATCATCGGCGACGGCTACTGCGGAATCGCCGGACACGCCACCTGCGTCATCGGCGTGGGGACGGCCCAGGGTGTGGGCACCGTCGTGCGGATCAGCTTCAAGACGAGCCCCGCGGCCGCCACGACCTCGACCACCACCACGACATCGATGACCGCCGGCTGACGCCCAAGCTCAGGCGTCGTGCAGCCACTCCAGGTGGTTGTAGCCGATGATGCGGCCGAACCCCACGCCGAGCGCCTCCTTCAGGAAGTAGGGCACGGTCGACCAGCCCGTGATGGGCGAGGTCTGGGTCGGGGTGGGTGACGGCGTCAGCGACAGACTGGACGCAATGGCCATGGAGCGATCCTCGTGGAAGGGGTCCGTGGTGATCAGGATCACCTTGGCCCCGTGGGCTTCGAGCGCCGGCTTTGCGTCCGCGATGTTCTGGTAGCTGTCATCGCCGCCCGCCTCGAGGATCGCCGAGTGCGGCACGCGCTTGACCTCCTCGAGATACATCGCACCCGATTGCGCCTCGGTGCACTTGTCCCCGGGCTTCTTGTTGCCCGTCACGATGATCAAAGGTGCATACCCCTGGTGGTACAGGATCGCCGCCTGGTCCAGGCGCGCCGCCAGGTCCGGGGACGGCACGCAGTTGTACTGCGCCGCCCCCATGACCAGGATGGCTCCCGCCGCGTGCGGGTCGTACTGGCGCGAGGTCAGCCACACCTGCACCAGCGTCACGGCGAAGTAGAGCACGATCACCGTCACGACGAGGACCGCTATGCGCAGTGCCCAGCGGAGCGGCGCCAGGAGCATCAGGGGGCAGGCGTGACGCGGTCGAGCGCGGCCGCCAACCGGCGGCACGTCTCGCTGCGGCCGAGCACCGCCAGCGAGTCGAACAAGGGCAACCCCCGCGTGCGGCCCATCACCGCGACCCGGATGGGCGCCTGCGCCTTGCCCAGCTTGCGTCCTACCGCCTCGGCGATAGCCAGCGTGACCCCGTGCAGCGCGTCCTTGTCCCACGACGGGCAGGCCTCGTAGGCGGCCAGCGCGTCCGGCCAGAATCCGCGGCGCACCCTCGTCGCCGCCAATGGCCTTCTGCCAGCTGTCGAGATCGTCGGGCGCGTCCGCCAGGAAGAGGAAGTCCACCAGTTCGGGCACCTCGCTCAGCACCGTCACCCGCTCCTGGGTCACCTCGGCCAGCGCGGCGAACACCCCGGCGTCGTAGCGCTCCGGTGCCCAGGCGGGTGGCGCCACCTCCGGCGCCCCGGTATCGGGATTGCGCCAGCCACCCGGGGCCCACTCCCCCGGCACCGGGTCGACCCAGGGCCGGGCGGCCGCCACGAACCCGTCGACCGACAAGTCGCGGATGTAGACGCCGTTCATGTGCGACAGCTTCTTGATGTCGAAGAAGGCGGGCGAGCGCTGCACGTCCTCCAAGCGGAAGCGTTCCAGCATCACCTCCACCGGCACGATCTCCTCGTCGCCGGGGCTCCAGCCGAGCAGGGCCAGGTAATTGCGGAAAGCCGTCGGCAGGTAGCCCTGCTCGCGGTACATCTCCACCGCCACCGGGTCACGGCGCTTGGAGAGCTTCTTCCCCTGCTCGTTGACCAGCAACGGCAGGTGCGCGTAGGCCGGCAGCGCCAGGTCGATGCCCTCGGTCCGGTTGAGCGCGTCCCACAGCATGATCTGTCGTGGTGCCGTGGGTAGCAGCTCCTCGCCCCGGATCACGTGTGAGATCGCCATCGTCCGGTCGTCGACCGCGTTGGCCAAGACGAAGAGCGGCTTGCCGTCCCCCCTGACGCAGATGAAGTCCTCGAGCGCCCGCAGCGGGAACTCGACGTCGCCCCGCACGAGGTCGTGCACCTCCACGACGCCCTCGTCGGGCGTGCGGAAGCGCAGCGCCCGCCCGTCGCCCCGGGGCAGCCCGAGGTCGCGGCAGTTCCCGTCGTAGCCCGGCGTCGGGTCCCCCGCCGCCGCCCGCTGGCGCGTCCGCTCGTCGATCTCCTCGCGCGTGCACGCGCAGGCGTACAGGGAGCCCCCGTCCCACAGCGCCTCGACCGCCGCCGCGTGCGCGGCCTCCTGCGCCGACTGGAAGTACGGCCCCTCGTCGGGCGCCATCCCGAGCCAGTCCAGCGCACTGATGATGCCTTCGGTCCACTCCGGCCGGTTGCGCGCCTCGTCGGTATCCTCAATGCGCAGCACGAACGTCCCCCCGTGCTGGCGCACGAAGAGCCAGTTGAACAGCGCTGTCCGCGCGCTGCCCACGTGGAAGTACCCGGTGGGTGACGGCGCGAAACGCGCCCGGGGCGGGGTGGTCGGATCAGTCATGCTGTGTGCCGGCGCACCCCGGGCGCCGGCGAGGTGCAGGAGAGGGACCGGGCGTCAGGCTTCCTCTATGGAGATGGCGCCCGTCGGGCAGCCGTTGACCGCCTCGCGCAGTCGCTCGCGGAATTCCTCGGGCGGGTTCTCGTTGAGCACGTAGAGGTAGCCGTCGTCCCGCACCTCGAAGACCTCGGGCAGGATTCCCATGCACACGGCGTTGCTGGCACACTCATCGAAGTCCACGACGACCTTCACGGAGACCTCCTGGTCAAAGGCTGGCTTGGTCCTGCCGAGCATATCGGCACGGCCCTTCGCCTCAGGGTTTGTCGGCGCTGACCACCCACATGGCGAAGAACTGGGAGCCACCACCGTAGGCCTGTCCGAGGGCGCGCCGGGCGTCGGGCACCTGGTGCTCGCCCGCCATGCCGCGCACCTGCAGGGCGGTCTCGAGGAAGCGCAGCATGCCCGAGGCGCCGATCGGGTTCGACGACAACACGCCGCCCGAGCAGTTCCACGGGATGTCCCCGCCTTCGATCATCGACGTTGCACCGGCCTGCGTGAGCTTCCAGCCCTCGCCCTCCGGGCAGAAGCCGAGGTTCTCCAGCCACATCGGCTCGTACCAGCTGAAGGGCACGTAGACCTCGGCCATGTCGAAGTCGGCCCGCGGGTTCGTGATGCCGGCCTGGCGATAGAGGTCGGCCGCGCAGTCTCGCCCGGCCTGGGGGTTCACCTGGTCCCGGCCGGCGAACATCGTGGGCTCCGAGCGCATGGCCATGCCGTGGATCCAGGCGGGTGGCCGCCCGGTCGCCGCCGTCGCCGCACCGGCGGACTTCTCCGATCCGATGACCATGGCAGCAGCGCCGTCCGAGGACGGGCACGATTCGAGATAGTGCAGCGGGTCCCACAGCATGATCGACTCCTCGACCATCTGCATGGAGATGTCGGGGATGTGCAGGTGCGCATAGGGGTTCTTCAACGTGTGCAGCCGGTCCTTGACCGCCACCATCATCCCGATGTCGCGTGGCGCACCGGAGCGGTACATATAGGCCCGGATGATGGGGGCGAAGTAGCCGCCCGCGCCGGCCAGCAACGGTGCGGAGAACGGTTGCGGCACCGACAGGGCCCACATGGCGTCGGAGTCGCTCTGCTTCTCGAACGCCACCGTCAGCACGCGCTCGTGGATCCCCGATGCCACGAGGTGCGTCGCCACAATGGCCGTCGACCCGCCGACCGAGCCGGCGGTGTGGACGCGGAACATCGGTTTGCCCACCGCGCCGAGCGCCGGCGCCAGGTACAGCTCGGGCATCATGACGCCCTCGAACATGTCTGGTGCCTTGCCCACGACCACGGCGTCGATGTCGGCGAACGTCAGCCCGGCGTCCTCGAGCGCGGCCAAGGCGGCCTCGCGCACCAGCCCGGCGATCGAGACGTCTTCGCGCTTGGACTTGGCCACCGTCTGGCCCACCCCGATGACTGCACAGCGCTCGGCCATCAGACGCCCTCCAGGACGCAGACCAGGTTCTGTTGCAGGCAGGGCCCCGACGTGGCGTGGGCCACGGCACGGTCGGCCTGACCCGACCAGATGCGCTGGGCCGACTCGCCGATGCGGATGAGCCCGGCCGACATCATCGGGTTGGCCGCCAGCGCACCCCCCGAGGGATTGACGTCGACCCCGTCGCCCAGCCCCAACGCCTCGGAGAGGATGAGCTCCTGGTGGGCGTAGGGCGCGTGCAGCTCGGCCACGTCGACCTTCTTGGCCCCGACCCCGGCCTTCTCCCCCGCCAGCTTGGTCGAGGGCGAAAGGGTGAGGTCGCGGGCGCCCACCGAGTGCGTCTCAATGCGGTGGTCGATGCCGGTGATGAAGGCCGGCCGCTCGCACAGCTCGTAGGCCCGGTCGCCCGCGGCCAGCACCATGGCGGCGCAGCCGTCGGTCAGCGGCGGCAGCGCATGGCGGCGCAGCGGCGCCACCTCGTACTCCTCGGCCAAAAGTTCCTCGGCGGAGCGGTCGTAGGCGACCTGGGCCTTGGGGTTCGCCAGAGCAGCTCGCCGGGACCGGCTCGCGATGGCAGCGAAGTCGGCCTCGGTCGCCTTCCCCTTGTCGATCATCGCCTGCGCCTGCAATGCGGCCAGCGACGTCGGGTCCGGCCACAGCGGCGCCAGGTAGTAGGGGTCGAGCTGGACCGACAGCACCTCGCCCAGGTGACCCATGGACGAACGGCCGAAGGAGTAGACCAGGGCGGCGTCGATCTCGCCCTCCTGCAGGAGAACCCAGGCCTCGTACAGCGCCCAGGCGCCGTCCATCTCGACGTGCGACTCGGCCCGGGGCGGCCACACCCCGACCGCGTCGAGCGCCGCCACGAAGGAGAACGGTCCGCCGATCAGGTAGTCGGTCGAGCCCGAGCAGATGAACCCGACGTCGTCCTTGGTGATGCCGATGTTGCCGAACACCTCGGCCACCACCGGCATGAGCATCTCGACCTCGTTGCGGGCGTCCTCGCGGCGCACGTTGTCGTACTGGGCGAAGGACACCACCCCGACCGGCCGGTGGCCCGAGACGAGCCGGGGGAACTCACTCATAGGTATTCCTTGTAGGTCTCGTAGTCGGCGTCGGGCTCACCGGTCGGCCGGAAGTACTTGACCGAGGCCAACGTCGGCCCCCACTCTTCGGGTGGGGCCCACACGGCCTCGACCCGCATTCCCATCCTGATCTCGTCGATCGGGATCTCCTGAATGAGGCCCATGAACGACAGGTTGGCGCCATCGAGCAGGATCTGGCCGCAGATGTAGGGGATCTCGATCGACTGCCCGGCGAACGGCACGTTGACCACGCAGTAGGTGGTCATGGTGCCGGTGTTGGGCAGCTCGACAACCTCGTCGGTGGGCACGCCGTCGGTCGGGCACGACCCGCGCGACGGCACGTAGACCTTCTTGCACTTCGGGCACCGCTGCCCGATGAACTTGCCCTGCTCGTACCCGTGCAGGTTCTTGCTCATGGCCACGCCCGCCGTGAATTCGTAGTCGAGGCGGATGGGCGCCGCCATCATCGTCACCGGCTCGCGCTCGCTCATTGCCCACCTCCGACGGCCACGAAGTGGCTGATGTCCTTGACGTGGCCGACGCGCTCGTCCTCGGGGGCGAACTCGGGACGCACACGCATGCCGGTCGAGACCTCGTCGGGGCTCGTGGCCGGCAGCACGTGGAGGAATGACGTGTCGGCGCCGTCGAATTGCACGAGCACCCAGGCGAAGGGCTCCTGCATTGGGTGTTTGGGCTGGGGGTGTGCCACCCAGGACCACGTGGTGACCGTGCCCTCCGGGCCGACCTCCACCATGCCCTCGGTCTCCTCCCCCGTCTCGGGGTCGTACTCCGTCGGCGGCACGATGACGCGGCCTCCGGTGCCCCGGATCCCGACGACCTTGCCGTCGCGCAGCCCGGTGAGAAAGGCCCCCACGACGGGGCCCACGGAGCGCACGTAGGGGTACTCCAGGACGTGGTCGGAGCGGTAGATCACCGCGTCCTCTGCCATATCACCTCCCCGTGCGACGGGCCTCCAGCAGACCCGGGGTGAAACTAGAACAGATTCCAGTTTCGTGCCAGGTCCGGTCCGTCAGCCCAGGTTGGACATGTCGACGCCGGCCAGCAGCTGCTCAATGAAGTCCCGGTCGTTGAGGATCGGGACCTCCGACACGAACATGCGGCCGTAGCGCTCGAAGTACATCAGCTGCTTGGCGAGGAGGAACGTGCCCCGGTCGAAGTCGGACATGAGCCCGCCGGACTGGTCGGCCATCCGGCGCACCTTGCGCTGGGTGCGCAGCCGCCGGAAGATCGCCCGCACGCTGCGCCGGTGCGCCTCCACCCCCTGCGCCTTGGCCATCTGCAGCTGAATCGTCTGCATGATGCCGGCCAGGCTGACCTCGCCGAAGGGGCGGGTGAGCGCCGGTTCCATGATGGAGCGGACGAAGGCGGTGAGGTCCTCGTCGGACAGCCCGACGGCGACGCCGATGGCGGGCCCGTAGACGTCGGTGATGTGCCTGGTCACCACGGGCCAGGCCGACTCGTCGCCCATGGCGGCGGAGAGCAACGAAATGAAGAAGCGGTGCGTCGAGGGGTCGAGGCGGCCCACGATCCCCCAGTCGATGACGCCGATGCGCCCGTCGCGCAGCAGCATCATGTTTCCGGCGTGCACGTCGCCGTGGAAGGCGCCCCAGCGCACCGTGGTCAGGAAGAAGGCCCGCATCACCTCCTGGACCAGCGGAGTGGGGTCGAACCCGAGGTCGGCCACCCGGGCCAGGTCGTCGATGGGGACCCCGTCGAAGAACTCCATCGTGAGCACGTTGCGGCCCGAGAGCTCCGGATAGGGCTCGGGCACGGCCATCAGCTTCAGGTCGAACTCGTTCTGCAGGCGCCGGAAGTGGGCCAGCGAGCGCGCCTCGTTCCGCAGGTCCATCTCCTCGCCGATCTGCACCCGGAAGCCGTCGAGCAGCTGCAGGGTGGAACCGGCCATCTGGTCACCGGTCTGGCGCACCAGGATCTCGAGCAGTGGCTGCATGAGGTCGAGGTCCGTCGCCACGATGTGTTCGATGTTGGGTCGCAGCACCTTGACCGCCACCGTGCGCCCGTCCAGCAGGCGCGCCCGGTGCACCACGGCGATGGAGGCGGTCCCGATGGGGTCCTGCTCGAATTCGGCGAATGCCTCGCCGAGTGGCCGTCCGAGGTCCTCCTCCACCCGCTGGCGCACGTCGGGGAACGGCACGGGCGGGCCGGTGTCGAGGCAGGCCCGGAACTCGTCGGCCACGTCGTCACCGAACATGCCGGGCGACGAGGCGATGATCTGGCCGAACTTCATGAACGTCCCGCCGAGGTCCTGGAAGCTCTTGCGCAACGGACGGGCGAGTTGTGCCGCCGGGAGCGGTCCCTGGCGGATGGTGCGGAGCTGGCGGAAGGCGGTGGGCGTGAAGTGGATGGCCACGACCTTGGCGATGGTGCGGCTGCGGCGCAGCAGCTCGCGGTGCGTAGGGTCCGGCAGGCGCCGCGGGTAGATACGCGGGACGTCCTCGGTCAGAGGGCGCGGCACCGGGGTCGGGACCTGCACCCGGGGTGTCGGGCCAACAGGTGCGTCCGCCGCGCCTTGGTCCACGGCGTCAGGGTAGGCGAGGCGCCGGCGCGCCCTCCCATTCCCCTGGTCGGGTCGCTACGAAAAGGCGTTCTCCAAGGCGGCGAGCGCGCCCTTGTAAGTGTCGCCGAAGATCGGCGCCATCTCGTCGGGCGTGACGTCGTAGGCCCAGATCACCAGGGATCCCTCGCCGTCGGGCTCGACCGAGATGGTGGCCGTGTGGCTCTCGAGCGGCACGCCGCCGACGACCGAGTAGGTCAGCACGCGGCTCGCCTCGTCGCGGGCCAACAACCGCTCTCGGATCTCCATGCCGAACATGCCGATGATGCGATCGTCCCCCTCAAGGCGGAACGACTCGATAGCCGGGAACAACACCTCGACGCCGGCGAAGTCGCCCACCTTGGCCCACACCTCGTCGGGCGTGGCTGCGATCGTGACGTCGACTGCGCCTGCTGCCATTGCGGCCTCCTCGTTGTGCTCGGTTCCCCAACTTGAACTCGCCGGTACAGTACTGCCGACCCGGTCCGCTCGCAGGAGACCGGCCGCCAGGAGGGAGTGTGCCGGTGCAGACCCGCAAGATCGGCTCGTTGGAGGTCAGCGTCGTCGGCCTCGGCTGCAACAACTTCGGCATGCGCGTCGGGCGCAAGGAAACGGCGGACGTGGTGCACGCCGCGCTCGATGCGGGCATCAATTTCCTCGACACCGCCGACATCTACGGCGGGACCAAGAGCGAGACCTACCTCGGAGAGGCCCTGGGCCCCCGCCGCGACGAGATCGTGCTTGCCTCCAAGTTCGGCGTTCCCTACGAAGGGCACGAGGGCGGCGGCTCCCCTGCCTACGTGCGCACGGCCGTCGAGGACAGCCTGACCCGCCTCGGCACCGACCGCATCGACCTCTACCAGATGCACGTTCCCGACCCGAAGACGCCGATCACCGAGACCATCGGGGTCTTGGGCGAGCTCGTCGCCGAGGGCAAGATCCGCGAATTCGGCTGCTCCAACTTCAACGTGGAGCAGCTCACGGAGGCGGCGGCGGCGACGCCCGACGGCAACCCGGGCTTCGTCAGCGTGCAGAACCAGTACAACATCCTGTACCGGGAGCCCGAGGACGGGGTCCTCGAATGGTGCGACCGCACCGGGACCGCGTTCCTGCCCTTCTTCCCGTTGGCCATGGGCCTGCTGAGCGGGAAGTTCCGGGCCGGCGAGCCGCCCCCCGAGGGCACCCGGCTGGCCGCCATGGGCGACGGCGCGGCGAGTCAGCTCTCCGACGAACGCCTCGCCGCCGTGGCCGAGCTCGACGAGTTGGCCGGACGACACGGCCACGGCGTCCTCGACCTTGCCTTCGGCTGGCTGCTGTCCCGGCCGGCGGTCGCCTCGGTCATCGCCGGTGCCACCCGGGCCGAGCAGGTCACTGCCAACGTCGCGGCTGGCGCCTGGATGCCCCCGGCCGAGGTGCTTGCCGCCGTCGACGCCATCGCGCCGCGCTAGCTACACCGAGCCCGAGCCCGAGCCCGAGCCGCCTCGCTCCGCCTCGCTCCGGGGAGAAGCTGGCCGGACCGGCGCCACGTGGACGAGCAGGTTGTAGGTCACGAGCGCGATGGCGAGGTGCATCGACATCAAGACCAGCACCGCCTTCGCCGGCTGCCCCTGATGCCAGATGTAGAGGTCCGGCAGCAAGAGCACAAGCGTCACCACGATGGCCAGCCGGAAGAACAACCACCGCGGCGCCGAGCTCAGTCGCGCCACGACCGGCCACGCTGCGCACGCGATGAGGACGCCGATGACAGTCAGCCTGGCGTAGTCGTGGAACTCGAAGTGCACGTAGCCCTTGGTCGTCGGGAATACCCGCGTCCCGATGGCCACGAGCGCAGCGTCCGCCGCCAGCGACAGCGCGACGGACAGGACGGTGGCCAGGACCACCCGCCACCACTCCGGCGGCCGGTGCGAGGGGGAAAGGTCGATGCGTGCCCAGGCCAGGGCCCGCTGGGTCACGTCGGGTGAAGCCGCCATGGCCCCCAGGTTAGGGACGGGGTGGGTCCCAAGCGGGTCGGCCTCGCGGCGGAATCGTGCGGCGGCCCGTCATCCCTGCGCTGCAACGGCGGTGCCGCTCGCGTGCATCACGGCCGCCTCCACGATCTGCACGTCGGGCGGCTGAATCGCCAGCGGTCCGCCCGCGACCGGGACCTGCCACACCAGGGAGACATAGGGCGTCGGCTCCAGTGTCGTGCCGCTCGCGCATGGCGGGTACCCGGTGATGTCGAAAGGCATGGTGGGCGACGGCGTGGCCGGTCCACAGACCTGGGTGCGGCGATGCCATTGGACCAGCGCGCCATAGGGCATGGGGACCTTGGTCTCGGTGGCGGGGAGGATGTACATGGCGGCCGCGAGCACGTCGGCGCCCGAAGGTGTCATGGCGTAGACGAGGCCGTCGACGTGCTGGGGGTCGAGCGTTCGCTGCGCCGCGGCGTTGGCCGCCACGATGGCCGGGTTCACGTAGGTCACGACCGGGTAGTCCGTCGGTGAGGCGGGCACGTAGCCGGCGGCAACAGCCGCGGCCGGGGTGGCGTAACCGGAGACGGCCGCGCTGGTCGCCTGCACGTACTGCACGGCACCGATATCGTCGGCCGCCGTCAAGGTCGGCGCGCAGCCACTCTCCGCCATGTGGATGTCGCTCGGCCCGTTGTTGCCGTCGGCCAGCAGCGTGCTCGCCTCCGCCTGGGGAATGGTCGGGCCCGTGTAGTGCCAATCGGGCGTCGTCGTGTTGAAGCCGGCCGCCGCGCTGGCATCGGCCCCGTTCATGTCCATGCCGTTGGTCCCGCTCATGATCATGAACGGCGTGTTCGCCAGATCGAGTCCCGAGATCTTGAGGCCGCTCTGGTGCGGCGTGCAGGTGCTCACCGTGGCGGACTGCGAGCTCGAGCCCGCGCTGCCCGCGTTCATGACCATGCCGCTCATGGCGGTGCTCGTCGACTCGGCCGCCACCGCGGGATAGCTGGCGCTCAACGCCAGCGCGGCCCCCAGGGCGCCGATGCCGAGGACGGCCGCCGCGGGGCTCTGCCGCAGGACTTCGCCGGCGGGGGAACGCCAGGCCTCCTTGGACGCAATGTAGGTGGGCACCATGGCCGCGGCCAGCAGGATCACCAGCGGGCCGGTGTTCGGATCGGTGTCAGAGCCGCTGAAGACGTTGCCGACGAGGCCCTGCCCGGCCATCCAGAGCAAGAAGGAGAGCAGCGCGCCGGCGGCGAGGAACCAGCCGGGGCGGCGGGCCACGAGTGGGCCGAGGCCGATGGCGACGGAGACGGCGGCGAGGATCCAGGCCGTCTGGGTCCCGGTGGTCGAGAACAGGTTGGCCAGGTTGGTCAGGAAGTGGGCGTACCAGCCGGGCACGGTCGGGGCCATGCCGGCAATGGCGCTCTGGGTCGACGTACGGGTGCGATTGGCGGGCAGGAGGAACAGCACGGCGGCCAACGACCAGTAGCCGGCCCACACGGCCAGTGGCGTGATCGTGCGGCCGATGCCCTGAGCGGCGGCCGAAGAGGCGACGCCGGCGGGGCGGTCGGTCCAGCCGACCCAGCGCCGCGGTGGCCGGGGCCAGGCCATGAGGCCGAGCAGCCCGTACATGAACACCGAGCCCGGGGCGCCGGTGAGGGCACTCGCCGTGCCGGTGAGGACCATGCCGAGGCCCTCACCGATGACCCAGACGCCGACGGCCCAGAAGAAGGACACGACGAGCGCCGGGCGCACCGTGCGCCGGAAGAGCAGCCCGACGCCGATGAAGACCTGGACCAGCGCGAAGAGCGTGTTCCACACCGCGACGTCGGGTGCCACGAAGTTCCCGATGTGCGTGATGAGGTCGCCGACGACGAAGGGCTGCCCGCTGGCGTTGGGCAGGATGAACGAGTCCACGAAGCCGCGGCCGAACATGAAGGGCTGGAACTGCAGGGCCGCGTCGAGGATCCAGAGCAGGCCGAGGGTGATCTGCAGCACCCGCTGCGAGCGGACGGCGAGCGGGAAGCCGCCGTGCTGCTGCTCCTCATCCTGCTCCTGCTCCGTGCCCGGGTCGCGCTCCATGCCCTGCTCTACGCTACCGGCGGCCTGCCAGATGGCCGGGTCAGGGGAGCTCGAAGTCCTGGGCGATGCAGTCGGTCGGCGCGACGGCCTCGGCCACCGGGCTCCCGTTCACGTTGTCGTAGACGTCCAGCGCGGCACCGTTGAGGCACGAGTACGCCACCACGTTGGACTGGAAGTCGGTCAGCGTGCCGGCGGGCAGCACTCCGAGCACCGTGCTCGAGGCCACGGGCGTGAGGTCGACGGTGGTGCCGTTGTACTCGCCGGTGATGGCCGAGGCCGTGGTCGTTGTCGTGGTCGTGGCCGGCGGCGGGGCGGAAGGTGACGCGGTCTGGGACCCAGAGCCCGAGCCGGAACCTCCGCCACTGCCGCTGGTGGGGGCCGGCGACGCGGCGGCGGGCGGCGCGGCCGTCCCGCCCGTGCGGCTCGGCGAGGGCGCTGACACGGACGCGCCCGGGGCGGATGTCGGCGCGGGCGCAGCCGCCACGGCCGCCGTGCTCGACGAAGTCGACTGGGGGCCGGTGCCCGGTGGCGCTCCCGGTGAGATCCCGTCGAGTGCGGCGATCATCTGTGCCCCGTCGCTCTCCATGCCCAGCGCCCAGATCCCGACGCCGCGTGCGCCGTCCTGGGACACCATCTGCGAGACGTCGTACAGACCGTTTTCGCCCTCGTAGTACGACTCGTGCCACTGGCCGCCAACCTGGTAGCTCGTCCACGCGGTGTCGGTGACCGGGTCCCAGTACTCGGGCCCGTTCCCGGCGGCTTGCGAGTCGGCGATGTCCGCCGCGCCGCCGGTGGCGTTCGCCCCCATGGTGCCGTTGTTCGTCGGCCAGTCGATGCCGAAGAACGGTGTGCCGATGATCACCTTCGACGCCGGCACCGCGGCGTCGTACTGGGCCAGCGTCGTCTGGGTGCTGAACATGCCGCTCGTGAGCGGCGAAGCCTCGGATGCGGTGCCCGCGAGGTTGAGCTCGTAGTCCATGACGAAGAAGGCGTCGACGACCTGGCCCAAGGCGGGAATGTCGTAGAAGCCGCCGGGATCTCCGGCCGACGAGGCGTAGGTGTCCATCGTGATCTGCCAGTGTGGATCGACCGTCCGCAGCGAGCCCGCCACGGACGTGATCAGGTTGGTGAGGCCGGTCTGGTCGCCGCTCCCCTCGCCTTCGAAGTCGAAGTTCACGCCGTCGAGCGACTTGGCCTGCAGCAGGGGGATGAGCGCGCCGGACAGGGTGGCGGCAGCGGTCGGGGATGACGTCAGCGAGTCGAGCGAGCTCTGCCCGAAGTCGTTGACGGTGAGCACGACGCGCTCTCCGGCCGCGTGCGCCCGCGTGATCAGGTCGGCGAGATCCTGGCTCTGGAAGCCCTCCCAGCCCGGGCCGCTCTCGTCGAGCGTCCCGTCGCCGTTCACGCCGATGGAGAAGTAGGCGATCGTCGACAACCCCGTGATGTCGAACATCGGCGACTGGGCCAGCGTCCAGTACGGCGCGAAGGCGAAGTCCTCGCGGGCGGCCAGCGGCGGTTCGTCGATCAGCGTGGCAGGAGCCGCCGTCGGCGCGGCGGTGGCCGGCGCCAGCGCCAGGGTGGCAGTGGCGCCGAGCTGCTTCAGCGACGCGTTGCCGGGGTTGTCGGCCAGGTTGGCGTCGACCCGGGCGTGGTGGGCCCGGGTGGCGAGGGCCTTGGGAGCGGCCGAGCTGCCCATTCCGACGGTGAAGCCCACGCAGAGCATGACCAAACAGAAGGTGATGGCGCCGATGGCCGCCCGCTTCCGGTGCAGCAGGGGCGCGTACTTCCGGACCCGAGCCCGTGCGCTCGCAGCTCCCCTTCCCAGCCCCGACGGGATTCCCCCCCTGACGAGGTGGGCCAGCCTGTCAGCCAGCTCCATCCCTGTGGGAACTGGGTCGAGCGCCGGAAACTCACGGTGCGGGCTTCAACATCGGGTGCGGCAGCTGCCGTTGCCTGCCAACCCCACGCCTCCAGCCCTCCAGCGCTCCAGCCCTCAGGCCCTCCAGCCCGTCAGCCCTCAGGCTTCCGCGACCGCCGCCACCAGCTTTTGCAGGGTGTCCTTTGCGTCCCCGAAGAGCATGGTCGTCTTGGGGTCGTAGAGCAGCTCGTTGTCGATGCCGGCGAAGCCGGGCCGCATGGAGCGCTTGAGGAAGACGATGTTCTCGGCCTCGTCGGCGTTGATGATCGGCATGCCGTAAATGGGGCTGCCCGGCGTCGTCTTGGCCGCCGGGTTGACGGTGTCGTTGGCCCCGACCACGAGGGCGACGTCGGCCGTGGCCATCTCGAGGTTGGCCTCGTCCATCTCTTTGAGCTCGTCGTAGGGCACGTTGGCCTCGGCCAGGAGCACGTTCATGTGCCCCGGCATGCGCCCAGCCACCGGGTGGATGGCGAAGAACGTGTCGACGCCACGCGCCTTGAGCGCGTCGGCCAGCTCGCGCACCGTGTGCTGGGCCTGGGCCACCGCCAGCCCGTAGCCGGGGATGATGACGACCTTACGCGCGTAGGCCAGCAGTACGCCGACGTCCTCGGGCGTCCCCGTCCGGACCGGCCGCGTCGCGTCGCCCGCCTCGCCGCCGGTCGCCGTGATCACCGAGCCGAACGCGCTGAAGAGGATGTTCGGCAGCGACCGCCCCATGGCGCTGCTCATCAGCCGGGTGAGGATCATGCCCGAGGCTCCGACGAGCGTGCCGGCCACAATCAGCAGATCACTGTCGAGCACGAAGCCCGAGGCGGCGACGGCCAGGCCCGTGAACGAGTTGAGCAACGAAATCAGCACGGGCACGTCGGCCCCGCCGATGGGCAGCACGAAGATCACGCCGAGCGCGAGCGCCAGCACCAGGATGATCCAGACGTAGACGATGCTCCCGGTGACCAGCGCCAGGATCAACATGACGCCGATGGCCGCGGCCACGAGTGCGTTGATGACCTGCTGGCCCGGGTAGGTGATCGGCCGCCCGGTGATGAGCTCCTGCAGCTTGATGAACGCGATGGCGCTGCCCGAGAAGGACACCGACCCGATGAGCACTCCCAGCAGGACCTCGGCGGTGACGTAGACGGCCGGCTGCAGCCCGAGCGAGTGCAGGTGGAGCAGCTCCACGATGGAGATCAGCGCGGCAGCCCCGCCGCCTACGCCGTTGAAGATGGCCACCAGCTGGGGCATCGCGGTCATCTTCACGAAGCGGGCCACCGGCACGGCGATGGACGCGCCCAGCGCCATGGCGATGAGCGCCAGCACGAGGTTCCAGCCCGAGTGCCGCAACGACGGCAGGGTGAAGGTCATGCCGATGGCGAGGGTCGCCGCCGCCGCGCCGACCAGGTTGCCGAGGCGGGCGTGGCGGGGAGAGCTCAGGCCCTTGAGGGCGAAGATGAACCCGGCGATCGCGACCAGATAGGCCAGGTCGCGCGCGGTCGTCAGGGTGAAGGAGACGGCCAGCATCAGGCGGCGCCTCCGCCGGGCTCAGGCGGGCCGGACGATGCCGGGGGTGCGGCGTCCTGCGCCGTCGTGTCCTGGGCCTTGGCCACTCGGGGCTTGGCCCGGTCCCCCGGCTTGCCCTTGAACATCTCGAGCATGCGGTCGGTCACCACGAAGCCGCCCACGACGTTCAAGGTGGCCAGGAAGACGGCCAGGAAGCCGAGCGTGACCTCGGCCGTGCCGTGCGCCTCGCCCATTATCGTCAACGCGCCCACCAACACGATGCCGTGGATGGCGTTCGATCCCGACATCAGCGGCGTGTGCAGAATGCTGGGCACCTTCGACACGACCTCTATGCCGACGAAGGCGGCCAGCACGAAGATGGTCAGGTACTCGACGATCCCCGTGGTCGACCCGGTCGGCGTCGACGTCAGCAGCAAATGGATCACGACTGCGCCCCCTGTGTCCCGCCGGCGCCGCCGGAGGTCCCGCCCAGCAGCTCCACCGCGGCCGGCGCCACCGCGGCGCCCTCGCGCAGCACGCACATGCCGGCCACGATCTCGTCGTCCCAGTCCGGCTCGAGCGTCCCCGACGGGCCCATCAACGCCAGCACGTTGGCCACGTTGCGGGCGAAGAGGAAGCTGGCGTGGGTCGGCATGCCCGACGGGGGGTTGGCCATGCCGACGACGTGCACACCGTTATGGTCCACGATCTCACCCGCTACCGTCAGCTCGCAGTTGCCACCCTGGTCCGCCGCCATGTCCACCACGACGGCACCCTCGCCCATGCCCTCGACCATCGACACCGTGAGCAGCACCGGGGCCTTGCGGCCCGGCACGGCCGCGGTGGTGATGACGACGTCGGAGCGCCCGACCTCCTCGGCCAGCGCGGCGCGCTGGCGGTCCAGCTCCTCGGGCGAGAGCTCGCGGGCATAGCCGCCGGTGCCCTCGGCCGAGACGCCGGTGTCGAGGAAGGTGGCGCCCAGGCTCTCAGCCTCCTCCTTGGCCGCGGCCCGCACGTCGTAGGCCTTGACCACCGCGCCGAGCCGGCGCGCCGTGGCGATCGACTGCAGGCCGGCCACCCCGACGCCCATGACGAGCACCTTGGCCGGCGGCACCGTGCCCGCCGCCGTCATGAACATCGGGAAGAACTTGGCCAGGTGCTCGGCCGCGCTGAGCCCCGCTCGATACCCCGACACCGTCGCCTGTGAGCTCAAGGCGTCCATGCCCTGGGCCCGGCTGATGCGGGGCAGCAGGTCGAAGCTGAAGACGGTCGCCTTCTTGGCCGCCAGGGCGCGCACGGCGTCGGCGGACTGGGCCACGCCGAAGAAGCTCAGGAGCGCCGCGCCCTCGGGGATCGCCGCGACATCGTCCGCGCTCGGAGCGTTGACCCGCACCACCAGCCCGGCGCCGGAGAGCGTCGCGGCGGCGTCGGGGGCGACCGTGGCGCCGGCCTCGGTGTAGGCCCTGTCGCTGAACGCGGCCTCGGTGCCGGCGCCGGCCTGCACGCAGACCTCCCAGCCTGCGCTGACCAGCTTCTTGGCCACATCGGGGACGATGGCCACGCGGCGCTCGCCCGGACGGGTCTCGGTGGGGACCGCCAATTTCACGGTCGCTCTGTCTAGCAGCTGAACCCGCGTTTACCCCTAATCGAGCGGAAAACGAACAGGACACTGAATGGCCGCGTCAGGGCCCGGCGACCGCCCCCAGGAACGGCGGCGGCTCCCCGCCCCCGTGCACGACCAGATTGGCCCCCGTGACGTAGGAGGCGGCGTCGCTCGACAAGTACAAACAGGCTTCGGCCACGTCGGCCGGCGTGCCCATGCGCCCGACCGGCACGGTGGCGGCCGCCCGCGCCATGCCCTCGGGCCCTCCGTAGAAGTCGTCGCCGGCCCCGGTGTCGAGCAACCCGGCGGTGACGCAGTTGACGCGGACCACGGGGGCCCACTCGACGGCCAGCGTCGCCGTCAGGTTGATGAGGCCCGCCTTGGCCGCGCCGTAGGCGGAGGCGCCGGGCGACGGGCGCATCCCCGACACGCTCGACACGTTGACGATGGCGCCGCCGTCCTCCTGCACGGCCATCACCTTGTGGGCCGACTGGGCGCACCACAGCGGCGCCAGCAGGTTCAGACCGACGATGGCCTCGACGAAGCGCGGCGAGGCGTCGGCCGCCGCCACGTGGGGCGAGCCCCCGGCGTTGTTGATCAGGACATCGAGCCGGCCGAAGACCTCGACCGCCTTGGCGATGACCCGTTCGGCCTCGGGCGGCTTGCGGATGTCCGCCGTGACGAAGACGGCCCCCTCGACCTCGGCCTCGTGGCGCCCGCAGGCTACGACGTGTGCCCCGGCGGCGGCGAACGCCGCCACCACGCCGGCCCCGACCCCGCGGGATCCCCCCGTGACCACCACGACACGCTCGCTGAAGTCGTAGACGGGCTGGGTCATGCGCCAAACCCTACGTCCGGGAGTGCGCACTGGCCGGGCCACGGGACGCTGACCTAAGTTCGCCCTGGCTTTTCTGACGCCGCGTCAGGGCCCAGACCGAGGAGAACCCGCGCCCGCATGCCCATCGATGTGTTGCAGGAGCACGACGGGATCGCCGAGGTGGTCATCAACCACCCGCCGGTCAACGCGCTCGACGTGGCGGGCTGGTTCGAGCTGGCCGAGGCCCTTCTCGCCGTGGGCCGCGTGCCCACCAACCGCGTGGCCATCCTGCGGGCGACCGGGCGCGGCTTCTGCGCCGGCGTGGACATCAAGGAGATCAACGCCAAGGGCGACGAGGCGCTGGTCGGGGTGAACCGCGGCTGCGCCGCCGCCTTCGCCGCCGTCTACGACTGCGAGGTTCCCGTGATCGCCGCGGTGCAGGGCTTCTGCCTCGGCGGCGGCATCGGCCTGGCCGGCAACGCCGACATGCTCGTCGCCTCCGAGGACGCCACCTTCGGGCTGCCCGAGGTCGACCGCGGCGCGCTCGGCGCCGCCACGCACCTGGCCCGCCTGGTTCCCCAGCACGCCATGCGCAAGATGGTCTACACCGCGAAGCCCATCACCGCCGCCGAGCTGGCGGCCTACGGCTCGGTCGCCGCCGTGGTGCCGCCGGACCGCCTCCATGCGGCCGCGCTCGAGCTGGCCGCCGACATCGCCACCAAGAGCCCCACCATCATCCGCCGGGCCAAGGAGTCGCTGAACGGCATCGACCCCGTCGACGTGAAGCGCAGCTATCGCTTCGAACAGGGCTTCACGTACGAGCTGCACGTGCGCGGCGTGGCCGACGAGCAGCGCGCCGCCTTCGTCGAGAAGCGCGACGCCGACACCTCCCGATGACGCGCTGATGGCCGACAAGCGCACCACCATCGACGACATGGTCGGCGAACTCCGCTCCGGCATGACCATCGGCATCGGCGGCTGGGGCTCGCGCCGCAAGCCCATGGCGGTCGTGCGCGCTCTGTGCCGCTCGGACCTGACCGACCTCACCGTCGTGGCCTATGGAGGCCCCGACGTCGGGCTGCTCTGCGCCACCGGCAAGGTGCGCAAGGTCGTCTGCGGCTTCGTCACCCTGGACTCCATCGCCCTCGATCCCCACTGGCGCGCCGCGCGCCAGCACGGCCGTGTCGAGGTCATGGAGGTCGACGAGGGCATGTTCTTCCTCGGCCTGCAGGCGGCCTCCTGGCGGGTCCCCTTCCTGCCCACCCGGGCCGGCCTCGGCTCCGACGTCCTGACCCTCAACCCCGACCTGCAGCTGGTGCGCTCCCCCTACGGCGCCGGCCACCCGTACCTGGCCGACGCAGCCGACGCCGACGTCGAGCTGGTCGCCATGCCGGCCCTCCAGCTCGACGCCGCCATCGTCCACACCAACCGGGCCGACGCCGCCGGCAACGGCCAGGTGCTGAGCCCTGACGCCTTCTTCGACCCGCTCTTCCTCGGGGCGGCCGAGCGCCGCTTCATGACGACCGAGGCGATGGTCGACAACGGCGCCCTCGCCGATGCGGCCCACCCGATCGCCACCGTGCCCATCCACCGCATGCTGGTCGACGGCGTGGCCGAGTCGCCGGGCGGCGCCCACTTCACGGCCAACCCACCGGACTACGGACGCGACGAGGCGTTCCAGAAGGAGTACGCGGCGTCGGCGGCCGAGCCGGCCGAGTGGGAAGCCTTCGCCAAGCGCTACGTCTTCGTCGACGACGACGAGTACCGGGCCAACGTGGCGGAGCGGCAGGCGTCCTGATGAGTGATCCCGGCGTCACCCGGGCCGAATCGTGCGTCATCGCCTGCGCGGACACCTGGCGCGACGCGGGCGAGGTCATGGTCAGCCCCTTCGGCACCATCCCCGCCCTCGGTGCCCGGTTGGCCAAGCGCACCTTCTCGCCCGACATCGTGCTCACCGACGGCGAGGCCGCGTTGATGGTGGGCGCGCCGCCCATCGCCACCCGACCCGACGAGCTGGTGCGTGAGGCGGCCATGCCGTACCGCACCGTTTTCGACGTCGTGTGGTCGGGCCGGCGCAACATGATGATGATGGCCAGCCAGATCGACCGGAACGGCAACCAGAACATCTCGGCCATCGGGCCGCACGCCAAGCCCAAGGTGCAGCTCGTCGGCGTGCGCGGCGCGCCGGGGAACTCGGTCAACCACCCCACCAGCTACTGGGTGCCCGATCACACCGTGCGCACCTTCGTGGAGCAGGTCGACGTGGTGAGCGGCGTCGGCTACGCACGGGCGGCGGCGGCCGGCGCCGGCGCCACCCGCTTCCACGACGTCCCCCGCGTGGTGTCGAATCTCGGCGTGTTCGACTTCGAGACGCCGGACCGCACCATGCGGCTGCGCTCGCACCACCCCGGCGTCACCGTCGACGACATCGTGGCCGCCACCGGGTTCACGCTCACCATCCCCGACGACGTGGCCGAGACCCGCCTCCCCACACCCGAGGAGCTCGACCTCATCCGCACCGTGCTCGACCCGGGCTCGCAGCGCGACCCGCGAGGTGCGGACCTGACCCCGGACATCGGAGCCGCGCTGCACCCGGCGCTCCACACCGAGCTGTGCGAGCGGATCGGCGTGCGCTACCCGCTGGTCCAGACCGGCATGGGCTGGGTGGCCGGCCCGCGCCTGGTGGCAGCCACCACCGAGGCCGGCGGGCTGGGGATCCTGGCCTCGGCCACCATGAGCCTCGACGAGCTGGCGGCCGCCATCGCCGAGGTGCGTCGCCGCACCAACGGCCCATTCGGGGTGAACCTGCGTACCGACGTGGCCGACGTCCACGAGCGCATCGAGCTCATGATCGAGACCGGCGCCCGGGTGGCCAGCTTCGCCCAGGCACCGAACCCGGCCCTGGTCACCCGCTGCAAAGAGGCGGGGCTGTTCGTCGTGCCAACGGTCGGCGCCCGTCGCCACGCCGAGAAGGTGGCCGAGTGGGGGGTGGACGCCGTCATCGCCCAGGGCGGCGAGGGGGGCGGGCATACCGGGACCGTCCCCACGACGCTGCTCCTCCCCCAGGTGGTCGACGCGGTGGGCGACCGCGTGCTCGTCCTCGGGGCGGGGGGCTTCTACAACGGGCGCGGCCTGGTGGCCGCCCTCTCCTACGGCGCCGCCGGCGTGGCCATGGGTACCCGCTTCCTGCTCTCGGCGGAGAGCAGGGTGCCCGACGCGGTCAAGGCGCTCTACCTCGGCACGCCCGTCACCGGCACCGTGGTCACGACCAAGGTCGACGGCGCGCCCCAGCGGGTCGTGCGCACCGACCTGGTCGACCACCTGGAGTCACAGTCGTGGCTGCGCTCGTTGCCGCGGGCGCTGCGCAGCGCCTACCAGTTCCGCCAGGAGACGGGTGCCACGTTCGGCTCGCTGCTGCGCGAGGGACGCGCCATGAAGGAGGGCAACGAGCTCACCTGGGCGCAGGTCGTGATGGCGGCGAACGCGCCGGTCATGACCAAGGCCGCGCTGGTCGAAGGGCAGACCGATGTCGGCGTGCTGCCGACCGGTCAGGTCGTGGGGGTGATTGAGTCGCTGCCGAGCGTGGCCGAAATCATCGCCGCCGTCATGATCGAAGCCGACGCCGTGCTGCGGCGGTGGAGCGCCTCGACTTAGGCGCTGTCGCCGTTCGCCGCCGCGGCCGCATTGCCCTGGGCCACGCGGCGCAGCAGGTTGGACACCCGCTGGTGGGTCACACCGAAGAGGTGGGCGATGCTCGGGATGCTCTGGCCCTCACCCCTCAGCGCCACCACCAGCTCGCGGCGCAGGTAGCCGCTGGCCTCGGACTGCCGGCGCAGAATGGTGCTCACCAACTGCACCGTGCCCGGGTCGTCCTCGTCCCCGAGGATGGCCTTCCATTCCCGGCCGTTCTGTCGGGCCAGACGGACCTCGGCGATGCGTTGGGCCAGCAGGCGCTCGCTCTCGGCGTTCTCGCGCAGCACGACTTCGAGCTCGTCGAGCGCCTTGAGCACCTCGTCCGAGCCGGTCCCGCTCCGGTCGTGGTTCTGGTCGAGCATTCCGTTCACAGCTCCTCTTCGCCGCGCCTCGTCCTCACGCAGTTCGCTCGCATCAGTGGCCAACATGCAGTGGTTCCTCCAATCAGGGGGCCGTTCCGCTCCGGCCTCGCAATCAGACGACTCACGCGTTCGCCAGCCTAAGCAGCGGAACGCCCGCGTGCGGCGTCAGCCTGCCAATACCCCAAACCCACCGGCTCACACACGATGGGCGCCCGCAGGCACGAACTTTGCGGCTACCAGGGTTTCAGCGACTGAGAAGGACCGACGAGCCGTGACCAAACAAACCTTGGTTTGCCGTCACGGCCACCCGGGCGCCTTCGACCTGATGTCCCGCGGCCGCGCCCCGGAGTTGCCAGACGCACTCGCACACCTGGGCGATGGCCTGGGCCGGGATGGCCTCGCCGAAGCACGAGAGGCCGCCCGAGGGGTTGACCGGCACCCTGCCGCCGATGGTGGTGGCGCCGTCGCGCAGCAGCTTCTCCGCCTCGCCCTCACCGCAGAGGCCGATGTCCTCGTACCAGTCGAGCTCGAGCGCGGACGAGAGGTCGTAGACCTCGGCCAGGCTGACGTCCTCGGGGCCGATGCCGGCCTCGGCGTACGCCGCCGTGGCGATGGAAGGCCGGAAGCCCGCGGCGGCCACTGCCGCACCGTCGTTGGCCGCATCGGGCAAGCCCGTCGCCGCGGCCGAGTCGGTCGAGAAGTTCGGCATCTCAATGACGGTGTTGGGGAAGGTCGGCGTGACCGTGGAGACCGCGTCGATGGTGACGAGCGGCTCCGCCCCGCCGGCGTGACGCCTGGCGAATGCCATGGAGGTCAGCACGAGCGCCGCCCCGCCGTCGGAGGTGGCGCAGATCTCGAGCAGGCGCAGCGGGTCGGCGACCATGGGTGAAGCGAGCACCTCGTCGACCGTCACCTCCTTGCGGTAGCGGGCGTAGCGGTTGGCCAACCCGTGCCGCGCGTTCTTCACCTTCACCTGCGCGAAGTCCTCCTCGGTGGCGCCGAAGCGGTCCATGCGCCGGCGCGCGTAGAGGCCGAAGTACGTCGGGTTGGTGGCGCCCATGAGATGGAAGCGCAACCAGTCCGGGTCGTCCTTGCGCTCGCCGCCACCGACGGGCGCGAAGAAGCCCTTCGGCGTGGTGTCGGCGCCGACGACGAGCGCCACGTCGCACAACCCGGCGAGTATCTGGGCGCGGGCGTTGGCGATGGCCACCGCACCCGAGGCGCAGGCGGCGTACACGCTGCTGACGCGGGCGCCGGTCCAGCCCAGTGCCTGGGCGAAGGTCGCGCCGGAAACGAAGCCCGGGTAGCCGTTGCGGATGGTGTCGGCGCCCGAGACGAACTGCATGTCGCGCCAACCGAGGCCGGCGTCGGCCATGGCGTCGCGGGCGGCGGCCAAGCCGTATTCCACGAAGGGACGTCCCCACTTGCCCCACTCGTGCATGCCGGCGCCGAGGACGGCCACCTTCTTGTCGTCGGACGACGTGGTCATGGCCGGGCCTCCCCGCCGGTCGATGCGGCGCCGACCGGGCGCCACTTCCATACCAGGTAGTCGGTGCCGTCTTCGGAGTACAAGGTGTCGATGACCAGCTCGACCTCGTCGCCCACGGTCAGGTCGTCCACCGTGACGCCGGGCACCACCTGGCCCATGACCACCAGCTTCTCCGCCGCCAGCTCGACGGCGGCCAGGCAGAAGGGCACGTAGGGATCCGCCGCCACGTACGGCGGCGGCGGTTGGTAGCGGGCGTCGGTGTAGGACCAGATGCGGCCCCGCCGCGACAGCTCGACCGTGTCGAAGGTCGTGGAGCCGCAGTCGGGGTTCCCGCAGTAGCGCGCCTCGGCCGGGAAGGCGTACGTCCCGCACTCGGTGCAGCGCGAGCCGAGCAGGGCCGGTGCCGATCCGTCTTCGCCGGTGGTGAACCAGCCCTCGATGGCCGGCACTCTCGTGGTTCCGGTGGCCGTCATCTGCCGATCCGCTCGATGATCGTCGCGTTGGCCTGCCCGCCGCCCTCGCACATGGTCTGCAGACCGTAGCGGGCGCCGGTGCGCTCCATTTCGTTGAGGAGCGTCGCCATGAGGCGCGCCCCCGAGCAGCCCGTGGGATGCCCAAGTGCAATGGCGCCGCCGTTGGGGTTCACCTTCGCCATGTCGGGCTCGTACTCGCGCTGCCAGGCCAGGACGACCGAGGCGAAGGCCTCGTTGATCTCTATGACGTCCATGTCGTCGAGCGACAGCTTCGCCTTGTTCAGCACGAGCTCGGTGGCCGGAATGACCGCCGTGAGCATGATCTGCGGGTCGTTGGCGGCCACGGCGAAGGTGTGGAAGCGCGCCCGGGGCGTGAGGCCCAGCGACGACGCCCGCTCCTCACTCATGATCAGTACGGCGGCGGCACCGTCGGAGATCTGCGACGACGTCCCCGCCGTCACCGTGCCGGTCTCGGAGAAGGCCGGCTTGAGGTTGGCCAGCTTCTCGAGCGAGGTGTCGCGCCGCACCCCCTCGTCGGCGGAGAACAGGCCGGTCACGTCCGCCGCGCCCGGCA
Source organism: uncultured Acidimicrobiaceae bacterium (assembly GCA_963817735.1). GTDB lineage: Bacteria > Actinomycetota > Acidimicrobiia > Acidimicrobiales > RAAP-2 > Bog-473. The sequence continues at coordinate 170,919 of CAWFPP010000010.1, read as the reverse complement.
CGTCGGGGTGGACGCGCGCCTCGAGCGGCGCGATCTCGTTGGCGAAGCGTCCCTCGTCCTGCGCGTGCGCCGCCCGCTGGTGCGAGCGCAATGCGAACTCGTCCATCTCCTCGCGCGTGACCTTCCAGCGCCGGGCGATCTCTTCCGCGCACTCGCCCTGATGTATGAGCTCGTAGCGCTGTGTGTAGAGCGGCCCGTAGGCCTCGCCCGGGCCGTGGTCGGTCGTCGACCCGATGGGCACGCGGCTCATCGATTCCACGCCGGCCCCGATGGCGACGTCCATGGCGCCGGACATGACGGCCTGGGCGGCGAAGTGGATGGCCTGCTGCGCCGAGCCGCACTGCCGGTCGACGGTGGTGCCCGGGACCGACTCGGGGAACCCGGCGGCCAGCGCCGCGTTGCGGGCGATGTTCATGGCCTGCTCCCCGACCGTCATGGTGCAGCCCATGATCACGTCCTCCACCAGGGTGGGGTCCAGGTCGTTGCGGGCCAGCAGGGCGGCCAGCGGCTGGGCGGCCAGGTCGGTGGCGTGCCATCCGGAGAGGCGGCCCCCGCGGCGGCCCACCGGGGTTCGGACGGCGTCGACGATCACGGCGTTGGGCATAAGGGGGCAATTCTGACGCCGAATCAGATCTGCCGCCAGACGCGCCCCCCCAGGCAGGGCGGGACCGCAGCCGGGCCCCGATCGGTCAACATTGAAGACAATGCGGAGGGGCTGGGCATGGGCGACCGTCTGCGTGCTCGGGATCGGGATGCTGGCGGGCGGCGCCGGCACCGGGACGGGCGCCGCCGCCGCCGCCCCAGCCGCCGCAGCCGCCGCCGCCTCGACCTCCGCCCGGGCCCTGACCGCCGGCCAGCAGGTCACGATCCGCTACTGCAGCAACCAGAAGGCACGGATCACCGAGCCCGGCACCCTGCACGGCCCGGCCCCGGCCGCCGTCTACGTCCACGGCGGCTCCTGGGTCTCGGGGGACTACGACACCGGCGGCTTCATCATCGACCGCATCGGGCCGGCGCTGGCCGCCCGCGGCTTCGTGGTGGTCAGCCTCGACTACCGCCTCGGTCCGCACGGGCACTGGCCCGACCAGATCGTGGACGTGAAATGCGCCATCCGCTATCTGCGCGCCAACGCCCGCCACTTCCACATCGACCCTTCCGAAATCGGGGCCTGGGGTCAGAGTGCGGGCGGGCATCTCGTGGCACTCCTCGGGACGGCCGGACCTTCGGCGGGCTGGGACATCGGCGCCTACCGCAACGAGTCGAGCGGCGTGCAGGCCGTGGTCGACATGGCAGGGCCGAGCGATCTGCTCACCATGGGGGACCAGGGCGACGCCGTGCTCGTCGCCGAGAGCTTCATTTCGCTGCTCGGCGACGTGCCACACGAGCAGGTGGGCGCCGACCTGAAGAAGGCCAGCCCGACCACCTACGTCAGGAAGGGCGACCCGCCCTTCCTGATCCTCGACTCGAACAACGACGAGATCGTCTACCCGGAACAGTCGGACGAGCTGGCGTGGGACCTCGGTCTGGCCGGCGTGCCGCGCGAGCTGTTGACCGTGCACGACGGCGGGCACGAGTTCGACACCGTCGGCGAGGTCCCCTCCGAGTCGGGAGTCGTCGCCGCGGTGGTCGGCTTCTTCGTGCGCACGATCATGGAGCACGAGCCACTGCCCCAAGGCGGCTGAGAGGGCCCCGTTGGCACCGGCGGGGGTGCTGTGGAAGATTCCCCTCCGTCATGGACCTGACGTTCACCCCCGGCGAAGAGGCCTTCCGAACCGAGGCGCGGGCGTGGCTGGCCGCGCACGTCCCGGCTCGCCCTCTCCCCTCGCTCGATACGGCCGAGGGGTTCGAGGCGCACCGCGCCTGGGAGCACACCATGTACGAAGACCGCTGGTCGGTGGTGAGCTGGCCCACAGAATACGGCGGGCGCGACGTCGGCATCTTCGAGTGGCTCGTCTTCGAGGAGGAGTACTACCGGGCCCGCGCCCCCACGCGCGTGAGCCAGAACGGCATCTTCCTGCTTGCCCCCACCATGCTCGAGTACGGGACCGAGGCCCAGAAGGCGCGGTACCTCCCGCCGATGGCCGCCGGCGACGAGATCTGGTGCCAGGGCTGGTCCGAGCCCGACGCCGGCAGCGACCTCGCCGGCATCCGCTCGCGCGCGGCGCGCGACACGGCGCACGACGGCAACTGGATCCTGAACGGCCAGAAGACGTGGGCGAGCCGCGGCGCGTTCGCCGACTGGTGCTTCGGCATCTTCCGCACCGACCCCGACGCCGAGCGCCACCGCGGGCTGACCTACTTCCTCGTCGCCATGGACTCGCCGGGCGTCACGGTGCGCCCCATCCCGCAGATCGACGGCGAGACGGGCTTCGCCGAGATCTTCTTCGACAACGTCGAGGTGCCCGAGGACCAGGTGCTGGGCGAGGTCGGCGCCGGCTGGTCCGTCGCCATGGCCACGGCCGGGTCCGAGCGCGGCCTCTCCCTCCGTTCGCCGGCTCGCTACACCGAGGCGGCCGACCGCCTCCTGCAGCTGTACGCGTCGCGCGGCGGCCCACCCGCGTCCACCGACGCCGTGGCGCAGGCCCACATGGACGCTGAGGCCTACAAGCTGCACACGTACTGGACGGCCTCGCGCGTGGCACGCGGCCACGCCGTGGGGCCCGAGGCCAGCTGCAACAAGATCTTCTGGTCCGAGACCGACGTCGCCATCCACACCGCCGCGCTCGACCTGCTGGGCGCGGAGGCCGAGCTCCTGGAGGCCGGCGCGCCGGGTGAATGGCTCGACGGCTACCTCTTCTCCTTGGCCGGGCCGATCTACGCCGGCACCAACGAGATACAGCGCAACGTCGTGGCCGAGCGCCTGCTCGGGCTGCCTCGGGGCTGAGGGACGCGGCGCGGCATGGACTTCGCCTTCACCGAGGAGCAGGAGGCGTTGCGCGACGGAGTGCGGACCGTCCTCGACACCGAGTGCACCCCCGACGCGCTGCGCGCCTTCGAAATGGCCGACGAAGAGGGTCGGAGCGCGCAATCGGAGAACCGCTGGACCGTGCTGGCCGAGCTCGGCGCGCCGGCGCTCGTCGTGCCCGAGGCCGCCGACGGCCTGGGCCTGAGCGACGTCGACCTTGTCGGCGTGCTGGAGGAGGCGGGGAGGGCGGGACTGCCCGAGCCGCTGCTCGAGACGGCGGCCCTCGCCGCGCCGACGCTCGCCGCGCTGCTCCCCGACCCCGCTGCTGCCGCCGCGCTGGCGGCACTGGTGCGCGACGACGTGAGCTTCGCCGTCGGCGGCATCGACGTGACGTCCGACGGCATCGTGTCGCCGACGGAGGTGGCGGCCGACGGCACCTTGCGCACGCCGCGTGTCGTCGGCGCCCGCGACGCGGCGCTGCTGCTGCTGGCGGTGCGCGACGCCGACTCGGGCTGGCAGCTGCACGCCGTGCCGGCGGCCTCGTGCACCGCCTTGCGCACACCTGCCCTCAGCGCGTCCCGTGACCTCTCCACCGTGCACTGGCCCCTGGCGTCGGACACGTTGCTGGCCTACGGCGTGGCGGCGGAGGCCGCCGTGAGCCTGCTGGCCGACCGCGCCGCCGCCGGCACCGCGGCGCTGCTCGTCGGGCTGGCCGAGCGCATGCTGGCGCTCAGCGCGGCCTACGCCAAGGACCGTCACCAGTTCGGCAAGCCGATCGGCAGCTTCCAGGCCGTCAAGCACCTCCTGGCCAACGCGCGCGTGGCGCTGGAGTTCGCGCGGCCCGCCACCTACCGCGCCGCCTGGTCGCTGGCGACGGCGCAGCCCACGCTCTCCCACGATGCGTCGATGGCCAAGGCCATGGCCTCGGACGCCGCCGACCTGGCGGCGCGGGTGGCCCTGCAGGTGCACGGGGCCATCGGCTACACGTGGGAGTGCGACCTCCATTTCTTCCTGAAGGAGACGTGGGCGCTGTCGCGGGCCTGGGGCGACGCGGCGACACACCGCCGGCTGGTGCTGTCGCACCTCAGGGCGGGGTGAATGAGGCGGCGGGCGCGCCTGTCCGAGCGCCTGCCTCAGCGCCTGTCTGAGCGCCCGCCTCAGCGACCCGGCTGACTCTCCTCGAGCGCCTTGACCCGCTTGCGCAGGGCGCTGACCTCGGCGAACAGGGCGCCGACCAGCTCGTCGTTCGACAGCTGGTACGTCTTGCCGTTCTCCCACTCGTCCCAGTCGAAAACCTCAGGCTCGGCCATGCCCCAACGATAGGTTCTGCTCGCTGCGGCACACCGATGGTAATTATATACTTGACAAACTAGCCCCATGAGGCGCATACTGGCCTTATGGAGCAAATGACCCTGGTAGAGGTGGCAAAACGGTTCTCGGATGAGGCCGCCGCCTGGGAGTACGTGGAGCAGCTGCGTTGGCAGGGTCACCCCGTATGCCCCCACTGTGGCTCGGATGACGTTTTCTACCTTGAGCCTCGTTCCGGTGCCCCTCGCACTACACGGACCGGCAGGGAGACACACAGGCGGGTCTGGAAGTGTCGTAACAAAGAGTGCAAGCGCCAGTTCTCCGCACTCGTCGGCACCATCTTTGAGGGTTCCAAAATCCCACTCGCCAAGTGGATCATGGCGATTTACCTCATGGTCGCTGGCAAAAATGGTGTGGCGGCTCTGGAACTACAGAGGGACTTGGGGATTACGTACAAGTCCGCATGGTTCATGGTTCACAGAATCCGCAAGGCAATGGAGAACAGCCCCAAAGGTTCCAAGCTGCGCGGCATCGTCGTCATGGACGAGGCGTTCGTCGGTCCCACCGCTTCCAAGATGAACGCCAAGGCCCGCGCCAAGCGTGACCCGATTGGTGGACCCACTACAGGCAAGACGCCCGTGTTCACCATCGTGGACAAGGTGACCGGCGAAATCCGCTCGCAGGTTGTCAAAGACATAAAGACAAACACGCTCTCAGAAGTCATTGACGAAAATGTCAACAAACTCGGCTCAATCCTCTGGACAGATGAGGGTTCGCACTACACCAGCATTGGCCGCAGGTTTGTGAAGCATCAGACCGTGAACCACTCTGAGGGCATCTACTACGACGCCGAGACTGGTGCGACCACGAACCTCGCGGAGTGCTACTTCGGACAACTAAAGCGTGCGATTGTCGGCACGCACCACGGCGTTGCGGACGAGCACCTGGGCCGTTACGTCAAGGAGTTTGACTTCCGCTGGAACACACGCCACATGGCCGATGGTGAGCGTGCCATGTGCGTTATCGACCGCTCGGCGGGGACGGGCCTCAGTTACCAGTCGCTGATTGCGGAGGGTCCGTTCGCTCTTGGGAAGTGGGAGCGTCCTCCAGGTCGTCCGGGTCCACGCAGAGCAGCTCGGCCATCGCCTCGTCCAGGGTGAGGGGTGCGAGCGATGATGGGTTTGGCTGCGTTGCCGCGAGGAGTTCGTGTCACGTTCTCAAACTACCGAGATCGCTGAACATATCCAGATAGGACTCTTTTCTGTGCTGCCACAGATGCTCCGAGTTCTTCGTAGAACTTTGCATTTTCTTCGTTGTTTGGATCACGACGTTCGCCGATCGCGCGGAACTTAGCTGCAAGTTCTTTGAGGTCGATAGTCCCACCCTTGGGGATATTGACGCCGACTGTCTCGGAGGCGTCTGTGTCATCGGAGTTGGGGGTTGCGTCCGAATCTGTCATTTCATTCTCCGTTCGAGGGCTTCCAAGCGCTCAGCTACTTCGAGATCAAACTCGCTAGATATCGTGGAGGCATCCGAAATACTCTGCTCCAACTGCTTCAATTTTAGTCGGATTCCCTCTGTATCGCGTACGGTCTGAGCTGCCACGTAAGTCGCAGATGCTCCAGAAATGCCAAAAGTTGTGGGCATTTCTCCTTTGACGACGGTATACCAGAGGATCGCCGCAACAAATAGCGCCACCACCAGGGTTAATGCTCCCCGTTCAAACTTGAGGATCACGGGTTCGTTAAACGCATAGCTAGGACAAGCATTCATTTTGCTTCCCGTGCACCCCGCTGGCACCCAGACCACGACAGAAATGGCAGCCAGGAGGCAAAGGCATCCAAATATGCGAACTAACGCGGACCCGGGGGTGGTGCCATCAGGGTTGGCGGTTTCAGCCACCCAACGATTCTTGCCCGCCGCAATCCATATTGCGACCCTTTTCTCTGCCCTCACGATTGGCGGATTCAGCCCTGTCAACAGATGCAGCCGCCAGGCAATGAGCAGACCCAAAGCCACGAGACAAAGCGGGAGCGCTGGGCTGGTCACCAGCCTGCAACGCTAGTGAACGAAACAAAGGAGACTCGAAATGCTCAACTCAGACCAACAAAACATCGTGCTCAACTGGATGCGGGAAGCCTGCCTCAACGGCGGTGCGTGCCCGATGTGCGGCAAGAAAAAGTGGGGTTTGGCGAACTTTGTTTATGCCCCACTGTTCGATCCGGAGTCGCGAGCACCAGACGTATCAGGCCGAGAAGTGGTACAGATTCCGATGGTGCAGGCCCACTGTCTGACCTGTGGGAATGTCCTGTTTCTTAACGCATATCAGATTGGACTGATCCCCGAAATCTCACCCCAATAACAGGGCCAAGTGTGGGGGATGTTTGCAGATGTAGCCGTCTGAGTAGGCGCCTAAAAGCCCTGGTCACGGCGTTGCCTTCTGGTTTGTCAAGTATATAATCCCCACACCGATGGCCCTGTCCGATTCCCGCCAGTAATCGTCACAGCGACGTGCCACGCTGGCACCCGTGATGGAGGACCCGGACCGGTGCTACCAAGCGGCGCAGAGCAAGGACGCCCGCTTCGACGGCCAGTTCTTCTGTGCCGTCACCTCGACCGGCATCTATTGCCGCCCCAGCTGCCCCGCCCGCACCCCCAAGCGCGAGAACATGCGCTTCTACCGCAGCGCGGCGGCGGCCCAGCAGGCCGGGTTCCGCGCCTGCCTGCGCTGCCGGCCCGACGCCACGCCGGGCTCGCCCGAGTGGAACGTCCGCGCCGACGTGGTGGCCCGCTCCATGCGCCTCATCCGTGACGGCGTCGTCGACCGCGAGGGCGTCGAGGGTCTGGCCGGGCGGCTCGGCTACAGCACGCGCCAGCTGAACCGCCTCATCACCGCCGAAGTCGGGACGGGGCCGCTCGCGTTGGCGCGGGCGCAGCGCAGCCAGACGGCGCGGATCCTGCTCGAGACGACCGATCTGCCCGTGGCGCACGTGGCCTTCGCCGCCGGCTTCGCCAGCGTGCGCCAGTGCAACGACACCGTGCGCCAGACGTTCGCCGACACGCCGAGCGGGCTGCGGGCCCGGGCCGCCCGCACGGCCCTGGGCCGCCGTCACAAGCAGGAACCGGCCACCCAGGCCATCCGGCTCCGCCTCCCGTGCCGGCGGCCCTTCGAGCCCGCGTCGGTGCTCGAGTTCCTCGGGGTGCGGGCGCTGCCCGGCGTCGAGCAGCTCGAGGCCTCGTCCTACACACGCAGCATGCGGCTCCCGCACGGGCCCGGGATCGTCACGCTGCGGGCACCCGAGGCGGACGGCGCGGACGACGGCGCAGGACGGCGCGGAAGGCCCGGCCTACGTGGAGGGCGAGCTCGTCCTGTCGGACCTGCGCGACCTGCACACCGCCGTGGCGCGCTGCCGCCAGCTGCTCGACCTCGATGCCGATCCCGTCGCCATCTGGGAGGCCCTGCGCGACGACCCGCTCGTCGGCGCGCTGCGTGCGGCGCGCGCCCGGGCGTCGCGTGCCGGGTGCCGCCGACGGCTTCGAGCTCGCCGTGCGCGCCGTCATCGGGCAGCAGGTCTCGGTCCCCGGGGCGCGCACGGTGTGCGGCCGGCTGGTGCTGGCCGCCGGCGAGCCCCTGGCCGCGCCGGCCGGCACTGTGACGCACCTCTTCCCCACACCGGCCGCGCTCGTCGAGCTGGCCGGCCGCCAGCCGGGTGCCTTCTCCATGCCGGCGGGACGCCGCCGTGCCCTGGTGGCGTTGGCCGAGGCGGTCGACGCGGGCGACGTGGTCATCGACCCCGGCGCCGACCCGGTCGAGTTGCGCCGCTCGCTCGTGGCGCTCCCCGGCATCGGCCCCTGGACCGCGGAATACGTCGCCATGCGCGCGCTGCGCGACCCCGACGCCTTCATGCCGACGGACCTCGGCATCCGGCGGGCGGCCGTCGCCCTCGGCCTGCCCGACGACCCGGCCCACCTCCGCTCGCTGACCGAACACTGGCGGCCCTGGCGCAGCTACGCCATGGCGCACCTGTGGGCGATGCCCGCCGCCGCCACATCGCAACTCCCCACCCAAAAGACGAAAGGACGTGCCGCATGACCCCGACCACCTCACCGCCACCATGCCGCTGGACACACCCATCGGCCGCATCGTCCTTGAGGGCGACGGCGACGTGCTCATCGGGCTCCGGCTCCCCAACGACCCGGGTCTCGGGCGCCGGGACGAGGAGTCGCCGATTTTGAAGGAGGCCGCGACCCAACTCGAGGAGTACTTCGCCGGCGAGCGCACCGTCTTCGACCTGCGCATGGAACTCGACGGCACGCCGTTCCAACAGGCGGTGTGGGCCGAGCTGACGCGCATCCCGTACGGCGAGACCATCAGCTATGGCGAGCTGGCCCGCCGGGTCGGCCGGCCCCGGGGGCCCCGCGCCGTGGGCCAGGCCAACGGCCGGAACCCCATCGCCATCATCGTGCCCTGCCATCGCGTCCTGGCGAGCAACGGGATCGGCGGCTACGGCGGCGGGCTCACCGTGAAGCGCGCGCTGCTCGCGCTGGAGGGTGTCAGCGCATAGGGCGCACGGCTACGGTGCGGCGATGGAAACGGCCCTGAGTGTCCGCAACGCGTTCGATCTGACGGGCCGGGTGGCCCTCGTCACCGGGGCCGGCAGCGGCATCGGGCGCACGACAGCCGAGGTTCTGGCCGGCGCCGGCGCCACGGTGGTCTGCGCCGACATCAACGGCGCCACCGCAGCCGAGACGGCCACCGCCATCCTCGGCCAGGGCGGCCGCGCCGAGAGCGCCGAGCTCAACGTGGCGGCGCGGGGCGCGGCGGAGACGCTCGTGCAGCACGTGGCGGCGCGCCACGGCGGGCTGCACGTCATGTGCAATATCGCCGGCATCATGATCGACAGCCCCATCATCGAGGTCGACCCCGACGAGTTCGACCGCATCCTGGCGGTCAACCTCAAGGGTGTGCTGTACGGATGCCAGGCCGCCGGGAAGGTGATGGTGGCGCAGCGCGGCGGCTCCATCGTCAACATGACCTCGGCGGCGGTCCTGGCTCCCGCGCCCGGCGTCGGGCCCTACGCCATCTGCAAGGCCGGCGTGGCGCAGCTCACCATGTCGATGGCGGCCGAGGTCGGCGAGCACGGCGTGCGCGTCAACTCGGTGGCGCCCGGCTTCGTCCCCACCAACATGACGGCGCGCTATTACACGAACCCCGACGGCACCGTGAACGAGGCGGCCAAGGCCGCCACCCTGGCGCCGATGGCCCGCTTCGCCCCCCTGCGGCGCGTGGGCGAGACGGCCGACGTGGCCTACGCCGTGCTGTATCTCGCCTCGGACGCCAGCAGCTTCGTCACGGGACAGCTGCTGAGCCCCAACGGCGGCGTGTCCATGTCGTACTGAGTCCGGCCGGACTTCTCCACGACACGTTCAGGACAGGCGCATGAGGTCGAACTGGCCCGTGCCCGTGTCGGACGCGATGACCGCGGGTTGGGGGCCGAGGAGCGTGACGGCGGAGCCCACGCCCGCCGCGTTGCTGACCGCGCCCTGCGCCGTGATGTTGAACACACACGACGTCGGTGTGGACGGCCCCGCCTGCGGGCAGGCGGGGTTGCTGCCCGAAGACTCGAGGGCCAGGGCGCCCGCGGTGGAGTCGACGACCGCGGTCGTCACCGAGCCCTGGAAGGACCCGAGCGGGTTGAGCGTGGCGGCGTCGTAGGTGGCGTAGGACGCATCGAGGCCTTGGCCAGCCGGCTCGCTGACCCACACGGCGCCGCCGGCCACCACGTCGAGGTACTGCACGCCGCCGCCGAGGCCGTTCGGCTTGTCGGCCAGCGCCGGACCGAACGCGGTGGCCCCGTCGGGTCGTCGGGCCGCCAGCGTGTGATCGGTGCGCTCGTAGTAGATGGAGCCGTCGGATCCGATGGCGTCGCCCAGCCCGGTCACGACGACGTGCGGTGCGGCGGTGGCGGCCGGATTGATGCTGTACACGCTGACCGTGTTGCCCCGCGTGATGGACACGAACACCGTGCCGTTGGCGGCGGCCAGGGCCACCAGGTCGTCGTTCGAGCTGTTGGCGGTGGGCACGGGCGGCATGGTCCACTGCCCGTCCTGGTTCCCGCTGGTGCGGTTGTAGGCGAAGACCGTGTCGTACGTGGCCACGTAGAAGTTGGTGGCGTCGGCCGCGAGGGCGGCGATGCCGGTCGGCACGTGCTCGGCGATCTGGGCCGGGCCGTTGCCGTCGACCACCCACGCCACCGACGGGGCGGGGCTGGTCGGATCCTGCGGGGCGGCGAACACGGCGCCGTCGGGGCTCTCCGCCGCCGTGACCCGGTCGGCCGAGAACGGGAGCGCGATGGGCGCGCCCACCTGCAACGGCCCGGAGCTGGCCGTCGTGGTGGTCGTGGTGGAGGCGGCCGACGCCGCCGTCGTCGTCGTGGTCGATGCGTGCTGGCGCGCCGAAGTCGGCGTCGGGGAGCCCGAGCCGCAGGCCGCCAGCACCAACGGCGCCGCCAGCGCAGCCACGGCAGCGACCAATCCCAATTGCGGGCGCAGACCAGGGTTCCCGCGCATGGCGCCAGTATGGCGTGCAACGGGCGGACGATACGGTGCACCCATGGCCACCACCCGCGACATCACGTACGAAGCCGACGGCCGCACCATGATCGGCACCCTCGCCCTGCCCGACGACGATGGCGGCGGCGGCGACCGCCGACCTGGCGTCCTCGTCTGCCACGAGGGGCCGGGGCTCGACGACCACGCCAGGGAACGGGCCACCCGGATCGCCGACGAGCTGGGGTACGTCGCCTTCGCGCTCGACTATCACGGCGACGGGAAACCCCTCGGCGACCGCGACCAGATGATGGGCCGCATCGGCGAGCTGCGGTCGGACCCGCCGCGCACCTATGCGCTCGGGACGGCGGGGCTCGACATCCTCCGGGCCGAGCCGCGCACCGACGCGGGGCGGCTGGCATCCATCGGGTTCTGCTTCGGCGGCACGCTCTCCCTGGAGCTGGCTCGCGGCGGGGCCGACCTCAAGGCGGTCGTCGGCTTCCATTCGGGACTCTCCACCGTGCACCCCGAGGACGCCCGCAACATCACCGCCAAGGTGCTCGTCTGCATCGGGGCCGATGACCCGATGGTGCACATCGACGAGCGCCGCGCCTTCGAGGACGAGATGCGGGCCGGCGGCGTCGACTGGGAGATGAACGTCTACGGCGGCGCCGTGCACTCCTTCACCAACAAGCAAGCCTCGCCGGCCACCTTCCCCGGGATCGGCTACCACGAGGCGACGGACCGCCGGTCCTGGCAGGCGATGGTCGACCTGTTCGACGAGGTCTTCTGAGCGGCGGCCCGCCCGGCCCACGGCCGATCCATCGCATCTGACGCCCCGTCAGGTGCGGGCTACGCTCGATGCCCATGCCTGAGCCCCTGCCGATGATCATCTCGGTCGACGATCACGTCGTCGAGCCGCCCAACGTCTGGCAGGACCGCCTCCCCTCCAAGTACGCCGAGGTGGGGCCGCGGATCGTGCGCGCCCCCATGCCCGAGGTGGAGTACCGGGGCGGGTCGCTCAAGGTCAAGCCCGGTTCCGAGGGCGTGCCCGTCGACTGGTGGTACTACGAGGACCTCAAGCGGCCCTTGTTGCGGGTCGACTCCGCCGTGGGTGTCCCCCGCGACGAGGTCACCATGAAGGGCGTCACCTATGAGGACATGCGCCCCGGCTCCTACGAGGTGAAGCCCCGCCTCGACGACATGGACGCCAATCACATCGAGGCCGCACTGTGCTTCCCGACGTTCCCCCGCTTCTGCGGCCAGACCTTCACCGAGGCGAAGGACAAGGAGCTCGGCCTGCTCTGCATCCGCGCCTACAACGACTGGATGGTCGAGGAGTGGTGCGGCGACTCCGGCGGCCGGCTCATTCCGCTCTGCCTCATTCCGCTGTGGGACGCCGAGCTGGCGGCGGTCGAGGTGCGACGCAACGCCGAGCGCGGCGTGCGCGCCGTGTGCTTCAGCGAGATCCCGCCCTTCCTCGGCCTGCCCAGCGTGCACGACCCCGACCACTACTGGGACCCCTTCTTCCAGGCCTGTGCCGAGACGCAGACCATCGTGAACATGCACATCGGGTCGTCCTCGAAGATGCCGTCCACCTCGGCCGACGCCCCGCCCGCGGTGGGCTCGACGCTGACGCACACCAACGCCACCTTCTCCCTCGTCGACTTCCTCTTCAGCGGTGCCTTCGTGCGCATCCCCGACCTCAAGGTGGCGTACTCGGAGGGGCAGATCGGCTGGATTCCGTACATTTTGGAGAGAGCCGACCGCGTCTGGGAGGACAACCGGGGGTGGGGCGGGGTCGCCGACATCGTGCCGGACAAACCCTCGAGCTACTTCAAGGACCACGTATGGGGCTGCTTCTTCGACGACCCGCACGGGCTGCGCTCGGTGGACGAGATAGGTGAGGACAACATCACGTACGAGTCGGACTACCCGCACTCGGACTCGACCTGGCCCCGTACGCGCGAGATCGCCGAGGAGCAGATGGCGGACCTCAGCGACGAGCAGCGCCGCAAGATCGTGCGCGGCAACGCGATCAAGCTGTTCGGCCTCGACCTCCCCGCCTGATCGCCGACCGTTGCCCGCTGCTGCGTCCCGCGCTGCTCGCTCGCCCCGCGCCGCTCGCTCGCCCCGCGCCGCTCGCTCGCCCCGCGCCTGACGTATGGATCTCCGCTACACCGCGCCGGAGCAGGACTTCCGTGACGAGCTCCGTGCGTGGTTGGCGCTCACGTTGCCTGGTGTCGGCGCCCCGCCACCGCACGACGACTGGCCCGGTCGTCGTCGCTACGACCTGCAATGGCAGCGTCTGTTGTTCGAGGCGGGGTACGCCGGCGTGGACTGGCCGGCCGAGGGTGGCGGGCGTGGGTCGTCGCCGGTGGAGCAACTGATCTTCAAGGAGGAATGCGAGCGCGGCGGCGCGCCCTACGTAGGGGTGAACTTCGTCGGCCTGCTGCACGCCGGGCCGACGATCATCGCCGAGGGGACGGCGGCGCAGAAGGAGCGCTACCTACCGGCCATCCTGCGCGGCGAAGAGGTGTGGTGCCAGGGCTTCAGCGAGCCCGACGCGGGGTCGGACCTGGCCTCGCTGCGCACGCGGGCGGTGCGCGACGGCGACGACTACGTCGTGACCGGGTCGAAGATCTGGACCTCCCACGCCGAGGTGGCCGATTACTGCGAGTTGCTGGTGCGCACCGGTGAGGAGCGCACCCGCGGCATTTCGTGGCTGATCATGCCCATGGATGCTCCCGGCATAGAGATCCGACCATTGCGGACCATTGAGGGGACGACGGAGTTCGCCCAACTCTTCCTGAACGACGTGCGGATCCCGGTCGGGAACCGGGTCGGCGAGGAGAACGACGGCTGGCGCGTCACGATGGTCACGCTGTCCTTCGAACGAGGCACGGCCTTCGTGGGCGAGCTGCTCGAATGCATGCGGCTGTTGGGCGAGCTGCACGACATCGGGACCAGGCTGCATCTCTTCCGGAACGACTCCGGCCTGCAGAAGCGCATCGGTCGCCTCGTGGCGGCGTTCGACGCCCTGTGGGCCCTCACGAAGCGCAACGTCTCGGAGGCGGCGCAGACCGGAGTGCCCGGCATCGGGGGCTCGGTGTTCAAGCTCTCGTTCTCCGAGCACGCCCAGGCGCTCGGCGACCTGGCCATGGAGATGCTCGACACGGCCGCGCTGTGCGCCGACCCCCTCACCGGGCCCAGCGGACCGCTCGGCAACGCCGAGCAGGTGCACAACTGGTACAAGTCGATCAACCTGACGATTGCCGCCGGCACGTCCCAGGTGCAGCGCAACATCGTGGCCGAACGGATCCTCGGCCTCCCGAGGACGCGTTGATGGACTTCCGGGTGACCGAGGCCCAGACGGAGCTGGCCGAGGGGATCCACTCCATGCTGGCGGGGCGATTCCCGTTGGATCGGATCCGCGCCCGCGAGGGCGAGGAGCGCGTGATCGACGCTGACGACTGGGCCGCCCTGGGTGACACCGGCCTCTTCGCGCTGACGCTGCCCGAACCGGCCGGCACCGGCCTCGGCTTGGCCGACGCCACCGTGGTCTTCGAGGAATTGGGACGGGCGCTCGTGCCCGGCCCGCTCGTCGGGACATTCCTGGCCGCGGCCAGGGGCCTCGTGCCCGGCGCGGCCGAGGGCCGGGCCATGGTCGGCGTCGTGAGCGACGGACCGCCATGGCTGGTCGAGCACCTGTCCTCCTTGGACGCCGCGTTCTCGCTTCCCACCGGTGGGATCGACGGGGGCGGGAGCCTCATGACCGCCATCCGAGACGAGCCCACCGCGCAACGGGTCACCGCGCCCCTCGACCCGCTCACGCCGCTGTGGGCGGTGTCCCAGCTGCCTGCGTCCCCGAATCTGGACGATCCCGAGCACCAGCTCTTCCGGGACGGCGCCATCCTCACCGCGGCGCTGCAGGTGGGCCACGCCGCTCAGACACTGCAGCTCGCGGTGGCCTACGCCAAGGAACGGGAACAGTTCGGCAAGCCCATCGGCAGCTTCCAGGCCGTCAAGCACATGTGCGCCGACATGCTCGTCCGCGCCGAGGTGGCGCGGGCCGCCGTGCACGCGGCGGCCTGCCTGGCCGACGCGCCCGACGTGCTCGAGTCCGAGGCAACGGCGGCGGGAACGACGCCGTTCGCGTGGCAGCAACGCGCCACGGCCGGCGCCAAGCTGTTGGCGGACGAGGCGGCGATCACGAACGCCCGGGTGGCGATTCAGGTCCACGGGGGCATGGGCTACACGTGGGAGGTGCCGCTGCACCTGCACCTCAAGCGGTCGCGCGTGCTCGCCACCACCTTCGGGACATCGGGGTCCCTGTCGAGCCTCCTCGGCGGCTTGGTCCGACCACCGGCGGCGTAGACAACGATGCCTCCGCCTTCGATTTCGCCGACCGCAACAGACCTCGCCCCCGCCCCCGCCCCCGCCCCCGCCCCCGCTCCTCGTCCTCGCCCGAACGGAGTGCCCCGATGACTGACCCCTCCCTCATTCCCGCCGACGTCGTGCGTACCGTCCCCGAAGGGGAGGTCGTCTACGGCATGCAGCTCCCCATTCAGTCGCAGTCGACCTTGTACGTGGCCGAGTGGGAGAAGGAGTCCGGTCCGGTCGAGCTGGCCCGAATCGCCCGCGTGGCGGACGAGGCCGGCTTCTTCTATCTCGGCGTGTGCGACCACACCGCCATCCCGCGGCGCCTGGCCGACGCCATGGGCACCATCTGGTACGACACGACCGCCACGTTGGGCTGGTTGGCCGCGGTGACGACGCAGACCCACCTGCTCTCGCACGTGTTGATCCTCGCCCAGCGTCACCCGCTGCGGGCGGCCAAGGAGCTGTCGACGATCGACCACCTGTCGGGCGGGCGCCTCATTGTGGGCGTGGGGGCCGGGCACGTGCCCGAGGAGTACGAGCTCTTCACCGGACACTTCGCCGAGCGCGGCCGCCACACCGACGAGGCCGTCTCCGCGTTGGCGCTCGCCTTCACCGAGGAGTTCCCCGAACTGCCCGGGCCGCGCTTCCCCGCCCGGGACATGGGGGTCGCGCCCCGTCCGGCGCGCCGACCCCGTCCGCCGATCTGGATAGGCGGCTCGTCCCCTGCGGCCATCCGCCGCACCGCCACATTTGGAGACGGCTGGCTCCCCCAGGGGACGCGCCGGCACGACCTGCCGGGACAGATCGCCCGGCTGCGCGAGCTGCGGGATGAGCTACGTGGTGGGGCCCCCATCGACATCGGCACCATCGTCGAGCCCATCTACCTCACGTCGGTGGGCTCGGGCTGGGACCTGCCGGGCTGGGTCCTCTCCGGCGGCGCCGACCAGGTGGCCTCCTCGTTGCGCGAGCTCGTCGACATGGGCGTGAACCACCTGCAGGTGCGTTTCATGGCCCGCAGCGCGGAGGAATTCTGCGAGCAGACCGCCCGTTTCGGGGTGGAAGTGGGTCCCCTGCTGAACCACTGAGGGGCCTGCAGCCATAGGCTCGTAGGCGATGTCCTTCTTCTCCTACGCGCTGGGGACGGTGATCCTCATCCTGGTGCTGTTGCGCCAGGTCAGGGTTCGTCCCGTGCCCCGGGTGTTCCAACCCCGCCTCCCGGTCGTCATCGGGGTGATCGGCCTTCTCGAGATGTTCTCCTACGCCGGCAACCACCACGTCTCGTCGAGCGCCTGGCTCTGGGTTGCGGGCACCCTCGTCATCGGCGCATTGGGCTTGGGCATCCTGCGCGGCATCTCGATGCGGGTGTGGTCGGGCAACGGCTGGGTGCTGCGCCAGGGCAACGCCGTCACGATGGCGCTGTGGCTGGTGTCCCTGTTGGTGCACTTCGTCGGTGACAGCGCACAGAGCCACGCCGGCGTGGCGGGGCTCGAGGGCGCGAGCTTCCTCCTTTACCTGGGTGTGACCCTGTGCGCGCAGTACTACGTGGTGTACCGCCGGGCGCTGCCCTTGTGGGCCCAACTCGGGCCCGCCGCCGGCCGGCCATTGAGTGTGCAGTTCACGCAGGCGCCGGGCGCCTTCTTCGCCAGCTTCACCGGACCGGCGGGCTGGGGGCAGGGCCCGGGTACGGGCCCGGGTGCGGGTATGGGTCCGGTTGCGGGCCGGAGGCAGCAACCTGGCCCGATGGGCGGGGGCTTCGCTGACGATGCCAACATCATCGACGCCGAGGTGGTCGAGGACGACGACGACCACGGCCCGCCCGAGCTGCACGCACCGCGCTGAGCGTTCCCTACACTCGGCGCCCGTGACGTCGCCCCGCAGCTTCAGCCAGCGGCCCTATGTCGGCCCGGTCGGCTCGACCGAGCTGTGGCTCGTGCGCCACGGCGCCTCGGCCGACTCACTCGAGGGCGAGTCCTTCGAGCTCGTCGAGGGCCAGGGCGACCCGCCGCTCTCGGAGGCGGGGCGACATCAGGCCGAACAGGTGGGCCTCCGCCTGGCCCAGGAGCCTTTCGACGCGCTCTACGTCACCAACCTGCAGCGCACGGCCCAGACGGCGGCGCCGCTCGTGGCTCGGTGCGGGATGACACCCGTCATCGAGGCCGACCTGCGCGAGGTGTTCCTCGGCGAGTGGGAGGGCGGCCTGCTGCGCACGAAGGCAGCCGACAACGACCCCGTCTTCACGCAGGTCATGGCCGAGCAGCGCTGGAACGTGATCCCCGGCGCCGAGTCACGACAGGTCTTCGGGGGTCGGCTGCGACGCGCCATCGAGCGCATCGCCACCGCTCACCCGGGCGGCCGCGTCGTTGTCTTCAGCCACGGCGCGGCCATCGGCGAGATTCTGGCGCAGGCCAGCGGCTCGGCCCCCTTCGCCTTCGTGGGCCCCGACAACGCGTCCATCTCGCGCCTCGTGGTCACGCCCGACCGCTGGATCGTCCGCGGCTACAACGACACGGCGCACCTGGCCGGCTGACTGCCATGGCGCGCATCGTCATCGTCCACGGGGCGTTCAACGAGCTATGGGGGCCCAACGAGTTGAAGGCGCGCTGGCTGCCGGCGGTGCGCGACGGGTTGTGGCACCACGGCGTGCGGATCGAGGCCGACGATGTCGACGTCTGCTTCTACGGCGACCTGTTCCGGCACCATCCCGGCACTGACGAGGAACGCCTGCTGGAGCAGTCGCGCGCGGGCGTCGCCGACATGCTGGCCGACTTGGGCGGCGACGCCATCGCCGGGCTGGCCCAGGCGGCCGGCGAGGCGACGTTCGATCGCACCGTTGACATGGCCACGGCCATGCTGACCGAGCCCGATCTGCAGGGGAGGCTGCGCGCCCGCATCGAGGCCGAGATCTCCGACGACACCCGCGTGCTGGTGGCACACTCGTTGGGCACGGTCCTCTCCTACGGGACGCTGGCGCGCCACGAGGATTGGCCGGTCCACACGTTCGTGACGCTCGGCTCGCCACTGGCGGTGCCGCTGTTCTTCAACGGCCTGGAGCCCGCTCCGGTCGACGGCCAGGGTGTCTGGCCCGGCTCGGTGCAGCGCTGGGTCAACGTGCGGGCGCTCAACGACAAGGCATGTGAGGCCTGCCTGGTCGACCACTTCGGGCCGCGGGTCGAAGAGTTCGTGATCGACAACGGGCACCGTGCCCATGCGCCCGAGCCCTATCTCAATTCAAGGCCGACGGGCGCCGCCATCGCCGCCGCGTTGGAGACATCGCTCTAGCCATTTGATGATGATGACGGGCGCGGCGCCTCGATGAGCGACCGTTCTTCTCCCGATGATCCAGATGCTCACCGACGAGACCGGCGCCGGCGCTGCCGGCGGCGCGGTGATCGCCACGGCGACCGCCATGTCACACGAGGAGCGCGAGGAGCGACTCGAGGTGCTCTTTCGGTCCAAGGCGGCCATCGAAGGCGAGATCGCCGTGCACCTGGGCGAGGTGGCGCGTTCAGAGTCCTATCGAGTCGAGGGGGCGACCTCGGCCGAGTCCTGGGTCGCCAAGCGCTTCGGGGTGTCTGGCCCGGGCGCCCGGGCGCTCAGCCAGCTGGGCGAGAAGGCGGCGGCCCTGCCCCACCTCGTCGGTGCCCTGTGTGCGGGCGAGGTCTCCTTGGACAAGGTCCGCGCGGTGGCCGAGGTGGCCACCCCTGAGAGCGACCGTGAGCTCTGTGAGCGGGCCAAGGTGCACACTGTGCGCGAGCTGGTCGACATCGCCCGCACCGAGGTGGCACGGCGACACGCCGGATCGTCGGACCCGTCGCCCTCTGCGCACGAGCGGCGCTACCTGCGCTTCAACGACGCCTTGCGCACGCTGAGCGCCCAGCTCCCCGCCGAGGACTACGCCGAGGCCAAGGCCTGTCTCGAGGCCCGGGCCAGGGCCATCCCCTCTGAGGGGGAGACCGAGACACCTACGCCGTGGGACCAGCGCTGCGCGGACGGGTTCATGGATCTGATTCGTACGGCGGCCCTTGGTGCCAGCGCTGGGACCGGGGGTGCCAACCCGTTCTTCGTCGTCGCCCACGTCGCTCTGGCTGATCTGGTCCAAGACGCCGGCAGCGCCGAGGACGAGGGCGAGAACAAGGTCAGCGAGCTGGCCGGCGAGCTCGAGCGGGTGGGCCTCATCGACACCGAGACGGTGCAAAAGATCGCCTGTGACGCCACAGTGGCCGTCGCCGTCGACGACGACGTCGGGCACACCATGTACGAGGGGCGGGCCAGGCGTTTCCCGACGAAAGCCCAGCGCCGCGAGGTCATGCGCCGGGACCGACATTGCCGCTTCCCGGGCTGTGAGAACGTGAACTTCGCCGACGTGCACCACATCGTGCCCTGGAAACCCGGGGGCCGGACCGACCTGGACAATTTGGTCCTCATGTGCCGCCACCATCACGGGGTGGTGCACCGCAAGGGCTGGACCATGGCCGGGAATGCCAATGAGGAGCTCACCATCGTCGGCCCCAGCGGCCGGGTCATGACGTCGCGCCCTTCTCCCCTTTGGACCAGGATCACCGACGGGCGCCGGGCGGGCGGGTCGTCGGGCTGAGGCGTGAGGGATGGGTCAGCCTGAACCGGCGGCTGCAGTAGCACCAGCCGTCCCAGCGGCCCAGTGATTCGTGCGCCACACTCGCCTGGTGAGCCAGCGGGGAAACCGGAAGCAACGGCGCAAGCCCAAACGTCCCCTGCCCCCAGTCCGCGACTACGTGCGTTACTCGGGCGGTGGCCGGCGTTATTGGCGCCTCGGGGGTCCGCTCACGAAGGACCACGAGGCCGAAGCAAAGGCGGCGCAGGCCGCCAAGCGCCCTGGTCGGCTGGGCCGGGTGCTGTTGCGCCTGCTCGGGGGAGGGAAGGCCGCCCCGCCGGAGTGAAGTGGATCAGGCGAGGCCGCCCGCCGAACGGCTGGGCGGGCGGAGCTCGGTGATGTCGGGCGTGTGGAGGGCCGCCTCGATCACTTCGGTGATCTCGGAACCGACGAGCTCGTCGCGCTCGAGCAGGGCGTCACGCAGCGCCTCGACCACCTCTGGGTGACTCGACACGATGTCCTTGGCCGTGTCACAACTCCCCATGAGGAGCGCGTCGAGCTCGGCCCGGGCCGCCTTGTCACCGAGCACCTTGTCGACCAGGCTGCCTTCGAGGTAGCCGTTGCCCGCAGCCGCGACGGAGATGAGCGAGGTCCCCATGCCGCAGGCCCCGATCATCTGCGCCCCGATGGAGGTGGCGGCCGCCAGGTCGGAGGCTGGACCGGTTGACACCTCGTCGAACCAGTGCTCCTCGGCGACCATGCCGCCCATGGCGATCTGCAGCAGCGCGTGCAGCTCCTCGCTGCTCTTGGTGAAGCGCTCCTCGGTGTCGGAGTGCTGCAACAGGCCCAGCGAGTCACGACGCTTGACGATGGAGAGCACGTCGAGCTGGCGCGTCTGTCCCACGAAGTACGCCACGGTGGCGTGGCCCGCCTCGTGCGTGGCCACGCGGTCGCGCTCGTTGGGCGTGTAGATGGTCTCGTCGGTGACGCCGAGCTCGACCAGCATCTTGGCTTCGGCCACGTCGGACATGGTCATGGCCGAGCGGCCGTGGGTGAGCGCGATGACGAGCGCTTCGTCCATGAGCCGCTCCAGCGCGGCGGGGGAATAGCCGAACGTCATGCCGGCGACGATGTCGACGGCGCCGTGCTCGTCCAGGTCGGCGGCGTGCGCCTTCTTGCCGAGGTAGTAGGCGACGATATCGGCCCGGGCGCGGCGCCCCGGCAACCCGAAGTAGATGGTGCGGTCGAAGCGTCCGGGGCGGATGAGAGCCGGATCGAGATCGTCCTTGCGGTTGGTGGCGCCGACCACCAGCACGTTGGCCGGCACGACAGGCGGCTTGTGCAGCTTGCTGCCGTCGGGGAGGTAGCGATTGAGCAGGTCGATCCAGGCCCAGGCCACGCGCTGACCGCGGGTCGGGGTGTCGAAGGACTGCAGCTGCACGAGCAGCTCGTTGACCACGCCCGAGACACCCTCGGTCCCGCCGCTGCCACCCATGCCGCGCCGGGTGGCGCCGATGGCGTCGATCTCCTCAATGAAGCCGATGGCGCCGCCCTCCCTGCGGGCGTGCTTGCGGAGCTGCTTGAAGAAGGACCGGATCTTGCGGTTCGTCTGCCCGTAGTACATGGACTGGAAGGCCGAGGCGGACACGAAGAGGAAGGGGACGTTGGCTTCCTTGGCCATGGCCTTCGCGACGAAGGTCTTGCCCGTGCCGGGCGGGCCCTCGAAGAGCACGCCGCGCCGCGCCGACCCGCCCATGGCGTCGCGGAAGGTCTGGTGGGCCAGGAACAGGTTGATGGAGCGCACCACCTCGGCCTTAATCGGGTCGATGCCCACGAGATCCTCAAGGCCGACCTGTGTTTCGCCAGGGCGGATGAGGGTGTGCGGTGACCGGCCGGCGGCGAGGAGCGGCGCCAGCATGACCGCACCCAGCATGCAGATGATGAGGATGACCGGGATGAGCGTGCCCAGCCCGTGGGGCAGGTGGACGGTCGGGAAGATGCCATGGCCGCTGGCCCGGCGGATGACGACCCAGCCCAGTACGAGGGCGGCCACGGCCACCAGGCGGCGCAGCCGGGATATGCGACGGCGTTCACGAGCCCGGGTCACGTCGGCGCTGCCCAGGATGGTGTCGCCCACGATCCCCGAGATGGAACTGGTGGCGAGGCTGGCTCGTGCTTCCTCGCCGGGACGTGCCGCGGTAGGGACCTTTTCGGCTGGCCTACTCATGACCGACTCCGTTCACTCCCCCGAGGACGTTTACCAATTAAAGAATCCCACAGGTCCTATGACCTTGCGAAGTGACCAAAGTCATAAATGCCAGGATTGTTCCCCATGAGAGGGCCCCAGCGCTCAGGGGGCTCTCAGGAACCAGGAACGACGCCTGGGCTGCGGCTTTGGCGGACCCCCGTCCGGGCGGGGTTGAATGTGACGCGCCGTCAGATCGGCTGGCGGCACCCGAGTCGGGAGCAGACATGGCCGAGACCACCCAGCGCAACGAGCACCAGCTCCTCATCGGGGGCAAGTGGGTCGACGCGTCAGACGGGACCTACGAGATCGTCAACCCTGCCACCGAGGAGATCGTCGGCCTCGCACCGAACGCCAGCGCGGACGACGCCCTGGCCGCCGCCGCGGCAGCCAAGGAGGCCCAGCCCGCGTGGGCGGCTTGGTCGGCCGACGAGCGCAGCGCCCTCATGCGGGAGGCCGCCGCAGCCATCCGCGCCAAGTCCTCCGAGCTGCTGCCGCTCGTGATCGCCGAGACGGGGGCGACGGCCACCGTCGGCTCACGCATGCAGGTGCCCGTCGCCGCCGACCGCTTCGAGCGCTACGCCCGCGACCCGCGCGCGGTCATGCAGACCCCACTGCTCCCCCAGCCCGCGCAAGCCACACCGCTGGCACCGGGCGGGATCATCGGTGGCATGGTCAACCGCCAGCCGCTCGGCGTGGTGGCCTGCATCACCTCCTACAACTTCCCGATGGTCAACATGGCCGGCAAGGTGGCACCGGCGCTGGCCGCCGGCAACACAGTCGTGGTCAAGCCGGCGCCGCAGGACCCGCTGGCGATTGTGGAGCTCGTCCGCATATTGAACGACGTCGGCTTCCCGCCGGGGGTCGTGAACCTCGTCAACGGCAACGGTCCGGCCTCCTCCGCCGCCCTGGTCGATTCCGACGAGGTGGACTGCGTCAGCTTCACGGGCTCGACCCAGGTCGGCGTGAAGATCGGCGAGCAGGCGGCCCGCACCATGAAGCGCACGCTGCTCGAGCTCGGCGGCAAGGGCGCCTGCATCGTCTTCGAAGACGCGGATGTGAAGGGGGCGATCGGCTGCATCGGCTCCACCTGGTCGTTCCACTCCGGGCAGATCTGCACGGCGCCGACGCGCGCCGTGGTGCACCGCAGCCTGTTCGATCAGGTGCGCGACGGGCTGGTGCAGATGGCGGGCTACCTCAAGGTCGGCGACCCGACCGACACGGCCACAATCATCGGGCCCGTGATCTCGGCGGCGCAGCGGGGACGGATCGAGGCGCACATCCAGACGGCCCTCGAGGACGGCGGCGAGATCGTCATCGGCGGCGAGCGCCCGGCCGACCTGCCGACCGGCTTCTACGTGGCGCCCACGCTCATCACCGGCGACAACACCATGCGGGTGGCGCGCGAGGAGATCTTCGGCCCGGTCATCACCATGATCCCCTTCGACGACGAGGAGGAGGGCATCGCCATCGCCAACGACACGGAGTTCGGGCTCTACGACTACGTCTTCTCCAAGGACGGCGCCCGTGCGCTGCGCGTGGCCAAGCGACTGCAGGCCGGGCACGTGGGCGTCAACACCGCGCAGCGCAACCACGACGCGCCGTTCGGCGGCTTCAAGATGTCGGGCATCGGCCGTGACGGCGGCGACTACGGGCTGCTGGCTTACACCGAGCCCCAGGCCATCATCTGGAGCTCGTAGCGACGAGGTCGTTCAGCCCATCGACCTGGCGCCGTCGATCGTCTCCCGGATGATGTCGGCGTGGCCGGCGTGCTGTGCTGTTTCGGCGATGACGTGGAGGAGCACGCGCCGGGCCGACCACGACGCACCCGGCTCGAACCAAGGTGCGTCGGGGAGCGGGTGTGCGAGGTCGAGCGACGGCAAGGTCATGATGAGGTCATCGGTCGTCCGGGCCGTCTCGTCGTAGCGCTCGAGCAGGGCCTCCTTCGTGACGCCGTCCGCCACCGCGAAGGTGTCGGCGTGACGGGCGTAATTGCCCGCATCGGCGCCGCCCATGGCCGAGCTGCCTTCGGTGATGAACCGGGACCAGTTCTGCTCGACCACCGTCACGTGCTTGATGACGCCCCCGAGGCAGAGCGCGCTGGCCGTGGGGCGCAGCCGGATCTGTTCCTCCGAGAGGTCGCGCACGGTCCGCACCAGGAACTTCCGATGCTTGTCCAGCGCTGCAACGAAGTCGCGTCGTTCTAGGTCGCCGTGGTGAGCCTGATCTGTCATGGGAGCACCGTACGCTCCGGGTGCGCGGGGCCCGTAGAGCTGCGAGCGCCCGTGGGGTAAGAACAGTGGATGGCGACGTTCCCCCACACGCCGATGCCTGCGCAGGGCCTCCCCCGCGACCAGGTCATGCAGCGGCTGATCACCATGAAGCAGGACGACCAGGACTGGCGGGGCGGGCGGGTCTTCAGCCTCGTCTACTCGGCCGGCGACGACGTCCACGAGCTCCTCTCCGATGCGCTGGCGCTCTACAGCGCCGAGAACGGCCTCAACGTCCTGGCCTTCCCGAGCATCGGGGTCATGCAGCACGACATCGTCTCGAACACCGCGTCGCTGCTCGGTGCCGACGACCCCGCCGCCGGCGGCGCAGTGGCGGGCTATCTCACCTCGGGTGGCACCGAGAGCCTGCTGCAGGCCGTGAAGACGGCCCGTGACGTCGGCCGGGACCGGGGCCTGGCCCGCCCGCAGGTGGTGGCGGCCGAGAGCGCCCACGCCGCGTTCACGAAGGCCGCCGACTACTTCGACGTCGACTTGGTGCGCGTGCCCGTGGACACGGACTTCCGCGTCCGGGCCGAGGCTCTGGCCGACGCCTGCACCGACCAGACGATCATGGTGGTGGGCTCGGCCCCGACCTACCCACAGGGCGTGCTCGACCCCATCGCCGACATCGCCGCCCTGGCGCTCGAGCGCGACATCCTGTGCCATGTCGACGCCTGTATGGGCGGCTTCCTGCTCCCCTTCCTGGCCGAGCTCGGCCGCCTGAACGAGCCCTTCGACTTCCGCCTGCCGGGCGTGACGTCCATGTCCGCCGACGTGCACAAGTACGGCTACGCGTCCAAGGGCGTCTCGGTGATCCTGTACCGCACCCACGAGCTGGCCCGCAAGCAGCTGTTCGTGACCTCCGACTGGTTGGGCGGCTTCTACGCTTCGACGGCCATGGCAGGCACCCGACCGGCCGGACCCGTCGCTGCAGCCTGGGCCGCCCTGATGCACATCGGCCGTGACGGCTACGTCGAGCTCACGCGCACCGCGCACGACGCGGCCCGGAAGCTGCGGGCCGGTATCGAGTCCATATATGGCCTCGAGGTGCGGGGCGACCCGCCGGCCACCGTGCTGGCGTTCGGTGCGGTCGACCCCGACGCGCTCGACATCTTCGCCGTGGGCGAGCACCTGGCGGCGGAGGGCTGGTATCTCGACCGCCAGAACCGTCCGGATTCGCTCCACGCAACGGTGCACGCCGGCAGCGCGGCCACCGTGCCTCTGCTGGTGGCCGACCTCCGGCGGGCGGTCGACGCGGTCGGCGCCCGCCGCTCCGACCGGCGAGACACGACCTACGGGCAGAGCCTTTAGCCGGGCTCCATGGCGACCTCGTCGACGTAGCACCAGACCCAGTCCTCGCCGGGCTGGAAGGACTGCACCAGCGGGTGGCCCGACGCGTGGAAGTGGCTCGTGGCGTGCTTGTGGGGCGAGGAGTCGCAGCAGTTGACCTCGCCGCAGGACAGGCATAGGCGCAGGTGCACCCAGGTGCCGCCGATCTTCATGCACTCGCCGCAGCCGGCGGGCGTCTGCGGCTCCACCTCGGCCATCTGGTCCAGATGGGTGCACTCGGCCATGGGGATCCTCCTGTCGATCGTTACGAAGCGGTCATGCCGCCGTCGACCGGGAGGACCGCACCGGTCAGGCCCGACGAAGCGGGGCTACACAACCAGGCGATCAACGCGGCCGGCTCCGCCGGCTCGAGCAGGCGCTGCACCAAGTGGTGGCCGGCGAACTCGTCCGGCGAGGGCAGACCGTAGACGGCGGCCGACGCGTCGAGCATCGGCCCCCTGGTCGAGCCCGGGCACACGACGTTGGCGGTGATGCCGCTGCCGGCCAGGTCGGCCGCCAGGGAACGGGTGAAGCCGATGACCGCGTGCTTCGACGCGCTGTAGGCGCTCAGGCGTGGCAGCCCGAGCACCCCGGCGGTCGACGACACGGCCACCACGCGTCCCTGGCGCGGCTTGGCCCCGTCGAGCAGCGCCGGCACCGCGGCGGCCGCCAGGCGCCGCACGCCGTTGACGTTCACATCGAACTGGACGTCCCACTGGGCATCGGGGATCTCCCACGCCGCCGGGCCACCGCTGATCACGCCGGCCGCGGCGACGGCCGCCTGCAGGCCTCCGAAGTGCGTGACCGCCTCGTCCACGGCGGCGAGCATGTCCGACGCGCTGCGCACGTCCCCCACCACCGCGCGCACGGCGCTGCCGTGACGGTCGGCCACCTCCTGCAGGTCGGCCTTGGTGGAGAGGGGGTAGTCGAGGGCGGGCTCGTCGGCGGAGCGGTCCACGGCGACCACCTGCCAACCGGCCGCCGCCAGCGCGTCCACGGTCGCGGCGCCCATGCCACGCCCGGCACCGGTGACCAACGCGACGGGGCTCACGAGGGCGACCAGCGGGCCGACACGGCCGCGGCCAGGTCACCCACCAGGCCTTCGAGCAGGGCGCGGCCCTCCTCGACGCTCGCCCCCGTGGGATCGCCCAGCACGCCGTTGGACGATACCGGTCGCACCCCCTCGGCGCGCAGCCGGGGCAGCAGCGTGGCGATCGGTTCGGTGCGGCCGGGCTCGGCCAGTTGGAGCCGCACCGCGGCAGGGTCGATGGCCAGCAGCATCGACGTCTCGGTCCGTCCGGCGTGCGCATCCCCGCCCGGCGTCACGGCCCGCCAGACCAGCACGTCGTCGCCTTCGGCCGCGGCGCACCGCTCGACGGCGACCAGCGCGTCCTCGTTGCCGCCGTGCGCGTTGACGAACACCACCCCGGCAAAGGAACCGCGGGCGGAACGCACGAGCTCGACGAGGAGGTCGGCCAGCACCGCATGGCCGATGAGCAGCGTGCCGGGAAAGGCGGCGTGTTCGCCGCTGGCGCCGTAGGCCACGGCCGGCGCCACCGACACCGCGCCGCCCGCGCTCCGGGCCGCCAACCCGGTTGCGATCGCGCCGGCGATGCGGGTGTCGGTGTCGAGCGGCAGGTGGGGCCCGTGCTGCTCGAGCGAGCCGAGCGGGACAGCCAGGACCGAGCGCGCCCCGGTCGCCTCCACCTGGAGCCAGGTGGCGCCGGCGAGATCCACCCTCAGGCGCGCGCCGGCGAGCGGAAGCTGACGCGGACGGGCATCCGGACGGGCATGGGCACTGGCAGCGGCGTCCCGTCCCGCCCGACCTTCGAGTGGCCCACCACCGACTGCGGTCGCCCCTCGAGTGCTGCCAGCGCCGCCTCGCCGTGCCCGTACACGCACTCGGGGTCCGGGCCGTCGAGCGGCAGCCCGGTGAAGAACTTGGCCGCCATGCAGCCGCCGCGGCAGGCGTCGAAGGACCCACAGGACGCGCAGGCTCCCGCGCTCTGCGGCTCGCGCAGCGAGGTGAACAGCGCCGAGTCACGCCACACCGACGGAAAGCCCCCGGGGTCGCGCACGTTGCCTGCCAGGAACTGCCGGTCGATGACGAAGGGGCAGGCGTAGACGTCGCCCACCGGATCGATGAGGCAGACGACGCGCCCCGCCCCGCAGAGGTTCAGGCCGTCGAGCGGCTCCCCCAGGGCCGAGAGGTGGAAGAAGGAGTCGCCGGTCAACACGCCGGGGCGTTCGAGCAGCCAGTGGTAGAGCGTGCGTTGCTGATCCGCCGTGGGGTGCAGCGCGTCCCAGGTGTCGACGGCCCGGCCGGAGGGGCGCAGGCGGGTCAGGCGCAGCTGGGCGCCGTAGGAGTCGGCGATGGCGGCCAGCGCGTCCAGCTCCTCGACGTTCTGCCGGGTGACGACCACGCTGACTTTGAAGGGGCCGAAGCCGGCGGCGGCCAGGTTGTCCATGGCGGTGCGGGCGGCGGCGAACGACCCCTCGCCACGGAGGGCGTCGTTGGAGGCGGCGGTGGCACCGTCGATGCTGATCTGCACGTCGAGGTAATCGAGCGCCGTCAGCTGCCGGGCCCGCTCGGCCGTGAGCCGGGTCCCGTTGGTGGAGAACTTCACGCCGACCCGGCGATCGACGGCGTAGGTCACGAGGTCCAAGAAGTCGGGCCGCAGCATGGGCTCGCCCCCGCCGATGTTCACATAGAAGACCTTCAGATCGGCCATGTCGTCGACGATGCCGCGGGCCTCGGCCGGCGTGAGCTCGCCCGGGTCGCGCCGGCCCGATGAGCTGAGGCAGTGCACGCAGGCGAGATTGCAGGCGTAGGTCAGCTCCCAGGTGAGACAGATGGGTGCATCGAGGCCACGGCTGAACTGCTCCTTCAGCGGCAACGGCGCCTGCACCGCTTGCCCCGGGTCATCGGGCATCGATCACCTCCGAGGCGGCCAGTCGGGCCAGGGCCCGCCGGTAGGAGGGCTGTTGGCCTTCGGGCACGAGCGCGGCGACGGCCGCGGCCGCGCTGGGGTAGTCCCGCAGCGACGACACCAGCTCGACGAGCAGGCGGGATTTGAGGAAGACGAGCCGGCGGTTGCCGTAGTGATACGCCAAGGCACCGAACGACTCGTCGCGCAGCGCGACCTGGGGGTTGAGCTGCCACGCCCGCTCGAGTGCGAACGCGGCCCCCGCGGGCCGCGCCTCGGTCACGCTCAATAGACGCCGCACATCCCGTCGATGGAGACCTCTTCGACCAGGAGCTCGTCCACGGCATCCTCGTCGGTCAACTCGTCGACGTCCTCGGTGTCTTGGTCCTCAGCCAGCATCCCGACCTCCTCTGGGCACACGGCCAGCCTATCCCCGGTCCCGGACTGCCAAGATTGAGCAGTGGCCCAGCTCAGAGCACCCACGCCCTCACCGCTGCGGCCCGCGCCCTCCCGCACCACCACGCCGCTGCCCGGCTCCTTCACCCTGACCGAGGACGCGTCGACGCAGGAGTTCGACGGCGGGACCGTGCTGCTGGGCGGCAGCCCGCTGCGGCTCTTCCGGATCACCGAGCGGGCCCGGGAGCTTGTGGCGCGCTGGCGACACGGCGCCGTCGTGGGGCCGCGCCGGCCGGCGGGGCTGCTGGCGCGACGTCTGGTGTCCGCCGGCGCCTTCTGCCCTCATCCACCCGGCGGCACCCTGGGGACCGACGACGTGACGGTCGTCGTGCCGGTGCGCGACCGGCCCGCACAACTCGACCGCCTGCTGCATGCGGTGTCGCGGCAAGGCCTGGCCTGCATCGTGGTGGACGACGCGTCGGTCGACGCGGGCGCCATCAAGGAGGTGGCCGAGCGGTGGGGCGCAGCCTTCGTCGGGCTGCCCGCCAACGTCGGCCCTGCGGGCGCGCGCAACGCCGGATTGGCCGCGGTCGAGACCGCACTCGTCGCCTTCGTGGACTCCGACTGCGTGCCCCCCGCAGGATGGCTCGAGCCGCTGCTGGGCCACTTCGACGACCCGTTGGTGGCGGCCGTGGCGCCGCGCATCGTGCGCGCCGGTGCGCCACGCCGTTACGAGTCGAGGCGGGGGTCGCTCGACCGGGGCGACCGAGAAGGCCCCGTGTGCGCCGGGAGCCGCATTTCGTTCGTGCCCAGCGCGGCCCTCGTCGTCCGCGCCGGCCTGGCAGCGGGCCCGGAGCTCTTCGACCCTGCGCTGCGCGGCGGCGAGGACGTCGACCTGGTCTGGAGGCTGGGTGAGGCCGGCTGGGACGTGCGCTACGTCCCGTCGAGCACGGTCGCTCACGATGGCCCGGCCACGCTGGGAGAGTTCCTGTCGCGGCGGGCCTTCTACGGGACGACCGCCGGCCCGCTCGCCCGCCGCCACGGCGCCGCGCTGGCGCCGGCGCAGGTGTCGGGCTGGTCGCTGGCTGTCTGGAGTCTGCTGCTGCGGCGACGGCCCGTGCTCGCACTGACCGCGTTGTCGGCGTCCATCGCCATCCTGGCCCACCGCCTGCGCGGGCTGGTGCGGGACCCGGTCGGCGTGGCCGCGCACATCGCGGGCGGCGGGACGGCGCGCGCCGCCCTGCCGACGCTCGCTGCGCTGACCCGGGCCTGGTCGCCCGCGCTCGTGCTCGGGCTGGCCTTCCGCCGCACCCGCACCGTGTCGGCGCTGGCCCTGGTCGTCCCCGCGCTCGACGAATGGGCCGCCGACCGCCAGGAGCTCGATCCGGTCCGCGCCGTCGCCGTCCACGTGGCCGACGACGTTGCCTACGGCACCGGGGTCTGGGTCGGATGCGCACGGGAGCGGACGCTCGTGCCGCTCATCCCCCGCATCGCATGGCGCTCTCGCGTCTGGTCATCGCCTGCGCTGCGCGACTCGTTGCAGCCAACGGCGGAGGGAGGCTGAACCACCGGCCGTCATCGGGTTGCACAGCCGCGGCGTCGGGCTGATCGACGGGATGGCCGCCCGGCTATCCCAGGGCGAACCTGAGCTGTCCGTCCTGGTGCTCCCACGACGTCGCCGTCCAGAACGCCACGGCGTTGTCGTTGGCTCCGACGACGATCGCGTGCAGGCGCCGCGCTCCGACCGCACGCAAGCGGTCCTCCGCCGCCTGCAGGAGCAACCGGCCGAGCCCACGGCGGCGGTGTCCCGGCCCCACCGCCAGTCGGTAGACCGAGCCGCGCCAGCCGTCCCACGCGGCGATGACCGATCCCACCACGTGGCCGTCCTCCTCGGCGACGATCAGCGCACCCGAATCACGGCGCAACAGGCCGGCGAGCGCCTCAGCCGAGTCTGTGGACGTCGGCTCCGCGGCCTCCCTCCAGAACGTCAATACCTCCTGAATGTCGTCCGCCGTTGCCGGCCGGAGCGCAATCGCCACGAGTCAATCGTAGGAACAGGTGTCAGTCGTGGCGGCGCGCCTTGAAGGCCTCGGCCCGGTACCCGATGTCGACGGTCACGTCGCCGGACACGCCGAGCGCGTCGCACAGGACCCGCCGCGCCGTCTCGAAGAGCCGTGCTCGGGCCTCGTCCTCCATGAGGATGACCCAACTGAAAGTGCCGAGCAGCCCGATGAGCTCGTCGGCGTTGAGCGCGACGTCCCACGTGAACACGGCCTGCTCGGGCTGATCGAAGGGAACCCCCGGTGGGATCTCGAGTGCCTGGACGAGCGCGTTGCGGTCGTTCAGTGCCGTCGACAGCTCAGCCTGGCTCTGGTCGTCGATGGCCGCCAGGTCCGGGGAGCCGTCGCCGCCGAGGAGCGCCCGCGCCTGGGCGATGAGGCCGGCATCGGGGTCGGGCCCCGACCAGACGGCGGCCAACGTGCCGCCGGGAACGAGGACACGGCCGGCCTCGAGCAGGGTGGGGAGGGGGTCCATCCAGTGCCACGAGGACGACGCCACGACGGCGTCCACGGTGGCGTCGGGCAGCGGGATCGCCTCGCCACGACCGGCGACGGCGCGGACGCCGGGCTGCGACTCGGTGAGCACCGCCCGCATACGGTCGTCGGGCTCCACCGCGACGACCTCCTCGGCCCGCTCGACCAGCAGCCGCGACAGCGCCCCGGTGCCCGCTCCCAGGTCGACGACGGTGCGCACGTGCGCCGGCAGGATCCACTCCACTACGTCGGCCGGCGGGCCCGGCCGGTACCGCTCGTACTGCTCGGCGGCGGAGCCGAAGCTCGAGGCCCGCTTGGCCTTCTGTTCGGGCGTGAGGGAAGTGGGCTCGGGCGTGAGCGCCGACCCTGGGCCGACCGGGCGCCGAGTGCCCGGGGTGTGCGCTCGGGCGTGACCCGTGGTAGTGGCGCTCGGGTCCATGGCGCCGACCCTAGGCCCGAGCCGACGCTGGAGCGCCCGGGTGGGGCCCGCACACGTTGGCGCGTAGAGTCTCTCGGTCCACGTTGCGCCTCGGTGGGCGCGGGGACGAGTCGGCAGCACGAGAGGTTCGCCATGGCAAACAAGTGGTTCGAGACGGTGGCCGAGGCCCAGCGGCGGGCCGAGAAGCGCCTGCCCAAGTCGGTCTACGGCGCACTGATTGCCGGCTCCGAGCGCGGTCTCACGCTCGAGGACAACATCACCGCGTACTCCGAATTGGGCTTCGCCCCCCATGTGGCCGGACTCGCCCCCAGCCGGGACCTGGCCACCAAGGTCATGGGCCAGGAGATCTCCTTCCCGGTCCTCATCTCGCCGACCGGCGTCCAGGCCGTCCACCCCGCAGGTGAGGTCGCCATGGCCGCGGCCGCGGCCGCCCGTGGCACCGCCATGGGCCTCAGTTCGTTCGCCTCCATGCCGGTCGAGGATGTCGTGGCGGCCAACCCCCAGACCTTCTTCCAGATCTACTGGATCGGCACGCGGGACCAGATCGCGGCGCGGGTCGAGCGGGCCCGGGCCGCCGGCGCGGTCGGCCTCATCGCGACACTGGACTGGTCCTTCTCGCACGGGCGCGACTGGGGCAGCCCCACCATCCCCGAGAAAATGGACCTGCGCGCCATGGTGCGCTTCGCCCCCGAGGCCCTGGCCCACCCGCGCTGGCTCCTCTCCTTCGCCCGCACCGGCAAGTGGCCCGACCTGACCACGCCGAACATGGTCCCCAAGGGCCAGACGGGCCCGACGTTCTTCGGCGCCTACGGGGAGTGGATGGGCACGCCGCCACCGAGCTGGGACGACGTGGCCTGGCTACGCGAACAATGGGGCGGGCCGTTCATGCTGAAGGGTGTCGGCCGGGTGGACGACGCAAAGAGGGCCGTGGACGCCGGCGTCAGCGCCATCTCGGTGTCGAACCACGGGGGCAACAACCTCGATGGGACCCCCGCCACCATCCGCGTCCTCCCTGCGGTCGCCGCTGCCGTGGGTGACCAGATCGACGTCCTCCTCGACGGAGGCATCCGGCGGGGTGGCGACGCGGTCAAGGCGCTGGCGCTGGGGGCGAAGGCCGTCATGATCGGCCGCGCCTCGCTGTGGGGCCTGGCGGCCAACGGACAGGCCGGGGTTGAGAACGTGCTCGACATCATGCGCAGCGGAATGGAGTCCGCGCTCCTCGGGCTCGGGCATGCGTCTGTCGCCGAGCTGAACCCCGGCGACCTGGTGATCCCCGAAGGGTTCAGCCGACACCTCGGCTGAGACCGCGGCGGCTCATGCAGCGGCTGCCGCTGAGGCTGCCGCGGCGCTGCCGCAGCGCTGCTCAGTGGGCGCTCGGGTCTGTCAGCTGTCGAACTTGACGACGCCGCGCACGATGGTGCCGGCGGCCTGGTCCTCGTAGCCCTGCTGCACCTGGTCGAGCGTGTACTCCTGCGTGATGATCTCGTCGATCATCAGCGCGCCCTTCTCGTAGAGGTTCAGAAGATTCGGCACCTGCACCCGCGGGCTCTGTGACCCGAAGACGGTGCCGAGGATGGCCTGGTTGAACATGGCCAGGCTGAACAAGTTGAGCTTGACGTCCATCTGGTCGAAGGGCGCGATCGCCGTCACGACGACGCGGGCGTCCTTGGAACCACAGGCGCAGGCCGCGGCGATCAGGTCGCCGTGCAGCACGCTCGGCGTCAGGATCACCACGTCGGCGTTGCGGCCCATGGTCAGCTCGGGCAACATCAGCTGGGCGTCGAGCAGCGACGGCGCCGTGTGCGTGGCGCCGTACTCCATGGCCTTCTCGAGCTTGAACGGGACAGGGTCGACCGCAATGATGTTGCGCGCCCCGGCGATGCGAGCGCCCTGGACGGCGCCCGATCCGACGCCACCGCAACCGGCGACCACCACCGTCTCGCCGGGCTTGACCTTGGCCCGGTCCACGGCGGAGCCGAAGCCCGTGGAGATACCGCAGCTGATGAGCGCGGCCGCCTTCATGTTGTCCCATGGGTTGATGCGCACCAGCGAGTTCTCGTGCACGACCATCTCGTCGGCGAACGTGCCGAGCTGGGCCATGCGGTTGAGGTTCTCGCCACCGAGGTGGTAGCGGTAGGTGCCGTCGCTGATCATGCCGCCCGCCAGCGTCATCATCCCGAGATCGCAAAGGTTCTGCCGTCCGGAGGCACACCAGTGACACGTCCCACAAGAGGGTATGAAAGAAACAGCGACGTGGTCACCCTCGGAAACCTGCGTCACATTGGTCCCGACCTCGGTGACGATGCCGGCGCCCTCGTGTCCGCCGACCACCGGGAACATGGACTTCACGCCCATCATCTCGAGCACCTCGGGCGTCTGGCTGATGTCGCCCGAGCGCAGGTGCTCGTCCGAGTGGCAGAGGCCGGCCCAGACCATCTTCACCCGCACCTCGCGGTTGCCCGGGGGGTCGATCTCGATCTCTTCGGTCTTCCAGGGCTCGTTCAGCCCGGTACACACCGCGGCGCGCGTCGTGGTCATTGGCAATCCCTCCCTGAGGTTGCGGCGAACTGCTTCGCATCCTCAGTATCGCCCCCCACCCGGTCGGGGGACAACCGGCCCGGCGGTAAGGTGCGCGCGTGCCCGTGCCCGACGTGCCCGCCGTGTACTCCGACATGGCCGCCCGGGTGCGCAACTGGGGGCGGTGGGGCCCCGACGACGAAATCGGCACCCTCAACCTGATCGACGAGGCCGCCCGGCGCCGGGGTGCCGCCGCGGTCGTGTCGGGCCGGGCGTTCGCCCTGGGGCTGGCGCTGTCGGCGGCCGAGGGGATCCAGGCCGGGTTCATCGAGGGCAAGGTCAACCCCAGCCGCACCATGGTCCAGACGAACCTGCCGCTCAGTCCCGACCCCGATTGGATCTGCTCCAGTGAGGATGTCCTCACGATGGGCACCCAGTCCGCCACCCACTGGGACGCCCTGGCCCACGCCACCTACGGCGGCGTCATCTATAACGGGTATCCAGCCACCAGCATCACCGCCGAGGACGGCGCCACCCGCTGCGGCATCCACCGGTTGGGCACCGTCGTGAGCCGTGGCGTCCTGCTCGACGTGGCCCGTGCGTTGGGGCGCGACGTCCTCGAGCCGGGCTACGCGATCATGCCGGACGACCTCGACGCCGCCCTCAGGTTGGCCGATGTCGTGCTCGAGCCGGGCGACATCGTGCTGGTGCGCACGGGCCAGATGGTGCATCTCCGCGCCGGCCAGCGCGACCTCGTGGCCTACACCTACCCGTCCCCCGGGCTGACGATCGACACCGCCGAATGGTTCCACTCGCACGACGTCGCCGCGGTGGCGACCGACACCCTCCCCTTTGAGGTCTTCCCGTGCCAGTACGAGGACGTCTACCTGCCGGTCCACCTGCTCCACCTGGTGGAGATGGGCCTGACCCAGGGACAGAATTGGGTCCTCGACGCGCTCGCCGAGGACTGCGCCGCCGACGGGCGCTACAGCTTCCTGCTCGACGCCACCCCGCTGCCCCTGACCCATGGGGTCGGCACGCCCCTCAACCCGATCGCGCTCAAATAGGCCCGCTTCTGGGTTGGCGGTTGGCGGTCTGGCGGTTGGCGGTTGGCGGTCAGCCGCTGCCGCTGCTGTTGCGGCGCGCCGTGGCGCCACCCAGCACCGGGCCGGTGCGGGGCCTGGTGCGCTCGCGCGAGGGGATCTCGGCCGGCGGCGCCTCCCGCCCGGTCACGGCCCAGTGCAGCGTCCGCGCCTGGGTGTCGATGAGGTGACGCGTGCGGATCCCCCAGAACTCGAAGCCGTAGCGGTGGGCCGACACGCTGGCGAACATGGCGACCAGCGTGCCCGCCACGGCCATCGGGTCGACGCCCGCCGGTGAGCAGGTGGCCCCGGCCTGCCCTCCCTCGGGCGACGGTGAGGCGGTGGCGATCACCTGCGCCAGCGCCACGGTCACCGCGTTGAGCGCCCGCACCCGGATGCCCCGCAGCTGCCCCTCGCCCTCCTCGGTCGCCAGGTCGACCACCCGGAATACGGCGCGGTTGTCCTCCCAGTAGCCGAGGAAGCCCTCCGTCACCGCCAGCGCGGTGTCCCAGCTCGCCTGCTCGGACCAGTCCCCGTCGACCAGGTCGGCCAGCTGGCCCGCCTGGTCGACCATGCCCTCGGCCAGCACCTGAATGGCCTGCTCCACGTTGGCGAAGTACTGATAGAAGGTCGCCGGCGAGGTCTGGGCCTGGCGGGCGATGTCGGTGACCTTGACGGACCGCCAGGGCGTCGTGGCCAGGAGCTCGACCGTGGCGTCGAGCAGGCGCTGGCGGGTCTGGCGACCCCGCTCCCCCGGCACCCTGCCATCGGTCGTGGCCACCTGCTCTGCGTAGGCCTCGAGGTCGACGACGGTGGCCTCAGGCCCGGGGCTTCCTCCTGACATGGCGGCCCAGCGTACCGGCCCCGCCCCCGAAGACCCAGGTGGCGGTGCGGATACGCTGTCGGCATGGAGCAGACGCTGACCCGCCCGCTCACCCGCGCGCAGCAGGCCAGGCGCCAGCGCGTGATCGACGCGGCCATGGCGTTGGGGCTCGAGGGGGGCTACGAGGCGGTGCAGATGCGCGACGTCGCCGCCCGGGCGGACGTCGCCATGGGCACGGTGTACCGCTACTTCACGAGCAAGGACCACCTCCTGGCGGCCACGCTCGTGCACTGGGTCGAGCTGCTCGACACGCGCATCGGGCAGCACCCGCCGCGCGGGGAGCACCCGGCCGACCGCGTCCTCGACGTGTTGGACCGCGCGCTGCGCGCCATGGGCCGCCAGCCCAAGCTTGTCACCGCCGTGTTCACCTCGCTGTCGTCGCCGGACCCGGCGGCGGTGGGCTGCCAGCAGCAGATCACATTGCTGATGGAAGGGATCATTTCGCGGGCCATGGGCGAACGCGACGTCCCCGACTTCGCCGACCGGGCCCGCATGATCGGCCATGTCTGGTATTCCGCGCTGGTGGGCTGGGTCAACGGCTGGTCCACCATGGCGCGGGTGTACGACGAGCTGGCCGTGTCGGTGCGCCTCCTGTTGCCCGATCAGCTCGTCGAGCGCACACCGGTCTGACCTGGACCTTCCGACGGCCCATCGCGGGCCCCCGTTGACCCAACCGGGGAGAACGCCCGCGCTAGGGTCGCCCCGATGACCGCCGGCGCCACCACCCGCGGGCTGCCCATCGAGATCCGGGGACTCTCCAAGCACTTCGGGCCGGTGCTGGCCGTCGACGACCTGTCGTTCACCGTCGAGCCCGGGCGCGTCACCGGCTTCCTGGGGCCCAACGGCTCGGGCAAGACGACGACGCTGCGCATGCTCCTCGGCCTCGTGCACCCCTCCGCGGGCACGGCGACCATCGCCGGAAGCAGCTACCAGGACCTGGCGAACCCGACGTCGAGTGTCGGCGCCGTCCTCGAAGCGACGAGCTTCCACCCGGCGCGCCGCGCCCGGACGCACCTGCGCATTGCCGCTCGCGCCGGCGGCCACGACGAGAAGCGTGTCGACGAGGTCCTCGGGCTGGTCGGGTTGTCGGGCGACGCCAAGCGCAAGATCGGCGGCTTCTCAATGGGCATGCGCCAGCGTCTGGAGCTGGCCACGGCCCTCATCGGCGACCCCGACGTCCTCATCCTCGACGAGCCGTCGAACGGGCTCGACCCGCAGGGCATCGCCTGGCTGCGCGACTTCATGCGCTACATGGCCGGGGAGGGCCGCACCGTGCTCGTCTCCTCCCACCTCCTCTCCGAGATGGCCCAGACCATCGACAACGCGGTCATCGTGTCGTTCGGGCAGCTGAAGGCGCAGGGCACGCTCGCCGAGATCACGGCCGGCATCACGGGCATGGTGATGCGGGCCCGCACCCCCGAGGCCGACCGCCTGGCCGGCGTCCTCACCCAGGCGGGGGTCGCCTTCCGCCGGCTCAACCACGACGAAGTCGCCATGGACGGCGTCACGCCCGAGCAGGTCGGACCGCTGCTGGCCTCGAACCAGATCGTCCTATATGAGCTCATTCAGGAGGGCGGCGACCTCGAGTCCGTCTTCCTCTCGCTCACCGCCGGGCTCGGCTTCGGCGACGTGGTCGCCCCGTCCCAGTCCCCATCTCCGCCACCGCCACCGCCACCGCCACCGACGCCGCCGGCGCCGGCGCCGGCGCCACCGACATGATCAACGCCCTGCGGGCCGAGCTCCTCAAGATCCGCACCATGCCCGGTGTGTGGGTCACGTTCGCCCTGGCGTTCCCGCTCACGGTCCTGGGCATCCTGATCGTGCTGGCGTCCGCCGGCGGCTTCCCGGGCCACACGTTCTATTTCGTCTCGTCACTCAGCCAGCGCCGTCGCCTTCTCGGCTCGGGCTACTTCGGCATAGAGATCCTGGCGCCGATCCTCGGCGTGCTGTGCATCACCAGCGAATACCGCCAGAAGACCATCACGACCTCATTCGTCCTGGTCCCGGTGCGCAGCCGGGTCCTGCTGTCCAAGGTCATCGCCACCGCGCTGTGGTCTATCTTCATCGCGCTCCTGGGGCTGGTGGCCGTGGCCGCCGTGGCGCTGCCCTGGAACGCTGCCCTCGGTGGTGTCACCTCCCAGGTGACGGATCAGATCGGCGCGGTGATCCCCGGGCTGCTGGCGTCGGCCGTCCTGCTCGGCCTCTTCGGCCTGGGCTTCGGGACCCTGGTCAAGAACCAGGTGGCCGCCATCCTCCTCACCATCGGCGGGACCCTGATTCTGGAGGGCATCCTCATCGCGCTGGCCAAGGCCATCTTCCACTACGACCTGAACTGGCTCCCCAACGGGGCCGGTGCCGCGCTGGCTGGCGACATCGCACGGGGCTTCGGCGGTGGCGGTGGCGGTGGCAACGGTGCCAACGCGTTCCGCCTCCTGACCTGGTGGCAGGGCGGCCTGGTGCTGCTGGCCTGGGGCCTGGGGCCGCTGACCCTCGGCTACTTCACCACCTTCCGCCGCGACGTCACCTGACGGCGCCCGCCGGACGCGCGATGCGGCGTCCCCTCGGCCTCAGCTGCGCAGGACAACGCCGGGCCGCTCCGCCAGACCTTCCTCGGCGGGGGCACCGTCGACCCGGATGGGCACACCGTTCACCATCGTGTGTGTCATCCCCACCGGCGCGTCCGCGGTGAGACGCTCGCCGTCGGCGGGGAAGTCGCGCACGCGGCGCAGGGGTCCGGGGCCCACCGTGTCGGGGTCGAAGACGCACAGGTCGGCGGCCTTGCCCACCTCGACCGTCCCCCGGTCGGCCAGGCCGAAGACGCGGGCGGGCTCGCCCGTCAGCTTGTGGATGGCGCGCTCGAGCGGCATGACGCCGCGCTCGCGGACCCAGTTGCCGAGGAGGTCGGTCGAGAAGCAGGCGTCGCAGAGCTGCGAGACGTGCGCCCCGGAATCGGCCAGGCCCAACAGCACGTTGTCACGGGGCAGCAGCCAGGCGATGGCGTCGGGGTCGTCGTTGGCGAGCACCGACCAGAATCGCGCCTCGAGGTCGTCGTCGAGCGACACGTCGAGCATGACGTCGAGCGGAGTGCAGCCCCGCTCCTCGGCCAGCACCGCCACCGGGTGGTCAGCCAGCTCGGGGTGGGTGCGAGATTCGGCCACCGAAATGGCCGCCCAATTGAGGGGGAAGCCGCCGGCCTTGCCGCTGACGTCGTCCCAGGCCGTCGCCCGCCACGACGGGTCGCGGTAGGCGGCGACGCGCTCCTCCTTCGACTTGCCCATCAACGCGGCGAACGTGGGTCGCATGTTGAGGGTGAAGGGCTCGGACAGGTTCATCTGGAAGACCAGGGGGCGGCACGACACCTGCGGCCACACCTCGACGCCGTCCGCCCAGGCGGCGTCGTGCTCCGCCACGACCTTCTCGTGGTACGGGTAGCCCTTCACCGTGAGCAGCGCCGTCCAGGTGAAGGGCCGCCCCACCTCGCGCTGGAGCCGGAAGACTTCCTGGTTGGGGAAGACGCCGCCCGGCAGCAGCGCCACCACCCCGCGCCCGCACTGCTTGAGCGGTTCGAGCAGGGCGCGCAGCTCGGCCAGGTCGGCCACCCTCGAGGGGACGGGCCGGCCGCTGTCACCGTTGTGCGTCGGCGACGCGCTGGACGCGAAGCCCGCGGCGCCGCCCGCCATGGCGTCGGCCACCACGGCCTGCATGACAGCGATCTCGTCCTCGGTCGCCGGGCGCTCGTAGGCGTCCTCGCCCATCACGTAGAGCCGCACTGCGGTGTGCCCGACGTAGCACCCGAAGTTGAGGGCGGTGCCCCGCGCCTCGACCGCGTCGAGATACTGGGGAAAGGTCTCGAACTCGCCCCACGGCACACCGGCGGCCAGGGTGTCGAAGCTCATGTCCTCCACGTGCTGGAGCGTGCGGGCCAGCAAGGGCACGCCGTCGGCGCGGATGGGCGCGATGGAGAAGCCGCAGTTCCCGGCAATGACAGAGGTGACCCCGTGGAAGGAGGACGGGGTCAGGTTCGGGTCCCAGAAGACCTGCGCGTCGTAATGGGTGTGGATGTCGACGAAGCCGGGGCTCACGACCTGGCCGGACGCGTCGAGGACGCGGTCGCCCTGGAGGTTGGCGCCGATGTCGCTGATTCGGCCGCCGGTGATGGCGACGTCGGCGGCCCGACCGGGGGCACCGGTGCCGTCCACCACGGTTCCCCCTCGAATGACGATGTCTGCGTGCATCGACCCATCGTCGCAGCCCTGAGGCCCCGTTGCACGCGCGAGAGCAGGACCGCAGCCCGATTCGGATACCGTGGGTAGGCAGGAATTGCGGTAGGGGTGGGCCGACGCGCCAGGTGAGCGCGGGACTGGAGTGTGCATGGCGGGTCGGATTTTCGGTTCCAGGGCAACGCCCCCGCCCGATGACGCCCTGCAGATCTCGGGCGCCATCGTCGCCCCCTCCGACGGGCCCTCCCCGGTCCAGCTCGTCGACGCTGGCCGCGCCCCTCACGGCCTCGGGGTCGTGCGGGACCAGTACGAGCGCAAGATCCGCAAGAGCCCGACCATCCGCATGGTCCCCAGCTCCATGATGGTGGAGGGCCGGCGCCTGCGCTTCGCCGTCTCGGACAACGTCGACGCCTACGGCCCAGACGGACCGGGGTCGCCGCCGATCTGGGCCGTCAACATCCACGGCTACTTCGCCGGCGGTGGCATGTACTGGCGCGAGAGCGCACGGCTCGCCGAGCAACTGGGCTGGCGGGTCATCAACCCGAGCCTGCCCGGCTTCGGCGGCAGCGACCCCCTCGACTGGTCGGACGTCTCCATGGAGAACCTGGCCCACCAGGTCATGGCGGTGGTGCACAAGGTGGACGCCGGGCCAGTCGTCCTGCTCGGCCACTCCATGGGCGGGGCCGTCGCCGTGCAATTCGCGCACGACCATCCGCGGCGCACCCTCGGTCTCATCTACCGCGACGGCGTGAGCACTCCGGGTTGGAAGGAGCGCCGCGGCCTCCTTCCGACGGTGCTGGCGCCCTTCCTGCCCGACGTGGCACCCATGGTCGACATGGTCGCTGCGGTCGTCTTCGACCTGCCCGACCTCTTCATCGGCCGCATGTACTCCACCGTCCGTGCCGTGCTGCCCGACATGCGCCAGAACATCCGCACCATGTCCCAGACGCTGCCCGTCGGCAGCATGCTCATGGGCGTGGACCAGCGCAGCGAGGTGCGTCACCTGGCGGCCCAGCAGATCCCCATGCTCAACGAGTGGGGCTGCTTCGACCGCATCACGCCCAGTAGCACCGCACTCGAGTTCGCCGCCATTTCGCGCTCGCCGGTGGTCTGGGTGCCCGGGGGCCACAGCTGGATGCTGGCGCGGCCCCAGGGTCAGGCCGACATCCTCACGCATCTCGTGCAAGGCGGGGCCTTCAAGGCGCAGGTGGAGGATCGCTGGCGCCAGTTCACCCCGCGCGAGTACACCCTGCGCGCCGTGAACTGACCGACACCGTGCCGCGGGCCGACCACGTCGCCGGCGCCCGCTCTTGGCCGGGCGCTCCATGATCGGCCGCCTGCTCCAACCGCTGCTGTCCCTGCACGGCTGGCCGGCCTACTCACTCGTCGGCGTCCTCGTCTTCGCCGAGGCCGCGGTGATGCTCGGCTTCGTGTTCCCCGGCGAGACCGCTGCCATCCTCGGGGGCGTGCTGGCCTCCAAGGGCGGGGTGGACCTGGCCGGCATCGTCGCCGTTGTCGTCGTCTGCGCCATCGCGGGCGACTCGGTGGGCTACGCCATCGGCGAGCGCTGGGGGCGCCAGCTGCTGCAGCTCGGTCCGCTGCGCAAACGCCAGAAGGGCATCGACACCGCGCTCGATCAGCTGAACCGTCGAGGCCCCCTCGCTGTCTTCGTGGCCCGCTTCTCCGCCTTCCTGCGCGCCGTGGTCCCGGGGCTGGCCGGCCTGTCTTCCATGCACTACCGCACCTTCGTGACCGCCAACGCCGCCGGCGGCCTGTGCTGGGGCGTGCTCTACGTCCTCCTCGGCTACTTCGTCGGGCAGAGCGTCGAGAAGGCGACCGGCATCGCGTCGGACGTCGTGCTCGGCCTCATCATCCTGGTGATCGTCGTGCTCGTCGTGCTCCACTGGCGCAAGGACAAGGCGGCGATGGAGGGGCCGTCGGAGCCGGCGGCACCATCGGAGCCGGCGGCACCATCGGAGCCGGGGGGCGGCGCCGCGGACTGATCAGGCGGGACCGCCCAGCACCGAGCGGTCCCCGGCCCGCAGGCCGGCCACGACCCGGGCGAATTCCCCTGCGGCGTCATCGCCGGCGGCGTCGGTGTCCATGAAGCGCACCACGGCCGGGTCGCTGCGGTCCACCCCGAAGAGGCCGTAGCGGGGCTCGTAGGTACCCCACTCGTAGTTGTCCATCAGCGACCAGTGGAAGTAGGCGCGCACAGGCACCCCCGAAGCCACCGCGTCCGCCACCGCGCCGAGATGCTCGCGCACGTAGCGGGGACGGTCCATGCCGTCCTCCCGCGGCTCAGCGCGCCCGTCGAGCACCCGCGTCGCCATGCCGTTCTCCACGACCCACAAAGGCAGGCCGGGCCGAAGCGCGGACTCGGTGACGCACCAGGCGCGCAGCGCGGCCGGGTGCGACTCGACGTCCCAGTGGGCGCGCCCGAACGACCAGTCCCGCCCGCCCTGCGGGCGCGGCCGGCCCGGGAAGCGCATGGCGTGGCTGGCCACCGGGTCGTACCAGTCGAAACCGACGGCGTCGATGCCGCGCGGCCGCGCCGACGCGTACACGGCCTCGACGACGCGGCGCGGCGCGTGGCGGCGCGTCCGTCCGCGGAGCCGGCCCCAGGCCGGACCTCGGCTTGGCTCGTGCACCGCGCCGTAGGGCGACACCGCGGCGAAGAACCGGCGGATCGCCGCCTCCCCGGCGTGGCGCGGCGGAAAGGCGGCGTCGTGCACCGTCCGACGCTCGTCGATGTAGCGGTCGACCTGGTCGCGATCCACTCCGGCGTCGCGCAGCTGCAGCAGGTCGAGCAACATGCGGTCGTGCTCGTAGATCGACGACGAGCTCGTGTTCATCGTGACCTCGGCGTCGGGCTGCACGCCCGTGACGACATCGGCCGCCAGCACGTGCGCGGTCAGGAGGTTGTCGAGGGCGCAGAAGGCGTCGGAGACCGCCATGCGCCGTCCCGGTGGGCACGAGCCCTCTATCCAGCCCATCAGCGTCACGATGTTGGGCTCGTTGATGGTCACCCAGCGCCGGCAAAGGGGCGCGAGGGCCGGGACGACCCGGGCCACGTGGCGGGCGAAGACGTCGGGTGAGGCCGGCCGGAGCCAGAACTCCTCGCCGAGCCAGAACGGATGGGTGAAGTGGTGCAGCGTGACGACGGGCTCGAGTCCCCGGGCGGTGCAGAGGGAGAGGATCTCGGCGTAGCGCTCGAGCGCGGCGGCGTCGTACGCGCCCGGGCTGGGTTCGAGTCGGGCCCATTCAATGGAGAGGCGGAACGCATTGCAGCCGATGGCCTGGGCGCGGTCGAGCGCCTCTTCGGGGTGGCGCCAGAAATCACAGGCCAGGCCGGAGCGGACGGCCCGGCCGGCGCCCTCCCAAGCGGCCCAGTTGTTGTGGGGCTCGCCGTCCCCGTTGAAGCCGCCCTCGACCTGGTAGCCGGACGTGGCCACCCCCACCGCGAAGCCGTCGCCGAGCAGGCTCACCCCTGCGGCGGGACGACGGTGCGACGCAGCGGCTCTGGGCATCCGATCAGCTTGG
Organism: uncultured Acidimicrobiaceae bacterium; assembly: GCA_963817735.1. Classification (GTDB taxonomy): domain Bacteria; phylum Actinomycetota; class Acidimicrobiia; order Acidimicrobiales; family RAAP-2; genus Bog-473. The sequence goes on along the minus strand of CAWFPP010000010.1, from coordinate 126,819 downwards.
CAGGCGGAGCGGGTGGGCGTGCCAGGCCGGGCGACGGCCAGCGGCCCTGCCCGGCGGACGTCTCAGCGGGGCCGGGCGACCGAGCGCATGGTGGCCAGCGCCGCGGAGACGATGTCGACCTCGTCGCGGGCATGGCGCACCAGCGAGCGCACCTGCGGCTCGGTGGCGTCGCTCCCGGCACGCACGGCCGCCGCCTGCACGTCGCGCGCCGCACCGATGACCTCGGCCACCTGGCGCCGCACGTCGGCCTTGCTCGCACCCGGCGGGAGTCGGCGCTCCAGGCGCAGCAGCCCATCGAGCTCGTCGGCCACTGTGTGCAGGGAGCGGCACACCGCCGGCAGCTCGGCCACGGGGGCGTCGCGCGACTCGGCGTGCGCCACGGCGATCTCGGCGTCCTCGACCGCCACCCGCATGCGCCGGCGGACGCGGGGTGTTGCGCCGCGGCTCAGGTCCTCCGGCGTGGCCCGCCCGGCGTAGCGCTCGCGGCCAGCGGCCAGGAGCGCCAGCGTGGCCAGGACGCCGCGTACGGCCACGTGCCCGTGCAGCATCCGCCAGTGCGCCCGGACGTACCTGCGCCCGACGAAGAAGGCGGTGGCGAGCCCGAGCGCCACGACCAGCCCCGCTATGAGGAAGAACTCGACGACGTGGGCCACGAAGGTCACGGGACAATGTTACGTGGCGAAATCCGGAACTTCGGGCGGTACCCTGCAGGCATGGAACCGGATGGACCGGGGGGCGCCCAGGGCCCGTCGGACCCGCCTGCGCCCGAGGCGGCCTGGCAGCCCGGGATCCCCTCCCTCCGCGAGCATCTGCCCAGCCTGACGTTCGGGGCCGCCCTCCCGATCGGGGCCTACTTCGTGGCGCGCCCGCACGTGCACAGCGACACCCAGGCCCTGATCGTCGCCGGCTGCTTCTCCGTTGCCTTCATCCTCATCCAGTTCGCCCGCCGGCGCACGGTCGACGTCGTGGGGGCGGCGGTCCTGGCGGGGTTCGCGATCGGCCTCATCACCTCCACCGTGTTCGGCGGCAACGACTACATGCTCAAAGTGCGAGACGGCTTCTTCACGCTGCTCTTCGGCATCGCCTGCATCGTCACGCTGTACACGCACGACCGGCCGGCCATCTTCTATGTCGGCCGCTACCTCTCGGCCGGGACGGACCCGGCGAAGGTGTCCGCTTACGACCGGCTGCACGACATGCCCTTCGGGCGCCATGCCTTCCGCACCCTTTCGGTGGTCTGGGGGATCGGCCTGGTCGTGGAGGCCTCGGCGCGTCTGACACTGGCCGACATACTGCCCACCGGGACCTTCATTGCCGTTTCCCCGTTCATCACCGCCAGCGTGATAGGCAGCCTGCTCGCCTTCACCGCCGTCTACACGAAGCGGTCATCATTCATGTCTGCTGCGCTGATGGGCCGCATCGTGCACGAACGGACGATGGCGGCAGGGGCGGCAGAGGCGGTGCAACCGCCGGCGGCGGCGAACGACGGCCTGGCACCAGAGCCCGGGCCCGGGCCCGGGCCCGACACCGGCACCGACACCGCCACGCCCGAGCCCCTCCCCTGACCCGGCGACCCCACGGTCCCCGACGCCGGGTTCGGTAGCCTCGGCGGCGCACCACGCCGTCCGGCGGCGGGGCCAGCGAAGCCAGCGAAGCCAGCGAAGGGAGCACCATGGCAGACGAAGTGCTGCGGGAACGCCGGGGACACGTCGAGATCCTCACCATCAACCGCCCCGAGGCGCGCAACGCCATCAACGGGCCCGTCAGCCTGGCCATGTCGGCCGCCATGGACGAGCTCGCCGAGGACCCGGAGTGCGCGGTGGTGGTCATCACGGGCAGTGGCGACAAGGCATTCAGCGCCGGCATGGACCTCAAGGCCTTCAGCAGCGGCGAGGGCGGCGACATCATGGGCGCACCGGGGGGCTTCGGCGGCCTCACCCAGCGCGACTTCCCCAAGCCGGTCATCGCCGCGGTGAACGGGTCGGCCCTGGCCGGCGGCTTCGAGATCATGCTCTCGTGCGACATCGTGGTCGCGGCCGAGCACGCGACGTTCGGCATCCCCGAGGCCAAGCGTGGCCTCATCGCGGGCGCGGGTGGCCTCATCCGCATGCCCAAGCGCCTGCCCATCGCCATCGCCCTCGAGATGGCCATGACCGGTGATCCCATCGACGCCGCCCGGGCCTACGACCTCGGCCTGGTGAACAGGGTCGTGCCCGCCACCGTGGTCGTGGAGGAGGCCGTTGCCCTGGCCGACCGCATCGCCGAGAACGCCCCGCTGGCCGTGCGCTACTCCAAGAGCGTCATGAAGCAGGCGGGCGAGGTCTCCGAGGCGGAGGGCTGGAAGATCAACGCGCAGGCCGTCGGCGTGGTGTTCACCTCGGCCGACGCCATGGAGGGCCCGATCGCCTTCGCCGAGAAGCGCCCCCCCAACTGGCAGGGCAAGTAGAGGGTCGGGCCATGCTGGCGCCGGCCCTCGACACCATCCGCCTGACCCTCCATGTCCTGGCGGCGGCGGTCTGGGTCGGCGGCCAGATCGTGATGACCGGCCTCGTGGGCCCGTCCCGCGGGCTGGGGGTCGACGCCCCCAAGACCCTGGCCCGGGCCTTCGCCCGCCTGGCCTGGCCCGCCTACGTGGTCCTGCTGGCCACTGGCGTCTGGAACGTGACCGCCGACGGCTACTCGTCCATGGACTCGGCCTGGAAGGCGGTTCTCATGGCCAAGATCGCCGTGGTCGTGCTGGCCGGCCTGGGCGTGCTGCTGCACCAGCGCGCCAGCACGAAACGGGGCCTGGCCCTCTGGGGGGCGGTGGGAGGCCTGGCCAGCGTGGCCGCGTTGATCATGGGCATCCTTCTTGCCGGGTGATTCCGAATACCACTCGGCGTTCCCCGGTGTGAGGAACCCCGGGCCGGGAATGGGTCTAACCTTGAACCCAGTTCACCGACCTTTGGACTTAGGTGAAGGAGAACACCATGCTCGCTGACATTTTCGGACCCGACCTGCTCATCGTGGCCATCGTCCTCGTCGTGCTCCTCTTCGGCGGTGCCGCCATCCCCAAGCTGGCCCGTAACCTCGGCTCGGCCAAGAACCAGTTCGAGAAGGGTATGGAAGAGGGGAAGACGTCGGGCACCACCTCCGCCGCCTCCGACACACCGGCGCCTGCGCCGGCACCGGCGCCGCCGCAGGCGCCGGCACCCGCCCCCGCCCCGTCGGCCGAGGAGAAGGCACCCGGCGCCTGAGGCCGCGGCCGCCCCCGGCCGGCTGTCCAAATCAAAGGCCCATGTCATCTGACGTCCTCGCCGTCGCCGAACGCCTCTGGAACGGCGAGCTCTCGACGTCCACCTTCCATCCCGTCGATCACATCGGCGGCTTCGTCGAGATCACCGACGGCGTGGGGTTCTGCCCCTCCTTCGCCAACGTGTCCTCGTTCGCCACCGAGGACGGCCTCCTCCTGGTCGACACCGGGAGCGCCCCGCTGGCGCAGGTCGTGCACGACGACATCCGCACCTGGAGCGCGGCCCGCCTCAACACCGCCATCTACTCGCATGGGCACATAGATCACGTCTTCGGCGTCCCGGTCTGGGAAGAGGAGGCCGTCGCGCAGGGGTGGGCCGCCCCCGAGGTCGTCGCCCACCACGCGCTGCCGGCGCGCTTCGACCGCTACATCTTCACCGCGGGCTACAACACGATCATCAACCGGCGGCAGTTCGGCTTCACCGACCTGCAATGGCCCACCGAGTACCGCTACCCGGACCGCACCTACCGCGACACCCTCGAGCTCTCTGTCGGCGGTCTGGGGTTCTCTCTCCGCCACGAGAAGGGCGAGACCGACGACCACACCGTCACCTGGCAACCCGACACCCGGGTCCTGTGCTGCGGTGACCTCTTCATCTGGGCCTCCCCCAACGCCGGCAATCCCCAGAAGGTGCAGCGCTACCCACGGGAGTGGGCCGCCGCCCTCCGCCGCATGCTGCAGCTCGATGCCGAATTCCTCCTCCCCGGACACGGGTTCCCGGTCATGGGGGCCGACCGCGTCCGTACCGCCCTCACCGACACGGCGGATCTCCTGGACTCCCTCGTAGACCAGACGCTGGCCGTCATGAACGCGGGCGGGCGCCTCGATGACGCCATCCACTCCGTGCGCGTCCCGTCCGCCCTGGAGTCCCGGCCCTTCCTACAGCCGGTCTACGACGAGCCGGAGTTCATCGTCCACACGGTGTGGCGCCAGTACGGCGGCTGGTGGGACGGCAATCCGGCCACGCTGAAGCCGGCGCCCGAGCGCGCCCTGGCCGCCGAGCTGGCTGTGCTGGCCGGGGGGGCCGGCGCCCTGGCCGAGCGGGCCTTGGAGCTGCTGGCCGTGGCCACGTCCGACCCCGCGGCGGCAGAAGGGGCGTTGCGCCTCGCCGGCCACCTGGCCGAGCACGCCTGGCTGGCCGGGCCCGACGACGAGGCCGTGCAGCGGGCGCGCCAGCAGGTCTTCGCCGCCCGGGCGGCCCGGGCCACCTCCACCATGGCGCGGGGTGTCTTCACCTGGGCCGCCAACGAGTCGGCGGCCCCTCCCCGCACCCATCCGCACTGATCTGCGATTTCCAATTTTTTTGCCGCGTTCGATAGTGTCGGCGCGGTGGACTCGTCGCTGACCAGCCCGTCTTCCGACGCACCAGAAACCCCAGGTCGCAGCGCCAAGAGTCCACGCCGCCGCTTGGCCGTCGTGGTGGTCGGTCTCGGCGCCCTGGTCCTCACCGGCTGCCAGCTCCCGACGTTCGGCGGCTACAAGGGCGCCACGTCCCAGGCCCGCTCGACCTTCCACCTCTGGCAGGGCTTCTTCATTGCCGGCATCGTCGTCGGCGGCTTCACTCTCCTGCTCATCTGCTGGGCCATCTTCCGCTACCGGCGCCGCTCCGACGACATGCCTGTGCAGACGCAGTACCACACGCTCACCGAGATCATCTACACCGTCCTGCCGATCCTGATCGTGCTCGGCCTGTTCTGGGCCACGGTGGTCGTAGAGAACAAGGTGACCGCGGTGACGCCCGATCCGGGCACCACCATCCACGTCTACGCGTTCCAGTGGGGCTGGGAGTTCCAGTACCCCAACGGCGTCAAGGTGATCGGCCAGACCACGGACGCGCCCACAATGGTGGTGCCGACGGGCCAGACGACGCGCATCTACCTACGCTCCTACGACGTGCTGCACGGCTTCTACGTGCCGGAGTTCAACTTCAGCCGCTACGCCAGCCCCGGGTACTGGACCAGCTTCGATCTCAACGTCCTGCACGACGGGGTCTACCGCGGCCAGTGCACCCAGCTGTGTGGGCTCTACCACTCCATCATGTTCTTCAACGTGCGCTCGGTCTCCCCGACGGCCTACACCACATGGCTACGCACCACGCGGGCCTTCCAGACCGCCCACCCCTCGTCCATCGGCCAGCTCCCGGGCGCCCTGCATGCCAACCAGAACGGAACCGTGCCCAGCTACTCTGGCAATTCCGGCAGCGGGAACACCGGCAACACAGGAGGAATCCTCTACGGTGACTGACGTCATCGCCCCACCGGGCGTCCAGGAGCACGAAGAGCTCCACCTGCCGCCCTCGGTCCCCGGAGACGGCCACGAGCCGTCGCACGGCGGGCACGAAGATCACGGGCCCACCGGAATCCTCAAGTGGCTGACCTCGACCGACCACAAGGTCATCGGCCTCAGCTACATGATCACCGCCATCGTCATCTTCTACCTCTCGGGCGTGATGGCCCTGATCATGCGCCTGCAGCTGACCTCACCCCACTCCTCGCTGCTGAGCTTCGGGCAGTTCAACGCGCTCTTCACCATGCACGGCAGCCTGATGCTGTACCTCTTCGCCGGGCCGATCGCCTTCGGTGGCCTGGCCAACTACATCGTGCCGCTGCAGATCGGTGCGCCCGACATGGCCTTCCCGCGCCTCAACGCGTTGAGCTACTGGCTCTACCTGACCGGCTCCATCACCATGCTCATGACGTTCTTCGTGGCCGGCGGCGCCGCGCAGTTCGGTTGGGTGGCCTACGCCCCGCTCTCGAGCTCAACCAGCTCCCCCGGCGCCGGACCGGACCTCTGGATCATGGCGCTGGCCCTGACCGGGTTCTCCGCCATCTTCACCGGCGTCAATTTGTGCGGGACCATCTTCTACCTGCGGGCGCCGGGCATGACCATGTTCCGTATGCCGATCTTCACCTGGAACATGCTGGTGACCGGGATCCTCATCCTGATCGCCTTCCCGGTGTTGACGGCCGCGCTGATCATGCTCTTCTGCGACCGCCACTTCGGGACCCACATCTACACCGCGGTGGGCTGTCACCTGGTGAGCGGCGCACCCATGGCCTCCTGCGGTTCACCGCTCTTGTGGCAGAACCTGTTCTGGTTCTTCGGCCATCCCGAGGTCTACATCCTCGCCCTGCCGTTCTTCGGCATCGTGACCGAGATCCTGCCGGTCTTCTCCCGCAAGCCGGTGTTCGGGTACAAGGGGATGGTCTTCGCCACCATGGCCATCGCCGCCCTGTCCACCGGCGTGTGGGCGCACCACATGTTCACGACCGGTGCGGTGCTGCTGCCGTTCTTCTCCTTCCTGAGCCTGCTGATCGCGGTGCCGACCGGCATCAAGTTCTTCAACTGGATCGGCACCATGTGGCACGGGCAATTGACCTTCACCGTGCCCATGCTGTTCAGCATCGGGTTCCTGTTCGCCTTCCTCATGGGAGGCGTGACGGGGATCATGCTGGCGTCGCCACCGATCGACTTCGCCACCCATGACACCTACTTCGTCGTGGCCCACTTCCATCAGGTGCTCTTCGGGACAGCCGTGTTCGCCGGATTCGGCGGCGTTTACTACTGGTATCCCAAGATGTTCGGCCGCATGCTCCGGGAGAGCCTGGGCAAGTGGCACTTCTGGCTGATGTTCATCGGGTTCTGGGTCACCTTCATGCCGCAGTACGTGGTCGGCCTGCTGGGCATGCCCCGCCGCGTGGCCAGCTACCCGTCCAACCTGGGATGGCAGAGCTACAACATCGTGTCGACGGTCGGCGCCTTCATCATCGGCATTTCCTTCGCCTTCCTGCTGGTGAACTTCTTCGTGTCATGGCGCAAGCCGATCCCGGCCGGGAACAACCCATGGGACGCGCACACCTTGGAGTGGTTCACCACCTCGCCACCCCCGCACCATAACTACACCCACCTGCCGCCGATCCGTTCCGAGCGCCCGACTTGGGACTACAACCACCCGGACGCGTTGACTGTGCCGCACGGCCGCAACGCCCACAGCAACGGCAACGGGCACGGCAACGGGAAGACCGACGGGAACGGCAAGGGCAACGGAAAGGTGACGGCGGGCGTATGAAGGTCGAGTCGCTCTTCCTGATCTTCCTCGGGGCCTTCTTCGGGATCATCGGGCTCATCTACTGGTTCTGGGGCTACGACGACGGCGGCGGCATCATGCTGCTCGGCGCCACGTTGCTCGGGTTTCTCCCGGGCTTCTACTACTTCTTCTGGCACCGCCGTTTCCACGGCCACAGATACTTCTACTGGGGCAAGGTCCACGCGGGGGGCGATCGGCCCTCTGACCGCGAGGACGCAGAGATGGCCGACGGGGCCGGCAACATCGACTCCTTCCCCGGCTCGTCCATCTGGCCCTTCGTCCTCGGCATGGGCGCCTTCATGACGGTGCTCGCCCTGGTGTTCGGCAGTTGGCTGGCCTTCATCGGCGTCCCGCTGATCCTGACCGCGCTGACCGGCGTCACCGCCGAGAGCCGCCGCGGCGGCACCGTCTGACCCTGCGGAGGGCGCCGGTAGCCTGAACCGGTGCAAACGACGAACACGGGCGAGCCGTTGCACGCGCACCAACTCCCCCGGGGCCTCGTCGTCCTCATCGCCGTCGCCACCGGTGCAGTGGTGGCCAACCTCTATTACGCGCAACCCGTCCTGCACCAGATTTCCCGGACGTTCCACTCGGGGCCGGGGCCGACCTCGGCGATCATCACGGCCACGCAGATCGGCTACGCCGCCGGCCTGCTGCTCGTCGTCCCGCTCGGCGACCTCCACCCGCGCCGCGGCCTCGTCACCCGCCTCTTCCTCCTCAGCGCGCTGGCGCTGATCGGCTGCGCGCTCGCCCCCGCGCTGTGGGTCTTCGCGGTGGCCTCGGTCCTGGTCGGCGGCGCGTCGGTGGCCGGTCAGGTCATGATCCCCTTCGCCGCCGACCTCGCCCCCGAGGAGCGGCGGGGCCGCGTGGTCGCCCGCATCATGACCGGCCTACTGCTGGGCATCCTCCTGGCCCGCACCGTGTCGGGGCTCGTGGCCCAGGCGGCGGGCTGGCGGGCCATCTACTGGCTCTCGGCCGCCCTCATGGTCGTCTTCGCACTGGTGCTGTGGCGGGCCCTGCCCGGCGAGGGCGCGCGCCCGCACCGCAGCTACCGCGAGCTGGTCGGTTCGTCGCTCCGCCTCCTCGTGACCGAGCCCCTGCTCCGGCGCCGGGCCTGGCACGGTGCCTGCGCCTTCGCGGCCTTCAGCGTGCTGTGGACCACGCTGGCCTTCCTCCTCTCCGGTGCTCCGTACCACTACTCCAACGCGGTCATCGGGCTCTTCGGCCTCGTCGGGGCCGGCGGGATCGTGGCGGCCAACCTTGCCGGCAAGCTGGCCGACTCGTCCCGGCACACGGTCACCACCGTTGCCGCCGGTGTCCTCCTGACCGGCTCCTTCGCTCTGCTGTGGGCCGGCCGCACGTCACTGGCCGCCCTCATCATCGGGATCGTGGTCCTCGACATGGGCACCCAAGGCATGCAGATCACCAACCAGGCGATCATCTACGCGCTGCGTCCCGACGCCCGGAGCCGGATCAACAGCGCCTACATGGTCTGCTACTTCGTGGGGGGCGCAGCCGGCTCGCTGGCCGCCGGTGCCCTCTACGGCGCGCACGGCTGGGCCGGGGTGTGCCTCCTCGGAGCCGGGCTGGGCGTCCTCACCCTCGCCATGTCGGCCTACGACCGCATGCGCCCCCCAGCCCGCGCTCAGGTCTCGACGATCTCGAGCCCGTTGCCGTCCTGATCGCGGAAGGCGAACATCGGCGGCACGCCGGGCCAGCGCAGTACGTCGTCCGCATCCACGCCGCGTGCCCGCATCGTCGCGTTGGTCGCGTCGGCATCGGTTGTGGTGAGACGGATGCCCGTCTCCACACCAGCCGGTCGTTCCGCGTGGGCCGGCTCGAGCGCGAGGGACACCGGCGCGCCGGGGGGCGCCACCTCGATCCACCGTGCACGTTCACCCATCGGCACGTCCAGGCGCGCCTCGAATCCGAGCGCGAGGTAGAACGCCAGGGCTCGGTCCTGGTCGGTGACCGGGATGCCGACCGAGTGCAGGCCGGTGATGAGTGTCCTGTCAGGCATGTCCGCTCCTCTCCATCACATGCAGTCGTAGCTGAGCATCACGACACCGGTGCTGGTCTGTTGCACGCTGACCAGTTGCAACGGCTGGGGCTCGTCCAGTTGGTCGAAGAGGCGCTTGCCGCCGCCCAGGAGCAGTGGGTGCAGGAAAAGGCGGTACCCGTTGACCAGGTCGAGGGCGGCGAGCTGGTGGACCAGCACGCCGCTCCCGAGCACGGCCAGGGTCCCGTCCCCCTCGGCCTGCGCTTGTCGCACCCCCGCCGTCAGGTCCTCTTGGAGGACCCGGGCATTCGCCCACGTCAGCTGCGAGTCGTCCAGGGTGCGGCTGGCGATGTATTTGGGGGCGGCGTTCAGGTGCGCCGCCATCGGGTTGGTGTCCGGCTGCTGCGGCCAGAACGCCTGCATCTTCTCGTAGGTGCGCCGCCCGAACAGGTACGCGGTGGTGGATGCCATCCCCTCGAGCGCGGCCTCCTGCTGGATGTCGTCGGCGTAGGCGGCGCCCCACCCACCGTGGGCGAAACCGCCGTCCCGATCCTCGTCGGGTGACCCGAGCCCCTGCATGACGCCGTCGAGCGTCACGAACTCGATGACGATCAGTTGCCGCATCAGCTCTCCCTCCCGCTCTCAGCTGTACCGGATGGATCCGGGCGTGGTCAGCTCCTCACCCGTCTCGAGCCAGGTCTTGAGGCCCGAGAGGATCATCGGCCAGCCGCCGTAGATCTGCGAGTTGGCGCCCTCCCGCATCTGGTCGTGGGTGAGCGTGAGATGGCAGGAGTCGCCGCCCACCGTCTCGATCTCCCACGTCACGCGGGAAACCCCTTCGGCCTTCACATCGTCGTCCCACAAGGCCGCCATGGTGTGCACCAGACGGCGAGGCGGGTCGTATTCGAGCACTTCGCCCTCGCCCAGGTGCACGTTGTGCTTCTGGACATCCACGCTGATTGGCGCGCCCACCTTCCACTCCGAGTAGACCGCCGCACCGAAGTTGTACTTGGCCCGGATCTCGGGGTCGATGATGGCCTCCCACAACCGCTCGGGCGTGGTCTTGATGAAGATCTCGTACACCTTTTCCATCTGGCTCTCCAGTCTCTCCTTGATCTCACTGAGCCCTGCCACCCAGGGCTCCGCGTACTTGCTGACCCAGCGGTCGTGGATGAGCCGGATGGGGACCGGATTGAGGAAATGGAGCTTCTGGCGGCCCCGTCGCCGGGTCACCACCAAACCCGCCTCCTCAAGCACCTTGAGGTGCTTCATGACGCCGAAGCGGGTCATGGAGAACCGTTCCTCCAGCATGCCCAAGGTCTGCCCGTCCTCCCGGAACAACTCGTCGAGCAGGTCGCGCCGGGTGGGATCGGCCAGGGCCTTGAACACCTCATCCACGTCAGAGACTATATGTGACTATTTAGTCACATGTCAAGCCTGGCAGGAGGGCGTCCGCCAGGGACCACAGCATGGGTCGCCACCCAGGGACTTCATGACGGCCGTCCCTCGGGGTTGGCGTGCAGTTCCGAGCGGCTCGTCGCGGGAGGCGGCGGCGCGCGGTGCGGCCGCTCAGGTGAAGATCAGCCGACCGCGTCTGCAGGGGTGGCGCGTTGGGGCGGCGTCTGGCGAGGTCGCGACCGCAACCGCTGCAGCCCCATCTGTCGCTCCGCGGCCGGTTGCTCCCACGCCGCCACACAGTCGCGGCCGGATCGCTTCGCCACGTAGAGCGCCTCGTCGGCCCGGCGCAGCAGCGCGTCGGGCGCGTCGTTGGGACCGAGCCACGTGCTGACTCCCATGCTGGCCGTGACCCAGTCGGAACCGGTCACGTCGTGCAGGGCACGCTGCAGGCGTGTGGCCACAACCATGGCGCCTTCCTGATCGGTCTCGTGCAGCAGGAGGACGAACTCGTCACCACCCAGCCGGCCGACCACGTCGGTCTCACGGGCGGCCTGGCGCAGGACACCGGCGAGGAGCTTGAGGGCGCGGTCCCCGCAGTGGTGGCCGTTGGCGTCGTTGAGCGTCTTGAGGTTGTCGACGTCGGCCACGATCACGCTGACGGTGGCGTAGTGGCGCTCGGCCAGCAGCGACTCGTGCTCCAGGCGCTCCTGGAACGCCCCTCGGCTGAGACAACCGGTGAGTGCATCGAGACTGGCCGCCGCCAACAGCTGGCGCATGAGGCGGTCCCGGTTCGCCGCGGCCGCTGCCGTGATGATGCCGGCGATGACCATCCCCACCGCCAAGAACGCGGCGGTGGGCCAACTGCGATCGGGTGTCAGGAGGCTGACCACCAGCGTCGTCACGACGCCGAAGCCGGTCAGGAAGGTCACTGTGCCGGCGGAGTAGGCCAGACCGGCGAAGAGCATCGGGAGGATCAGGAAATACGAGATGGGGCTGCGCACCCCACCGTCCAGGACCGCCCCGAAGGCGACGAAGACGAATGTGCAGACGGCCCACGAGCTGAAGAACAGCCTGGACCACCGGGTCTCCACGAGGCGCAGGCCGAGCAGCCGGAACGGACCGATTGAGGCGAGCAGGCTGAGCCCGCTCACGATCACCAGCGCCTGGCGGTGCGGCCCCGAGGTGGTCAGGGAGTAGACCAATACGGCAAGGGCACCGAGGCTGTAGGTGAGCACGCCGACGTGGACGTAGCTGCGCCAGAATTTGGTCACGTTGGACGACATGTCCAGTGCTGGGAGCTGACGCATGACTGGTTCCTCTGTTCCCTTGTCCGTCCTCCCTACATCGGTCGATTCACAACGGACGTTGAGAGAGAACTCCCTGGGAAGGTCGGGCGTCCGGGCGCAGGCGCAGGCACGGGCTCAGGCACGGGCGCAGGCACGGGCGCAGGCACGGGCGCAGGCACGGGCGCAGGCACGGGCGCAGGCACGGGCGCAGGCACCGGCGAGGGGAGGCCGTCAGCTGGTGAGCGAGCGAGCCGGCCGGCGGCGCCAGGTGTCGACGCACCCCGGAGAGCAGAACAGCACCATGGAGCCGCGCACGTCGTGGGCGATCTCCTGCGCCGTGTCCTCGGTGAGCGGCAGCCCGCAGATGGGGTCGTGCGAACCGTCGGCGCCGCTCCCGGCCAGGCGGATGCTCGAGGCCGGCACGGGCTTCTCGACCCCGCGCAACGACACGTGGGTCTCCGAGACGATCTCGCCCCAACTGGGGAGGTGGTCCACGACCGCGGGAGCCGCCAGCGCCTCGCCGGCGGCGGCGAGGTCGCACAGACGCGAGGCCACGTTGACGCAGTGGCCCACGTAGTCGTCCCCTTCCATGAGGATCACGTCGCCCGCGGTGAGGCCCGAACGAATGGAGACCGTCTCGACGGCGCCGACCTCGCCCACCACGTAGTGCAGTTCCAAGATGGTCTCGAGCAGCGGTCGGGTGTCGACGCACACCAGCATGACGCCGTCGCCCAGCCATTTGACGATCCGTACCCCCCGGCGCGAGCAGATGTCGCGCAGGAGTGCCCGGAAGGCGGTCAGCACGTCGACGGCGCGCTCGTCACCCTCGAGCTCCGTCAGCGCAGTGAAGCCCGAGACGTCGACGAAGGCGAAGCTGCGACGCACCCGCACGATGAGATATTCCCATGTCAGCGCCGTCCCGACCCAATTCCCGGGACGCGCAGGAACGAGATGGTGCCACCGGGGCCGCCCTCCTACGATGGCCGCGTGGCGTCAACGGGGCGACAGCTCGAGGGCAAGGTCGTGCTCGTCAGTGGCGGCGCCTCCGACATCGGTCGCGCCACCGCGCTCCGTCTCTCCTCCGCCGGCGCCGCCGTAGTGGTCGGTGACGTCTCGGCGGAAGGTGCCGGGTCGGTGGCCGACGAGGTCGAGGGCACCGGAGGCCGAGCTGTCGGGCTGCTGTGCGACGTCCGCCGCGAGGAGTCGGTCGTTGCCTTCGTCGAGCGCGCCGTCGCCGCATTCGGGACCATCGATGCGGTGGACCACAATGCCGCCTGGAGCCACCCGCGGCTCGACACCGACGCCGTCGGGGTGGATCTCGGCGTCTGGGAGCGGGCGATCGACATCACGACGCGGGGTGCACTCCTGCTGGCGCGCCATGCCATTCCGATCATGGTGGCGGGGGGCGGGGGCTCCATCGTCACCATCTCGTCGGGGACGAGCACCATCGGTGAATCGACGCGCGTGGCCTACGGCGTGGCGAAGGCCGCCCTGAACCAGCTGACCCGCCACCTGGCTGTTCGCTATGGACGCGACGGCATCCGCGCCAACGCAATCGCCCCGGGGTTCATCCTGACCGAGACGGCCGCCGCCCAGGTGCCGGCCGATGTGCAGGCACGTCTGGCCGAGGCGAACCCGACCCGGCGGCTGGGCGCGCCCGACGACATCGCACGCGTGGTGACGTTCCTCTGCAGCGACGACGCGGCCTACGTGAACGGCCAGGTGATCCACGTCGACGGTGGGCACCAGATCGCCGGGATGATGTAGGTGGTCGATGCCTGAGTCCAGCCGGGTCGCTCTGGTGACCGGCGCCAGCCGGGGCATCGGCCGCTGCGCTGCAGTGGCGCTGGCGCGGCGCGGCTACGACGTGGTGATCACCGCCCGCACCGTGCACGAGGGTGACGGCCGCGCCCACGCCTCGAGCACGCTCGTGGCCGACGAGCCGCTGCCCATCGCCGGGAGCCTCGACCGCACGGCAGCGGAGATCGAGGCGCTGGGGCAAACCTGCCTGGCCGTGCCCATGGACCTGATGGACCGCGCGTCCGTCGAGCGCGTGGCGGCGGTGGCGCTGGCCGACATGGGCCGGGTGGACGTCCTGGTCAACAACGCCATCTACCAGGGGCCCGGCACCATGGACCGCATTTTGGACCTGCCTCTCGAGCTGGCCGAACGCTGCCTGGTCGGCGACTACCTGCACCCCTTGCTCCTGACCCAGCTCCTCTTGCCGGGGATGCTCGAACGCGGGGAGGGCCGGCTGGTCAACATGCTCTCCGAAGCCGCCTTCACGACGCCGCCCGCCCCGGCGGGCGCGGGTGGATGGGGGGTGGCCTACGCGGCGGCCAAGGCGGCCTTCCACCGGGTCACCGACATGTGCCACGTCGAGTTCGCGGCGCGAGGCATCGCAGCCTTCTCCATCGCACCCGGCCTCACCCTGACCGAGTCCATGCGGGCGTCGGGCATGGGCGAGGTCCTGGTGGGGGCCGGTCACGTGCCGGCCCCGCCCGAAGTGGCGGGCGAGGTGGCCGCCTGGCTGGGTGACGACCCCGATGCCGTGCGCTACGCCGGCCAGATGGTGTCGTCGCGCAAGCTCTGCAAGGAGCTCTCGCTCGTGCCCGGCTGGCCGCCGCCCCGGTCCGCCTAATCGGCCGGGCGCGGCAGCCCCATCGGATTGGGAAACGGCACCAGACCCGACGCCGCCACGTCGGCGGCGCAGGCATTGAGCGCACCGAGGAGCTCCCCGAGGCCCAGGTCGCTGAGGGCGGCGTAGGCGGGCTCGGCCAGTTCATCGGTCAACTCCTCGACCCGGCCGTGCAGGGTGCGACCGGCATCGGTCACTCGCCCGTCTGCGTGCAGCAGGCCCGCGCCCGTGAGTGTTGCCGTGGCGTCCTCCCATTCGGGCTCGCTCCAGCCGCGGTTGTCGCGCAGCATCTCGACTGGGATCGCCTTTGTCCCGGCGGCCAGGATGAGTGCCTCCAGGCCGCTGATGCCGTGCACGACCAGAGCGGCGACGTGCCCATCTCCGCGGTGTTCGCGCAGCGTGGTGCAGGCCTGCCAGACCTCGCCGAGCCCTCCGGTGCCCAACGCGGTGGCGATGCGGGGCCAGAGCGACCGGTTGGCGCCTGCCATGACTCGCCCCGATCCGTCGCACCCCTCCGCGGCACGTCGGAGCAGCGGCAGCGAGGCCAGCAGAGCAGAGCGCGATTCCGTGTGGCACACCTCACCGAGCACTTCCGCCGCGGCGATGGCCCGCACGCGGCAGAGCGTGTCGGGCGCCACCGTCTCCCAGCACCGGGGCACGGCCTCCGCCACCATGGCGGGTTTGAAATTGTAGAAGGCGGCGGCCACCGCCCCTGCGCCCACGCGGCCGAGTGGGGCGGAGCGTGCGGCGAAGTACCCGGACCAGAACCCGCGCAGTCCCGTCTCACGAAGAGCGCTGCGGCATTCCGGGGCGAAGTAGGTGACGGCGTGGATGGATTCGGCGGCGACCCAGAGGTCGCGCGCGGTGGCCCGGTCCCCCCGGACGTTCAGCGGCTGACCTGCCGAACGCCCGTGGGCGAGCTCTCCGGCTGGCGGGGACCGCCGTTGCTCAACGGCTCGATGTCGATGCGTACCGGCACCGGCTCGGGGTCGAGCTCGTGGTGCTCGTCGTCGGGCCGGGGCGCCGCCGGGACCGTCGAGTACTCGCCCTCGACGGAGCGGCGCACGATGACCGCACGCTTGCGCTTGCCGATTCCGTGCACGCCCTGCATCTCGACGCACAGCTGGTAGGCCACGAGACCACTGACGATCGGCACGATGAAGACCGCGAACCGGAAGAACCAGAGCACCTCGTTCAGCGAGACGTGGAAGAAGTTGGCCAGAACATCGGTCGAACTCGCCGCGAAGAGCGTGAACAACAGGGAGAAGAACGCCACGCCGGCGGCAGTGCGCTTGGGCCTGTCTCGCGGCCGGTCCAGCAGGTTGTGCAACTCGTCGTCTCCGGTGTACCGGCGTTCGAGCGCGGGCCACATCATGGCGAGGGTGAAGACGATGCCGGGGAAGATCACGGCCGGCAGGACGACCTCGAGCGGGACCGTATGGCCCCAGAAGGCCAGCTCCCACGACGGCATGATGCGCAGCGCGCCGTCGAGCCAGCCCATGTACCAGTCGGGCTGCACGGCGTAGGAGATCTTCGACGCGTCATAGGAACCGAACTGCCAGATGGGGTTGATCTGGGCGAACGCTCCGAGCAGGGCCGTGGCCGCGGTGACCATGAAGAGGAATCCCGTGGTCTTGGCCATGAAGGTCGGGAACATCGGCGAGCCGACCACGTTGTGCTCGGTCCGCCCCTCACCCTTGAACTGGGT
This sequence comes from uncultured Acidimicrobiaceae bacterium, assembly GCA_963817735.1. Classification (GTDB taxonomy): domain Bacteria; phylum Actinomycetota; class Acidimicrobiia; order Acidimicrobiales; family RAAP-2; genus Bog-473. The sequence goes on along the minus strand of CAWFPP010000010.1, from coordinate 110,411 downwards.
GTGCTTCTGGCGCACCAGGAGGCCGAGGTGGGCCGAGAGCAGGCCGATCAGGACCAACGGAATTATCAAGACATGGATGATGTAGAAGCGCGGAATTATGACGCCGTTCCCCGGGAACTGGCCGCCCCACAGGAACGTCACCAGGTAGCTGCCGACAAACGGGATCGACTCGGCGATGGAGTAGCCGATGCGCAACCCGGTGCCCGAGATCAGGTCGTCGGGCAGTGAGTAGCCGATGAACCCCTCGAGGATGGCCAGGATCAGCATGGTGGTGCCGATGAGCCAGTTCAGCTCGCGGGGCTTGCGGAAGGCCCCTGTGAAGAAGATGCGAGCCATGTGCACGATGATCGACCCGGTGAAGATGTCGGCCGCCCAGTGGTGCATCTGGCGGATCAGCAGGCCGCCACGCACGTCGAAGGAGATGCCGACGGTCGACCGGTAGGCCTCGGAGACCCACTGGCCGTCGAGCGGTTTGTAACTGCCGTGGTAGAGGACCTGCTGGGTCGACGGGACGAAGTAGAGCGACAGGAACACGCCCGTGGCCAGCAGCACCACGAACGAGTAGAGGGAGATCTCGCCGAGCATGAAGGACCAGTGGTCCGGGAAGATCTTGTCCAGGAAGACGCGGCCACCCTTGGCCACGCCCAGACGGTCGTCGAGCTCGCCGACGACCTTGCCCACGTGCCCGTAGGGGCCCAGGGCCTGCCGGCTGCTGCGCTTGGTCTTGGCGGGGGTGGCGCTCACGAATTCCGCTCCCAGAACCCAGGCCCGATCGGCTGATTGTACGGCGCCATGGCGATGAGGTAGCCGTCCTCGTTGTAGCCGAGGTGCATCTGGGGCAGAGGCCGCGGCGCCGGCCCGAACTGGGGCACGGCGCCGTCACGCACGTTGAACATCGACTGGTGACAGGGGCAGACCAACAACTCGAGCTCCTGCTCGTAGAGGCCGACGGGGCAGCCCAGGTGCGTGCACACCTTGGAGTAGGCGACGTAGCCGTCGGGAGTCCAGTCCTCGCGTCCGGGCTCGGTCGTGAAGGGCTGGTCCGACACCCTGATGAGCACGGTTTGGTCGACGGCCTGCCCCTCGTCGGTGATGAACCCGGTCAGCGCGCTGACCGTGTTCTGGGGATAGACGGTCATGATGCCGCCGACGACCAGGGTGTCCTTGCGCACCGGACGGGCGCTCGAGTCCACCAGGACCATTCCCTTGCGCCAGCTGGTGGTCTCGAGGGACGTCCCGGGCAGCGGCCCGAGGGAGCGGATCAGCGGGAAGGCGGCGACGATCCCGAAGACCCCGGCGCCGGCGGCAAAGAGGCCACCGAGCATCCGGCGCCGCTTGACGACGACGGCCGAGCGCTCGACCAGGGCAGCCGACATGACGTCGCGCTCCTCGGGGGTCGAGGCGAGCGTGTGGCGCTCCTCGACGAAGGGCCCTTGCGGCATGAGGTACTTGCCCCAGGCGGTGAGGCCGAAGCCCAGGGCGAACAACCCGGCCCCGAGCGCGCCCCCGAACGTCCAAGGGCTCCAGTTCTGCCAGTAGGCGGCACCGGCCACGGCGAAGAGGACGAGGCCGACGAACAGGATGAGGCCGATGACCTTCTCGGTCCGGTCCGGGTTCTTCGCCGCGTCGCCCATGTGGGGGTCGCTCAGAGCGGCGATGGGCATGGGCACCCGGGTGCGCGAGGGCTGGTGCTCGGCGTCGCTCACGAACGTTCCCCGATCCAGAAGCAGATGAGGGCGAGACCGCCGACGCCGATGAGCAGGGCCACGAAGCCCTCGGCCACCGGGCCCACGCCGCCGAGCGCGGCTCCGCCGGGGTTCTGCGGGTGCTGCAGCCGGCCGGTGACGTACGAGACGATGTCGGTCACCTGCTGGTCTGTCAGGTTGCCGGAGAAGCGCGGCATGTTGGCCGGGCCGGTGCGTACCGCCTCGGCCACCTGTTGGGCCGTCACCGAGCGGTTCTCCAGCGAGGGGGCGTTGGTGCCGAAGGCCAGCGCGTCACCGGAACCCTCAATGGTGTGGCAGGCGGCGCAGTTCAGCGAGAAGAGGTCCTGCCCGACCGACTGGTTGGCCCGGGAGAGGTGCGGGGTGGGCACCGCGGGGACGGAGGGGTCGAGCGAGTTGACCCAGGCTGCGAGCTCCAACGCCTGCACGGGCGTCAGCCGGGAAGGCTTGCGCTCAGCCTCCACGGCCTTGACGTCGGTGGCGGGCATGCGGCCTGTGCTCACCCAGAAGTCGACCGTGGCGGCGCCGACGCCCTGCAGGTTCGGCCCGATGGTGGCCTGCCCGTCCGGGTTCACGCCGTTGGCCTGGTTGCCGTGGCAGGCCGAACAGGTCTGAGCGAACAGGAGCTGGCCGGCGGAGATGAACGACCGGGGCGGGTTGGTGTACGTGATGGCCGTGCTGCCGTAGGTGATGAGATGACCGTTGAGGCAGGTCCGCGAGGTGCTGAGGAACGGGTTGCCGGCGTTTGACACCGCGCCCGTCACGCCCTTGACGTTGACCGTGCCGCACGAGTGCGTCGTGACGTGCGTCGGATTGACCGATACCTGGGCCGCGTCGTCATGCCCGCTCGCCGCGGCGGAGTTGCCGGGGAAGCACATGGCCAGCGAGGCCAGACCGGCCACCGAAAGAAGGCCCGCCGGCAGCAGGAACCGGCTCGTCAGTGTCCTTTTGAGTGGTGCGCGCACGCCTCGCATGCCTACTTGAGGAGGAACAGGCAACTGTAGAGCCCGACCCAGACTATGTCGACGAAGTGCCAGTAATAGGAGACCCCCTGCACGGCCGAGAGCTCGCCGGGGTCACCACCCTTTGCGCCACGCAGGCGACCGAGGAGGAAGACCATGGCGAGCAGGCCGATGAAGACGTGCAGGCCGTGCAAGCCCGACATGATGTAGAAGAGCGACCCGTACGAGTTGGTGTACCAGCGTGTCGGGCTGAACAGCCACTCGTAGACCTGGTTCCCGAGGAAGGCCACGCCGAGGAAGATCGTGGCCACGATCCAGATCCGGGCCGAGCGCCGCTTGCGCCACTCCAACTGGAACACGGCCCGCTGCATGGTGAAGCTCGACGAGACCAGGACCAGGGTGAAGAAGCCGGCGCGCAGGGTGTCGAGGTCCGTCCCGGCCGGCGGCCAGGGCCCGACGGTGTTGGCCCGGATGGTGAAGAAGGCGGCGAAGAGGCCGCTGAAGAACATGAGCTCGGACCCGAGCCAGATCATGACGCCGATGGCCAGCATCGGAGGCCGGTCGTGGACGATTTTTCCCTGGGGAGCGGGGACCTCCGCCGAGACAGCCTGGGTCACAGGTGAATTTCGAGTCGACCCGAGCGCGAACACGCCAACTAAGAGGTGCGGGGGGGGCGGCCCCGTTCCGGCGCCCGAAGACCCAGGTCAGCGCAGCTCGAAGGGAAGCGGCTCCGCGTGCAGCACCGTGAGGCGCCGGGTTGGTCTCGTGAAAGCCACGTAGAGCGTCCGCAAGCCCCGCGTGGTGGCCACCGGCGGCCCCTCCCCGGCGACCTCGTCCCCCACGGCGGCGATCAGAGAGGGCTCCACGACGATCACCGAATCGAACTCGAGACCGTTGGTCTCATCGGCCGGAAGGACGACCAGGCCGGCGGCCAGACCGTCCCCGGAGGGATCGCGCGGATCGATCGGGTCGAGGCCGGCCTCGTCGAGCGCCCGGGTCAGCTCGTGGAGCATGACCGACGGACCGAGCACGGCAACCCGGCCCGGCGCGACCGCCGCCACTTCCTCGCGGGCCAGCTCGGCCAGGCTGGCGCCGAGCCCGAACCTGCCGGTGGCCACGACCCGCGGCGGGAAGCCCGACTGCCGCACGGGGCGCGGCGGCGCGATGTCGGGCGCCGCGACGGCCAAGACCTGCGCGGCCAGCGCCACCACCTCGGCGGGGGTCCGGTAGCTGACCGTCAGCTCCACCAGTCGTGGTGGCCGCTGCGGGCTCAGATAGCGCGTGATGTCGTCCCACCCGGAGGGGGCCCAGGGCCCGGTGGCCTGCGCGATGTCGCCCACCACGGTCATGGAGCCCGAGAGCGACCGGCGGGCGAGCATCCGCAGCTGCATGGGCGAGAGGTCCTGCACTTCGTCCACCACGATGTGACCGAAAGCCCTGATTTCGTCCTCGGACGCCGTCGCCGCGGTGGCCACGGGCTCGGGCGAGGCGGCCAACCCTTGCGGCCAGAACCCCATCTCCGAGGCCGTGCCCTCCTCGGCCCGCTTGGCCCGCGACCGGGCCGGCGCGCGGCGGGGGCCCAGCAGTGTCCGCGCCTCGTCGATCAGCGCAGCATCGCCGACCGTCCACTGCACGGTGTCGAGGGAGGTACTGCGGGGCCGGTACAGGCGCTGGATCTCCGGCGCGCCCAGGATCCCTTTTCCGGCGGCGGTCAACAGCGCCCGGGCGCCGAGGAGATCGTGCAGGAACTCGTGCGGCGACAGGCGTGGCCACATCCGGTCGAGGGCGTCGCTGACTTCGGGCACACGGCGCAGCCTCTGGGCCAGGTCCTTCTGCTCCTCTGGTGTCGGCGCGTCGTCCGCCCCGTCGACGCCGCTGCGACCGAGCCGGGCGCGGTACTCGTCCGACAGTGCGCGCAGGACCTGCGACTCCACGAAGCGTCGCCGGGCGTTGTGGGAGCCCGGCCGACGGCGGGTCATCCCGACAATGTCCTCGGTCAGCCGGGCGCGGAGGCGCAACACCCCGGCGCCGAACGGCACCTCGACATCGTGACGGAGCGGCCGCTCGCGGGTCCGCACGGCGCGCGCCAGCACCTTGACCATGCGCACATCGCCCTTCAGCTTGGCGACAGCGGGGTCGTCGATGCCGCGCACGCGCACCTCCGGCACCAGTCCGGCCACCGTCGACAGGCTGACCCCGGTCTCACCCAGGGAGGGCAGGACCTGCTCGATGTAGCGCAAGAACAAGGGGTTCGGCCCCACCACGAGGACGCCCTGTCGCTCCAGCGGGAAGCGGTGGGTGTAGAGGAGGTAGGCGGCCCGGTGCAGAGCCACCGCCGTCTTGCCTGTGCCGGGCCCGCCCTGGACGACCAGCACCCCTGGGAGCGGCGAGCGGATGATCTCGTCCTGCTCGCGCTGGATGGTCCCGATGATGTCGCCCATCTGGCCGGTCCGCGCCTGGCCCAGCGCGGACAGCAGCGCGCCGGGGCCGCCCAGGACCAACCCGTCCGCCAGGAGGCGCTCGCCCCCCTCACGGAACTGGGCGCCGCCGGCTCCGGCCGGCGCGGGCACGCCGGCGCGGCCCTCGGGGTCGACGAAGTACTCGTCCTCGAGCCCGAGGATGGTGCGACCCCGGACGGCGAGGTGGCGACGACGAGCGAGTCCCTGGGGGTCGAGCCCCGTCGCCCGGTAGAAGGGCTCCGCCACGGGGGCGCGCCAGTCGACGACCAGCGGCTCGTGGTCCGGGCCCGAGACGGCGAGCCGGCCGATATGGAAAGACTCTCCCAGGAGTGGATTCTCGGAGGTGGGCTCGACGCCGGGCTCGGGAAGGCGGTCGATGCGGCCGAAGTAGAGCGCCTGGTCGCCGATGTCGAGTTGCTCCAGGCGCGCCAGGCTGGTGCGGACCACGATGTCGCGCTCGGTGCGCGACTGGAACGTGCCCCCCCGGCCGAGGTCGAGCACGCCCTGCAGCATCTGGCGCGCCTCGCCCCGCATGAACTCCAACCCGTCGTAGGCACGGTTGAGGAACTCCTGCTCATCCTGCAGATCGGGATGTTCGGGCACCTCTCCCCTTCCTCCCCCGCCCCACGGGGAAACGGTTCAGTTTAGACGGCTCACCACGGCCGGGAGGCCGGGGGGCCGGGGTGCCGACACGTACGATGAGCCGGACCGAAAGGATTGCCATGCTCATCTCGACCATGAACGACGTCCCCGGCTACAAGGTGACCTCGGTGCTCGGCGAGGTCTTCGGCCTCACCGTCCGCTCGCGCAACGTCGGCTCCCAGTTCGGCGCCGCCTTCAAGTCCCTGGCGGGGGGCGAGCTCAAGGGGATGACCAAGAACCTGCAGCTGAGCCGGGAGGACGTCACGAATCGCATGGTGGAGGAGGCCGAGGCGCGCGGCGGCAACGCCGTGCTCGCCATGCGGTTCGACACCTCGGAGATGGGCGGCAACTGGACGGAGATCTGTGCCTACGGGACGGCCGTCGTCATAGAGCCGATCGGGTGAGCCTGGCCACAGCGGCGCGCCCGGAACTCCTGCGCGCCTGCCTGCGGGAGCCGGTGTCCCGCACGCCGGTCTGGTTCATGCGCCAGGCGGGGCGCGCGCTGCCCGAATACCGGGCGGCTCGCGGCGCGGGGTCCATCCTGGGGGCCATCGGCGACGCCTCGTTGTCGGCCGAGCTGACGCTGCAGCCGGTACGGCGCTACGGCGTGGACGCCGCCATCCTTTTCTCGGACATCGTGGTCCCCCTGCAGGCCGTCGGCTTCGGCGTCGAGGTGGAGCAGGGCCGCGGACCGGTCGTGGCTGAGCCGTTCCGCAGCAAGGCCGACCTGGCCCGTCTCCGGCCCTTCGAGCCGGCGGCCGATGCCCCCTACGTGGCCCAGACCGTCGCCCTGGTCCGCCGGGAGCTGCAAGGTTCGGGCGTGGCGCTGATCGGCTTCGCCGGCGCGCCCTTCACCGTGGCCAGTTACGCGGTGGAGGGAGGGCCGTCTCGAACCTTTGCCAAGGTGAAGTCCCTCATGCACGGCGACCCCGACCTGTGGCAGCAGCTGACGGAGCGACTGGCCGCCATGGCGGTGGCCTCGCTCCGGGCGCAGATCGAGGCCGGCGCGCAGGCCGTCCAGATCTTCGACAGCTGGGCCGGCTCGCTCGCACCCGACGAGTACGCCCGCTTCGCCCTTCCCGCCACGCGCGCCGTCTTGGAAGGCATCGCCGACCTCGGCGTGCCGACGATCCTCTTCGGTGTCGGCACCGGCGAGCTCCTGGGGCTCATGGGTAGCGCCGGACCCGACGTGGTCGGCGTCGACTGGCGCGTCCCTCTCGACCTGGCGCGCCAGCGCGTCGGCACGGGCCACGCGCTGCAGGGAAACCTCGACCCCGCGCTCTGCCTGGCGCCGTGGCCCGTCGTCGCGGAGGCCACCCGAGCCGTGCTCGCCGCCGCGGACGATGGTACCGGCACCGGCCATGTCTTCAACCTGGGTCACGGCGTCCTGCCCGAGTCGGACCCGGGCATCCTGGCTGCCGTCGTCGACCTGGTCCACGCGGAGACGGCACGGGAATGACGACGGGTGTCCTGCTCATGGCGCACGGCACGCCGACGAGCCCGACGGAGATCGCCTCCTTCTACACGCGTATCCGGCGCGGCCGTCCGCCCACGCCCGAACAGCTGGCCGATCTCGAAGCACGGTACGCCGCCATCGGAGGCGTGTCACCGTTGGCCGTCCGCACCAGCGCGCAGTGCGACGCGGTACGCGTCGCACTCGACGGGCGCGCACCCGGTCGCTATCTGGTGGTGTACGGCGCCAAGCACACTGAACCGCTCATTGAGGAGGCCGCCGCGGCGTTGGGCGCGGCAGGCCTGGACCGGGTCATCGGCCTCGTCCTCACGCCGCACAGCTCCACCATGGGTTCACAGGAATACATGGAGCGCGCCGCGGGCGCTCTGGGGACGACGACACCCTTCGTGCCCGTCGGCCCGTGGTACGCCCACCCCGCGCTGGTCGCGCTGCTGGCGGCTCGTGTGCGGGCCGCTCTGACCACCGTGACCGGGCGGGTCACCGTGATCTTCACGGCCCACTCGCTGCCCGAGCGCATCCGGGAGATCGGCGACACCTACCCCGAGCAGCTGGCCGAGTCGGCCCGGCTCGTCGCCAATGCGGCAGGGCTCGACGAATGGCTGGTCGCCTGGCAGAGCGCGGGACGAACCTCCGAGCCCTGGCTCGGCCCGGACGTACGCGACGTGGTGCGCCGGCTGGCGGATGATGCTGCCGCCGACGCCGTCGTCGTCTGCCCGATCGGTTTCGTGGCCGACCACCTCGAGGTCCTCTACGACCTCGACGTCGACGTGGCCGGCATTGCGGCGGCGGGTGGCCTCGCCTACGCCCGTACGGCGTCGCTCAACGACGACCCCGCCCTTATTGCGGTGTTGACCGACCTCATCACCGCCGCCGACGGGGAGCCCTGACGTGGCGCCGCGGCGGGTGGTCGTCGTCGGCGGCGGCATCAGCGGCCTGACCGCGGCCTGGGAGCTGACCGGTGGGGCGGCGCAGCAGCCCGATGCGCCCGCGGTCACACTGCTCGAAGCGTCTCCCGGTCTGGGCGGCCCCCTGCAGAGCGAGGACTTCGGCGGACGCACCGTCGACCTCGGCCCTGACGGGTTCCTCGGTCGGCGACGCGAGGCGGTGGACCTGTGCGGCGAGGTGGGACTCGCAGACGCGCTCGTGCCGATCGGGGCCCGCGGCGCCTCCATCTGGGCCCGGGGGCGGCTCCGCGCTCTCCCCGACGGCCACGCACTCGGGATCCCCACCCGGTTCTGGCCCACGGCCCGCAGCGGCATCGTTGGGGTGCGGGGTGCGCTGGGCCTCGCCCGCGATGCCGTCCTGCCGCGACCCGATGTCCGCGGGCCGATAGGCGACCGGGCCATCGGCCCTCTCGTGACGCGAAAGCTCGGACGGCGCGTGGTGGACATGATGGTCGACCCGCTCATCGGCGGCATCCATGCCGGCTCCGTGGATGACATGTCCGCCGCCGCGACGTTCCCCCCCTCCTGGCAGCCGCGCAGCGCCGGGGCGGCCTCATGCGAGCCCTGCGAGCCGAGGTGCCCCCTCCGGATCCGGACGGGCCGCCCCTCTTCTGGGCCCTCGACGGCGGCATGGCCGCGCTCGTACGCGCCATGGCGGCGAGCCTGGAAGCACGCGGGGTGGACGTGCGGCTCTCCTCCCCGGTCGACCGTCTCGATCGGTCATCGGAAGGCATCTGGATGCTGGCGGCCGCGGGCGACGCGGTCGAGGCGGACGCCGTAGTGCTGGCCACACCGGCACCGGTCACCGCTGCGCTGCTCCGGCCGCACGACGACGAGGCAGCGGGGCTCCTGGACGGGATCGACTACGCCTCCGTCGTGCTCGTGACGTTCCGCGTCGGCACCGTCGACGTGCCGACGACACTCCACGGGACGGGCTTCCTCGTTCCCCGCCACACCCCCCACAAAGGACGCGAACCCTGGGCCGTGACGGCGTGTACCTATTTGGACCGCAAGTGGCCGCTCCTCGAACGCGACGGAGAAGTCCTGTTGCGCGCCTCCCTCGGGCGCGTCGATGACACCCGGGCCCAGGGCTGGGACGACGGCGAGGTGGCCGACCGGGCCTGGGAGGAGTTGGGCGCGCTCTTGGGCATCAACGCGCCGCCACTCGAAGCGCGAGTGATCCGCTTCGCCGACGCCCTTCCGCAGTACCGGGTGCACCACCTGCTGCGGACGGCCGGTGTCGAGTCCGCACTGGCACGCCTCGGCGGGGTCGCCGCCGCCGGCGCGGCCTACCGCGGCGTCGGGATCCCCGCCTGCGTCGCCAGCGGCCGGGCTGCGGCGCACTCGCTCTTGTGAGCGGCCTGCCGCGCCGAGGCCGCATCGCGGGGCCCTCCGTGGCGGCGGGTGTCCTGCTGGCCCTCTCGCTTCCCCCGTGGGGCTGGTGGCCCCTGGGGCTCGCCGGTGCCGCCATCCTCTATTGGCGCCTGGCCGGCCAATCGTTGCGGACCCGCGTCTGGTCCGGTTGGCTGGCCGGTCTGGGCTGCTATGCCATCGGGCTGGCCTGGGCCCGGACCTTCAACTGGTACGGCGCCGTCGTACTCGTCCTCGTCGAAGCGCTCTTCTTCGCTGCGGCCGCCGCCGCCACGCCGCCGCGTCGCGGGCGGGCGCTTGCCTTCGTGGGGGCATGCACACTGGCCGAGGCCGCCCGGATGACATGGCCCTTCGGCGGACTGCCGCTCGGGGGCGTCTTTCTCGGCCAGGCCCGTGGCCCCTTGGTCGAGCTGGCCCGACTCGGCGGACCGCTCCTGATCACGGCCGGCGTGTGGGCCGGCGGGGTTGCCGTGGCGACGGTCGGCGCGGCCGTATGGGCCCGCCACCGCCGGTTCGGCGGACCTTCGATCATCGGTTCCGCCGTTGTTGCCGCCGGGGTCGTCGCCCTGGTGGTCGTCGGCGCCGTGGCACCGGACGGTGGTGCGCCCGTGGGGTCGGTGCGCGTGGCGCTCGTCCAGGGGGGCGGGCAACGGGGCCTGAGCAAGGAGGAGGTCCCGCCGCGCTCCGTCCTCGCCGCGCAGCTGGCGGCGACCTTCACGGTGTCGAGGGCGCATCCCTCGCCGGAACTCGTGCTCTGGCCCGAGGACGTCGTCGCGCTCGACGGCCCTCTGGCGGGCTCGCCCCAAGCAGCCCTCCTGAGCCAGTTGGCCAGGCAGCTCGACACGACGCTCGTCGTCGGGGTCACCGAGCCGGCGTCCTCCACGTCCTTTCGCAACGAGGTGGTGGCCTGGGGGCCGAACGGCCACATCGTCGGCGTGTTCGAGAAGGTGCACCGGGTGCCGTTCGGCGAGTACGTGCCGCTCCGCTCACTCTTCTCACACTTCGCCGACCTCTCGGGCGTGCCGGTCGACGCCGTTCCCGGCCACGGCACGGGCCTCATGCGCACACCCGCCGGTCCACTGGGGCTCCTGGTCTCGTTCGAGATCTTCTACGCCGGCCGCAGCCACGAGTCGGTGCGCGCCGGTGCCCAGCTGCTGGCCGTGCCCACCAACACGTCGTCCTACAGCACCTCGCAGGTGCCGGCGCAGGAGATCGCCGCAGCGATCGTCCAGAGTGTCGAGACCGGACGCGACCTCGTCCAGGCTGCTCCGACGGGATTCAGCGCTGTCGTGACCCAACGCGGCGCCGTCCTGCAGCGCAGCGCGCTCGGCAACCGTCAGGTGCTCTTCGCCACCGTCGCGCTGCGCCGGGGCTTCACCCCGTACGACCACTGGGGCGATCTCCCCGTCCTGGTCCTTGCCGCGCTCGCCCTCGTTGCCGGGTGGGGCCGTCAGCTGCGCTACTCGTAGTAGCCGGAGTGGATGTAGACGCAGGGCACGCCGGCCGCCACGTACATGGCGTGATTCGACGGGTCGTCCTCGAAGGCGAGGCGCAGGTCGAACCCATGGGTGCGGAGGTCGTTCACCACCGACTCCTTGAAGTCGGTGACCTGGGCGTAGTCCCCTCGAGCCCGCATGACGAGAAGGTCCCAGCGCAGCCCGTACCGCTGCAACCAGGCCAGCGTCTGGGGTTGGACGCGGTAAGGGCGGCCCGTCAGGAGGATGACGGCGAGCGAAGGGTCGAGCAACTCCAGCAGTCGGGCGATCTCCTCAATCACGGGATCGTCGCCGCAGGCCTCGAAGAACGACGTCCAGTCCCGCCTCCCCCGTTCGATGAAGTGCTGCCGGCCGGCCGCATCGGACAGGACGCCGTCGATGTCGAAGATGACAGCCGGCCCCTGCGGGTGGAGCCCGCCGCCGGCGGCGTGCCACGTCCAGTTGATCCGGTCGCCGTCTGTCCTGGTCTGGGGCACGAACGACGAGCCTAACGGTGTCGTCTCCACCCCCGGAATGGGTCCTTGCGCCCTGCGGCGGAGGAGCGGAGACCCCCGAGGTGACACGATGGACGAGGAATGGGATCAGACGGCGACACGGGGGTCGGAGGCGACGTGGCCATGACGGCCGACGCGAACCGCAACCTCCCGGTCGCCCTCGGCCGGCGGGTGGAGGTCATCGGCGATCTCCTGCTCCCTGCCGAGCCCACCGACAGCTCGCGTGCCGCCTGCCGCGACGTCGCCCAACGGCTGGAAGAGTGGCAGGGGCCCGGCGTCGTCATCCTCTGCGGGCGGCTGGTGGCTCCGGGGTGCTCCGGCAACCCGTCCGTTGCGGTGGACAGGCATCCGGAACTCACCGACGCGCTCGGTCTGTTCGCGGCCCGTGCCGAGTCCCGGGTGATCGTGGTGATGGCGCCTTCGGAGCGGGACCCCGAATTGGTCGCGGCGCTGGAACGCCGCGGTGTGGCCGTCCGTGACGGGGTGGATCTCGCGTGCGAGACCGGCGCCGGCACACGCACCGTCCTCGTGCGCATGGGGACGCTCCGACCGGACGGGAACCCCCCCATTGACGCCGCGCCGACCGGCGACCGGCCCTGGCTGGCCGGCATGGAGCGCCTCGACGATCCGCGCCTGGCACGTCGCTTCGTCACCTCGCGCGTACTCTACCGGCGCCTGCGCCGCTACCTCTGGGCACCACCTCTGGCGTTGGCCGTCATCGCGCTGTTGTTGCGCGTCGAGTTCGTCGTCGACGGTCTCGGCCGGGTCTTCCGCACGCCCCGCCAACAGGACGCGCTCCAGAGGGCTTACAACGCCACGTGGCCCTCGCGTTTCATCGTGACCGTGGTCATCGCCCTGGCCTTGATCGCCGTCCTCGCCCTGGTGGTCGCCCTCACGTCGCGCGGCATCTGGCGGGCGCTGGGAGGTGAGGGGCTCCCGGCTCCGTGGGCCGGTGGTCCGTCGGGCGCGCGGCCCATCGCACACGAGCTGCTCGAACTGGACGGTCAGGACGCGCTCGACGCGGCGCGAGACGCCGTCGAGTCGGGCGTCTCGGGCGTGATCGTGGGTGGGGCACTCGTGCCCGAACTGACCCACCTCGATACCGGCTTCTTCGCCTGCCCGGGTGCGACCGCCGAGGTCGTGCACGAGCACCGGGGGCACCTCGGGCTGCCACCCACTTTTCTGCACCATCGCCAGGAGTCGACCCTCGAGATCGAGACCGGGGCGGAACTGCACGTCCGCTTGCTCCTCGCCGAGGCCGACCTGCCGCTAGCCACCATGGGTGAGCGACTCGTCACCGCCGACACCGTCGTCAAGGGGCGTTCGAAGGCGGCCGATGTCCATGCCGAGCTGGCCGCCAGCTGGCCGGGCGGCGCGTCGTGGCCGCCTGCGCCCGAGGTGGCGGCGGACCATGTCCGGGCCCGGCGCATTCGGCGCCTCGCTGCAGTCTCGCTGTTCGTGGCCGGGGCCATCGACCTGCTCTCCTCCGTGACGGCACCCCTGCGCGCACACTTGCATCTGATCGCGCAGTACCTCCCCGTTGCAGTCGTTCAGGCGGCCGGGGCGTTGACCGCCATCGCCGGCATCGGCATGATCATGCTGTCCCGCGGCGTCCTCAGAGGGCAGCGCCGCTCGTGGCTGGTGGCCGTGCTCCTGCTTATCGCATCGTTGGCACTCCACCTCCTTCATGCGGCCGACGTCGTCACGCTCGTCGTCTGCGCCGGCGTCCTGACGCTGCTGATCGTCCAACGGGAGCGCTTCCGGGCTCAGACCGAGCGGGCGACGTTCGTCACCGCCTTTGTCATCCTCGCGGTGGGCGGTGTGCTGGCCACGATGGGTGGCTTCATCGGCGTGGAACTGGCCGGCCGAGTCCACCACCATCCCCTGCCCGCGTGGCCCGACGTCCTCCTCGGCTCCGCGGAGCGGCTCGTCGGCGTGGACTGGGTGACCTTCCCACCGACCATCGACCGCTACGCGTCCGTCAGCCTGCTGGCCGTGGGCCTCAGCCTCATTGTGGTGGCGCTGTTCCTCCTGACTCGGCCTGTCGTCGATCGCCGCCTTTCATCGGGGCGAGCCGCCATGGGACGGCGCGCCGCCGAGATCCGGGCGCGCGACATCGTGCGGCGCCACGGAACCGGCACGCTCGACTACTTCGCACTGCGCGACGACAAGCAATGGTTCTTCCATCGCGACTCGCTCGTCGCGTACGCCGTCTTCGGCGGCGTCTGCCTGGTGTCCCCCGACCCCATCGGTCCGTTCTCCGAACGAGCCCATGTCTGGGACGCGTTCCGGCACCATGTCGACCGTAACGGGTGGGGCCTCGGCGTCATGGGTGCCGGCGAGGAGTGGTTGCCGACCTACCAGGCGTCGGGCATGCGCTTCCTCTACATCGGCGACGAGGCGGTGGTGGACCCCCAGGAATTCTCCCTTCAGGGCGGGAAGATGAAGGGACTGCGACAGGCCGTCAACCGGGTGGCGCGCTACGGCTACACGGTCCGTTTCTTGGACCCGGCCCACCTCGATCCGGCGGACGCCGCACGCATGGCCGAACTGATGGCCAAGAGCCGGCGCGGTGAGCAGGAGCGGGGCTTCTCCATGATGCTCGGGCGCCTCTTCGACCGACGGGACACGGGCCTGCTGCTGACATTGGTGGAGGGCCCGGAGGGGACGCCGGTGGCCATGTGTCAATTCGTGCCCTCACCGGCCATCGGCGGCTACTCGCTGGACCTCATGCGCCGCGATCCCGGTGAACATCCCAACGGGCTGCTCGACTTCGCCCTGTGCTCGACCATCGACCATCTCAAAGAGATGGGCATGAAGGGCCTGAGTCTGAACTTCGCCGCGCTGCGATCAGTGCTCGAGGGCGACAACGGCGACGGCGTGACCCAGCGCGTGGAGCGCTGGGCGCTCCGTCGACTCTCCGGGGTCCTCCAGATTGAGACCCTCTGGCGGTTCAACGCGAAGTACGAGCCGCGCTGGCTGCCGCGCTACATCGTCTTCGACTCCGCCGAGCAGTTCGTGCCCGTCGTCGTGCAGATCATGCGGGCAGAATCGCTGACCGAGGTTCCCGTGATCGGCCGCCTTCTCACCACGGGTGGGGCCAAGCGGTCGGGGCCGGCCGTCCCCGAAGAGGTGCTGGCCGCACAGCAGCAACCCGGCAATGGGACGCCCCCCCGGCAGGAGGCCGGGACGGCAGCGCCACGACAGTGACCGAGTCCCGCTGCCCGCGCTGCGGACATCCGGGCGTGCATCAGCGGCGCGGCGACGACGGCCCTTGCGAGGACTGCGACCGCTGCTGGTCCGACGAGCAGCGACGAGACCGTCCGCCCCACCACGTGTGACCGCCCGGTGAGCAACGTGACACTGCAACCCGTGTGAGCGTTGTCCCTCTGTTGCGCTGATTGGTTCGAACGGCTCTACACGCCGCTTGACGGCGCCGCCACAATCGCGGAGGGGCGGGGTGGCCGAGGTTGTCTGGGAGTCACCCCGCCTCTTTTAGCGAGCCGCACAATCGGCGAGCGCCGTGTCGAAGTTGCGTTCTGCAACGACGCGCCACCCCGCACGGGCCCGCCCGTCCTCACCCGGCTCAACCCCCTCGGCGTTCGTGTCGATCCATTCGAGGTCCGGACTGCATGACACGGCCCCGGCCGAGCCAATGCATGCGGGCGGTGCCGGCGGTGCGGGCGGTGCGGGAGGTGCGGGCGGTGCGGGCGGTGCGGGCGGGCTTCCCGTGGCCACAAGCGGCTCGTGCGTCCCGGAGCTGACCGACCTGGGCAAAGATGGAGGACCTGCAGGGAGGGAGGAACGCCGTGAGCAACCCGCAGTCCGTGGCCGCGACCGTGGCCGCCAGGCACGACCTCGCGGCCACCGCCGCCGAGCGGCGGGAAATCGGGCGGCAGGCCCGGGTCCTGGCTCCCCGGGCCGACCTCGGCGACTGGGACGAGCGGCACCGCGGGCACGACCCTGTCGACACGATCCTGGCCCAAAACCACATCCGGCTCTCAGAGCTGACCCCGCTCCGGCACCAGCGCATGTCGCTCTCGCCATGGAACTTCTACCGCGGTGCCGCCGCCGTCATGGCGGCGGATCTGGCCTCGCGGGCGCACAGCCGTATTGAGGTGCAGCTCTGCGGTGACGCCCACGTCCTGAATTTCGGGCTGTGGGCCACCCCCGAGCGCAACCTCAACTTCGACCTGCGCGACTTCGACGAGACTCTGCCCGGGCCCTTCGAGTGGGACGTGGCCCGCCTCGCCGCCAGCCTGGTCGTGGCGGCCCGGGAGAACGGCGTGAAGCAGAGCAAGTCCGACGCGGCGGTGACGGCGGCCGTCGACGCCTACCGCAACCGCATGCGCTACTACGCGACGTTGCCCATCCTCGACATCTGGTACGAGGGAACGCGCTTCGACCAGTTCATCGATTCCTTCGAGCCCGCCGACCGCGGCCAGGTGCAGGTGCAGTTCGAGAAGAAGAAGGAGTCGCGGACGAGTCGCGGCGCCTTCGAGAAGCTGACTACGGAGCGGCGGGGCCGGGCCCGCATCACCCCGCAGCCTCCGCTGCGCGTGACGCTCGATGACGAGGAGCAGGGCGACATCGTGGAGGGTCTGCTCGGGGACTATCGCCTCACGCTGCAAGAGGACCGCCGCCGCCTGTTTGACCGCTTCATCCCGGTGGACATCGTCCGTCAGGTGGTGGGCGTTGGCAGCGTCGGCATGGTGGTGTACCTCGTGCTGCTGGAAGGAAGCTCCACCGGCGACCCTCTTTTCCTGCAGTGCAAGCAGGCCGGCCCCTCGGTCTACGAGTCCTACACCTACGCCAGCGGGCACGACAACCATGGCGCCCGGGTTATCGCCGGCAAACGGATGGTGCAGAGCGCCACGGACATCTTCGTGGGCTGGGGCTCACTGGGCGGGCGCGACTTCTACATGCGGCAGTTCCGCGACATGAAGCTGATTCCCACCACCGACCTCATCGCGCCCGTCCTCGTGGAGTTCGCCATCGCTTGCGGGAACACGCTCGCCCGGGCGCACGCGCGGTCGGGTGACCCCGAGGCGATCGACGCCTACATCGGCAAGGGCGACGTCTTCACCAAAGCCATGCGCAAATTTGCCCGGCGCTACGCCGATCAGAACGAACGGGACCACGCTGCCCTGGTCGCCGCCATCCGTCGTGGCAAGGCGGACAGCGTCCTCGACTGACGGCCTACTTGGGCAGGAACAGCAGGGTGGCGTGGTTGGCGAAGTCGATGAGCGGCTGTGGCCACACACCGAAGAGCACGGTGACGCCCGTGCAGAGGGCGATGGCCAGGCTGGTGAGGGCTGGAACGGACACCGTTTCCGGTACCGCCTGGTCGTCTTCGCTCGCCTCGTCGTCCAGAAGGATCTGCTCGTTGAGCGTGGTCACGGTGCCGGCAGCCGACGCCGGTGTGGCCCAGGCCAGCCCGCCCCCGCTGCCGTTCCCGCCTCCTTCGGTCACCGCGGTGATGGTGCTGCCGGCGCTCATGTCGCCTTCGGCCCCCAATGCGGCCGAGCCACCGCTCCCGCCCTCGGCCTCTCCGAGCCCGCCGCCCGCGTACATGAGGACGGCCACCCGCAGGTAGAAGTAGGCGGCAACCACCGCGGTGACCATGGCGATGGCACCCAGGGGCACCTCGCCCGCGCCGACGGCGGCGAACACCACCTGCAGCTTGGCCCACAGCCCGGTGGTGAATGGCGCGCCCGCCTGGGCCAGCAACAGGACCGCCAGCGCCAGCGCCAGGACGGGCTGCCGGCTGGCCAGACCGCGGTAGCGCGAGAGGTCGTGGTCCGTGTCGGCCTGCCGACCGAGCACCGTCACGACTGCGAAGCTGCCGATCGTCATGAACATGTAGGCGAAGAGGTAGTACAGCGAGGCGCTGGCGCCGCGGGCTGTGCCGGCGGACACCCCGAGGAGAATGAACCCGGCGTGGTTGATGGAGGAGTAGGCCAGCATCCGCTTGACGTCGCGCTGACGCAGGGCCACGAAGGCGCCCAGCACCAGCGAGAGCACGGCCAGCCCGTAGATGATGGGACGCCAGTCGGTCTCGATCACGCCGAACGATGAGAAGAGGACCCGCAGCATGGCAGCGAAGGCGCCCGCCTTGGCCACGGCTGCCATGAAGCCGGTGACCGGCGAAGGAGCACCTTCGTACACGTCAGGCGTCCACATGTGGAAGGGCACCGCGGCCACCTTGAAGGCGAACCCGACCAGCATGAGGGAGAGGCCGGCCAGCAGCAGGCCATTGGTCAGGACGACGTTCTTGGAGAGGAAGTCCGAAATCTGGGTCAGGTTCGTCGAACCTGTGGCGCCGTAGGTGAGCGCAATGCCGTAGATGAAGATGGCCGAGGAGAAGCCGCCGAGAATGAAGTACTTGAGCGCGGCCTCGCCCGATGTGGCCCGCTTGTAGTTGAAGGCGGTCAGCACGTACAGGGCGAGGGAGAGGATCTCCAGACCGAGGAACACGATGATGAGGTCGTTGGCCAGCCCCATCAACATTGCCCCCGAGGCCGAGACCAGGGCCAGCACGTGGAACTCGGCTCCGTGCATGCCCTCCCGGCGCAGGTACCCGTCTGCCACCAGCGCGCTGAGCAGCATGGCGATGGCGACCAGGATGGTGATGAGGACGCTGAAGCCGTCCATGACCACCGCCTGCTTCACGTAGGTGTGCGCCCCGTGTTGTTGCACGTCGGCCCACTGCCACAGGGCGACACCCAGCGCGCCGCCCGAGATGATCACCGTGGCGATGGTGGCGACCCGCACCCGCATCGGCCGGCGTACCAGCGAAGCCAGGCCGAGGAGGAGGACCGCGCCGCCGATCATGATGATCGGCGGCAGGATGGCCAGCCACCGGATGGGGGGCACCGTGATGGAGTTGGAGGCCGCGTGCGCGGTCGTGGCGGCGTGCGCGGTCGTGGCGGCGAGGAGGGGGGCGATCACTTTGTCCCCTCGACGCCCCGGACCGCCACCGGCGGCTCGGCGTGGCCCGTGGCGGACTCGACGTGCGCGACCAGCTGGTTGACCGACGGGCTGATGCGGTCGAGCACGGGCTTGGGGTAGACGCCCAGGAACACGATGAGGATGATGAGCGGCGCCATCACCAAGCGCTCTATCAGGACGAGGTCGCGCGTCTTCTCGTCGGCTTGGCGGGGCTCGCCGTGGAAGACCTGCTGGTACGCCCAGAGCAGGTAGATGGCGGCCACGATCACGCCCAGCATTGCGACCACGGCCCACCAGCGGTGGGTGATGAAGGTGCCCGCGAGCACGAGGAACTCGCTCACGAAGCCGTTCAGGCCGGGCACGCCGATGGAGGCCAACATGACGACGGTGAAGACGGCGGCCATCACCGGCGCCGCCTTCTGAAGCCCACGCAGCTCGCCGGTCTGCCACGTGCCCCGGCGCTCATAGATGAAGCCGATGAGGATGAAGAGCGCCGCCACGATGATCCCGTGGTTCAGCATGAGCAGGACGGCGCCGTCCAGGCCCTGTGTGCTGAGCGAGAAGGTGCCGAGAGCGATGAAACCGATGCCGGCCAGAGACGAATAGGTGACAAGTCGCTTCAGGTCGCGCTGGGCGCAGGCCACGATGGCGCCGTACACCACGCCGATGACGGCCAGCGTGAGGAAGAGGGGTCCCAGCGTCCTGGTGGCGTGCGGGAAGAGGTTGAGGTCGAAGCGGATGATGCCGTAGGTGCCCAACTTGGCCAGGACGCCCGAGAGCAGGACCGAGCCCTCCTCGGGCGCCTCGGTGTAGGCGTCGGGCGACCAGGTGTGCAGCGGGAACAGGGGTGCCTTCACCGCGAAGGCGGCCGTGAAGGCCAAGAAGAGCAAGATCTCCGTCGACGAGGACAGGTGTGTCTGCATGAGCGGCCCGAGCTCGAAGGTGAGATAGCCGTACTGCGACTGGTGGATGAAGGCCAGGACCAGGATCCCCACCAGCAGGAAGGCTGAGCCGAGGAACGTGTAGAGGAAGAACTTGATCGCTGCGTAGGCGCGTCGCTGGTGGCCCCAGCCGGCGATGATGAAGTACGCGGGCACGAGCGTCAGCTCGAACATGAAGAAGAAGACGATGAGGTCGAGCGACAGGAAGCTTCCCATCACGGCCGCCTCCAGGAGGAGGATCCAGGCGAAGTAGACGCGGGCGTTCTCGCGGTTGCGCCCTAGAATGATGGTGAGCGGGAACAGCAGCGCCGTGAGCAGCACCAGGAAGATGGAGATGCCGTCCACGCCGAGGTACCAGTGCACCCCCAGGCTGGTGCCGGTGTACTCGTGGTTCGAGACCAGCTGGAAGCCGCCGTCGTGCACCTTCATGGCGATGAGGGCCGACACAGCGATCACGGCCGTGACCAGGGACACCAGCAACGCCACGACGTAGGGGATCTCCCGCTGCAGCGTCCGGTCCAGGCCGAGCACGCCCAGGGCGGCGGCACCGATGGCCGGCAGCAGGATCAGCAACGTCAGGAACGGAATGGTGTGCGTCATCCCCACCACGTCCGGCTCAGCATGAAGGCGATGATGAGGGCCATACCGATGGCGATCCCCAGCGCGTAGTTGCGGGCGTTCCCAGTCTGCAGCTTGCGGGCCGCGTTCCCCGTGGCCCGGGCCAGCTGGGCCGTGCCGTTGACGGCCCCATCGATGATGCGGACGTCGACCACCCAGGCGAGGAAGGTGGCCAGTCGCTGCGCCGGGCGCCCGATGACGGTGTCGTAGAAGTCATCCCAGTACCAGACCCGCTGCAGGAAGGCGGGCTCCAGCTTGGGCTGGTAGACCTCGTCACCCCGCCACAGCCACCACCCGACGATCACACCGATGACGGCCGCCGCGATGTCGGCCAGTGCCAGCTCCCACTCCGGTCCCGCGCCCAGGTGGTCGTTGTAGAGCGTGCCGGCGAACACGGGGGCCAGGAAGCTGGTCAGGTTGTCCGTGTGGACCCAGGGCAGGTCGAGCGCGCCGGCGAAGAAGGCGAAGAAGGCGAGGACGATGAGCGGGACCCGCATGATCCACGGCGACTCGTGCGGCGTGTGCAGCGGCGGCTCGCCGTGCGGGCCTTCCTTGTCGAAGCGCTCCTTGCCACCGAAGGCCAGCGTCTCGAGGCGGGTCATGTAGTACGCCGTCAGGACGGCGGTGATCAGGCCGATGACCCACAGCGGCTTGAAGTGGGCGAAGGTGTTGTCGAGGACGTCGCCCTTGGCCCAGAAGCCTGAAAGTGGGGGGATGCCGGCGATGGCCAGGAACCCGATGGTGAAGGTGACCGTGGTCCATTTCATGTAGCGGCGCAGCGCGCCCATGCGTTTGAGGTCCTGCTCGTCCTCGAGCCCGTGGATGACCGAGCCCGCACCGAGGAAGAGGAGGCCCTTGAAAAAGGCGTGCGCCACCATGAGGAAGATGGCGGCGATGTACGCGCCGGTGCCGACGGCCAGGATCATGTAGCCGATCTGCGACACGGTGGAGAAGGCGAGAACCTTTTTGATGTCCTGCTGCGCGCAGGCGATGGTGGCCGCGGTGAAAGCGGTGACGGCCCCGATGGTGGCGATGATCTCGGAACCCGTGGCGGTGACGTGCAGGAGCGGGTTCATGCGGCACAGCAGGTACACCCCGGCCGTGACCATGGTGGCGGCGTGGATGAGGGCCGACACGGGTGTCGGGCCCTCCATGGCGTCGGGCAGCCAGTTGAACAGCGGGATCTGGGCGGATTTGCCCGCGGCGGCCAGGAACAGCAACAGCACCGCGGCCAGGCCGGCACCCCCGTCGAGGTGGTGCAGCTGCCCGAAGATGCCGCCGCCCGGACCGCTCTCGTACTGGACGGTGCCCGTCCGCTCGAAGATCAGGAAGATGGCCAGCAGGAAGCCGATGTCCCCGATGCGGTTGTAGATGAACGCCTTCTTGCCGGCGGACGCGGCCGACTCGCGCTGGAACCAGAAGGCCACCAGCCAGTAGGAGCAGACGCCCACGCCCTCCCACCCCACGAAGGTGAGCAGCAGGTTGTCCGACAGCACCAGCAGCAGCATGGAGAAGACGAACAGGTTCAGGTAGATGAAGAACTTGGAGTAGTCCCGGTCGTTCTTCATGTACCCGATGGAGTACAGGTGGATGAACGCGCTGACGAAGGTGATGAACATGCACATCGTCATCGACAGCGGGTCCACCAGGGTCCCCACGGGGACCGTCAGTCCGCCCGAGCTGAACCAGGTGAAGTAATTGTCCACCACCACCCGCCCGTTGTCGGGCAGGCCGAGGAGGCCGGCCAACACGATGCAGGCCACCACGAACGCGCCGCCGATCGCCACCGTCCCGATCCAGCCCGCCACCGGGTCCCCGATGCGACGGCCGAAGGCCAGCAGGAACAGGAAGCCCGCGAGAGGCAACAACAACATGAGGTACGCGAGATGGACCACGGTTCAGCCCTTCAACGAATCCAGGTCGTCTGCCACCGTGGTCTCGCGACGGCGGAAGTTGGTCACCACGATGCCGAGGCCAACCACGACCTCGGCCGCGGCCACCACGAGCACGAAGAACACGATGGCCTGCCCGCCGATGTCGTTGAGCATGCGGGCGAAGGTGACGAACGTCAGGTTCGCCGCGTTGAGCATGAGCTCGATGCACATGAGCATGATCAGGACGTTGCGCCGCACCAGCAGTCCGATGGCGCCGATGCTGAACAAGATGGCGGCCAGGCCGAGGTACCAGGCTCCCGAGAGGCTCATGTCGGCAGCTCGCTCTCTGTGCTGCTCTCTGTGCTGCTCTCTGTGCTGCTCTCTGTGCTGCTCTCCGTGCTGTCTCCTGTGCTGTCCTCGTGCTCGGCCTGCGCCGTCGGCGGCCGCCGGGCCAGCACGACGGCACCGACCACGGCGATGACGAGCAACGCGGCGGTGGCCTCGAACGCGAACAGGTAGGTCGTGAACAGCTGCTTGCCGAGCTGGGCCGGCTCCCCCGCCGGCGACGTCGGGCCGGCGACGTGCCCCTGAATCGGGCCTACCACCTGCTTGGCGCCGGTGACCCAGTGCGCCGTGGCCGCCATGGCCAGGACGCCCCCGAGCGTGATGAGGGAGAACACGACGGCGAGCGGGCGCTGGCCGACCAGCGGCTCCACGCTGATGTCCTCGGCCCGGTCGACCCCGAGGAACATGATCACGAAGAGGAAGAGGACGACGATGGCGCCCGCGTAGACGATGATCTGCACCGCGGCCAGGAAGTCGGCCTCCTGCTCGATGAAGAGCACGGCGACGCCGAAGAGCGTCATCACCAGGCTGAGAGCCGCGTGCACCGGGTTGCGGGAGGTCACGACGCCGACCGCGCCCACCAGGATCACCGCTGCGGCGGCGGCGAAGACCAGGATGTCGGGCCAGGTGGCGCGCGTGGCAGCCAGCAGGGGCACGGCGTGGAGCATGGGTCAGTCGCTCCCCTCGGCGGTGCCATCCCTGGCCTCCGCGCCCATGACCGAGCCCGTGATTGCGGCCTCCGCGTGCACCTCGGCGTCCGCCGCCTCGTCCGCGGCCTCGTCCGCCCGCTCGGCCTTGGCGTCCGCCTTGGCCGCCTTGCGGGACGCGCGCAGGTCCTTCATGCGGGCCCGCATGGCGTCCATCTTCTTGCGATTGGCCGCCGCCCCCTCCTTGGCCCGCCACAGGCGTCCCTGCATGCCGCGGTGGGCCAGCGGGATGTCCTCGTCGAGCAGGTGGGCCTCGAGCACCTCGCGCAGCGGCTTGGAGCCGGTGGCCTCGTCGTCCCGGTGCGCCGACTGGCCGCCCTCCGGAGCGCGCACGCCGTAGCCGAGCTCGCCCTCCCACTGGACCTCGCCCTCGTAGGCGGCACTGCCGGACGGGGCCGTGGCGCGCATCCAGCCCGACGTCATCAGGTCGTCGCCCTCGCGCCAGTCCTCCCACGGCAGCTTCTTGGGCGTGCCGTCGTCGTTCACCACCAGCTCTTCCTTGGTGTAGATGGCGTCGGAGCGGTTGGTGAAGGAGAACTCGAACAGCTTGGACTCGGTGATGGCCTCGGTCGGGCAGGCCTCCACGCACATGTCGCAGTGGATACACCGCAGGTAGTTGATCTCGTAGACGTAGCCGTAGCGCTCCCCGGGCGACACCGGGTGATCGGGCGGGTTGTCCAGCCCCCGCACGTAGATGCAGTCGGCCGGGCACACACCCGCGCACAGCTCGCAGCCGATGCACTTCTCCATGCCGTCCTCGTAGCGGTTGAGGACATGGCGACCGTGCTGGCGCGGCTGCTTGGGCTTCTTCACGTCCGGGTACTTCGTCGTCACCCGCGGCCGGGTCAGATGCTGGAAGGTCAGCTTGAAGCCGCCCAGGAAGGAGAGCTGGTCCTTGATCTCGTCGCCGGCGCTCACGACACCTTCCCTCCCCCGACAGGATCGGGCACCGGTGAGAGCCGGGGGGCTCGGGTCACCCTGCTCCCGACCGCCGGGATGATCGGGTCTTCGTCGCTGCGGCTGTTGCCCAGCTTGTTGGCCCGGACGAGCAGGAAGGAGGCCAGGATCACGACGGGCACCAGGAACAGCCCGGCCCAGCCCCAGGCGATGATGCCCGCCACCAGGAGCAGCCAGCCCAACGTCATCGGGATGAGGCGCTTCCAGCCGAGATCCATGAGCTGGTCGTAACGCAGGCGGGGCAGGGCGGCGCGGAACCACACGTAGATGAAGCAGAACGCCACCGTCTTCAAGAGGAAGTAGATGATCGGCATGTAGATGGTCGCGCCGGGGATGTGGAAGATGTAGCCGTTGGGGCCGCCGAAGAAGAGTGTCACGACGATGGCCGACATCGTGATGGTGTTCATGAATTCGGCCAGATAGAAGAGGCCGAAGCGGATGGACGAGTACTCGGTGTGGAAGCCGCCGACCAGCTCGGTGTCCGCCTCGGTGAGGTCGAAGGGCGGCCGGGTCAGCTCCGCCGTGATGGCGATCATGAAGAAGATGAAGGGCAGGAAGCCCAGCCGGATGAGGTTCCAGTTCCAGAACCCGTTCGACTGGGATGCCACGATGGCCCGGGTCGACAGCGAACCGGTCACCAGCACCACCATCACCGTGGTCATGCCGAGCGCCGCCTCGTAGGAGATCACCTGCGCGGACGCCCGCACCGAACCGAGCAATGGGTACTTCGACCCCGAGGACCAGCCGGCCAGCATGACGCCGTAGACGGCGATGCCGGACATGGCGAGGACGAGCAGGATCCCCATGGGTGGATCGGCCACCTGCAGCTCGAAAGTGTGGCTGCCGATGGTGATGACGCCCCCGATGGGCACGACGGTGAAGACCAGCACGGCGGGGATCACCGAGAGGTAGGGCGCCAGCTTGAAGACGAAGGAGTCCGCCCGGTCAGGCAGCAGGTCTTCCTTGAAGATGAGCTTGGTCCCATCGGCCAGCGTCTGCAGAAGGCCCCACGGGCCGGCGCGGTTGGGCCCGACGCGACTCTGCATGTCCGAGATCACCTTGCGCTCGAACCAGATCATCAGCGCCGTGGCGACCAGCAGCGCCACGAAGGCGGCCAGGCACTTGATGATGACGATCAGCCAGACCTCCCAGTTGAGGCCAAAGACGAAGAGCGGGTCGCCGTTGCCCGCATCCGCGCTGTGCGTCAGCAGCGGGGCCGAGTTGGAGAGGAGGGCGGCGGCGGCGATCACACCGACTCCAGTCTCACGTCGGTCACCAGCTGGCGGCTGTCGATGAGCGTGGCCACCGCATTGGGCGGCGCGCTCTGCCCCCCGGGCACGTTGAAGTCGATGGCGACGACGCCCCGGGCCACACCCTCGTCGGGCTCGGCGGCCAGGATCAGCTCGCCCCGGGACGAGCGCACCTTCACGCGGTCACCGGTCTTCGCACCGAGGCGGTCGAGGTCGTAGGGATTGGCGTGGGCCACCAAGGTGGGCACGAGCGGTGTGAGCGACGGCGAGCCGGTGACCGAGCTTCCGGCGTCGTAGAGGCGGCGCCCGGACGTCAGCCGGAGACCGTAACTGTCGGCCTTGGGAATCTGCAGGGGCTCGGCCCCGCCGGTACCGGTCCCGGCGATCAGAGGCGGCGGGCTGCCCAGATCGAAGGTCCGCTCCGAGGCGGGGTCGCTGGTCCCGGTGCCGACGCGGGGCGGCGCGCCCTGGCGCTCCACCGACTCGACGCCGGGCAGCGCAACCGGGTCGATCGGAGACACGTCGTCGCGGTGGTCCTCGTTGCCCGTGAGCGGCACGAGGATGCCGTCGTGCGCCACGTCGGAGTGCAGCACCTGCTGGGTCAGCCCGGCGTAGGCCGGTGCCGTCCGTGCCAGCTCGTCGGAGAGGTCGTTGTCATTGGCGAGGCCCAGGTCCGACCCGAGGGCGGCGGCGAGCTCGGCGGCGATCATCCAGTCCGGCCAGGCGAAGCCGGGGGCCGAGAGCTTGGGACCGAGGCGGCTGACCCGTCCCTCTATGTTCGTGGTGGTGCCGGCGCGCTCGTGGGTTACAGCGCAGGGCAGCACGACGTCTGCGTGAGCGTCGACCGACTCGGACGGGTGGCCCGTCACGGCGACGACGAAGTGCCCGGCACCGAGCGCCTTGGCGGCGACGGCGCGGTCGGGGAAATCGTCGAGCGGGTCGGCGCCGAGCAACACGAGCGCGCGCACGTCGGTCCCTCCGTCGCCCTCCCCCGCCATGGAGGCGAGGATGTCGGCCGTCGACAGGCCGGCGGCGGCGGGGACGGAGCCCCAGGCGGTTGTGAAGCGCTGGCGACCGGCATCGAGGCTGACCCGGCCGGGCAGGAT
The DNA here is from genome assembly GCA_963817735.1 of uncultured Acidimicrobiaceae bacterium. Classification (GTDB taxonomy): domain Bacteria; phylum Actinomycetota; class Acidimicrobiia; order Acidimicrobiales; family RAAP-2; genus Bog-473. Next base: position 84,096 of record CAWFPP010000010.1, on the reverse strand, counting down.
GCCGGGGGCCAGTCCCATGTCGAGCGCGCCGAACACGTTGCCCCGGCGCAGCGCCGGCAGGAAGGTCGCCTTGGGCAGCGCGGCCGCCAGTGCGCGCACGGCTTCGGCGGCTATCTCGCCCGCCTCGGCATAGGAGGGCCGGCCGGCCACGATCACGACGCCCTCACCGTCGGGGTGGGCCGCCAGCACGGCGCGGGCGGCCTCTATCTGCTCCGTCGTCACGGCCGCGCCTTCGGGGTGCGAGCCGAGCGCGGTGGCGGCAGTGGCATCGCCCGTGACCGCGCGCGCCATCAGCGGCGCGTCGCCCGGGCGGATGCGCAGGCTTGCCCTGGCGTGCGCCGTCAGCGCGGTGGGGCCGGGCGAGATCTCGAGCAGCGTGGTGCCGTTGTCGACCACGGCCTCGCGTAGGCGCAGGAAGAGGACCGGGAGCTCCTCGCGCAGATCGCCGGTCAAGGTGATGAGCACCGGCGCGGCGCAAGCCTCGTCGATGGTGGCGCGGGGCAGTCCCAGCACGAGCTCGGCGGGGAGGCCGTCGCCCAGTTGGGCGTCGACCGAGTCGGTGCCGATGACGCCTTTGGCCAGCTTGGCCCAGGCGTAGGCGGACTCGTTCGTCAAGCGCGCCCCGCCGATGACGGCCACGGCGCCCGCGCCACCGGCGCTCTTGGCCGCGGACAGCCCCGCTGCAGCGGCGGCCAAGGCCTCGCCCCAGCTGACCGCGACCAGCTCGCCCTCCTTGCGGACGCGTGGCTCCACCAGCCGGCCGTGTTCGAAGCGTCCCGTTTCGCGGGCCTCGCCCAGGAACTGGCCACGGCTCGCACCGAGGCTGACGACCTGGGACGCCGTGGCGGGCACGACATCGACGGCCTCGTCCGCCAGCGCCGTCGGCCGGGGACCGTTGTCGACCTCGTCGCCGTTGACCGACTCGAAGGCGAAGCGCCCCTTGTCGCACAGCCAGCCGTGGTTGACCGGCTCGGAGTCGATGCCCAGCAGCCGGGTCAGACGGTTCTGCGACGACTGCACGGCGACACGGCAGCCGACCGAACAACCGGTGCAGGTGGACTCCACCTGATCGAGGTCCCAGGGACGGGCGGTGAAACGGTAGGGCGTGGCGGTCAGCGCGCCGACCGGGCAGATCTGCACCGTGTTGCCGCTGAAGTACGACGAGAAGGGCTCGGTCGGGAAGGTGGCGACCTCGACGGCGTCGCCGCGCCCGGCGAAGTCGATCTGCGCCTCGCCGGCCACTTCCGAGGCGAAGCGCGTGCAGCGGGCGCACTGAATGCAGCGTTCGCGGTCGAGCAGGACGAGGTCCGAAATGGCAATGGGCTTCTCGAAGTGCCGCTTCTCCTCAACGAAGCGGGTCTCGCCGGGGCCGTAGGCCAGCGTCTGGTCCTGCAGAGGGCACTCGCCACCCTTGTCGCACACGGGACAATCGAGCGGATGGTTGGCCAGCAGGAACTCGAGGACCCCGTCCTGGGCCTTCTTGACGCGGTCGTTGGTGGTGTCGACCACCATGCCGTCGGTCACCGCGACGAAGCAGGCCGGCGTCAAGGTGGCGCCCCGGGGGCCCTCGACGTCGACGAGGCACATGCGGCACATGCCGACAGGCTCCATGCGCGGGTGGTAGCAGAAGCGCGGGATGTACGTCCCGGCGCGCTCGGCCGCCGCGATCAGCAGCTCGCCCTTCTCGGCCGTCACCGCACGCCCATCGAGGGTGAAGGTGAGGTGCACGTCCGGCTGCACCTTCGTGTGCAGCTCACGGGAGGCGTCAGTCAAAGGGACATCCCCCTTCCTTCACGTGCACGAGGAACTCGTCGCGGAACATGCGGATGCCCGACGCGATGGAGGACGGGATCGACGGCCCGAGGACACAGATCGTGGTCTGCTGGGGCGGCCAGGCGATGCCGGGTGAGATGTTGTCGCACAGGTCCATGAGGAGGTCCAGATCCTCCTCGCGCCCTTCGCCGTTCTCAATTCGGTACATGATGCGCTCCAGCCAGCCGGACCCCTCGCGGCACGGCGTGCACTGCCCGCACGACTCGCGGGAGAAGAACTTGGTGATGCGCCAGGCGGCGCGCACCATACAGGTGGCCGAGTCCATGACGACGACCGACCCCGAGCCCAGCATGGAGCCGGCGTCGCCGACCTCGTCCTGTCCGAGCGGCAGGTCCACCTGGTCCGGGCCGAACCACGGGGCCGACACGCCGCCGGGGATGAAGGCCTTGAGCGTGTTGGAGCCGCGGATGCCCCCGCCTAGCACCGGCGCGTAGATGAGGTCGCGGAACGTGGTCTTGACCATCTCGAGCTCGTAGTTGCCGGGGTTGCGCACGTGGCCGGCCAGCGCGAACAAGCGCGTCCCCGTGGAGCGGCCGGCACCGAGCGCGGCGAAGGCGGCGCCGCCGTTGTTCACGATCCACGGGATGTTGGCCATGGTCTCGACGTTGTTGACCACGGTGGGCTCGCCGTAGAGGCCGATGGAGGCGGGGAAGAACGGAGGCTTGATGCGTGGGAAGCCGCGCTTGCCCTCGAGCGACTCGAGCAGCGCCGTCTCCTCGCCGCAGATGTAGGCGCCCGCGCCGGGGTGGACGACGACGTCGAGCGAGAAGCCCGAGCCGAAGATGTTGCTCCCCACCGCGCCATGGGCGTACGCCTCGTTCAGTGCCGTCTGCAGGCGCTCGAGGCCCAGGGCGAACTCCCCGCGCACATAAATGAAGGCCTGGCTGACCTGCAACGCATAGGCGGAGATCAGCACGCCCTCGAGGATCTCGTGCGGGTCCCCCTCAATGAGCATGTGGTCCTTGAAGGTGGCCGGCTCGGACTCGTCGCCGTTGATGACCAGGTAGGTCAGCGGGTTCTTGCGCAGCATCGACCACTTGCGCCCGGCCGGGAAGCCGGCGCCACCGCGACCGAGGAGGCTGGCCGCGTCGACCTCGGCCGCCACCGCCTCGGGTGTCATGGTCAGGGCCTTGCGCAGCCCGGTGTAGCCGCCGGTCGCCAAGTAGCGCTGCAGCGTGAAGGAATCCTCGTAGCCGAGGCGCGCCGTGATGATCTTGGGGGCGTCGGTGATGGCCATCAGGCCTTCTTCTCCCCGCCGGCAGCGGGTGCGGCGGCGGCCCGGGCGGACTGCTCTTGGGCGACGGTGGCCCGCTCGGCCCTGATGGAGTCGGCGTTCGCCTGCAGGCCCGCGGTGCGGCGCACCCGTACCAGCGTCCCGTGATTCGGGATGGTGTCGGCGAGCCGGCCGGCGCGCAGGTCCTCGACCAGCGCGTCGAAGCTCTCGGGCGTCTGCCCCCCCACGTAGCGGTGGTTGACCTGCACACACGGCGTGCGGTCGCAGTCGGCCAGGCACTCGGCCTCCTCCAGCGTGAAGAGGCCGTCGGGCGTGGTCCCGCCAGCGCGCACACCGAGCGTCGCCTCGGCGTGCTCGAGCAGCTCGAGCGCGCCGCCGAGCAGGCAGGCGATGTTGGTGCAGACCGACACGGCGTAGGTGCCGACGGGCTCCGTGTGCAACATGTCGTAGAAGGTCGCTGTGCCCCGCACCTCGGCCGCCGTCACGCCGCACAGATCTGCGATCTCGCTCGTGGCCTCGGGGCGCAGCCAGCCGTCCTGCTCCTGGGCCAGGTGGCACAGCGGGATGAGGGCCGAGCGCGGCTCGGGGTAGAGGGCGATCAACTCTTCGGCCCGGGTGCGGATGTCCGCGTTGAGGTGGCTCACCTGTCCACCTCGCCCATGACCGGATCGACCGAGGAGATGACAGCGACCGCGTCGGCCATGGTGCCGCCGCGCAACAACAGCGGCAAGGCCTGCAGGTTGACGAAGCTCGGCGCCCGGATGTGCATGCGGTACGGCCTTGAGGTCCCGTCGGAGACGAGGTAGCAGCCCAACTCGCCCCGGGGAGACTCGATCGCCACGTAGACCTCGCCCTCGGGTACCCGGAAGCCCTCGGTGAAGATCTTGAAGTGGTGGATGAGCGCCTCCATGCTCTCGTCGATGCGGGCGCGGGGCGGCGGCGTCACCTTGCGGTCCTGCACGCGAAAGTCGCCGGGGGGCATCATGTCGGCGATCTGTCGGATCATCTTGATCGACTCGCGGATTTCGTTGAGGCGCACCGAGTAGCGGTCGAAGTTGTCGCCGTACGTGCCCACGATCACATCGAAGTCGAGTTTGTCGTAGGCCAGGTAGGGCATCGTCCGGCGCAGGTCCCACGGCACGCCGGTGGAGCGCAGGATGGGCCCGGTGACCGAGAGCGCCAGCGCCTCCTCGGCCGAGATGTTGCCCACCGCCTCGGTCCGCTCCCGGAAGATCGGCTGGCCGGTCAGCAGTTCGTCGTACTCGTAGGTGCGGGCCAGGATGGTCTCGCAGATGATGTCGATGTCGTCCTCCCAGCCGTCGGGGAGGTCGGCGGCGACGCCGCCGGGGCGGATGTAGTTCGTGTTCATGCGCAGCCCGGTCGCCTTCTCGAAGAAGGCGAGAACCATTTCGCGTTCACGGAAGCCGTAGATCAACATGGAGGTGGAGCCGAGGTCCCCGCCGTTGGTGGCCATCCACAGCAGGTGCGACGAGACCCGGTTCAACTCGACCATCAGCATCCGGATCCACGTGGCGCGCGGTGGCGTCTCCACATCGAGGAGGGCCTCGGTGGCCAGGGAGAAGACCAGCTCGTTGTGCAGCGGGGACAGATAGTCCATCCGGGTCACGTTGGTCGATCCCTGGACGTAGGTCAGCTCCTCTCCCTGCTTCTCCATGCCGGTGTGCAGGTAGCCGATGATCGGCTTGGTGCGCAGGATGGTCTCACCGTCCAGCTCGAGCATGAGACGCAGCACGCCGTGGGTGGAGGGGTGTTGGGGACCCATGTTGATGATCGTCGTCTCGTCGTCACGGCGCTCAATGTCGATGTCAGCCGGATCCGCGTAGCCGCCCTCGGGCAGACGCAGGACCGCGCCCACCTCCTGGCGGAGCTCGCCGGCACTGGTGGTGGTGCGCGACCGGAGGCCCTGGACGCCTTCCGAGGTCTCGGCCACCAGGGCGTCCTCCTCCTCCTCGTGGAGGGGCGCCTGTTTCTCGTCCTCGGTCGTGTACTCGCCGTGGCGCCCGTGCCCGCGGCCGTGCTCGCTCTCGTTCTCGTTCTCGTTGTCGGTCATCGCGGCCCGGGCGCTTCCTTGAATTGCACGGGCACCCGCCCGACGCCGTAGTCCTTGCGCAGCGGGTGGCCCTCCCAGTCATCGGGCATGAGGATGCGCGTCATGTCGGGGTGGCCCTCGAAGATGATCCCGAACATGTCGTACGCCTCGCGCTCCATGGAGTCGGTGCCGGGGTAGACGCTCACCACGCTGTCGACAGTCGGATCAGACTCGGGTACCTGCACCCTGATACGCACGCGCTGGCGGGACGAGAGCGAGAGCAGGTTGACGACGACCTCGAAGCGCTCAGCCGTCATCCCCTCGGGCAGGGAGCGCCCGGGGTGGGTCAGGTAGTCGACGGCACACAGGTCGCTGCACATCTCGAAGCCGGCCTCGCGAAAGGCGGCCACCATCTGCTTGTAGGTCTCGCGGTGAGGAAAGGCCAGCTGATCGACCAGACGGTCGGGCAGCCGCGGCACATCGGGGAGGACACTGGCAGGGGAGGCCACCGGCGCGGTCGTCGGGGTCGTCCCGCTCACCGTGGCGTGGCCACCCGCACGGCGTCGGGCACGGTGGGCACCCAGCCACCGGTTGCCTGCTCACCGGCTGGCACGGAGGATCCCGGCCGGCGGGTGATCTCACCGGTGCGGATCTTCTCGTGCAGCGTCAAGATGGCGTGCAGCAGCGTCTCGGGCGACGGTGGGCAACCAGGGGCGTACACGTCCACCGGCACGATCTGGTCCACCCCCTGCACGATGGCGTAGTTGTTGAACATCCCGCCTGTCGACGCGCACACGCCCATGGAGATGACCCACTTGGGTTCCATCATCTGGTCGTAGATCTGGCGCAGGACGGGAGCCATCTTCTGCGAGACCCGTCCCGCCACGATCATCAGATCGGCTTGCCGCGGCGAGCTCCGGAAGACCTCCATGCCGAGCCGGCTGATGTCGTAGTCGGCGGCCCCGACCGAGATCATCTCAATGGCGCAGCAGGCGAGGCCGAAGGTGGCCGGCCAGACGCTGTTACGCCTGGCCCACTTCACCAGATCCTCAATGCGACCGGTCAGGAAATTGTGCTGGAGGTCCTCGAACCCCATCGTTCAGGCCGCCTCACCCGGCGTCTTCGACGCACTGATCCGGGTGATGGTCGACTCCGACGTCCGGCTCGGCATGCCCGTTTGCAACGTCTTGGACGGGCCCCAGGTCAGGGCCCCGTTCGAGATGAGGTAGACGAACGAGACGAAGACCACCGCAGCGAAGACGATCACCTCTATGAGGCCGAAGGTCGCGATCTGGTGGAAGACCACCGCCCAGGGGTACAGGAACACGATCTCGATGTCGAAGATGATGAAGATCATCGACACCAGGTAGAAGCGCACCGGGAATCGCTGGGGCGGCTCCACATCGGGGACGATGCCGCATTCGTAGGGTGCGAGCTTGGCGATGCTGGGCTTCTTGCGCGGCGCCAGGATCGCTGAGGACACCAGCGAGAAGATGGTGAAAGCGAGGGCGAGCACGCCCAGGATCAGGATCGGGAGGTACTGGACCACTGAGGCCCGTTTCTACCATGTGACTCCCAGGCCAGGCACATCCGCGCCGCTGGTCAGAGGCCCCGGCGGGGGACCTACGATGCCACCGTGACGGCTCCCGACTCGACCCCCGGGCCCGGCGCTCCCAAGAAGGCGGCGCGGACGGCAAAGAACCCGCCGAAGAAGCAGGCGGCGACCAAGAAGGCGACGCCGGCCAAGGCAGCCGCCAAGAAGGCGGCAACCCCCGCGACAGCCGCGGGCGCGAGCAAGCCGGCCCGCGCCCCGCGCCGGGCGGCGGCGCCGCGGCGGGCCCCCGAACACGTGTACGACGTGGTGGTCGTCGGTGCCGGACCGTCCGGCGCCGCGTGCGCCTACTGGCTGGCCGACGCCGGCTGGGACGTGGTCGTGGTGGAGAAGAAGGAGTTCCCGCGGGAGAAGACCTGCGGCGACGGCCTCACCCCGCGCGCCGTGCGGCAGCTGGCCGACATGGACCTCGAGGGTGCTCTGGCCGGCTCGCACCGCTACGGCGGCCTGCGCGCCTTCGGCTTCGGCCGTTCCATCGACATGCGCTGGCCCGAGCACCCGAACTTCCCCGACTACGGGTACACCATCACGCGGCACGACCTCGACGGCCTGGTGGCCGGGCACGCAGCGGCGGCCGGGGCGACCCTGCTGCAGGGCACCGAAGTGACCGCACCCGTCGTGGACGAGGCGGCTCCACTGGCCAGCCCACTGCCGACGTTGACCGGCGTCACGGTCAAGGAGAAGGGCTCCGCCAACACCCGGACCATCAAGGCTCGCTACGTGGTGGTGGCCGACGGCTCCAACTCGCGGGTTGGCCGCATGCTGGGCACCACGCGCCGGCGGGACCTCCCGATGGGCATGGCCCTGCGCGGCTACTACCGCTCGGAGCGCCACGACGACCCGTACATCGAATCGCACCTCGACATCCGCGACGCGGAGGGCAATGTCGTCCCGGGCTACGGCTGGATCTTCCCCATGGGCGACGGCCGGGTGAACGTCGGCGTCGGCCTGCTCTCGACCGACCAGCGTTGGAAGGGCCTCAACACGAGCCATCTCATGGATGCCTTCGTGGACTTCGCCCCGGAGTCGTGGGGGATCCGGCCCGAGACGAGCCTCGGCCCCCCGACCGGCGGCAAGCTACCCATGGGGCTCTCGGTCGGGCCGCGGGCCGGCGGCAACGTCCTCGTCACGGGCGACGCCGGCGGGGCGATCAACCCGTTCAACGGCGAGGGGATCGCCTACGGCTACGAGACGGGCCGTCTGGCCGCCGCCGCCCTCGGACACGCGCTGAATGGAGAGGGCGAGCGCGCCCTGACGGAATACGACCGCGAGCTGACCGCGGCGTACGGCCCCTATTACAAGGTGGCGCGGGCCTTCGTGCACCTCATTTCCAACCCCGAGGCCATGCGCCTGTGCGTTGGCCTCGGCATGCGCTCCGAGCTGCTCATGACCCAGCTGCTGCGCATCATGGCCAACCTCATGCGGCCCGATGCCGCCGGTCCGGCCGAGCTCGGCTTCCGGGCCATGGAGCTCGTCTCGCGCCTCCTGCCCGACGACGGCGGGCTCGAGATCCCCGCCGCCTGATCAGGCGAACAGGCGCGCCGCGCCGCCGGCGACCCCGAGAAGCCACGCCCGATCCGCACCCTCGAAGCCCTCGGCGACCCGCGCCCCCGCCACCACGCGCACCCAGGCGTCGAGGTCATCGTCCGTGAGGTTGCGCCGGGCTTGTCCCTCCCGCCGGACGGCGCAGAGGAAACGCCCGACCGGCCCGGTCGACCGCCGCCCCCACAGGACCAGGGTGCGGGCCAGGTCCGCCGCCGAGGGCCCAGCGGCCACGGTGATCCAGTCGATGACGATCCAGCCGCCCGGCCCGAGAAGCACGTTGGAGGGGTGGAAGTCGAAGTGGCAGACGCCGCGCCCGCCATCGTCGAGCCCGTCCAGCAGCCCCAGCAGTTCAGCGCGCCGCCCGTCCTCGGGCACGCTCGACTCGACTTCGCGGCGAAGCCGCGGCACCAGTTCGGGCATTCCGTCGACGACGGTGTCGTTGCACCGCAGCTGCAGCGCAACGAACTGGTCGGCGAGGCGGTCGATCTCCTGGGGGTCGGCTGCCTCGACCACCTGCAAAAGGGAAGGGCCGTCGACCCGGTCGAGGATGACGCCGCTGCGATCGTCGACGATGACGGAGCCGTGGGTGCGGGCAACGGGGAGGCCGGCGTCAGCCAGCGCCGCGAGCAGGGTGTCCTCGAAGGTTGACAGGCCCTGCCAATCGGGCCGATCGAGCTTGAGGACGCGGCCTTCGCCGTAGGCGAAGACCTGGGCGGTGCGCCCCTCGGCGAGCAGCTCCATGGGGCCTGCTCAATCCTGCAAGCGAGCGCGTCGCGCTGCCGCGGCTGCGGCGAACTCTGACGCATCAGGGGGCCGCGCGTTCTCGGGCATGGCCTTCAGTATGCCCCCGCAACATGCGGGCGAGCCGGGGCGCTCGCCTCGCGACCGTGTACGTCTATCAGGCCCGCAACGCGTGCGCTGCACAGACGACCGCCCGGCACTCCGCAATGGCGCCACCGAGTTCGGGGCGTGACGCGCCGCGCCTTCCTGCTGCGTTCACCCGCTGACTTCGGCCGCCGCCTCCGCTGCCGCCTCGACCACCCGGGCCAGGACGCCCTCGCCGTGCGCCAGCCCCGGGAACATCACCTCGTAGGCGCCCGGCGCCAGCGCCACGCCGCGGCGCAGCATGGCGTGGAAGAACCGCGCGTAGGTGTCGCCGGCGGCGATCGCCCGTGCACTCTCGTAGTCGGTCGGCGCCGCGAGCGGACCGGCGTCGCCCGGCGCCACGAAGAGCCCGACCAGCGGTCCCACGGTCGGCGCGACGACGGCGAGGCCGCCGCCGGCCACCGCCGCTTCGAGGCCCTCGGCGAACGTGGCCGCGCGCGCTGCCAGGGCCTCGTAGTCGGCCGGCCCCACCGCGTCGAGCACTGCCAGCCCGGCCGCGGTGGCGAGCGGGTTCCCCGACAACGTGCCCGCCTGGTACACAGGCCCCTCCGGCGCCAACTCGGCCAGCAGCTCGCGCCGGCCGCCGAAGGCGCCAACCGGCAGCCCGCCGCCGATGACCTTGCCGAAGCACCACAGGTCGGGTGTGACGCCCGACCATCCGGTCGCGCCCGCCGGGCCGAGACGGAAGCCGGTGATGACCTCGTCGAAGATGAGGAGGGCGCCGCTGGCGCTGCACGCGGCCCGCAGTCCCTCGAGAAATCCTGGTGCCGGTGCCACCAGATTCATGTTCGCCGCCACGGGCTCGACGATCACGCAGGCCACCCGCTCGTCGAGCTCGGGGACCACGTTGTAGGGCACCACCTCGGTGTCGGCGACGGCGCCGGCCGACACGCCGACCGAGCCGGGGAGGCCGAGCATGGCCACGCCGCTGCCCCCGCCCGCCAGCAGTCCGTCGGAGTGGCCGTGGTAGCAGCCGTCGAATTTGACCACGCGGTCGCGTCCCGTGGCACCGCGGGCGAGACGCACCGCGCTCATGGCCGCCTCGGTGCCCGAGGAGACGAGGCGCACCTGCTCGCAGCCGGGCACGCGGGCGCAGATCGCCTCGGCCAGCAGCACCTCTCCCGGCGTCGGCGCGCCGAACGTCGTGCCCCGCGCCGCCGCCACGGTCAGGGTCGCGGTGACGACCGGGTGCGCGTGCCCCAGCAGCACGGCGCCGTAGGACTGGACCATGTCGACGTACCGGTTGCCCTCGACGTCGACCACGAAGGCGCCGTCGCCCGACGTCACCGTGTACGGCGTCCCGCCGACCGAGGCGAATGAGCGGACAGGTGAGTCCACCCCGCCCGGAATGACACGCCGGGCCCGGTCGAACCAGGCGGCGTTCGACGACGACGACGCCGGCGCCGGTTCAGCCACCGAGCGCCTCGGCCACCTCGGGCGCGAAGTAAGTCAGGATGAAATCGGCGCCGGCCCGCTTGAGCACGGTGAGCTGTTCGAGCGCCACGGCCGGCCCGTCGATCCACCCCGCCGCCGCAGCGGCCTTGACCATCGCGAACTCGCCGCTCACGTGGTAGGCCGCCAGCGGCACGGAGACCTCAGCGCGCACGGTGGCCAACACGTCGAGGGACGTCATGGCCGGCTTGACCATGATCATGTCGGCCCCCTCGGCCAGATCCTGCTGAATTTCGGCCAGCGCCTCGCGCCCGTTGCGGGGATCCTGCTGGTAGGCCCGGCGGTCACCGCCGCCGGCGATGGTGACGTCGACCGCGTCGCGGAAGGGGCCGTAGAGGGCGGAGGCGTACTTCGACGCGTAGGCCAGGATGGCGATCCCCTCGTGGCCACCGCCGTCGAGCGCCTCCCGGATGGCGGCCACCTGGCCGTCCATCATGCCGCTGGGGGCCACCACGTCGGCACCGGCCTCGGCCTGGGCCAGCGCGATGCGCTGATAGAGGTCGAGCGTCGGGTCGTTGAGGACCTCCCCGCCGGGCCCGAGGATGCCGCAGTGCCCGTGATCGGTGTACTCGTCGAGACAGAGGTCGGCCATGAGCACGAGCTCGTCGCCCACTGCGTCGCGCACGGCGCGCAGCGCCACCTGCACGACGCCGTTCGGATCCCAGGCGCCGCTCCCCTCGGCGTCCTTGTGGGACGGCACGCCGAACAGGATCAGGCCGGGAACGCCGAGTGCGAGCAGCCGCTTGGCCTCGACCACGAGCGAGTCGAGCGAGTGCTGCACCGCACCGGGCATGGACGCGATCGGGACGGGCTCCGCCGCCCCTTCCCGCACGAAGAGCGGTGCGACGAGGTCGTCGGGACCGAGGCGGGTCTCGGCGACCAGCCGCCGCAGCGCCGGTGTCCGGCGCAACCGGCGCAGCCGGCGCACGGGGAACCCGCCCGGAATGGGCCCAGACGTCGCCTCGACCATCGGTCCAGCCTACGGGCCGTCGCCCCGCCGAGGGCCCAACTCCCCGATCAGCTCGGCGACGATGCCCAGCGCCGACGCGCCCCACGCCTCGTGCACACCCGGCAGGCCGGCCTCCCGTGCCGCCGCGGCCGTCATCGGCCCGATGCAAACGATGTGCGGCGGTGGGGTCACCGGACGGCCGGCCGCCGTGCGCAGGGCCACGAAGGCCTGCACGTTGGAGGTCGAGGTGAGCGTGAGCGCGTCGGCGACGGCCACCCGTTCCAGCAGCGCCGGCTCCGGCGCGGCGCGCGCCACGGTGCGGTAGGCCTCCACGCGCCGCACGTCCCATCCCTTCTGAGCCAGCCCTTCGGGAATGGTGTCGGGAGCGAGGTCGGCGCACGGGAACAGCACGCGCCGCGCCCCGGCGCTCCCCGCGTCGGGGAACTCCTCGACGAGTCCGAACCCGCTGTGCTCGGCAGGCACCAGGTCGGGCTCCACGCCGGTCATGCGCAACGCGTCCGCCGTGGCCTGCCCCACCGCTGCCACCGACACTCCGGCGAGGGCGCGGGCGTCACGCAGCGCGCCCATGAAGTGGTCCACCGCGTTGACCGAGGTCAGCACGACCCAGCTGTTGTCCGACACCGCCGCTGCCGCTGCCCGCAGCGCGGCGCCCCCGTCCGCCGCGTCGACCTGTCGGGTTAGGGGCATCTCGAGCGCCTCGGCCCCCGCCCGCTCCAGCGCGTCCACCAGACCGCGGGCGCGTCCGACCGCGCGCGTCACCACCACCGTGCGCCCGGCCAGCGGGGCCTCGGATGCGGGCGCGGCCTCGTCCCGGCCGAGGGCCGCCACGGGTCCCACGACGATGACCGCCGGCGCACCCAGCTCGACGTCGGCCAGGCCGGCCAGCGTCGTCCTCCGCACTTGCTGGGCCGCGGTCGTCCCGCTGGCGATGACGGCGACGGGCGTGTCCGGCGCCCGGCCGCCCTGCACAAGCGCGGCGGCGATGGCGGCCCGGTTCGTCATGCCCATGAGGATCACGAGCGTCCCGCCGACGCGCGCCATCGCATCCCAGTCGTGCTCGCTGGTCCCGTCCGAGGCGCCCACCCGGCCGGTCACGACCGTCACCGAGGCGGCCAACCCCCGCTGCGTCACCGGGATGCCGGCGGCGGCGGGGACGCCGAACGCCGATGTCACTCCCGGGACCACCTCCCAGGCGACCCCGGCCTGCGCCAGGGCTGCCACCTCCTCCCCCCGCGGCCGAAGAGGAAGGGGTCGCCGCCTTTGAGGCGGACCACCACGGCGGACGCCCGCCCGTGCTCGACCAGCAGGCGTGCGATCTCCTCCTGGCGGTCGGCTTCCCCCGCCCCTGCCGCGGGATCCTTGCCCACGTCGATGACGAGCGCAGACGGCGGCACCAGGTCGAGGAGGGCGGGGCTGACCAGGCGGTCGTGCAGGACGACATCGGCCCGCCTCAGCAGCGCCGCGCCCCGGCGGGTCAGGAGACCTGGGTCACCCGGGCCCGCGCCCACCAGGTAGACGGTCACGGTGCGGCGTCCTGCAAGCCGCCGAAGCCTCCAAGGGCGCCGATGGAGGCACCGCCGCCCTCCAGCAGGGCGCGCGCCACCGCGGCGCCGACCGCCTCGGGATCGTCGCCCTGTCGGGTCAGGCGGATCACGACGTGCCCGTCCGCACTGGCCAGGAGTCCCGACACGCGGAGCGCACCGTGCCGACCGGCCCCGCCGGCCTCGCCGCCCTCGCCCGCCTCGGCGAAGGCACCGACCGGTACCGTGCAGCTCCCGCCCAATGCCGCCAGCACGGCGCGCTCGGCGCGCAGGGCCCGGTGGCTCGGCTCGTGGTCGACGGCGGCGAGCAGTTCCCTCGTGACCGCGTCGTCGGCGCGGCACTGGACCGCAATGCAGCCCTGTCCGGCCTGCGGCAGCACGTCGACCGGATCGAGCACATCGCTCACCTTGTCGAGCCAGCCCAGGCGCTCCATGGCGGCGACGGCGATGACGACGGCCGAGACCTCCCCCTTTTCGGCCACGGCCACCCGGCGGGCCATGTTGCCGCGCAGGTCGCTGAACACGAGATCGGGGCGCAGTGCGGCCAGCTGGGACCGCCGCCGGGCCGAACCCGTCGCCACCAGGCCGCCGGCGGGCAGGCCGGCCAGAGTGGCGCCGACGAGGCCGTCACGCGGGTCGGCCCGCCGGGGCACGGCGCCCAGCACAAGGTGCGCGGGCATGACCGAGGTCATGTCCTTGGCCGAGTGCACCGCGGCATCAGCCCGCCCCTCGGCCACGGCCGCCTCCACCTCGGTGACGAAGACGCCCTGGCCCCCGATGTGGTCGAGCGGGGACGTGGCGTCCCGGTCCCCCTGCGTGCGCACGACCAGCGGCTCCACGTCGATCCCGGGGTGGGCCCGGCGCAGGAGCGCGGCGACCAGCTCGGTCTGGCGCAATGCCAGCGGCGAGCCGCGGGTGGCCAGGCGGACGGTTGCCATGGTCCGACTATCCCATGGCCGCGACTACAGGTCGAAGAGGATGCGCAGCGCCTCGACGAGCCGTTCGCCTCGGGGTGTCCCGGCCGTCTCCTTCAAGAGCATCGTCGGCTCGTGCAGCATCTTGGCCAGGGCGGCCCGCGTGGCGCCGTCCACTTGGTCCCACTCCTCCTCGCTGAGGTCCGCCAGCTGCGCCCGATGCCGCTCCAGCTCGGCGACGCGCAGCGTCTCGAGGCGGGACCGCAACGACGCGATGATCGGGGCGGCGCCGCGCTGGCGGCTGGCGCTGCGGTAGCGGTCGACCTCGGCGGCAACGATGGCCCGGGCGGCCACGGACTCCTCCGCCCGGTCCCCCAGCGCCCGCGCCACCGAGACGCTCAGCGCGTCCATGTCCAGCAGCGTCACGCCTTTACGCGCCGCGACCGCCGGGTCGACGTTGCGCGGCACCCCGAGGTCGATGACCAGCAGCGGGCCGTCCACGCCGGCGAAGTCCGCCGCGCGCAGGACGTGTGACTCTGCGGCCACCGCGCTCAGGACGACGTCGGCGTCGGCCAGCTCGCCGGCCACACGCTCGAGCGGTGCCGCCCGAATCTCGAACGGCCCGGTCGCCGTCTGGTGCACCAGATCCCGCGCCCGTGCGAGTGAACGGTTCGCCACCACGACGCGTTGCGGCGCATCGTCCGGCGCAATGTCCGAGAGGGCGCGGCACACACCGAGACCCATGTCACCGGCGCCGACCACGACGACGCGGGCGCCGCGCAGCCCCGCCTGGTCCTCGCCGCGGGCCACGGTCACCGCGGCGTAGGCGAACGAGGTGGTGCCCTTCGAAATGCCGGTCTCGGTCCGCACCCGCTTTCCTGTCTGCAGCGCATGGCGGAAGAGCGCGGACAGCACGGGGCCGCAGGTGCCCTCCTCCTGCGCCCGCTCGAAGGCGCGGCGCACCTGGCCGACGACCTCGGTCTCCCCGGTCACCACCGACTCGAGGCCCGAGGTGACCGAGAAAAGGTGGGCGGTCACGTCGTCGTCGAAGCGGACGACGGCGTGCGCCGACAGCTCCTCGACAGAGAGGTGCGACTGCTCGGACAGGACGTCGTAGATCTCCGCCACGGCGTCGTGGAAGCGGTCGACCACCGCGTAGACCTCGGTGCGCAGGCAGGTCGACAGCACGACCGCCTCCTGGACGTTGCGGCAGTGGTTGAGCGCCCGCAGGCTCTTGTGCAGGTCGGCCTCGGGGACGGCCACCGCCTCCAGTAGCGGGAGGGGGGCCTGCGTGTGCTGGAGCCCTATGACGACGACGGACACTCGGTTCCTTCCTGGGTCGGACCGCAATTGTGCCGGTCCCCACCTCCAGAGTGCCAGTCGCCGGCGCCCGGTCCCGCGCTCAGGCGAATTCCGAACGTTGTGAGAGCCCGACGGTTCCCATCATGGGTGCGTTTGCGCCGTCCCGGCCGGGCTCCTCCCCGCGGGCCCGGTAGAAGCCGAGAACCTGCAGCTCGATGGAGAGGTCCACGTACCGGAGGTGCACCGTGGGCGGCACTGTCAGCACGCGCGGGGCGAAGTTGAGCAACGACGTCACACCGGCCCGCACCAGCAGGTCCGCCACCCCCTGGGCGGCCCAGCCCGGCGTCGTGATCACGCCGATGTCCGGGCGGTCGGCGGGGCGCAGGGTGGCGATCTCGTCCATGTGGCGCACCCGCATGCCCCGGATCACCTCCCCCACCACTGCCGGGTCGACGTCGAAGAGCGACGTGACCTGGCAGCCCCGCGAGGCGAAGCCCGCCGAATTGGTCAGGGCCCGGCCCAAATTACCGATGCCGACCACCGCCACCGCCCAGTTCTCGTCGACCCCGAGGGCGCGGTCGATCTGCGCGATGAGGAACTCGGGGTCGTAGCCCGAACCCCGGGTGCCGAACGACCCCAGTAAGGAGAGGTCCTTGCGCACCTTCGCCGCGTTGACGCGGGCGAGGTGGGCCAGCTGTTCCGAGGACACCGTCTGGCTGCCGCCGCGCACCAGCTCGAGCAGGATCCGCTGGTAGATGGGCAGCCGCAGGACCGTGGCCTCGGGGATCCGCCTCTGTGGGGCGGCCTCGTCGGAACTCCGCCGCTCGTCGTTCACTGCGTGGGATGGTACCGAGGCGACTCCCGGCGGCACCAAATCGCCGAGAGGGCGCCGTCACCAGGCGAGGACCACGAGCTCCCCTGCGACGACGTTGAGCCAGCCGGCCGCCGACGCCTCGCCGGCCACCACGGCGAGATGCCCGTTGGCGTCGACCAGCAGCCCGAACTCCCCCTGCTGCAGCTGGCCGAAGGCGTCGACGCAGCGCAACTCGACGCCGTCGGGCACCAGCGAGTGGGGAAACCCGTCGGGGGCGGCACGTCCCGACTCGATCCGCGCCGCCAGCTCGACGCATCCCGTCATGGGGATCCCGGCGACGCGGGCGTCGGCCACCGTCGCCGCCAGTTGCAGGTTGCCGAACCGGTCCACCCAGGTGACCTCGGTCCGCAGGCAGACGCGCCCATCGCGCAGGCGGCCCTCCTCGACCACCCCGCCGATCAGGCGCACCAACGATGCCGGGTCGATGGGCTCTCCCAGGTCCCCGAGCGCGGCGCCGGCGCACAGGGCGGCCACGGCCGGCGCGAACAGGTCGCGCCCGTCGAACGTGGAGCCCCGGTCGCCCCGCACCGTCGGTCGGGCCAGCTCCACCACACGTGCCACCGGCGCCTCGGCCGCCGCCTCGGCCGCCGCCACGAGCAGCCCGTTGTCGGGCCCGACGAAGGCCAAGGACCCGCCCGAGTGCAGCCTGACCTGCAGGCCGATGCCCCGGCGCTCCGTCCCGACCCCGGGATCGACGACCCCGAGCACCACGCCGGGCCCGAGATGCGGCACGGCGCGCACCAAGGTGTGACTGCCGGCCCGGACGTCGAAGGGCGGGATGTGATGCGTCAGGTCGATGACGGTGGTACCCGGCGCACCGGCGGCGATGACCGCGTGGACGACACCGGCGAACTCGTCTTCGGTCCCGAAGTCCGAGAGGAAGAAGACGGTGCGCGGGGGCTCACTCGTCACGGCTCCACCCTGGTCCCGATCCTCAGCGCTGCAGATTGCGCGATCGCTCGGTGGCGGCCGCCACCGCCTCCATGAAGGCCGAGCGCACGGCGCGGGACTCCAGGGTCCGGATGCCGGCGGCCGTCGTCCCCGCCGGCGAGGTCACCATGGCGCGCAGCGCCTCGGGGTCGCGCCCCGTCTCCTGCAGCAGGGCGGCCGAGCCGCGCATGGTCTCGACCACGAGCGTGCGGCTGACCTCGCGCGTGAGCCCCATCTGCACGCCCGCCTCCATCAGTGCCTCGGCCACCAGGAAGAAATAGGCGGGACCGGAGCCGGACAGTCCGGTCACCGCATCGAGCAGGCGCTCGGGCAGGCGCACGACCGTCCCGACGGCCGAGAGCACGTCCTCGGCCCAGCTCAGGTCCTGCGACGTGGCGAAGGACCCGCCCGAGATGGCGGTCACGCCCGCGCCGACGAGGGCGGGCGTGTTGGGCATCGCCCGCACGACCGCGGGCTCACCGCCCAGCGCGGCCTCGAGCCGCAGCGCGGGCACACCGGCCACAATGGAGAGGAGGCGCGTCACCCCGGTGGCCCCGAGAGACCGGCAGGCCCCTTCCGCCACGTCGGGCTTCACCGCCAGGACGGCGCCGGCGACGCGCTCGCCACCGTTCTCGTCGGGGTCGAGGAGGCCGGGCTCCGGCGCCGCCACGATGCGCACGCCAGGGAACGCCTGGGTCAGTTCGTCTCGGCGCGCCGCCGCCGGCTCCACCACGGCCACGTCCGCCGCGTCGGCCCACCGGGATCGGAGCAGACCGCCCAGCAGGGCCTCCCCCATCCTTCCGCCTCCGACGATGAGCAGGCTGGCCACGGTCGCGACGTTACCGAGCGCGGGCCCCGGGGGTTAACGGCGCGGGCGGCGGCGGTAGGTCGAGGGGTGGGCCAGGGTCATCGCCGTCGGGAAGTGGTCGTCGGTGTAGACGACCGACGCCCCGGCGATGCGATCCAGCTCGTCCTCGTCGATCAAGCGGGCCGGCACCCGGCCCACCAGGTATACGGCGTCCTCGGGCCCGAGGGCGAACGCCATACCGAACAGCTGCATGTTGCGCCGCAGCAGGTAGGCAAAGACCTCCTCCTTGTGCTCCTCCGGTGCGGGCATGAACTGGGCCTCGTGCCACAGCGTGCGCTGCTTGAGCGTGAACCACACCGTGATGAAGTCCTTCTCCTCACCCTTGAAGCGGAGATACCACTGGAACGACGCGGTGCGGTCGGTCACCTCCTGGCGCTCGGCCGCCACCAACGGCCCGTCCGCCGCCAGCTCGTGCGCGGCCCAGGCGTCGATGCAGGCGACCGCGGCGGCCATCTCCTCGTCGGCGGGGAGGTCGACGATCGGCATGGCGCGCAGGCGGAGCGGGCGCGGTGCGCTCAGCCGCACTCGACGAGACGGCCCGAGGCCAGCTCGTCGTGCAGCTCGACCAACGTGCGGGCGGCGGCGCGCCAGGTATAGCGGCGAGCCCGCAGCACCGAGGCGGTGGAGAGCCGCTCGGCCGCCAGCGGCTCGTCGAACACCTTGCGCACGGCGGCGGCATAGGCCACCGGGTCCGGGTCGTCCACCAGGTAGCCGGTGTGCCCCTGGTCGACCAGCGTCGTCAGCCCGCCGACGGCCGAGGCGACGACGGGCGTACCACAGGCGGCCGCCTCCAGCGCCACCAACCCGAACGACTCGGAGCGGCTGGGCACGATGCACACGTCGGCTGCCCGGTAGTACGACGAGAGCAGCTCGTGGGGTTGGGGCGCCACGAAGTGCACGTGCTGGCGCACGCCACGGGCGTCGGCCACGTCGTACAGGCTCTGCAGCGACTTCTCGCCGTGCGGTCCGCTCGGGCCGCCGACCACGACGAGGCGGTAGGGCTCGCCGTCGCGCTCGGCGCAGCTCGGCCAGTGTCTCGATGGCCACGTCGGCGCGCTTGAGCGGCTGGATGCGCCCGACGAAGAGGAGGAGCCGCCCGTCGAGCGGCAGACCGAGGGCGCGGCGGGCTTGCGGCCGGTGGCCGGGACCGAAGAAGGCGTGGTCCACCCCGGGGGGCACGATGCGGATGCGCCCGGGCTCGCCGCCGTAGAGCGAGGCGATCTGGTCGGCCTCCACCGTGCAGGAGGCCAGCACGGCGTCGGAGCACTCGATGATGGACGCCTCCGCCTCGGCCCGGCGGTGGGGCATGTCGGCCTCCACCTCCTCGGGCATCGTCTCCGCCTTGACCCGGTCGAGCGTGTGGAAGGTGCACACCAGGGGCAGGTTGCGCTCGTGCTTGATCACATGCCCGGACAGGCCCGACAGCCAGTAGTTGGCGTGCACCGAGGTGTACGGCAGCTCGCCGGCGGCGGCCGCCGCCGCCATGCGGTCGAGCACGCCGGCCGTGAACTCGTCGACCACCGAGGGGAGGGACTCCTTGGGCAGGGCCCGGAGCGGTCCGGCGGGAACATGGTGCACCCGCAGCCCCGGCTCGAGGTCGACCACGGGCGGCAGATCCGGCGACCAGGCCCTGGTGAAGACGTCGCAGGCCACGTCGGAGCGGGCCAGGGCCGAGGTCAGCTCGCGCACGTAGACGTTCATGCCCCCACCGTCACCCGTGCCGGGCTGGGCCAGGGGGGACGTGTGGAGAGAGAGGACAGCGAGCCGGCGCATGGCGCCCAAAGCCTACCGGCGGCTGGGAAACGCGCTCCGGCCGGCGTGGCCGGGGGGATTCAGGCCGAGGCGCGCTCGACCGGGCCGGAGGGGTCGGCGGAGGCTGCGGCGGAGCGGTCGGCCGAGGCGGCCGAGGCGGCCGCCACCGTTGCCCCGGGCACGTCCCGTTCGCCCCGCTCGTCCTCGTGGTCGCGCCGGAAGGAGAGGTAGATCCGCACGAGGGCCTGCTTCTGCTCCTCGCTGATCGACTGGTCGGCCATGATCGCCCGCGTCAGGTCCGGGGTCCCGGAAGGGGGCTCGAGGATGCCCGCCTGCACGTAGAGCGTCTCGGCGGAGATGCGCAGCGCCTTGGCGATCTGCTGCAGGATCTCGGCCGAGGGCCGGCGCAGCCCGCGCTCGATCTGGCTCAGGTAGGGGTTCGAGATCCCGGCCAGCTCGGACAACCGCCGCAGGGAGAGCCGGGCCGAGCCGCGCTGCTCTCGGATGAACGACCCCAGATCGAGCCAGCGGTCTTTGGGGTCCGTGCTCACTCCTGCAAGCGTACCGCCGCCGCGGCGAGCGGCGGGGCTCCGCCGGGCGCCCGTCGGCGGCTCGGCGCCCAGCTCGTATGGCCGTTGATCCCGGTTCGGTTCTCGCCCCCTTCGGGTATGGTCACCCCGCAGGAGCACCACGACCGCACGACGACGACCACCCAGGAGATCCGCCATGGCCGAATACAGCCTCCCCGACCTGCCGTACGACTACGCCGCACTCGAGCCGCACGTGTCGGCGCAGATCATGGAGCTCCACCACGACAAGCACCATGCCGCCTACGTCGCCGGCGCCAACCAGACGCTCGAGAAGCTGGCCGCCGCCCGGGACAAGGACGACTTCGGCGCAATCGTGGGGCTCGAGAAGACGCTGGCCTTCCACATCTCGGGCCACGTGCTGCACTCCATCTTCTGGAACAACCAGAGCCCCGACGGCGGCGACAAGCCCGACGGCGCGCTCGGCTCGGCCATCGACGAGAACTTCGGCTCCTTCGACAAGTTCAAGGCGCAGTTCACCCAGGCCACCTCCACCATCCAGGGCTCCGGCTGGGGCGTGCTGGCCTACGAGCCCCTCGCCGGCCGGCTCATCGTGGAGCAGGTCTACGACCACCAGAGCAGCGTCGGGCACAGCTCGGTCCCGCTCCTCGTCTTCGACGCGTGGGAGCACGCCTTCTACCTGCAGTACAAGAACGTGAAGGCCGACTTCTTCGCGGCGCTGTGGAATGTCGTCAACTGGCCGGACGTGGCGGGTCGTCTCGACGCCGCCAAGAAGCTCACGATCCCGGGCTGAACGCGGCGGCGCCCTTGTGGGTGCCGCTGGTCAGGTGGTCAGCCCGTCAGGTGGTCAGCCCGTCAGGTGGTCAGCCCGTCAGGTGGTCAGCCCGTGGTGAGATGCTGCTCGCAGCGGCTGCGTGTGGGGTCGCGCTCAAGATCGGCATCGAGCACCGGGGCACCGCAGGTCTCGCACTGCGCGTAGGTGCCCTCGCTCAGTCGCTGGAGGGCCCGGTCGACACCGTCGAGGACGGCCGAGGCCCGGCTCAGCTCGGATTCGTAACGCTCTTCCACCGAAGGGCAGGGTAGCGCCGGAATCGTGCCCGGCCGGGACGCACGACGGGGCGGCCCGGACGCCCCGCTTGTTTGGGGGTTGTCCGGCCGGGGCAGAATAACCGCAACCGGTATGAAGGCCCCGATTTCGTGGGGGGAGGGCTCACGGCCGAAACGAGCACTTTCGACACGCTGAGGGGGGCCGCGGCGACGCGCCGGTTCCCGGCGACCACGTCGGCCGTCGGCCAGGCCCGCCGGTTCCTCCTCGGCCAGCTGCCCGCCGCCGCCAGCGGCGAGGACGCCGACGCGCTCGTGCTCATGTTGTCCGAGCTGGCGACGAACGCGGTCCAGCATGCGTCGACCGAGTTCGAGGTGGCCGTCGACGTCGCCCCCGATTCCGCCGGCGTGCGGGTCGAGGTGCGCGACGACGGCGACGGGTTCCCGACGCCGGCGGCGGAGGCCCCCGATGCGGCCAACGGGCGGGGACTGCTCATTGTGCGCGCGCTGGCCGATGCGTGGGGCGTCGAGATGCGGCGCGACCGGCCCGGGAAGACGGTGTGGTTCTCGTCGCCGATGTCGCCGCCGGAGGGCGACGGCCCGCCGCTACCGCTCGTCCCGCCCGGGCCCGACCGATGGGACGCCGAGACGGCCCGCACCACCGCGCCCCCGGCGCCGCCCCCGGTGCGGGCGACCGCCCCCACGGCACCGGGCGAGGCCGCCTGGCCCGTGCCGGGCGTGCGGGTCGTGCTCGACGGATTGCGCGACGCGGTGGTCGCCACCGACGAGGAGGGTCAGATCCGCTACGTCAACCATGCGGCCGAGGACCTCCTCGGATGGCCCCGCGGCACGTTGGTGGGCCGCCCGGTCTTCGACCTCGTGCCCGACTCGCTCACGGCGGCGGTGGGCGACGACTACCGGACGTTCGTGCACTCCCATGCCACGGATCTCGTCGGGCGCCGGCTCGACGTCGACATCAAGCGGGCCGACGGGACCGACGTCCGCACCGAATTGGTCATCAGCATCTTCGACCATCCGTTCGCCGGACCCGTGGTCGTGGGCATCCTCCGCCCGCGCGACGAGAAGAAACTGCAGCGCTGGTCCGAGCTGACGAGCGAGCTGCTCGAGATCCTGGCCGAGGCCCCCGTCGACGAGCCGCCGGCGGAGCGGGTCCTCTCGACCCTGGGGCGACGGCTCGACTGGGACGTGACGACGCTGTGGGGACTCTTGCCCGGCCAGGAGCTGGTCTGCCGGCACGTGTGGGCGCGCACGCCGAGCATTGCGCCGGCCTTCACGCGGGAGAAGGCGGTCCAGCCGACCAGCGGGGGCGACAGCCTCCCCCGCTGGGTCATGGACCACGACGAGGGCCTGTGGGTCGCCGACCTGGTGGCCGACGGACGCTTCGTCACGGACGCGCTGGTGGAGGACGGGCTGCAGAGCGCGTACGCCTTCCCGGTCCGCTACCACGGCGCGTGTGTCGGGATCGTCAAGATGCTCAGCCGCCACTCCCGCGAGCGCGACCCCTCGGTGGTCGAGCTCATGGATGCGGTGGGCGACCACCTCGGAGAGCTGCTGTACGCGTCGGCGCAGGCCATCGAACGCCAGCAGCTGGTGGAGGACCTCCTCGAGGCCAGGCGGCGCAACGAGTTCCTGCTGCTGGCGACGCAGGTCCTGTCCGAGGTCGTCGACTACCGCAATATGGTCGAGCGCCTGGCCCAGGTGTCGGTCCCGGTCATGGCCGACCTGTGCCTCATCGACATCCTCGACGAGGACGGCCGGATGCGACGGATGGCGGCCTGGCACGCCGACCCGGAGAAGCGGGCACTGACCGAGGAGCTCCGTGCCTCGTACCCGGTCGACACCGAAGGCGTCCACCCGGCGATGGAGGTCATGCGCAGCGGCCGGTCGATGTGGAGCGCCGAAATGGACGACGACTTCCTGCGCAAGACAAGTCGCGACGAGCGCCACTTCGCCATCCTCAAGACCCTGGGCTTCACGTCGTACGTGTCCGTGCCCCTCCGCTTGCGCGACGAACAGGTCCTCGGCACGGTCACCCTCGTCTCGGCCGGGTCGGGGCGCCGCTTCTCCGAGAAGGACCTCGGCCTGGCCGAGCAGCTGGCCAAGCAGGTCAGCTCCGTCGTGATCCGGGCCCGGGCCTACGACCGCGAGCGGCGGATCTCGCACGAGTTGCAGCGGCACCTGCTGCCCGACGCCATCCCCGCCATCGACGGGTGGGATGTGGCGGCCCGCTACCGGCCGGCGGCCGTCGGTGTCGAGGTCGGCGGCGACTGGTACGACGTCGTGCCCATAAGCGAGTCCCTCGTCGCGCTGGTCGTCGGGGACGTGGAGGGCCACGACCTCGGGGCGGCGCGGATCATGAGCCGGTTGCGCCACACGCTGGGCCTGCTGCTCCTCGAGGAGCGGGCGCCGGGCAAGGCGCTGCAGCGGCTCAACCGCGTCTCGCTGGCGGGAGTCGGCGGGCGTTTGGCCACCGCCCTCGTCGGCGTGCTCAACACGCGAACCGGCTCCATCGCGTTCTCCTCGGCCGGCCACCCCTCCCCGGTGCGGGTCGAGTCGGGTCTGGCCGTCGAGTTCCCCCTGCCGCCGGGGCCACCGCTGGGCGTGCAGCACTGCGACTACAAGGACCACGAGTTCCACCTGGACCGGGGCTGCCTGGTGATGTTCACCGACGGCCTGGTCGAGCGCCGCGGGAGTCACCTCGACGAGCGCCTCGCTCTGCTCGAGTCGTCGCTGCGTTCCTCCCCCAGCCACGAGCCCAACCAGGTTGCGGACTTCGTCATCGACGCCATGACCGCGGACGCCCGGAGCTCCGACGACATCGTCGTCCTCACGGCCCGGCGCCAGGTGGCCGACCCCGAGCTGCTCTGACCGCCGGATACCGCGGCGAGCCGACACTTCGTAAGGTGACGGCGTGCAGAAGGAGCCAGCCGTGGTGTCGCTCGTGGGCGCCCACATACCCGTTCCCTGCCTCGACGGCGTCGAGCGCCCCTACCGCGACCTCGATTGCGCCGCCTCGACGCCATCCATGGAGTCGGTCGCCGAGCGGGTCACCGCATTCTTACCCTGGTACTCCAGCGTCCACCGCGGCGCCGGCTACAAGTCACGGCGCGCCACGGAGGCCTATGAGGAGGCCCGCGCCAGCGTGCACCGCTTCGCCCGCCGCCCGGCCGGTGGCGACGACGTCGTGATCCTGGTGCGCAACACCACCGAGGCGATCAACCACCTGGCCTACCGGCTGGGGCTCGGCCCCGACGACGTGGTGGCCACGACGGTGGTCGAACACCACGCCAACCTGCTCCCATGGGCCCGGGTGGCCGCGCGGCGCTGGGTGGAGTGCGGCACCGCCGGCACCTTCGAGACGGCCGACGTGGTGCGGGTGCTCGAAGACGGACCAAGGCCGGCCCTCCTGGCGCTCACGGGAGCATCCAACGTCACGGGCTGGCTGCCTCCGGTGGAGGAGATCTGCGCCGAGGCGCACGCCGCGGCGTCCCCGTCCTGCTCGATGCGGCGCAGCTGGCACCGCACCGCCCCCTCCCCACGGGTCCCGACTTCGTCGCCTTCAGCGGGCACAAGCTCTACGCGCCCTTCGGGGCCGGGGCGCTTATCGGGCCGCGGCGGGTCTTCGAGCGCGGCGACCCCTTCCTGGCCGGCGGGGGCGCCGTGGACCTGGTCGACCTGGACGAGGTGATCTGGACCGATCCGCCCGAGCGTGAGGAGGCGGGCTCGCCCAACGTCGTCGGTGCCGTCGCCTTCGGGACGGCCATGGACGAACTGGAGCGGATCGGGTGGGAGACCGTCGCGGCCCACGAGGGTGCGCTGTCGACGCGGCTGCACCAGGGCCTGCGGTCCATCGACGGCGTGCACGTGCTCGGACCGTGGTCCGAGTCCGGCGGTGGGGACGGGCTGGCGGTGGCCGCGTTCACGTTGGACGGGATGCACCACGCCCTGGTGGCGGCCCGGCTCAGCGCCGAGTTCGGCATCGGCGTCCGGCACGGCTGCTTCTGCGCCCATCCCTACCTCATCCGGCTCCTCGGGGTCGGCCGCGATGGCGTGGACCGGGCGCGGGCGGCGGTGCAGCGCGGCGACCGCAGCCGCATCCCGGGGGCGGTCCGCGCCAGCTGCGGGCTCGGCACCACCGACGACGACGTCGACGCGCTGCTCGACGCGCTGCGCGTCCTGGCCGCCGGCGAGCAGGCGCCCGTGCCCTACGTGCAGGACGACGTCACCGGTGACTTCTGGCCGGCGGGCGACGCCGCCGGATGGAGCGCAGCCGAACGCCCCGCGGGCGCCGCCTGCGCGCGGGGCTGAGCGCGCCCGTGCGCCGCCGGCTCCTTCCCCTCGCGCTCGTCGCCGTCCTCCCCATGCTGGCCGCCTGCGCCGGGCCCGTCGGCAGCACGTCCGTCCGCGATGTGGCCTGGGTGGCCACCAACGCCTCGGTGACCCTGCCGGGCATGGACGTGACGCCGGTCAACCTGACCCGCCGGCACGTGCGGGCCAAGGTGACCGTCGGCAGCCTGCCGTCCGCGCTGGCCTACACGCCCGGCGGCAAGGACCTCCTCGTCGTGACGCAGGGCGACGATCAGCTGCACGAGATCGACACGGCGACCCACCAGGTCCTGCGCGAGGTCGGCGTCGGTGTCGAGCCGGACGCCGTGGCGGTCGCACCCGGCGGCACTGACGGCAGGGGTGTGGCGCTCGTGGCGAACCTCGACTCGAACAGCGTGACCCCGGTCGACCTCGGCACGTGGCGGGCCGGCAAGCCCATTGCCGTCGGATCCGAGCCGGTGGCCATCGCCGTCTCGGTTCCGACCGCGGGCGCCGCCACCGCCTTCGTGGCCGACCACGGCAGCAACACGGTGACGCCGATCGACATCGCCACGTTGCAGCCCGAGACGGCCATTGCGGTCGGCCCCGGGCCGCAGACGATCGCCGCCGCGCCGGGGGAGGTGCTGGTGGGGAATTTCGGGAATCGCACCCTCACCGCGCTCAACCCGACGGTGTTGCGGGCGGGCGGCACCATTGCGCTCCCGCTGAACCCGACCGGCATCGCCATCGCCCCGTCGGGTGCCACGGCCTACGTCTGCGGGAGCGCAGCGGTGGTCCCCGTCGCCGTCGTCGGCCTGACGCTCGGCGCGCCGGTGGCGCTGCCCGACGTGGCCCAGGGCATCGCCTTGAGCGCGGACGGCTCCACGGCCTGGGTGACCCAACAGGCCGGCACGCTG
Organism: uncultured Acidimicrobiaceae bacterium; assembly: GCA_963817735.1. Taxonomy (GTDB): domain Bacteria; phylum Actinomycetota; class Acidimicrobiia; order Acidimicrobiales; family RAAP-2; genus Bog-473. The sequence continues at coordinate 57,499 of CAWFPP010000010.1, read as the reverse complement.
GTCCCCGTCACGGTGGCGACGGGCAAGGTGGGCGTCCCGCTGCTGGTCGGCGGCCATCCCTCGGCCATCGTCATCGGCGCGGGCTGATCAGCGGGCTGATCAGACGCTGTAGACCGCCCGGGCCCGGAAGCGCAGCGGGCGCTCCGTCAGTTCCTCCATGTAGTGGGCCGCCCACCCGGCCACGCGGGCCACGGCGAAGAGGGTGCGGCCGGTGTCGGGGGGCATGCCCGTCCCCCAACTCAGCGCGGCGAGCGCGAGGTCACAGTTGGCCAGCGGCACGTCATGGGCCGCCGCCAACGCAATGACCTCGCGCAGCAGGGCGCGGCGGTCCTCGCGCAACAATGGCTCGGCCAGCGTCAGCAGGGCGTCGAAGCGGGCGTCGCCGCTCTTGTAGACGGCGTGCCCGAAACCGGGCAGCCGGCCGCGTTCGCGCAGCACGTCGTTCAGCGCGCGCGGGACGCCGTCGCGCTCCGCCACGACCAACAGCTCGTAGGCCTGCTGGCTGGCGCCTCCGTGCAACGGTCCGGCCAGGGTGGCCAACCCGGCCAGGAAGGCGTCGTACGGGTCGGACCGCACCGAGGCCGCCACGCGCACGGCCATCGTCGACGTGGCGAGCTCGTGGTCCGCCAGCAGGATGAGCGCGGCGTCGACCGCGGCTGCCGGCACGGCGACGGTGGACGCGGTGAGGCGCGCCGCGAGCCGCGCCGCAATGGAGGCGTCGGGGTCCTCCCCTTCGGGCCCCGGTCCCACGACGTCGGTCAGCGCCGCGATGGCCCGGCGTGCGGCGCGGGCGACGGCGGCCGGTCGCAGGTCGGAGCGCAGCGGATCGGTGGCGCCGCACATGACGAGCGCCCAGCGCATGCGCTCGAGCGTGGGGGTCAGCGGGCACGGACCGACGTCGGGCGCTGTCCAGTCCCCAGCCTCGCCGGACTGCCACAACAGCTCGGCCACCTCCTCGAAGGTCGAATGGAGCGCCAGCTCGGTGGCCGGCCGGCCGCGGTAGATCGGTCCGAGACGCTGGTCGAGCTGGGTGACACCGGTCGTGATGGTGGCCAGGCGGGTCGCCGTCTGGCGACCGCCCCGGCTGCGGACCGCCAGCGCCTCGATGTCGTCGAGGTCGAACAGGCTCCCGCGCCGGCCCGGGCCCAGGTCCCGATGCGACTCGAGCAGGCCCCGGCTGACGTAGGCGTAGAGGGTCGGCACCTTGACCCCGAGCCGGCGCGCCGCCTCCTCCGTGCTGAGCATGCGCCCCATGGGCTGATCTTACATTGACTTGATCAACGTTTACAGACGCAGGGAAAGAGCGTCATAGTGGGATGCATGGAAACCATCGTGCGTGATCTCATGACCTCTCCCGCAGTGACGTGCGCCGACGACGACACCCTCGCCACGGCGGCCCGGACGATGCAGCAAGCCGACACGGGCTCGGTCGTGGTGACCGACGACGGCAAGGTGGTCGGCATCCTCACCGAGCGCGACCTCCTCCGGGCCGCGGCCGGGCAGGGTGACCCCGATCGGGAGCAGGTCCGCCTCTGGATGACGGCCCGGCCCGACGTGCTCGGTCCCGACGAGCGCGCCGATGCGGCCTGGGCCAGCCTGACCTCGCACCATTACCGCCACCTGCCGGTCGTGGAGGGTGATCGCTGCGTCGGCGTCGTGTCGCTGCGTGACCTGATGGCGGTGGCGCGCATCCGGCCCGCCGGCGAGGAGAGCGGGGACGTCCCGGCCGGGCTCGAAGGCGTGGTCGTGGCCGAAACGACGATCGGCGACGTGCGCGGCAAGGAGGGCTTCTTCCACTACCGGCAGTACTCCGCGGTCGAACTGGCCGAGAAGCGCTCGCTCGAGGACGTCTGGTACCTCTTGTTCCGGGGCGAACTCCCTGACGGGGCGGCCGCGCGTGCATTCCAGGACGAGGTGCGGCGGCGTCGCACCCTCCCGCCGGGCCTGCACACCGTGCTGCCCGCCATCGCGCAGCGCGGCGCGCCGCTCGACGTGCTGCGTACCGCCGTCTCCCTCCTGGGCGCCGAGCTCGGATGGCGACCGACCCATGACATCGGGGCCGACGAGCTCTCGGAGCAGGCCCTCGGTCTGTGCGCCGTGGTGCCGACGATATTGGCGGCGGCCTACCGCCTGCGCCAGGGTCAAGATCCTGTCGAACCACGGGACGACCTCGGGTTCGCCGCCAACTACCTCTTCATGCTCACGGGCCGCGAGCCCACTCCCACGCACGCCCGGGCCATAGAGCAGTACATGATCCTCACGATCGACCACGGCTTCAACGCGTCGACCTTCACAGCCCGCGTGGTCACGTCGACCGGTGCCGACATCGGTGCCGCCATCGTGGCTGCCATCGGCGCGCTGTCGGGGCCGCTGCACGGCGGCGCGCCGAGCCGCGCGCTCGACATGCTCGATGCCATCGGCACGCCCGATCGGGCTGAGGTCTACATCCGCGCCGCGGTCGAGGGCGGCGACCGCATCATGGGCTTCGGCCACCGCGTCTACAAGACGGACGATCCGCGCTCGCTCCTGTTGCGTTCGGTGGCCGAGCGGCTGGGCGGTCCGCTGGTCGAGTTCTCGCAGTCGGTCGAGCGCACCACGGTGGACGTGCTGGCCGAGTTGAAGCCGGGCCGCCAGCTCTACACGAACGTGGAGTTCTACGCCGGCGTGGTCATGCACTCCTGCGGGATCCCGCGTGAGATGTTCACCCCCACCTTCGCGGCGGGGCGCACCATCGGGTGGTGCACCCACGTCATGGAGCAGGCGGCCCACAACCGCCTCATCCGACCGGCGGCCCGCTACGTGGGACCGCCACCGCCCCAGCCGGTCCCGCTGCCCGAGGCCTGAACCGGAGCCTGGGCCGGACCACCGAGCGAGCGCCGCATCGCCCCGCCCTTCCCCGGCGAATCCCGACTAATCTGGTCAGGCTTCAGGGCTTCAGGGCTTCAGGAAGGAGCAGGTCATGGGCGTCGCCCCCACCGCATCGGGCACCACCAGCCGGGCGCGCACCCTCTTCTCGTTCCCCAACCCCGTCAACGAGGTGTCGGCCCGCCTGGTCGCCGCCGGCGTCGTCCTCATGTGCGTGCTCACCATCGCCTTCGGCCTGCGCTGGGCCACCATCGTGATCGCCTACGGCTTCGTGGCCCGGGTGCTGACGGGCCCGACGCTCAGCCCGCTGGGCCAGTTCGTGACTCGAGTGGTCACGCCCCGCCTCGGCCTGGCCGAACGCCCGGTGGCGGGCCCGCCCAAACGCTTCGCACAAGGCATGGGTGTCGCCTTCTCCGTGACTGCGCTGGTCCTCGCCGGCCTCGGCTATTGGACGGCCGCCGAGGTCTTCCTCGGTCTGCTGGCAGCGGCGGCGCTGCTCGAGTCCGCCTTCGGCCTGTGCCTCGGGTGCAGGACCTTCGCCCTCCTCATGCGCGCCGGCGTGGTGCCCGAGGAGGTCTGCGCGCGCTGCAACGACATCTGGGCGGCGCAGGGCTCGGCGGCCTGACGCCCAACACGGGCCGCCATGCGCCACGCGGTCTCCGCCGCCCGTGCCGTCAGCTGTCGTAGATGAGGACACCCCGGATGTTCTTGCCGTCACGCATGTCCTGATAGCCCTGGTTGATGTCGCCCAGCTTGTAGGTGTTGGTGATCATGGAGTCCAGGTCGAGCAGCCCGCTGCGGTACAGCTTCAGCAGCTTGGGGATGTCCGAGTGGATGTTGGCCGAGCCGAAGATGCTGCCCACGACCTGCTTCTCGTAGATGGTCAGCATCATGAGGTTCATCGTCACTTCGGTCTCGTTGTACGGATGGATGTTGGTGACCACGACCCGACCCCGCTTGGCAGCCAGGTTGAGGATCGATTCCATCATCGGTCCCGACCCGATCCCCATGGCGCAGATCACCTTGTCGCACATGTGCCCCCAGGTCTCTTGGTGAATGAGGCCGAAGGCCTCCTCCACGGAGGGTGCGACGTGGGTGGCGCCGAACGTGGGAGCCAGGTCGCGCTTCAGCTGGACAGGGTCGATGGCGAAGATCATCTCGGCACCGGCGAGACGGGCGCCCTGCACGGCCGAAGCCCCGATGCCACCGATCCCGATGACCGCCACGTTGTCCCCGGGCTGCACGTCGGCCGCGTAGACCGAGGAGCCCCAGCCCGTGGTGACGCCGCAACCGACGAGGCACGCCTTGTCGAGCGGGATGTCGTCGAGGATCTTCACGCACGACGCCTGATTGACCACCGTGTAGGGGGCGAAGGTGCCGAGGCAGACCATGGTCGAGACGTCCTGGCCCCGGGCGTGATGGCGCACGGTGCCGTCCAGTTGCTTCCCCGTCATGAGAATGGCGCCGACGTCGCACAGGTTCGAGTGCCCCGTGGCACAAGGCGGACACTTCCCGCAGGCGGGGACGAAGCCGAGCACCACGTGGTCGCCCGGTGCCAGACCGGTCACGCCCGGGCCCACTTCCTCGACCACCCCGGCACCTTCGTGGCCGCCGATGACGGGAAGGGGCACAGGCATGTCCCCGGTCAACAGGTGCTCGTCCGAGTGGCACATGCCCGACGCCGCCAACTTGATGAGGACCTCGCCCTCCTTTGGGGGATCGAGCTCGATGGGCTCGACGCTCCAGGCCTCACGGTCCCACAACACGGCTGCTTCGGTTTGCACGGTGCCCTCCCAGGATGCGGTGCGACTGGCCCTCACGCTAATGGGTGCCGTATCGGGTGTGCCGGGAGGCCCCGGTCCTACGCGGTGACGGTCTCGAGCGCCTCGGCCAGAAGGGTGACCGACCGCAGCCGGCCGTCGTTGGTCGGGAGCTGGTGGACCGTGATCAGCTCGTCGGCCTGGGTCAGGCGGACGAAGTCGTCCAGGTAGTCGCTGACCTCGCGAGCGGTGCCCGCCGCGGTGCAGGTGAGCATGTGGTCCACCTGGACCGAGAGGCCGGCGGCCAGCAACTCGTCGGCCTGCTCGTCGGTCACGTCCTGTGCGCGACCGCCGAGCCGCCGCCCATGCAGGCTGATGGCTCGCATCCGCCGGACATCTCGGAGCTGCTCGCGTGCCGCATCGGTCGTGTCCGCCGCAATGACGTTCACCCCCACCATCAGATACGGCGCGGCGAGCTGTTCGGAAGGCTGGAACTCGTCCCGGTAGACGGCAATCGCCTCCATGAGGGCCGCGGGAGCGAAGTGGGAGGCGAACGCGTACGGCAGCCCCATGGCCGCGGCCAGCCTCGCACCGAAGAGCGATGAGCCCAGGATGTAGAGCGGGACGTGGGAGCCCTTGCCAGGGACGGCGTCGACACCGCGCACCAGGCTCTCTCCGCTCAGATACCCCTGCAGCTCGAACACATCGCGCGGAAAGGTGTCGGCCGAGCGCGGGTCGCGCCGCAGCGCGTACATCGTGTTCTGATCCGACCCCGGCGCCCTTCCGAGCCCGAGGTCGATCCTCCCGGGGTACATGGCGGCCAGCGTGCCGAACTGCTCGGCGATCGTCAGGGGTGCATGGTTGGGCAGCATGACCCCGCCCGCCCCCAACCGGATCGTCGAGGTGTGGGCGCCGACGTGGGCAATCAGCACGCTGGTCGCCGACGACGCAATGCTCGCGATGTTGTGGTGCTCGGCGTACCAGACCCGCTTGTAGGCCAGGTCCTCCGCTCGCTGGGCCAGGACGACGCTGGCGGCGAAGCTGTCAGCCGCCGTCTCGCCCCGTCGGATGGGCGCCAGATCCAAGATGGAGAGGTGGATCCGTGTCACCGACTACAGGTACTGCTCAAGGTCGGCCTCGATGTCGGAGGGCCATACCGGCGGTTCATAGCGCTTGATGACCGAGCCGTCGCGACCGACGAGGAACTTGGTGAAGTTCCACTTCACCTCGTCGGTGCCGTCCGATCCGGGCCGGATGTTCGAGATCGCGGTATAGAAGTCCCCGTAGGCGGGCCCGAAATCCCCGGGAGCTTCTGCCCGCAGGTACGCATACAGGGGATCAGCATCTGGACCGTTGACGTCGATCTTGGCGAAGACCGGAAAGGTCACGTCATAGGTCGTCTTGCAGAAGGCCTGGATCTCCTCGTTGCTGCCGGGCTCTTGTTCCTTGAACTGGTTCGAGGGAAACCCGAGAATCTGGAGCCCGCGGTCTTTATCATCCCGATACAGCGATTCCAACCCCTCGTACTGGGGTGTCAGGCCGCACTTGCTGGCGACGTTCACGATGAGCAACAGCTTGCCTTGGTAGTCGGCGAGCGGAACCTTTGTCCCGTCCGCCGCGGTCGCCACGAAATCGTACGTGCTCGTCATCGTTCTTCCCATCTTTCGGTGCCCGGCGCCCGGTCAGGACGGTCCCGTGTGGAACAACCCATGACCGAGCGTATTGATTCCGAGCCGGATCAGATCGGAGGCCGCCTCGGACTGCCGGCGGCTCGCCGGCGTTTTGGCTGCGGCCAGCAGCCCACCACCTCTCCCACCATGTGGGAACTGCGCTCAAGCTAGAGGTCCCTCTGGTCTTCCGCGTCATCCCAGGCCGAGATGAATCGCGCGGCGCGGGTGGCAGCCTGTAGGTCGCATTCGCTGCGTCCGACAATCCAAAACGAGATGGCGGCCGAGAACGGATCCGTTGCGAATGACACCACTGTCGCAAGGTCGAGGAGCTTCGACGCTTCGTCCGGCGTCGGCTCAACGCCGCCAACCATTGACGCGAATGCGGACAACCATTCGGCCCGATTCAATGCCATTTGCCGTCGACATGAGTCAGAGGGCGGCTTGGGGAGCACTCCGTGGCGATGGGCACTTTCAACGGCACAGTCCTTTAGTACACGTTGGGGAGAAGGCGCATGGCCTCGTTGCCCAGGCCCCAGAGCAGGGCCAGGAGCACGGGAGCTCCAATGATCCAGGCGCGGAGAAGCCCCCAACGCGCCCAGAGCCACCAGACGGCGGCCGAGGAGAGAGCCGCTCCGGCCAGCCAGAGGGCGACAAAGGGCCAGGCGGCCGGATCGGTCTGACCGGGCACATCGGTGAGGGCCACCGACCGCGGACGGTGCGGCGGCGCGGCCACCGCCTCGCCCTTCAGGTTGGCTATCACGTCGACCGTCTGCGAGGGTTCGAGGCCTCCCACTCCTCCGGGGCCAGCCGAGGTCACGAGCACCAGGCGTCCCCGGTTGGCGGGGATGGCCGGCTGGTGGGCACCGGGCAGGAGCTGCCCCTGCACGATGAAGTGGAACAGGCCCTGGCCGGTTCGCACGGTCACCACGTCCCCCTTTCGGAGCAGAGCCAGGCCTTTGAAGGGGGCGCCGGCCGTGGTGCTCTTGCCCATCAGGACCGCCTCGCCTCCCTGCCCCGGAAGCGGGGTGTCGGGCAGGTGACCCGGGCCTTGGAGCAGGTCACCCGAGGACGTGCCCTCGATCACCATGACGTTGTGGATCCCAGCATTCGGTGCGTTGAGCAGTGCCACCGGCGTGCCGGTAGCTATGACGCCGCCTGTGCTGGGGGCGATGGTGCTAGCCGGAGCGAGCAGGCCCCGGAACTGGGCGTAGAGCTGTTGCTGGCTGCGGTGCTCCTGCAGCCCGCTCAACGCGTAGGCGAAGACCCCCAGGAAGGCCGCCAGGATGCCGGCGAAGAGGAAGACCGACAAGAGGATCACCAGCTTGCTCGGACGCGGCGGTCCCGCTGACCGTACGGCCGGCTTGGCCGGCTTGGTGGACTCGGGCTCCTCCGCCTCGACGGACGACGCCTCGGGCTCGTCGTGCTCCGGTGTGAGGGCGTCAGCCTCCTTGAGCGGCGCCGACACGTCGCCGATCACCATCGATGGCGCCGGCGGCCGAGGAATAGCGTGGTGACCACGGCGACAATGACGAACAGGGCCAGAAACAAGGAGAGACCCACGGGCAGACTGCGGACCCACAGAACGGTGTCGGCCAACGGCTGCAGCCGAATGAAGCCGATCTTGGCGGCAGCGGCGGCCTTGGCGGCAGCGGTCTTGGCAGCTGTCGAATTCGGTCCCGTGGCCAGGTACGCGGCAGACCCGAAAAGGGCGCCGATGAATTGACCATTGCCCCCAAAGGCGCTCGCGCCGAACGGGGCGGAGGCAGTCGAGGAACCGGACCCTGCGCCGCCCGAATCCTCCGAGGCCGGGGTCAGCGGCGGCACCTGGCCGTTCTGGGCGGCGACATCGGCTGCGGCGGCCAGCGTGTACGCGGCCAGTCCGCCGAGACCGTTGGCCGCGGTGATCGGCAGGTAGCCCGGCGGCAGTTGCCCCACTCCCCCGCCCGAGGTCTGGCCCGGCCCGGCGGCGAAGGTGAGCAGCGCGGCGTAGTCGGCAGCATCCGCGGCCGACAGTCCGCTGGTGGGCACTGCGGCATAGACCAGCATGGTGCCCGGGTAGGCAGCAGACCCGACCACGGACTCGAATTCGTTGTAGGGGATGGGCCATGTGCCAGTCGAAGGATCGGGCTGGATCAGGTCGGTGGCCGACTCCAGCGAGGAATTACCCGGCGCCACGAACGTTCCAGACGTTGTCTGCAGCTCGGCGGTCTGCAGGTCGTACCGGTAGTCATCGGCAAGCGGCGTGACCCCGAGCATGAAGTAGTCGCCCGGCGTCTCCGTGCCATTGGCCACGAGCGAGTTAGGCACACCGGGCTGGTTCGGCGTGCAGGTCAGCGTGGAATTCGCCTTGTCGAACTGCATGCTAAGGCTGATGTCCTCGAGGCTTTCCAGCGGGGCGGCCAACAGGGTGTCGAACGCCTCCGGCGTGGCCTGCAGGCAATTATCGACGGTCTCCGAGTTGTCGAATGATGTCGACTGATAGGTCGACAACAGCGGCCACTGGTTGATGGGCAGCTGGATGCCCTTGTAGGCAGGGTTGACGATCATGTCCTCGCCGGGCATCGACGTGTCGGGCGTACCGTTGAGGAACGCCCGGGCGGCCGGATCGTCGTTGATGTAGGTGGTCAGCGCTTGCACCACGTCCGAGTCCTCCGAAATCGACGCGAGCTCCGCCGCCGCCGCGTTTCCTGCACCCAGCTGAGGGATCCCGGGGTTGAGTGCGATGAACTCGGGGTCTTGCGTGATGTTGAGCGGGTTCTGGGCCAGGGCGGGGTCGCCGCCTTCGTCCTGTGAGATGTCCGGATAGGAGTTCGTCAGCAGCTTGGCCAGCAGCAGTGGTGTGAGTTTGAGGGTGTTGATGGGGTCACCATCGGAGCCGTCGATTGTGAAGGAAACGGTGAACCCGGTGACTCCTACCGGAGCATTGACCACGGGTTGCCCGTACCCTCCGAGTTGGGCGTAGCTGGTGAACGCCGCCTTTGCCGCTCCTGTCGCCAGGTCCTTGCGTGCTTCAGGCTCACCTTCAGGAACGTGGATGAAGGAGAAGTTCTGAGTGTCGCTCAGGCAGAAGTTCGGTTCCCACTGACTGGTGGCCTGGAGCATGAGCTCGGAACCGTAGACATCGACCACGTTGCTGGAGCTCACCAGGCTGCATGCGTCTTGTGGCGGTGCGAACGTCAACGGCACCGTGATGCGGTTCTGCCAGTTGGACGGGCTCCACCACAAGCTGCCGCTGACCGTCGTCTCGTTGAGGTTGTCGCCCTGGCCCGCTTGAGCAGCGCCCGGCTGGTAGTAACCCGTCTTCTCGCAGTCCTCCACGGCCGACTGCTCGGCTGCCGTCGGCGCCGCTCCGACGAGGTCCGCGTCGCAGTTGATGCCCATCACCGGGACCGCGACCAGGGAGCACGCCACTGTCTGGGAGCAGCCCAGCGTGGCGTTCTCCACCGAATTGAACACGTCGAACTCGGTGCTCCCCGTGCCGTCGGTACGGGTCACGCCGTAAGTCTCGTTACTCGGGAGGGCCGAGCCACCGACGTTGGTCGCTTCGGGTGGCTCGCCACACACACCGCCGAGGCCGCCGTCGTAGACGGTTCCGTCGGCCGCGACCCATGGCACCCAGTACTGGACGGGCGCGGCGAAAGACCCGGTCTCCTCGCTCTGACAATCACCGAACGCACCCGCCGGCAGGCTCGACGGGACGCCGACGTCGGCCGCGCCCGGCGTACTCGCATCATGATCCAAGCGGTACGACGGCCAGGAGCCGTCGGCATTGTCGGTGAAGCTGTCCTGATATCGAGAGCCCCAGTCCTGGGTCCAGCAGGTCTCCGGGGTGACCTGATCGGTTCCACTCGCCGTTCCGCGACACTCGAGGAGCACCATTGGGTACTCCTCGTTTTCGCCAGCGATGGAGTTCGGGTCGGCCACGACGCCGCCGGTCGGGTGGGCTCCCGACCACGACACCCCGATCTCCTGACGACCCTGCAGGTTCGTGGTGTCGTCGACGTCGAGCGTGACCGTCCGCTGATCGACGGTCGTCGGCTGGCCGTTCGACCAGAAGGTGCGTGCGATCGTTTCGCTGGCACTGAAGGCGGGCGCGCCAGCCACGTCCTTGCCGGTCGCGGCGGAGCTGCCGACGGCCGGTGTGGCCAGAACCACGACGAGGGGCACCAGGAATGCGACCACACCGACGAGCCTGCGCGCCCTCATGACGCCCCCTCACGTCGACGCGAACGGCGGTAGCCGATGACTACGGGCACGGCGAAGACGATGAGGAGCGCCAGCGTCACAAGCAGGGGAGCTTCGGCCGACGACGAGACGCTCCGACCTGGGAGGAGCGCGGACACCAACGGTGGCTTGTCGACTGCCGCGGCCCCGGTCACCGCCGGACCGGACTTCGCGGCGACCGACGCCGCTGACGCCGCACCACGGGCTGTCGCTCCGGACACGGACGCGGTTCCCCCACTCACTCCAGAGGCGCTGGACGAGCCGGCGGCCGCGGCGCCCCCTGCAGCGGAGGCGGTGGCACCCGGATAGCTTCCCGACGAAGTCGGCGAACTCCCCAGCCCGTTCGGCGTGACGCCTGCCGCACAAGGGCCGGCGCCCAGCTGATCGCAGGCCGGCGGCTGGGGTGCGATCGTGGTCAGGTAGTTGACGTTCGGCTGACCGGGGACGAAGGTCGGCTCGTTGCAGGTGTTGATGTTGAGGTTGGTCAAATCCACACCGGGATCGGCCTGCTGGAGCTTCTGGATCTGACCGAAGGCTGCCTCGACCAGGTTGACCGGCAGCGGTGAATATCCTCTCGGGCCGATCTGACTCTGACCCTGGCAAATGGAGTAGTACTCGAAGTCGGCGATCGACTGGCGCTTGCCGCTCGTTTCGCTCGGGTCGTTCGTGGCGACCCCGGGTCCGCCCGTGGGCTCGATCATGTACACGTACGAGGACAGGGGGTAGGTGCGCGGGTCGGGGTCGGTATAGACGTTCGTCAGCGTCTGCAGGAGGTAGTTCGGGGAAGTCGGGTCCATGTTGATCTGGGCCTGCTCCAGAGCAATGGCCACGTTGTACTGCGTCGGGAGCGTGTAGTAACCGCCGCCGTTCAGCACCTTGGCGACTGGATAGCCGACGCTCAGGGGGTAGGAGTACTCGATATAGGCGATGGAACCGTTCGCCGCGCTCGACGCGACGTAGTTCATGGCCCCGGTCGATCCGTCCTGGGCGATCTGGTCACCTTGCCGCGGGAAGTACTCGGTCGGCCCGGATTGTCCGGCGAAGGGGTCCCAGATGCCCGGGTATTCCGTGGCGAAGTAATTGGTCAGCTGCTGTGTGGCCCCTGAGCCCTCGGACTGCACGACCGGGACGATGGGGATGGAGGGCAACTGCACGCCGTTGTTGTCCTTGGTGATCTCCGGGTCGTCCCAGTTGGTGATCTGGTTGGTGAAGATCTTGGCCAGGGTCTCCCCCGACAGCCGCAAGTTCTCGACCTGGGTGCCGTCGAACTTGATCTGGTACGGAAAGGACGTGCCACCGGCCGCCACCGGCAGGTAGGCGTACGGACGGCCGTTCGAGGTGTCCGACACCCCGGTCGTCGCGTCGAAGCCCTGATAGCCGTCCGCTGTGACCGCGAAGTCGGAGACTTTGTTGGCGAAGTCCTGGCGGCCCTGGGAGTCGCCGTCGGGATTGAAGGTGACCTGGACGCCTTCGGTATAGACGTCCTGAACCCATTGGTTGATGGCGTTGGCGGCCCAGCTTGAACCGGACCCGTTGATCTGAAGCGGGGCCGCAGCACCGGCCTGGGGGGCTGCGGCGAAAAGTGGCGTCAGCACCAGGGCCCCCAAGAGGACGACACCGGCGGCGGCCATGATGCGCCTCACCCGGCAGGCTCCTCGTCCGCGTTGGGTCGGACGAAAAGTCGCTGGACGATCAGAAGCCGGCTGCGATCGCGCACTGTCGTGTCACGCACGATCCAACGGGCGACAACGAAGAGCAGCAGCACCATGGCCAGCAGCACGCTGGCCGCCCCGAAGGCGCGAGTCAGCTCCAGGGGCTGGTGCGTCTGATACGCCGTGTAGATGAAGAGCGGCAGAGAGGTCATCGGCTCGGAGACCGGGTTGGCGTTGAAGAAGCTCGTCGCCCCCGTGGTGACGAGGACGACAGCTGTCTCGCCGATGCCCCGGGCGATGGCCAAGATGGCAGCCGTGACGAGCCCGGCCCGCGCGCTCGGGAGCACCACCTTCCATGTTGTCTTCCAGTGCGTTGCCCCCAGGGCCTCGCTGGCCTGGCGCAGACCACCGGGGACGATCCGCAGTGCCACTTCCGACGCACGGGCGACCAGAGGCAGCATCGTCACCGCAATGGCGATGGCGGCGGCCAAGCCTGTCTTCCCGAGCCCGAAACCCACGACCAGGAGGGCGTAGACGAACAGTCCCGCCAAGATGTCCGAGAGTGCGGTCATCGCCTCGACCACCGTGCGGATCAGATGCGAGCCCGGCCCCTTGACCTCCGTCATGTAGATGGCCGTGCCGATGCCCAGAGGCACGGCCACCACCACGGCGATACCCACCATGATGATCGTGCCCACGATGGCGTGGAGGATCCCGCCTTGGCTCAGCGGTGCAGTGGTGGACACCCCGGCCATGTCGTGGGTGAAGAAGTTGAGATGACGGAAGGCGGGCCAGCCCTGGACGAACGTGTAGACGACCGTGGAGGCAAGCGCGAAAAGCACCAGGGCGGCAACGAGGTAGAGCGTGGCGGCAGCCAGGCGTTCCACCACGATGTGGCGGGGGTTGGCGATCCCCACCACGATCCCGTAGACGATGAGGAAGACGAAGTACCAGCACACGACGAAGCCCACGGTGCCGCTGAGATCGAGCAGGTGCAGGTAACCGATATAGAGCAAAGCGAAGGACGCCAGTACCGAGCCACCGAGGGAGAGCCAGTCGTCGAGAGCGAGGGAGCGGACGCGGCGCGGACGCCGCTGGCGCGACGCGGGGCACACCCGGGGCTTCGCGAGCGCCCCCGCTCTCCCCTACCGGGTCGCCCTGCGTCAGCTCCGAGCGTTCGGGCGGAGTAGTCGCCTCCTCGGACTGGGGAGAGATCGGGCGTTCGAGCGTCTCGAGCCCTTCCAGCATCTTCGGGGAGCTCACCTCACGCCTCCGTGGCCAGGCCGCTGCGGCTGCGGCGGATGATGACCGCAGCTGCGCTGTTCACCGCAAGGGTGATGACGAACAGGACGAAGCCGGCGGCCAGGAGCGCCGACAGCTGGGACTTGGTGGCGTTGCCGAAGTTCCCGGCGATGAGCGCCGAGACGGTCTGCGTGCCGGCTTCGAGGATCCTGGGCTTGATGATGTACTCGGGCGAGATGATGATCAGCACCGCCGCGGTCTCCCCCAGCGCGCGCCCCAGCGCCAGCATCGTCCCGCCGATGATGCCGCCCTTGCCGAAAGGCAGCACTACCGTGCGCGCCACCCCGAAGCGCGTGCCGCCCAGAGCCATGGCCGCTTCGCGCTCGCCGATGGGCGCCTCGTCGAACACTGCCCGCATAACCGCAGTGGCGAGGGGGATCGTCATCATGGCAACCGCCAGGCCCGCGATGAAGACCGAGCTGGTGTAGCGGGACTGCTGCCAGACGGCGGCATTCGGGTCGGTGCCGACCTTGAAGATGGGGATCCAGGCCAGATACTGGCTGAGCCAACGGGCGACGAGGATGGCGTGGGGCTGCAGGAGAAAGAAACCCCAGAGGCCATAGATGATGCTCGGCACCGCCGCCATGAGGTCGACCGCTGAAACGAGCCAGGACTTACTCCACTTCGGCGCGTAGTCCGAGACGAAAAGCGCCAGACACAAGGCGAGAGGAAAGCTGACCACCATGGCGACCAGGGCCACCTCGGCTGTGCCCACCAGTACGGCCGCGATGCCGATCCGGTCCAGCTCGGGCAGCCACTGCGTCTGCGTGAAAAAGGAGAAGCCGTAGTGACGCAGAGTCGGGATGGCCTGGTAGCCGAGGTAGAGGCCGATGCCCGCCGTGATCGCGAGCACGACCATGCCGATCCCTCCGGCGGTGCCGTGGAAGATGCGGTCGGAGCGCTCGCGCACCGACGTGAGCTTGCGCGGCAAGGCCTGACGGCCCATGCCCACCGGCGGGATGAGGTCGGTGGTCATCCGAACCGGCCGTGCACGTAGTCAGCGGTGCGGGGGTCTCGGGGGTTTTCGAACAGATCCTCGGTCGGTCCGGCCTCGACGATGGCGCCCGGTGTTCCCTGCTCCGCCAAGAAGAACGCAGCCTGCTCGGAGACGCGGGCCGCCTGCTGCATGTTGTGAGTGACGATCACGATCGTCACCTGCGAGCGCAGCTGGGCGATGGTCTCCTCGATCCGGCGCGTCGACGTCGGGTCCAACGCCGAGCAGGGCTCGTCCATCAACAGGATCTTGGGCTGCACGGCCAGCGCCCGCGCGATGCACAGCCGCTGCTGCTGCCCACCCGAAAGCGCGGCGCCCGGGCGCGAGAGGCGGTCCTTCACCTCGTCCCACAGGCCGGCCCGGATGAGGTTGGCCTCCACGAGTTCGGCGCGGGCAGCTTTGCTCACCTTTGCACTGGTGAGTGCCAGCCCGGCGGCGACGTTGTCGGCGATGGACATGGCCGGGAACGGGTTGGGCTTCTGGAAGACCATGCCGATCTGCCGACGCACGTCGGTCAGGCGGTGGCCCGGAGCGTAGATGTCGTCGCCGTCGAGCCGAACCTCGCCGGCCAGCTTTGCGCCGAGAACCGACTCGTGCATCCGGTTCAGGATGCGGAGAAACGTCGACTTGCCACAGCCCGAGGGCCCGATGAGAGCGGTCACCGTCGCTGGCGGCACCGACAGTGACACGTCGTCGAGGACCTGGGTGTCCCCGAACCAGGCCGAAACTTCGACCGCCTCCAGATGAGACGGCTGGGGTCCGGCCTCCGGTCCCACGAACGAACCCCGTGGGACCGGCGACCTCTGACCGTTTCGGGCGTCCGGCCGGGCTACGGCTGCATCGATGCCCGCCATCCCCCCTAGGCCCCGGCAATCCCGATGATCGGCTTGTTCAGCGGCTTTCCGCCCTGTGAGCCGAAGAAACCCGCATCGCCGTAGTTGAAGATGCCACCGTCACTTGCCACCTCCCAGTAGCCATTGCCGCTTGCGGTCGTGGCCACTCCGACGACTGGCTCGTTGAGGGGCCTACCACCCTGGGAGCCGAAGAAGTCGGCGTCGCCGTAGTTGAAGATTCCGCCGTCGCTGGCCACTTCCCAGTAGCCGTTGCCGCTCGGCGTGGCGGCGATACCGACGATCGGCTCGTTCAGCGGCTTGCCGCCCTGTGAGCCGTAGAACGTGGCGTCGCCGAAACTGAACACGCCGCCGTCGGACGCGACTTCCCAGTAGCCGTTGCCGCTCGGCGTGGCGGCGATACCGACGATCGGCTCGTTCAGCGGCTTGCCGCCCTGTGAGCCGTAGAACGTGGCGTCGCCGAAACTGAACACGCCGCCGTCGGACGCGACTTCCCAGTAGCCGTTGCCGCTCGGCGTGGCGGCGACACCGACGATCGGCTCGTTCAGCGGCTTGCCGCCCTCGGAGCCGTAGAACTTGGCGTCGCCGTAGTTGAAGATCCCACCATCGGACGCGACCAACCAGTAGCCCTGTCCGTCGGGCGTGGCGGCCATGCCGACGATGGGCTTGTTCAGCTGGATCGACCCGGCCGAGCCGTAGAAGCCGGCGCCACCGAAGGCGAAGATGCCGCCGTCGGAGGCGACTTCCCAGTAGCCCCGCGAAGGTGCCGGATTGGTCGATGCTGCGATCGGCGTCCCTGTGAGCTGGGCCGTCGTGGGCGACGTCGTGGAGTTCACCGTGATCGTGACCGAGTTCGTGTCGGCGTCGTAGACCTGATCGCTGAACGGCACCCAGGCGGTGCCGTTCCACCAGTCGATCGACTGGCCGCCCGGGCCGAGATCCGAAATGGTGATGCTCACCGAGCCGAACTCGTTGGCCGAGGACAACGCCACGTCGTAGTAGACGCCCGTGCCACCCGAGACCGCGCCGGCCACGGGGTTACCCGAGTAGGTGGCGACGGTTAGCGCGCCTTCACCGGATCCCGTGGCGGTGACGCCGCTGACGGTGGCGGTTGCCGATCCGGACGGAGAGCTCGAGGAGGCCCCCTGCGAGGACGTGGCGCCAGCCGGTGGCGCGGGCGGCGTGGTGACCGTCGAGTCGACCGTGAAGGACGCTGTGCCCGTAGAGGTGGCGTACCCATTCCCGGCGGTCGGCGTGAAGACGGCACTGAGGGAATCAGCGCCGACACGCAGCACAGTGGTCGTGATGGACGCGGCGCCGGCGCTGAGCGTCTGCGGGCTGCCGATGTCGGTGGCGCCGCTGAGGAACTGCACGCTGCCGGTGATGGTGCCGGCTACGCCCGAGGTCACCGTGGCGTTCAAGGTCACCGAAGTCCCCGAGAGCTGCGGGCTGGCCGGCGAAGCGGTGAGCACCGTCGTGGTCGAGTTCAGGGGATTGACGGTGTACGAGACCGGGGCGCTGGTCGACGTGGCGTAGTTGCCACCCGCCGTCGGCGTGAAGACGGCGGTGAGAGAGTCCGGAGCGCCGACCGGCAGCGCGGTGGTCACGAGCGAGGCGGCGCCGGCGCTGAGTGTCTGCGGGCTGCCGATGTCGGTGTCGCCGCTGAGGAACTGCACGGTGCCGGTGATGGTCCCCGAGACACCCGAGGTCACCGTGGCGTTGAGCGTCACAGACGTGCCGACGAACTGCGGGCTGGCCGGAGTCGGTGTGGCCAGCACGGTGGTCGTGGAAGCTTGATTCACGGTGTACGAGACCGGGGCGCTCGTCGACGCGGCGTACCCGGTGCCCCCCGTCGGCGTGAAGACGGCGGTGAGCGAGTCCGGAGCGCCGACCGGCAGCGCTGTGGTCACGAGCGAGGCGGCGCCGGCGCTGAGCGTCTGCGGGCTGCCGATGTCGGTGGCGCCGCTGAGGAACTGCACGCTGCCGGTGATGGTGCCGGCTACGCCCGAGGTCACCGTGGCGTTCAAGGTCACCGAAGTCCCGAAGGTCACGGGACCGGTCGGAGACGGGGCCTCGAGGGTGGTCGTGGTCGAGTTCAGGGGATTGACGGTGTACGAGACCGGGGCGCTGGTCGACGTGGCGTAGTTGCCACCCGCCGTCGGCGTGAAGACGGCGGTGAGAGAGTCCGGAGCGCCGACCGGCAGCGCGGTGGTCACGAGCGAGGCGGCGCCGGCGCTGAGTGTCTGCGGGCTGCCGATGTCGGTGTCGCCGCTGAGGAACTGCACGGTGCCGGTGATGGTCCCCGAGACACCCGAGGTCACCGTGGCGTTGAGCGTCACAGACGTGCCGACGAACTGCGGGCTGGCCGGAGTCGGTGTGGCCAGCACGGTGGTCGTGGAAGCTTGATTCACGGTGTACGAGACCGGGGCGCTCGTCGACGCGGCGTACCCGGTGCCCCCCGTCGGCGTGAAGACGGCGGTGAGCGAGTCCGGAGCGCCGACCGGCAGCGCTGTGGTCACGAGCGAGGCGGCGCCGGCGCTGAGCGTCTGCGGGCTGCCGATGTCGGTGGCGCCGCTGAGGAACTGCACGCTGCCGGTGATGGTGCCGGCTACGCCCGAGGTCACCGTGGCGTTCAAGGTCACCGAAGTCCCGAAGGTCACGGGACCGGTCGGAGACGGGGCCTCGAGGGTGGTCGTGGTCGGCGAGGGTCCGGAGTTGATGGTGTACGAGGCAGTACCGGTCGATCCCGAGTAGTCCGCGAACTGCGACGGGGTGAAGACCGCACTGAGCGAATCAGTCCCGACGGGCAGCGCAGTGGTGGCGAGGGAAGCCATCCCGTTGGTGACGGAGACCGGACTCCCGATCAACGTAGGCGTGCCCGTGCCGTACTCGAACTGCACTATGCCCGGAGCCGACGGGCTGACCGTGGCGGTCAACGTCACCGAGGCGCCCGAGGGCTGTGGGCTCATGGGAGACGCGCCGAGAACAGTGTTCGTGCTGATGGGCGTGAGCGGCGGGTACACAGCGGACCAGGTACCCCCCGTGACCACACCGTCCGTCGTCACGACATTGTGGACCTGGATGTCTGCAGCGTCGTAGCTTGTCGTCGAGGACTGCCCGGGCGCCGAGCTGAAGACCCGCAGGACGTAGATGCCGGTGTAGCCGTCCGTCGTGGAGGTGTCCGTGTTCGGGAAGTCGCCGATGTAGGTGGCCAAGGATTCATCGGTCCCTGCACCGGTGACCACCGGGAGCGTCGCGGTGGCGAGCGGACCGGGCGCAGATCCGTTCGGAAAGGCAGTCGACCCACTGAGCTGCTCACCACTCCACTGGCCGGGGGCCACGCCGCTCACCGGCGTCGCCCCAAAGAGCGTGGCCTTCGTGTCGCCGTTACGCAGGGTGGTCGAGCCCTCGACGTAGGCCGCGAGGGGGGCATCCGTGAGGTTCCCTCCGGTGATCTGTTGTCCGGCGGAGTTGAAGAAGGCGAGGCTGCCGACATCCGGGCCCCCGACCGGCTCCCACGGGGGCGTGCCTGAGGCGGAGGCCGTGCCGGCGAGGCCGACAAGGCCACCGAGGCCCACAAGCGCGGCGGTGACCAGGGCGACCGAACGGAAGGCGATGCGACTACGGGACATCTTCACGGTTGTGGACCTTTCACTGAGGCTTGGCTGGCGGTAGAGGAAAGGCGTCGCGCTCGGCGGCGTCGGGAGACCATCAGGGCGGACAGGAGGACAAGAATGAGCACCACCACACCGAGATACAGCGCGTCCGAGTGCCTCCAACTTTGAGGTTGCGCGGTGGCGAGACCGTTGCTGTCAGCGGGTTTCGCGTCCCCAGAAACCGACGCGGCCGATGCCGTCGGCCTCTTCGTGCTCGATGCTCCAGATGGACTCGTATTCGTGCTGCTTCGGTTGGACACCACCCCGGAGGTAGCGACTGTCGTGGTGGTCGAGGTCGGCGCCAGCACGGTTTCGAGGGACTCGGCATTCCCGGCATTGCAGTTCACAGGACCCCCTCCAACGGTCGTCCACGTGTCACCCGATATCTGGAGGTTGAGCGCCGGATAGTGCTGGACGTCCGCCGGCTGGTTTTGGGCGCCGAGGAACAGACGGAGCTGGATGAACCCGTCCCATTGCGGTGGATAGTCCTGCAGGAATTCCTCGAGAGGAACATCCCGGTCTGTTGCCTGCGCCATCGGGCTCTCTGGGTTGGAGTAGCGGGTCGAGGAGGTGAGCTGCTCTCCGCTCCAGTCACCGGGGGCGAGTGCCTGCATGGGCAGATAGGCATCCAGAATCGCCGTTCCGCCCGGGCCGTTGTACGGCGTCGGCGCCGGCTGCGAGGAAACGGCGCGCCAGACAAATGGTGCGGCGGACACGCTTCCACTGGTGATCTGCTGGCTCGCCTGGTTGCAGAGTCCGATGTATCCGACCGCATCCGGGTCGGTGTACGGCGCTGTCGGCGCAGCACCAACCGCGATCGCACCCAGCACGGTCGACAGACCCGAAAAGGTCAGACACACCACGGCGAGTGACATCGCCCGCCGCCATCCCAGAGTGCTACTCGTTCGGTACTCATTCATCGGATCACCAGGTCAACGCGGGCGCGGCCGCGTACGAAGCCGGCGTGGCTGCACAGCTGGCGGTCTGAGAACAGTTCTCCGGCCCTTATCAGATCCGACATCAATGACACCGCTATCCGCTGCTGACGTCACCCAAGTCGTCGTAGCTCGGCGTCACGCCAGCTGCCGCCAACAGGGTCTGTCCGGTCGCCCGTGCGAAGAACGGGGTGGTCGGGGCACTCGGGTCGGAGAACAAGGTCTGGACCCAGTTCTTCGTGCCACCAGGCTCGAGTGGCGTCGTCGAGGTGGCGTCGCTCTGTCGGAAGATGATGTAGTCGGAGATCGGACTGTTGTAGGCAGTCCCGCTGTCCGGGGTCGCACCGTTGAGGAACTTCACCCCGGGCGTGAGGACGGCCAGGTTCTGAGGTAACGCCCACGTGCCGGAGTTGGGACTGTGGAAGTATGAGCTGTTCCACAGATTCAGCCGACCTGCCGAGAAGGGGACGATTGCGTCGGCGGGAGTCGATGCGCCCGTGATGGCAGTTGGGTCGTTCTGCTCGACGGTCTTGACGGTCGCAGCCAAGGTCGGGGCTGTCCCGCCATTTGCCGTCTTCAAGTCAGCGAGGAAGGTCTTGTTGACGGACGAGCCCGACGGCGGAATCAGGGGGATGATCGCGTCGGTGGACCCGCTGGTATTGCCCGGTATCTGGTTCCAGGTCGTGTAGGTGCCGTTGTAGATATTGAGGAGCTCAGCCACCGAGAGCCCAGCGGGAGCATTCGTCGAGTTGTCAGCGACAACCTGCACCGAGTCCGTTGCTATCCGGACCACGTGCAGAAAACCCCACCCGTTCGTCCCAGCCGTCGACTGCTGGGCGGCCGTCGGCTCGCTGGCGCTCGAGATGAAGTTGATCTGCTCCGTCGAGCCCGTGTCCGCCAGAAGGGCGCTGATCGCGTTCCCAGAGCTACTCACCCGGGGCGTCGGCGTCGTGCCGGCCCGGAGCACGTCGGTGGGAAACAACGACGTCGACGGCCCGTTTGTCGTGACGCTGTCCGTGTATGCAGAGCGACCGTTGGAATCAGGCGTGGCGAAGAACGACACGACGCGGTTGACCGTGGCCTGCTGGTCGAAGCCGGCATCCCCGACGGCGTCGCCGTTGAGGGCGAAGTCAACCGCGTACTGCGGGGTGTCTCCCCCGATGCCTACGATGTCCCCAGGCTGGGGGGCGTAGTCACCAAAGGCCGACCCCGCCCCGAGAATCGGAAAAACGGCGGCAGCAGTCCCGATGACCGCGACCTTCACAAGGTTGCTCTTGATCACTTGCGCTCCCTTCCATCCACCGCGCTAGGCGATGCTTTTGGTCATCCGGTTGCTTTCCTTGCCGTCCGCTCAAAAGGGCCGCCGCCAAATGACAGGTAGACAGTCACCACACGAAATCTGACTTATCCGCTCGGGTTTAGCGGCAACATATAGATACCGGAGGCGGCGTGTCAAACGGAGATTTCCGTTCACGGAGCACCCATCGACGTGCGAATTCGGAAAGTGGCCTTCGACCTGGGACAACACAGGTCTCTCTGGACAGCAGTGCACACTCCGACTATCACTAGTATTTACCTAAATATGAGTGGCAACATCATAATTTTGCGCATCAGCACCGTCGGAATCCGGGGACGAGGCGGCGAGGCCGGGAGCCGTGCGCTGAATGCAGAGAACAGCGATGGCCCTGGTTCAGGGGGCAAGAGTCCACATCCCCAGAAGCGAGGGACGTGCATCAATAGGTTTCCGTGCCTCAATAGCCCGGGGACGGTTCGAGAAAGATGTTCGTCTCTCTTCGGGGAGCGCAATCGATGAGGGCGTGATGTCGACCGAGGACCCCATCGCCCGCGTTCGGATCCGGGATGCTGCTCTCAAGCACTTCGCCGAGCACGGATACGACCGAGCAACGATTCGGGCGATCGCCCAGAGCGCCGGCGTCTCACACGGAATGCTGCGTCATCACTTCGGATCGAAACTTGCTCTGCGTGAGGCCTGTGATCACTATGTCTTCGAAGTACTCCATCGACTCAACAACGAGCTCCTTCAAGCACCCCGCGCTGGTACCCGCTCCCATCGGACGTCCAGGCAGGTTTGGCAATATGCGGTTCGGTCGCTGGCCGATGGATCTCCAACGGCCGCTGCGATATTCGATGAGATGGTCACGATGACTGAGCGCACGTTGGAGTGGCCAAACCACATCGCTAGCAACGAGGTTGCACGGAAACGCATTCGGGCAACGGTGCTGACCGCTATGGCAAGCGGCATCCCGCTTTTCCGCGAACATCTCTCGCGCGCCCTCGGGGTTGACGTTTTGGCTCCCGAAGGGAACGAATTGGTCATGACCACCCTGTTCGAGATCTTCGCTCCAAGGCCCGTCGGCGACGATTCGGCAAATGCCACGAGTGGTGTCGGCCTGGCGATGAACAGAGAATTCTTTCAGCGGCCTTCACCGAGTAACTGAACCAGATCGTGCCGCCGTGGCCTCCATCTCGTTCACCGGCATCGTTGAGTCCATCGCACAGGCCTCTGTTCTCGGAGACCTGGAATGGAGAAAGCTCCTCGAGACTCACGACGCTGTGGCCCGCACCGTCGTCGATCATCACCGGGGGCGGTGGTAGAGATGACCTGCGACGGCATGCTCGCAATCCTTGACGGACCCGGCCGGGCGATCCGCTGTGCTTTCGCTCTTGGCGAATTCCTACGGCCTGAAGGAAGCACTCGAACTCGTCCTCCGGATTCGGATGCCCAAACTGATCAAATAGGTCCGGGGCTGCTTCACTTCGCCGGGACTGGGCCATCCCTCTCCCACAAGACTCCTGTATATCATTCGAAGACTTTCAGTGGTGGACGGCTCGAGAAGTCCAGACCGACCCCTACAACTGGGATCACAGGACCAGAAGTAGTGTCGCCAACAACAACCGTGTTTGACTTCATCCTCCCCAGGGGCTACTTCGACGAAGGTGGCCGACTACACAGAACCGGAGTGATGCGTCTGGCGACGGCACACACGAACTCGCGGTACTCAGGGACCATTCCCTCAGTGGCCCTGAAGACCCCCGCCTCGCCATCCTGGTCCTCGCGAGAGTCATCGTGTCCTTGGGGACGATGGAGACCGT
This sequence comes from uncultured Acidimicrobiaceae bacterium, assembly GCA_963817735.1. Classification (GTDB taxonomy): domain Bacteria; phylum Actinomycetota; class Acidimicrobiia; order Acidimicrobiales; family RAAP-2; genus Bog-473. Next base: position 34,476 of record CAWFPP010000010.1, on the reverse strand, counting down.
GCCGCCTGACGTGATCGAGAAACTCTTTGCGTCTGATCTTGCCTATCTTCAGGACTTCTATGACATGATCAATTTCGGCGAGGAAGAGGAAGTCGTGGCGCTCACGGAGTCTGGCATTTGACGCTTATGTATGTTGCGGTCACAACTGAGGACGCCGCGAGGACGGCGGCTAATCGCGGGTCCCAGCCGCTGTCTGTCCCTTATCGGGCAGGGGTGCCCTCCTACGGCACAGCACTTCGGGGATACCCCAACAGCCCCGGCGGTACCAGACAGACCGCCGGATCAGGGGGACGTCGCGCTTAGAATAGTGATAAGGTATTTATCATCATTCTGGTTCAGGTCCAGTTCGACAATCGGACCCCTATCTTCGAACAGGTGGCAGCCGAGTTGCGCCGTGACATCGCCGAGGGGGAGGCGAAGCCCGGCGAGCGATTGCCGCCCGCGAAGGATCTGGCTGCAGTGCTCGGGGTCAACTCCAACACCGTGCTCCGGGCTCTGCGCCTTCTGCGCGACGAAGGACTCCTGGAGTTCCGCCGAGGTCGAGGTGTCATGGTCGTTGGCGGTGCTGCTGAAAAGAGCATCCTCGTAACCAAGGCCAGAGAACTAGTGCGCCTCGGCCGAGTACAGGGCTACAAACAAGACGAACTGATTCAGATCATCAAGGCGGTTCGATGACTACGTTGGATGCGCCGAAGAGGGAAGGCCAGCCCAGCCATCAGCGGAGCGAGTCAGAAGTCGCCATCAAAGAAGCGCGCCGTCGGCAGCGACGACGTTGGATGGTAGCCGGTGCCGTCGTGTTGATGGCAGCCCTGTGTGCGAGCGTCGCCTTCGTCGAGGTCGGCGGTAACGGAGGTCCCGGCATGAACGCATCGAGGCATCCTCGGTCACCCTCCGAAGGGAACGCCGTAGGTGGCGTGACGTACGCGCCGGACGCGTGCGGGCTCTTGTCGAACACGGAAGCCACCCAGCTCCTGGGTTCACCTGCTTCCGGCCAGGCATTCACAGATCTGGGCTTTCCAATCTCGCCCGGTGCAACCCCGAATCCCACTTACTCGCAGTGCCGGTTCACCTCGGCCACATCACAGAGCCAGATCAGGTTGATCGTCAATGCCTCTCCCTCTAAGGCACCGAACTTGAGCATTCAAGCCATTTCTGCACGGGTCGATGGTGGCCAGGTGCTCACTGTTGACGGTGTCACCGCGGTCTGGCTGCCTTGGATACAGGCAGATCTTCACGGACAAGGTGGTCAGCTCAGTTCGGTCAAGGATGGCAACTACGTTACCGTAATCCTGATCTACGTCCATGACGATCCGCTCGGTGTGGCCGAAGATGCAATGCGAACGGTGCTACCGCGGACTTGAGGTCGGGTCTATTCCGACTCGCCCATGACGCCGGCAGGATGACGCTCGATTGCCAGGTCGGCAGAAACGAGGCAGGCTGTTGTGATGGATGAGGGAGGACTTCGATTCAAAGCCGTGAAGTCAAAGGTGTCATGGGGCACATACTTCCAAGATCTGATGCGACCAAGATTCGGAGGAGGATTCAAGAGCTATTCCGGTGGAGGACCATCAGTGGTGGCTGAGAACAGGACCGGCGAAAAGCGTGTGGTCGAAGTGACGAAGACCATGAAGGAAGCTCAGGAACGAGCGGCCGCAGTCGAACAGGACTTTGAGACCCTCAGCGTGTCGGAATGGTGTGAACGCTATGACGTTCCGGGTTCTTTCGTGACGGGGTGACCTAGACCACCTGAGGACACACCGGGCTGGTGACACGCTTAGGCTCGAGCGAGAATGCCGAACCTGCTCTTGTGAAATCAGTTGCTAAACCAGCTGACGCCACTAGTGGCTTCCTTGGGAGGTTCGTACCCACTGGGGGTGGCCCCGTTCGCCGGCCGGGTCACGTATGGCCAGCCTTTGAGGCACTCATTCAAGAGCGCGAAACTGCCGAAGTGAGCGACGAGGACCTCCTCTCAGAGCAGCGGAACTACTACCAAGCCCGGGCGCCCGAGTACGACGAATGGTGGCAGCGACGAGGCCGGTACGACCGGGGCGAGAAACAGCGGCTCGAGTGGCTGAACCAAGTGGAGGTCGTGGACGACGTTCTCGCCTCCTTTGGAGCCACCGGCTCGGTCTTGGAACTGGCAGGAGGTACGGGTTGGTGGACCGAGCGTCTCGCTCGCACAGCAGACCGTCTCACCGTGGTGGACAGTTCGCCCGAAGTCCTCGCGCTCAATCAGGGACGGGTGGGCCGCTCCGACGTGAACTACGTCGTGGCGGATCTCTTCGAGTGGCAGGGCGATTCCCACTATGACGTGGTCTTCTTCTCCTTCTGGCTCTCGCACGTGCCAAGGTCCCGATTTGGCGAATTCTTCTCGCTCGTTGCCTCATGGCTCACTCCCTCCGGACGAGCGTTCCTCATCGACAATCGAAACGACCCGCAACCAGGGACGCCCGTGAAGGATCCCTTCGTCATCAAATATGACACTGACCTTCACTTGCGTCGTCTGAGGGACGGATCCGAGTACCGGGTCGTGAGCGTGATGTACGAGCCGGGTGAACTGCAGTCGCTCATCGAGGCAGAGGGCTGGAAGGCTGAGATCCAGTCGACGCGGTGGTTCATTTTCGGTTCAGCCCGCCAAAGGTGAATCGGACTGCCCCTTTTTCGCCGGGACGGTGGGGCAGTTCGGCTCACCTGGGACAGCCGAACCAAACCGGAGCGGGATGAGTCAAACTTGATGGACGGGGCCGCAGAGGTGGGTCGGGAGGAGCCGAGTGTCGTTCAGGAGATTGACTGCGCTTCTCGTGATCGGTGTTCTTGCGAGCGTCGTATGTCCTCTGTCCGATGCCCCCGCGGCAACGTCGAACCGGAGTACTCGCAGCTATCCGCTACCTAGCGATGGGTGGAAGCCGGGACAAGGTGCAATGGAGGCCATATCTTCCGCACCATTCCATGTCACTCTGACTCGTTTGGGAACGTGCACGTCGGATGGTTTGATCGACTATCTGTGGCCTGCTGGATACCGGGTCCGATTCGATCCGACAGTCTTGCTTGATCCGACGGGCAAGATCGTGGCGCATCAGGGCCAGTACGTCACCGTTGGCGGCGGAATCGTTGGCACCGCCTCGTGGCCAAGCGCGGCACGCTGTTCCAAGGGAGGCGATGTTTGGGCCGTTCAGGGTCCTGTCCAGGTGGGCAGACCGGGGCTAGCACCCTGATTGCCGAAACATGCCACCGTACAATTGCCGCCGGGATGGGGTACCACCCTGCCAGGCATATATATGGGTGTGCGGATAACCGCCTCAAAGCATTCAAGGCCTCACACTCGCAAACAATGAAGGCGTCCTACTCTGGAGATGGTGGGCTGGTTAGGGCGACGGAAGAGGAGAGTCCCACCCCTTACCTACGTTTCCCCAGGTGTCTATCTCGAGGAGAGCGATCGAGATCACGACACAATCTCGGGCGCTCCGACCGCGGTGGCTGCATTCATCGGTTTGAGCCAAATCGGCCCGTTCGACGCGCCGACACTGCTCACGAGCTGGATGGACTTCGAGAGCACCTTCGGAACCTTCAGCGAAGATTCGTATCTTGCTCATGCCGTCTATGGGTTCTTCGAAAATGGTGACGGTATTTGCTACGTCGTCCGCGTCGGCGCTGACCGGGCAGATTCGGCTGGCGACCAACAGGTGGTTCAGACTGCCCCCAATCTGGGACCGGCGGCCTTCATTGGGAACGCAGATGTAGGTACCGGTCTCGCAAGCTTTCAGGTCATCGAAGACGCGACGATGATCTGTGCCCCCGACCTCATGATGGCGTACCAACGGGGATGGATCGATCTCGACGGAGTTCTGCTCGTCCAACGCGCGATCATCGAGCACTGCGAACGCAACGGGAACAGGATTGCCATTCTCGACCCACCACCGGATCTCGACGCGGAGCAGATCTTGAGCTGGCGCGTGGACACAGCCATGCACGACTCCAGTTTCGCTACCTTGTACTGGCCCTGGATCAAGGTGGATACGCGGTGCGATGATCCGATATCGAAGGTCAACTTCATTCCGCCCAGCGGGCACATCGCCGGGATCTGGACTCGCTGCGACGCTGAAAGAGGAGTCTGGAAAGCTCCCGCCAACCAATTAGTGCGAGGAGCACTCGATCTCGAGACCACGATCACCGGGGACGACCAGGAGCTGCTCAACCCAGTCGGCATCAATTGCATCCGTGCGCTTGGAATAAGAGGGATTCTCGTGTGGGGCGCACGGACACTTTCGTCCGAATCGATGTGGCGATACGTCAACGTCCGCCGCCTGATCAACTATCTGGAGCAATCCATTGCTGACGGAACGAACTGGGTGGTGTCCGAACCCGACGATCCTGCAGTGATTGAAAAGGCCCGCGAACAGGTGGAGCGGTTCCTCGTTGGGGTGTGGCGCGACGGGGCCCTCTCTGGAACAACCCCCATTGAAGCCTTCTCGGTTACCTGCAACGATTCGAGCCACGACTCAAGCGAGAATGCCGAACGCTCTGTCACGTTTGAGATCGGTGTTGCAGTGGTGCCCGGCGAGTTCATCAGGTTCCGAGTCGCTCAGATGCTCCCCCACTGACGAAGTCGGATGCCGGGAGCGGAGGCGCCCCGTACCGCTGGAACGCGGGCGGCTTGGGTTGTGGCGCAGCCTGCACGGTGACGGATAATCTCTGACCGTTCATCTAGAGCGACCTGAGGGACCTGGCCCTTTGACGGTCCGGCAGCCGGCTATTGCACGGTGCCACTGCCGGGATCGATGAGGAGATCAGCGTGGCTCAACAGGACCCTGTTACGCAGTGCTTCGATGCGACGGACTTCGATGCCGATGGCATAGCTGCCCTCCATGCCGACAGCTGGCGACGCCACTACCGAGGCGCCTACTTGGATTCCTACCTCGACGGGGACGTCGTCACGGACCGCCAGGAGGTGTGGAGAAAGCGACTGGCCCAACCCAAGACGGGTCACTTCACGGTTGTTGTCCGTCACGGTGATGAGGTCCTCGGGTTCGCCCACATCATCTTGAACGAAGACCCACTCTGGGGATCACTTCTTGAGAATCTCCACGTGAGGAGTGATCTGAAGAGAACCGGAATCGGTTCACGCCTGCTGTCAGAGACAGCCCAGAGATTCCTTCGACGTCGGCCCGAAGGGTCGCTTCACCTCTGGGTGCTCGATCAGAACACCGCCGCACAAGCCTTCTATGACGCACGAGGCGGCAGGCGAGTCGAGACGCAACTAAGGGGGCCGTTTCCGGGTGGTGGTCGAGCGATAGGTCACCGCTACCACTGGGACGACCCAACTCGACTTCTGATCGGTCCTTAGTCGCGCAATAGCGGGCCTGATGAGACTGCCCCATCCTCGCTGCGGGCAGGGAGACCAGGAAGGGCGTTACCCTTCCAGTTCAATAGCCGAAACTTGAGCCATGCGTACCCCTGAATTCACCGATCCGCGCCAGGTAGCGATCTATGACGCGGTGAATTCATACGAGCCTGGGACGCAACCCGACTTTTATCTGGGCGTAGCTGAAGAGGTGAGTGCTGAGACGGTTGTCGACCTTGGGTGCGGTACGGGCATCATCACTCTCGAGTTCGCAAGGAGGGGCTATCGAATGATCGGGGTCGATCCATCCCCTGTGATGCTGGAGATGGCCCTGCAAAAGCCCGGGGCGGAAGGTGTCCAGTGGGTCCAGGGGGAGGCCGGACAACTGGGAACGACACGCGCGGACCTAGTGATCATGAGCGGCCATGTAGCCCAATTCATCTTGAAGGATGGCGATTGGCTCGAGGCCTTGGCTGGGGTGAAAGAAGCGCTCAGGCCGCGCGGTTACTTGGCTTTCGAGAGCCGCGACCCACGAGCGCGAGAGTGGGAACGCTGGACCGGAAGCAGACGCGTTATTCCGGACTCTCCTTACGGTCGAATCGAGTCCTGGACCGAGGTAGTGAACGTGGAGGGCGAAGTCGTTTACGCGGTCGGTCACCGACGTCTCCTGCAGCATAACGAGGACATGGTTTCGCCCTTCGCACTTCGATTCCGCAGCGAAGAGTTGCTCAGACAATCTCTCACCTCCTCCGGATTCTCAATCGAACAAGTCTTTGGCGACTGGGATAGGCGACCGTCGGGTCAAGGTCAGAGAGAGCTGATCGTCATCGCGAAGAAGGTATAGATCGACGCGACCGTCGGTCCTCGTGTAGTCAGATCGATCAACCCCTGCCCGCAAACGCCGGACCGCAGACATTCTTTCCTGGTGACGAACGACGAGCAGTGGTTTCCTGACCAAGGCTTTGGAGTTGAGGTCGAGCAGGCGGAGCCGGACCTGCTCTGGACCCATCTGGTGAACCGGGACAGCCTCCAACCGGCTGCCCCCGACTATGGCAGAGGCAGTACGGCCGATGGGTCCGTCGCGAGCGCCCGGCGCCCATACGAGACTGAGCACCTCGGGCGATGCGCTTCGGAAAGGATCTGGCGTAGCGGCTAGACCATGGGTCATGGCCGAGAGATCGCCCCAGGTGATTTCGCTATCGCTTAATAATCCGGAAGAGATGTTCGTGCTGGCCTCCGTCGACCTGTTTTCTGAATACCGCAACTTCATGACAGGGCTCGAGTACTGCATCAGCGTGCTGCGGGGCCGCTCGTCTAGCAGGCCAGTACGGATCGGCCTAGCTCTACCTGCTGATCAGATCTCGGGAGTTCTCGACCAGCGGATTCGCCGCACCCTCGGCCGCTACTGCGATCATCGAATCGCGCCCAACCAGCGAGAACGTCGAGCGGTCCGACTCGACGGAGTGTTCTCGCTGTGGATAGGGCTTCCCTTGGTGGTTTTGGGTTTCATTCTTGTGATCGTCAAGTCGAGCATTGTGGGCGTCAGCGGGAACGCCAACCTGATCCTCGATTCGGGCGGATGGGTATTGGTGTGGGTGGGTCTGTGGTTCCCTCTCGACACGCTCTTGTTCACGCCGCTGTCGTATGGCAGAGAAAACCGAGTGCTCACACGACTTCGGACGGCCGATGTCCTCATCGAACCGCACCCCACGCTGCACCTCTGACGCATCGTGAATCTGAGTAGCCCAGTTCGCCGGAACGGCGCCCCCTGTCATCGTCTGGATCTCAGCCCTAGGGCATTCGGAGACTGAGAGTGAATGGTGAAAGAGGCTGTTCAGGTGATCGCGAGCTGTCCCGGTGCCGTGCAGATCACTGAATTCGCTTGATCACCACGGAGGCACTGACCGGATCCACCCCGCCAGCGAGGGGCGTCATTGTCAGAGCGATGGACTCCCCTGGTGGATTCTCAACCGTCAGTGCGGAGTTGAGGGTCGTAGTCTGCACCAGCGAGTCTCCAGTAATTTGCGACGTGCCCGTTGCGCGTCCGACCACCGTATAGGGCAGCTCGACCCCGTTGAGCGTCAGCGCAAGTTGACCGGCCTCGGTTACTGAAGCTTGGAATGTCACCTCATAGGTACCGATGGAGGAGAGGCTGAACGTAGCCGGGCCCGTCCTCGTGATGGAGCCCGAGTCCGGACCATCCTCGGGAAACTGAACGGCAGTGCCGGGCGCCACAGTGGCTGCGTTGTCGGGAGGCATAAGGGCGTAGAACTCGGCGAACTCCGCTATGTCGCCGCTCGGTCCTGTCGCTCCCGTGGCACCGGCAGGACCGGCAGGACCGGCAGGACCGGCAGGACCGGCAGGACCGGCAGGACCGGCAGGACCCGTGGCACCTCCAGGACCGGTGGCCCCCACTCCGCTCCCAGCGCTCACCCCACCAACCGTGGGAGCCGGCGAACCGTCGGCACCTTGTGATCCAGAGAAGGTGGCATCGCCGAACGAGAACACGCCTCCATCCGCCCCATAGAGCCAATACCCGCCCCCGTCGGAGGTGGACGACATCCCAACGATGGGCTGGTTCAGATGTTGGGTATTCATACCGCCGAAGTACCCCGCGCCTCCGTAGGCGTAGACCTGCCCCGTCGACGTCACGGTCCAGTAGCCAGACCCCGAACCGTCCGAGGTTTTCGCCACGACGTTCTGCGCTTTGAGCTGCGTTCCTTTACCGTCCCGAAACCAGCCCCCCCGACTACCGCACCCACTATGGTCAAGAGGGGTCTGCTCTGAGTTTGGTTGACGGTGTGACCTGACCTGGGTTTCGTTTCGTGATTCCGTGTTGAATCAGGCGATCTGTTGGGACATCGAGCGTTCGAACTCGATGGGTGAGACATAGCCGAGCATGGAATGCCGGCGGCGGCGATTGTAGAAGACCTCGATGTACTCGAAAATGGCGTTGGAGAGCTCGACCCGGGTCTTCCAGCGCTTGCGATCGAGCAGTTCGATCTGCATGGTCGACCAGAACGATTCCATCATGGCGTTATCGAAAGCATCACCGATCGATCCGAAGGACGGCATCAGGCCGGCCTGGCGGACCTTGTCAGTGAAGGCCCACGAGGTGAATTGGACGCCGTGGTCCGCATGGACGATGGAACCCAGCTTGGTCGAGCGCTGGCTGATGGCCATGTCGAGGGCGTTGACGACGAGTTGGGCGTCTTGGACAGAGTCGATCGACCATCCGACGATGCGTCGGCTACAGGTGTCCATCACGGCGCAGCAGTACACCTTGCCTTCGCGAGTGCGGTGCTCAGTGATGTCGGTGACCCAGAGCTCGTCGAGTTCGAGCCGAGCGAACTTGCGTTCGACGAGATCTTCGGCGCTCGGGGTCCCCTTGATCCTCTTGATCTTGGCCGGGCCCGGAAGTCCCGCAATTCCGGCGTTGTGCATCAGGATCGTCACCAGGCTCTTGCTCACGTGAATCCCTCGACCGAGCGTCAACTCCGCGTGGACCCTCCGAGCCCCGTAGGTGCCACGAGAGTCCGTGTGGACCTCTCGAATGAGAGCCGTCAGCCACTCTCGACGCATCTTGGTGGGCGAGAGGGGACGGCGTCGATAGGCGTAGTAGCCCTGTTCACTCACCCCGAGGATGCGGCAGCAGCGCTGCACTGAGAACCCGGTGCCGACGAGGAAATCGATCACCGGGTGGACCCTTTTGGGCGGCGAGCCTCGCTCCCGAGCATGGTGTTGGCCCGTCGTAAGATCTCGACTTCGTCCTCGAGTTCTCGGATGCGCCGACGGGCCTTTCGCAACTCCCTTGACTCAGCGGTCGTCGTACCCGGGATCTCGCCCCGGTCGATGCGATCCTGTTTCAGCCAGTTGTAGAGGCAAGCATTCGTGATCCCGAGATCATCAGCGGTCTTGAGGACCGAGGCGCCGGCCCGGACCAATGCGACAGCACGCTGGCGGAACTCGTCGGGGTATCTCCTTGGCATGAGATGAGCCTTTCATCGGGCCCGATCTCAACAGCGGAAGTAGAAACAATTTCCAGGTCAGGTCAAAATGTCAACCAAACTCAGAGCAGACCCGAGCACCACTGCGAAAAGGCAGATCAAGAGGCGCCGGCCATGTTTTATCGTCAAAGCGACGTTGCGATCAGCATTCATGGCGATGACCTCCTTGGTTGGGTGATGCGACATGCGAACACGTGCAAGCCGCAAGTGTGCCCCATACTTGACGCGGAGTGGTGCCAATGAAGGAACGCGCTGGCGCGCTGGGTGCCCACCGACTCAGGGGCTCTGGTGTCTATGTGACCAAGCGCGAGGCCTGGGATTCCGAAAGGGCGATGACTTCAGCCAGACAACCTGGAAGGGCTTCCGATAACTCAGACGCCGAAGCGGCGCTAGAGGCGCAAACTGCCCCAGTCCGCCGGACCAGGGCGCGCCATCTGGCATACAGTGAGCTCTATTCGCCCGTGAAGCGGAACTCTGCCTGCCATGGACTGTCGGAGTGTACGACCTCCCAATGGCGTTTTGCGATGTTCTCAGGGTCGAACGCGGTGCCCGCAACAATCTGACCCATGATCGTCAACGTCGCCACACGGATCCCGTCGGGTTGCAAATCTGCCGCGAGCATGGTGGCCGCGGATCGAAGCGCAGCTTTGCCGAGGGACACAGTCGCAAGGGCAGGGATTGGATAATCCGCGAATCCGCCACCCATTCCGAGCCCGGGCCCGGCACCGACCAACAGAAGGTGATGATTGTCTATCGAGTTGTCGGCTATTGAATGACTTCCTTTCGATGAGAATGCCTCTGTGACGTGGCGTTCACATTTTCTCCCATCCCGGACTGGCCTGCATTCCGAGCGTTTTATCCTCTGGGAAAGCTTGAGCGAGTCGCACCCGAATGAGCTGCTCGACCAAGGACTTCGGTAGCGACGAGTCGATTGGGAACCGGAGCGCTCCCGTTGACGTCTTGTAGCTTGCAACCTCGTCTCGAAGCACCGGAAAGACGGAGCCGCTATGGGGTAGGTAGCTCAGATGGTTCTTGAAGGCGGCGAATCCGGCGATCACCTTCCCGTCGACCCTGAAGGCTGGGACTTGGTACGAGATCCCTTCTTTGGCCTCCGGGACTACTTCGAGGATCGTCTGACGAAGTCGTTGCAGGGTGGATCGCTTCGGCTCCCCGAGACCCGCCAAGTACTGGTCAATCTCGTCACTCGACACGATCCGATTCTCGTTACACCACCCACCAACGGTCAAGAGGCCAGGTAGTTGCGACTGTCCCCTGAACCGACCCTTGTGACGGAAGGGGACGCTCTTTTCTCACTCGCAGTGTCCGGGTATTTTCATGTTGCCGTCAGGATTGCAAGGCATAGTTGCCACATGGCCAGTGGCTCCGATGATCTGTTGCTGGCATAATGCCCAGCGTCCCTTCGAATCGGACAGGAAAAAACGAGGCTGCAGCACGAAGGTGGGGTCCGTGGGTGGTACTTCCGTATCCGGCCCTTCACCCGATCTGGTGACATCTTCTGAGGATCCAGATATCCACGCGCAAGTCCGCGACCCTGCGCGAGGACGAAAGCGGAGGTGGAGACTCAGTCGCCGGGGTAAACTCGTACGCGCATTGATTGTGGTACCGCTCGTCGTCGTGCTGATATGGGCGACCGTTTCCTATTCAGTCTGGATGGTGCGGCCCACGAGCCTCTCGTGGCAAGTGAACAGCGTCGAATGGGTGAGGTACAACGTCCCATTCGGCATAGGTAACTGGGTCGCCGATCACGTCGAGCAGGCTTACTACAGCAATCAGGCGCCCAAAAAGGGCGGGCCGCAACTGAAGAGTCTGCCGAAGGTGGGGGTAAAGCACGCTCCGGCCCCAGCGACGACAGCATGGCCGCCGGCGATCACTCCGATTTTCTCCAACCCGCTTCCCGGCGAGGGGGTCTGGCAGCCGACCGGACCATCGATCGATGGTGGTGCACCCGTTTTGGTGACGACATATCGTCCAGACCCCTCCTACCCTCAGATCGTGGCCTACGTCGCCTGGTTCGACCACACACGTACCGAGATCGGGTATTACCCGGGCCGCTATGAGCCGCCGAATGCAGCCGTGCGCGGGCCCACGATGGTCCCATACAGCCAGCGTTCTCGTCTCCTTGCGACCTTCAACGGTGGCTTCACCTATGTCGACGGCGACAACGGGTCAGCCGATAACGGCCAAACAAACGAGCCGCTGAAGGACGGCAACGCGACGCTCATTGGATATACCGATGGTCGCGTCGACATCGTGGATTGGAGCGGCGGACCGAACCCGGGTCCGGGCGTCGCATGGGCCCGACAGAGCCTGGCTCCAATCGTCTGGAACAGTCAGCTGAATCCCACATTGAACACCAATCCGGACAGTCCGCAGTGGGGATACACACTGGGGGGTGTTACCCAAGTGTGGCGCACCGGCGTTGGCATCGATGCTCGCGGCAACCTCATTTACGTCGCCGCGAATTATCAGACGGTGGTCAGCATCGCCCAGATCCTTCAGCACGTCGGAGCGGTGCGGGCAATGGAGTTCGATATCAACCCTGAATGGCACACGCTCAACACGTACAACCCCCCTGGCCTCAACCCCACGATGGTCGGGCCCAACCCGAATCAGTCGCCCGACCGCTACCTCGTTCCCGATGACCGTGACTTCTTTGCGGTCTACCGACCGGTTCCCGGCCCTGTGACTGTCCCCTTCGGGTAAGGATCGCTCGCCTGCGACCGTTTCCATCGCGTTCGCCTGTAGCAGGCGCGCCATAACGTACGTCCCGCGATCAGTTCCGCCTCTGGCTTGTGCGTTTCCGTACGAAGCGCAGGACAGCAATGTGCTTTTGGGTGTCACGCTGCATGAGCTCCACCAACAGGACGTTTAGCGAATCGTCCTTTGTGTCGCGAAGCTCACGTTGGAGGCGCTTGAGTTCGCGAGCGTCCTCGGTCTCGTGTTCGAGGAGCCGCGCCGTCGCCTCGAGAACTGCGTCCCGATCAGAGACGGCAAAGTCGACGAATGGTACGACAGGTTCCGTCGTCTTCATAAGCGCAATCGCTTCGACTGACTCAGCAAGCTCCGAAAAGATTCTGTGATGTCGAATCTCGTCTTCAATGAGCAGATTCACGAGATAACGAAATGCTCTGGACTCCGTTCGATCGGCGATGTCGGAGTACTCTTCGAGTAATCCTCGCTCGGTCGCGATGTGGTTGGTCAAATGAGCATATAAGGCCCGATCCGTAGCAGAGGGCCCTGCCGATGACTCGTTCGTCATGTCGATCATGTTCTCTCCATCACTTCGGATTTTGATGGTCTCTGAATCGATCGTGAACCAACAGTGACTTCGTTCGCACTGTCAATGCAGCGAACATCCAGGCGTTGTAGTGCCACAGCTGATCTCGTAGCGCCAAGGCGACGACCGCGACGACCCCACAGCCCCCAGTTCGTCTCACCCGTGCCGTTGTAGTGGTACGGCTTCATCAGCGGCGTTCCTCTCGCGGGGGCCTTTTCATTCATCATGAGTGAGTCGGGTTGCCCCTGCTAGGGGACGAAAGTCCCGATATGCGATGTGAGGCGGCTCGGAACGTCTGGAGGGGGTGCCCAGTACGATCCTCGCTGCCGGCTTGGGGCCGTACCCGTTTGAGGGCGCGGTCTCACCGGCGGGAGGGACCAAGCACAAGCGCGACGAGATCCGCTGCCCTACCGGGATCGAACGGCTCGGCGGACATCAGTCTGGAGTAGATGATCGGGCCCAACAGGGCCAGGGTTGCCAAATCGGGATCAGTTGAAGAAGGGAACTCGCCGTCAGCGATTCCCTCTGCAATGACATCCGTGAGGCGCTGGCGGCGTTCCGCTGAATAGGTGTGGTGGAACTTCCGCAACCGCGCGTCGCGTTCTGCCCCTTCGATCAGGGCCGGTATGCAGACAGAGAAGGTGGAGTCGATGAACAACTCGGCCACGTGCCGCACCATTGCCTCCACGTTCTCGCGTGGCGACCCCGTCTCGGGGTTTGGCGACATCTGCACGTGGAAGGTTTCGAACGCGTCAGCGATTAGGGCGAGCTTGTCGGTCCAGTGTCTATAGATCGTGGACTTACCGACGCCGGCACGAGCAGCCACGGACTCGATCCGGAATGTCCCGTATCCGACCTCACCGAGCTCATCGAGTGCGGCCTGCAATATGACCTGGCGCGATCGCTCAACGCGGGGGTCGACGACACTCCTTGGTGCAGTGCGACTGGCTGTTGGCATGGCCTCTTCTCCACGAGACTGGCTGTTGCAGTTCGATACGTTGACGTATCGCTACGAAACGGCTACGTTTCATAGTAGTTCGCAGCCGAATCGAGGAAAGCCATGGCCACCGTGAGCGTCCGCTACATCGTCAACGACGTCGACCAAGCCATCTCGTTCTACTGTCAACGCCTTGGCTTTGAAGAGGTCATGCATCCTGCACCGACATTCGCCATGCTCTCTCACGGGGACCTCCGTCTTGTCCTCAGCGCAACCGGTGGCGGACCCGGCGGTGGTCAGGCGATGCCTGATGGGACTGTGCCTGAGCCTGGAGGATGGAATCGATTCAGCCTTGAGGTGTCTGATCTCGCCAGCACCGTTGAAGAGCTGCGTGGTTGTGGTGCGCGGTTCCGCAATGACATCGTGACTGGCGTGGGAGGAATGCAGATTCTGCTCGAAGATCCTTCTGGCAACCCGATCGAGTTGTTCGAGCCCATCCTGCCCGAAGCGTCATTGCGACCTTCGTGACATCACGAGACTCTGCAGGCTGATCTCAGAGAGGCTGATTCGGGTAGCCCAGTGTGCCGGCGTGGGGTCATTCCGGCCGTCGCTCATCGATCTAGCGTTGGAGCATGGCCCGCAAGTCTGGCCCTAGTGACGGCGACTACGACAATGCCGCCCGCCTCGGCCTACTCAGTCTGGCCGCAGACGAGGGCTCGGACGTGGACGCCATTGTGGAGCAACTGGCCGCACTGCAGCCTCGCAATGACACCTTTCCGCCTGAGGTGGGTGGAGAAGTCGGCCGTTCGGCTCCGCCCGCGAGCGCCAACGCTTAGGATCACTTGGACATGAAGGGTCCCGTCCAGAGAGCGCTTCGAAGACTCACCCAAGTGACGAGACCACTCGCCATGCGATCGGCGGGGACCCAACAGTCCAACACCTCGGTCGTCCGTCACGTTGGACGCAATTCGGGTCGCAGCTACGAAACGCCGGTCGTCGCGGTTAAGCACGGCGACAGCTTCCTCATCGCCCTCCCATATGGAGAGCGGACAGATTGGACCAAGAACGTCCTAGTCAGCGGGGCGGCGAGCGTAGTCACTCATGGCCATTCGTATGAAGTCGATGAACCACGGGTGATCCCGATGACGGACGCGACACAGTACTTCGGTCCGAAAGAACAAAAGTTACACCGGCGCTTCGCCGTCGAAACGTGCCTGTTGGTCCATCGCGCCGCTCCGTAGAGCCGAAAACTCCTGAGAGTACCAACCGTCTGAATGGGTTCTGAATCAGGGATGGAGGTCTTCCCGCCCAGACTCACGGCCGGTGAACTGGGACACCGTCTGACGGCCGGAGGCGATGAAATCTTTTCTTAAGGTCCAACGATGGCAAGCTGGTTTGCGTGAGCCAGATCTTGCCGTTTGTTCTCGTAGGCGTGGTCTTCGTGGTGTTTGGAATGGTGATCCTCGGCCAGCCGCGCACAGAAAAACAGATGAGACCCATCAAGGAGTCGGTTCTGGCCGATCCTGTGGTGAGGATCTTCCCGGGGTCCGCGTACAGTTGAACCCTGGGACACGGCGATCAGGGTTCCTCAAAGGGGGATCGGAGCTGACGGTTCGAAATCGGTCCTTCGATTTAGGCCTTGCCCCTCCCTTTCGCGGTGCTTACAGGTACTACTTCAACGCAGAGGACGCAGATATGCGAGCCTCGCAGCTCAGATTCGGCAACACTCGCAACAGTGACTGCATTCTCATCACGGGCCAGTGGGGCGGTAAGGAGATGGATGCGGCCCTCGCCGCACCGGATCAGTTGGCAGAGATGTGGATGTTTCTAGCCTCGGCTGGTGTCAATCCGATGTCAGATGCTCCGGTCGGTTGATGGCTTCCGTCCCGGCAATGTTCGGGGACAGGTTTCCACGCAGTGAGTCTGTAGTTCTCGGCCGTGTCTTGGCTGCCTTCGCCCTTCGGGGCCGGTCTTACAGGATTCAACTACTCATCCAGACGTGAGACGATCGCAGAGCGGGCGCAACGGATATGTCGTAGCTTTGCCGGATCGCCTCCTCGGGGGTGGTCCGTCCAACGAAGAGAGGTAACCGTCATGACTGTCACCGTTATCGCCCACTTCCCAGTAGCCGATGTCGAGAAGGCCATAGTAGGCCTGCAGGCCAATGCAGCGCTCCTCGAGGAGATCACCGAGGACACCAAGGGCGGGGGGATCATCCACCACACCTTTGTTGCGCGCGAAGGCGAACTCGTGGTCATTGACGAATGGGAAACAGCGGAACAGTTCCAGAGCTTCTTCGAGGGCAACCCCAAGGTCGCGAAGGTCATGGAATCTGTTGGTGTCACCGGTCCGCCCGCCGTTGCGATCTACAACGAAGTCGAGGCGGCAGGAAAGGTATAGCCAGACCCTCCGGATGCCGAAATTGGCATCGCTTGTCTTGAGCTGGAATGACGTCGCTTACAAAGCAGGTCCCTATCACGGCGCGGATCTGTTCAGGAAGCACAGGAGGCCGCCCGAGTCATCCGGGTGATCGGCGTCAGGGGTACGTGAATCGAGAGAGGCTCTGATCTGGCGCTTAGGGCCAGGGCGATCCGGGGACTGTCCTCCGACGAGCGAGAATTGCGTCAAGCGGTTTGTCGTGCCGTCAGTTCGGGTGGCGGGTCATAGGACTCCTGACCACTGTCCCTGACGAGTTTTGTGGGCACGCCGTCCACCGAGACCCAGCGATCTTCATGGATTCCATACGGATCCTCGTGCCAGCCCCAGACAAGCGCCTCACCGTTCACGACTTTGAGTTTACCTCAAGTTCACGTTGGTGTCATACTTATGTTACCTAGTTCACTTGGGCGGGGCCGCCCCCAGGGTGCAGTACGAGGGCACCCCTACCCGATCGAGGGCAGGGGGGGGCGAGTGTCAATAGACGTGTTTGGCCGTGTTCAAAGTAGTCGCCGTCTAGTTATTAGATCGCCTTTGAAATCGTGAGCACACCAGTGGCCATGAGCAGGATGTCGACCGCCCACGCAAAGTGAGATGGCTCCATCCGATCACCTATCCGCGAGCCCACGGCGATGCCCATCACGCAAGCCACCAGTGAAAAGGAGGCGAGAGCAAGGTCGAAGGGTGTGATAAGTCCGGCGAGGGCTAGAAGCGGGAGGCCGATGAGATTCGAGAGTAGGAAGACAGCGGAAATGGTGGCTCGAAACCTGTCGTCGTGAAACCCCGTCCGGCGGAGTTCATAGACGAGTGGCGGTCCGTTGGTGGCCAGGGACGTATTTAAGACACCACTAGCGAAACCCACTGAAACGGTTGTGAATCGATGTGGCACCACGAGTTCAGAACGCATTAAACGCGAGGAGACGACAATCCAGATCGCGGCGAGACACGTTGTCACACCAAGAGCGAGCCGCAACGTGTCGGCTGAGACCGCGCTGAGGATGATCACCCCAATCGGCGCACCGATGATGGCACCCAGTCCCAACCGGCGGGTTGTCGGCCATTCGATCTGTCCACGGAGACGCAGAGCAACCCAGGCGCATGTGACGGTGCCGGTCAGGAACACGATGACCACAGCGCTCTTGGTCGGTACGATAAATGCCATCAGGGGCACTGCAAGAAGTGCAAACCCGAAACCAACGGCCCGCTGAAGGGCGGCGGCAACAAAGACGATGCCAGCGATAGTCGTGACAGTGCTAACCGAAATCACCTCACGAACGTAGTGGAAAGACCACACTGACCTCCGAACGGCTTGTGGCCTGATGAAGTCGGGGGTTGGTTAGTCCATCGATGTTGTCGGCCAAGTTCGACGGTCGCTGATCCGGTGAACTGGGACACCTATTCGCTGACCCCGACCAACTAACGAGATGATCGTGGACCTTGCGGGTGGATGGTCTCGCCTCGGGCCAGCATCTCCACAAACCGCTCGATACGCCTGGCTCGGGTCTCCACCTTCTTTGCGCTTCCGATCCGATAGAGGATGGAGTACCGATTCGCACTTGTGAGCGCCTGAAACCTTGCCTGAGCACGAGGATTGGCAATCAGGGCTTCCGCCAAATCCTCTGGAACCTCCACGCCCGCTTGTCCGGCGTAGGCAGTATTCCACCGTCCATCCGCTTTGGCCTGCCGAACCTCGTCTTCACCTGACGGATGCATTCGGCCGGAGGCACTCAATCTCTCGGCGATGGCAACGTTCCGTTGAGACCAAGGGCTCCGAGCGTTTCGGGGTGTGAATCGTCGCCGGAACGTTGCGTTGTCACGACGACCGAGCTGCCCATCGATCCAACCAAAGCAGATCGCCTCGTCGAGTGCCTCGTCGTATGAGAGCGTTGTCGGATGCGTCGTGTCCTTCTTGGCTAGGACGAGCCACACGCCTTGTGACTTGGAGTGGTGGCCTCTCAACCAGGTCCGCCATTCGGCAGTATCAGCGACCAAAAGCTCCGGAAGATCCACAGTTTCACGGTATCCCGTTGTGCCGGACTGCCCCACCGTCCCGCGTTCGCTGATACCCCCGGAACTGCTCAGGTAGCCGATGGGCTTAGTTCAGCACGAAGGGCCGGGGGTTCGAGTGCCACACCCACGGACCCGTCCAGTGCGACAATCCCGCAATTTGGAGCCGAGCCGGTAAATCCTGTGGGAAGTAGCACCCCGACCGATGGTTGAACCGCAACGACGAGAACCGTGCCGGCAGCCGCTCCGAATCCGTCCGTGTAGCAGACCTGAGCTGCGCCGAGGATGAGAGTGCCTCCCGAGAAGGGGGCGCATGCGACATAGAGTGCGGTCGCGAGCGGTGTCACCACGTCGGGCGTTCCCGGTGGTAGCGATTCACTCAGTGTGGTCGTACCACTCTCCACCACGGAGATCGTGTCGGTCGCGGGCGAGGTTGCGGCCGAGGCTGGCGACGAGTTGTAGATAATCGCACCGCCGAGGGTCAGAATCAGAGGAAGAATCCCTCCCCTCGTCAGGCGACGCCGCAGCGAGCAGGATCGGCGTGCTTTCCGAGAGACCATCCGAATATTCCTCTCCTCCGGTTCCCCCACCGTTAGACACCTGAGCCGACTCATTCTTTCGCCGTTAGCCGGGTCGATTGGAATATCTCGGTCCCGGCGATCGGAGACACGATCAGATCTCGGCGGACACTTCCCCAACCGACGAAGGCGTACAGTCGCGGCCATGCCTGTCGCGCGGAAAGGTGGTCCGTGAAGAAACTGACGAGTCTGTCGTGGCGAGCTCGGGGTTCTGGAGCTACCTGCACCGCCGAGGTTGACCTTCCGATTCGCGGGTTCAGAGTCAATCCAAAGTACCGGTCTAGCCCTCCCGCTCTATCTGGACCCGAGGGACAAACCCCCACCGTGTCATGGATCTCTTTTGACGGGGACGTCTATTGGGTTCGACTCTCAGCCGCCAACGGTTGGCCGCGTTCGATTCGCATAACCCAAGCCGATGTCGACGGAGCGAGAGGGTAGAGTCCGCATCGCCAGCGCGCCCCACCTACCCGGCAAGGTACGGTGACACCTCGCGTCCGACCAGTATCGCAGCTGTACCGGTCGGGGATTGTCGTCTCAGATGATTTCAGGAAAGTGCTTCGATCACGGCGGCGAAGTCTGGCCATTCGCCGCCAGCATCAATCACGGTAGACAAGAGAGCTTCGGCTGCGGGTCCGATGCGCACACCAACTCCGGTCTCTTCGGCCAGGTCGATGGCGAGGCGGAGGTCCTTACGGGCCAATGTCGAAGAGAACCAACCTGGATGGGTCGGATCGAGCAGACTGTCCAACCGCAGATTGCTGGCGAGACTTATCAGCGGACTGTCGGCAAGGAGGGTCCTTAGGAATTCGTCGGGGATTGCCTGCCGCCTCGCTGTGGCGATGGCCTCGGCCAGCGAAGCCACGCCCGTAATCAACAACGAGTTGGCCAAGATCTTCACCGTTGCCCCGGCTCCGGCCGGCCCACAGTGGGTATAGCCGGATCCAAGGTCGTTCCACAGGGGTTCAATGGCAGAAATCGCCGGAGCGGGGCCGCCGATGAGGAACCTTCCCCAACCCCCAGCAATCATCTGTGGCGATCCCATCACCGGAGCGTCAAGGACCCGATCCTCAGGTCCCAGCTCGGCAAGGCGTCGAGCAGTCCCTGGGGAGACCGTACTGACGTTGGCAAACACGGCATCGGGTTCGAGCGATGCCATCACACCGTCGTCGCCCAGGCACACGTCGAGGACCGCTGTATCGTCGGCGAGGACGACGAGAACGACGTCAGCGCCGGCCGTTGCCGTCGCGAAAGTGTTGGCCTCGATAGCACCACTGGCCGCGAGGTCGGCGGTGCGCCCCGGGGTGCGATTCCAAACGGTGGTCTGGTGACCAGTTTCGATTGCCCTGGCGGCGAAAGCCTGGCCCATGTTGCCCATTCCCAAGATGGTGATTCGCATCGGGCCACCCTACGTTCGCTCGGGGCACCTTCTTGGATCATGACCCAAACGTGGGGACACGCTCGCTGCGACAAGCCCCGTGCCGGCGAACGCGGACAGTGTTGCGGTACACACGTTGCGGGACCGATCTGCTCCCTATTCAGTTCGACCAGGGTGCCCTCAAGAGATAGGCGGCGTTTCCTCCGAAGAAGCCCGCAGAGCCCTCCTCTGGCACGAGCCCCGAGGCTTTGTAGTCCTCGATGGCGGTAAACGTCCCCTCGGTATGGGGATAGTCACTGCACGCCATGAAGATGTCCCCGGAGTGTGCCATGAGTCGGTGCGGCTGCTCGTACGAGAAGGCCGCAACCCGTACCTGCCGTCGGAAGTATTCGCTTGGCATGAGAGAGAGTCCCGTAGATTCCCCATTGAAGCGGGCCGTGTGGCGGTACCCTCCATCCATCATCTGCAGGTGCTGGGGCACCCACGTCGCGGATAGTTCCATGATGCCCATACGAAGATCTGGGTAGCGCTCCAGAACACCGTTCAGGATCAGGTCGGTCATCGCGAGCGCTGCGCCCGTGGATATGAAGACAACGCTAAGCGGTGAGATCCCCCCCTCCATATCCTCTCCGTACCACGCCTCATCGAATGGGCGAGCTTGATTGGCGACGTGGAACACCGGAGTGATCCCGTGGTCCACGAATGCAGCCCAAGCGCGATCAAGGTCGGGGTGCGACAAGGGCCGCCCGTCCACTAACGAGGGCGCGATCAAGGCCAGGCGGATTCCGCCGTCGGCCAGCGTCGCCAATTGAGCTTCAAGCCATGCCAGATTCCGAAGACTCAAATGGGCGACCGGATAGAGCCGCCCTCCACCTTTGGCCGCGATGTCCACGATCCAACGGTTCCACGCGGTCATGTTGGCCAGCGTGGCGCGCAAATCATGCTGGAGAGGTCGCTCCCAGCTTATCCCGTAGTTCGGAAACATGATCGAGGCGTCGAAACCAGCTCGATCTAGCTGAAGGAGGCGAGCCTCTGGGTCAGAGTAGCTCGCCGTGAACTCGTCAAGGTCGAACTCCGCGGGCAAGCCATCCAACAAGCGCTGCCGAAAAACACCGATACCGTCGACGTCACCCGGCCGATGTGGGCCGCCCAAACTCAGGCGACGATCACCGAACATCAACCAGCTATAACCGAGGTCGTCTTTTGCCATGTGCAGTGCAACGTCGCGATCCGCCGGGTCGACGTACTCTTGCCACATTCCAGACGGCTCAAAGAGATGGGTGTCGGAGTCGATGAGCAGCTTCACTGCGCCCCCTATCCGAACGCTCCAAATGAACGGGAGCGTTCGCCTAGACCCTACCGCCGTATTGCGGATATGGCCCGAAGAGAGTCCCCAGGACCCGCGGCCGGGTGGTTTTTCTCTTCCCAGCGTGATCGTGCCTTCCGGCCCGTCGGGCAATGACGGTAGGGGGCAAACGAGTGGGTCCCACTCCCGGACTGGGACACCCAACGTCCGCCTGGGTTTCGACACTTTCGGCACGGTCGAGAGGCGGCGTATGCTCGCGCGATGACCAACGTCCAAGCCAGTTACCAGTTGGTGTCAAGCGGTTTCGACGCAGCGGTCAAGGCGGTGACCCCTGACAAGTGGGAGGCCCAGTCCCCTTGCGAACAGTGGACGGCGCGCGACGTGGTGGCTCACGTGGTCGGGAATCATCGAGGTGTGATTGCTGCTGTCAAGGGTGGGGAATCTGAGCCCTTGGGCGTTGACGAGGACCCGAGGCAGGCCTGGGAGCAGGCCTCTCGGGCGCTCGACGAGATCACCGGAGACCCGGAAGCGATAGCCAAAGAGATGGACGGGCCGACTGGCAGGATGCCTGTCGGTCAGATCATCGGCCAGTTCGTGACTATGGACGTGCTCGTCCACACCTGGGACCTCGCACGGACGGTCGGTGCGGACGAGCACCTGGATGAGGACGCCGTCGGACGGGCCTACGAGGCCCTCAAGCCGGTAGACGCCATGATCCGCCAGCCAAACGTCTTTGGACCCAAGTTGGAGCCACCCAGGGGTGCGGATTTGCAGACGGAATTCCTCTATTTCTTAGGCCGGCGGGCGTGAGGAACGGTGCGGACGACCGCACCTAGAACCGGTTCGGGAGCGGTAGCGGCGGGCAACCCAAGATGCGGCTCTTACTTGTCTTCGCTGTACGGATGGCGCACGTCGAGGAGGCCGGATTGTCCAAACGAATCGAGAGCTTCCATCACTTGCGAAGTTGAGTCGTAGGGATCGGTCTGCTCTGCATCGTCGGCGCGAATGAGATCGTCACCGTTGACCGCAGAGGGATCCACTTCCAACTTCTCAGGGACCACGGTGGGTGCTCCCGGCGGAGGCTCATCGTAGGATTCGACCTCGCCGTCGCGCACGAGCTTCGTCGGCCGCCCGTCTGAAAACCAGCGAGCCTCATGGACTGCGTACGGGTCGGTGAACCATCCTTCGAAGTGTTCGTTGCTCATAAGCGTAGTTTGCAACATCTGAGGCACGGTGGTAGCAGAGTTCGCGAAAGGTTCACCGACTCAGATTGCTGGCAGCATCAACCCTCAGATCCAGCGTTCGGGACATCCCGACCCGGTTCTGGACTGGGCACTACACGAGATGGTGACTGCTTAGCGGGTTGGAGGTTTGGTGAACTTTTCCCGGCGGTTGCCCTCGAAGTCGGGAGCGACAGGTGATGGCGGACGCTCAAGGACGTGCGGCCGATGGGACCTGGCTGACAACCTTGTAGGCCCGCTCGCGCACCCGATCGATGACGCCTGCACTGGCGGGAGCCCGATCGTCGCCGGCGCGAGGGGGCAGAACGAAGTCGGTGTACATGACGCGGCGTTCCCGCTCGACTGGCGCATGGCTCATATGCAGAGTGCACGAGCAGTGAAGGGTGACGTCGCCAGCGCGGGTCGGGAGCGGGACCGCCGGCAGGCCCCAGGAGTCCCGGAAGAATGCTGGCTGGACGAGAGCCCGGTGGGAACCGGCCACGACCCCGAGCTGGCCGGAGCGTTCGTCGGCGCCCGTGACCGAGATCCCAACCGTCAGGCTGCAGCAGCGCGAGGAGTGCCGCCCGAGGCTGCAGTCCTTGTGCCACGGCAGGTCGGAAATGCCCTTCACGACGCCGATGGGCTTGACGAGCGCCTCGATTTTGTTGCCACCTTGGTCCCGCGGCACGTGCCCGTCGCCCGTGAGTGAGGCGAGGCGCAGGAGCCGGTCGTCCTGGAGCAAGGTCGCGGTCGCGAGGCTCTCCTCCTGGAACCGCTGCAGGCGTACAGCCCGCGCCTCGCCGTCGGCAGTGGTGGCCCACCAAGAACGCCCGTCACCGTCGTGGTAGCGCGGGAGGGCGGCATCCATGTCGGCCGAGACTTGGGCCATTTCGTCGGTCGTGAAGACCTCAGTCAGGTGGAGGTAGCCCGCCTCGGTCAGGTAGTACGCCAGCTCGGCCGGATCGTCGTCGATCCTGAACGAGCGCAGGAGGTCGAGCGGGCCGCCGTCACGGTCGGTGAATGTGACGTCACCCGCGGTATGAACGGCGCGCACATCGAGCAAGGAGCGGAGTACGACCCACCAGTCGAGGAAGTCGTTGATGTTTCCGCGGGGCATGTCGAGCGTTGCGGCCGCGAGGAGCGTCATCGGCGTCCGGCGGTCGTGCACGATATCAGTGATCTCGTCCGAGTCGAGCCGTACCGCGGCGTGCCCAGTGCCGCCGGGGTCCACCCGGATGGCATCGTCGTCGACCGACAGCGTCCAGGTGGCGGCCGTCGTCTCGATCGTGAACGGCCGAACGCCCAGCTCGCGAGCGCCCGGGACGGCCAGCGCAGAGCGTTCCGCCGCCAGGCGAGGCAGCTGGGTCTCGAAGAAGTCCGCGACGTCGATCGTCTCGACGTCGACGTCGTCGCGTGTGCGGAAATCGATTGTCATAACGGCCAGGCTAGCGACGGGGTGGCATCGGCGCAGGAGAATTGGGGGCGTTGAACGAGGTAGCGTCCGACCGGCACCCCCGTGAACGTCGGTACACACAGCTGGAGCGTCTCCGTCATCACCTGATCTACGGAGGAGGGCTAGAGGGTTCTGCGGTTGTGTCACACATCCGGCGCACTGGACTAGCTGAAACCCGCGCCGTGGCCGAGGAAAGGGTGGATCCGCAAAACCAGTGATTATCGGGACTCTGGTTGACCCGTTGAGGGGGCGGCGAAACCCAAGCGTCCGTCGGCATTCAGCACGACCCCCTCAATGCCGAACCGCTCGGCCAGGAGGCCCGGCACGTCAGTGCGTTCCACCTCGGTGACCTCAGATGCTCCCCCGACCGGGCGCTCCACAAGAAAGGCTTGCTCGAAGACGAACAGGGAGAGACAGCGGTCCGGGCTGCGACGACCGACGAACACGCCAGTCACGAATGATGACGTCGGATGGGTGGCGGTGTACCAGTTGCTGACTTCCACGTCGATGACCGGCACCGGCTCCGGAACGAACCCGTACATGTCAGTCCAGGCGTCGTCTTGGAACACCTGTAGGACGAGCTCAGGACCGTCCTCGACCAACCGGTAGAGCCAGCCCGACTGGTCCGTCTCAACTCCGACTTCGAATGGCACGGGGTCGAGCAACCCCCCACCGCCGAACCCAACGTCGGCCAGCCATGACCGACCACCCTCGGCCACGCGTAGCAAGAGGTGGTCGAGGGGGCGATCGTCACCGGTGCCGCCGATACGCACCCGAGCCAGCATGAGTTCGACAGGGCCGAGCCCCAATCTCTCGAGCGCGGCCTTGAGCAGCATGTTGTGCTCGAAGCAATAGCCACCGCGCCCGCGACCAACCATCTTGTCGGCGAGGTTGTCCACGTCGAGCACCACGGGCCGGCCGGTGCTCGGATCGAAGTTCTCGAACACGATCGTCGTTGCGTGGGCCCGGTGGACAGCGGCGAGGCTGGACTCCTCATCGCGGAGGCCGAGGCGGTCGAGGTAGGAACTGAGATCGAAGGCCACAAGAAAACGCTAGACCGTGGGAATTCGCGCCGCGCCCCCAATCCCGTGAAAGGTTACCGTCCATCGACGAGCCTGCGGGGCAGCGGTGGGATCTCGCTCTGGATCTGATCCAGAGTGGGGAGTTCGGCGTGTTGCTCGGGCCCGACATCGTGCTCTATAGGTAATGAGCGGATTCGCTCTTCGGCGCCGCCCAGGTGGGGCGGCATGCCAGAGTTACAGCCATGTTCGGGGGAATAAAGGCGGCGGCGGTGGCCCTCGTGGTGGCGGTGGGATCGCTCGCCGGATTGGCGCCGGAGCTGCCTGCCACGGCAGCGCCCGCGACTGGCACGTCGACCCCCACGCCCACCAGCGGACCGGCGGGCAAGTACGACTGCGCCCTGAGCATCCGACCCGCCGATGCCGACTACACCGGCATCGACGGCACCGCGTCGGAGATCGGCTGGGAGGGCAATCACCAGGGCGTCGTCACCTGCCTCGGCGGGATCTTCTACATCCAAGACACCCTCCTCAAGAACGACGCCATCGGCTTCGGCACGAACTACGGCTTCGGCATCTACGACGGTGGCCCCACCACCTGGACCGATGCCGACGGCTACCTCCCGGCTCAGATCACATCGTTCAGTCGGGACGGTGCCAAGGTGTCCATCACCGAGTTCTGCGACGAGGTGGTACTCGGTGGCGACGCCTTTGTCGCCGTCTACAGCCGGGTTGCCGTGACGAATCCGACCGACCATGTGATCGAGGCAGACCCCCAGCCTTCACCCGGACTGGTGCCGCTCGATGCCGCGCCCGATGCGGTGGCAGCCCACACCTCGGTCGACCACGACTACGTGATCGCCTCGGACCGCTTCGGGGCAACCTACCCGTGGCCGAACGCGGCCGCGCTGGCCGGCGCCGGTACATTCGACCAGCATTTCGCCCACATGGCCAGCTTCTGGAATGACCAGCTGGCCACCATTACCGGGATCAGTGTCCCCGTTCGGTCCCTCGACGACGCCTACCGCAGCGGGTTCATCTACACGCAGATCGCCCGCAGTGGCGACGACCTGGACGACGGGGTCAACGGCTACGAGGCCGAGTTCAACCACGACGTCATCGGCATCTTGTCGAACCTCTTCAACCAGGGCTACTTCACCGACGCCGACGCGCTCCTCCTCGAGGCGCGCAACGCCATGGAGCAACCGGGCGAGGGCTTCTACAACGACGGGGTCTGGACGTATTCGGTGCCCTGGGCCATCTACCTGATGAAGACCGGAGACCTGGCCTTCGTGAAGCAGAACTTCGACTCGGAGGGACCCCTCGGTGCTACGCAGCCGAGCATCGAGGACACCGCCCACGCGATCGCCGCTGGGAGGACCAGCCCCACGGGGATCATGGCGGCCACCAACGACATCGACACGCAGGGCTATTGGACGACCGATGACTACTCGGCCCTCATCGGCCTGGCCGCATACCGCTACCTTGCGCAGCGCGTGGGGGACGCCAGCGAAGTGGCCTGGGCGACCGAGCAGTACACCAGCCTGCTCTCGGCCACCAACAAGGCCCTGGACGCGACCATCGCCCGTTACCACCTCGACTACGTCCCCTGCTCGATCTTCCGACCCAACACGGCCAACCGGTGCAAGGATCCCAAGGACGCCAACTGGATGTCCCCGCTCGGTGCCTGGGCCTGGGACGCGTCCCTTTTCGGAGCGACGGTCAACGGCCCGGGCGCGACCATGATCGACGCCACCTACGACTACGGCTTCGGCCGCCTCAAGGGCAAGCTCCCGCCCAATACCTTTGGTGGATTTCCCGGTGACTATTACTCGACGGCTTACAACGCCGGCTACGGGACGGCTGGCCTCGCCAGCCAGCGTCACCGGGACCAGGGGATCTTGAGCTACGAGTTCATGATCACTCACAGCCAGAGCGGCCCGTACTCATGGTGGGAGAGCTCATCTGCCCCCTCGACCCAAAACCCGTGGATCGGACTTCACCCGGCTACCGGGCAGGGCGCCTCCCCGCACGCCTGGGGAATGTCGCAGGCCAACGGCGTGCTTCTTGCCTCGCTGGTGGCCGTGCGCACTGACGGCGCCCTCGTCGTGGGCCGGGGGGTCGCCCCCCAGTGGCTCGGCAATGACCGGTCCATCTCCGTGACGAACTTCCCGACAACCGATGGCCGGAGGCTGAGCCTCAAGATTTCGTCGAGAGGCCAGTCGGTATCGCTCACGCTGCGCGGCCAGCCACCTGCAGGCCCGGTGCTCTTCCAGCTGCCGCAGTTCATCGACAACATCGAGACCACCTCGGCTGGCCGGATCGACCAAGGGACCGGGACCGTGACATTGTCACCGGCCACGAAGAGCGTCACCGTCCAACTCCGCGCAGCGCCCGGGATCTGAGTACATGGGGTCCTCCCGATTCACGACGGGAGAGGCAGGGTGACCAACAGCCAGGTGGCCTGGTACTTCGGCAAATGATTCGGGGAGGCGTCCGCAGACACAGGATGCGTCACCCGCCAAAGCTTCAACTGAGGTGCTCAAAGGTGCCCCGGTCCGCCGGGACAGGGTGCGCCCCTGCGGCACAGCGGGATTCCGGAATCCTCGCTCTATGCAGTGGAGGCGATGCGACGGGCCCCGTGGATCGATCCGCTGGCAGACTTCGACCCATTGGCTACAGAACTGGCTACAAACGTCGCCGGCGATGACGCCTGCGACGGTCTGAACTGGGATGCAGGTTGACCATTGAGGGTTGGTTTAGAGCGACCTTGCCCCTGCCCCCGAACATCGAGAGTATGCCGCGTCCGATGTTGTGTTCAGTCGAATCTCATGACCGGTCAGGCTGAGATGCGTTCCATGAGAAGCACGGTGACAGTGTCGCCCACATCCTTTCCGATCTTCTTGCGGATCTCCGCCCGGATGGGCAACTTGTGTGTGCCATCACCGAGCGCCATGAACGAGCTCTGGAAAGGTTCGCCGTCCACAGTCCCGTGTACCTTCACCAGGCCCTTTGTTCCGAAGTATTCGGCTGAACCCTCCATGACGACGTAGGTCCATCCGCCCTTGCTAGGGCTCTTCCGCAGTTCGGCCTGAAATAGCTTGTTCACACCCCAATCTTCTTCCCGCCATGGTGCCGACGTCCAGCGCAACGGTCCTCAGCACGCTCACGACTCCGCTCTACTCTTCAAAAGGCCCAGCCAAGTCATTCCTGGCGCCCGAGGAGCCATCGCTTTCGGAGCAACACGAGTCGAGTTCTCACCTCTCAGAACCATTGGTGGATGGTCGTAATATCCCACTAGGGCGACTGAGGAGGCTGAGGAATGGATGTCCGCTCGACGAGGGATGTAGCACCCGTTATCGAACATGCCGGGACCGTACCCGTCGGTGGCTCGTTCAGCCCGGCGAGCTCAAGGATGCGATCAGCGGGGGTTTTTCGAGCTCGTCAGCGAATGGGAAGTTGCTGGCGGTGGACTCGTCGATCCCCACTCACATCCCACCCACGAGTTCTATTACATCATTTCCGGTCGTGGCATCATGAAGATTGCGGACGAGGAACGAGAGGTGGACAAGGGGATCTGATCAAGATTCCGCCGGACATCGTCCACAGTATCTGGCCGCTGACGGAGAACTCCGGACTCCGGGGCCTCGCCTTCGCTGTCGGCATCGAGGGAGCCGGTCCAGTCGACTACACGAGCTGAGGCACGGCTGGGATACCCGCACCCGAATTCGGGGGCAGTTTCAGCTCACAACCGCTTCCGCGTCACCCTCTGGCGTGCAGCGCCAGCCAGGTCGTCCCGGGCTCGTCGCCACCAGCCGGTGGCGTACGTGGGCGGGGAGCACCACCCAGTCGCCCGCAGTGAGTTCGAGGCGTTCCTCGCCCACTTCCAGGGTGGCCCCACCGTTGAGCACGACGACCCATTCGTCGTGTTCCTGGTCGTAGTCCACCGGTGCGGTGAGGGCGCCGCTCAGGATCTGCTCCAGACGACCCCGCCGAGGTGAGCTATTTCCTGGCTCCGTTCACCGACGGCCGGCGCGTCCGAAGGATGGAAGGAGCGCGGCCGCGGACGACCCGGGTCATGGCGAAGGCGGCTCCGATTCTGTTCGACGACCCAACAGACGCCGGCCGGCGGCTGCGACGCCGGGCCACGTTTGCACAGGCTCGTCGGCGGATGGTTGTCGTGCACCTCCACCACCTGGTACTGCGTCGGGCCGGAGAACTTGTCCGGCCCGTAGCTCAGGACGGGCGAGTAACCGCCGGGGAAGTCCGTGATGCGCGACATGGCTTCGACGAACGTCCGACGATTGAGGTCCTTCCCCGCCATGGTCGCCGCCTTCGCAAAGAGGCGGATCTCTTGACACCAGCCCTGCACCGGTCCCTGCTCCTCGATGTCGTCGTTGATGTTCCCCTTGGGAGTCTGCGGATAGGCCTGGTGCCAGACCGTCCAACAGCTCCGCACGCCCGGGTCGTAGCCACCCGCTGACTCGGGTACCGGGAGGTCGATCCCGCCGAGCGTCTCGGCGGTGACACCCTCCTGCCCGTTGAGTGCCTTCTCGTAGGGGATGGGGATGAGGCCGAGCGCGACTTCGATTTCGGACTGGTAGTCACTGAGCAGGAGCTTGGGAAAGTACTCCTGCGACGTCTCGGCCCCGATGTAGGGCGTGAACGCGTTCTCGGGAGCAGGGGAATCACCGACTGGACCCCGGCCGCCTTGAGCCGCTCCACCGCCAGCGTGGCGTCCGAGTCCGTCGTGGCGGTCTCGCCGACGTCCGCCGTGATCGTGACCACCTGGGGGTCGACCCCGACCTTCTTCAGGTCCGGCAGCAGGTAGGAGTTGAGCGCGTCCTGGTCGCTGACCTCGTCCGAGACCACGACGCCGACCTTCTTGCCATGTCCGAGACGGCCCGAGCTGAGCCCCCAGTCGACGGTGGCCGCCAGATCGGCGCATCGTCCGCGCCCGTCCACCACAGGTACGGCGAGCCGAGATCCGTCCAGTTGGTGGTGGTCGACCATTGGGAGAGCATCGGCGTGTGACCTTTTGGGTGACGCAGAGCTCGTTGACCCCTTCCACGTGCCGAGCCCGTCGAGCACGGCGAACACCGGCGGGTTGCCCTGGGTCCACTGCTTGCACAGCGCCCGCTGTTCGTCGGGTTCGTCGGGTCGAAGCTCACGATCATCGGGTTGATCTTGCGGCCGTCGATCCCGCCGGCCTGGTTGATCTGGTTCACGAAGAGGTGGATCGCCTTCGTCTGCTCCCCGTACTCGGCGTCCGACTCGATCTCGAACTCGCCCTCGATGCTGCTGAACGAGATGATCGGGAAGACCACGTTGATGGCGTCGGCGGAGACGCCGCGCGCTCGTGCTGGCCTGGGTGACGGGCGTCGGGGCGTGGACGGCCCGACGGCGCAGCCGGCCGGCGGCCACCGCGCAGCCGAGGACGGCGCGGCGCCGACCGCCCGCAGCAGCCTTCGCCTCACTCCCGATTTGCCCCAGCCTCGCATCGCCAACCCCCGTGTGCGCGTTCGTCCAGACGCGCCGCCAGAGGCTATCACCCGCCGGCCTCGGGCTCGATCGGGAGCGGCCGCCGCGCCCGCGTGTTCAGGCGAACAGCGCCTCGCGGCGGCGAAGGACGGCGCAGAGCGTCTCGTTGTAGGGCGTCTCGAGGCCGAACTGGCGGCTGAGCTCGACGACCTGCCCGTTGATGACGTCGATCTCCGAACGCCGGCGGGCCAGGTGGTCCAGGCGCATCGACGGGCTGGCGTTGGGGATGGTGGCCGCGAATTCGGTCACGTACTCCAGCGGGTCGTCGAAGGGGAACTGGACCCCCCTGGCGACGCCCAGCCGGTAGGCCTCGCTGTGCAGCCGAGAGCGACCCTCCGCGCCTCGGCGTCCGACATCAGCTCGCCGACGGTGACGTCGAAGACGGCACACGGTGCGCTGAGCGTGACGTTGCAGAGGAACTTCTCCCAGATCATCAGGTTCACGTCGGCGAAGGCCCGGACATTGAAGCCGGCATCGTGGAAGACCTGCTCGATGCTGCTGGACGCGCGCGGTCAGGCCCCCGTTCATCTCGCCGATCCGGATCAGGCGCATGCCTTCGTGATGCACGTGCCCCGGCTCGGGGATCGACGACCCGAAGCCCTCGGCGATCCCGATCACGATGTGCTCCTGCGGGATACGGCGTGCGACCCGCTCGCCCGCCCCGAGCCCGTTCTGGAAGGCCATGACGACGCTGTCGGGCCCCAGGAGCGGAGCGATATCCGCGCCACCGCGTCGACATCTGCCGCCTTGGTCGCGATCACCCAGACGTCGCACGGGCCCGCATCGCGACGGGCGTCCGACATGGAGGTTGTCCACGACGAAGCTGCCGCTGGCCCCCGAGACGCTCAGACCGGAGGTGGCGATGGCGTCGAGGTGGTCCTGCCAGGTGTCGATGGCCCAGACCTCGTGGCCGGCCTTGCCGAGCAGGCTGGCATAGACCGAGCCCATGGCTCCCGTTCCGACAATCGCGATCTTCATTTCGTCCTTTGACGGGACGTCCCAGGCCGCACCGCGGCCGGGGCGAGGAGGACCCGGCCGAACGCCCGTCGGCTCTCGATGTAGGCATGTGCTCCCGCGGCGTCGGAGAGCGGGAACGTCCGGTCGATGACCACCTTGAGCTCACCGCGGGCGATGGCGTCGAGGTGCCCGGCGATCATGGCGTGCGGGCGCGGCGACAGGAGCAGCTCGGCCCCCAGGAAGTAGCCCGACAGCGTCTGGTTGTTGCCCCGCATGGTGGAGATGTCGAGTTGCTCCGCCGCCGACCTTCCGGCGTCACCCACCGTGACGCAGCGACCCCGGTAGGCGAGCACGTTGATGCTCCCCTGCAGCGTCACGCCACCCACCGAGTCCACGACGACATCGATGCCGCGTCCATCGGTCAGGCGACGGGCCTCGGCGACGAAGTCGTGGGTGACGTAGTTGATCCCCTCGTCAAGGCCGAGCTCCTTCAACCGCTCGAGCCGGTCGTCGCTCGATGCGGTGGCGAAGACCCGCGCGCCGGCCCGCTTCGCCATCTGGATCGCCGCGATGCCCACGCCGCCCGCCCCGGCATGGACGAGCGCCGTCTCTCCCGCACGCAGGTGGCCGAATTCGAAGAGGCAGTCGTCGGCCGTGCCGAACGGAACCGGCACGCAGGCCGCCTCGTCGGTCGAGATGCCGGCGGGGATCTTCCAGGCGAAGCCCTCAGGCGTGGCCCTGCGCTCGGCATGCGAACCGTCGAGGCCCACCGTCACCGCGCGGTCCCCCACCGCGAAGCCGCGGACGTCGGCGCCCACCTCGGCCACCGTGCCGGCGCACTGGTACCCGACCACGTGGGGCACCCGGGCCAGGTCGCCTCCCAGCCGGTTGAGCGTGTCCCCGCCCTCGATGCTGATCGCCTCGACCTCGATCACCACGTCGCCGGGACCGGCCACCGGGTCGGGCACGTCCTCGTAACGGAACACCTCGGGCGCCCCGGTCTCGTAGTACACCGCTGCCTTCATGACCGGACATACTCCCGCATCCGGAAGCGCTTCGTCCTCTGGGCGTACCACCTGGAGGTCTGGGGCAGCTGGGTGGCGATCTTCCCGTTGGCATTCTTGAAGTAGCTCTGGCAGCCGTCGTTCCAGATCGTCCCCGCCAGGGCCTCCTGGAGCCCGCGGTTGTAGTCGTCCATGACGTCGCGCCGGACGTCGACGGCGCGCACCCTGCGCCAGCGCATGGCCCGCAGCGCGCGGAGGACGTAGGTCGCCTGCGCCTCGAGGATCACGATGATGGAGTTGCCGCCCTGGTTCGTGTTCGGGCCGTAGAGCATGAAGAAGTTGGGGTAGCCCGAGACGGTCAGACCGAGGTAGGCGTGCGCCACCTCTGACCAGTCGTCGTGCAGGCGACGCCCTCCCGCGCCGACGACGTCGATCCCGCTCAGGTACTCGGTCGCCTTGAAGCCTGTGGCGAGCACGATGGCGTCGACCGGGCGCTCACGGCCGTCGGTGGTGACGACGGAGCCCGGCGTGACCCTCTCGATGCCCTCGGTCACCAGCTCGACGTTGTCCCGCAGCACGGCCTTGTAGAACTCACTGCACACCAGCGTGCGCTTGCACCCGAACGGGTAGTCCGGCGTGAGCTTCGCCCGCAGCTCGTCGTCCTTGATCCGGTGATCGATGTGGCTGAGCGCCAAGGCCTTGAGCTGGTCGGCACCCTCCTCGCCGTGGCGGAAGGCGATGGTGTTCTCGAAGGCCCAGTAGAGCTCCCGGCGGTGGCGCCGCGCCGCGATCGGGTTGCGGGCGAACCGGCGCTTCTGCTCCTCGGTGAACGGCTTGTCCGAACGGGGCAGGATCCACTGTGGCGTGCGCTGGAAGACATGGACCGCCCCTGCCACCTTGGCCAGTTCGGGCACGATCTGCGCTGCGCTCGCGCCCGTCCCGATCACGGCGATCCGGCCGCCCGTCAGCTCGTGCTGGTGCTCCCAGCGGGCCGAGTGGAAGCAGGGCCCGGCGAACGACTGGAGGCCGGCGATGTCGGGGAGAGAGGGCGTGGCGAACGTCCCGACAGCGCTCACGAGCACGTCGGCCTCGTAGGCGCCGCCCGCAGCGTCGGTCAGCCGCCATCGCCGCAACCCCTCGTCCCAGTGCGCCGCGGTGATGCGGGCGTGCGGCCGCACATGGCGGGAGATCCCGAAGCGTGCCGCGCACTCCTCGAAGTAGCGGAGGATCTCGGGCTGATCGGCGTAGGTCTTGGTCCAATCAGGCTTGCGGGCGAAGGAGTACGAGTAGAGGTGCGAGGGCACGTCGCAGGCCGCTCCGGGGTACGTGTTGCTGCGCCAGGTGCCACCCACGCCGTCGGAGGCCTCGAAGAGCACGAAGTCCCGCCGCCGGGACTTGGCGAGCCGGATCGCCAATCCGAGGCCTCCCGCCCCCGCCCCGATGATGGCGACCTGCCAGTGGGGCGCCGGGCCGTCCTCGCCGCGGTGGGCCCGGAGCGGGCTCCCACCGGCGTCACGCGTCGCCGTCGCCGTGTCGTGCACCTTCGCCACTGGGCCTCCGAGCAAGGGGGTTCCGAGGCCCAGAGTCTGGCACCACCGGCCGGGTACGGTCTGGCCCCGAGCGACGCAGGAGGGAGTCACATGAGCGACGAAGCGGGGCCCCTGGCGCTGGTGATCGGCGGCGGCTCGGGCATCGGTGCCGCACTGGCCGACGCCTACCGGGCCCAAGGCACCAGGACGGCGACCTGGGACATCGCGGGATCCCACGACGTCACGTGCGACGTGACCGAGCCCGATGCCATCGACGACGCCGTCGGCGTGACCCGCCTGCGCTGGGGCGTCCCGACCTCCATCACCGTCACGGCCGGGGTCGGCCACGCCGGGCTCCTGACCGAGGCGAGCCCAGAGGCGTTCGACCGGGTCATGCGCGTCAACGCCCGCGGCCCGTGGCTCTGCATGCGCGCCTGGGTCGGTGCCCTGCGAGGAGCGGCGGACGGC